>NZ_LDPY01000001.1:2762950-4144425 GCF_001038505.1 Puniceibacterium sp. IMCC21224
TCACCGGCTTTACACTGGGGTTGCTGGGTGCGCGCTATCTGTTTCACCGCGACTGGGAGGATTCTGTCGCCGTCGGGTTCTGCTGCCTGTTTGCCAATTCGCTGATGCTGGGCCTTGCCATTACCGAACGCGCCTTTGGCAGTGACGCGCTGACCGCCAATTACGCCATCATCGCCCTGCATTCGCCGATCTGCTATGGCATCGGTATCACGGCGATGGAAATCGCACGCGCCCATGCCCGCAACACCAGCGCGGGCAGTCTGCCGCTCACCGTGCTCAAGGCGATGTTCCGCAACGCGCTGGTGATCGGGATTTCCATCGGCGCCGCGTTCAATATTTTGAATTTGGGTTTGCCGGCCCCCGTCACCGAAGCGATTGATATGATCGTGCGCACAGCCCTTCCGGTGGCGCTGTTCGGCATGGGCGGCGTGCTCTATCGATATCGCCCAGAGGGGGATTTCCGCGTCATCGCCTTTGTCTGCGCCATCTCACTGATGCTGCATCCCGCAATCACCTGGACGCTGGGAAGCGCGTTCAACCTGCCGACGGATGCCTTCCGCTCGGCGGTGTTGACGGCTGCAATGGCGCCGGGAATCAATGCCTATGTCTTTGCCAACATGTACGGACGGGCGCGCCGCGTTGCAGCCTCGTCGGTGCTGTTCGCCACGGGGCTTTCGCTGGGCACCGTCTGGGTCTGGCTGGCGCTGCTACCCTGACGCTGCGGAAAGATACAATGCCGCAGCGTCAGGGTAGCAGCGCCCCGCTGACCAGCGCAGTCTATGCCCTTATTATCACACGAGAGAGACGGAATACTGATGGTCAAGCCGATTTCGGATATCCGCCGCCCGGCCATTGTTCAGGCCGCGATCAAGACCATCGGCAAACACGGACTGCCCCTGCCCTCTTACGACCTGATCGCCGAAGAGGCCGACATGTCACGCCAGTTGATCCGGCACTATTTCCCCGATCCCGAAACATTGATGGTCTCGGTCTGTGACGGGTTGGCTGCCGCCTATAAAGAGGCACTGATGAAAGGAATTCTGGCTGCCGACAAAACCGAGCGGCTGCCGATGTTCCTGGATTTCTACTTTGACTTCCTCGCCGGCAAAGATCTGGCCAAACCTGCCGACGACGCAACCTATGATGCCATGATGTCTCTTGCTGCCGGATCGGCCAAAATCCGCAAGAACCTGCATGATCAATATGCTCTGCTGCAATTCACCATCGCGCACGAGGTGCAGATCAGCAACCCGACGCTCAGCCAGTCAGCCTGCCGCGAAATCGGTTATTTGTTTGTGGCGATCATGTATGGCCACTGGAAAATGGTAGCGAGCCTTGGGTTCTCAGCTGAACACAACCGCGTGTCGCGTGCGGCCATCGACCGGCTGATCGCCTCGTATGTCGCCCATTACGACGACCCGGACGATCAGGATCCCTGAGGCACCACAGATGGCGGCAGCCGCATTGTCGCGCTATCGTCGGGATCACTCCGGATCGGGCTCAAAATACGTGGCGCTGTTGATCCGGATCGTTTTGATTGTATCGTCGAGCCGCCTAAGATGCCGCATCCCTGCATCGACCGCCGCCTGCTGATCACCAAGCTTCACCGCGTTTGCGATGCTCTCGTGATCCTCGATCAACAGCTGCATCCAATCACCCTTTGACAACTCCAGTGTGCAAAGTCGATCCACCTTTTCCTTCTCGGTCTTGATAACGTCATAGGCAAAGCTGACCTTACCTACGTCACACAGGGTACGGTGAAAATCATAGTCCAGTCGCGCAAAGGCCGGACGATTTCCGCGCGCAATCGCCGCTTTTTGCAGGGCAAGGCAGGCGTCCAGCGCAGCCCTGCCCGCGTCGTCACATTCCACCGCAGCCCGGCGCAGCGCGGCCGTTTCGACGGCAGCACGGACAAAGCGCGATTTTTCGATCGCGGCTGCCGAGAACTTTCTGACCTCTGTCGCCCTTTTGGGGCGAATCGTGATCAGGTCCATATGTTCCAGTTGATTAAAGGCATCCCGCGCCGGTTGGCGCGACACTCCGAATCGGCTGGCAATTTCGGTTTCCGAAATGCGTGTGCCCGGTAGCAGCCGCATCGACGTAATCTCATCATAGAGATATTCCACAATCCGCTCGACGCTGCTGCGTCGGTCCTTGCCTCGGGTCGCCTGTGGCATCGGATTCCCCTTTCAGGTGCTTCTGCATACAAACATATACCGAAAAAACCAGCGCCGCCATGCAGCCCACGAAAACCGCACCCTGCCGGAAAACATCGCCTGTTTGCCATCGCCTGCAACACCGTGCAGCCACCTGTATCAGGTGCCTTCCCAGCCCTGTCGGCGCAGAAACCTGCGACCAAGTTTAGCGATTTCCTGACCTCGTGGCACCCGGTTTACAACGTATCAACTGATATGCTAGTATGGTTGTTATGCGTGCGTGACAGTGGCTGAGAACGGCAAATCAGTCCTGCCGGGGCCAGTCCTTGTCCACACGGCCTCAGACACCACCAGATGTAAGAGGCTCGCCAGCACGCGCGACCCACATCCGGTGCCATCGAAACTCCGGCGACGTGTCGGCGATCACATTCTGACCTGCCCGGATCAACGCCGGGTCAGGGTATCAGGATGGCATCGCGCACGTAACTCTGGCTCTGTGTTTCAAGATCGTCATAGACAATTTCGACCCGCACCCGCGCGACCGAGCCAAGGTCAAAGCCGAGGTACGTCACACCATCCTCAGGCAACAGGGCATTGGGCGCGGCGCTATCCTCGTGACAGGGTGGCAGCGGCCAGTCCGTCATCGGACCATCGTTGACGCCGTAACGCAGCCCGACAAGCCCGCAGCGCCAGGCAAACAGATGTGTGACATATAGCAAATCCTGCCCGTCATATTCCCGCACCACCACCCAGCTTCCGCTGGTCGCCATCAGGATCGGACGGACCTCGGTCGCGGTGGTGAAACGCCCGGTCGGCGTTTGCGGTTCAGCCACCGGCATGGGGTCAACAACTGCGGTCCGCGCCCCCTCGCCCGGTGCAGCACCTCCACCCAACACACCCGCTATAACAATCAAAATAAACGTCAGCATCTCAATACCTTTCCAATACCACGCCTCTCCCCTGACGCCTCGCGAAATAGCGAAGCCGACTGTTGGCAGGATACCCACGCGCCTGTACTGCTGACACAGCCAGACGAGAAGACAGGCCCCCACAGCCATGCCACAAGACCCGGTCCCGCAGCAAACTGTCAATATCCTGATTGTCGGTCAGGCCGGACGGCTGCAATACGAGGCGCTGCTGTTTGCCGCCTCGCTGCGGCACAGCACCACCGGCACCCGGTTTCGCCTGTTTCTGGCCGAACCGCAGCCCGGTCCGCTCTGGCCCGATGATCCGCGCATCACGGACAGCGTTGTCCGGGATCTGCTGTGCGACCTTGGCGCCACCTTTCTGCCCTTCACATCCCATCACTTCGGCCAGAGTTATCCTTATGGCAACAAAATCGAGGCGCTGTTTGCCCTGCCCGCCGGCGAACCGTTTGTGTTTTTTGACACTGACACGCTGATCACCGGTGATCTGGACACCGTACCGTTTGATTTCGACCGCCCCGCCGCGTCGCTGCGCCGCGAGGGCACCTGGCCGCAGATCGAACTCTATGGCCCCGGCTATGGCGCAATCTGGAAATCGCTCTACGACCGCTTTGGGCTTGATTTTGCCAGCTCGCTGGATCTGAGCCAGCCCGATGAATACTGGCAGCGTTATCTCTATTTCAACGCCGGGTTTTTCTACTACCGCTGCCCGCATGCGTTTGGCCGCCTGTTTCGTGACTACGCGCTGTCGATCCGCGACGATCCCCCGCCCGAGTTGCTGTGTCAGAGCCTTGATCCATGGCTCGATCAGATCGTCCTGCCGCTGGTGATCCACGCCTTGGGTGGTGGGCGGGAGGCGTTGACATCGGGATGGCTCGACGGTTCGGTATCCTGCCATTACCGGCTGCTGCCGTTGCTGTATGCGCGCGAGGATGATCAGGTGGTCGACGTGCTGGAATCCGTGACGGCGCCGCACCGGATCAAGACGGTCCTGGAACGCTATGAGCCATTCAATCGGATGATTTATCAGGGCCGCGGCGCACAGGTGCGCGCGCTGTTTGACCGCACGAATCTGCCCCGTCGCGAACAGGCGATCCGCAACCAGATCAAACGCGAAGGCTACTGGTTGCGCTGACTCACAGCCCCGGCATTCCGTCGCGGCACAGCCACATTGCCCCGTCGCAGCCGATGTCCTAGACCTAGGCAAACATATCGAGGGAGGAACTCCAGATGACTGATGGCCCCAACTACGGCTTTGACACTTTGCAGGTTCACGCAGGCGCGCGACCCGACCCGGCCACCGGCGCGCGGCAAACACCGATCTACCAGACCACCGCCTATGTGTTCCGCGATGCCGAACACGCTGCCGCACTCTTTAACCTCCAAGAGGTGGGCTATATTTACTCCCGCCTGACCAACCCCACCGTGGCTGTTCTGCAGGAACGAGTTGCAACGCTTGAGGGCGGTGTGGGTGCGATCTGCTGCTCTTCGGGGCATGCGGCGCAGATCATGGCGCTGTTCCCGCTGATGAGCCCGGGTAAAAACGTCGTGGTCTCGACCCGCCTTTATGGTGGGTCAATCACCCAGTTCAGTCAGACCATCAAGCGCTTTGGCTGGTCCGCCACCTTCGTCGATTTCGACGACACGGCAGCGGTCGAGGCGGCGATTGACGACGACACCCGCGCGGTGTTCTGCGAATCCATTGCCAATCCGGGCGGCTATATCACCGACCTCGATGCCATTTCGGCGATTTCCGACCGGGCGGGTATCCCGCTGATCGTCGACAACACCTCGGCCACGCCCTATCTGTGCCGCCCGTTCGAACATGGGGCCACGCTGGTCGTCCATTCGCTGACCAAGTACCTCACCGGCAATGGCACCGTGACCGGCGGCTGCGTCGTTGATTCGGGCAAATTCGACTGGACCGCCAGTGACAAGTTTCCATCGCTCTCCGCCCCCGAACCCGCGTATCACGGCCTCAAGTTTGCTGAGACGTTCGGCCCACTCGCCTTTACCTTTCACGGCATTGCCATTGGTCTGCGCGACCTTGGCATGACCCTGAATCCGCAGGCGGCGCATTACACATTGATGGGGATCGAAACCCTGTCCCTGCGCATGCAGCGCCATGTCGAGAATGCGACCCGGATTGCCACCTGGCTCGAGACTCATCCGGCTGTTGACGCGGTGACCTATGCCGGCCTGCCGTCTTCGCCTTACAACGACCGGGTTGCGCGGATCTGCCCCAAAGGCGCTGGCGGGTTGTTCACCATTGCTCTCAAAGGTGGATACGAATCCTGCATCAAGCTGGTCGATTCGCTCGAAATCTTTAGCCACGTGGCCAACCTTGGCGACACCCGGTCGCTGGTGATCCACTCAGCATCGACCACCCACCGGCAGTTGTCACCCGAACAACAGGTCGCGGCGGGTGCGGCACCCAATGTGGTGCGAATCTCGATCGGGATCGAGGACGCCGACGATCTGATCGCCGATCTGGATCAGGCCCTGACCAAGGCGAACAGCTGATAAAACCAAACCGACGCGTCGCATGCGGCGCGTCGGTCAGGCCGTCTGTGTGGTCTGTTTGAGCGTCGCTTGAGCCCGCTCGCACAGAACACCGGCGGGCCTACACGCGTCAGGCCGGACAGGTGGCAGAACCCGTTTTCTGGGCTATTCCCCGATCGAAAACACCATACTCACCGAAGCAGATATCCCGGTCTCACCCTGCGCCACAGGGACATCGGCGGCACGCATCGACATCATCATTTCCGGGCGCGGCACTGCGGTGCCGCCTTCGCTGATTGACAGCACCGGACCCAACGTCAGACCCGCCGCATCAGCATAGATCCCGGCGCGGGCCATCGCATCTTTGACCGCTTTGGCCCGTGCCTGTGCCAGCAGCGGGCCCGGATCCTGCAAGCCAAAATTCAGCCCGTTCAGCGTGTTGGCGCCATCGCTTAGCACCGCGCCTAGTATTTCCCCCAGTTTCGGCAGGTCGCGCACCCGTACCATCACCTGATTGGACGCAGAAAACCCAGTGATCTCGGGGGCGTCCTGCGACGTGGCACGGTTATTCCAAACCGGGTTCAGGGACAGATCCATCGTCTGCACGTCGCCGCCAGTGATCTCGAATCCCTCAAGCCGCCCGAGGATTTTCTGCGTCGCCCCCGAGGTCATGTCCATCGCCGCCGCTGCCGTGTCGGCCTGCGCACTCACCCCTAGGGTGATCGTCGCCATATCGGGTGCGGCGGAAACCTGTCCTTCGCCGCTCACCTGGATCCGGGGGGTGGCAGCGTCCTGCGCGGCCAGCGGCGCAGCGAACAACAGAAAAAGCGGTAAAACCGGGGCAATTGACAGACGGCGCATGACGGATCCCTTTTATGTATCCAACCTAGCCCCAGTTTTGCGCCGCTTCCAACGCCCCTGCAACCGGTCTTTGCTTCCCCTCGGCAAACTCCTGCTGTACATTCTTTTGAGAAGCAGCAGGAGACTCCCATCCAGCCCGGATGAATGCTAAACCCCTTGCCCATGAACCCGAATTTTGCCCTCTCCCTTTCCTTTGACGGCATCACGCTGCTACAGCGGCATGGTGGTGGCTGGGCCGTGGTGGACGAGGTTGCGCTTGACACGCAGGATCTCTCGGTGGCGCTGGCTGATCTGCGCGCTCAGGCCGACGATCGCGACCCGAATGCCCGCGGTGCTGTCAGGCTGGTGATCCCCAACGAACAGATCCGATATCTTGAACTGCCGCATGCCGGACCTGCGGGCCCCGCACGGACCGCCGCGATTGAGGCCGCTCTCGATGGCGCGACGCCCTATCCGGTGTCCGATCTGGTCTATGACTGGACCGACCATGGCGGGCGTCTGAGGGTCGCGGCAGTTGCGCGCGAGACGCTGGAAGAAGCCGAAAGCTTTGCCCGCGGGCATTCCTTTGTCCCCGCCAGCTTTGTCGCCATTGCCCAAAACGGTGCCTTTCAGGGCGAGGTGTTTTTTGGTGCAGCGCAAAGTTGGACAGGCGCGCCGCCGACGCGCGATGCCCGCGCCATCCGCATCGCTGCCTTGCCAGCGGTGTCAAAGCCCGACGTGCCGGTCGCCCCACCTTCGCCCGCATCGCAGCCCGCCAAAGCGACATCTGAGCAACCAGCCCCTCGGCCAGAGCCGGATGTGATTCCCACGCCTGCCCCAGTCCCCAAGACCGAACCAGAGGCTCCACAAGCCCTGCCTGAATCGCACGCAGAACCGGCGGCGGACACCCCACATCCAGACCAGTCTGAGCCTGAGCCTGAGCAAGTATCAAAAGACGTCGCACAGGTGCCAGACGACAGCCCATCGACGGACCCAGAACCGCGTTCTGCCACCCAGACGCCGCGTGAACCGTCCGCCCGCCCACGCAGCAATTTTGCTTTGGAACTGGCGGTCAAACGGGCCAATCGCGACGCTCGTGTGGCGCTTGGCCCCGGCGCTGCCGATCCAGATACGCCGCCGCCCCCAGCCGCAATGCCAATTCCCGCTGCACAGCCACCACTTCAAGTGCCACAACCCGATGCGGCCCCCGAATCGCCCGAGCCCAGCCTGATGGCGCAGCGGGACAGGGTCGCGCGGTCGCCGGCATTTGCCAGCATTCGCGCCACGCGCGACGCACCTGCCCCCCCCGCTATCAAAACCCCAAAGATTGATTCCGGCGCGGAGACCGCTGTGGCGACTCCGGCCTTGCGATTCACGCCGCGCCCCGAAGGACACGAGGTTTCGGACGAAGCCACCCGCGCGCCAATTGCCAGCTTTGACCGTCCCTCGGTCGAGGCTACCGACATGGCCGACGATCCGCCGCCCCCCGCTAAAGCACCACAGGCGCGCGGTTTCGGTTTCTTCAGCCGCCGAACTGCGCCGGTCGTCGCGCCAGAGGCAAACCAAGCCGATGACGATTCGACCTCTGACGCCGCAATGGCTCTTGCGCGATTGGCCAAACTGCGCAGCGGCCCGGCCCCGAAACCCCTGCCAACGTCAAAACCTGGCAAGGGACTGAAACAGGCTGAAAAGGCCGCCGCCGCTGCGACAACCGTCGATGATGCCGAACGCGAGCGTATGACGATCTTTGGCGCGCGCCAGTCGCAGGCCCGCGTCGGCGGCAAGCCGCGCTTCCTTGGCCTGCTGCTGACCGCTGTGCTGCTGCTGTTTCTGGCCGGCGTCGCCGCTTGGGCTTCGGTCTTTCTGGACGATGGGCTTGCCCGGTTCTTTCGCCCGAACGAAGTCCCCACCATTGATGTGGCCAACTTGCCGCTTGGCACCACCGACAGCGATCCCGAGCTTGCCCCCGAACCCGACCTTATGCCTGAGGACCTCGCGACCCTCACCCCCGATACTGCGTCAATAGCGGCGTCACCAATTGAGGAACCGCTGGTCGCACTGCCTGAGGCGCCAGAGCGCGCGCGCGTCATGAGTCCAGAAGAGGCCGCCGCCACCTATGCCGCAACCGGCATCTGGCAACGCGCCCCGCTACCACCCCAAGAGCCGCTGCAAACCGGCCTCGACAACCTGTATGTCGCGTCGATTGACACTGCCGTGCAGCAATTCGACGCCGTGGCTCTGCCCGGTGCGCCGTCGCTGGGGACCGATCCAGGGTTTGTCTCGCTCGCCCCCCCCGCGCCTGCTGGCGTGACCTTTGACCTTGATCCGCGCGGTCTGGTGCGTGCCACAACCGAAGGGGCCATGAACCCCGACGGCATCCTGATCTTTGCCGGGTTGCCGCCTGTGACGCCACCACTGCGTTCGGGTCAGGCGAACATCGCACAACCCGAGACGCCCGCGGCCTCGGCCGAACGCGGCCGCATCCAGGCCCTGCGACCAAAGACGCGCCCCGGTAATCTGATCGAACTGAACGAACGTGCAACGTTGGGGGGGCGCTCTCTGGCCGAACTTGCGGCCTTGCGGCCCAAACTCCGGCCTGAAGTGACCAAGCAAGAGGAAGAGGCCGACATCGGCGCAACCAACCTTGCTATCGCGGCCTCGGTCAAACCGATCCCGCGCCCGCGCGATATCGAACGCATCGTTGAGGAGGCACGGCGCGCCCCAACTCCGACTGTCCAAAGCCCGGATCCGCAATCCGTGCAAGTGGCCGCTATCGCACCGCGGACCGTTGCACCGTCAATCCCCTCAACCGCATCGGTCGCAAAACAAGCGACGGTGCGCAACGCGATCAGCCTGCGCAAGCTGAACCTGATTGGCGTCTATGGCAAACCGTCCAGTCGCCGCGCCCTTGTCCGGCTGTCAAACGGGCGCTACCAAAAGGTAAAGGTCGGTGACCGCATCGACGGTGGCCGTGTCGCCGCGATCGGTGACGACGACCTGCGCTATACCAAAAGCGGTCGCAACGTGATCCTGACAATGCCGCAAGGGTAAACTTGCCCGCTGTTCATTCTTGACCACCTGAGCGGCAAACACCGCCATTTCGTAAGCAGCGTCAAGGGTACCGGTCGGCCGCGACGACGCATCCCGCGCCGGTGCCGCAGGCTGTTCCAGATCAACGGCCCCGCGATTTGCCTTTCGCAGCCAGGTGCCGGGAAATTCAACAAAAACGAGCCTAATCCGGTTGTATTGACCCTGCGCAACCCCGCATCATACCGACAACTAAGCCGAGGGTAATACATCATGGAATCGTTTCTGTATCAGGCAGCGATCTATCTGGCTGCAGCGGTCATCGCTGTGCCTTTGTCGGTCCGGCTCGGGCTGGGGTCAGTGCTGGGATATCTGTTGGCCGGCATTGCCATCGGACCGGCCCTGGGCCTAGTTGCGGCCAGCAACGATCTGCAACACTTCGCCGAATTCGGCGTCGTCATGATGCTGTTCATCATCGGGCTTGAGCTTGAACCCCGCGCGCTGTGGGGCATGCGACACCGCCTGATCGGGATGGGCGGATTGCAGATTGTTCTGACAACGGCGGCCGTGAGCGGGTCTGCCATGGTCCTCGGACTTGATCTGAGCACTTCATTGGCGGTGGGTTTGATTTTTGCGCTCTCTTCGACCGCCATTGTGCTGCAAACGCTGAACGAAAAGGGACTGATGCAAACCAGTGGTGGTCGGTCGGCATTTTCGGTGCTGCTGACGCAAGATATCGCAGTGATCCCAATGTTGATCCTGCTGCCACTTCTGGCCGGAGTGGCCGAGCCATTGCTAAATCCCGATGGATCGATTCAGCGCGCCCCCGTAGCCGCCGATGCCCATCACGGCGCCATGTCGCTGGTCGAAGGGTTGCCAGGGTGGGGCGTCACGCTTGTCACGCTCGGCGCGGTGGCGCTGATCATTTTGGGCGGATCTTATGGCGCGCGTCCGTTGTTCCGCTTTATCCACGCCGCGCGCCTGCCCGAGATGTTCACCGCCGTCGCCCTGCTGATCGTCGTCGGCATCGCCTTTCTGATGCTGATGGTGGGTCTGTCGCCCGCGCTTGGCACGTTCCTTGCCGGTGTGGTTCTGGCCAACAGCGAATTCCGCCATCAGCTTGAATCCGATATCGAACCCTTCAAAGGCCTGCTGTTGGGGTTGTTTTTCATCACCGTCGGCGCCGGCATCAACTTTGGCACATTCCTGGCCGCGCCCTTTACCCTGCTGGGTCTCGCGCTTGGGGTCATGCTGATCAAGGGACTAGTGCTCTTTGGCCTTGCCTGGCTATTCAAACTGCGCGGACGCAACAAATGGCTGTTTACCCTTAGTCTGGCTCAGGCGGGCGAATTCGGCTTTGTCCTCATTGCGTTTTCGATCCAGCAGAATGTTGTGGCCTCTGTTTTGGGCGAACGGCTGCTGCTGGTGGTGGCCCTGTCAATGATGATCACACCGCTGTTGTTCATCGCCTATGACTGGCTGTCGCGTCGCCTGGAGGATGTGACCGAATTGCAGCCCGATGACGAAATTGACGACGAAGGGCCAGTGATCATCGCCGGTGTCGGGCGCTTTGGTCAGGTCGTCAATAGGTTGGTGCAAAGTTCGGGCTTTAAGACGGTGGTGATCGACCACGATCTAAAAACAATCCAGTTGATGCGCCGCTTTGGATTCAAGGGCTTTTTTGGCGACCCGACACGGCCAGAATTGCTGCAGGCGGCGGGTATTGAACACGCAAAGGTGCTGGTGGTCGCGCTGGACAACCCGGCCTCGACCACCAAACTGGTCGCCTTTGCCCGCCAGATGCGCGAGGATCTGCATATTGTGGCGCGGGCCCGCGACCGCACCCATGTCTATGCGCTGTATCAGGCCGGCGCCAACGACATCGTACGCGAGATGTTCGACAGTTCCCTGCGGGCCGGGCGCTATGTGCTCGAAAACGTCGGACTATCCGAATACGAGGCCGCCACCGCCGAAGAAACGTTCTTTCACCACGACCGCAAAACGCTGCGCGATCTAGCCGGGCTATGGGATCCCAACATTCCGCCGGCAGAAAACACCGCCTATATCGAACGCGCCAAAGAGTTGGAGAAAGAGCTGGAAACCGCCCTCCTGTCGACGCTGGAGGCGAAACCGACAAAGGCCGCCTGAACACATAGCCTGTCTTCCGCCCAAGACATAGAAAAACCGCGCCCGGGTTATGGGGGCGCGGTTACTGAGGTCACCGGAAAGGTGCGCATTTTAGATCAGGCAGCGCGACCGACCAGAACCTCGTCTACTTGCTTGGCCGCAGCCAATTCGTCGCCACCAGAGACGGCAGCCACTTCGCGGGTCAGACGTTCCAAGGCGGCTTCGTACAGCTGACGCTCGGAATAGCTCTGCTCGCGCTGATCGTCCGCGCGGTGCAGGTCGCGCACCACTTCGGCAATTGCGATCAAATCGCCCGAGTTGATCTTTTGCTCATATTCCTGCGCCCGGCGCGACCACATGGCCCGCTTGACCTTGGCCTTACCCCTGAGGGTCTTCATTGCCTGGCTGACCACATCCGGTGAGCTAAGCGACCGCATACCGATTTCCGTTGCCTTGTGCGTCGGAACCCGCAGCGTCATCTTGTCTTTCTCAAAGGAAATCACGAACAGCTCCATCGAGATGCCAGCGATCTCTTGCTCCTCGATCGACACGATCTGACCCACGCCATGAGCGGGGTAGACGACGAATTCGTTGGGGCGGAAGTCGGATTTTTTGGTCTTTGTCATTCGTGTATCCTTGCTGCGAAACACACAGCACACGCAGAAATTCAGCCGACACGAAAAAAGCCCGGAAACTGACTGTCTCCGTTCATCTCAGTGTGACGTTCTGGTTTATGCCCCCGGCGGCGACGCAACCGGCAATATGCGCGTGCATGTCATCATTTGTAACACCATCATAACATAAAAACGGGCCCCTTCCTAGGGGTCCGCCAAAACACCGGAATATTGCCGCAAATCAAATGGTTGATGCAGCTTTTCGAACGACCACGTTTGATCGGCGCGAATCGCGTTCAGCCGCCCTCACCCGGTGTTTCCGAAAAATACTTCTCGAGTTTGCCGACCTCGCCATCGCGTTCATCGGCCTCGGGCAACGGATCTTTCTTGGTGATGATGACCGGCCACAATTCAGAGTACTTGCGGTTGAATTCCACCCACTTTTCGGCTTCCGGCTCGGTGTCGGGCCGGATCGCATCTGCGGGGCATTCCGGCTCGCAGACACCACAGTCGATGCATTCATCCGGGTGAATCACCAGCATGTTCTCGCCTTCGTAAAAGCAGTCCACCGGGCACACTTCGACGCAATCGGTGAATTTGCAGGCAATGCAGGCATCGTTGACGATATAGGTCATGGGCGTTTGTTCCGTCGATCGTTTGCAAGCTTAGCTAAAACACAGCGCCGGATCATTCAAGCGCCTCCCCCATGCTTTGACCCATCTTGCGACGATGACGTGTCAGCTGGTCCCGCCTGTCAGCGCGTAAACAATCTGCCGCTAAAATCATCCCCATCGATGCGAATTGCCAAAATATGGCTCGAAACCGGGCTTTGGCCGTCAGGCAGTGGCACCGCAGGACCGCATCCGCCCGCTCATCCAGGCTCTGCACGCTTCAAATATTTGCCGGGGATTCCATCGTCCGCGCTGACACCGCGCAATGTCGATCAACGCGTTGGCAGCGAGTCGCCTTTGGTGGCTGAAGGCGTCGACACCGACTGGCGCTTCGGCTGCACATGCTGGTATCGCCGCCCTCGCCCGATTCCTTAGTGGCGGGGCCGTCACCCCGACCCGTATAAATCGCGGAATCTTGGTATCCGGTCCAACCGAATCGAAGGAACACGGCCAGCGCAGTCATGACGATCATGACGAAAAAGAGCACGGCCATCACCGACCTTTCGAACCGCATCTCGGGCCTGCCCGTTTCAATGTCGCGGTCTGGCTGAGCGATATTGTCATGCCCTGCAGGATCAGCTCGATCTGAATGTGGCCGTGATCGCTCCGCCTGGCGCGGACCTGCCCGTCGGTCCCGTGCATTGTGCCGCCGAGATCACCAACATCGCGGCGCGGAAATGGCTTGACGGCCCTTTGTAAGGGCTACGCGTAGGCTGCGAAAACCGGATTGCGCCCACTGGCTTGGTTGACACCGCCACTTGTGTCGGCCTTTGTGTCGACGATCACAAAGGGCCGTAGCATGACCACATCAGACACCTCCCGCACGCTCGCTCGTACGCTGTTCGACGCCGCTGTCGGTGCGGCAAACCCAGAGCTGGCCTTGCGGCGACAGATCGCGCAGGCCGCGATGCCCCATGGTACCGGACGCACAGTCCTGATCGCCGTAGGCAAAGCGGCACCAGCCATGCTGGCCGAAGCAATGACCCATGTGCGTGGCCCACTTGAGGCGCTGGCTGTCACGCATCACGAAAATACCCGCGACGTGCCCGACGCCCGCGTGATGCGCGCGGGACACCCGGTGCCTGATCAGGCAGGATTTGCGGCGGGCCGTGCAGTCATCGACCTGCTCGACAGTTGCACTGCCGACGATCAGGTGATCGCGCTGATCTCGGGCGGTGGATCGGCGCTGTTGCCCGCCCCGGTCGCCGGGCTCACGCTGCAGGACAAGGCGGCGGTCAATCAGGTGCTGCTGTCTGGCGGGCTTGATATCGTCAAGATGAACATGGTGCGGCAGCAATTGTCCGAACTCAAAGGCGGCGGTTTCTTGCGCCATGCCGAACCTGCGCCGGTGACCGCTTATATCCTGTCAGACGTGATCGGCGACGACCTGCGCGCCATCGCCTCTGGCCCCACGGTCAGCCCGATTGGCACCGCTTCTGACGCCGTGGCCCTGCTCAAGGAGCATGGTTTGTGGGATGCTTTGCCCGTCGCCGCCCGCGCCCATCTCGACAGGAATGTGACGCCGCCTGCGACGCCACAGGCGGACAATGTCCTGATCGGATCGAACCGGCAATCGCTGGCCGCCATGCAAGCAGCAGCTGACTCCGCAGGCTGGCAGGCCCGGATTGTCAGCGATGCCCTTGTCGGTGACGTCGGAGACGCCGCGCGCGAGGTGCTGGCCGCGCTGAAACCCGTCGACACCCCGACAGTTCTGCTCTTCGGCGGAGAGACCACCGTGCGGATCACCGGCACCGGGCGCGGCGGGCGCAATCAGGAGATGGCGTTGCGTGTGGCCATGGAAGCACCTGCCGCGCCCAGCAACTGGACCTTTCTTTCCGGTGGCACCGACGGGCGCGACGGGCCGACCGATGCGGCGGGCGGGATCGTCGATGCGGGTACCAAGGTGCGAATGGCAGCAGCAGGCGCTGATGCTGACGCCCTGCTGGCGAACAATGACAGCTTTGCCGCGCTTGAGGCGGCGGGCGATCTGCTGCTGACCGAAGCGACCGGCACCAATGTGGCCGATGTTCAGGCCTTGCTGATCTGGCCCTGACGCCCCTCAAAGGTTTTCAGCTTGACGCCTGCCGTCTCCAGCGCCGCGCGCACCGACCGCGCAATCTCCAGCGCCGTTTTACCATCGCCATGCAGGCAGATCGTGTCCACCGCTGCTTCGATCCGCTTGCCGCTTTCGGTCAGGATCGCGCCAGCCTGAACCATCGACACCATGCGTTGACCTGCCAGTTCGGGGTCGTGGATCACGGCACCCGGCAGCGACCGATCCACCAGTGTCGCATCGTCGTTATAGGCCCGGTCGGCAAAGATCTCTCCGGCCCAGCGGCACCCCAGATCCTCAACCGCCTCTTGCTGTGCGGTGGCCGACAGCACCATAACGATGATGTCGGGATCAACGTCCAGCGCGCCCTGATAACACGCCCGCGCCATCGCCATATCCGCCGAGGCCATGTTGGCCATCATGCCATGCAGCTTCAGATGCCGCACCTTTCCGCCCGACGCCCGCGCCATCGCCTGCGCCGCACCCAGTTGGTAGCGCACGAGGTTGCGCAGGCTGTCATGGCTTAGCGTCATCGCCCGACGACCAAAGCCCTGGAGATCGGGAAAGCCGGGATGCGCGCCGATGCCGGTGCCATTGGCCACCGCGTCGCGCATCGTTTGCGCCATCACATCCCAGTCACCGGCGTGCAACCCGCAAGCGATGTTGGCCGAGGTGATGACCCGCAGCAGTTCAGCATCCTGTCCCATGACCCAGGGGCCAAAGCTCTCTCCCATATCGGCGTTCAGATCAACGGCTCTGGTCATGTGCTTGGCCTTTCTTTCAAAGATCATCACCAGCGGTCACACCGCTGATCAATTGGTAGGACAACAGGTCGGAAATGTCGTGCGGATCCCGCACCAGCGGCTGCAGGCTGCGCGGCAGGTCTTTGCAATGCTTGCGGAATTTTGCCTCGGCCTCGACCGCTTCGGCCAGTGGGACAAACCGAAACCCCAGCTTTGCCCCCGGCGGAGCCTGCGCCACACGCGGCAGGTCAGCGGGCAAAACGGTGGCGATGCGGGGGTAGCCGCCAGTTGTCTGGCATTCCGACAGCAGCACAAAGGGCGTGCCGTCGCCGGTCACCTGAATATCACCCGGCACGATGATTTCTGACACGACGTTCAAACCACCCTCGACATGAAAACCCGGCCCGTCGCTGGGCATCCGCACACCCATCCGATTGGCACGGGTGTCGCGGGTGAAGGTGGTCGTGGTGAATCGCTTCAGATCATCTGCGGGAAAGAACCCTGTTTGCAGGCTCTCGACCACGCGCAGGGTGCCACCGCGAAACCGGTCATCGCGCGGCAGCAGCATCCCGGCCCGTGACCCCTTGTCCACGCCCAGCGGCAGACGCTGGCCCGCCTCGATCACGCGGCCCAATCCGGCGGTCAGATGGGTAGCGCGCGCGCCCATCGCAGGTTCGGTCCCTATGCCGCCGCCAAGATGCAGATAACCATAAGCGCCCGAAGTCACCGGCCCGATGTCCAGAACAGCCCCCGCAGGCAGCAGATGACTGGCGTTCCACACCAGCGGCGCACCGTCCAGCGTGGCACGCATTTCGCCCCCGGTCAGGGCAAAGCGGGTGTCCTGCGTGACCTCGAACCGGCCGCCCATGCCGGGCATTTCCAGCACGGCAAGGTCATCCGATTGCCCCAAAAGGGCCGCCCCTTCGGCCAGCGCCAGACGGTCGGTGGCACCGCCGCGTGACAAACCAAAGGCAAGGAAGCCGGGCCGACCGCCATCCTGAATGGTAACGCCGGGACCTGCGCGATGAACGATCAGAACGCGCCTCATGGGATCGCCTCCCATTCTGCGCCACCGTTCGGGTCCTGCTCCATATTCGCCAGCTGATCGCCAGCAGTAGGAACAAATTGCACCTCATCGCCGGGGCGCAGGACAAAGGGCGTGTCGCTGTCGGGGCGAAACAGCCGAAACGCGGTCTGCCCGATATGGCGCCATCCGGTCGGTGTCGTCACCGAGAACAGCACCAGTTGACGGATCGCCACGACCAGTGCTGCCATCGGCACGGTCGGTGTCAGCGCATTCTGGCGTGGGATGTTCCACGCCTCGGGCAATTCGCCCAGATAGGGCTGACCGGGGGCGAATCCGATGGTTGTGACCCGCACCCGTGTGCCCGAGATAGAGGCAACCGCCTCGTCCCGCGTCATCCCGGCGAGGGCTGCCGCCTCGTCCAGTTGCGGAGCGAGGTCGGTGCCATAGACTGTGGGAATGCGGAAATACCGCCGACCTTCGGGCAGAGCAGCCTCGGTCCAGTTGGTGCCTTGAAGGAAACCAGTCAGGCGTTGTGTCAGCGTGGCGTGGCTCAGATGCAGCGGATCGAACCGCAGAAAGGTCGAGACCAGCGACGTCGAGGTTTCCTCGACTCCGTCCCAGCCCTCGCCCTCAATCGCGGCGCGCAAGGCAAGGGCTGCACGGTTGGCAGGCTCGCTCAGCCGGTCGCCAAAGCTGACCAGCATACCGTCGATGCCAACGGTTCGGATGCAGGGGAATTGCGTGGGTTCAGACTCTGGCAGTGTCATGGAGCTTCTTTAGCAAAATAGGGGTCAGATACATCGGCACTTGGTAGCATCCGATAAAGATCAGCAGCGGGGCGGTCACGTCGGGCGGCAATGCAATTAGAAACAGCGCTATGTTGCGGTTGCCCGCGATGATCGACACGGGCACGGTCCAGCTGCGCAGGCCCGGCAGGCGGCGCAGCACAACAAAACCCGCGATCTGAAGGCCAAAGTTCACCGCCACAACCGCCGCCATCCACCATGCCAGCCGCTGTGGGTCGCTGCGCGCGAGTGGTCCAATGGCTGACATCAACCCCACAACGATCACGGCCAATGCAAGGGCGTTTGCGCCGTCCAGCGCCCGGCTTTGCGCATCGCTCGGATGGGGCAGCAGCCAGCGCCGCGCGGCAAAGCCCAGCGCGACTGCGGCTAGTGTGACGACGATCAGCCGCAGCGCTGCCTGCACCGCCGCCTCGATCCCGCCAAGCTGCGGCAGCAACCACAGCACCGGAAGCGCGGTCAACGGAAACAACGCTGTTCCCAGTACCAGCAGCCGCATTGCGGGTGCCGGATCGTGCCCCGTCATGATGGCAAAATTCGGCGATCCCGTCACCGACGGCGCCGCCAGCATCAGCACCACCGCCGTCGCCAGCGGCCACGCCAGCAGGTCCAGAGCAGCCAAAATCCCCAGCGCCAACAGCGGCAGCGCGACCTGCAACACAAGGACAAAGCCCAGACTGACCCGCGCCTGCCCCAGCCCGCCCAAAGCCGCGCGCGCGCCGACCCGCAACGCGGTCATGAACAACAGTAACGCTACCAGATGCGGCAGCCACGGCCGCATCGCCGCTGCCAGCTCCGGCAACGCCAGCCCGGCCAGCAACCCAAGCACCAGACAGGCTCGGGCGTGACGCGCAAGGAAATGCAGGAATGACACAGGTCATCGCGCCTCGCGGATGGTATCAGGCAGCCAGAGTGCCAGATCCGGCAGCCAGATCAGCACAAAGACCATCACCACCATGATCAGAAACATCGGCAATGCCGCGCGGGTGATATAGCCCATCTCGTGATCTGTCATGCCCTGCAACACAAACAGGTTGAACCCGATGGGTGGCGTGATCTGCGCCATCTCGACTACCACGACGACAAAAATCCCGAACCAGATCAGGTCAATCCCCGCGCCGCGCACCATCGGTTCGACGACTGCCATGGTCAGTACCACGGACGAAATCCCATCAAGGAACATGCCCAGCACGATGTAAAAAACCAGCAGCGCCATCAACAGCTGGAACCGCGACAGCTCCGTCGCCGAGATCATGTCGGCCAGCGCACGCGGCAGCCCGGTAAAACCCATCGACAATTTCAGGAACGCCGCGCCCGCGAGGATCAGCGCGATCATCGCGCTGGTGCGCATGGCGCCCATGAGGCTGGCGTTGAACGTCTCCCACGTCAGCGATCCCTGCCCTGCGGCGAGCACCAGCCCGCCCAGCACGCCGAACGCTGCCGCCTCGGTCGCGGTGGCATAGCCCAGATACATCGACCCGATCACCACAGTGATCAGGCAGATCACCGGCAGCAGGAATCGCGAATTGCGCAGCTTTTCGGCAAAACTCATGCCGGTTTCCTGCACCGGTGCCCAATCCTTGGCGACATAAGAATAGATCGCAACATAGCCCATGAACATCACCGCCAGCACCAGCCCCGGCACAACACCGGCAAAGAACAGCTGCGTGATCGATTCATTGACCGTAACGCCATAGACAATCAGCGCGAGGCTGGGTGGGATCATCAAACCCAAGGTCGCCGCCCCGGCCAGTGTGCCGATGATCAGTTGTTCGGGGTACTTGCGCGCCCGCAATTCCGGGATCGACATCTTGCCCACGGTGGACAAAGTCGCAGCCGACGACCCCGATACAGCCGCAAAGACTGTGCAGCCAACGATATTGGTATGGACCAGCCCCCCCGGCAGACGGGCGAGCCAAGGCGAAAGACCCTTGAACATATCCTCGGAAAGCCTTGTTCGAAAAAGGATTTCCCCCATCCAGATGAACAGCGGAAGTGCCGTCAGCGTCCAACTTGAGGACGTCGCCCAGATCGTCGTGACCATAACGTCGCCGACCGGGCGCGAGGTAAACAGCTCCATCCCGACCCAGGCAACTCCCATCAGGGCGAGCCCGACCCAGACTCCGGTGCCCAGCAACAGGAACAAAACAAACAGGAACAGCGCGATGGCATATAGTTCGGTCATGTCACTCTCCCATGCTCTGATCGACCAGATCGCGGGTAATACGGTGATCGCCGGTGAACACCACCTGTATCAAATGATCGGTCAGGGCGATGGCCAGAACCCCGCCCCCCAGCACCATCACCGACTGCGGCATCCACAACGGCGTGGCGTCCTGCGACTGCGACACCTCGTGGAATTTCCACGACCAATAGGCGAACCAATAGGCGTAATAGGTGAAATACCACGCGATGGCCGCGCCAAGCGCAAAGCACCAGATTTCAAGGAACCAGCGAATACGCGGGGTCACGGCACCCAGCAGGATCGACACGCGAATATGTGCGCCCCGGTTCAGAGCGTTGGCAAAGGCCAGAAACGACGCTGCGGCCATGGCATACCCCGCATAAGCCGCGCCCCCCGGAAACACCAATCCCGTCCAGCGCGCCAGCATCTGCGCAACGATCAGCACAAGGATCGCGACAAGGCAGACTGCGGCCAGCACACCGGACGCAAGATAAAGCGCATCAAGCCCGCGCCGCAGGGTTCGCAAGAAATTCATGTCAGCATCCCCATAGGGCGGCCCCCAATCGGGGGCCACCTGTTCAGTCACTTATGTGGTGCTTATTCGGCCTTGTAGGCGTCGATGATCGCCTTGCCCGCATCGCCGGCCTGCTCCAGCCATTCGGCCGTCATCGTGTCACCCACGGCGCGTAGACCCGACATCAGCTCTTCGCTGGCCGGTTGCACGGTCATGCCACCTGCGCGCAGCCCGTCATAGGTGAAGTTGGTGTATTCCTTGGCACGGTAGAGGCCCGCATACTCGGCCAGTTCGGCGCAGCCGGTGATCACTGCCTTGGACGCGTCCGACGTGCCGTTCCATGTGTCCGAGTTGACCATGATATAGTTGCGCGGCAGCCATGCATCGACCTGATAGAAATGCGTCAGGCTTTCCCAGACCTTCTGGTCATAGCCCGTCGCCCCCGATGAAATCATCGACTCTGCAACACCGGTGGCAAACGCCTGGCTTAGCTCTGCCGCTTCTATGGTGACAGGTGCCATGCCGGTCAGTTCGGCCAGACGCGCGGTGGCGTTGTTGTAGGACCGGAATTTGACGCCTTTCATATCCTCGACCGAGTTTACTTCTTTCTTGAAGTACAGACCCTGCGGTGGCCACGGCACAGAATAAAGCAGGGTCAGGTTTTGCTCGGACAGGACTTTTTCGATCTCGGGCTTGGCAGCGTCCCAAAGCTTGGCGTGATCGTCAAAGCTGGGCGACAGGAAGGGGATGGAGTCGAACCCAAAGACTGCATTCTCATTGGCATGGCCAGACAGCAGACGTTCACCGATCGGCACCTGGCCGGTCTGGATCGCACGCTTGATGTCGGCACCAGCGAATAGAGATCCGCCGGGATGGGTCACGATCTCGACCTCGCCCATGGTGCCGGTGGTCACGCATTTTGCGAACTCAGCGCCCGTGGCAGAGTGAAAGTTGCTGGCGGAATAAGCCATCGGCATATCCCAGGTCTCGGCCATTGCAGGTGCGGTCAGGGCGGTGGCGCAGGCCAGACCCGTCAGCGTGTTCATAAGTAGTTTCATATTGTTATCTCCCGTGTTGAAAGTCGTACATTAAGAAAACCGCCCCGGTTGATACGGGGTCAGATCGGTGTTGGACGGTTCACCCGTCATCAGACCAGCCAACAGCCGCCCTGTCTTTGGCCCCGCAGTCAGGCCAATGTGGTGATGCCCGAAGGCGGTGTAGATGCCGGTGCTGCGCACCTCTCCGATGCAGGGCAGACTGTCAGCAGTGGCGGGGCGGTGACCCATCCATTCAACTTCGCGACCGTGGGTCAAGCCCGGAAAGGTTTGCCGCATCTTTCGCCGCAACAGCGCAAAGGGGGTCCGCGACGGCGGCACATCCAATCCGCCGAACTCAATAATCCCGGCGCAGCGCAGGCCCGCATCCATTGGCGTGGCGACAAATTTTCCGGCGTTGACCATCACCGACACGCTGGGTCCGTGATCTGCACCCTCAAAGACGATGTGATAGCCCCGCTCGGTCTCAAGCGGAACATTGATCCCCAGTTTCTGCATGAGCGGGCCGGACCAGATCCCGCCGGCGATGACCGCACGGTCGCAGGCAATCGGCCCGTCAGCCGTCAGAACCGCTGAGATGCGATCGCCGTCCAACTGCACATCGTGCACATCTGTCGTTCGGATGCGCCCCCCCATGGCGACAAAATCCGCCGCAAGCGCTGCGACATACCCCCCCGGATCGCGCACATGCCCATGGTCCGACAGCACCGCAAGGCAGCCCACATCAGGCCCGAAATTCGGCTCATACTCCCGCACTGCACCGCCTTCGATGAGTTGCGGTTCAAACCCTGCCTCGGCGCGCAAGCCCCAGGAATACGCCTCGGCATCAAAATCCGCACGATCCCCATAGGCATATACGTACTCACCCGGCACGACATAGCGGCGCGCGGCCAGCCCATCCGTCAGAGACATATGTTGCGCCGCACTGTCGCCAACAATGGGGGTCAGACCCAGCGCAATGCGCCGTGTATCAGCATCATTCGCATGGCTGAGGTATTTCAACAGCCATGGCATCAGGCGCGGCAGATAGCCCCATTTCAGGAACAGAGGCTGGTCGCGGTCGAGCAGCATTCCCGGTGCCTTGCGCAACAGCCCCGGCCCGGTCACTGGCACCATGGCGCAGGCTGCCAGCACGCCGCCGTTGCCATAGGATGTGCCCTGCCCCGGCGCTGTTCGGTCAATCAAGGTCACAAAGGCACCAAACCGGCGCAGCCAGATCGCCGTTGAGACGCCGACAATGCCGGCGCCGATCACGACCACATGTTCTGCGTCCCTTGGCAGAGTGCTCACCTTACCCGGCCTCCTATGGCGGCTGATTCCTTTGGCTCATTCTGGCCCATCGCCGCAACACGTCAACAATTTGTTGACAAATTGTCAGCGTCCTTCAATCTGGCGCCTATGAAACAGCATGATCTTGGGCCCGTGGTCTCGTCTGCGCATCTGGCGAATGGTGCCTTTCCCGAAATCTCGGAATTCGAATTCGGGCTGACGCTGGCGCATAACGCGTTTCAGCGCTGGGTGGTGCGGGCGATGGCGACCGCAGGCCACCCCGGTCTGACCGCGACCGAGGTGCTGGTGCTGCATTCGGTCTATCATCGCGGTCGGCCGAAACGTCTGGCCGATCTGTGTCTGGTACTGAATATCGAAGACACCCATGTGGTGAACTACGCGATCAAAAAGCTCGCCCGGGCGGGATTGGTGCAAGAAGGGCGCAACGGCAAGGAAAAGACCGTGGCCGTGACCGACGAAGGCGCCGCGGCCTGCGACCGCTACCGCGAAATTCGCGAGGCGCTGTTGCTACGTGCCATGGGTGAGCTGGGATTTGAGCCGGAACAGATCAGCCGGTTGTCAACGTTGCTGCGGCTGATGTCCGGGCAATACGATCAGGCTGCGCGGGCCGCGACGACCTATTAGACAACGCAGCCTAGTGCGGCTTGTCGCGTCCCTCATCAAGGTTCAGAACAGCATCCAGCGCCTCTTCGATATCGTCCGGGTCCTGCGAGGGGAGCGCATAACTGCCGCTTAGCCATTTCGACAGATCCACATCGGCACAGCGTTTTGAACAGAAGGGGCGATACGCCGTTACGGTCGGCTTGTCGCAGATTGGGCAGCTCACTTCAGAACCTCGGACAGCGGGATACGGTCACGCTTGCGTTGCAGCTCAAGATTGCCCATCGGCGTCCATCCGACAAGGGTTGTCTCAACCTGATCCGCCTTGATCGCGGCGCGCAATGCGGTCTCGATCTGACGGCGGTCCTTTTTCGGGGTCGGAGCGAGGTCGATGGTGATCTGCCCCCCCAGCCCGCGCAGACGCAGCTGGCGCGGCAGTTCGCGCACCGCCCCCATGTTCGCCTTGAGCCCGGCAGCAGGCGACGTGTCGCCACCGGTATTCACATCCACCGCGATCAATGCGCGGGTTGGCTCGATATACATCGACCCTTCGCCCAGCGGCACATGCGCCCCGCGCAGCGCCTCGATCGCGTCCAGGACACCGCCATGTTCAAAACAACCGGACTCGGTGATGACTTCGGCCGGATCAGTCCAGTCACGCCATGCCAGTGCATGCGGGCCGTCGCCTTCGACCAGGGTTTCGGCCTCACCCGACGCATCCGCCATCACCTGCGCGGCCAGGGTCGCCATGGCACCGATGTCTTCAGCTATCTCATCCGGGTCGGCCCCGGCACAGGATGACCGCAGGATCAGACCGGCCTCACCAGTCATCACCTCATGCGCGATCTCCAGCAACGACACGCGCACCTCTTCATCACGGATGCTGCGCGAAATGTTGATGCCAGGCGCTTCGGGGGTAACGATGGCGTAGCGGCTTTTGAACAACACGCGGTTGGTCACGGGGATTGCCTTGCCCGATTCGGCATAGCCGGTGACCTGCACCAGCAGCGGCTGACCGGGTGACAACCCCTTGATCTGGCGCAGATAGCAGGGACCATCGGGGCTGTTGAGGAACATGCCCCCCTGCCCTTTCATCGGGCGCATCGCTATCGCGCGATACAGCGTACCGGGACGCGGCAGATCGGTGTCGACCAGCAGATCCTGAAGCCGACCGTCCACCATCAGCGCGGCAGCCTCGACCCCGTTCAAATGATCAAGAGCAATGGTGCGACCCTTCATGGTCTTTCCTTCCAGAGCGGATAGCCCGCCGCCCGCAGCAGATGCGCAGTTTCAGCCAGCGGCAGACCGACAACAGCAGTAAAGCTGCCCGAGATCCACGGAATCAGGGCGCCCGCAGGCCCCTGAATACCATATCCGCCGGCCTTGCCCTGCCAATCATTGGTGGCAAGATAGGCGTTCAATTCTTCGTCCGACAGCGGCTTCATCTTGACAGCCGTCACTACATCGCGCTGCCAGAGCCGTTCACCGCACCGCACCGCCACCGCCGTTATCACCCGGTGACGGCGCCCCGAGAGCGCCAAAAGAAACTGTGATGCCTCGCCCGCGTCGCGCGGTTTGCCCAGAATGCGGCGACCCAGCGCCACCGTGGTATCAGCTGACAGGACGATATCATCCTTGTCCGCCACCACGGCGCGGGTTTTTTCAGCCGCTATGCGGATGCAATAGGGGCGCGGCAGTTCGCCCTTGTGCGGATCTTCGTCGATGTCGGGCGGGCGAATATCATCCGCCACCACACCAAGCTGCGCAAGCAGCTCCCGCCTGCGCGGGCTGCCGGATCCAAGGATCAGTTTCATGCCATAGTCCCGCGCACCAGGCGGGCCAGACGACCCGATGAGGCGCGCAACAGCATGAAACGCTTACTTA
Organism: Puniceibacterium sp. IMCC21224; assembly: GCF_001038505.1. Lineage (NCBI taxonomy): Bacteria > Pseudomonadati > Pseudomonadota > Alphaproteobacteria > Rhodobacterales > Paracoccaceae > Puniceibacterium > Puniceibacterium sp. IMCC21224. The sequence continues at coordinate 2,787,968 of NZ_LDPY01000001.1, forward strand.
AAGCGGTAATTGATCCGACCCTTGGTCAGATCGTAGGGGGTCATTTCGACCTGTACTTTGTCGCCTGCGAGGACACGGATGCGGTTCTTGCGCATCTTTCCTGCCGTATGTGCGATGATCTCATGGCCGTTTTCAAGCTCGACCCGGAACGTCGCATTCGGCAGGAGTTCCTTGACGACACCGGGAAATTCGAGCGTATCTTCCTTGGCCATGGTCTCTCCTGAGTTGCCGACTCTGCTTAAGATGCAGAATGCAGCCCTAGATGGGCGCAATGTCAGCAATTTTCAAGGGCAAAATCAGCGTATATCCACAACAGGCGCAGCGGCATCACGCCCGGACTGATCATCCCAGTGCAGCCGGTTCAACACAACGCCATCGGCGCGCACCTGCGCGATGTGGGCCGGGTCGACATTGGCATAGGTCCATCCAGATTGATTCAGCACCCCCTCGGCCAGCACACCTGTCGCCGGGAAGCCCACATCGGGCGGGCCAAAGATGCCGCCCATGCCGGTGTTGGTGTCCACCGCTTCGGACCACGCCGCAGGGCCAACGGTCGACGACATGACCGTCACACATTGCTGTTCCAGCGCCCGCGCCATCGACCCGATGCGCACCCGCCAGTAGCCGGTCAGCGCCTCGGTGCAGGACGGTACGAGGATCAGGTCAGCCTGCATAAGCGCCCGTGCCAAAAGGGGATATTCGCTGTCATAACAGATCAGAATACCGATCCGGCCCAACGTCGTGTCGAACAGAGATAGCGGCCCACCGGCCACGACGCCCCAGACCTCGCGTTCAAACCGTGTCATGATCTGCTTGTCCTGCTGCGCCCTTTGGCCCGTTGGCGTAAAGAACCGGGCGCGGTTAACCGGGCGCGGACCAATGGCCGGGTCAAACACCGGAGCCGACGCCGCCAGGATATGCACGCCGTAGGTCTGTGCCAGCGCAGCATGGAGCGCATCGGCATCAACCACGCGATCAGACACCGCATGCAGCGATGCTTCGAGGTTCGCGGCCACGTCCAAACCGGCGAGTGTTGCCAGCTCCATCGCGCCATATTCAGGAAACACCAGCAGGTCCGCGCCCTGCCCCGCGGCTTTGGCGACCCAGGATTCGATCTTTTGCGCGTAAGCGGCCCAATCGGGCAGGATATCCATCGGGTATGCAGCAGTGGCGATTTTCATTGTGTTTTCCGTAAGGTTTGATGCGCACCATGACGTTAATCGCCGAGAGAACGAATCCAGAACTGCAAGGGTTTGGCGGTTTCTTCCGCCTCGCCGAGATCTTTCCAGTGGAACTGTGCGACCGCACCGGACAGCGGCGCATAGCCACGTTTACGCCAGAATGCATCCAGCGGCTGATACCCCTTGGGCTGCATTGGATGGTCCGCCGGGCGCATCACACTACAAAACGCCACCTGTTCGCGGCCCAATGCCTTGGCATGCGCCTCACGCAGATCAAAGAACCGGTGGCCAATGCCCCGTCCGCGGTAGTCGGGGAGCAGCACCGATTCGGCACAATAGAACACATCCCCCAGCGCAAGGCCGCTGCCATCAAAAGCCGCGCCAAAATCACTGGCGTGATCCTCTAATGGCGCGCCGGTCGAGGCGCCGACCAGACGCTCGCCATCAAAGGCCCCCACAACAACCGACCGAACCGCGTCGCGGTAGGTCTGCAAATAGCCACGTTCATAGTCCAGATCACCATCGTATAGGTATGGCCACACCCGGAACACCGCGATACGCAGCCGCGCCACATCGTCCAGCGCCGCGACCAGTGCCGCACCGGTCAGCACCTCGACCCGCATCACGAGACCTGCCTGATCCAATCAGCGAGGTTGTAATACGTCACCACGCGGATGATCTTGCCGCCGTCGAGCGAAAAGAACGACCCAGCCGGCAGCCGATAGGTTTGGCCCCGCGCCTCTGGCAGCCCGGAATCGGTCTCAAGATAGGTGCCGTTGACCATGAATTCTGCCGCGCCGCGCGCGCCATCCTCGGCCTCGAACAACACCATTTCGGTCAGTTTCTCGTCATAGCAGCGATCCATGTGGTCGCAGAATTCGCTGAATGCGGCGCGGCCCATGCGCACCTGCCCTTCGTTAACGTAATGCGCCACATCATCTGCCAGACAATCCAGCATACCTGCGCGATCCTTGCGGTTGAAGGCGTCGAAATAGCGTTCCAATACGGCCTTGGACATCGGTTCAGGTCCCCCACTTTCCCTTGAGTTGTTCGTAAAGTTGATCGCGCGTCTGGCGATAAGCGTTCAGCTTGGATTCGCGGGTCTCGCCCAGCCCGGTGGGGTCCATGATCGGCCAATATTCCACGCTGAGATGGAAAAACCGCGTGAGCTCCAACGCCTGACGTTGCGATGCCGGGGACAGCGCCACCACAAGGTCAAAGCCCGACAGCGCCTCACCGTATTGTTCAAGATCCTCGAAACTGCGGGCGCGATGACGCGACAACTCAACACCGATTTCATTGCAGACGGAAATGGCGAACCCGTCGATATCCAGATCGTTGAGCACCCCAACCGATTGCACGTAAGCGTCCTGACCATAGAGCTGTTTCATGATCCCCTCGGCCATCGGCGAGCGGACCGCGTTGTGATCGCAGCAAAACAGCACCGATTGCGGCAGAGGATGCGGCACCCGTCAGCCCCCGAAATGCAGAACGCATACCAGGGTGAACAGCCGCCGCGCCGTGTCAGCGTCAATCTCGGCCTTGCCCTCAAGACGTTCTTCCAAGATGCGAGCGCCCTCATTGTGGATGCCGCGCCGCGCCATATCGATGGTTTCAATCTGACTGGGCGGCAGCGTTTTGACCGCGTCAAAATAGCTTTTGCAGATCTGAAAGTAATCCTTGACCACTTGTCGGAACGGCGACAAAGATAGGTGAAATTCTGCCGCCTTTTCATGCGCTTCGGTGCTAACGTCGAACACCAGACGTTTCTCGCGGATCGACAGGCCGACACGGTAGGGACCGTCAGGCACCACGCGATCATCGCGCGCCGGCAGGGTGAACGAATTCTCTTCCATCAGGTCGAACATCGCCACGCGGCGTTCCTGTTCGATCTCGGGTGTGGGCGGCGGCAGGTTGGCGTCGTCCAGTTCGATATGCGCTATGCGGCTCATGGCTGAATCCTTGGGGTCTGTCCCTGCGTAGCGCGGAACCGGGCCTGCCGCAATTGCGCCAATGGGCCGGATCACGCAGAAAACCACTGATGCGTGACAAACGGGCCAAGTCGCGGCCCGCAGCATCGCATCAGTCGTTCAGCCGGTTCAACCGTGCGGTCACGCTTAGCCCGTGCGCCTCAAGACTTTCCGAGGTGGCCAGACGTTCGGCTGCGGGGCCAATCTCCCGCAGGGCCCGAGGCGTCATGCGGGCCAAAGTCGTGCGTTTGACAAAATCCAACACTGACAGTCCGCTAGAAAACCGTGCCGAGCGGGCGGTGGGCAGCACGTGGTTCGGGCCACCGACGTAATCGCCAATCGCCTCGGGGGTCCATTGGCCCAGAAAGATTGCGCCGGCGTGGGTGATTTGTGCACTCAGGGCATCGGGGTCCGCGACACACAATTCCAGATGCTCGGGCGCAATTCTATCCGACAGTGCCGCGGCCTGCACCAGATCACGCACCACGATCACAGCGCCGAAATCGCGCCAGCTGGCCCCGGCGATGGCGCGGCGCTCCAGCGTTTGCAGACGCTGTTCCACCGCCTGCGTCACATCCCGGCCAAATTGTGCATCGGTGGTGATCAGGATCGACTGCGCGCTTTCGTCATGTTCGGCCTGGCTCAGCAGATCGAGTGCGATCCAATCGGGATCGTTGTCCGCATCGGCGATCACCAGAATTTCGGATGGACCCGCAATCATGTCGATCCCGACCTTGCCGAACACCCGCCGTTTCGCGGCAGCCACAAAGGCGTTGCCGGGTCCGGTGATCTTGTCCACCGACGCAATGGTCTCGGTGCCATAGGCCAACGCGGCAATCGCCTGCGCCCCGCCGATGCGATAGATTTCATCCACCCCGGCAATCCGCGCCGCCAGCAACACCAGCGGATTCACCACCCCGTCGGGGGTCGGCACGGTGATACACAAACGCGGCACACCGGCCACCTTGGCCGGGATTGCGTTCATCAGGACTGAGGACGGATAGCTTGCCAATCCGCCAGGCACATAGAGCCCCGCCGCCGCCACAGGCGTCCAGCGCCAGCCCAGCGTCGCGCCCGCCGCATCAGTCCATTCATCATCCTGCGGTATCTGACGGGCATGATAGGCGCGGATACGCCCGGCAGCCAGTTCAAGGGCGGCCCGATCCTCGGGGCCAACCCTGGCGCATTCGTCGTCGATCTCTTGCTGAGAAAACGCCAGCTTGCCCGGCTCCAGCGCGAGTCGGTCGAATTTCGCCGTCAGCTCAATCACCGCCTGATCGCCGCGCGCCCGGACATCCGCGATGATCCCGGCGACAATATCATCGACGTCGGGACTGTCTTCGCGTTTGGCCCCCAGCAGATGACCAAAGGCCTGCTCGAAATTGGGTTGATCGTGGTCTAGGAACACAGGCATGGCGGACCCTTTCGCTTTGTCGCGTTCCTAGCGCGGCTGCGTCCGGGCCTCAAGGCGCTGCGCACCAGGGACGGGTGTCAAAGGTCGATCTCGATCACTCCGTCCTTCTGCGCTGCGCGGCTCTGGCACAGGATCAGCGCCCCGGCGCGCTGCGCCGCCGACAGAACAAAGTCGCGGTGTTCGACATCTCCCGACACCAATCCACATTTGCACACGCCGCACAGCCCGTCAGAGCATTTCAGATCGACGCGATAGCCGTGTTCGACCAGCACCTCGGCCGCTGACCGGTCAGCGGCGACGGCCAGATCCCGCCCCGCACGTTTGAGCCGCAGCGTGAACGGATAGTTCACCTGATCCGGCAAGTCGGGAACCGAGAAATATTCCAGATGCCGCGCCTCTTCGGGATAGCCAGCGCCGGTTGCGGCCTCAAGAACGGCGGACATGTAGCGCGCAGCACCACAGGTATAAAGGTGCCAGCCGGGATGATATTCGCCAAGCAACCGGTACATATCGGCGCGCCCGCCTTCGTCCGTGATGTGCAGCGTCACTTTGTCGGCCCAATCCATCCCAGCCAGATCGTCGAGATACCCCATCTTCGTACGGCTGCGCCCGGAATAATGCAGGGCGAAATCGCGCCCCTGCGCGTGCAATTCATGCGCCATTGCGATCATTGGCGTGATACCGATGCCCCCGCCCATCAGCAGGCTGAACGTCGCATCGGGGACCAGCGGAAAATGGTTGATCGGATGTGAGATAAAGACCCGCCGCCCGACATCAAAGATTCGGTGCAGCAGGGCTGATCCGCCCTTGCCATGTTGTTCGTTCAGAACGCCAATCTGATAGCTGCTGCGGTCTGCCGGATCGCCGGACATGGAATATTGACGCAGAAATTCCGGGGCGACCACGATATCCAGATGCGCGCCGGCCTGCCATTCCGGCAGATCGCCGCCATCAACCGGTCGGAATTCGTATTTGGTGATACCTTCGGCCATGACCTCGGCCTTAGTGATCTCGACCTGAATGACAGGGCTTTCGCCTGCGGCGGAATAGACATGCGCCAGGTTCCGGGTGTCGCCCTGTGCCAGTCGCGCCTTGTAGCGGACAGCAGGAATCATCGCGCGGTAGGCGGCGATCCCGGCCTCGCGGTCCATCGGAAACGGGTACGGATAGGGGTGCGGTGCCAGCGGTGCGGGATAGACCGCCAACGTCTGGTTCTCGTATTTCAGCGTCAGCCCGGTCTGAAGCGTGCGCGCGTTGACCGGCTGCGTTGTGGGGCGGTAGCCACCATCCTGCGCCACCTCAAGATCCCACCACCATTTCTTGGCCGGGTTCAGCCCGCCATGCCCGACCGCATCGTCCAGCCGCGCCAGCACCGGGGCCGCGGCCGGCAGGTTCATCGCCGCCCAGCGGAATGGTTTTTCAGCGAACAGCCCATTCAGGTTCCAGGGGCAGGTCTTCATGCAGCGGCCACACATCGCGCCGCCGGGGGTGGTGATCCGATAAGTGGCGCATTTCTGGCTGTCGGATTTCCAGATCTCATAGCCATTGAACATCAGCTTGGGCCCGGCGGTGATTGCGCCAGACGGGCATTCGCGGGCGCATTTATTGCAGCTCTCGCAGAACTTTTGCAGGCCAAAGTCGATGGGCCTGTCATGCGCCATCGGCAGGTCCGTCGTGATCGCCCCGGATTTCAGACGCGGCCCCAGGAACGGGTTCAGGATCACCTCGCCAATGCGGCTGACCTCGCCCAGACCCGCCAGCAGCAGCAGCGGCGGTTGCAGCACTTCGCCGTCCATCACTGAATGCGCCTTGGCACTGTAGCCCAGATTGCGGATTTGCCGCGCAATGACGCCGCCCAACAGCGAAAACCGCAGATAGGCCCGCATGGATTGCGCCACCGCGATCCAATCATCGCCCGAGGATCCCTCCATTGTCTCGAACCCCTGATCAATGATCAGCGAAATCGCCTGATCGTGGGGCGGATTGATCACCACACCGCGCGCATCATGGGAATACCATGCCCAGTCAGGGCAGCGTGAAATGCCCACGGCATCCGCGCCGAGATAATAGCAGGTCGCCTTGACCAGTTCCGCCGCCTCCTGTGGGTCGATCTGAATCCTGTCCGGTGCCGGGTCGCCATCCTGCAGCAGAACAAATGCCCCAAGCGCGCGCCGCTGCGCCGCCGAAGGCGCGGCCTTGCGTACGTAATGCCCGCCTTTGGCACCATCCTGAAGCGTCTTGCCCATGTCACCGAACTGCGCGCGGGCGAACATGTCGGCGCGTTTGGGCACACGGGCAACGCGTGGCTCATCAATATAGGTGGTGGGTGTGTCAACGCGTTTGAGCGTCTCGAACGGATGCGCCCCGTCGACAAAGCGGCGCTTGGCATAGGGTATGGCATTCAGCGCGCTACGGGGTGCGTCGCGCCCCAACCGCCACCGCAGGCCAAAGGCCGATCCCGGCTGTGCATCGCGCGACTTCAGTGGCAGATCAGTGGCGATTTCAAACGTCGTGGTCACCGCCGCCAGGCCAAAGCGGCTGCCGATATAGGGATGGGTCAGCACGCCGCCCTCAAGTGTGGCCAGCCCCGCCGCGACCGCCAACCGACCCAGATCAACATCAGACGTGGACACGGTATGCCCGCGCGCATCATATCCCAGAACCCGCAGGTAATTCGCAATGACAATCGCCGTCTCAGCGGCCAGCAGCCCGGCGCGATGCGCCTGCGCATCGGTGATCCAGCCAGTGCCCGGTTCTGCGGACGTTGGATCGCGCGGGTTTTCATACAGGAACACCAGCGCATGGGTGTGACCGTCGATGGTGGTGGGCGGTGCCTCCATGCTTTCCTTGAGATCGGCCATAATCATGTCGATCCCCGAGGCCAAAGTCTTGGTCTGGCGGGTACGCAGATCCCGCGCGAGCCGCGCAACATCCGGGTTCACAAAAGGTTTCAACAGTCTGGCAGCATTGGGCAGAGCACAGGCGCCGACCACAGCAGCATCAGCGAAATACCCAAACGCCTTGAGGTGATTGGCACGCTCGACCGGGTCGCCGGGTGCATCGGCCTGAACCCGATTTACCAACCCATCGCGGATCGCGTCCAGCATCGCCTGATGTTCGCGCATTGCGTTGATGATGGAGCGCGGATCGGCGGGACGGTCGAACAACAGCGGCACCATCGGCGGAACAGTCGTCAGGTCGGGCAGATTGTTACGCCGCGCCAGACGTTCCACCGGATATGGCCCCATGTGAACCGGACGGGATTTATGCGAGAAGAACCGCAGGGTCATGCGGGGGCGCTCCGTTGTTCGCGGCCTGTGGCATGATCCCACCGCCCCTGAACGGGTCCAGGGCGTCAGATGACAGCCATCCTATTGCTCGGACGAAAAGCTATCAGCGGGGGCGGCAAAGTCAATCGCCGCCCCCCGATGTCACGACCCGCAGGTCATTCGGCCGGGGTCACAACCCCGGTCGGCGCTTTTTCTTTGGCTGGTTTACCGCCGAAACGTGCCACCATGGCAAAGAAGTAGGGCACAAACAGCACACCAAAGATCGTTGCAGCAATGGTTCCGGCCAACACACCGGCACCAATCGCCGTGCGCCCGCCGGACCCTGCGCCCGAGCTGAGCAGCAGCGGCAACACGCCCAGCGAAAACGCCATAGACGTCATGATGATCGGGCGGAACCGTTGGCGCGCGGCATCAACGGCGGCGTCGACAACCGACAGCCCGTCCTCTCGCCGGTCACGGGCGAATTCGACGATCAGGATCGCGTTCTTGCCCGTCAGACCGATCACCGTCAGCAGACCAACCTGAAAGAACACGCCATTTTCGAACCCGCCCAGCCAGGCACCGCACAGCGCCCCCAACACACCGATCGGCATCGCAAGCATCACCGCGAACGGGATCGACCAGCTTTCGTATAGCGCCGCCAGCGACAGAAAGACCGCCGCCAGGGACAACGCATACAGCAGCGGTGCCTGATTGCCCGATTGCTGCTCTTCGAGCGACAGACCGGTCCAGGCGACCTGATATCCGGGGGGGAGTTGCTGAACCAGCCGCTCGATCTCGGCAATCGCCTCGCCGGTACTGACGCCGGGCGCGGGAGACCCCTGGATCTGCATCGACGGCACACCATTGTAGCGGTTCACGCCCTGTGGTCCGAACTGCCAGCTTCCGTCGGCAAAGTTCGAGAAAGGCACCAGACCGCCGCTCGCGTTGCGCACGCGCCACTTCTCAAGATCCGATGGGCCAGAGCGCGACGCAGGTTCCCCCTGCACATAGACCCGTTTGATCCGTCCCTCATCGACAAAGTCGTTGACGTAGCGACCTGCCCAGGCAGTGGTCAGCAGATTGCCCACATCGGTGGCGCTGACCCCCATCGCCCCGGCGCGACGCCAGTCGATATCAAGGTTGAACTGCGACGCATCTTCGAGCCCGCTGGGCCGTGCCGACCCGATCAGTGGGCTTTGCGCCGCCATCCCCAGCATCTGGTTGCGTGCATCCAGCAACTGTTCGTGGGTCTGTCCGGCCCGCGCCTGCAGGAAAAAGTCAAAGCCCGAGACGTTGCCAAGCTCGATCACCGACGGCGGCACGATGGGGAACACCATCGCATCCTGAATCTGACTGAATGCGCCAAAGGCCCGCCCCGCGAGCGCCTGCGCACTTAGGTTCGGCGTCTCGCGCTCCGACCAGTCCTTGAGCCTGACAAAGACCAGACCCATGTTCTGCCCCTGCCCGGCAAAGCTAAACCCAGCAACACCAAAAACCGATTCCACCATGTCGGATTCGTTGTTGAGGTAATAATCCTCAACTTTGGCAACCACATCCAGCGTCCGCTCTGCCGTTGCACCGGTCGGCCCCTGAATCAGGGTAAAGAGGATCCCCTGATCTTCGTCCGGCAAGAACCCCTGCGGCGTGCGCATGAACAGGGTTACCATTGACGCGATGATCATCAGATAGACGATGCCAACGCGCACAGGGCGCCGCACGATCCAGCCGACGCTGCGCCCGTAACCAGCCAACACACCGTCAAAGCCACGATTGAACAGACCAAAAGGTCCGCGCCGGGGCGCATCATGATCACCAGCCCTGAGCATGCTGGCACACAGCGCCGGTGTCAGGGTCAACGCCACCACCACCGACAGCGACATCGCCGAAATGATGGTGATCGCGAATTGTTTGTAGATCACCCCGGTCGAGCCGGGAAAGAACGCCATCGGCACGAACACTGCCGACAGCACCACCGCAATGCCGATCAAGGCACCGGTGATCTGGTCCATCGACTTGCGCGTCGCCTCGAGCGGGCCGATCTTGTCCTGCTGCATGATCCGTTCGACGTTTTCGACCACAACAATCGCGTCGTCGACCAACAGACCGATGGCCAGGACCATCGCCAGCATGGTCAGCGTATTGATCGAAAATCCAAACGCCGCCATCACGCCAAAGGTACCCAGCAACACGACCGGCACGGCAAGCGTCGGGATCAGCGTGGCGCGGAAATTCTGGAGAAAGAGGTACATCACCAGGAACACCAGCACGATCGCCTCGATCAGCGTCTTGATGACCTCTTCGATCGAAATCGTCACAAAGGGCGTGGTGTCATAAGGGATGACGTATTCGACGCCATCGGGGAAATAGGCCGCGAGTTCTTCGATCCGCGCAGATACGTCAGCAGCAGTATCGAGCGCGTTGGCCCCAGGCGCGAGGCTGATCGCCATACCCGCCGATGGCTTGCGGTTGAATCGCGAGATGGTGGCATAGCTCTCGGCACCGATTTCGACCCGCGCGACATCGTTCAACAGCACCAGTCCACCATCGGTTTCGGCGCGCAGTACAATCTGGCGGAAATCCTCGGGTGAGGTCAGCAGCGATTGCGCCGTGATCGTGGCGTTCAGCATCTGGCCTTCGACCGCCGGGCGCGACCCGAACGATCCGGCCGATATCTGCGCATTCTCTGCCGAAACCGCGGCCACCACATCACTCGGGGTCAGTTCAAATGCAGCCAGTTTGACCGGGTCGAGCCAGATCCGCATGGCGTATTGCGCCCCGAACACCTGCACGCTGCCCACACCCTCAACTCGGCTGATTTCATTCACCATCCGCGAGTTGAGGTAATCCCCCAGGTCAGTTTCGTCATAATCGCCTTTTTGTGCGATCAGCGCGACCACCATCAGGAACCCGGCCGAGGATTTGCGCACGGAAACACCCTGCCGCTGCACCGGTTCGGGCAACAGCGCACTGGCCTGCGCCAGTTTGTTCTGCACCTGAACCTGCGCGATATCGGGATCGGTTCCCGTCTCGAATGTGAGGGTCACACTGGCCGAACCGGATGAGGTCGAGCTGGACGAGATATAGCGCAGCCCGTCCAGACCGGTCATCTGCTGTTCGATCACCTGGGTGACGGTATTCGCCACGGTTTCTGCCGAGGCCCCCGGATAGCTCGCGTTGACCGATACGGTCGGCGGCGCGATCTGGGGGTATTGTGCCACTGGAAGGGTAAGAACCGACAAAATGCCGATCCCCATGATGAAGATTGCGATGACCCATGCAAAGATTGGTCGATCGATAAAGAAACGGGCCATGCGCGTTGCTCCGGTCTGAAATTATTCGGTTTTTTCGGCGCTTGCACTGGCATCGGCAGGGGTATCCGCCTGCGCCAGAACACGCTCTTCGGGGGCGACGGTGGCACCTGGGGCCGCCTTTTGCAGACCTGCGACGATCACACGATCCCCGGCAGACAGCCCGCCATTGACCACCCAATCGGCCCCCAGATCCTGAAGCACCTCCAGGGGACGCACCTCGACCACATTGTCGGCATTAACCAGCATTGCCGTCGGCTGACCACGACGGTCACGGCTTACCGCCTCTTGTGGGATCAGAAAAGCGCCCTCGAGTGTGCTGGTCGGCATCTCGACCTGCACATACATCCCCGGCAGCAGCAGTTTGTCCGGATTTGCGAATTCCATCCGCAGGACCACCACGCCGGTCTGTTCGTCCACATCGGGTTCCGCCGCCCGCAACGTGCCCGTCTGGTCATAGCCGCCGCCATCGGCCAGCGTCAGCGTCACCTCGCGCGGGGTATCCCCCAGACGCACATCGGTGTTGCCGCGCTTCCACTCCAGCAGCTCTGCCGCGGACTGGGTGACGTCGACATAGACCGGATCAATGTTGCGGATCACGGCCATCGGCTCGGACTGGCTGGCGGTCACCAGCGAACCGGTGCTGGTAAGAGAGCGGCCGATTTCCCCCGACAGACGGGCACGGATTTCGGTCCGGTCCAGCTCGATCCTGGCCAGTTGCAACTGCGCCTCGGCAGATTGCAGCCCAGCCGCTGCACTGTCGCGGGTGGCAATGGCCGCGTCCAGGGCCTGCGCACTGGCAACATTGCGCTGCGACAATTCCTCAAAGCGCTGAAGGTCCTTTTGCGCGGCAGCGTTCTGTGCGCGGGCCTGGGCCACAGCGGCCTCGGCCTGGGCGACGGCGGCGCGGTGGGTCGCGGGGTCGATGGTATAAAGAACATCACCCGCCTTGACCGGCCCCCCCTCCTGAAACCGCTGTTCAAGGACAATCCCGGCAACCTGCGGCCGTACCTCGGCCTGGGCCGATGCGACTATGCGCCCCGGCAGGGTTGTGGTCAGCGCCACGGACTGGGGCTGCATAGTGATCACCGTCACAGCAGCAGGCGGGCGATCCTGTGCCTGCACGCCCATCGGAACGGCGACAAAGGCAAGAGTTACGCAAAACGCCGCACGGCGCGACAATGACAAACGAAAAGACATCAGCTCGGAATCCTGTGATTTACGAGGGGAGGAGGAGGATTTTGGAATCATTCTAAAGATTTGCTGCGTTGCAGCAAGATCAATTTTACCGATCAGGCGAGGTCACCGGACTGGTGCGTGCCAGCGGCGGCACACCACCGCCTGCGGCTGGGGCAACCGGCTCGATCCGCTGGTAAATCGCAAACGCGATACAGGCGGTCGCGCCCATCACCGGAATAAGCAACCCCATTGCGATCACGGCATTGCCCATCAGCGCACCCAGCGACCCGACCAACAGCCCCGACCCCATCTGGATAAAGCCCAGCATAGATGCCGCCGCCCCTGCTTCGCGGCCAAACGGTGCCAGTGCAACTGTGGACATAGCCGGCATGACAAAGGCGATGCCGAAGGCATAGATCGATACCGGGATCATGACGTGCAGAAAGCTCGGTGGCCAGAGCAGCAACGTCATCGTCCCGACGCTGCCGAGTGCGATGAACATCAATCCCGGACCAACGAGGCGGGTCGCCCCGACGCGCGCCATCAGCCGCCGCACCACCAAAGATCCGGCGAAAAAGCTGCCCGATTGGGCAAGCATCGACAGACCGAACTGCGATGGGCTAAGCCCGACCTTGCCCATCAGTACGAACGGTAAAAACGTGGCCTGCGCATAGAGCGCCCCAAGCGCGCCACCCATGACCGCGGCCGCGCACAGAAACTGCCGGTTTGTCAGCACCAGACGATAGGTCCGGCCCAGGTCCGGCAGATTCAGCCGGCTGCGGTCCGGTACAACTGTTTCCTTGAGCGCGACCATCACAACAAGTATCACAACGATGCCAAGCACAGCCATCAGCAGAAAGATCGACCGCCAGCCAAAGACCGCCAGCAACAGCCCACCCAGCGATGGCGCCAGTGCCGGGCCAACCGCCAGAATGATCCCGATCAGATTCATGATCCGCGACGATTGTTCGTTCGTGAACAAATCGCGCACCAACGCCCGCGATATCGCCACCCCGACCGACGCGCCAACCCCCTGAAGGAAGCGTGCAACGATCAGGGTTTCGACGCTCGGAGCCACCAGCGCCAAAAGGCTCGCCACGCAATACAACGCCATGAACGCGATGGTGATCGGTCGCCGTCCCAGCGCATCCGACAGCGGCCCAGCGATCAACTGGGCGCAGGCGAATCCGCCGAAATACAGCGTCAGCGTCATCTTGATCACGGCTTCGGTCGACCCGAACGCATGCACTAATTCGGTCATCGCCGGTGTATATAACGCCATCGACACCGGGCCGACCGCGACCAGCATCGCGCCAATCAGGCTAACGCGGCGTTCGCTCATCACCGGGGAGGTGGTCATCGTTTCAATTCCTTTTGGGCAACGCACTGGCAGGCGGCGTCCTGGCGCGCAGCATCCAGATTGCTGCGCAGCTTCATGGCGAGATGGCGGAACATCGCCTGTTCCTCGTCCGAAAAACCCTGCATCGCGACTGCATGTGCCTTTTGGCCCACCGCAGCGATCTGAACCAGCGTATCCTGAGCCGCGTCGGTCAGCGATACAATCTTGGCGCGCCGGTCGTCTGGATCGACATTGCGCACCACCAGACCTGCCACTTCGAGCCGGTCGAGAAAGCAGGTCATACTCATCGGCGCCAGACCCAGCTGTTCGGCCAGGACATGCTGACGCACGGCGCCACACCGCGCCATATAGACCAGCACCTTGGCTTCGGCTGATGTGACCGTCAGCGCGGCCAGATCGATCTCACGCTCGAACGCCGCGCGCATCAGGCGCGCGATATCCTTGATGAGAAACCCGAGGGCATCTGGGTCAACAGCTTTGTGCATTGAGCGTCCGATTTATAGTATGGCTAACTTATTATATCGACCTCATACAATTTTAGCCTGAAAGGTCAAGCGCTAGCCGCGCGCCGCCCAACTCACGATTTCGCGACCGCCAGATCAATAGGCATTCATCTGGAGTCCTGCCCGGCAGATCGTCCAAATCTCCTGGCTCTCGCTCTGTTGCTCAGGACACGATCCAAGGTCCGGCACCAAACTGCGATCACCCGGTTCGCTATGCGGGGGTCGCAGGCGCCACCTGCCCATTCCGCTTGACGCGTTCGTCACGGATGATATCCAGCGACATGGCGGGCCTGTAGCTCAACTGGTTAGAGCAGAGCGCTCATAACGCTTTGGTTGCGGGTTCAAGTCCTGCCGGGCCTACCAAACGTCATAATTTATCCTTTTATTTTATGGCGTTACCGCCAGACTTGACGAACCTTACCGGGAAGTTTGTCAAGTTCTATTCGGGTTTTACCCCGACCATTTTATTGAACGCCGAGTCGGACAGACCCTTGCGCCCGAAGGTTCCGCAATACCTTTTGCGCCTCGGACAAAGTGACGTGGCCGCTCACGATCTCGAAAGGTGTCCCCCGCCTCAGCAATCCGGCGCCCTGTTTTGAGCATCCGCGCTTCCATCAGCCGCCGCAGGATCTGGAACTCAGACGGCAGGTCCCATTCCGCCAATGGGGCTGCCTGGTCCAAGGCGTTGTGTCTGAGGCCAGCGCCAGTGGGACGGATTTGAGGATTTGAACACCTGAGGATTTCTGGTTCATCATAGCTTTCAAGGAGCGAAGTTGAACAAGACATCCGGAACATCGAAAGACGCCGCTGACAAGCTGGTTAAGACCATCCGTCGCAAGACGCGTCAGTCCTATTCGGCGGAAGAGAAGATCCGCATCGTTCTGGCAGGTCTGCGTAGAGACGACACCATCTCGCCGACTTCCTGGCGGCTTACAACTTTGCACGAAGGCTCAGGACACTCAGCGGCCTCACGCCCTACGAATACATCTGAGCAATCAGGACTTCACAGCCAGATCGCTTCATGTTCGATCCGATCCAACAAATGTCGGGATTGAACACCTGGTCAATAGTTACCCGATAACTTCGAGGCCTAAAGGCCCTTGCACCGAAACGGACAGAACCATATGGCCAAATCTGCGATCGAAATGATCGGTGTGAACAAGTGGTTCGGCGATTTTCACGTTCACAAGGATATCAATCTGACCGTGGCTTCTGGCCAGCATGTGGTGATCTGCGGCCCTCTGGATCGGGTAAACCCACCGTCGTGCGCTGTATCAACCGGTTTGAGGTGCATCAACAGGGCACGATCCGCGTCGACGGAATGGACCTGACCGTCAACGTGCGCTCTGTCGCGGCGATCACGTCCGAGGTTGGCGTGGTTTTTCAGCAGTTCAACCTGTTTCCGCATCTGAGCGTGCTTGAGAATCGGATGCCCGGCCCGATCTATATCGAATTTGTCCGCGCCGGCGTTCAGTCCATTGTCAGGGGCCAGGTCGAAGCGGCGCACTCCATCCGACTGAACTGCATGCAGACCATGCACTATGCGATCCTGCCGCAGGCGGTCCGGCACATTTTTCCGCCACTGACCAACCAATTTATCTATATCGTCAAGATGTCGTCCTTTGCCTCGGCCATCGGGATGCAGGAATAGACACGACGTGCGAACGAGTTGGTGGTGACGGAATATCGCCCGCTGCAAATCTACACGCTGCGGACCCTGGAAATCTGGTACTGGCTCTGATCATCTGCGCCGGGGTGCGCTGGCAGAAACGGAAAATGGGCTCGGACAAGAGGGGATGAGCATGGATTGGAACGCTTTCATGGATCGCTCCGTGGACGAGGTGAATGCCCTGTCGCGCCAGATCCCCGATTCCGCCAAGGCGTTTAAGGCGTTTGATACGTCTGGTCGCGAATGACACGACGCTTGCAAGGATCCGCCGGGCGGTTTCCCGGACCTGACGCTACAACAATCCACTCAACCACAAAAGGACCCCATCGATGAGCGCCTGGATCAGAATGATTTCCGAAGACGAGGCCGGCCCCCGCCTGCTCGAACTGCTGGACAAGGCGCGCACGCCGCATGGCACGGTGGATACCGTGATGCGGGTACATTCGCTGCGCCCCGAAACGATGCACGGGCATGTCACTCTTTATCGGTCGGTGCTGCATTCAGACGACAACACCCTGCCGTTTTGGTTCCTTGAGGTGGTCGCCAGCTACACCTCGATCCTGAATGACTGCACCTATTCGCTGACGCATCACTTCATGAATGTGCGTAATCTGCTCAAGGATCAGCCGCGCTCGGACCGGATATTTACCGCGCTCAAGGCCGCGCGGCCCGAGGATGAGTTTGCAGGCAAGGAATTGGCGCTGCTGCGGTACACAGCCAAGCTGACCGAGAATGTGGGCAGGATGGTGAAATCGGATTTTGAGGCGCTCAAGATCGCGGGATGCGAAGATGCCGAAATCCTTGAGGTCAATCAGGTCTGCGCCTATTTCAACTATTCCAACCGCCTGCTGAATGGTCTGGGTGCGACGACCGAAAACGACGTGGTGGGGTATTACAAGTCCTGATCCACATCCCGGACCACCAGCGCCAGCAGATCGCCGCGCCGCACCATCCCGCGATTGGTATGGGCCAGGATCACCCCATCCTGCGGCATGTGCAACGCAACTGATGCACGTTCAGGTTCACCCACATAGTGGAACCAACCCGCCGGATCGCCCTGTGTGACGTCCTGACCGGCGCAGATCTGGCGATCAAATATCCCGTCGCCGCGGGCATACAGGCTGTCATGCGGGCTGGCCACCTCGACCACGCGTTGTTGAGGTGGCAGCAAAATTTCGCCGGATAACATATTGAGATACCTCAGGATATTGTACAATCCCGCCTCGGTCGCGTCGGTGATTCCGGGATCGACCCCGCCCCCGCCGCCAAGTTCAGCCGCAATCATCGGCACGCCGACACGTTGCGCCGCCGCATTGATCGAGCGCGCATCGTTATGCGCCCCCAGCCGCCAGATCAGCGGCAGACCAAAGACGCGGGCCAGCGCCATGTTCTGTGCCGACAGATCCGCGTCGGCGCAATGAGTCGGCAGAGAGCAAGGCTGAAAGAATGACGCCTTGCCGCCCGAGTGCAGATCCACCGCAGCATCGCACAACGGCAGGATCGCAGTCTCAAGAAAATGCGCTAACATGGCCGTGGGGCCGCCCCCGGCATCCCCGGGAAACGCTCGGTTCAGGTTCTGCCCATCCAGCGGTGTCACCCGTGACGACACCGCCAAAGCTGGCGCGTTCAGGGCCGGTATCGCGATGATCTGGCCCGAAAGCTGCGCCGGATCCAGCTGATGCACCAGCCGCAGTATGGCTGAAGGCCCCTCGAACTCGTCACCATGCGTGCCCCCTGTCAGCAGCAACACTGGCCCGGCCCCGCCGCGAATCGATATCACCGGCACCGGATGATACCCCAGCGGCACGCTATTATCCGACCAGCGCAGCATGGCGTCACCAAAATGACGACCCTGCGCGCCAAGATCGGTGGTCAGCGCCACGCGACTGGGGGTCTGAGGGATGGACATATGTACGCTCCGCGACTGAATGTCCGGTAGGGTAGCAGCCTTGATCAAAAAGGGAATTCCCTTGATCGCGATGTCGGCGCGCTGGCCTTGCCATGTTGCCTCACAGGGTTTCGCTTAGCGGCGCATGACAGCCTGGCCTGGCGCTGCGACGCTTGCATCCCTTATGGTCGGCAGGATGACGTGAGGCATGGCTTGGCAGAATTTGCGCGCTTTCTTTTTGTGCATACATTAGCATCGTAACCGCGTCTTCGCGGATCGCACCAACGCGCGGGTTGCGCCGCCGCGTCGCGCCGCTAGGATCATCGCAACGGGACAGCCGCGCAGAGGGGACAGCAGACTTGCCTGACACAGACACACGCGCGGCCCGCCCCCGGCACGCCGCATGAGCACGGACGTTCCGATCATCTCGTTTGACCATGTCGACAAATTTTATGACGACTTTCATGCACTCAAGGACGTGTCGATCTCGGTGCGCGAGGGCGAGCGGATGGTCATCTGCGGCCCTTCTGGGTCGGGAAAATCAACGTTGATCCGCTGCATCAATGGGCTGGAGTTCCACAATTCCGGCACGCTGACGGTCGACGGAATCGAAGTACATGACGGCGCGAAGCAGATCCTTGCCCTGCGACAAGAGGTCGGCATGGTGTTCCAGCAGTTCAACTTGTTTCCGCATCTCACGGTACTGGAAAATCTGATGATTGGCCCGATGAAGGTCCGCAAAATCGCGCGCGCGCAGGCCGAAACAACCGCGCGCAAGTATCTGGATCGCGTCCATATTCCTGAACAGGCCGACAAATATCCCGCAGCTTTGTCGGGGGGCCAGCAGCAGCGCGTCGCCATCGCCCGGTCGCTGTGCATGGAAAGTCGGATCATGCTGTTTGACGAACCGACCTCGGCGCTCGACCCGGAAATGATCAACGAGGTGCTGGATGTGATGGTGGAACTCGCCGACACTGGCATGACCATGGTGGTTGTCACCCACGAAATGGGATTTGCCCGCAAAGTCGCCGACACCATGGTGTTCATGGAGGCCGGTCGCATCGTCGAAGTGGCCCCCCCCGAAGTGTTTTTCACTGCGCCAAAAAGCGCACGATGCCGCGCCTTCCTTGATCAGATCCTCGAACACTAGATGTCAGCGAAACCTGATATATTCCAGCCGAAAGGCAAGCCACTACCGGCGCCGCCTCGAGCCAGACAGGTTATTGATTCGGTGACATTTTCAGTGGCCTTATATGGATTGATCGTCGGCGGGATCATTTACCTCGCCTACGTCGGTGCCCAGAGCATGGGCTACAATTGGCAATGGTATCGGATGCCGCAGTATTTCTACACCCGCGACGCCGAAGGGTTTCACCTGGGCCAGTTCATGATCGGGCTAGGCACAACCATCACGTTGTCAGTGACCGCGTTCGCGGTGGCCGTGTTTCTGGGGCTGATCGTGGCGTTGCTGCGGCTGTCGGATCTGGTGATTGGCAGCCGGGTCGCCGTCGGATATCTGGAGTTTGTCCGCAACATCCCGCTTCTGGTGCTTTTGTATCTGTTTTACTATGTGCTTGGGCCGATCTTTAAATACGACCGTTATACCGCCAGTGTACTGTGTCTCGCGGTGTTCCATTCGGCCCTGATATCCGAAATTTTCCGCGCCGGCATAAACGCTGTGGCGCGCGGTCAGTGGGAGGCCGCGACGTCGATCGGGATGTCGCGCGCACAAGCCTATCGCTATATCATCCTGCCACAATCGGTCCGTTTCATGCTACCGCCCATGACTGGCGAAGTGGTCCATATGATCAAATCCTCGGCCATCGTCAGCGTGATCGCGGTAGCGGAACTGACGACAATGGGCCGTAACATCATTTCCGACACCTACATGAGCTTTGAGATCTGGTTTACCGTGGCGGCCATCTACATGGTGGTGACGCTGGTGCTGTCGATCGGCGTCTCGCGGATCGAAAAACGATACGAGGTCAAAACCTGACTTCATCAAGAGACCGGCCCGCGCAGAAGGCCGCATTTGACATACCTGCAACCCGTTCGACAAGGAGAGACAATATGACACTGACAAGACGAACTCTGACGCTGGTTCTGGCCGGAGCCGTGGCGCTGGGTGGTGCCCTGCCCGCCATGGCACAACAGGCAGAAAGCGTGATCGAAACAATCCAGAAACGCGGCGTGATCAAAATTGGCCTGTCGCTGTTTGTGCCGTGGTCGATGCGTGATCTGAACGGCGACCTCGTCGGATTCGAGCTGGATGTCGGCCGCCAACTGGCCGAAGATATGGGCGTTGAGGCCGAATTTATCCCGACGTCGTGGGACGGCATCATTCCGGCGCTCGTTGCGGGCAATTTCGATGTCATCATCAGTGGCATGACAGTGACACCGCAGCGCAATCTGACGGTCAACTTTTCCCAACCCTACGCCTATTCTGGCATGACGATCCTCGCCAATACCGCAATGACCGAGGGTTTCACGCTCGAGGATTACAACAGCGCAGACGTGACGTTTTCCGCCCGGCGCGGCGCAACACCAGCCACTGTGATCGCTGACATGTTCCCCAAGGCGACGCTGAACCTGTTTGACGAAGACGGCGCAGCAACCCAAGAAGTGTTAAACGGCAATGCCCATGCCACCATGTCCTCTGAACCCGGGCCGTCGGATGACGCGCGCCGCAATCCCGAAACCCTGAGCGTCCCGTTTGATCAGGCGTTTCAGGCCGGCGGCGAAGGCATCGCCATGCGCAAAGGCGATTCCGATGCGCTGGCGTACTTTAACAGCTGGATCACCTGGCGCACCAATACCGGCTGGCTCAAGGAACGTCACACTTACTGGTTCCGCGGCGACGAATGGAAAGCATTGGTCGAGCAGTAAACTCTTTGTCGCGGGGCACTCACCTGCCCCGCGACACATGTGTCAAAGGAGTGCCCGATGCGCCGGTTTCTGAAACGTCTGCATTGGATGGACTATGTCGTTGTGGTGGTTCTGGCCGCATTCTTTGGCTATGTTTGGATACAGATCGAGGGGTCGCTGAACTATAGCTGGCGATGGGAACAGATCCCGAATTACATCGTGCGCTATCACACAACGCGCGAAGAATGGTTTGCCAACCTGCTCCTGCAGGGGTTGATTACGACGATCCGTGTCTCAATCTATGCGAGTGTACTGGCGCTGTTTCTGGGGACTGTTCTGGGGATTGCCCGCTGTTCAGACAACCTGACCGTACGAATGCTGGCCCGCACCTATCTTGAGGTACTGCGCAATATCCCTCCCGTGGTGGTGGTGTTTGTTTTCTTCTTTTTCCTGTCAGAACAACTGATCCAGGCCCTCAATATCGAAAGTTGGGCGCGGGCGATCGCGCGACAGGACAACAAAGGTATTTGGGAATTCTTCTTTGGCGACATGCGGCGGTTTCCGTCGCTCGTGTCGGGCGTCATCGTCCTAGCTCTGTTCGAAAGTGCCTTTGTCGGAGAGATCGTGCGCGCAGGCATTCAGTCGGTTGACCGCGGCCAGCGCGAGGCCGCGCGTTCCATCGGGATGAGCCGCTGGCAAGAGATGCGATATGTCGTGTTGCCTCAGGCAATTTCCAGAGTGCTGCCGCCGATGGCCAATCAGTTCATCACTCTAATCAAGGACAGTTCGATTATCTCGCTGATCTCGGTTCAGGAACTGACCTTCAAGACAGTCGAACTAGTGTCTTCAACCCACATGATATTCGAGGCGTGGCTTACAACTGCCGCCTTTTATTTCGTGTTGTGTTTTGGTCTGTCGATGCTGTTTCGGCGGTTGGAACGACGCTAAAATTTTTCTAAAAATTTTAATCCGCAAGACATCTGTTTCACGGGGTTCGCCGATGACATCCTAGTTTTCCCACGACGGATCAAAGTGTCCGATGTGACTTGAGAAACCTGTACCGCGTCCCTCAAACGCAGGGCGTTTGTCTGCTCGCTGCGATCGTCATCGTCTTGGGCCACGTAATCTCAGAAGCATGCTGCCCATCGCTTTTGTCGAAAACGGTAAGCCCAGCCCCCCGATTCAGTCCATGCAAAAAATCCATTGCGGATTTTTTGCATCACCACCTAGGCAGAACACATTACGGACAACAAGGGGTCGCCAGATACTCTGTTGGCTTGGACCGTCTTAGGCGACAAAAGCCCTGTTGCCAGACACTACAGCCCCTATCGGACCGGACAGGGGCTGTAGTGCACCAACGATTTGTTCATTCAGGTACGCCTCAGGTCTTGTCCTTGAACCCCATGAGCGCTGCGGCAAAGGGATTGTCAGGGTCGATCGGCTTTTCACGGCGCGGAGGACGTGCCTCAAACTTCTTGGGCTTGTTCTCTTGCTCGGGACGATTGCCCCCTTTGCCGCCGGGTTTACCGCCCTTGCCGCGCGGACCATCGTTGCGGCGACCCTTGCCACCTTCACGTGCCTCTCGCGGGGCGGAATCGCGGCCACTCTTTGCGCCATCCCGCTGGTTACGAGCACCTTCTCGCCTCGGGCCACGTTCGCGGGCCCCACGATTTCCGCCCCAAGTGAAGGTAAAGAAAGCTTCCTTCTCGACCTCGGGCACTGTTGCATCTGCAGACTGCCCCAGCGGCACATCTTCGGCAGGGGTCTCAGCGACGGCGGCCTCTTGTGTCGGGTCAGCAGGTTCCTCGGCAATCGGTGCGATCCCGGTATCCTCAATCGCGGCCACAGTCCCAGACACATCGGCAGGCGCAGGCGACTCGGCCTCGCCCGTCACGAGCCCGGGAGCGGTGGAGTCAGCATCCATCACCGGTGTGTCTGCTTCAGGCGCAGCACCTTGGATGACAGTATCGACCGATTTGACCTTGGCCCGCTCGCCCTTTTCGGCGCGGTAGCCCATGCCCCCCATCAAATCGGCGAACTGCTCAAGCGTCATGCCTGTGATCGACAGCATGTCGGCCTTGGCCTCGAATCCGTTACGACTGTCTTCAGCCCGCAGCAGATCGGCCAGACGTTCCAGCATATCGATGCGAATCGCCCGGGCACCAGATTTTCGGTACCCTGCGATCATGTAGTGATCGGAGGGGATGTCTTCGATATTCGGTACCGTGACCAGACCGGGCGGCGGTGCTTCGGGGAATTCGTCCAGCCCCTGACGCAAGCTCCACAGCACCAGACGCAGACGGGTCGGCGCGGGTTTCAGCAGCAACGGCATAAAGATCGTGTACTGGCCAAACCGGATGCCATGCTTGCGCAGCGCGCTTCGGGCCTCCTGGTCCAAAGCCTTGACGTCCTCCGCAATGTCAGCGCGGGGCAGAATGCCCATCGCTTCGACAATGCGAAAACCAAAACCGCGCGCCAATCCGGTCAGCGTCTCGTCATGCTGGATGTTCAGCAGCGGTTCGAACAGCGCAGCAATTTTGCGGTCGATGAAATGTTGCAACCGGCGCTGCACCTTTTGCAGTACATCCGGTCCCGCCTCATCATCGACAAAGGCCACGACGCGCGGTTTCAGCGCATCGTCCCCCGCTGCCAGTTTTCCCACCGCCTGAGAGCCCCACATCAGGCCCCCCTGTTCGGTAAAATCAATCTCGGTATCGGGTGCGTTGTAGAAACGGTCCGCCCGCAAATGGAAATGCGGTGCCATCGCCTGAAGCGACGCTGTCTTCAGCGTCTTTGCCTCCTGCCCGGTTGCATCCTTGTCCTGGCGGAACCGGAAGCCTTCGAGTTTCCCGACGAATTCACCTTCGACGGTCACCTCACCCTTGTCATTCACTTCGGCCAAGAGGGCCTCCTTCTGCTTCAACCGCCGCAACAATACGGATGTCCGCCGGTCAACAAATCTCTGCGTCAAACGGTCATGCAACGCGTCGGACACTCTATCTTCTACAGCGCGAGTCGCGTCGCGCCAATGCATTTCGTCTGCAACCCAACCCTTGCGTTGTGCCACGTACGTCCAAGTACGGATAAACGCCAGACGTTTCGACAATGTGTCAATATCGCCATCTGTCCGGTCAATCCGTTTCACCTGCCCCGCCATGAAGTCATTCGGGATGCCGCCACGCTGATGAAGATACGAATAGATAACGTCCAGAAGGCTCGCGTGTTCCGCGTGGCTGATTCCGCGAAAATCCGGGATGCGGCAAACATCCCACAACAATCGAACCGACGCCGGGTCGGTCGCCCGCGCTGCCACCTCGGCTTGTTGCGACAGGGTTTTCAGCGCTTGCAGATCATCGGCCTCGCGCGCCTTGAGCAGGCGTTGGTCGTTAGGCCCAACCTCGAGACTGTGTACCAGTGCGTCGATGCTGCCAAAGCTCAGATCAGCGTTGCGCCAATTCAGTTTTTGCAGCGGCGTGAACTGATGGTTGCAGATTGCCTCGGCCACCTCTTCGATTAACGGAGACGCCTCGCCAGTCACACCAAAGGTGCCGTTGCTCATGCCGCGCCCGGCCCGACCGGCGATTTGCGCCAACTCATTCGGCGCAAGGGGACGCATTCGGCGTCCGTCGAATTTAGTCAGCGACGAAAAGGCGACATGGTTGATATCGAGGTTGAGGCCCATACCGATGGCATCAGTGGCCACCAGAAATTCGACATCGCCGTTCTGATACAGATCAACCTGCGCATTGCGGGTTCGTGGGCTAAGCGCCCCCATCACGACCGCTGCGCCACCCTTTTGACGCCGCAACAATTCGGCAATAGCATACACATTTTCAACCGAAAATCCGACTATTGCGGTTCGTGGCGCCAATCTACTTATCTTTTTCGAACCAGTATAGGTCAGCTGGCTTAACCGATCTCGGCGCACGAATTCGACATCCGGCACCAGGCCCGCGATAGGTCCGCGCATGGTATCAGAGCCCAGAAACAGCGTTTCATGCTGACCACGCATCCGCAACAACCGGTCGGTAAAAACATGCCCCCGCTCGGGATCGGCGCAGAGCTGGATCTCGTCAATAGCGACAAAATCGGTGCCCATGCCTTCGGGCATCGCTTCGACGGTACAAACCCAATAGGCGGCGCGGGGCGGCACGATCCGTTCCTCCCCGGTGACCAGCGCCACCACGCCAGGACCGCGAATCCCCACAATACGGTCATAGACTTCGCGTGCGAGCAGCCGCAGCGGCAGACCGATCATGCCGGTGCGATACCCCAGCATCCGTTCGATGGCATAGTGGGTTTTGCCGGTGTTGGTCGGGCCTAGAATGGCCGCGATCCGTGCGCGTTCGGCCATGGACAGCCCCTATCGTCCTGCTGCCCGCTCGTTACAGCGCGGTACCGTTGACCTGAAGATCGAGCCGTTCCAGCGCCTCGATCACATCCGCATCATGCGGTCGAATATCGAGTACACGGGAATAGGCATCATGGGCAAGCGCAGGCTTTTCCAGTGATTCGAACACCGCACCCAAGCCGCGCAAGGCGCCGAAATGTTGCGGGTTCAGCGCCAGCACATGCTCCAGCGCATCCACCGTCAGGCCCAACCGTTCCTCTTGGAAATACGCCATGGCAAGCCCGTGCCAGCCTTCGGCGAAATCCGGCGCATGATCCGTCAGAGCCGTAAAATGTTCGATCGCCACGTCGACTTGCTGGATTTCCAGTGCGTCGCGACCACGCTTTAGCAGCAGATCCATCGCCGCTGACCCGCTTTTTGACCACTCAAGCCGAATCTCTTTTTCCAGTCGCCGTGCGCCAGCTTCGTCCGCGTCGCGCAGTTCCTGCAGCAGCGTCAGCGACTTGTCGGTAGTCTGTGCAAAACCTGCCGCAGGTATGGAAAACATGACCAGCGCAACAAATGCCGTCACGGTAGATTTGATATTCATGTGTGCCATGCTCATAACGTTTACGAGTCTAGCCTATGCGTCGGGAAAAGCCACCCGTCAGCACACACAAATCGGGAGAGAGCACAGATGAGTGATTACATAAACGAGGCGGTCGCAGCAATGAACGCCAAGATGCCTTCGGGCTTTGACGGCAGCGCCAAGTTCGACGTGACCGGAGAGGGCAGTTTTGTTCTGGATCAGGATGGTGCCAGGGTTGACGATTCCGGCGCCGACGTCACGCTGAGCGCGGATGTGGATACTTTCCGCGGCATCATCGACGGTGATATTGACCCGACTTCGGCGTTTATGTCTGGCAAGCTGGCAATTGACGGCGATATGGGGGTCGCGATGCGACTGGCGCAGGCGCTGGCCTGATGGACCTGACGCCCGCCCCGTTTCTGGCCGAACTGGCCCAGGGACCCGAAGGCGGGCGCGCCGTCTGGATCCATGCCGACGACGGCGTTCGCCTGCGGTTGGGGCATTTTCCAGCCCCGCCGCAGGCAGCGGGTGCGGAGGGCAGCGTCCTGCTGTTCCCGGGACGCACGGAATATATTGAAAAATACGGCCGCACCGCCACTGATCTGGCAAAGCGCGGCTACCACACGCTGACCGTCGACTGGCGTGGGCAGGGTCTGGCGGATCGCCTGCTTGACGACCCGCTTACCGGGCATGTGCAGCTGTTCGATGACTACCAGCGCGATGTCGCCGTCATGGTCGCGGCGGCACAAGCGCTGGATCTGCCCCGCCCCTGGCACCTGATCGCCCACAGCATGGGCGGCTGTATCGGTCTGCGGGCGCTGATGCGCGGACTACCGGTCGAGGCAGCGGTGTTTACCGGCCCGATGTGGGGCATCCGCATCGCAGCTATCGTACGCCCCGCCGCCTGGGCACTGGGGTGGTCCAGCGCGCGGCTTGGGCTTGGCCATCGCTATACCCCGGGAACAAAAGGACTGAGCTATGTCGTTGCGGAACCGTTTGAAAGCAACCTGCTGACCACCGACCCTGAGAGTTACGCCCATATGCGCCATCAGGTTAACGCCGAGCCGGGGCTGCGACTGGGCGGCCCGTCACTGCAATGGCTGCATCAGGCACTGGCAGAATGTCGTGCCTTGGCGCGCCTGCCCTCGCCTGCTTTGCCTTGCCTGACTTATGTCGGCACGCAAGAGCGCATCGTCGACATCCCCCGGATCCGCGCCCGCATGGCCAACTGGCCCGGCGGGCGTCTGATTGAAGTGGAAAGTGCCGAACACGAGGTCCTGATGGAGGGCCCCGCCCTGCGCGCCCGCGTCACCGATGAGATCGTCGCGCATTTTGTCCGCTCAGGACATGCCAGAACCGCGGTTTCGGCCTGACTCTGGCACGGTAAATGGGGTGAGAGTTCGAGCACCGGCAAACGCGCAGCCTTTGCCCCGGGGTGATAAACCGGCAATACCCCTTGAACCCCGGCCCATGGGGCGCATAGCTATAGCCCAAATCAAGGAGAGCCCGATGAACATGCCCCGACCCACATTCGACGCCAATGCCAGTGCCAGCGCCGGTGGCAAGGACCTCGGCGCATTGCCGGAATGGGATCTCAGCGATCTCTACACCTCGCCCGACGCGCCCGAGCTGAAACGCGATCTCGACTGGCTGGAACAGGCCTGCGCCAGCTTTGCCACAGATTATGAGGGCAAGCTGGCAACGCTCAGCGCGGCTGGTTTCCTTGAGGCCGTGCAGCGGCAGGAAAAGATCAGCAGCGTCGCGGGTCGCATCATGTCGTTTGCGGGGCTGCGATATTACCAGCTGACCACGGACAGCGCCCGGACCAAATTCCTGTCGGACACACAGGAAAAGATCACCACCTACACCACGCCGCTGGTGTTTTTCACATTGGAACTGAACCGGCTTGAGGATGGTGTACTGGACGCGCTTTTTGCCGCCAACACCGATCTGGCGCGCTACCAGCCCGCGTTTGACCGCATCCGTGCGATGAAGCCCTACCAACTCTCGGACGAGATCGAGAAATTCCTTCACGACATGGGCGTTGTTGGCGACGCCTGGGAACGACTGTTCGATGAGACGATCGCCGGGCTGGAATTCGAAATCGACGGTGACGCGCTGAACATCGAGGCAACGCTGAACTATCTCACCGACACCGACCGCAGCAAACGTCAGGCCGCCGCCGAGGAGTTGGCCCGCGTATTTGGCAACAATATCCGGACATTCGCTCGCGTTCACAACACGCAGGCCAAAGAAAAAGAGATCATGGACCGCTGGCGCGGCATGCCCTCGGCGCAGGCCGGTCGGCACCTGTCCAACGATGTCGAACCCGAGGTGGTCGAGGCGCTGCGCAACGCCGTAGTCGCGGCCTACCCCAAGTTGTCGCACCGGTACTACAACCTGAAACGCAAATGGCTGGGGCTAGATGTGATGCAGGTCTGGGACCGCAACGCGCCCCTGCCGATGGAAGATCCCAAAACCGTGACATGGAACGATGCCCGCGCCACGGTGATGAATGCCTACGGAGAATTCGATCCCCGCATGGCCGAGATTGCCGAACCGTTCTTTGAGCGCGGCTGGATCGACGCCGCCGTGAAACCCGGCAAGGCGCCGGGGGCCTTTGCACATCCCACGGTCACGGATGTGCATCCTTACGTGATGCTGAACTACCTTGGCAAACCGCGCGACGTGATGACGCTGGCGCACGAGCTGGGTCACGGTGTGCATCAGGTTCTGGCCGCCGATCAGGGCGAGATGCTGTCCTCCACCCCGCTCACGCTGGCGGAAACCGCGTCGGTGTTTGGCGAAATGCTGACCTTCCGCCGGATGCTCGACAACGCCAAGACCGATGCCGAACGCAAGGTGCTGCTGGCTGGCAAGGTTGAGGACATGATCAACACCGTCGTGCGCCAGATCGCGTTCTACGATTTTGAATGCAAACTCCACGCGGCCCGCCGTAGCGGGGAACTGACACCCGAGGATATCAACGCGCTCTGGATGTCAGTACAGGCCGAATCGCTGGGCGATGCATTTGAATACATGCCGGGGTACGAGACCTTCTGGGCTTACATCCCTCACTTTGTGCATTCGCCGTTCTACGTCTATGCCTATGCCTTTGGCGACGGTTTGGTGAACGCGCTTTATGCCGTCTACCAGGAACAGCCCGACGGCTTTCAGGAGAAATACTTTGACATGCTCAAGGCGGGTGGGTCCAAACATCACAAGGCGCTGCTCGCGCCCTTTGGCCTCGATGCATCCGATCCCAAGTTCTGGGACAAAGGCCTGTCGATGATCTCGGGCTTCATTGACGAGCTGGAGGCGATGGAGGGGTAATTAGACCTTCATGGGTTCTTTTGCGCGGATAGGAGAAGGCAAAGTCCGCGCGCAAGGGCCCGGACCGGTTCTGCCTTTTCCTATTCCACACGTTCAATTGAGTACGAGAAGCGAGGCCCAAATGCTTTGGCCATCCGACCGGTCTAAGGGTAGGACGGGTTTCTATCGTCCCTCAAGAAATCCAACTCTTAAGGGTTATGGTCGTCCAAGGCTCACTTCAACTGTGAATCTTTTGAACCCCGCCGGTTGATTCCACCGCGCGCCTTGAAGGACACGTCCCTCTCTTGTTGACACTCGATGCACAGTTTGACCCCGGGAATCGCCAGACGCCGTTTCTCGGGGATCACCTCTTCGCATTCCACACAGACCAGGGCACTTTCGCCCATCGGTCCCCGCCGGGCCTTGAGCCGCGCCAGTTCGTCCGCAATGGACGCTTCGATCTGTTCACTGACCGCGCCGTCGCGGGTCCATCCTCCGGCCATATTCTTTCACTCCTGTGCAGGTGTGTCGTTAACTGTGTTGGCAGAATGTTAGCAATTTCGCAGGCGTCGCGCAAAGCCCCGCGCGAGCTGGTCACTGTTTGGCGCGACGCCAGCCTGCCTGCTGGGCCTCCGCCTCAGAGCAGAACCATCGCTCTCCCTTGGTCACCGATATCCTTGTTTCCGCGTACCAGCGCTGGCCCGGAACGTGATAGATCCGCACGTCTTTGGCCGAAATGTTGCCCTTGATTGCACAACCTTCTGGGGCCGACGACTGTGCTGCGCCGCTGGACTGCGCCTTGCGCCCAGCCAGACGAAACGCTGCGGGCGCCTGTACCGACCCGGCATGCAGACCGCGCCCAGCGATCACAGCCGCCTTTTCCTCAAGATCATAATCCCAGCCGTATTTGCGATAGGCAAACACCAGCCCATCTTGGACCAGCGTTGCCCCCAGATCAGCCCCGGCGACGCGGCAGGTCGCCACAAGCCGCCCGTAGCGATCAAGCTCGCGGCCTTTGCAGACAGCCTGCTGGCCATCAAACCGTTCGCGCACCTGCTGCGTAACCCATGCACCGCATTCCCAAACCGGGATCTGATCACCACCGCACAACTGGTCGGCTTCGGGCGCATCGACGGCGAAAAGCCGTATCCGCATCCCGTCAACCACAAATGTGTCGCCATCAATCACGCCTAATGCACCCTGCGGATCCGCCGCAGCAGACATTCCGATCAGACATAGGACAATTAGTGAACAAACTCTTAACATGCGGTTAATATCGGATCATCACACCCCGATATCAACTCTTACCAGTCGAGAAAGTTAACGCTGCGCGGTCTCCCAGCGCGGGCTGATCCACGGCTGATCGTTTGACGGCGGCAAAGACCGACCAAGCACATGATCGGCGATCTTCTCCCCGACCATAATCGACGGCGCGTTGAGGTTTCCGTTGGTGATGCGTGGGAAAATCGAAGAATCCGACACCCTCAAACCGTCGACTCCGATCACCCGGCCTTGCGGGTCCACAACCGCATTCGCATCGTCCGCCCGTCCCATCCGGCAGGTGCCGCAGGGATGATAGGCGCTCTCGGCGTGTTCGGTAATGAAGGCGTCCAGATCGGCATCCGACAGCACGGCTGCACCGGGCTGGATTTCCGCCCCCGCGTAGGGCGCGAACGCCGCCTGACCAAAAATCTCGCGCGTGAGGCGGATGCAGGTGCGAAAATCGCGCCAGTCGTCCGGATCACTCATGTAGTTGAACCGGATCACTGGCGCGTCCCCCGGATCGGCAGATCGCAATGTGACCGCGCCGCGCGACTTGGACCGCATCGGCCCGACATGCGCCTGAAACCCGTGCCCGCCGGCCGCCACTTTGCCGTCGTAGCGCACCGCCAGCGGCAGAAAGTGATACTGGATGTCCGGATAGGGCACCCCGGCGGCAGAGCGGACAAAGGCCGCCGATTCAAACTGGTTCGACGCCCCCGGCCCGTCGCGGCGCAGCAGCCAGCGGGCCCCGACATATGCTTTTCCCAGCAGGTTCCAGTATTTGAACAGAGACACCGGCTGGGTCGCCTGCATCTGGATATACAGCTCAAGATGGTCCTGCAAATTCTGCCCGACACCGGGCCTGTCCGCGACAACCGGGATACCATGTTCGGCCAGATGTGCCGCAGGCCCCACGCCCGACAGCATCAACAACTTGGGGGAGTTCAGCGAAGATGCCGCCAACACAACCTCACGGCGCGCCGTGATCACCTCAATCCGACCGCCGCGCAGCACTTCGACTCCGACCGCGCGCCCGTCCCGCATCACGACGCGCTGCGCCAGCGCCCGCACCACACGCGCCCCCCGCTTCTGCGCCGGACGCAGATAGGCCTTGGCGGCTGACCAGCGTTCGCCGTTGTGGATCGTGGCCTCCATCGGGCCAAACCCCTCTTGTTGTGCGCCGTTGTAATCCTCGGTCGCCTCATAGCCCGCCTGCACACCTGCCTCGACAAAGGCCTGCACCAGCGGGTTGTCGCGTTTGCCCCGGCTCACATGCAACGGGCCATCAGTTCCGCGCCAGGGCGATTGGCCGCCGTGCCAATGCTCCATCCGGCGGAAATAGGGCAGCACATCGGCATAGCCCCAGCCGTCGGCGCCGGTTTCGCGCCAGTGATCATAATCCATCGCGTGACCGCGCACATACACCATACCGTTGATGCTGGAGGATCCGCCGATCACCTTGCCACGCGGACAGGCCAGTCGGCGGCCGCCCAGATGCGGCTCGGGTTCGCTCTGATAGCCCCAGTCGTACATCTTCATGTTCATCGGACAGCTGAGCGCGCCGGGCATGTTGATGAACGGCCCGGCGTCCGATCCGCCATGCTCGATCACCAACACGTCCCTGCCTACCTCGGCCAACCGGTACGCCATGGCACACCCCGCCGACCCGGCCCCCACGATTACAAAATCCGCGTCCATCGCTCTCACCCATTCTACTTGAATTCGCGCGGTGAGGGGCAGATCTGCCTATCACCGGCGTCCTAACGAATATCCGTCTCTTCCGGCCACCCCGGATGCGCGTTTTCCGACGCGGGGGTGGGTGGGCGGGAGCCTCGGAAAACGCGCGTCCTCAGAACGGCGCCTCTACCTTTCCCATGCGCACAAACACAGTCTTGAGCTGCGAATAATGCTCAATCGCCGCCTTTGAATTCTCGCGGCCCACACCCGAGGCCTTCATGCCCCCGAACGGTGCCTCGACCGGCGCGTCGTTGTAGGAATTGATGAAACAGGTCCCCGCCTCGAACTGCGCGACCACGCGGTGCGCGCGTTTCAGATCCTGGGTAAACACCCCCGCTGCCAGACCAAATTCAGTGTCATTGGCGCGGGCGATCACCTCGTCTTCATCCGAGAATTCGAGCACCGAGAGCACTGGGCCAAAGATCTCTTCCCGCGCGATGGCCATGTCGTCGGTCACCCCGTCAAAGATCGCAGGTGTGATCCAGAACCCTTTTTTATCAATGCGTTCTCCGCCACAGACCAGTCGCGCACCCTCGGCGACGCCCTTGTCGATATAGCCCAGTACAATCTGCAACTGCCGCTCGGACACCATGGGGCCAAAGCTGGTGTTTGGGTCCATCGGATCGCCGATCACAGCGTCACCCAAACGTTCAGCCAGTCGGGCCACAAACCGTGCGCGGATGCCCTTTTGAACAAAGACCCGCGTGCCGTTGGAGCAGACCTGCCCCGAGGAATAGAAATTGGCCAGAATGGCCCCGCCCACGGCATCCTCAAGGTCTGCATCGTCAAAGACCACCAGCGGTGACTTGCCACCCAATTCCATCGTCACATGCTTGATGCCTGCAGCGGCAGCAGCATAGACCTTGCGGCCCGTCGGCACAGATCCGGTCAACGACACCTTGTCGACGCGGGGGTCGGTGACCAATGACGCGCCAACCGCGCCCATGCCCTGCACCACGTTATAGACGCCATTGGGCAGGCCCGCTTCGGTCAGGATCTCGGCCACCTTGAGCGCGCAGAGCGGCGTTGTCTCGGACGGCTTGAAAATCATCGCATTGCCGCAGGCCAGCGCCGGGGCGCCCTTCCAGCAGGCGATCTGCGTCGGATAATTCCATGCCCCGATCCCCACACACAGGCCCAAAGGCTCGCGCCGCGTATAGACCCAGTTTTCGCCAAGCTGGATATGTTCGCCAGTCAGCGATCCTGCCAGACCGCCGAAATACTCCAGCGCGTCGGCGCCGCTTGTGGCATCCGCGACCGAGGTTTCCTGATAAGGTTTGCCAGTGTCCCAGGTCTCCAGCACCGACAGATCATGGTTTCGTTCGCGCATGATGTCGGCAGCGCGGCGCAGAACGCGGCCACGCTCGGTCCCGGTCATCGCCGCCCAGATCTTTTGCCCCTTTTGCGCAGCAACCATCGCCTGCTCGACAATCGCGGGAGTGGCCGCATGGACTTTGGCAATAACCTCACCGGTGGCTGGATAGATTACGTCGATCACGTCGCCACTGGTATCGTCGACATAGGCGCCGTCGATGTAGTGGCTGGCTTTGGGTTGGGTGGGATAAGTCATGATGCCTCCGACGGCAGTTTATTCAGCAGAGTAAGCCAGTTACGTCCGGGTCTTCGCGTCACCCTACGCCGGTGCTTTATTCATCCCGAGGAAAGCGTTTGCTCTCTTCCAGAACGTTCAGATCCATGTGATTGCGCATGTAGCGTTCCGACGCCTTTTGCAGCGGCTGATAATCCCAAGGATAGTATCCACCCTGACGCAGCGCCTCGTAGACCACCCAGCGGCGGGCCTGACTTTCGCGCACATCGGCATCAAATGCCTCAAGGTCCCAGCGTTCAGCAGCTAGGATGCGGAACCGTTCCAGCACCTCGGCATGATCAACAACCTCAGCAAGATCGGTCAACTCGTGCGGATCAGCGTCAAGGTTGAACAACTGTTCGGGGTCCAACGCGCAATTGGTGTATTTCCACTGCCCTTGCCGCAGGCAAACCAGCGGCGAATAAGATGCCTCGGCGGCGTACTCCATCGCGACAGGGCTTTTGCGTGTGCCGCCCTGCCCAAGTGGCACCAGACTTTCGCCTGTGGTCCAGGGACTAACCTCGGCCATGCTGACGCCTGCCAGATCACATAGGGTCGGGCAGACGTCGATATTGCTCACCGGGTCAGTCACCAGCCCCGGTTGCATCTGCGGTGCGCAGACCATCAGCGGCACGCGGGCAGAGCCCTCAAAAAACGACATCTTGAACCACAACCCACGTTCGCCCAGCATATCGCCGTGATCGCTGACAAAAAGGATCACCGCCTCTTGCCGGGTCCGGTCCAGCACATCCATAATCTCGCCCACCTTGTCATCAAGGTACGAGATATTTGCGAAATACGCTTGCCGCGCCCGGCGGATATGATCGGATGTGATGTCAAAGGACCGCCAGTCATTGGCGTCAAAAATGCGCTTTGAATGAGCGTCGTGGTCGTCATAGGCCATCGCCGGAACTTCGGGTTCCAGATGCGCGCAATCCTCATAGAGGTCCCAGTATTTGCGCCGCGCCACATAAGGGTCATGCGGGTGGGTAAAGCTGACGGTCAGGCACCATGGCCGGTCGTCGCCGCCCCGCGCAAGATCATAAAGTTTGGCACAGGCGTTGAACGCCACCTCGTCGTCATATTCCATCTGGTTGCTGGTTTCGGCCACACCAGCCCCCGTGACCGAGCCCATGTTGTGATACCACCAGTCGATGCGTTCACCGGGTTTGCGGTAATCCGGGGTCCAGCCAAAATCGGCGGGATAGATGTCGGTGGTCAGGCGTTCCTCAAACCCATGCATCTGGTCGGGACCGACAAAATGCATCTTGCCCGACAGGCAGGTCTGATAGCCCGCACGCCGCAGGTGATGCGCATAGGTCGGAATGCTGGATACAAATTCAGCCGCGTTATCGTAGACCCCAGTGCCGCTGGGCAATTGCCCCGACATGAACGCCGCCCGCCCCGGCGCACAAAGCGGGCTGGCGGTATAGGCGTTGCGAAACCGGGTGGAACGCGCGGCAAGCGCCTTGAGATTGGGGGCGTGCAACCAGTCTGCCGGACCATCGGGGAACAGTGTGCCGTTCAACTGATCCACCATTATGATCAAAATGTTCTGTGTCATATCTGCCCCTTTGTGATCATCGCACGCGCGGCGTCCCACACCCGCGACCCGGCGTCCCGGCTTAACCCGTTGCCATCCAGTGCTGCGCGCAGATACATGCCGTCAATCAGCGCGCCAAGCACTTCGGCCACGGGTGCCGGGTCAGACACATGATTCCGCAAGGCATGCAGCAAATTTGAACGCAACCGACGCTGGTAGATCCGCAGCAGCCGCGCCGCTTCGTCATCACGCTGCGCCAGCACATAAAAATTCAGCCATGCGCTTATGGTATCCGGCTCAAAACAACTCTGGGCAAAATTCGCGTCGATGATCGCCCGCAACCGCTGTTCGGGTGCGGCGTCGCGCAAAGAGCTGCGCACCTCTGCGGAATATTGGCTTAGGATATGGCGCATCGCGGCCAGAAATATCTGCGCTTTGCCCCCAAAATAGTGGTGCGCCAACGCCGGCGACATCCCGGCCCGCCGTGCAATCTGACCAACCGTCACGTCCAGCGAACCGACACTCCCGATCTCACCGATCGTGGCTTCGACCAACGCTGCGCGGCGCTTTGGCTCCATTCCGATCTTTGGCATTGTGCCCCCTTAATTCGGGACACAGGATGCCGGATATTGACTGACCAGTCAATCAATGATTTGCCGGCAGAAATTCGGCTGATCTGAACGTTTTAAATCCCCAAGACCCATAAACTGCGGGTCAAAGGCAGCCATGGATTAAGACGTTTCAACGTGGTGCAGGCGGCATCCGCATGACACCGCAAGCCAATCCCCACGAAGGGAAACGACCGATCAGATCAGGCGTCGAGCATTCCGACAATGCTGTTTTGCGGCAGGCGCGCGATCTCGACACCAGCGTCGGTCCGACGCAGGCTGTAGCCATAACCACGCATGCGGAACCGCCATTCCGCATCGGACAATACTTTTGCGCGCTCGGTCAGCAGAAAATCGCGGACCTCTTCGAAATTCTCGGTCAGGGCATTATTGGTAAACATCACAATCTCCGGTAAAAAACTCTACAGTTCTGAACCTGCACGGCGATTGCGGCACAATTTTGCGCGGAAATGGGTATGTTTTCGAAAGGCGAAACAATGTGCGCCCGCCTCCACATTGATGGGTTGGCCTAAACCTTGGTCGCGGGGCTGGGTGGCGTGATCATCCGCCGCTTCAGCTGCGCTTCGCGCCACGAAATAAAGCTGATCGACGCGAGAATCACACTGCCCCCCGCGATCACCCACATGTCTGCCGGTTCAGCAAAGAACACCCACCCCAGCAGCACGGACCACACAAGCTGCAGGAACGTCACCGGCTGCGTCACCGACACCGGCGCAGCGGCAAAGGCCAGGGTCATCGTATAGTGCCCCGCCGTAGCAAAGCAGGCTACGCCAAACAGCACCGCCAGATTCCCCGGCCCCGGCGTCACCCAATGGAGCAGCGCAAAAGGAGCAAGGCCGATCGTCACCGTCACCGACAGCAGTGCGACCACAATCACTGCCGACACCTCATCCGACGTGATCTTGGCGATCAGGTATGAGCCCGAGAACAACAACGCGGTGCCCAGCATCGCAAAATGCCCGGAATCAAGTTCGCGAAAGCCGGGCCGCAGAATCATGAATGCCCCAACCAGCGCCGCGCATATCGCCAGTATCCGGCGAAACGCCAGCCGTTCGCCAAGAACGACAACCGCCAGCAGTGTGACATAGACCGGAGTGAGATAATTCATCGCCGTGACCTCGGCCAATGGTAGCCGGGTCATGGCGAAAAACCATAAGACCACCCCCAGCGTATGCAGTACCCCACGCAGGCCAAACAGCGCCCATTGCCACCGGGTCAGACGCAGTGCCGTTAGTTGACGCCAGACCGGCAGCAGGAACACCAGCCCCAAAAAGTAGCGCAAAAAGGCACTTTCGGCCGCGGGCATGTCCGAGCCCAGTGATTTGACCAGCGCCGTGACCATGACAAAACATAGTCCCGTCACCACCATCCACATGATGCCCGCGACCGGACGTTGCACAGTTTCTGCCATGGGCCTTATGAACACCTCTGGAAGAACGGACGCAAGCGGTTATCCCTCGAACAGCAGCACAAGGGCGATGGTCCACATCGTCATGCCGATGATGACCTCTAGGCCGCGCCACGCACCCGGCCTTGCAAACAGCGGCGCCAAAAGCCGAGCGCCGTAACCTAATGAAAAGAAAAACACAAACGATGCCATCATCGCGCCTAGCGCAAATTGCAAGCCGTCATACTGCGCTGACACAGCCCCCAGCAGCACCAGAGTATCCAGGTACACATGCGGGTTGAGCCAGGTCAGCGCGAGACAGGTCACCATGGCGCGCCGAAGTCCCCCGGCCGCGTCCCCCGCGACCAGAGTGCCCCCACCGCGCCATGCCGCCAGAAAGCTGCGCGCGCCATACCACAACAAAAATGCCGCACCGCCATAGCGCATCGCAGGTTCGAACCAGGGCCAGGCCGCGCTGATCGCGCCAAAGCCCGCAACCCCGGCGGCAATCAACAGCGCATCCGACAGCGCACAGGTCACACAGACCGCCAAGACGTGCCGTTGCAACAAACCTTGCCGCAGGACAAAGGCGTTCTGCGCCCCGATCGCAAGGATCAGTGAAAGCCCCAGTCCAAATCCCGCGACAACCGATTTCATCTATGTCTCCGATGCTGCGGCCTGATTTGGTGCACAAACCCGATTTGGACAAATGGCCGACGTGGATGGCCGGTTCGACACCCGACCACGCCGCCCGGTCAAAGGACTCAGAGTTGCGCCATAACCTCGTCGCTGGCCTCGAAGTTGGTGGTGACCCGCTGTACGTCGTCGTCATCCTCCAGCGCTTCGACCAGCTTCATCAGGGTCTGCATTCCGTCAAGATCCAGCTCGGTTGTGGTCCCCGGTCTCCAAACCAGCTTGGTTGAATCCGACTCGCCCAATGGAGCTTCGAGCGCGGTTGCCACCTCGTTCAGGTCGGTGTCGGCGCACCAGATGATATGGCCTTCGTCCGACGATTCAACGTCTTCGGCACCCGCCTCGATGGCGGCCATCATCACGGTGTCTGCATCGCCAACGCTGGTGGAATAGGTGATCTCGCCCTTGCGCTCGAACATAAAGGCGACCGATCCCGTCTCGCCCAGATTGCCGCCGTTCTTGGAAAAGGTCGACCGGACATTGGACGCGGTGCGGTTGCGATTGTCGGTCATCGCCTCAACGATGACGGCGACACCGTTGGGGCCGTAGCCTTCATAGCGGATCTCGTCATAGTTCTCGGCATCGCCACCGATGGACTTTTTAATAGCGCGGTCAATGACATCCTTGGGGACCGACACCGATTTGGCCTCTTTGACGGCCAGACGCAAACGCGGGTTCTTTTCCGGGTCGGGATCGCCCATCTTGGCCGCGACGGTGATCTCTTTCGACAATTTCGAGAACAGCTTTGCTCGCACCGCGTCCTGGCGCCCCTTGCGGTGCTGGATGTTTGCCCATTTGGAATGGCCGGCCATGGCGATGCCTCCTGCTTGCGTTGATGGCTGAATTTCGAACGTCTATATGGCAGGACAGGGTCTGCTCGCAAGCCCGCGCAGGCTGGCCCCGCACAGGGATTTGGGCTAAGTCGCAGTCATGAGCCGCATTCTGATCCTTCAGCTGCGCCCGGAAACCGAGGCCAGCGATGACGAATACACCGCCTTTCTGGCCAAGGGCGGTTTGCGGGCCGACCAAACCCACCGGCTGCGGCTCGAGTCCGAGACCCTGCCCAAGGGGTTGGACCCGCGCGATTATGCTGGCGTGATCGTTGGCGGCGGCCCCGGATGCGTCAGCGATGCCCCCGCCGACAAACGCCCAGAAGAGGCGCGCGCCGAGGCGCAAATTCTGTCGCTGATGCCCGCAATCACCGCCCACGACCTGCCGTTTCTGGGCTGCTGTTATGGCATCGGTATTCTGGCGCATCATCTGGGTGGCACGGTCAACAAGTCGCAACATGGTGAACCGGTCAGCGCTGTCACCTGCATTACCACACCCGATGGTGTCGGCGATCCGCTCCTGGCGGACCTGCCACCGCAGTTCAGTGCCTTTGTTGGGCACAAAGAAGCGGTGCAATCGCTACCCCCCGGCTGCACACATCTGCTGACCTCGGGCCCCTGCCCGTTCCAGATGATCCGCCACGGTGCAAATGTGTATGCGACCCAGTTCCACCCCGAAGCCGACGCAGATGGCTTTGCCACCCGCATCCGTGCCTACAAGGATCGTGGCTATTTCCCGCCCGATCAGGCCGACGCGCTGATCGCCATGTGCCACGACAGCAATGTGACCTGGCCCGAACGGATTATCGCAAATTTCATCCGCCGTTACGGCTGAAGCGGCCAGAGCATCGGGATCGCGATCGACGCCAGAACGCCGATCACAATGTTCATCGGAATGCCCACCCGCAGGAAATCGCTGAATCGATAGCCGCCGGGACCGTACACCAATGTGTTGGTCTGGTAACCGATCGGCGTGGCAAAGCTGCACGAGGCGGCGACCATCACCGCAACCACCAGAGGCCGGGCATCGACCCCCAGCGCACTGGCCAGACCAATGGCAATTGGCGTCATCACCACGGCCACGGCGTTGTTGCTGACCATTTCGGTCAGGGTCGAGGTCAGCAGGAACACCGCCCCCACGATCAGCACCGGCGGCAGCGATGTCATCGCCGGAGCCACCCAACTGACGATCAACGACACCGCACCCGAGGCATCCAGCGCCGCGCCAATGGCGAGCATGGCAAAGATCAGCGCCAGCAACTGACCCTCGATATAGGAAAACGCCTCGTCCGCGTCGATGCACCGGGTCAGCAGCACCACCGCCACAGCGATCACCGCCAGCGCCAGGATCGGCGCGATGTTCAGCGCCGACAGCACCACAATGCCCGCCAGTGACGCCAGTGCAATCGGGGCATGGCTGCGCCGGTACGCCCGTGCCGAGGGTTGCGAGACATCGACCAGCGCCATTTCCTCGGCCAGACGCTGAATGTCGCCCGGCGCCCCTTCGAGCAGGAGGGTATCACCCACCCGCACCACAAGTTCGTCCAGCTGGCGGCCGATGTTCTGATTGCGACGATGCACCGCCAGCGGATAGACCCCGAACCGCCGCCGCAGCCGAAGCGCACCCAGCGACCGGCCCACCATCTTGCACCCCGGGGTGATCAGCACCTCGACGGTCGAGGTCTCCACCGCCGAAACCTGATCGACGCGCTTTAGCTCTTTGGTGGCCTGAAGGCTGAGCAATTCGGTCATCTGCGTGCGCAGAACCACCCGGTCCCCGACCTGAAGCGTCACCTCGGCCAAATTGCGCCGCAACGAATCGTCGCCGCGGACCACATCGACCAGCCGCACACCTTCGCGCTTGAACAACTGAACGCCCAGTACCTCGCGACCAATCAGGTTACTGTCGGGCGGAATCACCGCCTCGGTAAAGAACTTCATCCGGCTGCGATCGGTCAGCATCCCGGCCATGCTGCTTCTCTCGGGCAACAGAAAGCGTCCCGCCAGCCCCAGATACGCCATGCCGCCCGCCACCAGGATCAGCGCCAGCGGCGTGACCTCAAATATGGTAAACGGCTCTAGCCCCTGCGTGCGTGCAACCCCATCCACCAACAGGTTGGTCGAGGTGCCAATCAGCGTTGTGGTCCCCCCTAGAATGGCCGCGTAAGACAACGGAATCAGCAGCTTGGACGGCGCAACGCCCATCACCTTGGACAATTGTACAAAGATCGGCAGCATCACCACAACGACAGGCGTATTGTTCATAAACGCCGAGGCCAGCACTACAACGGCAATGATGCCAGCCATCGCCACCTTTGGCCGTTTCTTGACCTGCGCCTGCGCCAGTGTCGTAAAGGCATCCAGCGCCCCGGTGCGCACCAGCGCCCCCATCACAATGAACATCGCCGCAATGGTCCACGGCGCGGGATTGGACAGCACCAAAAGCGCATCGTCGTATGGCAGAACCCCCAACACCAGCAGCATGGCCGAACCAGAGATCGCCACCACTTCGGTCGGATAGGTTTCACGGACGAACAGCGCAAACATGCCCAGCACCACCGCTATGGTGATGTAAGCTTGGGTCGTCTGGCCAAAGTCAAACAAGTCCATGTCGCGTGCGTCCCCCGCAGTCAAACGTCTGCATTGTTACCAGTCGGCATGATCGGCGCAAGCTGTGCGCGTGGGCGTGGCTGCACCAGCGCCAAGCCCCCGAACATAAGGCCCAGCGCTGCCCAGATATAGGGCGAATAAACCTCGTGCAGGAACAGCATTGCCCAGGTCACGCCAAACAACGTGACCAGATAGCTTACCTGCACCGCAAAGACCGCCCCCGTTGCCCCCACCAGCCAGACATAGCCGGTATAGGCGATCACATGCAGCAGCGACGACGCGATCAACGCCAGATCCGGCACACCCCACGGGCCGCGCGGGTCGATGAACTGACCGCTGATCAGTGCCAGCGGCAGCGTGATTACCGCTCCGGCCATCGACGCACCGCACAGCGCCTGCACCGGGTCGAGCCCAGCGGTGCCCCAGCGCGCCACCACATTGCCTTCCAGCGCATAAAACGCCGACGCGATCAGCGCCACCGGCACCCAAAGCACCTGCGCC
Organism: Puniceibacterium sp. IMCC21224; assembly: GCF_001038505.1. NCBI lineage: Bacteria > Pseudomonadati > Pseudomonadota > Alphaproteobacteria > Rhodobacterales > Paracoccaceae > Puniceibacterium > Puniceibacterium sp. IMCC21224. The sequence continues at coordinate 2,829,589 of NZ_LDPY01000001.1, forward strand.
GCCTCTGGCAGGCTGGCGTCCGGCAGCACCAGTAGCAAAACGCCAGCCATGCCCAGACTGAGGCCGAAAAGCCGCTTCCAGTGGAAATGGTCGTTGCCCAGCGCCAGCGCCACCGGAAACGCCAGCATCGGAACCGAACTCAGCAGGATTGACAGCACGCCAGACGGCAGATGCCGCGCTGCCGAATACGACGCGATGCCGGGCAGGACCGATCCGATCAGCGCCAGCACCAGGTAGACCCGCAAATGCGGCACCTGATACGGTAACCCGCGCCTGCGCAGAACAGTGACCACCCCCAACAGTGTAGCACCAATCGCCATCTGCCAGAAAATCAGACCGAAATGGCGATACCCCTCGCTCACCGCGAGTTTGGACAGCGGTTGCGTCCCGCCCCAGGCTGCACCACACAGGATCAGCGCCGCCAAAGGCAGCGCCAGTGCCCGAAGCGTCGGCGTTGTCATGGCCCGGATTGCTCCAGCCGACCGCCCTGACGGATCATGTGCAGCGCCGTGGCCTTGCCGGTTCGATCATCGGTTTCGACCAGAACGCCGGACAGCGTCGCCTCGCCCAATGCGGGCTGAAACCGTGTCTTGCCCATGCCGGTGACAAAGCGGCGCATCGGTTCGGCCTTGTCCATGCCAATCACCGAATTGTAGTCGCCGCACATGCCTGCATCAGACAGATAGCCGGTGCCACCCGGCAGGATTTGCGCGTCACCGGTCGGCACATGAGTATGGGTGCCCACCACAAGGCTGGCGCGTCCATCGCAGAAATGGCCCATTCCCATCTTTTCGCTGGTCGCCTCACAATGCATGTCCACCAGGATCATCTGCGCCTGCCCGCCCAGCGGATGCGCCCGCAGCACCGCGTCGATGGCCGAAAACGGATCGTCATAGGCCCGTTTCATGAACACCTGACCCAGCACCTGCGCCACCAGAACCTTGCGCCCGCGTGCGTCGGTGAACAGGCGATGCCCGCGACCCGGCGCATTCTTGGCAAAGTTGATCGGGCGCACAATACGGGGCTCATTCTCGATGAAACTCAGCATGTCCTTTTGATCAAAGGCATGATCGCCCAGCGTCACGCAATCCGCCCCGGCATCCAGCAGCCCCTTGGCGTGTTCACCGGTCAGGCCCATGCCGCTTGACGCATTCTCGCCATTGACGACAACAAAATCGAGTTTCCACTGGCTGCGCAGCCGTGGAAGATGTTCGGTGATGGCCGCACGCCCGGCGCGGCCCATCACATCACCCAGAAATAGCGTTCTCATGCTGCGAGGGGTAATCTGCAGCGCAGGGAAAGCAAAGCCTTAATCGAACTCATGCGCCTGAACGATCCGGGGAAATGATCCCGTATTCGGTGACAATCAGATCCAGCGGCTGGTCTGTGGCTTCCAACGGCAACGCTTTGGCCTCTTGCGCCGCATAGGCAAAACCGATGGCAAGCGTCGCCCGTCTGCCGCGCAATTGTTCTAGCGTGCGGTCATAGAAACCGCCGCCGTAGCCGAGACGCCCGCCGCTGCGGGTAAAGGCAACAAGCGGGACAATCACAATCTCTGGGACAAGGAAATCGTCCGTCGCAGGCACCTGCGCACCAAACGGTCCATCGCGCAACAGCGCGTCCGGCTCCCACCGCGAGAACCTGAGCGGCCGGTCCGGGCCAAGGATCACCGGCACCGCCACCGGGCCATGCGCCGCCGCTTCGGCCATTGCTGGCCGGGGGTCAATCTCGGTTCGGATTGGCAGGAACCCTGAAACTGGGACACCGCGATATCCGGCCAGTACTTCGGACAGATACGCCGAACTGTTACCCCGATCCACGTTATGCGCCAGCTTGCGACGGTCAAAGGCAGCTTTGCGCGCTGCGGCCTTTTGGTCGGCCAAGCTCACAACAGCACCAAGACTGCCAACCCAAGGAATGCAAAGAATCCAACCACATCCGTCACCGTGGTCACAAACGCGCCGGAGGCCAGCGCCGGATCGACGCCTGCCTTTTCCAGCACCACCGGAATCACCGTACCCGCCAACCCCGCGACCACCATGTTGATCACCATCGCCGTGGCAATCACATAGCCCAGCGCAGGAGATCCAAACCAGACCACGCCCACAATTCCCATGACGACAGCAAAAGCGACGCCGTTGATCAGACCGACCATAATTTCACGCCGGATCACCCGCCAAACGTTTGAGCCGGTCAAATCCTTGGTCGCCAACGCCCGCACCGCGACAGTCAGTGACTGCGTGCCCGCGTTGCCGCCCATCGACGCCACGATCGGCATCAGCACCGCCAGCGCGACCACCTGTGCAATCGCTGCCTCGAATTGCGAGATTACCATGCTGGCCATAACCGCCGTTACCAGATTCACCGCCAGCCAGGGAAACCGCTGCCGTGTGGTTTCCAGCACCGTATCCGACAGCGAGCTTTCTTCGCCAACACCGGCGAGACGCAGGATGTCCTCTTCGTGTTCCTCGTCCAGCACGGCCATCGCGTCGTCGATGGTGATCACCCCCACCAGACGTTCGTTTTCGTCCACCACCGGGGCCGAAATCAGATGATACTGGTTGAAGGCATAGGCCACGTCGCCCTCGTACCGCGTCACCGGGATCACGTGAAAGGTGTCGGACACGATGGATTGCAGCATCACCTCGCGGCGCGACGACATCAACGTGCCCAGGCCAACATTCCCCACCGGTCGCAACCGAGGGTCAACCAGAACGATGTGATAAAACTGCTCTGGCAGATCTTCGGAATTCCTCAAAAAATCAATGGCTTCCCCGACGTTCCAATGCTCGGGCGCCATCACCACCTCGCGCTGCATCAGACGACCGGCCGAGTATTCCGGATAGGTCAGCGATTGCTGCACCGCCACCCGGTCACTGTCCTCGAGCACATCCAGAATCGCGTCCTGCTGGTTCTGTTCAAGGTCTTCCAGCAGGTCGACCACATCGTCGCTGTCGAGTTCACGCACCGCGTCGGCCAGCACTTCGGGATGCAGCAGGCCGATGACTTCTTCGCGGATCGACTCGTCCAGTTCGGTCAGGATCTCGCCGTCGAATTCCTGTCCGTACAGCTTGATCAGCCGCATCCGGTCAAAAGCGTTGATCTGTTCCAAAAGGTCGGCGATGTCAGCCGCGTGCAGCGGCTCCATCAGTTCGATCAGCTTTTCGCGGTCGTTGATATCGACCGCATACAGGATCGCTGCAACGGCCTTGCGGTCCAGCGTATACGCCGCTTCGTCAGAATCAGACTCGGGGTTTTGTGTTTCGGTGTTGTCAGCCATGCCTGCCCCGTCGTTCGCGTTTCTCTGGTGACATTAGGGTATCCCCCCGCCAAGCAACAGAGCCGAGAAAGATTTACCTTTCCGCAGGCCGCGCCTAATCTGCTGCGGTGGAAAATGCGGCAACGAGGCGGTGAGAATGGGCAGGCAGACGCTACTTCTGGGGCAAACCCTAAGCTTTGAGGGATCGCCGTTTGAACGCGGGCCGGACGCGGCGCGTCACAGCGCCAGCGGCGGCGTTCTGATCGACCGCGGGCTGATTGTAGCCGTCGGCGACGGTGCGGCGCTGATCGCCGCCCATCCCCAGGCGGAACAGGTACGCTACGGCAATGCGCTGATCTGCGCCGGTTTTGTCGATGCCCACGCGCATTACCCCCAAACCGCAATTGTCGCCAGTTGGGGGAAGCGGCTGATTGACTGGCTCAACAGCTATACCTTCCCCGAAGAGATGCGCTTTGACGATCCGGACTATGCCGCAGACGCCGCGCAACTGTATCTGGACCTGACGGCGTCGCACGGCACCACCACGGTATGTAGCTACTGCACGATCCATCCGCACAGCGTCAACGCCCTGATGCAAGAGGCGCAGTCGCGGGGTCAGCGGCTGTTCGCAGGCAAGACCTGCATGGACCGCAACGCCCCCGAGGGCCTGCGCGACACAGCGCAATCGGGGTATGACGACAGCAAAGCGCTGCTGGAGCGCTGGCATGGCGTGGACCGGCTGTCTTATGTCATCACCCCACGATTTTCGCCAACATCGACGCCGGAACAACTGTCCGCGATGGGCGCGCTTTGGGCTGAACATCCCGATTGCCTGATGCAGACCCATCTGAGCGAACAACTGGACGAGATCGCCTGGGTCAAATCCCTCTTTCCGCAGGCCCGCGACTACCTTGACACCTACGAGTCGCATGGATTGCTGGGGGCACGCGGACTGTACGGCCACGCGATCCATCTGGAGCCGCGCGAGCGCACCCGCCTGCGCGAAGTCGGCGCCGCAATGGTGCATTGCCCGACATCCAACACCTTTATTGGCTCGGGTCTGTTTGACATGGATGGCCTCATGCGCGAGGGGCAGCGGATCGGGCTGGCCACAGACACCGGGGGCGGATCGTCGTTTTCGATGCTGCGCACTATGGCCTCGGCCTACGAGATCGGCCAATTGCGCGGGCGCGCCCTGCATCCGGCAGAGCTGATGTGGCTCGCCACCGTCGGATCTGCGGACACTCTGCATATGGGCGACCGGATCGGCAACCTGGCACCGGGGATGGACGCGGATCTGATGGTCCTCAACCTTACCTCGACCCCAGCCATTGCCCAGCGCGCGGACCGAGCGAACGATATCTGGGAGGCGCTGTTCCCGACAATCATGATGGGCGATGACCGGGCAATACACGATGTCTGGATCAATGGGTGCCGCCGGTAGTCCGCTATCGGAGCTGGGCAGACGCCTGATTTGCATGGTAAAATCAGGCTGACCGCGTCGAGCGCATCACGTTCAAATTATCGGGCGGCATGGCACAAACCGAAAACTTTGTGCAGATGGCCGAGGTTTCCACTCAGCACGATATCCGTGCTTTATGCCGGGCAACGTTTTTTAAACTTGGGCATGAAGAAAACGACCGTTGGAACGAACAACCCTATCACTCCACCAATACAATATAAAAAATACACTGAAATAAACCCTGAGCCGTTAAATACCCCGATTGAGGCGAAAATCGCCCCGGTGATCAGACTCGCACATAGAAGAGCGGCGAGGTTTGGACCGTCCGGGTACTCTGCAACTTGATCCATAGCGGCGCCTCTATTCTGTATTATATTTTTCTATTTTCAATTTTGTCATCACGGATTCAAATCCGCGTTCAGCTAGATTTGCATACCATGCGTCCGACATAGGATTTCGAAAAAACCTTTAAGCTGGCTACATCGCCGCGCTGCCACTCGATCTCGCCCTGTATTTGGATATGGGCGGATATATCTACACAAGCAATTACACTTTGCATGCGGTGATCCTGTTGCGACGGCGTGTTTGAAGCTTGAATTTCCATTTCTTACGTCCTCCTATTCTTTGATATTAACACTTTGGCCTGATCAATCATCACTTCCGAACGTTCATTTTGCTCTATAAAGAGCCAGTTCTTATACTTTTGCGTATCTCACCCTATACTTTCGCATAGGGCGGATGCAGCCGGATGCGTCATCTTCCGAAAATATTGGCGACTTCGGTTTCAAAGAACGGCCAGCTGATTGTCGCCCGATTTCCCGCATAGCCGTGATACCGGGACCGGCCAGTCGAAGTTGGCAACCCTGCCCAGATCCCCGCAAGATTGTGCATGAATTTACGGCGGCTCATTTGCCCAGCCATGAACGTGCTGTATCCCGCATCCTCAAGCAGAAGATCGGCCAGGACATCCTGAAGCCGAGGAGAGAACACGGTTCCCGTGCCTATCCCTGCGCGGCGCACCAGGTGGCGCAGTGTCGACGGAATAAATTGATAGCGGCCAATGGCATGGGGTTGTCCAGGCGTGGCTTTGATCCAGATGAATATCTCGGCCAGGGTCATCTGGGTCGGCCGCTTAACTGGCCGCGTCCTTGCGCCGTGCTGAACTGAATCATAATCATCCCGGCTGGCTTCGGCGAAACCGATCAGATGCCGCAGGCGAACGGCGTGACTGCCGGTCTTGGGTCGAAAATAAGATTTCTTGCCACCGCCGCTTCGCGAACTGATGGTGGGAGTCCGCAGCGTAATTGAACCCTTCCCGGCAGTCGGAAGCGCGCCGAAATCGACAGAATAAGCGGTCCCGGCTTTTTTCATCTGGTCTAGCCCAAACGACTGCGCAGCCGAATATTCTGGAAACACTGCAATAGCCGCAGCAAGTGCCAAAGAGAGTGAAATGGTTTGGATCTTCATTATAGCCTCCTTTAGAAACAATTATGGAAGATTTCTACAGGCAGGGGCCGTGCCCGTGGGAAGTGCGAAGAGGCAATTAAAAGTGCATAGGTATAGGCGTTTATGCGCCGGCATTATTGGTTCTTAGAACGTAAGTCGGCCACACCGCAGATGCGCTTGCGGTGTGGCCCCCTTTTCTCGGCAATAGAAGGGAAACTATTCACCGAGAAAACTGTCGAGCCGATCCCACAGGCTATTGTCCAGGAGCAGGTTGAAGCGGAAGTAGAACCCCTCCTGATAGAGATCGGACTGTCCTGTCACACGTCCATTGACGGCGTTGTACCCAATGGCGAGCATCGCGCCCTTTGCCACGGCAAAGCCGAACTCGGCGCCCAACCCGCTGGTCGCGTTGCCGGCATCGTCCCACAGATGCGCAGCGTTCAGGCCAATCTGGAACCGTTCGTTGCCAAACTCGTAGTTCACACCGGCCTGGAGCAACTGGGTCGTGGCAGAGGTATTGGCCCGGCCTGCAGTGATAGTTTGATGCTGGCCAGCGTATTTCCCGTTGAGGCGCAGATCTTCGTTTGCCTCATAGCTGGCATCAACCGACCACATGTGGGTTTCCGTGCGGCCATGTTTCTGTTCCAGCCGGTGCTCGTACCAGGCCAGCACGTCCAGACGCGGATTCTTGAGCGGGCGATAGGCTGCACCGATCCGGGTACGGGCGCGGCGGAAATCCTCACCGTTGCGCTGATCCAGCGCGACACGGGTGCGGGCCAGAACCGCCAGGTCGGGATTGACCTGCGCCGCGATGCCAAGGCTGCCATAGTAGGTGTTGCCGTCCTCTTCGATCGTGGTGTCGAAATCAGCGTCGCCAACCAAGGTGCCATCGTTGTCTTCCCATTTGGCACCGATTGCGATGCTGGTCAGACGATCGCGACCGCTTTTGGCCTTGCGCGAATGTTCGATATCCAGCCGAAGTGTGGTCAGGCCGTTCACTTCCCAGACAGCCTCAAAGCCCTTGTGCAACGTCTCTTCCTGATCGCCGGGGGCTTCGCTGATTTCAAGTGTGCCGCTCAGCCAGTCGGTCATCCGGTATTCCATGCCCAGCCGGGCGCGGCTGATCACCATGTTGTCACCAAAGGTCAGCTCGACCTCGTTGTAAGACCGCCAGCCGGGTTTGGCCTCACGATACATGCCAAGGATCAGCTCGGCAGGATCATCGCCTTCGCCTGCAATCGGCAGACGCAGGCGCGCCTTTACCGATGTGCCGGCGCGGTCGGTCGGGGTCCAATGGCCACCCAGGATCAGAGACGCCTGATCCGAGGTGTCACCGCCGCTGCGCTTGCGCTGAAGTTCAACGCCAATCTCGCCACGGAACTGGTCGGTGAAGCGTCGCGAATAGAGCGCGTCGACAGTCAGCCGCTCGGTATCGTTGATGCGGTCCTTTACATATTCGGCGGCCACTTCGAGATCGCTCTTGGCGCTAAGCTCAAGCCCATAGGACAGACGTATCTGGGTGGTGCCAGCGCGTGCCAGCCCGCCACCGGCGCGAAAATGGCGCCCGGTGTGAATGGCCTCAAAGCTCAGGCGCTCGCGATCGGTGCGGATATCGTAGGACAGACGCACAGCCGAGTCAGACCGGCCATTGGCATCTTCGGAACGGGCCACCTCGGCCTCCCAGATGCCGCCAGCCATGGTCTCGTGGCGCAGATAGGCCGACTGAATCCGCTCGCGGGCGGGATTACCCTTTTCGGCATCGGCGTGCACGACGCGGGCGCCGATTGTGGTGCGATCGTTCACCGAATAATTCACCTCGCCGCCGTACAACCAGTACCGGTCAGCGTCGTCCTCTTCGATCTCATAAGTCACACGGATCGACACGGGGTTGCCGTCGATATCGAACTGACGCACCGGATCATCAAAGGTGATGGTGTTGCGGAAATAGTCCAACAGGTAATCGGTGCCACGGCGCATCGGTGTCTCGGACAGGATGTCGCCACCCTCTTCGTCACGCACCAGGATTTCCACCCGCTCAGAGCCATCGACATAGCCGTCGAGGGTCAGGTCATACGGACCTGAAACACCGCGACCGGCAAATTCCACCACCTTCTGTTCTTGCGAAGTATAGGCGCCAAAGACGGTGACCGAGACGCGGTCGTTTTCCCAGTGCGCCTGGGCACCGGTGGCCACGCGGCGCTGGCCGCCCAGCTTGAAGGCTGTCGATTCCGGCTCGATCGCGATATCGCCATAGAGAACGTAAGACCGGCCCTTTTCCACCTTTACATACAGGTTGGTCGAAGATTGGGCGTCATAACCGCGCTCGGAATTGTCGCCATAGACGGGATAGTATTCGTCACCCTGAATATCGCGGAACAGACGATCCTCGGTATCACGATCCGAGCTGTAGCGCAGCGTCAGAAGTGCATCGCCCCGGATCGCCCCCTTGAGGTAGATCTCGCCGCGGAGTCCGGTTGTGGTATCCTCAAAATGGCTGAACTGATCGGCCGGCAACAGCGGACCACCGGTCCCGCCGCTCAATGACACCGCGCCTTCGATCACACCGATCATGATCCGTTCGTTCAGATCCGGCGTAAATGTGACGCGGGTTTCAGCGCTGTCAAAGCTACCGGAAACGGTGATTGTGTCCGGACCCGAAACTTGCGGCGGGATCAGACCAAAGGTGGCCTCACCATTGTCAATATAGACCTGAACACCGGGAGTGCCGGGGCGGATATCGGTCACATCCCACAGCGCCTTGTCCGCACGCAGGGTCACAGTGGCCGAAGCCGGAACCGGCAGACCGCGTGAATCCAGGATACGCACAACAACAGGCACCACAGAGACCGGATTCGCACTGGCAGTATCAGGTGCAATTATCTCCAGCCGGGCGGGGTCGCCGGGGGCGATCAGACGGATCTGGTGGCTCATACGTTCGATACCAAAGCCATCTTTGCCCACAAGCGTCAGGGTATTTTCACCCGGGCGCAGCTTGACCGCGACGAATTCTGCCGCCTGCACGTTCTCGGCAGCCCAGCTGGTCTGCTCTCCGATCCGGTCGCCACCAATGGCGCGGCCGTTGACCTTGAGCCCGAGCGTGAGGTCGCCTTTGCCCTTGACCCGAACATTCTGCGTGCGACGGCCGACGGTCTCGCCATCTTCGAAGTCGAGGAAACCCGGCTCTGAGTTCAGGCTGCGGACGATGCTTTCCAGCGGACGGCGGGCTGCCGCAGTGGCGGTTTTGCCAGCCAGTGGCGCGCGCCCGGCCTCATCTACCTCGTCAGCCAGCATTTTACCGGTCAGCTGGGTGGTGGTGGGGATACCGGCATCAGAGCGTACCGAACGTGTGGGATTGCGCTGCCCTTCGATGGGCAGATCGGCCGCAGTCAGGGTGTTCGGGCCCTCATTTTCGGCAAAGCGGTCGCGACGTACGTTGATCTCGGCCAGCGCCTCGGGGGTACAGGCCTCGACTGCAAAATTTTCGGTACGCAACTCGCCGCGGCGCAGTGGCACGATACGCGATCCACCACGACGCAGGTCGTTGGTGCGTGTCACGCTCACTTCGGTGCCGACAGGCAGGGTTTCACCCTGAACCTGAAAGGCGTGGGTGACCGGACGCAGAGCGGGCAGCGAATATTTACCGTTGATGTCGGTGACAACAAACAAACCTTCCTGGGTCACGATACGCACCCCCGGGATACCCGGCTCGCGTTCATCGCCCTGGATGTCGTCCTGCACACCATTGCCGTCGCAATCCATGAAAACGGTACCGACAACAGTGCCCTGGCGGGAAAACACGCCGCCAGAATTGTCCAGCCGCACCATGGCACGGGCCAGCGGCGACTGCCGCGCGGTTCCAGTGCCAGCCTGACGGCCTGACAGCAGCGCAGAGTTTTCGTTGCGGCCTTCACGGGCAGCGGCGGTGAAATGCATCACATAGCTCAGCTCATAGCTGGTCAGCGGTGCCAGAATACCGAGGTTGAAGATCAGGTCGTTGTCGCCGTCGCGGACAGGATCGGCCAGCGCCTCACCTTCGAGGGAAACCGAGCCTTCGACCAGCGCCACGCCAAACGGCGGACGGTCAAGAATCTGCGCATCCACCAGCGCCTGATGCATGTTGTTGGTAACATCCATCGTGTAGGTCACAAATTCCCCCTGCGACACACGGGTGCGGTCCGCATGTTTGCTCAGGGCAATCGGCGCGCCGTAAAACGGGTCAACGGGAATGTCCGACACAGCCAGCATGCCACCGATGTGAGTGAACTCTGCACCAAAGGCGGCATCGGTCACCGCACGGCCAAAGCCGGGGAAATCCAGCCGAACCGAGGGAAAGCTCCACTCGGGGGCATCGACGGTCACATAACGATAGTTGCCCGCATCGACATCGCCAAAGGCGAAAAAGCCGCGTGCATCAGTCTCGACCCGCGCAACTTCGCGACCAGTTGAAACATCAAGCAGCGCAATTGTAACCGCATCGACAGGCAAGTTGGTGATCGCGTTGAACAGAAAGTTGCCGGGATCGATCATCAGATCGTCTTCGAGGATGGTGTCGCCGCAGCGCGCCTGAGCGTACAGCATATCCCCCTGTGCCGAAGCCATCACACCATCGCCCGTGCGGGATTGCGCCATAACAGCCACCGGCAGCGGCGCGATCAGGAACACGCCGGTATTTACGCCGGTCTCGCGGGCCAGAACGGTTTCAACATCGCCGGTGATCGTGCTGCGCACCGAAACCGAAACCGTGTCGATGTTTTGGCTCAGGTTACAGGCGCCCGCAACGATACGCAGGTTCAAGTCGCTTTCGAGCTGCCCGGAATCGGTCGTCTCTCCGGTCTCGGGGTTGATGAAATTAAGTGTCGCGTCCTGCCCCGAGATAAGATCGTGGGTGACGGGGTTCGAATTCAACGCAAAGGCGTCATCGCCGCCACCAACATAGGTTTGGGCCATGTTGTCAACGACAACCGCGCCAAGCGCATGGTCAACACGCACCGAAAACGCCGGATCGCTAGAGCGGCCCACCGGGTAGTTTCCCTGGTGGAAAAAGGCGATCGCGTCGACATCAGCCGACTCGGACGGAGCCCGGGTCGTGTAGGTCTGCGCGGCGTCGCCACGCTTGTGAAACAGCGCCTCCATGCCGCCTGTCTGCTCGATTCGCTCAAACACGGTGTTGAGCGGGATCTCGTCTCGCAGCAGAACGCCGGTGACGGTGCTGCCATCAATGCGCAGAGTCGCGCCATCAATCGCATTGTATCCTTCGACCGGCGCTTCTGAGTTGTTGCGCAGACGCAGGCCATAGCGCAGCACAGTGCTGTCGTCGCCAGGCTGAATGGTCTGCTCTTTTTCAAGCTCGAGTGCTGCCGATACGATGGTGGTGCGCCCGTCAGCGGCCCCGATCAGCGGCGCGGCTTCGTCTTCGTTCCCTGCCGTGGCGGTCAGGGTTGCGGAGAACCGGTCACCGGTTTGCGCAGTCGCCGAGACCCGGAAGCTGTAGATGAAGCTAAGATACTCACCCGCTGCCAAAGAGGCGGAATAGGTTTCATCGATAACAGGTTCGCCCGGATCGACCATCCCATTGCCATTCAGGTCAAGCACCAGGCTAGCCTCAGCAATGAGTTCGTCGTTGCCCTGTGTCGTGATCCGCGGGTTGATCTGCAGCGGCATGTTGCCGACATTGCTAACCTGGAAATAATATTGCGCGAAGGTACCGCGAGACAGGATCAGGTCGGTGTACCCTTCGACTTCAAGAGCGGGAACTTCGGTGACGCGTGCCTCGACCGGGTTCGAACTTACGGTCTCCATCAGGCCAAGCGCGGTATTGAAATAGGTGGTCTGGGCGATGTTGCGGATAATCGTTCCAGCGGGTGTCGGAGCGGCCAGAGCCATATCGGGGATCGTAGAGAGGGGTACAGCGGTTACCGCGCAAAAACCCATCATACGAAGAAAACTGCGCATCAGTTCGCTCCTTTGAGAAGGTGTGGTTACAAAAAAATCGAGGGAAAAAGCCCCCGCCGAGAAACATGGCGGGGGCTGAGTTGGGTGGACTTAGTTATCCACCTGCACGGTGAACTCCAGTCTCGCGAACCCACCAGGCAGGACCGAACCGTGGTCGCTTGAGACGCTGCTGGCTGTAATCGTCGCCGTGCTGGTTCCAGGGAACAGGGCTTCGTCGCACAGACCGCCGCAGTTCGTCACGGTGGTGTAGCCAGGTGCCGCATCCGAGATAACCACGTCGGTAGCTTCGAATGCGCCGGTGTTTTCCGCTTCGATCATGTAGCGGATGCACTGGCCCGGCTCGACGTCCTGACGGAACTTAGTGAAGGTACCGACTGTTCCGTCACAGGCTGCGTCGATGTACTGATACTTGTTCAGCGTTACATCACCCGAAACAATGACAATCCGGTCTTCGGCTGCGTTGTCCGCGGCGTTCGCATCAGTTCCGGCACCCAAGTTCAGGGCTGTGCCCAGCGTCAGCGTACCGATTTCCGAAACACCAGCCGTCGCAGTCGAAGGCGTCTGCACACGGTAGATCACCGAGATGGTCTCGCCCGGCAGCAGGCCGTTCACGCCAGCCGACACACCGTCGGTCAGGTCGTTGAAGTTGTCGATCACCGGATCGGTCGGATCAAGTACGCCGTCACCGTTCTGGTCCCAGAAGATGGCGCCAGAGAAGTTGGACAGACCGCTTTCGAGGATCGAACCTTCGGTCACTGCGACGTTACCTTCGTTGGTGATCGTGTGCAGCATGTCGACAACACCACCCGGCGAGGCCTGAACGCTTTGATCTTCGATGATCTGCACGTCGTAGACTTCGCTGACGGTCACAGCGTTGACGATACGGTCAGACTGGCCAGAGACCGAGCTTTCTACCTTGATGTCAACCAATGTGTCACCCGGTGCCGCGTCATCTGCGGGAACCACAGTCACGGTCAGGGTTGTCGACGCACCGGATGAGATTGTGCCGGTGTTTGTGACCAGCGAACCATTGGCATCGCGGAATTCAACCGTCCAGCCCGGCGGCAGTGCCTGATCAAGCGACAGATTGTAGCTGTCGGACACGGGGCCGTTGTTTTCCACAACCATCGGGAACGATACCGGGGTGCCGGGATCGGTGGCATTGGTCACCCAGGGGTCACCGCCGTTTGTGGGGAATGCGCCGTCGCCTTCGAAACCGAGCACTGCGTTTTCAAGGTCTACGCTTGCGGCCAGAACGGCACCGGTGAATTCGGCTGTCGAGGTGTCAGAGACGCCCGAACCTTCCGAAGTCGTGGTGATGATCGCAGTATAGTCAGCAGCTGCAGTCGGGGTCACATCGGTAGGCAGAGTGGCGATCAGCGTCACAAGGGCGCTCTCACCGATGCCCAGCGGTCCGACCGAGCCGATGATCGGTGTCACACCGTCGGCACCAACGATGCGGAAGGTCGTGCCAACCGGGAAGTCGTCGTTCGCTACGTCCAGCGTCAGGCTGTCAGCTTCGTTCGAATTGTTGGTCAGAACAAACTCATGACGGATGGTGCTGCCCTGAAAGACATCGCCGGTTTCGGTGACAATATCGTTCTGCGCTGCGTCGTCATCAGTTGCCGAAGTCACTGCGCCGTTGGGCGAACCGTCAGCATTGATCGCGGTATCAGCGATCGAAACCGAGTACTGGTTGTCAACAACGATCGAGGCGGTGTTCGACGGCGGGAAGTCAACGCCATCAACAGTCTGGGACGCCACGTTGGTGATGACACCTGCGTTGGCTGTGGTTGCGACTGTCGCCTGGAACGTTACACTGCCGGACCGGCCCGAACCGATCGATGACAGGCTGAAGTTCACAGTCTGGCTGCTGTCGTGGTCAAAGGCCATCGTCTCGCCGCCGCCGTTGGTCGCATCGACAACTGTGGAACCGTTGGCGTCGTCCAAAATGCCCGCCGCATCCGACCATCTGGCCGACCCCGGCACATAGACCAGGCCTGCGTTCAGAACGTCCTGTGCAGTGTAGTTGTTGGCTGCTGCCAGACCTGTGCTCGAATAGGTCAGGGTGATGGTGACCGTATCACCTGCGTCGATGATGTTGGGATTGCCGCTGGATGCTGCGTCTGCGACCATCGACTTGACCAACTCGACAATGGCGCCGTTCGAGATCGTCAGTGTATCGGTGTTCGACGCCTGAATGGTGCCGTCAAGCTGCGATACAGACAGAACGGTGATTGTGTCGGAACCAGTGCCTGTCGACGGTACTGTTGCTTCGATCACGACACCAAACTGCTCACCAGGTGCGAGGACCGGGGTTTCGGTCAGCGGGGTGGCGCTGTCTGCAACACCATCCATGTTCGCATCCGGGTAGAATACCAGCTGCGACGTGTCGAGCGTGCCGCTGTTGTCTTCGGTGGCGGTCAGGTCGTATGCATCCGGGCCGTTACCTTCGTTGGTGATGATGTGCGGCAGGAATGCCTTACCACCGGGGGCGATGGTTTCGGTGTTGTCCGAGGTCAGCGTAACACCGGCAACCTGCTGAACCACGGTTTCAACCGTGTTCGAGGTCACTGTGATCGTGTCGCCTGCCGAGTTGGTGTAGGTGGCGACTGCCTGGTTACCAATGACCGACCCGGCTTCGGGGGCGGCATAGACTGCTGTGCCGATTACGGCAGAGACAGCCACTACGCTCGCGGAGCGCAGGAAAAAAGGTTGATGATACACGATGTTTTACCTTGTAATTAGACATGGTTAGAGGGGCTATGGAAGGGATTGGGGATCAGTTGACCCGCACCCGGTACACATTGAGAGCGGCTTTACCGGCCTCGAGGGGTTCGGAAAGATTCCAGCGAACGGCAACGATATCGCCCTCGGGAAGCGGTTCCTGACGCAGTGTGCCGGACTCATCGGCAACAAGGCGCATGGCAGGGAGGGACGACCATTCGAGCCCCTCATTTTCCGGGTCGAGTTCAGCCTGAACTTCGAACACGGCCGGAACAGAGCTGCTCTGCGCGCCCAGCGTGATGGTCACGCCTTCGGGCACCGGTGCAGCGATAACGAGACCGGACATATTGTCCTCTGTCTTGTTTACATGGCTCAGCTGGTAATGGATGACTTCGCCCGGTTTGACGGATTCGCGTGCAACGAGTTGTTCGTTGCCGGCGGCGTCTGCCTCGACGATCATGTAAGAAAAATTGCTTTCGAGTGCTTCTGCCGAAACGGAGGCGCCGGCGATGCAAAGGGTCAGACCGGCCAAGACCGAGCGACTGACGCTGTTTGTTATAATAGACATTTTTGTTTCCCTTAATAAGCCGGGCTGGACCGGCGGTTTTCGCTCTGGCCACAAATCTGTGTCCGTTGCCTGGACAACATGACCCGGCGAAGCTGGCAAAGCTGGTGAGCGAAAGGTTAACGAGGTAGCCTTGAAGGCAGTGCGGTAACCTTTCGGATAGTCGGGCTATTGAAATAGATCACCGTCAACTATTCCCGTGGGCAACGAATACGGCCCGTCGGCGTCTGCCCATCAGGGGAAAAGGCGAATCAGAGCCTTTGCGCAATAACAACCGAATCGAAAAAGCCGCCCGTTTTAAGGGGCGGCTTTATATCTGTGAATTAAAGCTATGCGGAGGTTCGGTTCAAAAGACCAGATCCGAACGAAAGTCTCCTGGCCGGAACTCAGGACACGACGCGCCCCGGTTCAGACAAAACCGGCGTCGCGGGCCATGATCGCCGCATCGGTACGGTTCTTGGCCGATAGCTTGCGACATAGCGTCTTTACATGCAGTTTGATGGTCACTTCCTGCAATTCGAGATCGCGCGCGATCTCTTTGTTGGACTTCGCCCCCATCAACCCGCGCAGGACTTGCTTTTCACGCTCTGACAGGGTCTTTTCGAAATCCGTCTCGGGGGGATCTTCCTTGCCGGACATGAAACCGACTGGCGCATATACCTCACCGGCGGCCATGAACTTGATGGCGTTGACCAACGATTTTGCTGGCATCGTCTTGGGCAAAAATCCCATCGCCCCCATTTCAAGCGCCTGCTCGGCAATCAAACGTGTACCCGTACCCGAAATGATGCCCACAGGATGACCGCCACTGATCAGCAGAGCCTCTTTCAGCCCTTCCAACCCTTTCATCCCCGGCATGGTGTAATCCAGCAGAACCAAATCAAATGGCCCATTCGTGCGCATGGATTTAAGTGCTTCGTCCAGATTCTTGGCCATCAGAGTCTGTGCCGTGCCGTCGGTTTCCAAAAACATGGCCAAGGTATCCCGGACCATGTCGTGGTCGTCTGCAATCAAAATTCTTAAAGCCATGATCGCTCCACAAATTCAAAATGTTATTGCTGGACCCGAACCGTACAACTTCTACAAAATCTTTGATACCTTTGTCCAAAGGAACCAAACGTCACCTATCCTTTCGTATATATAGCTACGCCAAATCGTTCTGACCAGAGCATTCCGGGAATGGTATGGTTCTGAGTGAGAAAAAGTGAGAGGTAGCACCATGCTGAAGAACGCAATTCATACGGTAATGATCAGTGGCTTTCTTGCGGCGGCAACCGGTGCTGCGGCCAATGACAACGTGATACTATCGGTGCAACTTGGCACAGAGCAGCGCAGTTTTACGTTGGAGGAACTCCAAACCATGCCGGTTACCAGCGTCGAAACGACGACGATTTGGACCGAAGGTCTGCAAAACTTTGAGGGTGTGCAGCTCAAGGATCTGCTGGAGAATCTGGGTGTGCAGCCCGAACAGATCGAGGCCATCGCTGTAAACGACTATGCCGTCGAAATCCCGGCCAGCGATGCCATAGATGGCGGCCCGATTGTTGCCTATTTCCAGAACGGCAATACTATGCCACTACGGACCAAGGGGCCATTGTGGATCGTTTATCCCTATGACGCACATAAAAAATATCGGACCGAAAGCATCTATAGCCGGTCAATCTGGCAGCTTGACCGGCTGATCATCCAGTAACAGCCCTCAAAGAGAAATACTGTGCCCCATACCAAACCAAAACCGTCATTCCCATGGGGCCGGTGCTGGCTTGTTGCCCTCTTGTTTCTGGGTTTGGCGGGCACTGGTTACCTGTCCTACACGGTCTGGGACTATGTTCGAAATCTGGGGACCGCCAAACATGATCAACAGGAATGGGTCGCGTTCCAGCTAGAGGCTGAGTACCTCAAACTGGAACGTGCCATTTCCAAGGCCGAGTCCGGCGAGACCGCCGATCTGCAAGAGCTGCGCAAACGCTTTGACATCTTCTACAGCCGTGCCTTTTTGCTAAAACAGGACAGCGTAGAGGGACAGGCGGTCCGTGATCTGGCCGACTTGCAGAGCACTCTGAATGCCCAGATCCCGCTCATCGATGGCTCTGATTTACAACTGAGCACAAACCTGAGCACGCTTGAACGCGAAATTACACAGCTTTCGTCAGTGCCCCGCGATATCGCCCTGAGCTACATTGGCCGTTCTGCCGAAAAAGAAGAAGACGACCGGAGCGAGATCGTCCGCCTTATCGAAATCATGATCGCATTAATGGTCCAGATGACTGCGGCGCTTGTCATCGTGATCCTCCTTTTGCTGCGGCGGACTGCGTCTCTGAACACCGCATCGAAAGCTGCCGAAGAAACCGGGCAACGCCTGTCCGCGGCCCTGCGTGGGGGGCTGGATGGAATCGTCGTGTCCGACGCTAATGGACGCATCCTGGATTTCAACGGCTCGGCCGAAAGGGTTTTTGGCTACTCCAGGGATCAGGCGATCGGCAGCCAGATGATCGACCTGCTGTTTCCCGCCAATGCGCGCGAACGGCTGAGAGCAGTGCTCGCCAGCTTTAACAGGACTGGCAAAACCATGATCGCAGAGCACGGCACCCAAGAGATGAATATGCTGCACCAGGACGGGCACGTCTTTCCGGTGGAGTTTTCAGCGTCTCTCGCGAATACGCACGCCGGGACAATTTTTGTGACCTATATCCGCGACGTCACGGAAAAGAAGGAAAAGGAAGCCGAGCAGATCAGAATTCGTGACGAAGCCCTAACAGCCTACAAAGAGCGGTCACGGTTCTTTGCCATGATGAGCCACGAGATGCGCACGCCATTGAACGGTGTGTTGTCTGCCCTGCAACTTCTGGATGGCAGCACGCTGGACTCGGAACAGAGATCTTTTCTGAAAGCCGCGCTGACGTCAGGCGACATTCTGCTTGGCCACATCAATGACGTGCTGGCGATCGAACGCAGTGAAAACCATGTCGCGCTACCCAAGGTTCCTTGTGACATCGCATCACTGATCGCAGCCCTGATCGGAACGATGGCACCTCTGGCCCGAGATACGAAAACCCGGTTGCGGTTTGATCAAAGAGGGCTGGATGACCGGATTCTGAGAACCGAACCAAAGGCAATCCAGCAGATCCTGGTCAATTTGCTCAGCAACGCGATCAAGTTCTCTCCCGAAGGGGACGTCACCCTGTCGGCGCGCTATGCGCCTTCGGCGACAGTCGAGTCCCCCGGCGTGCTGCATCTTGAGGTCTGCGATACCGGCATCGGCATTCCGGCCGCGGATCTGGACCACATTTTCGACGATTTTGTGTCCCTGGACAGCCGTTATGAGCGACGCACAGGCGGCACCGGACTGGGCCTTGGCATCGTGCGCCGCTTTGTCCTGCGTCTAGGCGGGGAAATCAACTGTGTCTCGGAAGAAGGCGAAGGAACCAGCTTTACCGTTACTCTTCCCATGTTCGAAGTTCGCGAGGCACTGTCTGACGCCAACAAGATAACCGGAGTCGCGCCAAAATCAGCGGCCGCGCAAACCCTGCTGGTGGTGGATGACAACGAAATCAACCGCAATCTTCTGGCCGCCATGCTGCGCCGGAACGGCCACGATGTGACGCTCGCGACCGGCGGACAAGAAGCCATAGACCTTGCGAACCAGACACCTTTTGATGCCATTCTCATGGACATCTCGATGCCCGAGATCAGCGGCACTCAGGCCACGCAGAAGATTCAGTCAGCACCCGGGCCCAACCGCGATACCCGGATCATTGCCGTGACAGCCCATGCATTGCCGCACGAACGTGACTCATTTCGTGCGGCGGGCATGACCGGTTTTCTGCTAAAGCCGATCGACATGGTCGCGCTGGAAGAGTGTTTGGCAGATGACGACACCGCTTCGCCAAACAGCGATGACATTTTGGCACGCCCTGGCTCATCAAAACCGGGCAGCCCTGTGATCCTGAACAGCACGCAGGTTGCTGACCTGTTGCAGATTCTGGGTCACGACCGGCTGGCGGACCAGTTCACCACGTTCCGACACAAAACGAAAACTGGGATCACGGGTCTTCAGAACGCGACCGACATCACTGTGCTGCAGGAACGCGCGCATGCGCTGGCCGGGATGTGTGGCATGATGGGCGCGGCACAATTGCATGAGCTGCTCAAAAACATTGAATTGGCCTGCAAGTTTGAAGACCAAGAGGCCGCCGCCGAGCGTGTTGCGCACGTTCCCGAAATTGCCGACGCTGCGTTCCAGGCGTGGGAGGAAACCCTTGAGCTTCACGGCAGGAACCATACCAAAGGATAGGCGCTCTATCCTGAGTTGCAGTCGATTTAGGCGGCAATCATATGTAATCTACCTATACGCCGCACGCTCCTCCCATAGCGGTGACAGAGAGAACGCAGCCAAAGGACCAAAAGAAAGCTAACGCCACCGCAGTGAAGCGGAATTATCCGCCTCACTCTCGGAACTGGTCCCTCCCCCCTCCCCGGTAGCTGCGTTCAGCCAGCCGCCCTTCCGCACGGAAGGGCGGCAACCTCCCCCCTTCCGATCCCGCAGTCAGAACGAGAGCCCGCGCCGTTGTGGTCCTGTCCACCTGCAACAGCCGCCCGACCGCGTACCGGCTGACGCTTCCCGAGGCGGGCGGCGGGCGAACGCAAACCGCGCTGGCGGCTGAGGTACTGCACTTCCGCACCGGCTGCGATCTGGCGGTGCTCTATATCGGCACGGCTCCCCTGCGGCGGTCCAGTCTCACGGCGGGCCTGCTACACGCAATCGAGACGGCGCTGTCCGAA
Source organism: Puniceibacterium sp. IMCC21224 (assembly GCF_001038505.1). Taxonomy (NCBI): domain Bacteria; kingdom Pseudomonadati; phylum Pseudomonadota; class Alphaproteobacteria; order Rhodobacterales; family Paracoccaceae; genus Puniceibacterium; species Puniceibacterium sp. IMCC21224. The sequence goes on from NZ_LDPY01000001.1 coordinate 2,849,782, forward strand.
GTCTATGACAACGCGCCGATGGGGTCGCAGATCGTGCCCTATCCAGAGGTAATCCCCCCATTTTTAACGTGGTGCATTCGTAGAACTTACGCGGCCATTTTCAGTTTCTGGGCGGGTGTGATGCCGCCGATGGCCATGTTCGGGCGGTCGTTGTTGTAAGTCCAGAGCCATTGTGTGGCGTGATCTTGGGCCTCCTCGATAGTTTCGATGATGTATTGGTCCAGCCATTCATGTCGGACGGTGCGGTTGTAACGCTCGATGTAGGCGTTCTGCTGCGGCTGACCGGGTTGGATGTGCTGGAGCGTGATGCCCGTGTCCGTCGTCATATAAAATGGGACATCAGAGCGGCTTGAGCATTGGAGGCTCTGGCTCGTTTGTGTGATTGATTATGCGGCTTGTTTTTGGTGTTGCAAGCGGCGTTCGCGGATTGTCAGTATCTTGATCTTCTTCCTTTCTCTGAGGATGGCTTTGTCGCGCCCAAAGTAGACGTCGGCGGGCGTGACGTTGTTGAGACTCTCGTGGTATCGCGCGTTGTTGTAATACTCTACGAAGGCCCCGATCTGGCGTTCGAGATCGCCGGGCAGGTAGTAGTTTTCCAGCAGAACCCGGTTCTTCATAGTTTGGTGCCAGCGCTCAATCTTGCCCTGGGTTTGCGGATGGAATGGTGCCCCGCGAACGTGGCCCATTTTTTGATTTCCCAACCACTTGGCGAGGTCGCCAGAGATGTAGCAGGCCCCGTTGTCACTCAGCAGGCGCGGCTTGTGCCGGACGACGGCTTGGTCACAGCCCGATGCGCTCAGAGCCAGTTCAATCGTGTCCGTCACGTCCTCGGCCCGCATGTTTGTGCAAAGCTTCCAGGCGATGATGTAGCGGCTGTAGTCGTCGAGGATTGTCTGACGTCAGCGCTTTTGGGACAGATTTGAGGATTTGAACAACGGAGGATTTCTGGTTCATCGTAGCTTTCAAGGAGCGAAGATGAACAAGACATCCGGAACGTCGAAGGACGCAGCTGACATGGACTTGCCACGCAAAAGTTCCGGTCTCTCAGCTCATGTTAGGAGGCCGTCTCTCGAAAGCCAAGGGACTTTTCCCGCCAAGGGATGAATGCCGTCTTCGCGGGTTGTAGAACCCATTGATGTATTGGAATATTGCTCCTTCTGCTTGTCTGCGGGTCGCCCATTTCTGACGCCAGATCAGTTCGGCTTTCAGAGATTTGAAGAAGGTCTCGACCATGGAATTGTCATAACAATTTCCCTTGCCGCTCATTGAGACCAGAAATCCATGCTGCTTCAGACTTTTCTGATAGTCACCTGAACAGTATTGAGAGCCACGATCCGTATGATGGATACAGCCTTTGGGTGGCTTTCGCAGCCCTACTGCCATGTCTAATGCCTTGATGGCCAGGTCCCGCTTCATCCGGTTACTGACCGCCCAGCCAATGACCCGGCGGGAGTAAAGATCGATGATCACTGCCAAATACAGCCATCCCTCGCTCGTCCAGATGTAGGAAATGTCCCCTGCCCATTTTTGGTTTGGGCCATCAGCAGAGAAGTCCTGATCAAGAAAGTTGGGGGCGACATTGAAGGCGTGATTGCTGTTAGTCGTGACTTTATGTTTACGGGTTCGAATAACCTTGATCGCGTTCTCACGCATCAACCGGCCTACCCGGCGGTGCCCGACAACAAGACCGAGATCGCGCAGTTCCTCCGTCATGCGAGGTCGGCCGTAGCTTTGCAGGCTAAGGCGGTGTTGTTCTCTGATATGGGCCAACAGCACCATGTCATCTCGCTGGCTTCGGCTGATAGGGCGGATCTTCCAGGCGCGAAACCCACGGGAAGTTACCCGCAAAACGCGGCATAGAAACTCAATGGGCCAGATCTTCTTCCAGGTGTCGATAAAGGCAAACCTCACGCCTTTTGGCCTGCGAAGAAGATCGTCGCCTTCTTTAACACTTCCCTCTCCTCGCGGAGTAGCCGGTTCTCTTTGCGAAGGCGGGCGTTCTCCTTCTCCACATCCTCATGCGGGCCGGACATCAGGTCATCATTCTGATGGTGTTGAACCCACTTGTTCAGTGTCGAAACACCAACCCCTAAATCAGACGCAATCTGAGGTCGCGTCAGTCCACTGCTTGTTGCAATGCGAACCGCATCACGTCTGAACTCGTCGCTGTATCTTGGTGCCAATTTGTGTCTCCTTCATTGCGAATATCGCTCGAAAGAGACCGGAACTAAATCGCGACAAGTCCAGGTCTGAATACTTGTCGGCGCCCCGGTCCCGGGGTGCCGATGTCTGTGGCGCAGGCCGACTGCAGGCCTGCTCTTCCTACCCCTGAGCCAGCGTAAGATGCGCCGAAAGGTCGGTTACACTTCCGGACCCGACGTTTTGGAACGGGGGGCGAATCATTGAGATGTCGATCTCGACCGAGTTCACGCGCTTGCGCAGGAGACTTTTAGAAAAACCGCCGGGATTGTAGTTCGTGATACCCACATCACGCTCCACATGACCCATCAGGTTGCGCCGCTGCGTATCGATGCATTCAGCCTCGATCAACAGATGGTTGAATGTCGTCCTAAAGCTGTGAAAATCGCGTTGCGCATCGAAAATTTTGTGGTCTTGGCGATACCGTGTGAAACGCTTGGAAAAGGTCTCCGTGTAGGTCTTCTTGGACGCGCTCCGCTCGATCCATGGGAACAAACGCGGTTCATCCTCCCGCTTAAGCTTCGCGACCAGCTTCATGAACCCCAGTTCCAGCAGGTTGTCGTGGATTGGAACGGTCCGGCGGGAGGCTTTACTCTTAAGGCTTTGTCCTGGCCCCTGACTTAGAACGATGCAGGGCACGTCATCAATGATCTGGATGTCGGAGACAAAAAGCTGAAGAATCTCCTCGCTCCGAAGCCCCATGTGGACCGCGATAAGCGGTGCCCAGAACATCGGATCGCCCGCGTCTTCGAGCTTGTCCTGATAGATCTGCGACCGAAAAAGACCGCCGAGTTTTCCGTTCCATGTCTGACGCTCATTGTCCTCCTCGAGGATATCGCGGCGGTCATATTCGGCAGAGTCCCAAATATGGTCTTCCATGATGTTCGAGTTCAGGAAGCCCTTCTTCCTGAGGAATACGCAAATTCGCTGAAAGTCCTGCATGTGGCGGTAGATCGTAGCGGTTCGCAGGCGAGGAGTGCGCAATTTCAACAGCTCGGATTCAATCTTCCCGGGGCTTGCGCCATTCTTTTTCAACTTTGCTCGGGTGATATCCGCCTCTTGCAGCTCGGTTGCGTCTGCATCGTTGGCGGCTTCCCGGGGCGACAACTTGCTGGTCTTGGCCTGGTAGGACCGGGGCAGACGTGCCACAAGCTCCCAGGCCGCGGTCAACTCTGGATCGGTAAGCTGCTCAAACGGCTTGTCGCCGAGAATTCTGGTTAAAAGACGCCCGGTTGCGCTGACGTTCGGAGCCGAATTGCGCTTCCAGCTATCACCTGCATTTATGTTTGCCTGCTCGGTCGACTTGAAACTCCTATAGCCCTTGCTGCGCATATCAATATAGGTTTGCGTTCCTTCGACAATTGATGGGCATGCAGTGGTCAGATTTGGTTTCTGTGCAGTCGGCTGAGGTTCCTTATCGGCAAATTTTTCGGTGGCCGCAGCTGGAGTGGCAATTGGATGCTGGATCATCTCGGAAGGATTGGCTTCCGGCTGTGCACTTTCCAGAACTGCCTGTGAGCCAGGCATTTTGCTCGTGAAATGGCTTGGGGTCGGCCCAGCCGTTCCCCAGTCTGATCGCGACATGATATTGAGATTTGATGCGCCGTCGACAAGCCGCGAGGCTGCCCGAAACACCGGCGAAGGTCCATTGAATGTGCCTTGCTCGCGTTGGAGATTCTCTTGGTGCGCGTCGAGCATGACGCGGAGCGCCCGGAAAGCCAATTTCTGCCAGTCCGGGTCGGTCTCGTCGAGGGGGATGCCAAGCCGCATAGCAGCAACGCGTAAGGGCTCACGAGCAGCTTCGCGGTCACGCAAATGAATTGCCTGACGGAGCACGTCCAATATGGCCATGGCGCAGGTCTGCTCATAGGCTGCTGCCTCCGGGGTGCGCAACGGCGCGACTTCACGCGCAAGATCAGCCGCTTCGATAGTGAAGCGGCAGAGCTCCACCAGAAGCCGTTCGATCATGTCGGGCGCAAATGCCATCGTTCTCTCCGTCAGTCCGGCGAAGGCGATGTCACTGAGACAAGTCAGTTTCAGAGCCAGCATCTTCGCATCGGGGAGAACGTGGGTATGAAGGGGAAAAAGCAGTGAAGTTTTTTCAATGGGGTTCTGAACCCCATCTGAAAGACGAATTGCGGCCATCGTCTGCGCCAATGAAAGCCGGCGGACCTATATTCCAGATGGGGTTGCGCGGTCGTCTTCGGTCGCATGACTCCGACTCCTGTGCCAGCGTGTGTGCCAGACGGAGTGCCAGGAGTCGTGCCAGAACGGCGTTTCTCTGACTCTACGTCAGGAAACCCGTTCAGGAACAGTAGCTTAGGAAGATTTGGCTCCGGCGGTAGGGATCGAACCTACGACCAATTGATTAACAGTCAACTGCTCTACCGCTGAGCTACGCCGGAACACTGGGGCGCTATAACAACATCGTCAGGAGGCGTCCAGAGGATTTTTTTGTGCAACACAGCTTTCTAGAAATCACCCGTCGACTCTTTTCAGGTAGTGTCGACCTAGGTGGTATAATTTCATCGGCGCTGCCGGTGTAATCCTGGATGGCCATCGAGATGTTTGGTCGAGGTAGAGTTTTGACGCTTCAACCACGAACCACACGGAATCCCCGATGACCAAAACCACCATGGACCTTTCCGAACTTCTCGCAAAGCAGGACGGAGGCGGTTTTCTGCGCTTCGTCGCCGAAGTCGTTTTTCAGCTGATCATGGAGGCCGATGTCGAGGGTCTGATCGGAGCTGGCAAGCACGAACGGGCTGATCAGCGCACGACCTGACGGAACGGGTATCGAGAGCACTCTCTGGATACCCGTTTGGGTACGCTGAACTGTCCGTCGTCATATAAAATGGGACATCAGAGCGGCTTGAGCATTGGAGGCTCTGGCTCGTTTGTGTGATTGATTATGCGGCTTGTTTTTGGTGTTGCAAGCGGCGTTCGCGGATTGTCAGTATCTTGATCTTCTTCCTTTCTCTGAGGATGGCTTTGTCGCGCCCAAAGTAGACGTCGGCGGGCGTGACGTTGTTGAGACTCTCGTGGTATCGCGCGTTGTTGTAATACTCTACGAAGGCCCCGATCTGGCGTTCGAGATCGCCGGGCAGGTAGTAGTTTTCCAGCAGAACCCGGTTCTTCATAGTTTGGTGCCAGCGCTCAATCTTGCCCTGGGTTTGCGGATGGAATGGTGCCCCGCGAACGTGGCCCATTTTTTGATTTCCCAACCACTTGGCGAGGTCGCCAGAGATGTAGCAGGCCCCGTTGTCACTCAGCAGGCGCGGCTTGTGCCGGACGACGGCTTGGTCACAGCCCGATGCGCTCAGAGCCAGTTCAATCGTGTCCGTCACGTCCTCGGCCCGCATGTTTGTGCAAAGCTTCCAGGCGATGATGTAGCGGCTGTAGTCGTCGAGGATGGTGGACAGGTAATACCAGCCCCAGCCGATGATCTTGAAGTAGGTGAAGTCGGTCTGCCAGAGCTGATGGATGGCCGTGGTCTTGTCCGTGAACTCGTCCGCGGCCTTGATCACCACATAGTCCGGCGCCGTGATCAGATCAGCTGCTTTAAGAATGCGGTAAGCCGATGATTCCGAGATAAAATACCGGTTCTCATCGGTGTATTTGACCGCCAGTTCACGTGTCGTCAGCGCCTCATGTTCTAACGCAAACTCGATCAGGTCATCGCGCCGGTCTTGGGGTATTCGATTCCAGACCGACCCTGGTCGAGGAGACCGATCGGCCAGCGCATCGAACCCGCCCTCGACGTAGCGATCATACCAGCGGTAGAAAGCCGTGCGCGGAATGCCCAGCATATCCAGCGTCATTTTGGTGGGCAGATGCGAACCTTCAACGGTGCGGATGATCTCAAGCTTCTCGGTTGCAGGGTATCTCATTCCTCCACCTCCCCAGCCCCTGTCATACTTTTTTTGAGCAGACGGTTTTCCAGGGTGAGATCGGCCACGCATTCCTTCAGGGCCAAAGACTCAGAGCGAAGCTCCTTCACCTCCGGCGACGTGGCTTGGCGCGCCGTATCGCCAGACAAGCGACGCTTGCCAGCCTCCAGGAACTCCTTCGACCAGCTGTAATACAGGCTCTCGGCGATACCCTCCCGCCGACATAGCACCGAAATGCTTTCCTCACCGCGCAGGCCAGCTAAGACGATGCGGATCTTCTCCTCTGCAGAATAGGTCTGCCGCGTCTTGCGGCGGATGTTCTTGACCAGCTTGTCAGCTGCGTCCTTCGACGTTCCGGATGTCTTGTTCATCTTCGCTCCTTGAAAGCTACGATGAACCAGAAATCCTCCGTTGTTCAAATCCTCAAATCTGTCCCAAAAGCGCTGACGTCAGACACGCTGAACCTCAGGGAGCCGACGCTTCGGAAGGGCCGCTATTTCCCCGGTTTCCTGGGCCCCCGGAACACCTAGGAGAAGGCCCTGGTGGCCGTGATCCAAGAAGCCCACCGCGCCGTGTCGCCGCCTCTCCGACATTGCCAAGAGCACCGTATCGAAGCTGTGCACGGATGTCGGTGAACGCGTGTCCATGCCCACGGCCACTTTGGACACCCGCACCGTGGGGCTCATCCGTAGCGATGACGTCCCTCTCTTGATTTTCAGGCGAACCTCCTTGGGCCAGTGGGCGGCGCCTATGATCAGGGGGCCTTTATTTAGTCGACGTTGAACAACACCTACGCGGCGATTTGCAGTGCTATTGATCGGACGGTGAAGGCGTTGATCGCGCGCGGCGCCCGTGACAGGCCCTCGAACAACAGGACCAAAAGGGCCCTCAGGCGGGCCAGGATCTTGCGGATGTTGTGCCCGCAGCCGCACAGGACAGCGAAGAGCGCATCGCCCTTGGTCCCTTTGAGAGGGCAGCGCGCGAGGCGGCCATCGGTCTTCATGTGGCCGATCTCCGGCTCGATCGCACTGCGCCTTCGGAGCTGCGCTTTCAGCCCATCCGTCAGCCCGCGACGCATTCCGGAGATCAACACATGGGTTGTTCCGACACCGTGTCCACGGTAGCCGCGGTCCACGACGGCGAGGTCCGGGCGGCGAGGTCCTTTGCCAGCGCGACCAACTTCACCCGCGCCTTCTCGTAGAGCCTGGCGTTCATTGCCCGGCAGGCGCATCCGCAGGATGCTGCCGGGAGGTGGTTGGATACGCGATATTCTTTTCCATCACGGTGGTGTCGACGGAGACGCGCGCCAGGCTGTCGTCGTCGATGATACCGACAGACCGGCCCGCTTGAATCGTTTTGGTCAGCAGCCACTCCGCGCCCTCTTCGCCGATGCGATCACGCCAGCGGCTGAGCGAGGACGGATGAATCGGCGGCTGATGCTGGAAGAACGTCTCGCCTGTGAAATGCTGGACATACGGGGAGTCCACCCAGCGGGCGATCACGGCCTCGTCCGAGAGCCGATAGGCATGCTGCAGATACATGAGGCGCCACCAACCGTGGCGGCGTCGCAGGCCGCCCTGTCGCCGACGGGAAGAAACCAGCCCACTCCCGTTCGAAGACCTCCCAGTCGATCAAGTCTGCCAGCTTTACAAGCTCGTGGCGCATGTCGATCATGTCGACCAATCGGGGGCGGAGGAGATCATCCTGTTCCTCAGGACGCGAGCGGTGCTTCATGGCAGGATCCAAACTGCAGCCTTTTCAATTGGATTCTACGAATCCCTGCAGTTTGAAGCCAGAAAAATATCCGATTTATCTCGGTGTTTCAGCTACATGGCAGTCGTTCAAGCCGAACTATCTACGGGCGGAAGTGCAGGGATATCGTCGAACCGGGTGCAAGGCGGAAACACAGGCGGGGCAATCGCCAGCCCGCTCAGATTCCCCGCCCGCCCTCTTGCGGACGCGGATGATGCCGCGTCCGCAAGAGATCTCAGGGCGCGATCTGCACCTGGAACGAAACCGCCCCAATTGCCCCCGGTCGATGGGTACCCGTGCATTCCCAGCGCAGGGCGCCAGAGTAGCCCCCGGCATTCACACCCGGCGCCGCGACCGAGCAAACCACATCCCCCCCCACGTTTACCGGGCTGGGGATGGCGGTGGCCAGCACAGTATAAGGCGGCGTACGATCGTGAATGACGATATCGGTCGCCGGCAGCACGCCGGGATTCTCAAGGTAGACGCGGTATTCCAGCACATCCCCCGCAGCGGCACCGTTGCTGACGCCTTCGGGTGTCCCCTGTGTCACGTTGCGCACAGTTTTGCTGAGCTTCAGCGCGCCATTGGGCGATTCCACCCGCACGAGGTCGGTGTTGCGATCCTGCTCTGTCAGACCGCTGGCGCCATAGGTCGTATCCGCCACCAAATCAAAGCCGATTGTTGATCCGGCGCTTGCCGCGCTCGATACACTGACACGGGCCACCAGGCAGATGCGGGTATTCGCGCTGATTGGCAAGGCACCGTCCACAGCCGCCCCCACGCTGCCGTCGCAAGCGGCATCCAGAAACAGGCCGACCGAGAACAGCCCGGGCGCACTGGCTTGCTGAATATCGACATCAAAGATCACGGTCCCGTCGGAATCTGCCAGATATTCGTGACGCAGCGTGACCACCTGCCCGGCACGAATTGCGCTTTGCTGGCTTTGACTAAGGCGGGCCACTTCGATCAGGCCAAAGTTCAGGTCACTATAGGCAACGCCCGGAACCGGGGTAAAGGTAAAGCTACCGTCGCGTGGTGCCGCGTTGACCAATCCCGGCAGAGCCCCTGGCGCCTCGGACACAGTCCGAAGCCCCACTGCGGGCGCGATACTGACAGTGACCGCATCGCTGTAGCCTTCGGGCAGGGTCAGGCTCCAACTGCCGTCGGCAGCCACATCGGGTGTCCCGATCAGGACCGAAGACGCATTCAACACGCTCACAACCGCCTTGTTGGTCGCCGGCTCGGTGCCGCCTTTCAGCCCGTCATATGCCGTCGCGCCCCCTGCCCCGTTGTCCTCAAAGACGTTGCCGGACAGGATCGCGCCGGTGCCGACAAAGCTGATCGCGGCAGATGCCTCATCGTCGTCGGCAACACCGTCGCTCAGATCGTCGGTCAGTGCACCGACTGCGGGATCGCTATCGGGATCGGGCAGTGACGAGGCCACGATTTCGGCCCGGTTGGTGTGTTCTCCGGTCGGGTTCATGGTGACGCGAATGGTCAGCACCTCGGTCGCGCCATTGGCAACGTCCCCAACCGTCCAGACGCCGGTCGATGACGCATAGGTGTCGCCCGCGGCTGCCGCATCGTCCGAGACATAGGTATAGCCATTCGGGATTTGATCGCGCACCCGGACGCCGGTCACAGAACCGGGGCCGTCATTGGTCACGCTCAGCACGAAATCTATCTCGGTGCCTGCGGTGGCCTCGGTCGTGGGTTGACCACTGGCGACGTCAATCGCCACCTTGGTCAGCGACAGATCCGCCGATGCCGCAGCCGTGACAAAGCCGAAATTCTGATCCGGGGTTTCGGTTCCGGTCGCCACTGTGACCCCAGTGATCGGGTTGGCGGTCGACATAACCAGCGAAGCCGGGATCTCGGGATCGGCCTCGTCCACTTGGATCCGGTAAGTGAGCGACGAATCGACGGAAATAAAGCTGTAGGTGCCGTCAGCGGCGGTTTCGGTGCTGGTCACCAGCGTGTCATCCGCAAAGTTGGCAGGCGTCCCGTTTTCGTCGTACAGTTCTACGGTGATGCCGACCGGCAGCCCCGTCTCACCGGCATCAAAGACCCCGGAATTATTCGCATCCTCGTAAAGTGTGCCAGAGATTGTGCCGTCTAGGAACACCGTCGACACGAAGGGCCCCGGAAAGGCACGGCAAGACGCACCGTCATTGCCCTGATAGGTCAGATCTTGGACGGTTCCCAGGACTTCGATGAACTGGAAACTGCCGGGACGGTCACCATCCCCGCCCAGTTCGACCACGAACACCTGGCGGGACTGATTGTCGAACCCATAGAAAAAGCCCGATCCGTCAAACCATACGGAATCGATGTCAATCGCACCATACCCCGCTGGCAAAGGCACGTTGCCCACCAGCGTCACTGTTGTCGCACCTGGGACCCCGTCGCGCGGATCCAGAATATAGACGTCGCGATTAGGGTCGATGAAATACATCATTCCGTCCCGCGGATTGTAGGCAATGTCCCGGCCATAGGGCGAGCCTGCGCCAGCAGTCAGCACACCCAGGTTCACCGGGTTCGCCGGGTCAGATATGTCAAGCAGCTGATAGATGTTGTTACTTGTGCCGGACATGTAAACCATGATCCCGTTGGGCAGGATGTCTGCTGTGGAATCTGGCGATTCAATGCCCAGACCGGATAGGTCTGCCACTTCCTGCACTGCACCAGCTGCGTTGATCCGCATCAGTGTGCGCGGGCTTTGACGCACACCGTAGATGTAGTCGTCCAGCTCGTTGTAGCCCCAGCCCGTCACCAGGTAATTGCCGGTATAATCTGGCGGAAACAACGTTTGGTTGAGCGTGTAATTCCCGCCGCTTTCCGTGAACGCTAGTTCGCTGAGCGCGGGCAGGTTCTGCGCCGTTTCGGTTGCAACCATGTAGATGTTGGCAGTGCAGCTCAGCGGCCCGTTGGGATTGGACAGAGTGACAAGGTAGTCCTCGACCTCGCCGTCGAAATTCAGCCCGTCAAACGGATCGGCAGCCACCGCGCTGGTCGTGGACCAACGCAACCGCGCATAGGATTGACCGTTGCCGATATCCGCAGGCACCGAAATGTCAAAGCTGATCTGGTTGTTGAAGACACCGTCGGTGTCACCTGTGTCGCCGTCGCGGTAATCTACAGCGATATGTTCAGAGGTATCGAAAACGCCGTTCTGGTTATAGTCGATCCAGAGTTGCAGGTTGGTGATACCCGGAAGCAGCGTCGGAATGGGCAGGTCCAGTTGAGCGCTCAGCGTCTCGTGGGTTTGTACGGTCAGCGACACGGTTGTGCCTGCTTCGAGCACCGGGAAGGTGGCGACGGAATCTTCGTCGTCCAGATCGGCCAAATCGTCGCCATCGGCATTCACGCTGTTTTGCGGGCTGGTTTCCGTATCGGGTTCTGCTGCGCCCAGATAGATGTCTGGCACGACCACATGGCGCGGATCGCCATAGCTGGCAGGTGCGTCGCCGCGATCCACCAGATCGGCGGCGGCAATAATCAGCGAATGATCCTCGACCTCACCATCGAGCGCCAGCCCTGCGACAACCACACCCGTGTCGGTGGCATAACGAAAGCGCGAAAAGGTGAGCGACGTGGTCGCGTTCGCGGGAACTGTCACGTCGATCTGGATCACTCCGTCGCCCGCGATATTGTCGAACTGCGTGCCGTCGTCGCGCAGATCTGTGCCGATACGCTCGCCCAGGGCATCTTCGAACAGTCCGTCACCGTTGAAATCAAGCCAGGCCTGAAGATACCCCGCGCCATTCACAGTCACTTCCAGCGTGCTGACCGCGCCCTGGGTCAGCACTGGAAAGATCAATCCGTCCTCGTCGTCAGTACCCAGCAAATCGTCCGCCGTGGCGGTGGCATCGGTTTGCGCAACCAGTTCGATGTCCGGCGGTGTTGCGCCAAGATAGACAGATGCCACGACTCCCACCGTATGCGAAGCCGTCAGATAACTAAGCGGCGCATCGCCGAAATCCAGTCCAAGCCCCTCGAACACCGCAATCGTCACGCGGGCACGGTCACAATCGGTGGGATCGACCGCAGAACAGAGGCGGTATTCGATAGTATAGACGCCCGCGGGAACACCCGCCGGAACCGTCACGCGCCCCGCATCCAGTCCGGCGGTTTCCAGCAGGGGAACCGGGTCACCCAGGTTCTGCGGCACAGCTTCGGTCAGCACTTCGAGCGTGGCGTTGAGCGGGGTCGCAGGCAGGCCAAGGATGGTGTCGTTGGCCATGACCTCACCCGCCGTTCCGCCCAGCAGGGTGTTGACCGGCGACGCGGTGTAATCGTCGTCTTCGGCGATGACATCCGCCGACGTATTGGCAATGGCGCAGAGCAGAATGCCCGACCCACGGGTGGCGGGCACGGTCGATGTCCCGGTGTAGCCATGGATGAACCGGGCCTCGACAAAGGTGTCGTATTCGTAGGTTGCGTAGTTGTCAAAATCGGTTTCGTTCGGCTCGTCGAACCAGTCGAGCGGATTACCTGCCTTGGCCGGATCTTGACCGATGGCGTTGCCTCCGGCAGGAAAAGATGCGATCGGCGCTGTATTGAAATGTGAGATGGTTGTTGGTGTTTCGATCGGCCCGCCAACATCTGTCGAATCGTCCCCGGGGCCGCGGCTGTCGATATCCGTCTGCTGCACGATGATGCCGTTGAACCGGCTTTGTTCGATCGCGGTGCCCAGCGGATTTGCAGCGGTGGCAGTGCCATCCTGGACAAGCCGCAGGCGGTAAACCACATATCCGTTGTCGACCGGAGTCATCCGCGCCTGTAACCCGCTGGTCAGTTCGAGGTTGATCGCGTTGCTGATCTGGTCGAGTTGAAAGACCACATCGATCGGATTGCCATTGTTGTCCACGGTCACGTCGTCGAACAGGAAGATATCCGAAGTGGTCATGTTGGTGTTGGTGCCCGGGCCGGCCAGCTGGGTGCGGGGCTGCGCAAACACCGACTGGGGTGTGCAATTCTGTGCGCCACCGCCACCACCGAGGATGACACTGCTGACAACCGAAAGCGGCTGCGTGTCCGATTGCAGGCGCGCAACAAACGGCTGTCCGATGGCCCCGATTCCGGCCACGGCATTGCTATCAACAGACCCCGTCAGAACGTCCGCCGCAGTGATTGTGTAAGGTGCCTCGCAGGTCACTGTGCCGCCGGGGGCGATAAGCGTGCTGATCGTGTTGCAGGTCACTGTGCCCAACAGATCATCTTCGATCAGCACGTCCTGCCCAGGGTTGAACGGCAAGGAACCAGTGTTGGTGACAGTATAGGTATAGGTGACAGTTTCGCCCTGGGTCCCTGTGCTGGGCGTGGCGCTGCGCGACAGGCTTATGCTTTGGTCAACCGAAAAGTTTGCATTGCCGAACATGCCAATACCCCGCGCACCGGGGTCGTAGTTGATAAAGCTGGCGTAATTGCGGACGTTCTGGATACTTTCATCATACCAGAACGTGACCGAGGATGTCGCATCGGGAAAGGTTGCCCGGATCGTCCCGCTGTCGTCGTTGGGTGACGTCGGTGATCCGGCAAAGCCTTCGACGTAAATACATTGGGCCTGGTTGGCCCCCAGTGCGCCGGTCAGCCCGCTCCCCGGTCCCGGTCCCGCGATGACCGAGGGCGTGGCGCTCAGAGCGGCCATTGTCGGATTGCCATTATTGCCAAACGCCGTGATGAAATCGCATCGGTCAGTCGTGCTGTTGTTGTCATTGGCATCGATATCAAGCACGTCGATCGTCAGACTATCCACCGGAAAGGCGATACCACCCGAGCTGGCCGATACCGTCGAAATGGTGCGCGAATCACCAATTGCACCCAAATTCTGCGGCGCGTCCGACACAATGATCAGCGATTCGACGTTACCGCCGAAGATCGCAACATCATCAGGCGACGGCGTGCTGCCGGAATAGTTGGAAAAGATGCCGGTATGCTCGACCGTCGCATCGACCTCAAAGCCGTACTGATCCCTCAGAGTCCGCACCAGCGGGCCGGTTACACCGGCGGGCCAGTCAAAAGTGCTCCAGTCGATCTGGAAATCCCCGGCTTGCGCCTGCGTCGCCCCAAAGGTTGTGCAAGCCATCAAACCATAAACAAAACGACGAAATCCGCCGACAACAACTGATTGGGACAATGAACTAACCTCTTTTTATGGTGCACAGACATAACAGTCATGTCCGCCCCGCTAACGCACGGGTACCGTATCGACATCTCGTGGGCAGGTTTTACTATCTCAAAATCCGCTGCTCGCGTCAGAGAATATCTAGGGCATCGGCACTGCCTGTAGGGGTATCGCGCTACCCTTTCGAATAGCGGGGACGCCCACACCTTGCGCCACTCATAGCACATGGCGTTGATCGGATCAGGGATAAACCAGTTGCATCCGTACGTCGGAGGCGAGACCTGTCAGGCCAGACCTGTCAGGCAAGCGCGCGGGCCAGACGATTTTGGGTTTCGCTCAGTTCGCGCAAATTCAGCGTGGTCAGCCGCCAATCGCGCACGATCTGGCGCCCCTCGACCAGCAAGTGACGCACCTTTGACGGACCTGCCAACAACAGCGCCGCCGGATCCCAACTGCCGGCGCTTTCGATCCCGGTAATGTCCCACAACGCCAAATCCGCCCGCATGCCGACCGCGATCTGTCCACAATCGTCGCGGCCCAGAACCTCGGCCCCACCACGGGTGGCGATGCGCAGCATTTCGCGCGCACTCATTGCGTCGGCACCGCGACTGACCCGTTGCAACAGCAGGGCCTGCCGCGCCTCTTGCGCCAGATTTCCCATGTCATTGCTGGCCGATCCATCGACCCCCAGCCCGACGCGCACGCCCGCGTCACGCATCGCTCGCACCGGCGCGATCCCGGAACCGAGGCGGCAATTCGAACATGGGCAATGCGCCACACCGGTCAGGCTGCGGGCAAAGAGTGCGATATCGGAGGCGTCCAGTTTGACGCAATGGGCATGCCAGACATCCGAACCCGTCCAGCCCAGATCTTCGGCATATTGTCCCGGACGACAGCCGAACCGATCCAAAGAATAGGCGACATCCTCGTCATTTTCGGCAAGGTGGGTGTGCAGGCGTACACCCTTGTCCCGTGCTAGCAGGGCCGCGTCGCGCATGAGTTCGCGGCTGACCGAGAAAGGCGAACAGGGGGCGACGCCTACCCGGCACATCGACCCCGGCGCGGGATCGTGAAAGGCGTCGATCACCCGAATGCAATCATCGAGAATCACTTTTTCGGATTCAACCAGAGAGTCTGGCGGCAGCCCGCCTGCGGATTCACCAATGCTCATCGCGCCGCGCGTCGGGTGAAACCGCATCCCGATCTCGGACGCCGCCGCAATGGTATCTTCGAGTCGCGCGCCGTTGGGAAAAAGATAAAGGTGATCCGACGACAATGAACATCCCGACAGCGCGAGTTCGGCCAATCCGGTCAAGGCCGAAACCCGCATCTCTTCGGGGCCAAAGCGCGCCCAGATCGGATAGAGGCTGCGCAGCCAGCCAAACAGCAACGCGTCCTGTCCCCCCGGCACTGCACGGGTCAGCGACTGAAACAGGTGGTGATGGGTATTGACCAATCCCGGCGTCACGACGCAGCCCGAGGCTTCGATGATCTCACCCTGATTGGGCAGATTCGGGCCAATTGCGGTGATCACTCCACCGCTGATCGCAACATCCACGGCCTGAAATTCGCGGCTCTCGTCGTCCATGGTCAGCACATGGGCGGCGTTGCGGATCAGAAAGTCTGTCATGGGACACTCCACACGTCTGGTTCGTGCCCTTTTCGGTGTGAAGTCCAGCGCATGACGACGGAAAAAGGGCCCAAGTGCTCGGCAGCGCCCCCTACCCTAAACCGGTCCCACGCCTGTGGTAAAGCCTGACAAATGTCGTTAGCCGCGGAGCGCCTCCAGCGCTTTTGCGTGGATCGTTGCGTTGGCCGCCGCCAGCACCTGACCGCCGTCATGCGCCGGGCCGCCCTGCCAGTTGGTGACGAGTCCGCCCGCAGCCTTGATTACAGCAATCGGCGCATGGATATCATAGGGGTTGAGGCCGGATTCAATCACAAGATCCACCTGACCGGCGGCCAACAGCGCGTAAGCGTAACAATCCATGCCATAGCGTGTCAGCCGAACTTGCCGCGACACCCGCTCAAACGCCGCGCGTTCGTCCAAGGTCCCAATTTCCGGGAAGGTGGTGAAGAGCACCGCCTCACCCAGATCCCGCGTATCACGTGATCGCAGCGCGCCACCACCATGCGGCCCCTGCCATTGCGCGACGCCAAGACCCCCGGTAAACCGCTCACCAATGTAGGGTTGGTCAATCACGCCCAGCTTTGGGCCGGTCTCATCCGAGAGGGCGATCAACACGCCCCAGGTGGGCGTCCCACTCATAAAGCCACGGGTGCCGTCGATCGGATCAAGCACCCAGGTGAGGCCGCTTTGCCCCGACTTTGGGCCGAATTCCTCGCCCAGGATGCCATCCTGCGGCCGCAGCCGCTCAAGACAGTCACGCATCGCCTGTTCGGCCGCGCGATCCGCCACGGTGACGGGGTCGAACCCGGTGGTCAGCTTGTTTTCCGCCATGAGCGTCGCGCTGCGAAAATGCGGCAGAATCACCGCGCGCGCAGCATCGGCAAGTTCGCGGGCACAGGCCAGCACAGTCGGGTGGTCGCTGATGGGTAGGACAGTCATGGCAACTCCTGCGGCAAGATCACAGATCCGCTACCGCAGGGCGTAGGTCATGTCCAAGACAATCCGCAATGCCGTCAGACATTGCACGATTTCCGGGAGAACGCGCCTTGTCAGGCGACGTCCGACAGAACCCTTGCGAGTTCGAACAGGCGGCGGCGCTGATTTTCCGGGATGGCGTAGTAAGAGCGCACAAGATCAAGCGCCTCTTTGTCCCCCAAAAGATCGGCCGGGACGGCATCATGCAATGGCGAGACGTTTGACCCTTCGACTTCAAGCCCCTCGAAGAAAAAGCTTACGGGCACTTCAAGTGAATCGGCGATGTCCCACAGGCGGGATGCACTGACACGATTCGCGCCAGTCTCGTATTTCTGGATCTGCTGAAATTTAATTCCAACCCGTTCGGCAAGCTGTTGCTGGGTCATGCCCACCAGCCAGCGACGGTGGCGTATACGTTTTCCGACATGCATATCTACGGGGTGCGTCATATGGGTAAACTTCCTTCAACTAAGGTCAACATTGATCATCATTAAGCGGCCAACCAGCATGGTTCGTTCGAACAAAACCGTCAGCCATGTCGCTGTGCACCCCCACAGCCTGCATGAAATTACATCTAAAAACTTTGTCGAAGCAAGAAAATACAGGTCCCCTTGGTTTATTTGGTTAATTGAATGCACTTCCTGCGCGAGAAATACACACACCTCGCCGCGCTGAAATTGCGCAACCACCCTGACCTAAGTATTTGACCTTTTGGTGCAAAAACGCCTAGCTAGATAGAAATGGACAGGAGATTTCGATGCGCGCCTTCCAGGTACAGTCTCATGACGAACCTCCCCGCTTTTGCGGCATTTTGCGGCCCGAAGCGGGTGAAAAACAGATTCGCGTGAAGGTTGAGGCCTGCGGATTGAACTTTGCCGACCTGCTGATGATGACCGGCACATATCAGGATACGCCCCCCCTGCCCTTCACATTGGGCATGGAAGTCGCGGGTCGCATTGATGCCATCGGTCCGGGCGTTGATGGCTTCGCACCCGGTGATCGCGTCGCAGTCTTCGGCGGGCATGGCGGTCTGGCAGAGTACGGCGTCTTTGATGTTGGGCGCGCGGTTAAGCTGCCAGCGGGAATGGGCGCGGTATCCGCCGCCGCGTTCCAGATCGCCTATGGCACCAGTCACCTGGCACTGGCGCACCGCGCACGACTGCAACCGGGCGAGACGCTGCTGGTGCTGGGTGCGGCGGGCGGCGTCGGCCTGACCGCGGTTGAGATCGGCAAACGTCTGGGCGCCCGTGTCGTGGCCTGCGCCCGTGGCACCGACAAGCTGGACGTCGCTCGCGCGGCAGGAGCTGATCACCTGATTGACGCCGACTCAGGTGACCTGCGCGCGATCATGAAATCGCTGGGCGGCGCGGACGTGGTCTATGACCCGGTGGGTGGCACCCAATTTGCCGATGCGTTTCGCGCCTGCCGACCTGAGGCAAGAATTCTCACAATCGGCTTTGCCAGCGGTGAGGTGCCTCAGATCAAGGCGAACCACCTTCTGGTCAAGAATATCACGGTGCATGGTGTCTACTGGGGCGGATATCTTACCTTCCAGCCCGAGGTGGTCACCGACAGCCTCGCCACTTTGCTGGGCTGGTTTGCCGCCGGTAAAATCGCCCCGCATGTGAGTCACGTTTTACCGTTGGATCGCGCTGCCGAGGGGCTGGAGTTGCTGCGCACCCGCAAATCGACAGGTAAGGTCGTGATACAGATTGCCTGATGTTTCTGCTGTATAATACTGATATTGCATCGAAACCTACCGAAACTGCGCGCTGGTCCCTATAGAACAGAAAAGCCCTGTCGGATCATCGTTTTGAGTTCTTCCACAACTTCGCGCCGCGCGGTTGACCCGTAAAGGTTGATGTTGATAATTCCCAAATCCGGCAGCGACCCAACCGGATCGATGTGAACCAGATGCGGTGGCGCGTGACCTTCGAGCATCGAGGTAATCGCCAGATCAGCACTGACTGTCGCCTCGATTGTGCGATCCGATTCACTGTCCACCGCCATTTCCCACGCGATGCTCAGCTCGTCCAGGCGACGCAACGCGCCATTGCGAAAGGTGCAATACCGGCAATAGGCCAACCGCAGTGGGCGCTGTTTCCATGCTATTCCGCCGGGCGCGCCGATCCAACGCAGCGGCACTTCGGCCAACGTTTCGCCGCCGGTGCGCAGCCCGCCTTCGGTGGTCAGGATCACGTCAATCTCGCCGCGCCGGTACTGCTCGAGCAGCGAGCTGGTGTAAGACGACACTAACTGCACCCGCACCCGCGGATAGGCGGCGCCCATGCGTTGCAGCACCTGCGGGATCACAGGGTAAACAATGTCATGTGGCACCCCAAGCAGGACTTCGCCCTCGAACGCCTGATCCGTCAACCTGGCATATATTTCGTCATTCAGGTCGACCATCCGGCGGGCATATCCCAGCAACTGTTCACCCGAGGCCGTCAGACTCACCCCCCGGCCCGACCGATCCAGCAATTGCAGGTCCAACATCTCCTCTAGCCGCTTGAGCTGCATCGACACGGCCGATTGCGTCAGGTTTAGAAACCCCGAGGCGCGAGTCACCCCACCGGATTGTGCCACCGCAAGAAACGACCGCAGCGTTGTGATGTCGAGATTACGCATTCATCACGATCCTTGATGTTATCATTCAGAAACATTCGTTTCACAGATGTGTAGCGCAAAGCATATACATCAGACAACAAGATTCATTCCCGTCAACTCATCACAACTCATGAAGGATACTGCTATGTCCCTGACAACCGCATTCTCCCGCGCCGTACCCCACACGCGGACCAGCTTGTTCGACATCCTGCTTTCGCTGGACGCGCTGCGCCGTCAGCGCCGCCAATTGGCAGCACTTGACAATCATGCGCTGGCCGATCTGGGCCTCACCCGCAGCCAGGCCCAGACCGAGGCCGCACGCCCGGTGTGGGACGCTCCGGCAATTTGGAAACAATAGTCATCGGTTTTCCATCGAAATACCGGTCATACAGCTTGAAAACACAGACACTATCGCCAATATCGTAGATAGATGTCGGAGCGTTCCGACTGCTGGTTCATTTCGGAGGATTCAATGGCTGAATACAATACGATCCGGACGGCGGCTACGGGGACCCGCGCCGCTCAGATTGATGAGGGCCTGCGCGCCCACATGAACAAAGTCTATGGCACGATGTCGGTGGGCATGCTGCTCACAGCTCTGGCCGCGTGGGCTTTGTCGGGCTTGGCAGTGTCGGATGTTCCGACCCCCTACCAGATCGGCGCTGAAAAATGGCTGACCTCGCTTGGTCAGACCCTGTATCTGTCGCCGCTGAAATGGGTGGTCATGTTCGCGCCGCTGGCATTTGTCTTTGGCTTCTCTGCCATGGTCAACAAAATGTCTGCCGCCACAGCGCAACTGGTGTTCTACGCCTTTGCCACGGTGATGGGTATTTCGCTGTCGTCGATCTTTCTGATCTATACGTCGACTTCGATCGGGCAAGTCTTCCTGATCACGTCCATCGCCTTTGCCGGCCTGTCGCTTTACGGCTACACGACTAAAAAGGACCTGTCCGCAATGGGCACATTCCTGATCATGGGCGTGATTGGTCTGTTGGTGGCGATGGTCGTCAACATCTTCCTTCAGTCGGCCGCCATCACCTTTGCCGTGTCGATCCTTGGGGTGCTGATCTTTGCCGGCCTCACAGCCTATGACACCCAGAAGATCAAGACGACTTACGTGCAATACGCACAGTCGGGTGACAGCGAATGGCTGGGTAAGGCCGCGATTATGGGCGCGCTGAACCTCTATCTCGACTTCATCAACATGTTCATGTTCCTGCTGCAGCTGTTTGGCAATCGCCAGTAAATCGCAGCATCCGCGAACAAGACAAGGGGCCGGTCGATTGACCGGCCCTTTTGCGTTCGTAAGCTATCGCAATGTCAGGTCCACAAAATGACGGCACGCCACGACTCAAACAGTCGCCCGGTGCATCGCCAGCATCACACGCCCCAGTGCCCTGGCAGAGCATCTGAGCCGATTGCACCGCCCTGTCACCTCTTGGGCTGGCAGGCGCAGGCGCCCCCGCCCAGACGACCGCATCCCGATCACCGTCGGCAAACGCAAAAACGCCGCGCTGACCTGTTGGCCGACGCGGCGAAACTGTCCCTCGAAGACAGCGAGGCGATCTTACTTGATCTTGCCTTCTTTGTACTCAACATGCTTGCGCACGACGGGGTCGTATTTCTTGACCGCCATCTTTTCGGTCATGGTGCGTGCGTTTTTCTTGGTCACATAAAAGTGGCCGGTGCCTGCGGTCGAATTCAGGCGGATTTTGATTGTGGTAGGCTTCGCCATGGTCTGTCTCCTGCAACAGGCCACTCCGGCCCGTGAAATCTCTGAACCCCGGCTTTTACGCAGACAGACGCCGGTGTCAACCGGACTCTGCAGGGAATCTGTGCGCGGAGGGCCTGTAAGCCGGATTCTGTCTGCGACAGGTTGCCCTGCCGGAGATGACCATTCCTCTGGGCCACGCATTGCTACGTGGCTCAAGCTGCCAACCCGGACCCCTGGGCAGAAGCGGCCCTGCGATGATATCCGGTTTCCCGGATCAATCCCGCGCGGGGTCCCTATTCGGCGTTGCTCCCGGTGGGGCTTGCCATGCGAGCGCTGTTGCCAGCCCCCCGGTGGGCTCTTACCCCACCGTTTCACCCTCACCCGTCCACAATCCCCCTCGATTCGTCCCCGGCTTGCGCCTGAAATCCACCTTGGGTGCGACGGGCAGTCTGTTCTCTGTGGCGCTATCCGTCAGGTTGCCCTGCCCGAGCGTTACCCGGCACCGTTTCTTCTTGGAGTCCGGACTTTCCTCGACAGGGTTGCCCCTGCCGCGGCCATCCAGCCCTCCGCGCAGGTTGCCCATAGGCCCTGCCCCCGGCGCGGTCAATGGTCAACGCAGATGAGGATCGGCCCTAGTAGCCGCTGTCCGAAGTCAGCACAAAATGCCCTGGATCGACCTCGGCATATTCGGATTTTGTCGGCTGGTAAGTCACCGGGTGGATCGGCGACGGGATCGGCTTGAAATTCAGATCCTTTTCTGACTTGCGCCGACGCGGGTCAGCGATGGGAACCGCCTTCATCAGCGCCTGAGTGTAGGGATGCTGCGGGTTCTCGAACACCGCCGCACGTGGGCCAAGCTCGACAATCCGGCCCAGATACATCACGCCGACCTTGTGGCTGACCCGTTCGACCACAGCCATGTCGTGGCTGATGAACAGAAATGACAGCCCCAGATCGGCCTGCAACTCCAGCATCAGGTTCAGCACCTGCGCCTGCACCGACACATCCAGCGCCGACACGGCCTCGTCCGCGACGATCAGTTTCGGGTTTAACGCCAGCGCGCGGGCAATGGCGATCCGCTGGCGCTGACCACCCGACAACTCGTGCGGAAACCGGCGCATAAAGCTGCGCGGCAATTCGACCCGGTCAAACAGCATTGCCACCCGATCCTGCAGTGCGGATCCCGAATGGGTGCCGTAATTGCGCATCGGCTCGGCCACCTGGTCCGACAAATGCATTTGCGGGTTCAGCGACGCAAACGGGTCCTGAAACACCATCTGCATGTCCAGCCGCGCCTGACGCAGACCCTTTTGGTCGAGCGCCATAATGTCGGTGCCGTCCAGATCAATTGTACCCGCCTGAGGTTCGACCAGCCGCAGGATCGACCGGCCCGCGCTGGATTTGCCACATCCGGATTCGCCCACCAGCGACAGCGTCTGCCCGCGTTGGATATCGAATGACAGATCCTCGACCGCATGGACATTGGCCACCACCTGACGAAAGAACCCGCCGCGCACCGGGAACCGGGTGGTGAGTCCGCGCACGCGCAGCAGCACCTCGTCACTGCCACGGATCGGCACCGGTTCGTGCGCGTCCGACCCCAGCAGCTTCATCGGCTCCGGCAGTGCCTTGCCTTTCATCTCACCCAGCTTGGGAACAGCGGCCAGCAAGGCCCGCGTGTAAGGATGCTGCGGGTTCTCAAAGATTTCTTCGACGGTGCCCTCTTCGACCTTGTTTCCACGGAACATCACCACCACGCGGTCAGCCATCTGCGCCACAACCGCCATGTCATGGGTGATAAACATCACCGCCGTGCCGGTTTCGCGTTTCAGCCGGTCGATCAGTGCCAGAATTTCGGCCTGAATCGTCACGTCCAGCGCGGTCGTCGGCTCATCCGCGATCAGCAGGCGCGGTTTGCAGGCCAGCGCCATGGCGATCACCACACGCTGACGCATGCCACCTGACAATTCGTGCGGATATTGCTTTAGCCGACGCTCGGGCTCGGGGATACGCACCTCGCGCAGCAACTCAAGCGCCCGCGCCACCGCCTGCGCCTTGTCCATGCCGCGATGCACACGCAACCCTTCTGTCAACTGTCGCCCCACGGTAAACACCGGATTGAGCGCCGTCATCGGTTCCTGAAAGATCATCCCGATCTCGTTGCCACGAATTGTGCGCATCAGATCCTGATCGGTTTGGGCCAGATCAATCTCGCCCCCGTCCTTGCGATCGAATAGCAGGCGCCCGCCCGCGATTTCCCCGCCGCCGTATTCGATCAACCGCATCAGAGACAGGCTCGACACCGATTTCCCGGATCCCGATTCACCCACGACACAGACGGTTTCGCCCGGCCCAATCTCGAACGAGACGTCTTCGACCCCGACAACGGGTCCGTCCTTGGTTTCGAACACTACCCGAAGGTTTTCGATTCGCGTGATCGCCTGGTCGAGCATTCCGGCCTCCTGCCATGCTGCGGTTGGCAAGGCTAAGGCCAGCCTTTGCAGACTGTCAAACCCCGAGGACCGGTTTCCGTCAGGCAAACGCTTGCAATTTCCCAAAAGTCTGCTTCGATAAGCGCACCGTGGGGAAGAATTCACCGTTGCATGACCAGACAGGCAAACGTTGCCACCCTCAGTCATGTGCGGCCAGCATCTGCCCCACCCGATAAGCGAGAGATACATCGCGACCAACATGGAGACAGATATGAAACTCAGAACCCTAATGCTCGGGGCCGCTGCGTCCTTTGCGCTGGCGCCCGCCGCCATGGCCGAGCGCGGATCGGACGGCGAAGTCAAGATTATCTACTGGCAGGCCGCGTCGATCCTGAATCCGTATCTGTCGGGCGGCACCAAGGATATCGAAGCTGCCTCGCTCGTGATTGAACCGCTGGGCCGCTATGATCCCACCGGCGTGCTTGTCCCCTTTTTGGCCGAAGAAATCCCGACGGTCGAAAATGGCGGCGTAAGCGAGGATCTGACCTCGATCACCTGGAAGATCAAAGAGGGCCTGCTGTGGTCGGATGGCACACCTTTCACCGCTGAGGATGTCAAATTCACCGGCGAATATTGCATGGACCCCGAAGGCGGCTGTGCACAGCTGGCAAAATATACCGGCGTTACTGCGATCGATGTGATTGACCCGCTGACGGTCAAGGTGACGTTTGGCGCGCCGACCCCGAACCCCTACGGTCCGTTCATGGGCGGCCAGTCCCCGATCCTGCAAAAGGCGCAATTCGAGAACTGCAAAGGCGCGAATGCCTCGTCCTGCACCGAAGAGAATTTTAACCCCATCGGCACCGGCCCATTCTCCGTCGTGGAATTCCGTCCAAACGACGTGATCACGATGGAAGCCAACCCGAACTACCGTGACCCGGCCAAGCCCGCCTTTGCCACGCTGACCTTCAAGGGCGGCGGCGATGCCAACGCGGCAGGCCGTTCGGTCATGGAGACCGGCGAATACGACTACGCCTGGAACCTGCAACTGGCGCCCGATGTTCTGGCCGCGATGGCCGAAGGCGGCAAGGGCACCCCGGTCGCAGCCTTTGGCACTCTGGTCGAGCGGATCGAGATGAACATGACCGATCCGTCCCCCGATCTGCCCGAGGGCGAGCGGTCGACCGTCGCGCATCCCCACCCGATCCTGTCGGACTTCAAGGTGCGCAAAGCGCTGTCGATGGCCATTGACCGCCCGCTTTTGGTCGAAGTCGGCTATGGTCAGGCCGGTCGCCCGACCTGTAACCTCGTC
The DNA here is from genome assembly GCF_001038505.1 of Puniceibacterium sp. IMCC21224. Taxonomy (NCBI): domain Bacteria; kingdom Pseudomonadati; phylum Pseudomonadota; class Alphaproteobacteria; order Rhodobacterales; family Paracoccaceae; genus Puniceibacterium; species Puniceibacterium sp. IMCC21224. The sequence continues at coordinate 2,874,420 of NZ_LDPY01000001.1, forward strand.
CCCGCCCCGGCGATGTATGCTTCGGACAACGAGGAATGCTTTGTTCAGGATCTCGACGGTGCCAAGGCCCTACTCGAAGAAGCCGGCTGGACCGATACCGATGGCGACGGCATCCGCGACAAGGACGGCATGAAGCTGTCGATCCTGTACCAATCGTCGACCAATGCCGTGCGTCAGGATTTCCAGGCGCTGATCAAGGATTGGTGGAACCAGATCGGTGTTGAGACCGAACTGCGCAACGTCGATTCCTCGGTGTTTTTTGGTGGTGACGCTGGTTCGCCCGACACCTTCCAAAAGTTCTATGCCGACGTCGAAATGTACGCCAACAACTTTGACGGCACCGACCCGCAATCCTATCTTTCGATGTATCGCTGCGGCAATGAGCCCAAGCCGTCATCGCAGTGGCAGGGCGAAAACATCAACCGGTTCTGCAACGAAGAGTATGACGCCCTGCTCGACGAACTGGCCATGACCGGTGAGTTGGGCAAGCGCGGCGACATCGCCAAGAAGCTGAACGAGATCATCACCAAAGAAACGATGACCATCGTACCGCTGGTGGATCGTGGTCGTGTATCGGCACATTCCAACACTCTGGGTGGCGTTGCGCTGAACACCTGGGACAGCGAACTGTGGAACGTCGCGGACTGGCACCGCATCAAGTAACGCTCAAAAATGCAGCGCGGCGGGCTTTGTGCCCGCCGCGTGAGCTTTTTGATAGGGGAATCCCACAATTTCCGCGATACTGGCAAGACTTCGGGATGGGAAACCAATTCTGTCCAGTTCACTTGCCCATCTTGTGTCCGGAGGTTCCTTGCCCCTAATTCGCACCCATTCCATCAGACTTATGACCCGAGGCGCCGAATGCTGACTTTCGCCATCCGACGAATTGTGCTGTCGATCCCGACGCTTCTGTTCATCAGTTTTGCCATTTTCATGCTGCTGCAACTCGCCCCCGGCGATCCGATGGCACAGGTTCCGCTGACCGTGCCGCCCGAGGTCAAACAAAAGATGCGCGAAGCGCTGGGTTTGGGCGAACCGCCACTGGTGCAATATTGGAAATGGATCGTCCAGATGTTCTGGGTCGAACCGCAGGTACTGTGGGACCACATGTTTGGCACCACATTCTCCGAGGGCAAACTGCGCGTCATCAGCTGGCAGACCCGCAGCCCGGTGATGGATATCGTGCTCCAGCGGATTCCGCAGACACTTTGGGTGGTCGGCTTGTCTTATGTCGTTGGGGTGTTGATCGCTATTCCGATTGGGATCTATTCCGCCTACCGACAATATTCACTGTTCGATCAGGCCGGCACCTTTGTCACCATGGTTGGGTTCTCGATCCCGCCCTTCTTTACCGGGCCGCTGCTGATCGTCATCTTCTCGGTGCACCTTGGCTGGTTCCCGTCGATCTATGACACCACACATGTGGTTCGCGACTGGGGCAGCTTTAAGATCCAGTTTCAGCAGATGATCATGCCGGTGATGGTTCTGGCGTTGCAGACCACGGCGCAACTGTCACGCTATATGCGGGCCTCGATGCTGGACAATCTCAATCAGGATTACGTCCGCACCGCCCGCGCCAAGGGTCTGTCCGAGGCGGTTGTCGTCATGGTTCACGTGCTGCGAAATTCGATGATCCCGGTGATCACAGTCATTGCGCTGGGAATTCCGGCGATCTTTGGCGGCGCGATCATCACCGAGAATGTGTTCAAGGTGAACGGCATCGGCCAGTTGCTGATCACCGCGCTGTTTGCCAATGACCTGCCAATGGTGATGACGCTCACCTTTATCTTTGCCATCCTCATCGTGGTGTTCAACCTGATTGCTGACATCCTCTACGGTGTGTTCGACCCAAGGATTCGCTATGACTGAGGCCTCTCCCATCGCCGCACTTCAGGACAAGGAACCGTCCACGCCGCCGCGCTCGCAATGGGCCGATGTCTGGTCGCAGTTTTCCAAACACAAAGGTGCCATGATGGGCGCCAGCTTTGTGTTGCTGATCACGCTGGCCGTGTTGCTGGGCCCGTGGATCTGGACTGTAGATCCGCAAAAGCTCGACATTCGGGGCAAGGACATGCGCCCGCTCTATACCGCGATTTGGGATGGGTCGGCCAAGATACGCTGGAGCAATCCACTCGGAACCGACAATCTAGGCCGCGACGCATTGGCCAATCTGATCGCCGGCGGGCGTGCGTCAATGGCGGTGGGCTGGGCCGCGATGGTGCTATCACTCTTGATCGGGGCGGCAATTGGCGTGATTTCGGGCTATTTCAAACGACTTGATGGCCCGTTGATGCGGCTCACCGACCTGTTTCTGTCGCTGCCGATCCTGCCACTGCTGCTGGTGGCAGTGACCCTGTTCCGCCAACCGCTGCGGGCGAATTTCGGGCCCGAGGGCGGCATGTTCATCCTGATCGTCACAATCATCGGCATCACCTCGTGGATGCCCACCGCCCGCATTGTACGCGGCGATATTCTGGCGCTGAAAGAACGTGAATTCATTCTTGCCGCGCGCTCTATCGGCACCACCCCGTTCAAGATCATCTTGCGCCACCTGCTGCCCAACGTGCTGTCGCCAATCATGGTTTCGGCCACGCTGGGCCTTGCCACTGCGATCATCACCGAATCGGCGCTGTCATTTCTGGGTGTCGGCTTTCCGTCCGATTTCCCGACATGGGGCAAGATGCTGGCCGATGCTGTACCCCGCATGGCCGAATTCCCCGAGCGGGTGATGCTGCCGGGAATCATGATATCGCTGACCGTGTTGGGGGTGAACTACCTTGGCGATGGATTGCGCGACGCGCTCGATCCCCGGAGTCGCGGGCGCTAGTCCACCAGCATAGCAAAAAGTCTGAACGCCTGTCTTGCTCGGGTCTGCAATGACACCATTGCCTGTAAATTGGGCATTCAGGGTCGATTTACTGCGTCTGGTGTCCAGGCGGGAACTTTGTCCTGTTGCCTTGCGTGGGTACCGCCGGAACAAAAACTTGCCATCGCGGCGGATCGCCTACATCAGGGACAAAATTCCTGAACTAGGGGACACGAGATGTTCGAGTCGTTTGGCTTTGAAACCCTGACCGCGCCGCAGGCGGCGGTTATTTTGGCGCTGATACTGGGCGCGGCCTTTGGCGTTCTGGCCGAACGGACCAAGTTCTGCTTTCGCCGCGGACTGGTCGGGGATGACAATCGGCAGGCGATGGGCGTCTGGATGACTGCGCTGGCGGTTGCGATTCTGGGCACTCAGCTGGCCGTGGCCCAAGGGCTGATCAGCTTTGACGATCACCGCTTTATGGCAGCCGACCTGCCGGTGCTGGCAATCGTGGTGGGTGGCCTGCTGTTTGGCGCAGGCATGGTGCTGACGCGCGGCTGCGTATCGCGCCTGACGGTACTGACAGCGGGCGGAAATCTGCGGGGTCTGTTTGTCCTGCTGATATTCGCAATCACCGCCCATGCCACGCTCAAAGGTATCCTCGCGCCGCTGCGCACCACGCTTGGCGCCGTCACTCTGCAACTCGGCGAACAGGTGAGCCTGGCCGCCCTGCCCGGCGGCGCGCTAACCTGGGCGTTGCTTCTGGCCGCCCTTGCTTTGATGATTGCACTGCGCTCGGGCAACCGGCCGGGGCAGCTTTTGCTGGCTGCACTGCTGGGTACGCTGGTGCCGCTGGCCTGGGTCGGCACGGGCTTTGTGCTGTTCGACGATTTTGACCCGGTCGCGATTGAAAGCCTGTCTTTCACCTCGCCCTATGCCGACACGCTGTTCTGGACCATCGCCTCGACCTCGATCCCCGCGGGATTTGGCGTTGGGCTGATCGGTGGCACGCTGATCGGGGCGCTGGTGGCATCGCTGCTGTTCGGCACTTTTCGCTGGCAAAGCTTTTCGTCGCCGCGCGAAACCGGGCGCTATGCCACCGGCGCGGTGATGATGGGGATGGGCGGTGTACTGGCCGGGGGTTGCACCGTCGGCGCGGGCTTGTCCGGCATCCCCACGCTGTCGGTCGCGGCGCTGCTGGCACTGGCTGCCATCGCCGCCGGGGCGCTAAGCGCGAACTGGGGGCTGGGCCTTACTTCTCGATCTCGTGGCGAATCCGGTGCAGCAGGTAAAAGACAATCCCAACAACCGGCAGCGTGACCAGCGCGGTAAGCAGCCCCTTGGACATCCCCATCAGCGCCGCCACCGGATACAGCAGATACCCCACCAGTGAGACCGCGTAATAGCTGATCGCGACCACTGACAGCCCTTCGACCGTCTTTTGCAAACGCAATTGCATGTCGGCGCGCTGATCCATGCTGACCAGCAATTGCTGGTTCTGCGCCGAGCGTTCAACCTCGACCCGTGTGCGCAGTAGATCGCCTGCGCGCATCGCCCGGTTGGCCATGCTCTCAAGTCGGCGCTCGGACGATTTTACCGTGCGCATCGCCGGATCATAGCGGCGCATCATGAATTCGGCAAAGGTCTGCCGCCCGTGCCAGCGCGTCTCGCGCAGGACGGAAATACGCTGCCCGACGATAGCCTCGTAGGCACCGGTCGCCCCCAAACGGAACGCGGATTGCGCCGACAGCGCCTCAAGCTCGGCCGAGACCGACAACAGCGCCTTGAGCGTATCTTCGGCCGGGTCAGTGCCTTTGGTCATGGCCTCCATCAACCGGGACAGCTCGGTGTCGATCTCGCTCATCACCGGTGAGATATCGCGCACCCGTGAAAAGCCAAGCATCGACATCGCTTTGTACGTCTCGATCTCGGTCAGGCGCTGGACGATGCGACCGACCCTTCGTTCGCCCACATGCGGACGGGCAAAGACCGCAAACCGCTGATGCCCCGCCGGATCAATGCGGAAATCGCCGGCTATCACGGCCTCGTCGTCAATGACCGCACTGGCCGCCAGGCTTTCAGGCACAAACCAATCCTCAAGGCTTGTGTCGATGGCATCACCCTCGGGGCGGACATCAACGCGGATCAGGGCAGACGTGATCCGTAGCCCCGGTGCGGACTCCAGCCATTCGGGCGGAAATACTTCAAAATCGGTGGGATCGAACACCCGCTCACCCAGCCCGTTCATGAACACGGTATAGGTCACAAATTCGGTGTGCTGTTCCCACTTCAGGGTATGCTGCCCGATTGGTCCCGAATAATGTGTGGCACCGGGTTGTGGATGCGCCCCACCATAGCGATCAAGCAGCGCCTTCAGATGCTCCAGATCCAGCGCCTTGTCGCGCGATGCCGCATCCTGCGCCTGTTTGACGGCCAGATAAACCGCCCTGCACGGCACCCTGAGCGACGGAAACGGTCGCGCGTGCAGCTCGTTCGCCAGCCGGTAGCGCAATGGGTGATCTTGGATAGGCGGCATGGTAAAAAAATCCGGAGTTTCTATGTCCCTACTTAGATAACGGTCACAAGTAAATATAAATCCCTTTTAGATTTCAAAAGCTTAAATGTACACAACCGCATACCAAGCGCAAAAAATCATCCCCCAGGCGGCGCGGGTTGCCACAACTCGACCGGGTTGCCTTCGGGGTCGTGAATACGTGCAAACTGTCCAACCTGCGGGTTATTCCACTCGGCCCGCGTCTCAACTGCGATGCCTGCGGCCTGCAACTGCGCGATCATACCCGGCAAATCATCCACCCGAAAATTCAGCATCCACTGCTGCTCTGGACGGTCAAAATAGTCGGTATCCATCGGAAACGGGGCAAACACCGTCATGCCGCCATCCTGGCACCATGGCCCGGCCTGCGTCACCGGATCCACCCCCAGATGCTGCGCATACCATTGCGTCAGCGCCGCCGGATCCCGCGCCCGAAAGAACACGCCGCCAATTCCATTCACCTTGTGCATGATTGCCCCCCATCGCAATGGCCCGCTGTACCCAGCGTACACGCGGTTCGCACAATCGCCAAATTGCCCGGGAACCAGCTTCACATAAAAAATGCCCCACCGGCCAGGATGGGGCATTCAATCACTGCATTGAATGCAGTGGTCAGCTGATCTTGGTCAGCAATTCGTCCAGCGACTTTTTGGCATCGCCATAGAACATCCGCGTGTTTTCTTTGAAGAACAGCGGATTTTCGATCCCGGAATAGCCGGTGCCCTGCCCGCGTTTGGATACAAACACCTGCTTGGCCTTCCAGCATTCAAGCACCGGCATACCGGCGATGGGGCTGTTGGGATCGTCCTGCGCCGCAGGGTTCACGATGTCGTTCGAGCCAATGACAATCGCCACATCGGTGTCGGGGAAATCGTCGTTGATCTCGTCCATTTCCATAACAATGTCATAAGGCACACGGGCTTCGGCCAGCAGCACGTTCATATGCCCCGGCAGACGCCCGGCAACCGGGTGGATCGCAAAGCGCACTGTCTTGCCCTGCGCCCGCAGACGTTTTGTCAGCTCGGAAACCGATTGCTGCGCCTGCGCCACGGCCATACCATAACCCGGAATGATGATGATGCTGTCGGCCTCGTCCAACGCGGTGGCGACACCGTCGGCATCAATGGCGATCTGCTCGCCCTCAACCGCCATCTGTTCGCCCGCCGGGCCACCAAAGCCGCCCAGAATGACCGACACAAACGACCGGTTCATCGCCTTGCACATGATGTAGGACAGGATCGCACCGGAGGATCCGACCAGCGCGCCCACAACGATCAACAGATCGTTGCCGAGGCTGAAACCAATCGCCGCCGCCGCCCAACCGGAATAGCTGTTCAGCATCGACACAACCACCGGCATGTCGGCACCGCCGATGCCCATGATCAGATGGTAGCCAATGAACAGCGCCGCCAGCGTCATCAGGACCAGCGGCAACATTCCACCCATCGAGCAGTACCAGATCAGGCAGATCACCGAGAGCGCCGCCGCCGCCATGTTGAGCATATGCCCGCCCGGCAATTTGGTCGCGACAGACGATACCTTGCCTGCCAGTTTGCCATAGGCAATGACCGACCCGGTAAAGGTCACGGCACCAATAAAGACGCCAAGGAACAGTTCGACCCGCAGGATATTGACCTCGACCGGCTGCTTGTGTGCCAGAAGGGCGGCAAACCCTTCGAGCGCCTCACGCTCTTCTGGTGTCATCGCCAGCACACGGCCCATTTCGATATGCGCGACATAGCCGACAAAGACCGCCGCCAGACCAACAAGGCTGTGCATCGCCGCGACCAGTTCGGGCATCTGCGTCATCTGCACCTTGGTGGCCAGCTGATACCCGATGGCCCCGCCCAGAGCGACCAGGACAATCGACGCCAGCCACAGGCCCGAACCGGGCCCGATCAGTGTCGCCACAACCGCCAATGCCATGCCGCTGATACCGTACCACACGGCCCGCTTGGCGCTTTCCTGTCCCGACAATCCACCCAGGCTAAGGATGAAGAGCACGGCTGCGACCACATAGGCCGCCGTTGTAAATCCGAATTCCATTGCTCTGTCCCCGCTTTACGATTTCTGGAACATGGCGAGCATGCGCCGTGTCACAAGGAAACCGCCGAAAATGTTGATCCCGGCCATAAAGACCGACAGGCCCGCCAGGACGATCACCAGGAATGATCCTGATCCAATCTGCATAAGCGCACCGAGAATGATGATCGACGAAATGGCATTGGTCACAGCCATCAGCGGTGTGTGCAGGCTGTGCGCCACCCCCCAGATGACCTGAAACCCGACAAAGACCGACAACACAAAAACGATAAAGTGCTGCATAAAGCTGGCAGGCGCAAACAGACCGACGAACAGCACCAATGCGCCGCCAACGGCCAGCAGCGTGACCTGATTTTTGGTCTGCTGTTTGAACGTCGCCACCTCTTGCGCGCGCTTTTCTTCGGGGGTCAGCTCCTTGGTTTTTTCCTTGGGCTTTTGCGCCGCGATCGCCTTGACCTTGGGCGGGGGTGGCGGGAACGTCACTTCCTTGGCGTGGGCGACGGTCGCGCCACGGATCACATCGTCTTCCATATTGTGATTGACCACACCGTCCTTGCCCGGCGTGAGGTCGGTCATCATGTGGCGGATGTTGGTGGCATACAACGTCGAGGATTGCGTCGCCATCCGGCTGGGGAAGTCGGTGTAGCCGATGATGGTGACGCCATTGTCGGTCACGATCTTTTCGTCCGGCACAGTCAGTTTGCAGTTGCCACCGCGTTCGGCGGCAAGGTCGATGATCACCGAACCCGGCTTCATCGCGGCAACCATATCGGGGGTCCACAGCTCGGGCGCTTCGCGGTTGGGAATCAGCGCCGTGGTGATGACGATGTCGATGTCGGGCGCCAGTTCGCGGAACTTCTTGAGCTGGGCTGCTGTAAACTCGGGGCTTGAGACCGAAGCATACCCACCCGACGACGCGCCGTCCGCCTGCTCTTCTTCGAAATCGAGGAAAACAAATTCGGCACCCATCGATTCGACCTGCTCGGCCACTTCGGGTCGCACATCAAAGGCATAGGTGACAGCCCCCAGCGACGTGGCTGTCCCAATCGCCGCCAGACCCGCAACCCCGGCGCCAACAACCAGCACCTTGGCTGGCGGCACCTTGCCCGCAGCAGTGATCTGCCCGGTAAAGAACCGGCCAAAGTTGTTCCCGGCCTCGATCACCGCGCGATAGCCCGCGATATTGGCCATCGACGACAGCGCATCCATCTTTTGCGCCCGACTGATGCGCGGCACCATGTCCATGGCGATAACCGACGCGCCCTTTTTGGCCGCAGCCTCCATCAGCTCGCCGTTCTGGGCTGGCCAAAAGAAAGAAATCAGCAGCTTGTCCGCGGTCAGCCGGCTGACTTCGGTTTTTGACGGCGGGCGGACCTTGGCAACGATGTCGACGGCCTTCCACAACGCGGCGGCCGTCTTGATCACTTCGACATTGGCCTGTTCATAGGCTTCGTCGGTGAACCCGGCAGCCAGTCCTGCCCCGGTTTCGATGCAGCATTCATAGCCCAGTTTTTGCAGCTGAAGCGCAGAATCCGGCGTCATGGCAACGCGCGCCTCGCCTTCAAACACTTCCTTTGGCGTTCCAATCTTCACGTATCTTGTCCCCTCTTGCGTCGGAACCCGTCTTTTATACTGCGGCTCCCTTTGTTTAAGGGTCTACACCGCTGACCTGGTTCCAACAACCATCGTTCCGGCCACCGACCATAGTGTATCGCGCGGTTTAATCTACACATACATATGTTGCGCGACCTTAGGATCAATCGCAACATCATTGCGACATGTGAGCGGACGGGTCTGCCTGAAATTTTCCCTACTTGCAGTCCTGTCACCAGTTGAACGGCCACCCCCGCCAGAGCAGTGCAAGACGCCTTGCCACTCCTGCGAACTTGATTAGGCTGGTCCCAAGGTCAGGAAGGAACGCGATGAATCTGTCAGGAAAACATGCCCTTGTCACCGGTGGCGGCACCGGAATCGGGGTGGCTATCGCGCGGGCATTGGCGGAACACGGGGCTGTGGTCACAATCACTGGACGCCGTGCGGACGTTCTTGGAGACGCGGCACAGACGCATCCCGGCCTGTTCGCGCAAACCGTTGACGTCATGGATGAAACCTCGGTCTGCATGGGTGTTGCGGCGGCGGTTGCCGCCCGTGGTCCGGTGCAGATTTGCGTACCCAACGCCGGAATCGCCGAAGGCCGCGCCGCGCATAAGACCGATATGGCGTTCTGGCGTACGATGATGGCCACCAACCTTGACGGCGCGTTCCTGACAATCCGCGAATGCCTGACCTCGATGCACACGACAGACTGGGGGCGGGTTATTGCCATTTCGTCAATTGCCGGGGTCAAAGGGCTAAAGGGGGCGCCCTGCTATTCCGCGTCGAAACACGGGCTGGTCGGCCTGATCCGGGGGCTGGCGGCGGATTATCTGGGCAAGCCCTATACCTTCAACGCACTCTGCCCGGCCTATGTTGACACCGCCATCGTGCCACAAAATATCGAACGGATCATGGCCCGCACCGGCATGTCCGAGGCCGAGGCGCACAAGGTCATGGACGGCGCAAATCCACATGGTCGGCTGATCGCCCCCAAAGAGGTGGCCGAAGCGGCGCTGTGGCTCTGCGACGATCATTCAGGCAGTGTCAACGGACAGGCGATCCAGATCGCCGGAGGAGAAATGTGACTGATTTCAACTGGACCCGCGAACAGTTTCACATCCCGCTGGGGATGATCTATCTCGACGGGAATTCCCTGGGTGCGTTGCCAAAGATGGCCCCGGATCGGGTTCTGCGCATGATGGAACAGGAATGGGGCCAGCAATTGATCACTGGCTGGAACGCCAGTGGCTGGATGGAGCAACCGACCCGGATCGGCAACCGGATCGCCCGGCTTATTGGCGCGCAACAGGATCACGTCGTGCTGGGTGACACGCTGTCGATCAAGGTGTTTCAGGCGCTTGCCTCGGCGTTGACACTGCGGCCCGACCGGCGTGTGATTCTGTCTGACACAGGAAATTTCCCGTCCGACCTGTATATGGCGCAGGGGCTAACACGCCTTCTGGATCGCGGGCACGAACTGCGCCTCGTCGCCCCGGAAGAGGTCGAAGGCGCGATCACCGAAGACGTTGCCGTTACCCTGATCACCGAAGTCGATTACCGCACGGGCCGACGCCACGACATGCCCGCGCTGACGGCAAAGGCGCATGAAAAAGGCGCGCTAAGCATCTGGGATCTGGCCCACTCTGCCGGGGCGTTTGGCGTCGATGTCGCAGGCGGTGGGGCGGATTTTGCCGTCGGCTGCACGTATAAATATCTCAATGGCGGCCCCGGATCGCCCGCCTTTATCTACGTGGCACCAGAACACGCCGAGCATGCGCAACCCGCGCTGGCTGGTTGGTTGGGCCATGCACAACCCTTTGATTTTGATCAAACTTACAGCCCCGGCGCGGGCATCCAGCGAATGCGCGTGGGCACTCCGCCGGTGTTGCAGATGACCGCTCTCGAATCGGCGTTGGAGGTCTGGGATCAGGTCGACATGGACGATCTGCGCGCCCGCTCGATCGAGCTGAGCGAACGCTTCCTAGCAGGGGTCGAACAAAACTGCCCGCAACTACAGCTTTTCAGCCCGCGCGCCCCTGAACAGCGCGGCTCACAAGTCTCGTTCCAGTTCGAGAATGGCTATGCGGTGATTCAGGCGCTGATCTCGGAAGGTGTCATCGGAGATTTCCGCGCCCCGGACGTGATGCGTTTCGGCTTTACCCCGCTCTATCTCAACGAACGCGATGTCGATGAGGCGGTGGCCATTCTGACCCGCGTGATGCGTGGCGCATTGTGGGACACACCCAAATTTATGACCCGCAAGACTGTGACCTGACGGCCAAATCAGCCAATCACCTCAGGCTGACCGTCGCCCCGGCATGTGTCGCGCCGCCGCCCAGCGCCGCACGGCATCGCCAAAGGCGGTGAACAGCGGGCGCGATACCGGATCATTGGCCGCATCCCATTCCGGGTGCCACTGAACCGACATGGTGAACCCCGGCGCGCCCTCAACATAGGTCGCTTCGGGGGTACCGTCGGGCGCAAAGCCATCAATGATAATCCGCGCGCCCGCGCGCTTGATCCCCTGCCCGTGCAGCGTGTTCGTCATCACTTCACGCGCGCCCAAAAGCCGGTGAAACGGACCGTTGTCCGAGAATTCAACCATATGACGCAGGGCAAATTTCTCTTCCTGCGTGCCGTCGGGTGGCATCCGGTGGTTCATCCGTCCCGGCAGATCGCGAATCTCGGGATAGAGTGAACCGCCCATCGCCACGTTCACCTCTTGAAAGCCGCGGCAGACGCCAAAGAACGGCTGCCCGCGTTCGACACAGGCGCGCACCAGTGGCAGTGCAATGGCATCGCGCGCCCGATCAAAGGCACCATGCGCCGCCGTCTCGACCTCACCGTATTCTTCCGGGTGGACGTTGGGTCGCCCGCCGGTCAGCAGAAAACCGTCGCAGGCGTCCAGCAATTCCTCGACCGCCATATAGCGCGGATCGGCAGGGATCAGCAGCGGCACGCAATCCGCGACCTGCGCCACCGCTTCGGAGTTCATCGACCCGCCTGCATGCGCGAGGTACTGGTCGTTCAAAAGATGCTGGTTGCCGATAATACCGACGATCGGGCGGGTCATGTCACACTCACTAGGGGAACCGATGCCCTATGCATAGAGCATCGGTCGTGGCGCGAAAAGGCCGCTCATATATCTGCAATCAATCCAGCGGATTCGATGCCTGATTTTGCCGCAGCTGCGTCATTATCAGACGTATCGCCGGTGACGCCCAGCGCACCCAGAACCGTTCCCTTGGTATCGCGCACCAGCACGCCGCCCGGAACCGGGATCATCTGCCCCCCCAGCGCAGCGCCGGCGGCCGCGATGAAATAGGCCTGCGCCTCGGCGCGTTGCATCTGCGCCGTGCCGGGCATGCCCAGCATGACCGCGCCATAGGCCTTACCATGGGCAATGGCAAAACGGCCCGGGCTTGCGCCATCTTCACGCTCGAACGCCTGCACATGGCCGCCCGCATCCAGCACCACAACCGAAAGCGGTTTGAGCCCCATTTCGCGCCCGGTCTCAAGCGTCTTGCGGATCATTGTCCGCGCCCGTCTCAGGGAAATCCCTGCCATCGTCTGTCCTCTCGTATGTTGAAGCCGCAGCCCTGCCGGGTTCAGCGGTCCATGTGTTGTTGTGATGCCCGGCCTGCCACCCGACCTATCGGCAAAGGTCACGCCCAAACGGCGGGCGGCACCCCGCCCGCCATGCGTTCAGGCGGATTTCAGTTCCAGACGACGCGCATGTAAAACCGGCTCGGTATAGCCCGACGGCTGCACCCGACCTTTGAACACCAGATCGCAGGCAGCCTGAAAGGCGATGCCGTCGAACCCGGGTGCCATAGGGCGATAGAGCGGATCGCCAGCATTCTGCTGATCCACCACATCCGCCATTTTGCGCATGATCTCCATGACGTCATCCTGACTCACCACATCGTGGTGCAACCAGTTGGCAATGTGTTGCGCACTGATCCGGCAGGTGGCACGGTCCTCCATCAAGCCGACATTGTTCATGTCAGGCACCTTGGAACACCCGACGCCCTGATCAATCCAGCGCACAACATAGCCCAGGATACCTTGGGCATTGTTTTCGACCTCACGGCTGATCTGGGCGTCGCTCCATTTCTGGTAGGCGGCCATCGGGATTTCGAGGATGGTGTCCACATGCGCCCGGCGCCCACCAGCGCGCAACCGCGCCTGTACCCCAAACACATCGACCTTGTGATAATGCAACGCATGCAGCGTGGCGGCCGTTGGTGACGGCACCCAGGCGCAGTTCGCCCCAGCCTTGGGGTGTTCGATCTTGGTTTCGATCATTGCCGCCATCAGATCCGGCATAGCCCACATGCCCTTGCCAATCTGTGCCTTGCCGGACAGGCCGCATTCCAGACCGATATCAACATTGAGGTTCTCATAGCCGCCGATCCAGGCCTTGCGCTTGATGAAATCCTTGCGGCTGAACGGACCGGCCTCCATCGAGGTGTGGATTTCATCCCCGGTGCGGTCCAAAAACCCGGTGTTGATAAAGGCAACGCGGCTTTTTGCAGCGCGGATGCATTGTTTCAGGTTGACCGAGGTGCGCCGCTCTTCGTCCATGATGCCCAGTTTGACGGTGTTCTGCGGCAGGCCCAGCGCCTTTTCGACAAACGTGAATGTCTCATCGGCAAAGGCCACTTCTTCGGGGCCGTGCATCTTGGGCTTGACGACATAGACCGATCCCTTGACCGAATTGCCGCCTTCGCGTTGCAGGTCGTGCATCGCGATGAGCGTGGTGATCATCCCATCCATCAGCCCCTCGAACGCCTCGTTGCCGTTACGGTCTAGGATCGCGGGATTGGTCATCAGATGGCCGACATTGCGCACCAGCATCAAGGCGCGGCCCTTGATCGTGACCTCACCCGCACCATCCGGCGCAGTGTAAACCAGATCCGGGTTCAGTGCGCGTGTCAGCGACTCGCCGCCCTTCTCGAATGTCTCAGACAGGTCGCCCTTCATCAGGCCCAGCCAGTTGCCATAAGCTTGGGCCTTGTCCTCGGCATCGACGCAAGCGACCGAATCTTCGCAATCCATGATGGCCGAGATCGCGCTTTCCAGCCGTACATCGGCCAGCCCGGCCTGATCGCGCGCGCCAATCCGGTGGGTGCGGTCAAAGATCAGCTCAACATGCAGCGCGTTGTTGCGCAACAGCAGCGCTTCGGGCGCGCGGGGATGGCCCCGATAGCCGATGAATTTCGACGGATCGGTCAACGGCATATCATCCACCAGAAGCGCGCCGTTGTGGATGTGGTAGCGGCGCGCATCCGCATGAGATCCGCCCTCGATCGGGAACGCTTCGTCCAGAAAGACGCGGGCGCGGGCGACAACACGGGCACCACGCCCCTTGTCATAGCCGCCTTTTGGCGCTGCGGAGCCCATGGCATCGGTGCCATAGAACCCGTCATACAGCGATCCCCAGCGGGCATTTGCCGCATTCAGCGCGTAGCGCGCATTGGTGATCGGCACGACAAGCTGCGGACCGGGAACCGTGGCAATCTCGGGGTCTACATTGGCTGTGTCGATTTCGAACGCATCCCCTTCGGGCAGAAGATAACCGATCTCGGACAGAAACGTCTTGTACGCCTCGTGATCATGCGGCTGGTTGCGGTGCTGCACGTGCCAGGCATCAATCTGACCCTGGATCGTCTCACGCGTGTCCAGAAGGGCGCGGTTGCGCGGGCCAAAGTCGTGGATCAGCGTGGAAAAGGCGGCCCAGAACGTATCGGCAGCAATCCCGGTGCCGGGCAACGCCGAATCCTCGATGAAACGGCACAGGATGTCATCAACCTGCAATTCGGCGCGAGTGGTACGGGGTGACATGGCGGGCTCCCTTAGGTCAAAAGTATGCGATTGTGTGCATCATTAGAAAATGAGTTTCCGATAGGCAACAGGCGTGAGCGATAAACTCCGGGCAAATGTCGGATCATTTGCGGTCGCATGGCCGTGATCAGGGCGACTCGATCAGCGATGACCGGGATGATGACATGCCGACGACAATAGACCGCCCCGTTTGCAACAGGTTTCAGTTCGCACGCGACAGCTACGCAATTTCTGCCTGCATTTTCGACGATTCGCCCGAGTCGAGGTACCGTATGGCCGCGCCACCAGGCGCGCTGTGCCCGTCGCCTGCCTGATCTATGTGGCGACGAGGTTGCAGGCTCTGCCGCTCTGACCTAACACTTTGGCGATGGGGCGGGTTCTGCAATCGAACCGAACCCCGGCCAGACACACGGCCCCTAGCCCGCTTACCGGAGTTTCCGAGATGAAAGATGCCGCCGCCGAGATGACGCAAGAAACGATCTATCTCGAGGATTACACGCCTTTCGGCTTTGTCGTCGAAGAGGTCCACCTGACCTTTCTGCTCGATCCCGGCGCGACGCGGGTCAAAAGCAAAATCAGCTTTGCCCCGAATCCCGATGCCACCGACAAGACGTTTTTTCTGCATGGCGAAGATCTGAAACTGATCAGCGCCAAGATCAACGGCAAGCCGGTGACCGCTGACGTCACCGCGCAGGGTCTGACCTGCAGCGTGCCGACCAAACCCTTTGTCTGGGAATCCGAAGTCGAGATCGCGCCGGACAAGAACACCGCACTTGAGGGGCTTTATATGTCGAACGGCATGTATTGCACCCAATGCGAGGCCGAGGGGTTTCGCAAAATCACCTATTATCCCGACCGGCCCGACGTTATGTCGACCTTTACCGTCCGCATTGAGGGGCCGCACAATGTGCTGTTGTCCAACGGCAACCCCGAAAAATCCGGCAAGAATTGGGCCGAATGGCATGACCCCTGGCCCAAGCCGTCCTACCTTTTCGCGCTGGTCGCCGGCGAGTTGGTCAATTTCCCCGGCAGTTTCCGCACCTGTAGCGGCAACAAGGTCGAACTGAATATCTGGGTTCGTCCGGGGGATGAGAACAAATGCGCCTTTGGCATGGAGGCGCTGAAAAAGTCGATGCGCTGGGATGAAGAGGTATATGGTCGTGAATACGATCTGGACGTGTTCAACATCGTTGCGGTCGACGATTTCAACATGGGCGCGATGGAGAACAAGGGGCTGAACGTCTTCAACTCGTCTTGTGTTCTGGCCTCGCCCGAAACCTCGACAGATGCCAATTTCGAACGGATCGAGGCGATCATCGCACACGAATATTTCCACAACTGGACCGGCAACCGGATCACCTGCCGGGACTGGTTCCAGCTGTGCCTCAAGGAAGGGCTGACGGTATTTCGCGATTCGCAGTTCACCTCTGACATGCGCTCGGCCCCGGTCAAGCGTATCGGCGACGTGATGGACCTGCGCGGTCGCCAGTTCCCCGAGGATCAGGGGCCGTTGTCGCACCCTGTCCGCCCGGAATCGTTTCAAGAGATCAACAACTTCTACACCGCCACGGTGTACGAGAAAGGCGCCGAAGTGATCGGCATGCTCAAACGGCTGGTCGGCGATGAGGGTTATGCCGAGGCGCTGGAACTCTACTTTGCCCGCCACGACGGACAGGCCTGCACGATCGAGAACTGGCTCAAGGTGTTCGAAGATGTCACCGGCCGCGACCTGAGCCAATTCAAACGCTGGTACAGCCAGTCCGGCACGCCACGTCTGGCGGTGGACGAGGCATATGCCGACGGCACCTATACCTTGACGTTCCGCCAGAAAACGCCGCCCACGCCCGGCCAGGACGAAAAGCTGCCGCAGGTGCTGCCGATCGCCGTGGGCCTGCTGAACGACAACGGTGACGAGGTGGTCGAGACCACGTTGCTTGAGATGACCGAGGCCGAGCAAAGCTTTGAATTCAAGGGGCTGTCGGGCAAACCGGTGCCGTCAATCTTGCGCGGTTTTTCGGCACCTGTTGTGCTGGAACGCGCCTCTACTCATGCAGAACGTGCCTTTTTGCTGGCGCATGACACTGACCCGTTCAACCGTTGGGAGGTGTCGTACAATTTGGCCCGCGACGGTCTGGTGGCGATGGTCCGCGACGGCGCCGGCCCCGATCTGGCATGGATTGATGCACTGGCGCAGGTGATCCGCGACGACACGCTGGACCCCGCCTTTCGCGAACTGATGCTGAATGGGCCAAGCCAGTCAGAACTGGCGCAGGTATTGTTCGAGGCAGGAACCACGCCCGATCCCGACGCGATCTGGCAGGCCAGCGAGACGCTGAAGCAGGCGATGGCCGAGCGCTGGAGCGCGTTTCTGCCCTCGCTCGCCGAGGCGGCAAAGGTGACCGACGACTACACCCCCGATGCCGAACAAGTCGGCAAGCGGGCCCTGGGCGCGGCGGTTCTGTCGCTGCAGACCCGGCTGGACGGTGGCGCAGCGGCGCAGGCACAGTTTTCCGGTGCCGACAACATGACACTGCAATTGTCGGCGCTGTCCTGTCTGATCCGCGCCGGACAAGAGACCGACGCGCTGGCCGCGTTCGAAGAGCAATGGCAAGGCGACCGGCTGGTGATGGACAAATGGTTCGGTCTGCAGATTGGCGCGACCGCCCCCGTCAATGCGGCGGCACGCGCCGAGGCGTTGACCGGCCACGCCGCGTTTGACTGGAAGAACCCGAACCGGTTCCGTGCTGTCTTTGGCGCATTGGCGATGAATCACGCCGGTTTTCACCGCAAGGACGGCAAGGGCTATGCCCTGCTGGCCGATGCGCTGATCCGGCTGGACGCGATGAACCCGCAAACCACTGCCCGGATGTGTTCGGCGTTTCAGACCTGGCGGCGGTACGATGCTGATCGGCAGGCGCTGATGCAAGCGGCGCTCGAACGGATCGCGGGCCAGCCGAACCTGAGCCGCGATACAACAGAAATGGTGTCGAGGATTCTGGGATGAGCCGCATCCTGCTGATCACCGGCGGCAGCGCCGGGATCGGCGCAGCTGTGGCGCGTATGGCGGCACGGCGGGGATACTCCCGGATCGTCATTACCTGTTCGCAGGATGTCACCGGGGCCGAATCGGTTGCCGCAGACCTGCGCAGCACCGGCGCCGAGGCGCATGTGATTCAGGCCGATGTGTCCGACCCGGCTGCGGTCAAGAGGATGTTCGCCATCATAGACTCCCTGCCGCCCGGCCCGCTGGATCTGGTCAACAACGCCGGCATCGTGTCGCCGCAAGGCGGGATCGCCGATCTCACGCCGGACCGGGTGGCCCGCGTCATGGCGGTCAACGTGTTGGGGGCCATCGACGTGGCGCGCCATGCGGTGGCCTATATGCGCAAACATCAGGGCGGAGGCATCGTCAACATCTCATCCGCCGCAGCGCGTCTGGGCAGCCCCGGCCAGTATATCGACTATGCCGCGTCCAAAGGTGCCATCGAGAGCTTTACCCTGGGGCTGGCCAGCGAACTGGCGGACGAAGGCATCCGGGTCAACGCAGTGCGCCCCGGTCTGATCGCCACGGATATCCACGCCAAAGGGGGTGTGCCTGACCGGCTTGCGCAGATTGGGCACACGCCGCCGCTGGGTCGCCCGGGCACCGCGGACGAGGTGGCCGAGGGCGTATTGTGGTTGCTGTCAGACGCTGCGTCCTATGTCACGCGCACGATTCTGGACGTGACGGGCGGACGGTGACCTACACCGCCCCGACGCGCAGCTGGCGCGGATGCGTCGCGCTGATCACGCTGTGGACGGTGCTTGTGTACGGCTACCTGCAGTTCGGGGCTGAGGGCTGGATCGTCGGCACGCTCGCACTCTTTACCCTGCCTGCGGCGTGGGATCTGTGCGTCGGGCGCGCCGCTGGGCTGACCCTGACACCTGAAACCATGGAATGGCATAGCGGCCGGGTGCGGGACCGGGTGGCGCTAAACGACATTGAGCGGGTGCGGCTGGACCGGCGGTTCGACCTTTCAATGCGGGTGACCTTGGTACTGCACGACGGGCGCAAACAGCGATTGCCGCAGGACGTTCTGCCCCCGTCGGACCAGTTGCAGCCGGCGCTGGCGGCCCAAGGGGTCCAAACCGAACGACATCCCTTTTCGCTGTTTTAACCAGCGCGCGTGCCTTGGACCAGGCAGGGTCCGAATAGCAATTGCGACACGCACACCGCGCAACCCGACGGGCAAGGCCATTTTGGCCGCTGTGTCCTGAGACAGAAAAACTGAAATAGATCGGGAACCGGCAGACACTTGCCTGCGTTTCGCAGTCGATGGGCCGGAATTCGCGCGAATATCGCGCCAAAAGACAAGGAGGATTGCTTCCTTCGCCCGACTCAACGTCGAATTGTCACCTGCCTGTTGCACAGGCCTGCTTTGAGTACCGAAATGCAAGAACGTCTCGACCCTTTGATTCAGGAACGCGCGCCGTGGCTGTTTTCGGCTCGGCCCGGTGTGGCGCAGGCGCGCCGGATGCTGAATGCTGTTCTGGGGTACGAGAAGACTGTTACGCTGGCCACTGCATTTCGGGATTTACCCCCCGATGCGATCATGGCGGCGTTGGGTCAGCTGTTGGCGCGCGACGTTGAGGTCGCGGGGCTGTCCCACATTCCAAGGCACGGTGCGGCGCTGGTGGTGGCAAACCACCCCACCGGCATCGCTGATGGCATCATCCTGCACCACCTGCTGGCGCCTCTGCGGCCCGATGCCTATTACTTTGCCAACCACGACATCTTGCGGGTCTTGCCTCAGATGGCGGATATGATTGCGCCGGTCGAATGGCGGCAGGACAAACGCAGCCACGGCAAAACCCGCGAAACGATGGCCTATACCCGACAGGCGACACAGGATGGTCGGATCGGGGTGATCTTTCCGTCGGGTCGTTTGGCAAAACGCCGCGGACTCAGCCTGCATGAACGGCCCTGGATGCCCTCAGCGGCGATGCTGGCACGCAAGTTCGATCTGCCAGTGATTCCGGTGAACATCCGGGCGCGCAATTCGGTGCTGTTCTATCTCTTTGACCTGATCCACCCGACACTGCGCGACATCACCCTGTTTCACGAGACACTGAACAAACACCGTCAGCCGTTTCGCCTCACGGTTGGCGAACCGATATCGGCAAGCGCGCTTCCCGCCCGCTCAGAAGACGGTATCGACCTGCTGCGCCGCGCCACTCTGGCGCTGGGAGGGCACCGCGCTCCGGCTGTGTCTCTGGTGGACAGCACCCGGCGGCCGACCTGGCTGCGAACCTGACACGCGGTCAGGCGAAGTTGCATAACAGTGGGATTACAGCGCTGTGCCCGGACGGGCCAGAGGCCGCATTCGAACCAGCGTGACAGGGCGCATCTTTGGCCGCACCGAAGACAGTGGTTTGCAATAAGATTGCGACCGGGTCCAGGCCATCATGTCGTTGCGCTTGGACGCGCTATGGAACGGCCCCCAGTCGGCCGCCACCCCCCGCATATTTTTTGAAACCACCTTGTCGCGGGCCACCGTCTTGGCCATGATCCGCAGGGCGCAGGACAGGTTGGCCGGGCCACTTTTCAGCGCTTCGCCCGACCGCGCCCGGCACCCATAGCCCCGCGCGGTCGAGGGTAGAATTTGCAACAACCCATACCATTTGCCGCCACCGCCGACGGCCTGCGGCCTGTAGGTGCTTTCGTGTTTGGCCAGTGACGACACCAATCCGACCCAGAACGCTTCGCGCTGGGGTCGACTGGCATGGCGGTACGCCGGGCACCAGGTGTCGATGTCGCGTGGCACCATACGGGGCAGCGCATTGGCATGGCCTCGCAGCGCCGACACCGCCGCACGGGTCCAGAGCAGACCGCGCCCGCGGTCCGACCAGCGCGCAAGCGGCAGCGTCATCGATCGCGCCACCGGGCGCGGCGACCTCTCGATCGCCAGCGGCGACGCAATCGGTTCGGCACCCGCGATGTCGAGCACCAGTGGGACCGGTATTGGCTGGCTCATGATTTCACTGGGTAGCGACATGTCGGGCAAATGCAGCGGTACTTCCGTTGCCCCTGCTCCGGGAAAGGCGCCTTCAGTGTTCGCAAAAATGGTTCCAGGAACCACAAACAAGGCAAAAGTGATCGCAATCCGCAGCATGACGCGCAGACTGCCCGAAGAATGGGCACCCTTGCAAGAGCAGACGCTATGCCGCCCGCCAACGACCTGTTTCCATCGTGTCAACACTCTGGTTCGCGCATCGCCGCAATCGCAGGAATAACCGTAGAAAGGCGTGCCATTTCCGCCAAAACGCCTTTTTTGGGCCAAATTGAGCGAGCAGATTTGGCGCATGAAAATGATACGCCCTCAGATTTCTCATCCCCGCTGGACTGGCCGGATCTCGCCGATGCTTCGGATGCTGCACCGCCCACAGTGTTCTGCCGTAGAATCGGGCCCGATGCCCGCCAATCTGCCAGTTGACCCGCCCGCGTCCCATCCACCAAAGCCCAGCACAGTGCAGGAGATCGCACCCATGTCCCCCGACGTTGTGATCGAGATCCGTGATCAGACCACCGAAGAAATAGAGCGTCGACGCTATCTGGCCCAAGGCCAGTTTCTGGCGCGACAGGAAAACTGGGCCGAACTCGGACGTCTGATCCGTACTTTCGACACCCGTCGGCTGACCACCCCCGGCGGTACACCGATGGCCGAGCTGCTGGCCGAGGGCGCGCGCGCCGATGCGGTTGGCGCCGCCTGCGACGCGATCATCCTTGGCGATGCCAAGGCAGCCGAGGCGCCGTTGCGCCAGCTGGATGACATGCTGAGCGAGCTGTGCGAGGATCATGGAGTCGCCCTGGTGGTGGCCCGCGCCTATATGGAAGTCGGCCTGTTCTGGCGCGGCGAAGAGCCTGGCGACACGATGCCCGTTGCCCAGCAGGCTGCCTTTCAGATCCATTTCCGCACCGCATACAACATCCTCGAACGCTTTGATCCGTTCGAACTGGATGCGCCGTCGCTGGCTGCGGCCCGCTGCGCGCTTTTGGTCGCTGAGACACAGCCCGCGCTGCGCGTGGCGGATGACTACGAGGATCTGATTGACCTCGACCCCCAAAGCCCGCGCCACATGCGCGCCATGGGGCTGCATCTGCTGCCGCTGCTCTATGGCAATCACGAGGCGCTCGAACTTGAGGCGCGCCGCACGGTCGCCCGCACGCTCGATATCTGGGGGGCCGGGGCCTATGTCTGGGTCCATCTCGACGCGCTCAGCCGCGATCCCGACGCATTCCGGCGATTGGATGCCGAATTCTTTGCCGAGGGGCTGCACGACATTGTCGAACGTCGCCCCGACCAGCACACTGTCAACGTGCTGGCGGCCTTCACCGGCTACACCCTGGCCGGAACGCCTGCCCCGAACCCCGACGCGGCCCGCCCGCAAGATCAGGCCCGCGCCCGCGTCGCCCGCTGCTTTGACTGGATCGCCCGCGATCACCTGACAGAAGTACACCCGCTGGTCTGGGCACAAGCCGCCGATCCCGACGGGGTGCACCGGCCCTGCGATGGCCCGCTGTGCGGTCGCGACCGTGCCCTGACCGCTTTGGCGCGGGTACCGGATCAGTCGAACGACGCTCTCCATGTTCTTGACTACCAGCCTGCACGCATCACTCTTTCGAGTTGAGGCCTTCCGCATTGGTCGCTGGAACCCGCGCGCCGGGACTTGCCCCCGCGCAGGGGGTGGCCTAAACCGGGCCTCAAAGTGCCGATGAGGACGTGAACCATGCTGGATCTGAGCTTTGAGACCCCGAAACCCAAGGTGATTTCCGGGGCAAAACACGATTGGGAACTGGTGATCGGGCTAGAAGTCCATGCCCAGATCGCCACCAAGGCCAAGCTGTTTTCCGGGGCCTCGACCGGCTTTGGCGCCGAACCGAATTCGCACGTCGCGTTTGTTGACGCAGCGATGCCGGGGATGTTGCCAGTCATCAACGAATTCTGTGTCGAACAGGCGGTGCGCACCGGGCTTGGCCTCAAGGCGCAGATCAATCTGAAGTCGGCTTTTGATCGCAAGAATTACTTTTACCCGGATCTGCCCCAAGGCTACCAGATTTCGCAGCTTTACCACCCTATCGTGGGCGAAGGCGAAGTGATCGTTGACATGGAGCCGGGTGTGGCACGGCTGGTGCGGATCGAACGCATTCACATCGAACAGGATGCGGGCAAGTCGATCCACGACATGGATCCCAACATGTCTTTTGTCGACCTTAACCGCACCGGCGTCGCGCTGATGGAGATTGTCAGCCGCCCCGACATCCGTGGACCCGAAGAGGCAGCCGCCTATGTGGTCAAGCTGCGCCAGATCCTGCGCTATCTTGGCACCTGCGATGGCAACATGCAGAACGGCAACCTGCGCGCCGACGTCAACGTGTCGGTCTGCCGTCCGGGCCAGTACGAAAAGTATCAGGAAACGCAGGATTTTTCCCATCTTGGCACGCGCTGCGAGATCAAGAACATGAACTCCATGCGGTTCATTCAGCAGGCCGTCGACTACGAGGCCAAGCGCCAGATTGCGATCCTTGAGTCCGGCGGCAAGATTGATCAGGAAACCCGTCTGTACGATCCCGACAAAGGCGAGACGCGGTCGATGCGGTCCAAGGAAGAAGCGCATGATTACCGCTACTTCCCCGACCCTGACCTGCTGCCGCTGGAAATCGAACAGGCCTGGGTCGATGAAATCGCGGCCTCACTGCCCGAACTGCCGGACGCCAAGAAGGCGCGATTCGTCGCGGACTTTGGCCTGTCGGAATACGACGCCTCGGTCCTGACCGCCGATACAGCAAATGCCGTTTACTTCGAAGAGGTTGCGGGTAAAGGCGGCGACGGAAAGCTGGCCGCGAACTGGGTCATAAACGAACTTTTCGGGCGGCTGAAAAAGGACGATTGCGATATTTCCGACAGCCCCGTTACACCGGCACAACTGGCGGGTCTGATTGCCCTGATCAAGGCGGGCGACATCAGCGGCAAGATCGCCAAGGACGTGTTCGAGATCGTCTACACCGAAGGTGGTGATCCCGCCCAGATCGTCGAGGCCAAAGGATTGCGTCAGGTCACCGACACCGGTGCGATTGAGGCTGCCGTGGACGAGGTGATCGCAGGCAACCCGGCGCAGGTCGAAAAAGCCAAGCAGAACCCGAAACTCGCCGGCTGGTTTGTCGGTCAGGTGATGAAGGCCACGGGCGGCAAGGCCAATCCAGCCGCCGTCAACCAGATCGTTGCAGCCAAGCTGGGTCTGTAACCCGGCACTGCCATACTCGATACCTGAACAGATCTGAAACGAGGCGCCCCTATCAAGCGGCGCCTCGTTTTGCTTGGGTCCATCGGCTCAGGCGCCAAGCACCCCAGAAACGTTTACGCTGGCGCGTAGGACGTGACGCAGCGGGAATGCGGCGCTATGATACCAAAACGTCCAAGGCAAAAAGGGTCGAGCGGCCATGACAGCGTATGAATACAAGGTCGTTCCGGCCCCCGCAAAGGGTGAGCGCGCGCGCGGAATCAAAGGCACAGAGGCGCGGTTTTCCCATTCTCTGGAACGGGTTATGAACGATATGGCGGCCGATGGCTGGGAATATCAGCGCGCCGAGACCCTGCCCTCGGATGAGCGGTCGGGTTTGGCCAGTACAGTCACGGTCTGGCGAAACGTGCTGGTGTTCCGGCGGGGAAAGGCGGGCGATGTGGCAGCCTATCAGCCACGAAAGCTAGACGCGCCCAAACCCTATGTCCTGACGACGCCATTGGCAGAGGCAGTACACGATCAGCAGACAGCCACTGGCACCTCAGATCCAGATCAACCCCTAGCGCATCCAATGAATACGCTGGTCGCGCTGCCCGTCGCCAGCACGGCACCGCCTGAAACGCCGCGCCTAGGTGAGACGCCAGAAGTAGCACGAACAGCGCGCGTCGCCGCGACCGACAATGGCGTCGAGGAAACGCAGGATCTGCATCAGATGAGTTCGATCCTGCGCGACAGAGCGGCGCGACTGATTGCTGCCGAACAGCCCGGCAGAAGTTGACGCGGGCATCCTGCGGTGCGCCGCGCCGACATCTGTTCAGGTGTCAATATCCAGCGACAACGCGTGGATTCGGCCCATCAGATCGGTCCCGAGGGCGCCATGCACGGCGCGGTGGCGGGCAATGCGGCTTTGGCCCTGAAACCCAGGCGCGCGGATGACCACATGGAAATGGCTTTCTCCGCCCTCTTGAAACCCGGCATGACCGCGATGTTGTTCGCTGTCGTCACGCACTGTCAACGCGGTCGGCGCAAAGGCATCGCGCAGGCGTGTTTCGATTTCCTCGGTTTTGGTCATTTATTTCGCATCCCGCCCCTACACTCTGTCAGCAGATAGTCTAGACTGTGGCGTCCGAGTCGGAAAGGTATCCCAATGAGCAAATCAGATCCCTTCGGTTTCGATATGTCGGTATCGTCGTCGAAAAAGAAAAACCCCCGCGGGCGACGCAGCATGTCGGGCGAAAGCGAAACCTCCGTACGCCTGTGCGAACACGAGGGCTGCGAACAGCCCGGCAAATTCCGCGCTCCCAAAGCGCCGGATGTGCTCGACGATTATTTCTGGTTCTGTAAAGACCATGTGCGCGAATACAACCTCAAGTGGAACTTTTTCCACGGCAAGACCGAGGCCGAGATGAATGCACAGGAAACGTCTGACAAAGTTTGGGAACGAAAGACCAAGGATTTCCGCGACACCGAAGCGCGGGCCTGGGCGCGGCTGGGGATCGAGGATCCGCATCAGGTTCTGGGCGACAACGCCACGCGCAATCCGGGCAAGTCAATCACCGGCACCCG
The DNA here is from genome assembly GCF_001038505.1 of Puniceibacterium sp. IMCC21224. NCBI lineage: Bacteria > Pseudomonadati > Pseudomonadota > Alphaproteobacteria > Rhodobacterales > Paracoccaceae > Puniceibacterium > Puniceibacterium sp. IMCC21224. The sequence goes on from NZ_LDPY01000001.1 coordinate 2,900,111, forward strand.
CCGCCTGCCCCCGACCGAACGTCGCGCGATCGACATCCTCGAAGCCAAGGACCACTGGACCAAGGCCGAGGTGCGCAAATCCTACAAAGCACTGATCAAAGTGCTGCACCCTGACATCAACGGTGGCGATCGGAGCCAGGAAGAGCAGTTGCAAGAAGTCGTCTGGGCCTGGGACCAGATCAAGGACAGCCGCAACTTCAAATAGGGCATCATCCTGGGGCGGCGGCTTTGCGCCCGCGCCTCAGCGGACGACCGCTTACCGATACCCACAACTATAGACAATCTCCCTTAGGTTGTTTAGCCTAACCTTAGGCACCTATTTTGGCGTCTGGCGCAGATATAAATATCGGCCACTCACACGAACCAGAAGGCCTGCGTGCGACCTGTAAAAAGGGCGCGCGCAGGTCCCCCTGCGGCACGCCCGGTTACTGGCTACCAAACAATTTGCGTGACTGCGTCAAGAACCAATCTTTTTATCCGACACGCGTCACAATACCGCCCAGACCGGGCCTATGTATGACCAATCTGTGACCTACGATGGGAAAAATCACGGGAACCTAGGTAGGGTCAGACCGCCTGAAACTTTAGGCTGACGCCGTTGATGCAATGCCGCTTGCCGGTAGGCTTGGGACCGTCGTCAAAGATATGCCCCATATGTGAACCGCAGCGGCGGCAATGCGCCTCGGTGCGGACACCAAACAGCGACCGATCGGCCTTGGTTTCAATGGCATTCGGGACGGCCTGCCAGAACGACGGCCAGCCGGTGCCGCTATCGAACTTGTGCGCGCCGTCATAGACTGGCAGATCACAACCGCGACACAGAAACCGCCCCGCCCGCTTTTCATCATTCAAAGGTGAGGTAAAGGCACGCTCGGTGCCCTCGTCGCGCATGACCTTGTATTCCAGATCACTCAACAGCGCCTTCCACTCGGCCTCGGTGCGCATGATCTCGAAACGCTCGGCGGCGTGGCCGGTGGTCGCACCAAAGCCAAGAGCAGCGGCGGTAAAATTCAGGAAATCGCGTCGTATCATGAGGATCCTCCGGATAATCTGTTTAGAATTAGGCGTCCCACCCCTGCCGAAGCAAGGGTGGGACCTGCACTTTTGCGTGACCGGGAGGGATCACATAGTCGGCAAAAGTACCGTGTCGATAACGTGGATCACGCCATTCGATTGTTTGACATCCGCGATGGTCACAGTCGCCGTGCGGCCGCGTTCGTCGGTCAGAGTGATCATCTCGCCGCTCATCTTGGCCTTGAGCACACAGCCGCCCACTGTCGGAACATCGTGTTCGCCACCATCGTCAGCGATCATTCCGGCAATAGCGCCGGACATCGCATCAGCAGCGACCACATGGCAGGTCAGGATCTTGGTCAGCTGGTCCTTGTTCTCGGGCAGGAGCAGCGTATCTACCGTGCCGGCGGCGAGCTTGCCAAAGGCCGCGTTGGTCGGGGCAAAAACCGTGAAGGGGCCGGGGCCGGACAGCGTTTCAACCAGACCGGCGGCCTGAACTGCGGCAACAAGCGTGGTGTGATCGGCAGAATTCACCGCATTCTCGACAATGTTCTTGTCAGCGAACATGGCAGCGCCACCGACCATGGGGTTACCGGATTCGGAATGGCTCGCGGCAAAGGCACCAGTGGCGATAGCGGCAACGGCGGCGGATGCGAAAATTGTTTTGAAGGTCATTGTTTCTCTCTCCTTGTCCCGGCCTTTTTGGCGGGATCGAGAGTAGGAACGGGGCGTTTCGAAAAGAAGTTTCAGGATCGGCACAGAAAAGCGCCATTTGTTTCGGGCCAAAATTTTTCGCCGAAAAATTTTGGCCCTACGTCGACGCGCAAGACGCGACAGTTCCCTCTCGCTTTATAAAACGATCAGCCTGCGATGGGATCCAACGGGAATTGACCAACGGCCACCACCGGCCCTGTCGGCGCACCGGTCGGCGATCCGCCAGGTGGTTCCTGTGACACCGCGATTGTGGCTCCGGGGAACAGGGTTGCCATGTCACGCGACACCGGGATCTGAGTCAGCCCGTCTGTCACCATCAGACCAAGCGACACCGGTGCACTGTCAGCATCTGCGATGAGCCAGATCTCGAGTGCGGCGTCGGACGGATAGACCCCCTCGTCCCGGCGGACCATAAAGGTGCCACTGTCGGGCGCATAATGTGCCAACAGAACAAAGTCGCTGCCCACCGGCTCGAGGCTTGCATAGAGATGCGGTTCTTCGGCGCCAAAGTTCAGCACCCCTGAAACCATCGCGACCCAGGCCACAGACGCCGCGACAAGCGCCCCCGCGATATACGGCATCAATTGTCGCCAAAGTGATGGACGGGCACCAAAGGCCGCATTTTCGATTCGGCCTAGAATGGCCGCCGGTGGCGCCTCGGCCGGTATCGCGTCCGTCAGAGCAGCAAAGTGATCCGCCCAATAGGCCAATTCGTCACGCAGATCAGGATCACCCTGAAACCGCGTCTCAAAGGCCCGCGCTTCGGCATCCGTCAGCAAGCCCAGCACATATTCCGCGCAGAGCGAAACGTCACCGCCGGGCAGATCGCCATTTATGTCATCACGTTCGCTCATCGGCTCAGGCATTCGCGCAGTTGTAACAGACTGCGACGCAGCCAGGTTCGGACGGTGTTCAGCTTGACCCCGGTCAGGTCTGCCAGATCGGCATAGGTGTCACCGTCCAGATAGGCACGCTGCACCATCATTGCGCGATCGGGCGGCAATTCGCTCAGACACATCTGCAACCGGTCGCCATCGTCGCGGGCAATGGTTTGCGCTTCGGGCCCCGGTCCCGGATCCGCAAGGATTTCGGCCACATCGAGCCCGTCAGACGCCGCAGCAGGCCGACGGCGGCGTCGATCCACCGAGATGTTGCGCGCAATGGTGATCAGCCAGGTCATCGGCGAATAGCCATTGGCGCGGTACATTCCGGCCTTGTTCCAGATCCGCAGAAAAACCTCTTGCAGGGCCTCTTCGGCCTCGGCCCGGTCGGCCAGCACACGCAGGCAGATGCCAAACAGCTTGGCCGACGTCCGCTGGTACAGCGCTGAAAACGCCTTGCGATCCCCCATGGCAATACGGGCGAGCATATCCTCGATCTCTTCCTGCGGGGTCGTCGTTGTCATTCTGCCCTGTATTTCCCAGTGCCACCTGTCGTCTGGTGGCCCGAACGCTCTGAACTGTGCGCTTCCTCTTGCCCCTGTGTGCAATATGTTGCACCACGGGCGCAAGTTCAAAGGTATGAGACAAAGGGCGCGACACATGGCGGACAGCACGATCGACATCAATGCAAAACCCACCGAAGAAATTGCGGTCCGCGAAGTCTTTGGTATTGATTCAGATATGATCGTGCACGGGTTTCCCGACCGGACCGAACGCGTGCCAGACATCGACAGCACCTATAAATTTGACCCGGACACCACGCTCGCCATTCTGGCCGGGTTTCGCAACAACCGCCGGGTGATGATCCAGGGCTATCACGGCACGGGCAAATCAACGCATATCGAACAGGTCGCGGCGCGGCTGAACTGGCCTGCGGTGCGCGTGAACCTCGACAGCCATATCAGCCGGATCGACCTGATCGGCAAAGATGCGATCAAGCTGGTGGACGGCAAGCAGACCACTCAGTTTCAGGAAGGCATCCTGCCCTGGGCCCTGCGCAATCCCTGTGCCATCGTCTTTGATGAATACGACGCCGGTCGCGCAGATGTGATGTTCGTGATCCAGCGCGTGTTGGAAACCGATGGCAAATTGACGCTGCTCGACCAGAATCAGGTGCTGACGCCGCATAAATATTTCCGCATTTTTGCCACCGCAAACACCGTTGGACTGGGCGACACCACAGGTTTGTATCACGGCACGCAGCAGATCAATCAGGGCCAGATGGACCGTTGGAGCCTTGTTGCGACGCTGAACTATCTTTCGATTGACGCCGAGACCGCGATCGTCCTGTCCAAGAACTCGCATTACAACACCGAAAAGGGCCGCAAAACCGTGCGTCAGATGGTGACGGTTGCCGATCTGACGCGTACCGCGTTCATGAACGGCGATCTTTCGACTGTCATGTCGCCCCGGACGGTGATTGCTTGGGCGCAGAACGCCGAGATTTTCCGCAATCTGGGCTACGCCTTCCGGGTCTCGTTCCTCAATAAATGTGACGAGCTTGAGCGCCAGACCGTGGCCGAGTTCTACCAGCGTTGCTTTGACGAGGAACTGCCCGAAAGCGCGGCTTCGCTCAGCCTGGGATGATTCGGGCAGCGCTGGCCTGTTTCGGACTGGCGCTCGCGACTCCTGCCAACGCACAAGACTCGCTGCGGTGCGCCGCGCTTTGGGCAGGCTACGGCGATGTGGCGCGGACGTCGCCCTATCTGGACGGCGCAGATCAGGCCCGCGCCGAGGCCGCGCGATTTCGCGCACTGGCCTTGCGCAACGGAGCCTCAAAAACCGAGACGGATGCCGCCATAGCCGCCGAGAGACCGGGAATGGCGCTCTTGATCGAGGCACTGCTGCGCGGAGACGCGCAAAGCCGTGCGTTGTTTGATCGGCAAATGACGCTCTGCGCCGGTCTGAATATCGACAAAGACTAAACCCTATCCCCAGTGCCTTAACCCCGCAACAGACCCATCTGCGCGGGCAAGTCTGGCGCAACTATGGCAAAAGTTTTTATTTTGCCTTACTTTTGTAGATATTTATGCGCTATTGTTTAATTTATGAGCAGTTTAAAAACTCTTGTATTGGGTTTGTGGTGCGCTCTGGCGTGCGCGGGCGGAGCTTTGGCCCTGCCCCGCACGGCCACGGAACGGGTGCAGGTCTTTGCCACCTGCGTCGGGCGATTGTCTGCCGTGATGGAATTTCAGTGGATGTTTGATGGCCCGGCGTCGGAACGCACCCAAAAGGTGCGCCGCGGGGTCGAGGCGCTGCTGGACGCCGTGCTGCCGCAGGCGCTGGCCGGCGGATTGTCCGGGGTTCAGGCGCTTGACTGGCGAATTCGCGCCAAAGTGGCGCAGGCGGCGCTGCTGCAACAAGCCACCTTTGGCACCGATCCGCGCCGGATGCGCATGGCACAGCGCGCCGCTGAAATGTATCAGGGCGAATGCGAAAGCATGTTGTTAGGCTGAAGCCCCCTCGGTCGCGGCCAGCACCCCTGCCAACATCTGGGCCACCGCACCCGGATTGTCGCGGGTCATGAAATGCCCGGCTTGCGGGATCACCGAAATCGCCACGCCGCCTTCGGCCAGATGATCCGGTTCGGGTACATCCGCAGCACCGGGATTATGCGCCAGACTCTTGTCGCCGTAAACAAAGGTACGTGGCAGATCGAGGCCAAGAAACGCAGCCTCGAGTCCGGGATCAAGGTCGATCAACCCGCAGGCGTTGCCATGCAGCGCTGCAGGATCGGCCAGCGTCCAGTTGGCGTGCAGAAAGGACAAAAATTCGTCGCCTGCGACTGCCTCGGCCCGGATTCCGGCAAGCGCCTCGTCGTAGCCGGATTTAAGAAATTCCGCCCGGTCGTATCCTCCGATGCGGCGCGACCCGGCGCCGCCACCGGGCACCAGGTTGCCTTCGGCCACCACGAGATGACGCACCAGATCGGGGCGCGCATCGGCCAGAGCCACTGCAACGGAACCGCCCATGGAATGGCCGAAAACAACCGAAGGGCCAAGGTTGATGTGGTCAAGGATGCGGGCGACAACCTCGGCATGGGCGCGAGGCGTATAGTCAAAATTATGCGCCGGTTCACTAAACCCCGAACCGGGCAAGTCGATCAGCAACCGCCGGTGGCGTTGCAACACCGGATCGCTGATCACATCCAGGAAATTCGCCGCCGCCGCAAAACTGAGCGCCGGCAGACAGACCAATGGCGCACCCGCACCCGGCAGGTCGTGCCAGCACAGCGTGGCGTCAATAGTATCAAGGTAGAGCGATTGCATGGGCCAAGCCTTTGAAAACAGATCAGCCGCAGGCTAGGCCGGCACTATGCCACGCGCAAGCGGCGTATGATGCGGTCGGATCGCCCCGGACCCCATTCTGACCGAACAATGCCAGATCAGCCCTTGTCAAAACCGCCCGAATGTCCAATTAGTCAGAGCATGGTGCAGCGTTCAGACAACCCCGCAGATCCCTTCAAAAAGGCCCTTGCCGAGGCCACCAAGGTCATGGCCAACGACCCCGAACTGACGGTGAGCTATACCGTCGATCCGTCGGGTGTGTCGGGCGATGCAATGCGATTGCCGCAGGTCAGCCGCCGGATGACCCGCGATGAGGTGCTGCTTGCGCGCGGCACGGCGGATGCGCTGGCGCTCTACCGCAAATATCACGACATGGGCACCCATGCCCGGTATGCCCCCCCGGCGACATGGCCCGCGAATTGTACGAGGCAATGGAGACCGCGCGTTGCGAGGCGATGGGCGCACGCGACATGCCCGGCACGGCTGGCAATATCGACGCCAAGATCGGCCACGAGGCCGCGCGCAAGGGATATGAGCAGGTCAAACAAGCATCCGATGTGCCGCTGGCCACGGCGGCCGGCTATCTGATCCGGCATCTTGCCACCGGGCGCGATCTGCCCAAAGGCGCGCAGAACGTCATGGATCTATGGCGCGGCTTTATCGAAGATCAGGCCGGGGACACACTGGACGATTTTCAGGACAAGCTGGCTGATCAGGCGGATTTCGCCCGGTTCTCGCGCAAGATCATCAGCGATCTGGGCTACGGCGACCAGTTGGGCGACGACCCTGATGAAGTCGATGATCAGGCCGACGACCAATCCGACGACGGCGCCGAACAAGAAGACGATCCCGACAGCACCGGCCAAGACGAGGATAACGAGGACGAGAGCGACGCAAGCGCCGAGCAGTCGCAGGACGAAACTCAGGACAGTTCTCAGGCGCAGGTCAGCATGGACGAGCTGGCCGATCAGGAGATGGGCGAAGAAGCCGAGATGCCCGAGGGCGAGGCCCCGCTCGAACCCCCTGCCCCGCAGCCATTTTCCGACGCCGATCCGAATTATACCGTGTTCGACGCTACCCATGACGAAGAAATCCGCGCCGAAGATCTGGCCGAGCCTGCCGAACTCGAACGCCTGCGCGCCTATCTCGACCAGCAGCTTGAGCCGCTCAAGGGCGCGGTGAGCCGCCTTGCCAACAAACTGCAACGCCGGTTGCAGGCGCAGCAAAACCGGTCGTGGGAATTTGACCTCGAAGAGGGCATGCTGGATGCTGGTCGTCTGGCGCGGGTCGTTGTCAGTCCGACCACGCCGCTGTCGTTCAAGATGGAAAAAGACACCGAGTTCCGCGACACAGTTGTGACGCTGCTGCTGGACAATTCCGGGTCGATGCGCGGGCGGCCAATTTCCATCGCCGCGATCTGCGCCGACGTTCTGGCCCGCACACTGGAACGCTGCAACGTCAAGGTCGAGATCCTCGGCTTTACCACCAAGGCGTGGAAAGGCGGCATGGCGCGCGAGAAGTGGCTGAATGAGGGCCGCGAACAACAGCCTGGCCGTCTGAATGATCTGCGCCACATCATCTACAAATCGGCGGACGCACCTTGGCGGCGGACCCGTTCAAATCTGGGCCTGATGATGAAAGAGGGCCTGCTCAAGGAAAATATTGACGGCGAGGCGCTGGAATGGGCGCACCGGCGCATGGCCGGGCGGCACGAAGCGCGCAAGATCCTGATGGTGATCTCGGATGGTGCGCCGGTGGATGATTCCACCCTGAGCGTGAACCCGGCGAATTTCCTCGAAAAGCATCTGCGCGATGTGATCGCCATGGTCGAACGGCGTCGTCAGGTCGAATTGCTGGCCATCGGCATCGGCCACGACGTGACCCGCTATTACCAGCGTGCCGTCACGATCACCGATGTGGAACAGCTGGCCGGCGCGATGACCGAACAGCTCGCGTCACTGTTTGACAGTGATCCCCGTGCAAGGGCGCGGGTGATGGGGCTGAAACGCGCCTCCTGAGCCAGCGCAGTCGAATCGGCGACGCCGATTGGCACTGGTGCCCCTCTGGGACATTCAGGACCAGACCTGACACAACATGAGCGTCAGAACGTCACTGGCGGAGTGATCGGATTTTGGTATGCTGCGCTGCAAAATGGAGGTCCGCGTGTTTCAAAGCTTTGACGAGACGGCATCACCCAGCCAGGGACCGGGCCGGTTGCAGGCCCTGCGCGATGTATTGCAGTCCGAGGCGCTGGACGGGTTTATCGTGCCGCGCGCGGATGCCTATCAGGGCGAATATGTCGCGCCGTGCGACGACCGGCTGGCATGGCTGACCGGGTTTACCGGGTCGGCGGGGTTCTGTGTGGCGTTGGCCGAACGCGCCGGAGTGTTTGTTGACAGCCGCTATCGGGTGCAGGTCAAGGCCCAGGTGGCTGCGGATTTCACCCCGCTGGACTGGCCCGAAATCGGTCTGGCCGAATGGATCACCGAATCCCTGCCCAACGGCGGGCGCGTTGGTTTCGATCCCTGGCTGCACACGCTGGACGGTTGGCGTACCCTGCGCAACAAATTGAACGCGGTCGAACTGATCCGGTGTTCAAATCTGATCGACCAGATCTGGACCGACCAGCCCGAACCGCCGGTCGGGCCAGTCTTTGCCCAACCGCTGGAACTCGCCGGGGAACCGCATGGTGCCAAGATCACGCGGCTGGCGGCCACCCTGGGTCGGGCGCAGACGGCGGTGATCACCCAGCCCGACGCAATTGCCTGGCTGCTGAACATCCGCGGCTCGGATATTCCGCGCAATCCGGTGCCGCATGGCTTTGCCCTCTTGCACAGCGACGCAACGGTGACGTTATTCATCGCACCGGCCAAGCTGACCGGACTGGGCGACCATCTGGGATCGCAGGTTACAGTCGCCGCGATTGATGCATTTCCAGCCGCGATTGCCGCGCTTCAAGGGCCGGTCGCAGTCGATCCCGCCTCTGTTCCCGTGGCGATTGTCGATATGCTTGAAACCGCGCGTGTCGCAATAATCGAGGCGCAGGATCCCTGTCAGCTGCCCAAGGCACGCAAGAACGAGGCCGAGATCGCAGGCACACGCACCGCCCATCTGCGCGACGGGGCGGCGATGGTGCGCTTTCTCGCCTGGCTCGACCGGCAGCCCCCCGGCAGCCTGACCGAAATCGACGTGGTTTGCGCGCTCGAAGGCGAGCGGCGCGCCACCAATGCGCTGCGTGACATCTCGTTTGAAACGATCAGCGGCACCGGCCCACATGGCGCCATCGTGCATTACCGCGTCACCAAGCGCAGCAATGCACGGATCGAAGACGGGCATTTGCTGCTGGTGGACAGCGGCGGGCAATATGTCGACGGCACCACCGACATCACCCGCACCGTGGCCATCGGCACCGTCGGCGACGAAGAACGCACCAATTTCACCCGCGTGCTGCGCGGCATGATCGCCGTCAGCCGGGCGCGCTGGCCGCGTGGCCTTGCCGGGCGGGACCTGGATGCCCTGGCGCGTGTCCCCCTCTGGGAGGCAGGTCTGGATTATGGTCACGGCACCGGGCATGGCGTCGGCTCTTATCTTTGTGTTCACGAAGGGCCGCAGCGGCTGGCGCGCACCGGAGTGGTGCCGTTTGAGCCAGGAATGATCCTGTCGAACGAGCCGGGCTTTTACCGCGAGGGGGCCTATGGTATCCGGATCGAGAACCTGATCGCGGTCCGCGAAGCCGCCGCGATTGAGGGCGGCACCGTGCCGGGGATGCTGTCGTTTGAGACACTGACCTATGTGCCAATCGACCGGCGGCTGATCGTGGCTGACATGCTGACTGGTCCCGAGACGGATTGGCTGAACGCCTATCATATGACCTGCCGGGACATGTTGACCCCACTGGTCGATGGCGCGGCGCGCAACTGGCTCATGGCAGCCACAGAGCCGCTGTGACCCAAGACAACGCGCAATAGATACGCGGCTGTTACACGCGGCGTGAATTAATTTTAGACACACAAAAACAATGGGGAGAGGACAATAATGAAACACGTCACTATCCGGCCGGCTGACGGCACATGGACGGTACGCGCAGGCGGCGCGGTTTTAGGGGAATCAAGCCGCGCATTGGAACTGACCGAAGGGGAACATCCCTATGTCATCTATTTCCCGCGCGACGACATCGCCATGGCACTGCTGGACCGCACCGAACAGACGACGACAAGCCCGCACCTGGGCGACGCCTCGTATTTCTCGATAGTGTCGCGCAGCCACACCTATGTAAACGCGGTCTGGTCTTACGAGAACCCGACCGAGGATGTCGCACAGATCAAGGACCATCTGGCCTTCTACGTCCAAAACGGTGTCGCGGTCGAGCAGGTATAGACCCCGCCACGTCATACCAGGTGGGTCGAGGGCGCATAGACTAACGCAAAGTCGTGTAAAGAACCGCGTCCAAAAGGCGCACAGACCCCTGGGTAACTGGCTCAGCCGTGCTCTTCGGCCGCTGTGGCCGCCAGCGCACGGTTGTACGCCTTAAGCGCGTCGACATGAAACACGGCGCCGCACAGTTCTGGCGGCTTTTCGGCGCCGACCTGCGCCACAACCGGGAAAAACGCCACGCCGGATGTGTCAAACAACGGCAGCACCGCGTCCAGAGTTGATGAGGCGTTCACAAACAACCCCTGCTCGATCATCTGGCGGCAGGTTGCCTCATCCGCCGCGCCGGGGTCGTCAGGTTTGCGCATCACGCCCGAAACCCGGAACATCGCCAACAGATAAGCCTGCGGCCCGGCGGCCAGATGCACCCGACGACGCTTGAGCTGAGTGAGGAAGAACGACCGGTCCACCAGCCGCGATGCAACTGCCGTCGACAGCGACACCGACACCATCACCGCCAGCCCGGTCTGCCAGTCACCGGTCAGCTCGAACACAATCAGCGTGGTCGATATCGGGGCGCCCAGCACGGCCGCCGCCACCGCCCCCATCCCCGCCAACGCATAGAGGGTCGAGGCGCTGGATTGCTCCGGGAACAACCCGGTGGCGATCAGGCCAAAGGCCATGCCAGTCAGCGCACCGATCATCAGCGAGGGCGAAAACATGCCGCCGCCCATCCGGCCGGAAAAGGTGATCGCCACAGCAACCACCTTGAGCACGGCAAAGACAATCGCCTCATGCAGGATCAGTGTGCCGGTCAAGGCGCGGCTGGTGGTCTCGTACCCCACACCAATGATATGTGGATAGAAAATCGCCAGCCCCCCCAGCAGCCCGCCCGCCAGCGCCGGACGCAATACCAGCGGCAGGCGCAGGCGGTTCTGTACCAGATTGCCCAAATCATCGGCCCAAAAGATCGCCCGCATCGTCAGCACGGCCACAACGCCGCAAACCAGCCCCAGCAGCAAAAACGCCGGAAGTTCTAGATAGAATTCAACCGTCGTGGTGCCCGGCAGGCGGAATTCAGTCACATCGCCAAACGCCAGCCGGTTGATCACCGTCCCCGCAGCCGATGCCACCACGATCGGCGCAAAGGCATGCAGGGCAAAATGGCGCAGGACCACTTCGAGTGCAAAGAGCGCGCCCGCAATCGGCGCGTTGAACGACGCCGACACCGCCGCCGCCACGGCGCAGCCCAGCAGGTCGCGCCCAGTGATTCCATCGGCGCGGATCAGAGTGCTGACCCAGCTCGACAGCATCGCTGCAATATGCACCACCGGCCCTTCGCGGCCCGAAGATCCCCCCGTCGACAGTGTGATCAGAGATGCCAGCGCCGAGGCGATACCCACCTTTTTCTCGACCCGGCCATCGTTTAGCGCCGCGCCTTCGATCACGTCTGCCACCGCCCGAACCCGTCCGTCCGGTGTGAAATACCGGATCAGCACCCCGACACACAGACCGCCCCCAACCGGGATCAGCAAAATCAGATACCATGGCAAAGTGCCCGCAAAGCTCGCCAGCAGGTTCACATCTTCGGTGCCGTAAAACGCCGTTTGCAGCGTATCAATCGCCTTGCGAAACAGCAGCGCCGCCGACCCGGCCGCAATCCCGATAAACAACGCGATGAACCAGAACAGGATCTGGCCAGGGGCGCGACTCCTTAAAAGGCCCCATAATCTCCCTGAAGTTGCCTTGATATCACCAAGGCGCCGCTGGAGTTGAAGAAGTGGCAAAGCGGCCATACCGCCTCCGTCATCAGGGTTTGCCCGAGCCCCCTGACGGCAGCTAGGATTGATCGGGCAGCGACAGGAGAGACCGATGCCCCTACCACAGGCCCTGACCGCCTTGGCTCCTTTCCTAGGACAACGGCTGAGCACGTCCAAGTCCGATCTGGACCTGCATGGCCGTTCCGAGTCGTATTTTCCGCCGATGCCGCCCGACGCCGTCGCGTACCCCCAATCAACCGAAGAGGTGCGGCGCATCGTCGAGGTCTGCGCCCAAGAAGCCGTGCCGGTGATCGCCTGGGGTACGGGCACCGCACTTGAAGGACATGCCAGCGCCGTGCAGGGCGGGATCTGCGTCGACTTCAGCCGGATGAACCGGGTGCTGGAAATCCGCGCGGCAGATATGGATGTGACCGTGCAGCCGGGGGTGACCCGCGAGGCGCTGAATACCGAATTGCGTGCCACCGGGTTGATGTTCCCGGTGGATCCCGGTGCCAATGCTTCGATTGGTGGGATGGCGGCGACGCGGGCCTCGGGCACCACGACACTGCGCTATGGCACGATGCGCGACAATGTGATGGCGTTGCAGGTGGTGCTGGGGGACGGGCGGGTGGTGCGCACCGGCACGCGGGCCCGAAAATCGGCGGCGGGCTATGATCTGACTGGACTGATGGTCGGATCCGAGGGGACGCTGGGCCTGATCACCGAACTGACCCTGCGTCTGAGCGGCATTCCCGAAACCGTCGCAGCAGGCGTCTGCGCCTTTGACCATATCGACGATGCGGTCAATGCGGTGATCGACACAGTGCAAATGGGCCTGCCACTGGCGCGGATGGAACTGGTCGATCACGCGACGGCGGCAGCGTTCAACGCTTATGCCGGTACATCTTTTCCCGAGTGCCCGCATCTCATGGTCGAATTTCACGGCCGCCCCGACGCGGTGGCCGAGCAATGCGCCCGGTTCGCTGAAATTGTGGACGATCACGACGCACGCGGCTTTGAATGGTCCACAAAGGAAGAGGACCGCCGCGCGCTCTGGGCGATGCGCCACAACGCCTATTACGCCATCTTGGCATCGCGACCGGGCGCGCGGGCGCTGGTCACGGATATCTGTGTGCCTGTGTCCCGCCTAGCCCGCGCGATCGAGGAAACCCGCGCTGATCTGGCCTGCTCGCCGATTGCGGGGCCGATCCTGGGCCATGTCGGGGATGGCAATTTTCATGCCATCCTTCTGGTCGATCCCGCAGAGCCAAAGGAACTCGCCGAAGCGCAACGGCTGTCGCACCGGATGGTGGGGCGTGCGCTGGATCTGGGCGGCACCGCCACGGGCGAGCATGGCGTCGGGCTGGGCAAACGTGACTACATGGCGCGCGAACATGGCGAAGGCTGGCAGATGATGGGCGCGATCAAGACCGCGCTTGACCCGCACGGCATCCTGAACCCCGGAAAACTGGTGCCACCACTCTGAACCCGCTGCTGCCCTTGCCTCGGGCAGCACGTCTGAAGAACCGGGGCGCGCTATCCGGCCAGCAGCGACCGTGCTGCGGCCCGTGCTTCGGCGGTGACGGTATCCCCCGCCAGCATCCGCGCAATCTCGCTCTCACGCTCGGTGGCGTCCAGCGGCAGCACAACCGAGGTGGTCATGCCGTCCGCGACCCGCTTTTCCACCCGCCAGTGATGCGCGCCAAGTGCGGCCACCTGCGGCGAATGCGTCACAACCAACACCTGCCCGCCAGCGGCCAGAGCCGCCAGCCGACGTCCGACGGCATCCGCGGTTGCGCCCCCAACGCCGCGGTCGATCTCGTCAAAGATCATCGTCAGCCCATCGGTGCGCTGACCAGAAAGACAGACCTTGAGCGCCAGCAAAAAACGGCTCAACTCACCACCCGAGGCGATCTTGGCCAGCGGCCCCGAAGGCGCGCCAGGGTTGGTGGCCACCTGAAACGCCACGGCGTCCACCCCCTCGGGACCCGCAGGGCCCGGTGTCAATTCGGTCCGAAACACCGCCCGCTCCATCTTGAGCGGCGCAAGTTCGGCTGAAACCGCCGCGTCCAAGCGCCCTGCGGCGTCGCTTCGGGCACGGGTCAGTGCTGCCGCCGCGCTATCGTATCGCTGTTGTGCCCCGAGCAATGCAGCCCGCAGCCCGGCGAGATCCTCGGCACCGCGATCCAGCGCGGCCAGCTTGTCCCGCAATCCGATGGCGAACGTCCCCAGCTCGTCCGCTGTCACCCCGTGCTTTCGCGCCATCGCACGTATTGCAAACAGCCGCTCTTCGGTATCTTCCAGCGCGCGGGCGTCAAAGCTAAGGTGATCGAGGCTGCGCTCGACCCCCGAAACCGCATCGCTCAGCTCTGCCATGGCGCGTTCAAGCGCGCTCAGCGCCCCGTCCAGCGCCCCTTCGGCACGGTCTGCGACACCTTCGAGCCAGCGCAGCGCGTCGCCCATCGACATCTCGGCCCCATCCGACAGCGCGGAATAGGCACGGGTGATATCCTCGCGGATCTTCTCGGCGCCCTGCATCCGGCGGCGTGCGACATCCAGAACCGCCTCTTCACCCGGCTGTGGGTCAAGCTTGTCCAACTCGGCCACCGCATGGCGCAGAAACTCTTCTTCGGCCTGCACGGCGGCCAGCGCCGCCTCACCCGCTGTCAGGGCCTTGTTGGCGCGGGCCAGATCGGTCCAGGCGCTGCGCACTTCGGTCAGTTCCGCGCCCACCCCCGCGTAGGTGTCCAGCAACAGCCGGTGGCCGCGCGGGTTCAGCAGGCCGCGATCATCGTGCTGGCCATGTAACTCGACCAGCGTTTCGGACAGGGTACGCAGCACATCACCCGAACAGCGCCGGTCGTTGACCCAAGCGGTCTTGCGACCCTCGGCGGTGTTGACGCGGCGCAGGATCAGCTCTTCGCCATCGCCCTCCCCCCCTCCGGGCAGACCCGCCTCGGACAGGACCGCGCGGGCCGGATGGTTTGGCCCAAGATCGAACACCGCAGTGACCTCGCCTTGGGCGGCACCGCTGCGCACCAGTTCAGCACGCCCGCGCCAGCCCAGCACAAACCCAAGCGAATCCAATAGGATGGATTTGCCCGCGCCGGTTTCACCAGTGAGAACATTTAGGCCCGGCTGAAAGGCAAGGTCCAGCCGGTCGATAATCAGCATGTCGCGAATCTCAAGCGCGCGCAGCATCTGACGACTCCCTGGGGTGGTGGGGTGCCCCCCTACCGATGCCTACAACCATTCGCCTTTAACCATCTGGCGGTAGATCTGGCTAAGCCAGTTGTCGCCTCTCGCCTCAAGCTTGAGTCCGGCGCTGGTCAGCAATTTATAGCTGTCCTGATACCATTCGGTACCCTGAAAATTATAGCCCAGGATGGCACCAGCGGTCTGCGCCTCGTCCGTCAGGCCCAGCGACAGATACGCCTCAACCAGACGATGCAGCGCTTCGGCGGTGTGGGTTGTGGTCTGGAAATCCTCAACCACAACGCGGAACCGGTTGATCGCGGCGCCAAAGTGGTCACGACGCAGGTAATAGCGGCCGATTTCCATTTCCTTGCCCGCAAGGTGATCAAAGGCGAGGTCGAATTTCAGAATCGACGAGCGCGCATATTCGCTGTCGGGATAGCGTTCGATCACCGTGCGCAGGGATTGCAGCGCCTGGAATGTCAGGCCCTGATCACGACCAACCTCCTCGATTTGGTCATAGTACGACAGCGCCAGCAGATACTGCGCATAGGCGGCATCGTCATCCAGCGGGTAGAAGTCGATGTAGCGCTGCGCCGCAGAACGGCTGTTCTCGTAATCTTTGTCGCGGTGATAGGAAAACGCCTGCATGATCAGCGCACGTTTGGCCCAGTCGGAATAGGGATACAACCGCTCGATCTCTGAGAAGTAGAACGCGGCATCTTCGGCTTTGTTGCGCTCAAGCTCAAATTCGCCTCGGCCAAATATCTGTTCTGCGGTGAAATTTTCCAATTGCTGCGAATTACTGCTGAGCGAGACCGTTTGCCCACCGCCGCAGCCCGACACCATCAGGGCCAGTACAACTGCTCCGATCAAACCGCGTCGCGACCTGTCGCCTGCCATGCCTGCTCACCTCAATTGCGCTTTCACGGGGCGTTTACCCCATTCTTTGCCCCGGTCCTAGCACAGAAATTTCCGGTGCAAAACGCCTTTGCGCCATTTCGCGCGCCGGGCTTGCAAGTCGGCCTCAGCCAGAGAAGGAGAGCACCATTTTGTGATCAGGCGACGGCCGGGATCTCGTGCTGATCCACACCCGCTCCGGGCAGGCGCGCCGCCGTGTTTGCAGTGCTTTCAATCATGCGGAATGCACCGGGGGTCGCAAATACCGCACGCAGCAGGTTGTTGGTCATCGCGTGTCCGGCCTTGTGGCCAGTATAATGACCGATGATCGGCGCACCAGCCAATGCCAGATCGCCAAGTGCATCAAGCATCTTGTGACGCACGGCTTCGTCAGTGTGACGCAGGCCACCCGGGCTAAGCACCTTGTCGCCATCCACCACAACCGCATTTTCCAGCGTCCCGCCAAGGGCAAGGCCCTGCGAACGCATCATGTCCACATCCGCCTGGCGGCAGAAGGTGCGGCTGTCGCAGAGTTCACGCACAAAAGTCCCGTTGGCAAGGTTCAGAACCTTACGTTGCGATCCGATTGCAGCGTCGGCAAAGTCGATGTGGAAATCCATGGTCAGACCACCCAGCCCCAACCCTTCGGGTGCCGGGCTCAGCCGCGCCCAGCCCGATGCGGTACGCACTTCGACCGTGGTCAGCATTTCGATCACACGCACCGGAGCACCCAGTACCCGAACACCACGCGCGAGGATTCCCCGCACAAATGGCGCGGATGACCCGTCAAGGATCGGCACTTCGGGACCGTCAATTTCGATCAGGGCGTTGTGAATGCCACAGCCCACCAGCGCGGCCATGACATGTTCAATGGTCGAGACCGAAACTCCGGCCCGGTTCACGATCCGGGTACAGAGCGGCGACTGCTCAACAACGTCCCAGCGGGCCGGGACCAGAGTGTCACCAAAGATGATGTCTGTACGTTTGAACCAGACACCATGCTCTGCCGAGGCAGGACGGATCGTCAAACGCGCAGGGCGGCCCGAGTGGAGGCCGGTGCCCTGAAATGTGATCGCGGATCTGATTGTGGTCTGCACGGTCTTACCTCACTCATTGCGAAAAGGTTAACGCCCTTTCGCTTGCCAATGAGATACGAGCTTGGCGCAGCGGTCTCAAATCAAAGATTGTAACGGACTGAAACATCGTGATGAGCAGGTCGGCGGAGCCGCGCCGAGTTTGATTTTTATTGTTTAATGCCAATTAGATATCCCGATGAAAGACGCTGCGTCAAATGCCGTGACATTCCTGTTTTGATCACCCTGAAAGGCGAGCTTGCCGTCAACATTTCACGCCGCAATGGCCGGAAACGTGTGGTCTGTCGCTGCGATGCAGCGTCACAAATTCCTGAATCAGACAAAAAAACGCCCCCTCCGGATGGAGAGGGCGTTCTGCCTTGGGTCCCTGGAGGGGATCAGTTCTTATGCGTCCCGTGCGACGTGATCAGTTGGCCTGGCGACGCAGAAAGGCTGGAATCTCGATCCGTTCCTGTTCGGGATCGGGCTCTGCGTCGATCATCGGATCGGGCTTGCGGGCCTGTACCGGCGGTTGCTGGCGACGCGGCGCAGGCGCCTCGGTCCCGTGGCCAGTCATGCGATTGATCAGCGAGTTGATGCCAAAGCGCGGCTTGTCGCCATCCATTGCTTCTTGCTCGGCCGTCGGAGCTGCACTGCGCGCTGCGGCAACGCCGGGTTGACGTTGCTGCGCCCGGGCCGCCAGTGCGGCTTGATGCAGGCGCGCCATAGCTTCGGGCGACGGGGTGCCTGGGGCAGGTGCGCGTGGCGCGACAAAAGTTTCAGGCTCGGCCTCGATTTCCGCGCGTGGCTGAAACTGCGCGATCTGCGGCTTGTAGACCGGGGGCGGCAGGCCATCGTCGCCCTGCGCGGCATCATAGCGGTCGTCATCGTCGAACAGGGTTTCCGAAACTTCTTCGCTCCGCTGGACTTCTGCCTCTTGGAACAGCGACGGTTCCTCGTCCTCATAGGTCACTTCGGGTGCACGGGCCGCAACTGCGGGCTGCGGTGCTGGTTTGGCGACGGGCTTTGGCGCTGGGGCAGCTTCGCCTGCGTTCTGGCTCAGCGGCTGGGCCAGACTGCGGCGCGGCACCGGCATCTCGGTGTTTACATCGACGGCGTCGATCCCAGTGGCCACAACGCTGACGCGCATCCGGCCTTCCATCGAATTGTCGAGCGTCGAACCCACGATGATATTGGCATCCGGGTCCACTTCTTCGCGGATCCGGTTGGCCGCTTCGTCGATTTCGAACAGCGTGACGTCGAGCGATCCGGTGATGTTGATCAGAACACCCTTGGCCCCACGCAGGCTGATTTCGTCCAGCAGCGGGTTGGCGATGGCCTTTTCAGCGGCCTGGATCGCGCGATCTTCGCCCTCGGCCTCGCCCGTGCCCATCATGGCTTTGCCCATCTCGTCCATCACTGCGCGCACGTCAGCAAAGTCGAGGTTGATCATGCCCGGACGCACCATCAGGTCGGTCACACCTTTGACGCCCTGATACAGCACGTCATCCGCTAGGCTGAATGCCTCGGTAAAGGTGGTTTTTTCGTTGGCCAGCCGGAACAGGTTCTGGTTCGGAATGATAATCAGCGTATCGACGACCTTTTGCAGCGCCTCGACGCCGTCCTCGGCCTGCTTCATCCGCTTATTGCCCTCAAACTGAAAGGGCTTGGTCACGACACCAACGGTCAGCACACCCAGTTCACGCGCAGCCTGTGCAATGATCGGTGCGGCACCTGTCCCGGTGCCCCCGCCCATGCCAGCCGTGATGAAACACATATGCGCGCCGGCCAGATGGTCGACGATCTGTTCGATGCTCTCTTCGGCGGCGGCGGCCCCAACGCTTGCGCGGGCCCCTGCACCCAGACCTTCGGTGACTTTAACACCTAGCTGGACTTTACTGGTCGACCGGGACTGCTGAAGTGCCTGAGCGTCCGTATTGGCGACGACAAAATCGACCCCGTCGAGCTCTTTCTCGATCATGTTGTTGACCGCGTTACCGCCAGCGCCACCTACGCCAAACACCGTGATACGGGGTCTCAGATCGTCATGTCCGGGCACCGAAAGGTTCAATGTCATTGCTCTGTCCGCCTGCTGTTATGGCCTGTTTCAGGCCCTTTTTGCGCCTATTCCCGCCAAGTATTACCGTTTCGTTAGCAACACGTCACCCAAAAAACGTGCTATTTCCACCAAATATGGCAATTAATTGGCCTTTGTACGCGGGATTTCGCCAACAAGCCAATATATTGCGTTTACCAGTTGTCCCGGAACCATTTCACCGCCCGCTTGAGAGACCGGGCCGGGTACCTCTCAACCGGTATTTCAAAATCCCACCATTCGTCCTGTGGATGCGCCGCAAAGAGGCAAAGCCCCACGGCGCTGGCAAATCCCGGCCCCGTCGCAGCCTGCGGCAGCCCGTGCACGCGCAGCGGACGGCCCAGCCGGACCTGATGGCCGAGGATCTTGGATGCAAGGCCATCAAGGCCGGGGATCTGACTGCCCCCGCCGGTCAGAACGATCTGCTGACTGGGAAGATGTTCAAACCCGGCAGCGTCCAGACGGGCGCGGACATCCTCAAGGATCTCTTCGACGCGGGGGCGCATGATCCCGATCAGCTCGGCACGGCTGACGGTGCGGCGGTCGTGGTGCCAGTCGCCAGTGTCGCCGCCGATCTCGATCATCTCGCGGTCATCCATCCCGGTAGCGACAACGCCGCCGTAGAATGTCTTGATCCGTTCGGCCACGGCCATGGGCACCTGAAGCCCCATTGAGATGTCGCCGGTGACGTGATCCCCGCCCATGCGCACAGCATCGGCATAGATCATGTGTTTTTTCATAAAGATCGACACGCCGGTCGCGCCGCCGCCCAGATCAATGCAGGCCGCGCCCAGCTCTTGTTCGTCCTCGACCAGCGCCGAGACGCCGCTGACATAGGCCGAAGAGGCGATGCCGGCCAGCTCCAGATCGCAGCGTTTGACACAATAGGCGAGGTTCTGAACCGCCAGCCCATCCACCGTCAGCATATGCATGTCGGTCGACAGGTTCTGGCCGATCTGGCCGCGCGGATCCGCCAACCCGGAGCGATGGTCCAGCGCAAAGTTCACCGGCTGCGCGTGCAGCACCTCGCGACCGTGGCCAAAGTCGGGCACGTCGCAGGCTGACAACACGCGGGCGATATCCTGTTCGGATACGGTGGTCTCTTCGATTTCGACCTTACCCTCAAGGCCGTAAGACCGCGGATCAGCCCCCGAAAAACAGGCGATAACATGATCGACCCGGATCTGTGCCATCTTCTGCGCTGCCTGCACGGCGGTGCGGATAGCACGCTCGGTTTCGCCCATAGCGTCGATTTCGCCAAACCGCACACCACGCGACCGGGTGGTGGCCGCGCCGATGACGCGAAACCCGGACTGCCCGGCGAGACTGCCGATGCCGTCGTTTTCCCCGGCGCGTTCGTTGCCGTCAAAGCGCAGTACCAGACAGGCGATCTTGGACGATCCGACATCCAGAATCGCGATGACGCCCCGCTGCATCGCTGCACGGCGCATGTTGCGCATCGCGCGCTGGCTTTCATAGAGCTCGATCATATTCTACGGTTCTCCAACCTCTATCGCCTTGATACGCCACAATTCCTGCTGTGCATTATTGGTCAACCGCAGGGTCGGCCGCTGCGGCAGCCGCAGATCAACGCTCAGCAAATCGCGGTCCAGCATGTCCACCGCGTGATCCAGAGCCATGGCGCGTTCCAGCGCCCGCACCGGGTCTTCCTCGGGCAGCAGGATGCGCTGATCGCGGTCCAGCACCAGATCCCAGCGGCGGCCACCGACCCGCACCAGACCACGCATGCGCGACCACAGCGGCTCAGCGGCCGCCAGAAGTTCGAGCGCCTCTGGCACATTCTTGCTGGCACCGCGTCCAACAATCAGCGGCAGGGCCGGAAAATCGGTACGCGCCTGCACCGGCCCGACCTTGACTCCACTCGAATCCAGCAGCTGCAGTCCCTCGGGACCGCGCCACAGCACCACCGGCAGGCGTTCGTCCACATCGACCTGAAGCACCCCGCCCTGACGGATCCGCAGACGTGCAGATTCCACCGCGTCCAACGCAACCACCTGATCACGCATCACATCCAAGTCGAGGCCAAATGAGCTGACCGGAAACCCCACCGGCAGGATGGTCCGAATATCCGCCGCCACCCCGTCGCTTGCGCCGTCGATCGCCATCAGTTTGACCATGAATTCCGGGCGCTGTTCGACGGCGCTGCGTGCCTCGATGATCAGATCAAGAAAGGCGTCGCGATTGTCCGGCATCGAGAACCACAGCGACGCGCCGCCAAAGGTGACAGCGAACGGCAGGCCCACGCGCAAAAATACCCGAAACAGCGGCGTCAGCATCAGCCGCTGAATGCGATACCGCAGGCGCGACGGCGCCGGGTCGCTACGGGTCATCTGTTGCAAGAGGCATCCTCCACCATCCAGGAGCACAGCGCGCCAAAGGGAATACCCGCCTCGGCACCCTGTTCAGGAGCAAGCGAGGTCGGCGTCATACCGGGTTGCGTGTTGGTCTCAAGCAGGATCAGCCCGTCCAGACCGCGACTTTCATCCCAGCGGAAATCCGTTCGGCTCAGACCACGGCACCCGAGCGCCCGGTGCGCCCGCACCGCATAGTCGAGGCAGGCGTCAAAGATATCCTGCGGGATCTGCGCCGGGATCACGTGGCGCGATCCACCGGGCTTGTACTTCGCATCGTAGTCGTACCAGCCGTCAGTCAGGATATCCGTCACCGTCAGCGCACGGTCGCCCATAACCGTCGTCGTCAGTTCGCGGCCCGGTGCAAACGCCTCGACCATAACGGTTTCAGGCATGTCATCGGACAGTTGAGGCGGGCCGTTGGCCGCCTCCTGAACCAGGTAGACACCAACCGAAGACCCTTCGTTGTTGGGCTTGACCACATAGGGCGGCGGCATGACGTGACGGCTGCGCACGTCTTCGCGGCGGGCCAGCAGGCTTTCGACCACAGGAAGTCCATGGGCGCGGTAGACATCTTTCGTCCGCTCTTTGTCCATTGCCAGTGCAGACGACAGTACACCGGAATGCGTATAAGGGATGCGCAGCCATTCCAGCAGGCCCTGCACACAGCCATCTTCGCCCCAGCGCCCATGCAAAGCGTTGAACACGACGTCGGGGGCAGCGTCGGCCAGACGCTGCGCCAGATCAGGGCCGGCATCGACCTCTGTCACGTGATAACCTTGTTCCCGCAAAGCAGCGGCGCATTCACGCCCTGAGCTTAACGACACCTCGCGCTCAGCCGAGGGTCCGCCCAACAATACCACTACTTTCGGGTGTGCCCTGCTCGACATCCCCAAACCGCCTCAATGTCCCGGGTCTTTGACCCTTGTTCTTATCTGCGACCTGCCTGTGGCCGCCCTTGAGTCCGACAACTTACGCTTTTTGCTGCGCTTTTCCGGACTCTAAATCGCGCGCCGGTTCTCCGACGCGCATAATTTCCCAGTGTAACGTTATTCCACTGTGTTGGAAAACCCTTTTTATCACTTCCTCGCCCAAACCTTCGAGATCGGTCGCCGTTGCCTGTCCGGTGTTCACCAGAAAGTTGCTGTGCATCGTGCTCATCTGCGCCCCACCGCGCCGCGCGCCGCGCATCCCGGCGTCGTCGATCACCTTCCACGCCTTTAACTCATGCGTGTCATCCGCCCTGCCGGTACTGGAAAATCCGGCGGGATTGCGAAAGGTGCTGCCGGCGGTGCGCTCCTTGGTGGGTTGGCTGGCGTCGCGCCGTGCAATCTGCTGTGCCATGCGTTCGGCCAGCGCTTCGGGCTCGCCCTGCGGCGCCATGAAAGTGGCGTCAACCAGCACCCAGCCGTCGGGCAGCGTACTTTGACGATAGGCAAAGTTCAGCTCAGCGGCAGAAAGGGTAACCAATTCTCCCGCCCGGGTGACTGCTCGCGCGCTCACCAGGACATCCGCGACGTAAGAACCATAGCACCCGGCGTTCATCCGTACCGCGCCGCCGATCGCGCCGGGTATGGTACGCAAAAAGGTCAGGTCCAGCCCTGCCACCGCAGCCTGTTTCGCCACATGCGCATCCAGCGCGGCAACACCCGCCGTGACGCAACTGCCGTCGATGCTGATATCGTTAAAGCCGCGCCCCATACGGATCACCACAGCCCGGATTCCGCCATCCCGCACGATGAGGTTACTTCCGACACCCATCGGAAAAATCTGCGTCGCAGGGTCAAGCTGACGCAGAAAGCCCCGCAAATCATCGACATCCGCAGGCTGAAACAGCCAGTCCGCAGGCCCCCCGACCCGCAGCCAGGTCAGATCAGAAAGGGGCCGGTCACGGGTCAAACGCCCGCGCACTTTGGGAAGCTGTGTGGTCATACCGACTGTGCTAATCTGGGCACAGTCCAGAGGCAAGAGCGCTTTGTCGCGCATCCGTTGCGACATGTGGCCCGGCCAGTTTCAAAATCCGCGACCCAAACCGTGCGACGCACAGGTGCTCAGGCCGCCTTATCCCGTCCCAGTCGCGCCTTGATCCACCGCGCCAGATAGCGCAGCGGCCAGCGCAGCACCGACATGCCAGCAACCAGCACGATCATTCCGATCCACGGGCCGTTCTGCCAGGTGACAAAACCCAGCAGCGGAATTCCCACCGCGATCAGGAAATAGGCGCGGGTCCAGTGGCTGTCCTTGGACGGCACCATGGCCAGTACATTCGCCGCAAGTGCCCAGACAAACGCCAGGATCAGTGACAAGGTCATTTCGGCACCTCCGGGGTCTGGCCGCGCGCCCGGGCCCACAGATGCAGCAACGGTCTGCGAAACATCGACAGAAATCCCGCAAGGCCAAGCAAGGCAACCCACACACCGACCGATTTGGCGATCCAGATCAACAGAAGCGGCGCGGTCACGAGCAAGATGACACCGGGAATGAATTGGCCGCGCATCGGCAGCATGGCCGTCACAGAAGCAATCAGAACCCAGAGACAGGCGGCGATCAGGGCCGCGCTCATGCGTGCACCCCTGCTTGCGGTTCGCAGTTCGCCCGCCCCATACCTTGGGTCACAGTGTCTGTCACACTCATTGCTCCAGCCTTGTCGGCAGGCCGTTGGCCCATGTACTGATCGTACCGGCGCCAAGGCAGACAACCATATCACCGTCCTTGGCCTGTTCACGGACCAGCCGCTCAAGATCATCCTCGTCGACGATGGCGCGGGCGTGACGGTGACCGTGGCGGATCAGACCGGCCACCAGATCGTCGCGCGACGCGCCGGGAATGGGATCCTCTCCGGCTGCGTAAACTTCGGCGATGGCGACGACATCCGCCTCGTTGAAGCAGGCGCAGAAGTCATCGAACAGCGACGACAGGCGCGAATACCGGTGCGGCTGGTGCACAGCGATCACCCGCCCGTCGGTGGCCTGACGCGCGGCGCGCAGCACGGCGGCAATTTCGACCGGGTGGTGGCCGTAGTCGTCGATGATAGTGACGCCGTTTACTTCGCCCACGCGGGTAAACCGCCGGTTCACACCGCCAAACGCCGCAAGTGCCGCGCGGATCGCGTCCAGCTCCATCCCCAGATGCCGGGCCACTGCCACAGCGGACAACGCGTTTGATACGTTGTGATCGCCCGGCATTGGCAAAGTGCAGCCTTGGATCATCAGATCTTCGCTCTGAAGTGCGACGTCGAAATGCGCCACGCCCTTTTCGTACCGGAGATTCACCGCCCGCACATCGGCCTGGGCATTGAAACCATAGGTCGTCACGCGGCGGTCAGTGATGCGCCCGACCAGCGCCTGTACCTCGGGATGATCGGTGCAGCACACCGCAAGGCCGTAGAACGGAATGTTTGAGACAAAATCGTAAAAGCCATCGCGCAGGGTGTCGAAATTGCCCCAGTGCTCCATATGCTCGGGGTCGATGTTGGTGACGATGGCGATGGTGGCCGGCAGGCGGTTGAAGGTGCCGTCACTCTCGTCCGCTTCGACGACCATCCATTCGCCGTCTCCCATCCGGGCGTTCGATCCATAGGCGTGGATTATGCCGCCATTTACAACCGTGGGGTCGATGCCGCCCGCCACCAACAGCTCGGCGACCAGCGTGGTTGTCGTGGTCTTGCCATGGGTGCCAGCCACCGCGATGTTGGATTTCAGCCGCATCAGTTCGGCCAGCATCTCGGCCCGGCGCACCACTGGCAGGCCACGCTGGCGCGCCTCGTCCAGTTCGGGGTTGCCGGTTTTGATCGCGGACGAAATCACGATGACTTCGGCACCTTCCAGGTTCTCGGCCCGCTGCCCTTCGAAAACCAAGGCACCCAGACTTTCCAGCCGCTCGGTGATCTTGGAGCGTTTCAGATCGGACCCCTGCACCGTATACCCAAGGTTCAACAGCACCTCGGCAATGCCCGACATGCCTATTCCGCCGATGCCGACAAAGTGGATCGGCCCGATATCACCGGGAAGCTTGGTTGCGGCGCGGATCATTTCGGCCCCTCTCACTGTCTTGTTCATTCTGCCTGTTCTTTCTGCTCTACCAACGCCTCGACCAATGCGCCCAATGCTTCTGCGGCTTCGGGGTGCGCCACGCTCATCGCGGCCTGCGACATCTGAAGCGCCCCGCGCGGGTTACCCAGCACGGCCAGGATCGCATCTGTCAGCGCCTCGACCGTCAGTTTGCTTTCAGGGATGCGGATGGCCGCCCCGGCCTCGACCAAAGCACGGGCATTCGCGGTCTGATGATCCCCGGTCGCGGCGGCAAAAGGGATCAGGATCGACGGGCGGCCAATCACGCTGATATCCGCCACCGAAGACGCGCCCGAGCGCGAGATCACCAGCTGCGCCTCGCTCATCCGCGACGGTATATCGTGAAAAAATGGCTGAACATCGGCATCTACACCCTGCTCGGCGTAATAGTCGGCGACGCGCTGCCCATCCTCGTCACGGGCCTGATGGCTGACACGCAGATGTTGCAACACCTCCATCGGCAGGGACGCGATGGCGGGCGGGACCACATCCGACAGGATGCGGGCACCCTGCGATCCGCCAATTACCAGAATCGACATCGGATATTCGCCTGGCACGATATAGGACGCACCGGCCCGTTCCTGCACAGCGCGGCGGACCGGGTTGCCGACTGGCACCCCTTCGACCCCGTCGGGCAAAGTCGTCGGCCAGGTGCCGCAGGCAACGGTGTTCACACGGGTGGCAAAAATCTGGTTGACGCGCCCCAGAACACCGTTCTGTTCGTGGATCATCCGCGGCAGCCGCAGCAACCAGGCCGCCCCCAGCGCCGGAATGCTGGGATAGCCTCCAAAGCCCACCACCACGTCGGGCGGATCGCGCCGCATCCGCAGTGCCATGCCCAACACACCGCCAAGCACACGAAACGGTACGGCAATTTTCGCCATCAGACTGCCACGGGCAAAGGTGGCGCTGCTGACCTGTTCAATCTTGGTCGTATGGGGAAAGCCGCCAGTGTAGCGCGCGCCGCGGGCATCGGTCGACAGCGTCACCCGCCAGCCCCGGCGCAGCATCAGTTCAGCCAGCGCCTGTGCCGGAAACATGTGCCCGCCGGTGCCGCCTGCCGCGATCACCAGATAGGGCGGTTTGTACCGCTCGGCCATCGTCTTACTCCCCCGGGGCCGGGACTGCGCCCCTGCCCGTTTGCGCCCATGTACAATCCGCGATCACCGCGCCGGTCCCGACCGCGCGCCTCAGCGCAGCCGCCCGCGCAGAATGTCGCCAATTTCACCCTGCGGACGGGCGCGTGTAAAGGCCAGCAACATTCCGACCGCGATCCCTCCGGCAATGAGCGAAGATCCGCCGTAGCTGACAAACGGCAGGGTCATGCCTTTGGCGGGCAGCAGCCGCACCGCGACACCCATGTTGATCATCGCCTGAACCCCGAACATGCAGGCCAGACCGGTGCCCGCCAGTCGGATGAACGGATCGCGTTCGCGCATCAGCCGCACCAGGCTGCGCACCACCACAACCGCATACAGCGCGATGATACACAACACGAGGACAAGGCCGTATTCCTCGGCCGCGACAGCGATGATGAAATCGGTATGGGCATCGGGCAACGACCATTTCACCTGCCCCTCACCCACACCGACACCAAAAAAACCGCCCTCTTGAATAGCGTTGGTCGCATAGCCCAATTGGGTTGTCGGATCGACATCCGGGCTAAGAAAGCCGTCGATGCGGCGGGCAAAATGTTCGGAATGTTCATAAGCGACGGTGCCGGCTAGCACCACCAGCCCTGCCATGCCCACCAGCAGCAGCATCGGCGCACCAGCCACAAAATACATCACGCCCCAGCCGAACAGCACCAGACAGGCCTGGCCGAAATCAGGCTGAAACGCCAGCATCAGCACAATCGCCACCGCCAGCAGGAACGACCACAGCCGCCCCGGCGGGCCGTTGATCTCTTGTGCGGCGGCCATCATCCAGGCGGCAACGACGACAAAGCCAGGTTTCAGGAATTCCGATGGCTGCAGGCTGGCAAAGCCCAGGCTGTACCAGCGCACAGCCCCCTTGCCGAAATCAGTGCCAAAGGCCGGCAGCAGCGCCAGCGCCACAAAGCCGACCGCAAAACCCACCACCGCCAGCCGACGCACCAGCAGCGGCGACATCAGTGAGGTCAGGAACATCGCGGCCAGCGCCAGCCCGCCAAAGAATGCCTGCCGCTGAACATAGTAAAACGGCTGAAACCCGTTCCGTTCGGCCAGCGGCGGCGACGCAGCGAGCCCTAGCAAGATTCCGATGCCGAACAGGATCAGCACGCAGGACAGCGACCATTTGTCGACCGTGCGCCACCATTTGGGCAACACAGGTTCGACATCACGCACGGGAACCGTGCCGTAAACCATTTCCGTCATGGGAACACCGCCATCACTGCCTCGAACCGCCCGGTTTTCCGGGTCTGCCGCCAAGTGTAGCGAATTTGGTGCTCTGGTGCCACAGAAAAGACGTCGCGCGCACAGCAGGTATCACGACGGGTCATCGGCGCAACGCGGCGCCAGCCCTTGCACCGACCGTAAAACCGTGTTCCTTCGCGCCATGCATGTCCCCACCCTTATCCTTGGCGCCGGTGCCGCGGGCCTCATGTGCGCCGCCCACGCGGGGCCTGGCACGCTGATCGTCGATCATGCACGCGCACCGGGGGAAAAGATCCGCATCTCTGGCGGCGGACGCTGCAACTTCACCAATATGCACTGCGATCCGGGCAGCTTCCTCAGCCATAACCCGCATTTCGCCAAATCGGCCCTCAGTCGCTACACCCAATGGGATTTCCTGGATCTGGTGCAGCGCCATGACATCCCCTGGCATGAAAAGACGCTGGGACAGCTGTTTTGCGACCGCTCTGCACGCGACATCGTGGCAATGCTGCTGACGGAACTGGACGCCGCTGGCGCAACGCTGTGGCTGCAAACTCATCTGCGTGAGTTGCACCGTGATGGCAGCCGCTACGCAGCAACTCTGGAACGCGACGGTCGCCAGACCCAAGTGAGCTGCGACGCGCTGGTGGTGGCGACAGGGGGCAAGTCGATCCCAAAGATGGGCGCCACGGGCCTGGCCTATGATATCGCGCGGCAATTCGGCATCCCCGTCACCGACACACGTCCCGGCCTTGTACCGCTGACATTCCCGGAGGGTCGGTTTTCGACGCTGGCCGGGGTCGCGACGCCCTGCCGCGCCAGCGTCGAGGCTGACAGTTTTGACGAGGCGATGCTGTTTACCCATCGTGGTCTGTCCGGTCCGGCCATCCTGCAAATCTCAAGCTACTGGCGCGAAGGCGACCCCATCGCAATCAACCTGTTGCCAGATCACCCCCTGCCCGACCACCTGCGCCCGCTGCGCCGGACCGAGGGGCGGCGCGCACTGACCACCGAACTCGCCCGGCTTTTGCCTGCGCGGCTGGTCGATCATCTGGGTCAGAGTCTGGACCTGAAAGGCAACATTGCCGACCTTTCGGACACACGGATCGACGCGCTGGCGGACGCCCTGCATCACTGGCAGCTAACGCCCTCGGGGTCCGAGGGGTACCGCACCGCCGAGGTCACGCTGGGCGGCATCGACACCGACGCGCTGTCGTCGCGCACCATGATGACGCGCGCAATCCCCGGACTTTATTTCATCGGCGAGGCCGTGGATGTGACCGGCTGGCTGGGGGGATACAATTTTCAATGGGCTTGGTCGTCAGGCTTTGCGGCGGGCACCGCGATCACACTCGCGAAATCTTAGCAAGAGTCACTTGAAAACGTCATGAAAGATTCACAAAATCTTCATCATGGCGATACCCGAGTCTCCCTCCAAGCGGCGATATTATGTTTCTCGCGCTCTCGAAGCTCAGATTCCGCAGAAATTCCTGCGGGATGTGATTAATCGTCTGCGCTTTGGTGCCGATGCCCCACTAAGTGACGAATGCCTCTGGGTCGACAGCGCCGCAATCTCTGAGGTCTATGACCATGACGGCAGCGATGCCGCGCCCCGGTTTCGCCGCAACATGTCTGGCCGCGTGCTGGGTGGCGACTGGGATCTGCGCCGCAAACCATTGGGCCATGAACCAAAGTTCGAGGCCTGCCGCGCGCATTTTCTGGACGGTACACCATGGGAGCGGACGCCGCTGTTCCGTCGCCTGACGGACGAGATTGCGCAGGGCAAACGACCCGACGATTGCGCCACGGTGGACGATCTGCACGCCCGCTACGCGCGCCTTGATGCGCTGTATGATGAGGCGTGGCACACCCGTCGGCTGCGCCCCCAAAAGGACCTGCCCGAGTATTTTCGGCGCGAACATGGCGGCATTCTGGTCCATATTGCCCGTGACGGCACGCTGCTGCGGTCGAGCGGCGGTATGCACCGCATGGCGATTGCCAAGTTGCTGAACCTGAATCCGATTCCAGTGCAGTTGGGTGTGGTCCACCCGCTGGCCGTGCGTGACCATTTGCTGACCCGGCTGCGCGCGCCTGCCGATACCCGCCGCCCGCGTGCCGTGCCAGAGATCGCCTTTGGGTTGGCGCTGATCGCGACTGCGCTCCCGCGTCAGGACTTGTGGGCGCACAGCGGCACCGGCCTCAAACGTAGCGTGATCAGCGCGCTGTCCGATGGCCGGATCTTGTCGCTGTTCAACTCACTTCCCGTCTGACAACGCCGCGCGCACCCGGTCGGTAAAGTCCGTGCCACGCTGTTCGAAATTGTCATATTGATCAAAGCTGGCGGCGGCGGGGGCCAGCAGCACGACCTCTCCGGGCTGGGCATCCTCGATCGCGCGGGCAACCGCGACCTCCATCGTGGTGCAGACCTCGGCCTCGGTCCCGGTGAGCCCAAGCGCAAAGCCCGCCGCCTCGCGACCGATGACATAAGCCCGCTGGACATGGGGCAGACCTGGTGCGAGCGCGCCCAAACCGCCATCCTTTTGCAGCCCGCCGCAGATCCAGCGGATTCGTTCAAAGGCAAGCAGCGCCTTGGCGGCGGAATCGACGTTTGTCGCCTTGGAATCGTTCACAAAGGTGACGCCATTCGCCTCGGCGACAATCTGACTGCGGTGCGGCAGCCCCTCAAAGCTCTGAAATGCGGCGTCGATCTGCTTGGGGGCCAGCCCAAGCGTGCGACAGGCGGCATAGGCGGCACATGCGTTCTGGTGGTTGTGCGCCCCGGGCAGACCCCGGATACCGCGCAGGTCGATTGCCGCGACCTGCCGCCCCTTGCGCCACTCAGTCAGAAAACCCTTGCGGGCAAAAACGTTCCAGCCTGGCCCGCTCAGCTTTTGTCCCGACGAGATACGGATCACCCGATCATCCACCGCCGCCTCGGCCATCTGGTTGGCAAGGTACTGGCCCTCGGCTTCATCGACGCCGATAACCGCACGTTCGGGGCCACCTTCGGCAAAGAGCCGTCGCTTGGCCGCGAAATACCCGCCAAGGCCAGCATGCCGATCCAGATGGTCAGGCGACAGATTGGTGAAAACTGCCACATCCGGCGTCAGCGATCGCGCCAGATCCGTCTGATACGAGCTGAGTTCCAGCACCACCACGCCGCCCTCGCCCGGCGGGTCAATGTCAAGCACACCGCGCCCGATGTTCCCGGCCAACTGGCTGGATCGTCCGGCCTGGGTCAGGATGTGGTGGATCAGCGCCGACGTGGTGGATTTGCCGTTCGATCCGGTCACTGCGACGACACGCGGCACTGTTTCGTATTGGTCCCAGTCGCCCAACCCGAAAGAGCGGAAAAACAACCCGATGTCATTGTCTACCGGCACACCCGCCCCCCAGGCGGCGGCGACAACGGGGTTCGGCACGGGATACAGATGCGGTATGCCGGGGCTGACCAACAAGGTGGCGATATCTTCGAACGCGCCGGGTTTGGCCAGATCGCGGATCGCGAGGTCTTCGGCGTCGGCCGCAGCGCGCGCCACCGGACTGTCATCCCAACATACCGGAATGGCTCCGCCTGCTTGCAAGGCCCTTGCAGCCGAAAGGCCGGATCGTCCCAGCCCCAGAACTGCCACGTATTTTCCTTCGAACCCCTGGACCGGAATCATGCCGTACCTCCGCTTGCGCCGCCTGGCAGTAGCGCTAGCGGATCATTGGCCAATTAGCCAGATGGCGACGCGGTGTTGTCATGTTTGACGGAACGGTATCGGCCTGCGTTTCAGCGCAGCACATACGGCTGCTTCATCCAGGCAAACAGTGCCTCGGTGGTTGCCTGCGGCGCTTCGAGGGTCGGCAGATGCCCGGCGCCGTCGATGACCGCCAGATCCGCATGTGGGATCATCTCGGCCATAAAGCTATGCCGTTTAACCGGGTTCAGCGCGTCATACTGCCCGCACAGCACCAGCGCCGGCACCTTGATCCGACGCAGGGTTGGCTGCTGATCGCGGCGGCGCTGCATCGCGCGCGACTGCCGGACATAGATGTCTGGCCCCAGATCCAGCGCCATCTGCGCCACCGTATTCAGCACCTCAACCCGTTGCGGACCCGGAGCAAGACAACTTGGCGGCACGTCTTCGCGCATGACCTCGCCCAGCCGCCCCGCCTTGGCACCGATAATCAGCGGCTCGCGCGCGGCTGCGACCTGCGGCACCTCGGCCAGTGGGTTGGTGTCCATCAGGGCAATCCGCGTCACCCGGTCTGGGGCACGCCGCACCAGTTCCATGGCGACGATCCCACCCATGCCATGTCCCGCCAAGGCAAATTTCGCGGGCAGCAGGGACAGCAGGGCCGAGCCGATCTCCTCAATCCGTTCACCAAGGGTGATTGGCGCCACCATCACGGCGGTGCTGCCGGAAAAGGCGGTCATTTGCGGCGCAAAAAGCCGCGCGTCGCACATCATCCCCGGCAAGAAGACCAACGGTTCCGTCATCCTGCGCTCCGCAGGGCGGTAAAGGAACATGGCACGGGGCCCGTCATATGACGACTCTGCCTGGCAGCCCACAGGGGTAGCCTGCCAATCGGGCAGCCACTGGAAATGGATCGGAAAACGCGCATCGGCGGAAAAGTCCCTTGGATTTCGCGGAACCTACCAGCTTGGGCTGCGAGCGAAAGTGCCGAACCATCATGGAATTGTAAAATCGGCGCGACCTTGCCAAAGCGCGCCCATTCCCGCGCCATCACTCACGTTGAAAGGGCGCGAAATTTAGCGGCAAACGCCGCGATCACCATGTCAACAGACTATCACGGTCCCGGCGGGTCATCCGAGCAGGACGACACGCGAGCCAAATCGCACGCCCTGCCCATGCGCCAAAACATCCGGGCTATCCGCCCAAATGCGCCAATATTTGCATCCAGATTGCTGTCTCGTCGATCAGCGTCCATTCCCGGCGCAGACCCGAAGGGCCGAATTCGGCGTGGCTGATACCCATTACATGCACCTCGGCCCCACTCGGACGTCCGAAACTGCCCCAGCCGTCATGCCGCCCGTCCAGTGACCAGCGCAGCGCAGCGCGGGGTGGCATCAGCGGATCCTCCTGGCCGATCCTGTGCTGCACCTCGAATCGGGCCGAGGGGAACGATGCGCGCAACCCCATCCAGAACCGTTCCGCCGCCGCCCAGCCGTGCGTGGTCTCGCCACCGGGGTATTCCAGATGACAGGCGCGGTCATACTGATCCGCGATCACAGACAGATCCGCCGTCATGACCCGCACCAAAAGATCGCTGAACGCCGCGCCCCACTGGTTGTCATTGCCTTGCCCGGTATAGGGACCAAGCACGTTGATCGCGGGGCGAAAGGGCTGTGTTGCGGGATCCAGTTCGGCCAGAATTCTGCGCGACCAATCGACCACATCACAGCCCAACTGCCGCACAACGGCCGCGTTGTCGCAGATCAGCCATTCGTCGCTGATCTTGTTGTCCTTGGCAAAGCAATCAGCCATGGCGCGAAACCGCACCCGCTGACCGGTTGCCGCACCAAAGATGCCGGTGCCCTTATGCGTCGCCGTCGACATGATCCGGTGCGAACCAAGCATTCCGACCTGTGGCGTACCGGACCAGATCACGTCTTCGCCCAACAGCACGCGATCCGGAAACTCGACCAGGGTCGACATCGCTGCTGCGGCCGAGGCATCAATACCAAAGGAAATACCGCTGGGCATGCGCGTAATGATCTGCGGATGATAGTAGTCGCGCATGCGTGCGCCCAGGCCGCGCCCCTCCCAGATGTCTTCGGTCACTTGCAGCAGATAATCGGGGAAATTCTGAAACTTGGGATCAAATCCCTTCATCGGACCGCCACCCACAGCCACCTGCCGCACAGGAGACCCGGTGCGGGTCACATCTGATGTGCCATGCGGCAGGGATATCCCCATAAACAATGCTCCTTGCCCAAACCAAAGTACCGGACTGAAGGGTGTCACGCCCCGGTGTCCTGTGAGGTTATTCACACACAAGGTTAACAAATTGAGTCAATTCATCGCCAATCTTTGCCTGATCCGCTGCCATCGCCCGAAAAATCACCCCAAGCGCCGTTCGATTCAGGGTGACGCAATGCCCCGGAACTTTGGAAAATCAGCGTAGCGGGCCGCGCGATCCGCACGCGGTTCATCGGGGTCGCCGCCTGCGCGCAACAGGGTACCGCGCGGCGCAACATACGAGTCAATCCTGCGGGTCGGCTTGGGTCGCCAACTCAGGTTAAAGGCGCAAAGTTTGGGAAATACCCAGATCTCAGAATACTCCAGATGGTCATGCAGCCACCAAGCCAGATCGCGCCAGTCGCGCCCCTGCGCATAGCGATCCGCAAACCACGGAATGACCAATGATGCGCCAGCGACGTCGACATCCGGCAGATCCCATATATGACATTCCAACGGGTAATCGTTGCGCGCGCAATTGAGCCTGCGTTCGTTGCCAAACCGGTTCAGTGCCGCCGAACGATAGCCCGAGCGTACAAAGATCCGCCCAAACGTCTCTTGAAGCGGATCAAGCAGCGTCTCGCACAATGCCCTGCCCCGCGCGATCGCCAGATCCGGGTCGTCGGGAATGTTTGGCACAGCATGGATGTTGCCGATCTCGGAATAGAGGAACTCGCGCATCCAGAAATGGCGCGACAGGCGCACGCGGCCCAGAGTTTCCAGGCTCCACATGCTCTGCGGGCGTCTCATGTCACGGAAAGACGCTGGGCCAGCGTCATGCTGTCCCGTACCCCGCCCAGCGGAACGCGCCGTCGGAGGCCAGCGGCGCCTCGGGGTTCCACGCCACTTCCCAGATATGCCCTTCGGGATCGGCGAAATAACCGATGTGGCCGCCCCAGAACACGTCATGCGCAGGTTTCAGCACCTTGGCCCCCGCCGCCTCGGCATGTTCGAGCACAGACGCCACATCCGCCCGGTCGCGAACATTGCACGCCAGCGTCGCCGCCCCTGTGCCCAGCGTCGCCATATCCACGCCCATGTCCCGCGCCAGATCCGCGAGCGGATACAGCCCCAGCGACTGGCCGATCAGATCATAGACAACAATGCCGGGCGGTCCGTCTACGCGCTGCCAGCCCAGCGCATCGTAAAACGCCGATGCCTGCGCGATGTCGCGCACCCCCAATGTGATCAAGCTTACTCTTTGGTCCATCCCGGCCTCCTTCTCTGTATCCTTGGTTACTTTTTCCTGCACCCTAGGAATCTTGGCCGCCTACGGCCAACCAAGTCCACTCATCCGCCAACCTCGGTCACTGCGGCCTCGATCATCGCCAGACAAGCGGGGTCCGAGAAACGGTGATCCGCGCCTTTCACAAAGCTCAGCCGCACGTCCGTCCCCGCAATATGATCCAGCAGGCGCAGGGCCGTATTGCGCGTCACCGCCGTGTCTTCAGTGCCTTGCAGCAATCGTACCGGCCAGGGCATCCGTAGCGGAGTCCGCAGCACCAGATGCTGACGCCCGTCCTCGATCAGCTTTGGCGTGATCATGTAAGGGTCGCCGTAGTCTGACGGCAGGCTCACAGTGCGTCCGGCCGCAATCTCAGCTTTCTGATCGGCGTCGAATCCGGCCCAGAACCCGTCTTCGGTGAAATCCGGCGCAGCCGCGATCCCGACAAAGCCAACAATCCGGGCGTGCAGATGCTGCGACACCAGACAGCCGATCCAGCCGCCCATGGACGACCCGACCAGCACCAGCGGTCCCTCGCTCAGCTGCGAAATCACCGCCTCGGCATCTGCGGCCCAATCCCCGATACAGCCATCCTCGAATCGGCCACCCGACGCGCCGTGTCCAGAATAGTCGAACCGCAGAAACGCCCGCCCACGCGCCTGCGCCCACGCTTCGAGATGCACCGCCTTGGTGCCCTCCATGTCGGATTTGTACCCCGACAGGAACACAACAACCGGCCCCTCGCCGGGGGTATAGGCAAAGGCCAACCGTCGCCCCGCCGCAGTCACCAGCTCATTGATCTTCGCCATGGCTCACCTCCCCGCGCGTTACCTTGCACGTCACAGCAGGCTGTTTCCAGCCCCGAAGCGCAGAGCGCCGGGTGCCCGCCGCAAATCATGTCCGGCGGGCGTGGATGTCAGGCATCCTCAACCTCGTTCAGTCGCAACGCCAGAAGGCCGCCTAAGATACTGAGCATAGCAAAGCCACACAGTGCTGCAACCGGACCGATGACGCTGAGCGCACCGCCAATCGCACCGGTGATCAACAACAATCCCCCGATCAGGGTGTTGGCCAGCGCAGCGTAAGAGGCGCGCCCATCCTTGGGTGCCATATCCACCAGATAGATGCCTCGCCCGCTGCGCACGCCCTGATAGGCGATCATCAGGACAAACAGGATTGCAGGCAGAACCCAGACCGGCCCTGCCAGCCCCAGTACGGTGGCGGCCACGGCGGCAGCCATCGCCGCACCGCCGATCACGCCCGACAGCGCCAGCACCCGGCGCGAGGACCAGTCCGACAGCCGCCCCCAGACATAAGAGCTGAGGAAAGACGCCAGCGCCGAGGCAAGCACCATTGCCCCCAATCCCTGCAACGCGCCCTCAGACGTGTCGAGCAGCACCATATAGGGGGGTGCCAGTGCCGTGACAGTCAGCAAACCACGCACCGCAGTAAACAGGCGGAACTGGCGATCCTCCCTGATGGGCGTGAAATCGAGCGTGTCTCGCTGCCCCGGTTCCGATGCCTGTTCTTCGAGGCGTGAAAACACTAGCGCCGCGCAGATCCACAGAACCGCCGCCAAACCAACGGCAATGGCGAGCGGTGTCACATCCTGCAACAGTCCCGACATCAGCAGCAACGCAAAGACGATCACCGCCGCTGAAGACAGCGATCCCGCGACGCCCTTGACCGACCCGCGCCGGGTCTTGGGGATGGTCTTGCCGAGAATATCCTTGTAGCTGACCGACGCCGCGGCCCGCGACACCGCCAGAACGGCCAGCGCGCCGCAGATCACCATCCCGGCAGCCCATCCCGTCAGTAGCAGAGCGGCCAGAGCGATCACCGCCGCCGCAGCCCCCTGCCCCAAACAACCGCAAATCCACGCCCATTTGCGATACCTAAGCGACTGCACCCAGCCCGCCAGCAGCATCTGCGGCAGCAACGCACCGGCCTCTCTGATCGGAACCAGAAGGCCAACCAGCACCGTTGGCGCGCCCAGCGCATTCATCAGCCAGCTCAGCACCAGTTTCGGATCAATCAGCCCGTCGGCCACCTTGGTCAGGCTAAGTGACACCATGTGCCGCACGCCATTGCGCGCCTCACCCTTGGTCGCGTTGCCATCATCATCTGTCACGGTGCCGTACAGGTCTGTATCAATCGTAGCCATCCGGGCCCTTTCCAATCGCGGTTTTGCAAAAGCATCCCTGATCAACGCGCTTGCTTGACAGCGGGTTCCCGCTTTGTCACTTAGATCAGACATCATAACCCGCAACCGGGCGTCCCGTAGGCGCCAAACCGACGAGGAGCCTCAGATGGCCCAAATCTCCCTGACCTTTCCTGACGGCAATGCACGCGACTTCGACGCAGGAGTGACTCCGGCACAGGTTGCTGCCTCGATCTCAAAATCGCTTGAGAAAAAGGCGATCTCGGCCACCGTCAACGGTGCCCATTGGGATCTGCAATGGCCGATCCCGGCGAACAGCAGCATCGCCATCAACACCATGGCCGATCCCGTTCCGGCGCTGGAACTGGTGCGCCACGATCTGGCGCATATCATGGCCCGCGCGGTGCAAGAGCTGTGGCCGGCTGTCAAAGTCACCATCGGTCCGGTCATCGACACCGGCTGGTATTACGATTTTGACCGGGCCGAGCCGTTCACCCCCGAAGACCTTGGCGCGATCGAAAAGAAGATGCGCCAGATCATCGCGCTGCGTGACCCGGTCCGCACCGAAGTCTGGGACCGCGATGTCGCGATCAAGTATTACGAGGATCGGGGCGAGCCCTATAAGGTCGAACTGATCGACGGCATCCCCGGCAACGAACCGCTGCGCATGTACTGGCACGGCGACTGGCAGGATCTGTGCCGTGGCCCGCATTTACAAAACACCGGCCAGGTGCCCGGTGACGCGTTCAAACTGATGTCCGTGGCCGGTGCCTACTGGCGCGGCGACAGCAAGCGGGCGATGCTGCAACGGATCTACGGCACTGCGTTCCTGAACAAGGACGATCTGAAAAAGCACCTCCATATGCTGGAAGAAGCCGCCAAGCGCGACCACCGCAAGCTGGGTCGCGAGATGGACCTGTTCCATATGCAAGAAGAGGCGCCCGGCCAGATCTTTTGGCATCCGAACGGCTGGACCATCTACACCATGCTTCAGGACTACATGCGCCGCCAGCAAACCCGCGACGGCTATGTCGAAGTAAACACGCCGCAGGTGGTGAATCGCAAGCTGTGGGAACAATCCGGCCACTGGGGCAGCTATCAGGAACATATGTTCATCGTCGAGGTTGACGAGGAACACGCGCGCGAAAAGACCATCAACGCGCTCAAGCCGATGAACTGCCCGTGTCACGTACAGGTCTACAACCACGGCCTGAAATCCTATCGTGACCTGCCGCTGCGCATGGCCGAATTCGGATCCTGCAATCGCTATGAACCTTCGGGCGCGCTGCATGGCATCATGCGGGTGCGTGGCTTTACGCAGGACGACGCGCACATCTTCTGCACCGAGGATCAGATCGAGGCGGAAACCAAAAAGTTCATCGAATTCCTGTCGGGCATCTATGCTGAACTCGGCTTTACCGATTGGCGGATCAAACTGTCCGACCGGCCGGAAAAGCGGATCGGCACCGAGGAAAGCTGGGACCAGGCCGAAAAGGCGCTGGGCAATGCTTGCAAGGCAGCGGGCTATGATTTTGAACTGAACCCCGGCGAAGGGGCGTTCTATGGACCCAAGCTGGAATTTGTGCTGACCGACGCCATCGGGCGCGACTGGCAATGTGGCACGCTACAGGTCGATCCCAACCTGCCAGAGCGGCTGGACGCCTCGTATATCGGTGCGGATGGGGCCAAGCATCGCCCGATCATGCTGCACCGCGCTGTATTGGGGTCGTTCGAGCGGTTCATCGGCATCCTGATCGAGGAACATGCCGGCAAGCTGCCATTCTGGCTCGCTCCGCGTCAGGTTGTGGTGGCAGCCATCGTCACCGACGCCAACGATTATGTCCACGAGGTGGTCACCGCCCTTCGCGCTGCGGGAATCCGGGCAGAAGCCGACATTCGCAATGAAAAGATCAACTACAAAGTCCGCGAGCATTCCGTCGGCAAGGTGCCGGTGATCCTTGCCGTTGGTGCGCGCGAAGTCGAGGACCGGACGGTCACTCTGCGTCGGCTGGGGGAAAAGCAAACCTCGGTTGTGGCGCTGGACGACACGGTTGCCGCACTCGCACTCGAAGCGACACCGCCGGATCTTGCGGCACGTTGAACCAATCGGGGGCGCGGCAAACGCCCGCCCCCACTGATCGGCACGGCCGTTCTACAGCCCCAGACACACGCCCGCATTGCCCGTTCCTCGGACGAATGTCCGCCGTGCGCGGTTGGCTGCGTCGCGGCGTCGCATCTTTCGTCCCAATCAAATGTTACAATCCTCACGCGGCGCCCTGCGCATATCCGCCATGCATCCTGATCAAGGCCCAGTCCTGTAACAATTGCGCACCCCACTATGTTACACTGGCTATGAGAAACTCTGACTTTCAGAATATTCTGACTTTTCTTCAGCATGATACGTTCCGCACCTCACTCACATGCGCCTGACGCACCCTGACGCCGCTGTGATGCACGGGCCTGTGAGTGGCGCGATTCCTCTACAACCGGCAGACTTACCTCATCGCCGGGACGAACCCGCAGCGAGACGCGACAAACACCTGAGAGGGAACCAGATATGTCCAAGACCATGAAATCCGCCGCCATCCTCGGCGCTGTTGCCGCCACATTTGCAGCCTATTCGACCACCGCATCGGCACAGGCCCAAGAGAAATGCTTTGGTGTCTCTCTTGCCGGTGAAAACGGCTGTGCGGCCGGCCCCGGCACCACCTGCGCGGGCACTTCGGCTGTTGATTACCAGGGCAATGCCTGGACGCTGGTCGAGTCCGGCACCTGCACCGAAGTTGAACTGCCTGCGATGGCGGACGGTTCGGCCCGCATGGGATCACTCGAAGCGCTCGACCGTGATCTGCCGATGGGCTGAGCCTGCCCGGGGGTGCGCAGTGTCTGCCCGCCCGGCCAGTTGACAACAAGGTGCGCGGTCGGCCCGCGCACCTTTGACGATCCCCCGAAAACAACCGGTACACCATGTTCGATGACCTCCAAACCCTCCCCTCCGCTCCCGGTGTTGGCTATAAGCCACAGCATTTCAGCGCTATTATGGCGAATGCAGCGCCGGTCGAGTGGCTGGAGATTCATGCCGAGAATTACATGGGCGACGGTGGCCGACCGCTGGCGCAATTGCGCCATCTGGCTGAACGCTTTCCGATTTCGGTGCATGGCGTCGGCCTGTCGATCGGTGGTGAGGGGCGGCTTGACCCCGATCACCTTGGACGGTTGAAACGTCTGTGCGGATGGCTCAATCCGGCCAGCTTTTCCGAACATCTGGCCTGGTCGACCCATGACAGCCATTTTCTGAACGACCTGCTGCCCTTACCCTATACCGACGCGACGCTGACCCGCGTCTGCGACCATATCGACCAGGTACAAGAGGCACTAGGCCGACCAATGTTGCTGGAAAACCCGTCAAGCTATCTTGCCTTTCAGGCATCGACCCTGACCGAAACCGATTTCTTGCGTGCCGTGGCACATCGCACCGGCTGCGGGTTGCTACTGGACGTAAACAACGTCTTTGTCTCAGCCACCAACCTTGGCTATTCTCCGCAAGGTTATATCGACGCCTACCCGTTGGGACATGTGGGTGAAATTCACCTTGGTGGCCATGACACCGACACCGACGACTTTGGCGCGCCGCTGCTGATCGACAGCCACGGCGCCGCAATTGTCGATCCGGTCTGGGGCCTGCTGGATTATACCCTGACCCGTTCGGGGCCACGCCCTTTGCTGGTGGAATGGGACACCGACGTGCCCGATTGGCCGGTTCTGGCATCCGAGGCACGCCGGGCCGCAGTCGCGCTGGCACGCCTGCCCGCCCAAGGCGTCATTCGCCGACAGGTGTCTGCGTGACGGATCAGAGCAGCTTTCACGCCGCGTTGCTGGACGCCACGCAACCAGTGCCCAAGGGGCTGACCGATGGCGCGGGCCGTCCCGCCGGGCGTCGCTATGCCGTCTACCGCAACAATGTCGTGGTCAGCCTGCGCGATGCGCTAGAAACCGGATTTCCAGTCATTTCCAGATTGCTGGGGGCCGAGAATTTCCACCATATCGCCGGTGTCTATCTACGAAGCGCGCTGCCAGCCGACCCGAGGTTGATGACCTACGGCGCAGGCTTTCCCGTCTTTCTGGCCGGATTTCCGGCGCTGGCGCACCTGCCCTATCTGGCAGATGTTGCGCGTTTGGAACTGGCGTTGCGGCATTCTTATCACGCCGCAGACCACGCCCCAGCCGACGCCGCTGTTCTTCAAAAGTTGACGCCAGACACGCTGCTGTTCTGCCGCCTGACATTGGCGCCATCTGTCTATGCACTGCAATCACCCTATCCCGTCTGGTCGATCTGGTGCCGCAACAGCCGCAAGACCGCGCCGAAACCGCCTGCTCGCGCCGAAGACTATGTGATCCTGCGCCCCGAGTTCGACCCAGAGCCACATCTGCTCCCCCCCGGCGGTGCTGCTTTGGTTGCAGCGCTCGGGCAAGGTGCACCGCTCGGGGGTGCGCTGGACGCGGCGGGCGACGATTTTGACCCCGGTGCGACGCTTGGTTTGCTGCTCGCCAACGGTGCAATCACCCATATTGAAACGGAAAGGTAGCGCCATGGACCGGCTCATCTCATTGCACAACTCAATCTTTGACGAGGTTGAAAAGGCGGACGGCCTGCTGCCCCTGCTGTCGCGGCTGGTCTTTGCCGCAACATTGCTGGGCTATTTCTGGGCTTCTGGCCTGACCAAACTGGGCGCCGGGCCAGTGGGATTCCTCAAACCTTCGCTGAACGCCTATGCACAGATATTTCCGCGTCAGATGGAGGCTGTGGGCTATGATGCCTCGCAACTGGGCGTGTTTCACTGGGCGGTGGTGGTCGCGGGCACCTGGGCGGAATTTCTGCTGCCGCTGCTCATCTTAGTGGGGCTGTTCACCCGGCTCGCGTCGCTGGGCATGATCGGGTTCATTCTGGTTCAAAGCCTGACCGATCTATATGGACATGGCGCAATCAATCAGCCCGAAACACTGGGCGCGTGGTTCGACCGCATCGCCGACAGCCCGATCATGGACCTGCGGGCGTTCTGGATTTTCCTGCTGCTGGTTCTGGTGATCAAGGGCGCGGGTGCGTTGTCGCTGGACCGGATTCTGAGGCGTCAGATCCTTGGCCGTCCCGCCCCGGCCTGACAACGCGTTGATAGCCTAGAAATGCGCGGTCGGTTCGTCCGGTTTGCCCGCAGCAAGCGCCAGAACCCCGCCCAGCCCGGCAAATGCAATCGGGAACATCGTAAAGACGTTAAAGCCAAACGCGACATACATCCCCGCCGCAGACAACAGCAGCAGTATCCCGCCCCAAAGCGCCCGCGCCTTGGCCATCGCCCCCCCGGCAATTGCCAGCAGCGGCGACAGGATCGACGCCGCGCGCACCAGATCGGGGTTGTCGAACATCCCGAACATATCCTCGACCTCGCCAAAGTTGCGTGCAAGTTCTGTGTAACCAAAGCCGAAAAAGCCGACAAACATGCCGAAAACCCCGGCGATGATCCCCAATGTCAGTGCAGCATTGCGCATATCAGGTCCGCCCTTCCAGATCGGTGGCGATGTCTTTGGACCAACCCAGCCACATCGCCTCGCCTGCGACAATCAGGGGGCGCTTCATCACCGTGGGATGCTCAGCAATCAATGTCTCGGCGGGCAGTGACCGCGCCGAATCGTCCAGCCCGCGCCATGTGGTCGACCGCGTATTGACCAACGCCGCACCAAACCGCCCTACCGCTGCGGCCCGAATCTCAGGCGGCACGCCCTCGGCCCGGACATCGACAAACACCGCCTCTGGCAGTGCCTTCAATGCCTTGCGGCAGGTGTCACACGTTTTCAAACCGTAGAGGATCATGCCCGCTCCTGTATCATCAGGGATCAAATAATCGCCAATTGCACATATTGCGACCCCGTTTCGCTTGCTTTTTGCGACAGGTACGCAATCTTTTGTGTCGTGACCTTCGCGGATTCCCTCCGGCCCAGGCGCGTCCCGACCGCCTGCCCCATGGATTCCGTAGGGTTGCACAAACTTCTGCCACCGGCAGGGACATGCAAGACGGAAAGGAGACACGGGACATGCCGACGGGCACCGTGAAATGGTTCAACACCACCAAAGGGTACGGATTTATCGCACCCGAAAGCGGCGGAAAAGATGTGTTTGTACACATTTCCGCCGTCGAACGCTCGGGCCTGACTGGCCTCGCGGACAATCAAAAGGTCAGCTATGAATTACAAGAGGGCCGTGATGGTCGCGAAATGGCGTCGGACCTGAAACCGCTCTGATAGAAACAGCAGCGAAGAACACCCACTCCGGCGGGCCTGTAGCGCGCCGGACACAGGGCTATGCTGACTGCAATTTTATCGCCTCTTCACGGGCAAAGCGGATCAGATCGCGGACATAGCCCTTTTCCACATCGGCCGTGCGCGTCGCGGCATAGAGTCTGCGTGTCACCCCATTGGCGGTCAGCGGTCGGGTTACATAGTCCGAACTGTATTTGACCTCGCGCACCACCCAGTCCGGCAGCACCGCGACACCGCGATTGCTGGCCACCAACAGCAGGATCACAGCCGTCAGTTCGACCTGCCGAATGCTGGCCGGTTCGACCTTGGCAGGGGTCAGCACCTGACTGAACACATCCAGGCGCG
Source organism: Puniceibacterium sp. IMCC21224 (assembly GCF_001038505.1). Taxonomy (NCBI): domain Bacteria; kingdom Pseudomonadati; phylum Pseudomonadota; class Alphaproteobacteria; order Rhodobacterales; family Paracoccaceae; genus Puniceibacterium; species Puniceibacterium sp. IMCC21224. The sequence goes on from NZ_LDPY01000001.1 coordinate 2,944,272, forward strand.
ACCGGTCCACCGGATAGGTGATCAGCGTCTGACCGCGAAAATCCTCGGCCTCGATATAGGGTTTGACAGCGAGCGGATGCGTCCCCGCAGCAACAAACACGGCATTGTAGTCAAACAGTTCGGTAAACGTGACACCCGGCAAGGTTTCCGGATCGGACGAGACAACCAGATCCACCTCTTCCTTCAGCAGTGCGGGCAGCGCGTCAAAGGCAAGTCCGGGCCGGATGTCCACATCGACATCGCCCCAGCTTTTGCGAAACATTTCCAGCACCGGAAACAACCACTCAAAACAGGCGTGGCATTCGATCGCGATATGCATCCGCCCGGTTGACCCCGCGCGCAGCCCGCTGAATTCGTCCTGCAACGCCTCGACCTGCGGCAGCACCTGCTCGGCCAGCCGCAACAGGCGCATCCCCGCTGCCGACAGGGTCATCGGCTTGGATCTGCGCACGAACAACTCGACCCCGGCCTGATCCTCAAGCCCCTTGATCTGATGACTCAGCGCGCTCTGCGTGATGTTGAGCTGCTCAGCGGCCCGCGCCACGCCACCCGCCTGGTAGATCGCCTTGATGGTGCGCAGATGGCGGAATTCGATATGCATTCCTGGCGCTCGCCTCATGTTAGTGATGAAAATTATGAGTTTGTCTCACAAAGCCAGACATGCGACAAGGCCCCAACACCGCATTGAGGATAGCCGCCATGACCCGCCCAGAAGTCTCGTTCGAATTCTTTCCGCCCAAGAATATCGAAGCCACGTTCCGCCTCTGGGATACTGTCAATGTGCTGGCCCCTCTGGCGCCGCGCTTTGTTTCGGTCACATACGGCGCTGGCGGCACAACCCGCGACCTGACCCGCGACGTGGTCGCCACCCTGCACAAACATTCCGGCCTGCGCACGGCGGCGCATCTGACCTGTGTGGACGCCACGCGTGAGGAAACGCTGCAAATCGCGCGCGACTTTGCCGCAGCCGGCGTCACGGACATCGTTGCGCTGCGCGGCGACCCGCCCAAAGGCGCGAACGGATTTGCGCCGCATCCTGACGGGTTCAACAGCTCGGTTGAGCTGATCGAGGCGCTCAACGACGCTGGTGATTTCACCATCCGCGTTGGTGCCTACCCTGACAAGCACCCCGAAGCGCCCAACGCCACGGCGGATGTCGACTATCTCAAACGCAAGCTCGACGCTGGTGCGGACGAGGCGTTGACCCAGTTCTTTTTCGAGGCAGACACCTTCTTTCGCTTCCGCGATGCCTGCGCCAAGGCCGGGATCGACAAACCCATCGTGCCGGGCATCTTCCCGATCGAGAACTGGAAAGGCGCACGCCGCTTTGCCGAGTCCTGCGGCACCCATATCCCCGCCTGGGTCATCGACGCCTTTGAAACCGCCACCCGCGATGGACGTGAAGATCTGCTGGCCACGGCCATCTGCACCGAGCTCTGCTCAGATCTGCTCGACGGCGGCGTGGAGAACCTGCATTTCTACACGCTGAACCGCCCGGAACTGACTCGCGACGTGTGTTTTGCCCTTGGCATCACACCAGCGGTCAAACTCGAAAATGTAGCCTGAACCCTATCGTTGCGCGCCTAGCAGTTGCGCCTGCGGCACCACTGCCAATAACAGTGTCAAAGTCGGTTTTCGACACCTTGCAACAGCGGCCAAAGTGTTGGAACTTGCACAGAAAAAGGGCGTTGTGATCAACGTCGATTTCTGGCGCAAGGACACTGGTATGCGGGTCGCTCTCAATGGATTTGGACGGATCGGGCGCACCGTGTTGCGCCAGTTGTTGTGCGCCCCCGGGCACGCCGATATCACCGTTGCGCTGATCAACGACATCGCGCCGCTCGACAGTTGTGCCTATCTGTTTCGTTATGATTCGGTGTTTGGCCCCTATCCCGGCACGGTCACGATGCGGGACGCCGCACTTGAGATCGACGGCCAGACCATTCCCGTCAGTCATTCCCGCGATCTGAGCACGCTTGATCTGACGGACATCGACGTCCTGATGGATTGCACCGGCACGATCAGCACGTTGACCCACGCTCGCCTCGGGCTGGATGCGGGCGCGCGCAACGTGCTGATCTCGGGCCCCTGTGATGAGGCCGAGCGCACAATTGTGCTGGGCGCGAATGACGAGACATTGGGCGACGCAAGGATCGTCTCGAATGCGTCCTGCACCACCAACGCGCTGGCGCCGTTGCTGCGGGCGATACATGACAGCTGTGGGATCACACAGGGCCACATGACGACAATCCACTGCTACACCGGCAGTCAGCCGATGGTCGACGCGCCGCGCGGCGATTTTGCCCGCAGCCGGGCAGGCGCTGTGTCGATGGTCCCGACCACAACCAGCGCCACACGCCTGATCGACACCGTGGTGCCTGCACTGGCGGGACGCATCACCGGGGCGGCGGTTCGGGTGCCCGTCATCAGCGTGTCGGCCGTGGACGCCGTCCTGACGCTGAAAACCCTGCCGGATATCCCCTTTGCCGACCACCTGCGAAATTTGGCCAACGCATCGCCGGTTCTGGGCATCACCGAAGATCCGACCGTTTCAACCGACCTGCGGGCGCGCCCGGAATCGCTGGTCATCGCACTTCCCGAAACCATCGTTCAGGGGCATCAGGTGCGGGTCTTTGGCTGGTATGATAATGAATGGGGCTTTTCCGCGCGGATGATCGACATGGCACGGCGCATGGCAGCGCGTTGAGCGCAGTTGTCCCGACACGGAAACATACCAGTGCATCAAAGGCATTTGGCAAAAATCAAAGTCGTGGTATTCTGCAGCTCTGTCATTGCCAGCCGGGAATGCCGCGATGTCCCAGAACACCCTGCCCCAGAAGACAACAACACTCATGGTCGGCACGACCAAAGGCGCTTTCTTGCTCACCTCTGACAGTGACCGCATCAAATGGTCCGTGGCCGGGCCCTTTTGTGACGGTTGGCCGATCAACCACATGGCCGCTGATACGACTGTCGGCACATACTGGGCCGCAGGCGGCGGCGAATGGCCGGGGGCTGGCGTGTGGCGGTCGGACAATGGCACCGACTGGACACTAAGCAAGCTGGCCAACGGTAAATTCGATGCACTCTTGCGAGACGATCCCGCCTTGGCTGCCGAATTCGGGATGGAGCCCGCCCCGCCCGCGCCCTTTACCGGAGAGATCGACGCCCTGTGGTCGCTCGCCCATGTCGGCGACACGCTCTTTGCCGGGGCCAAGCCTGCCGCGCTCTATGCCAGCCACGATGGCGGCGACACATGGGACAAGGTCCCATCACTCAGCGATCACCCCTCGGCGGACAGTTGGGAGCCGGGAGGTGCGGGGCTGACGCTGCATACAATCGTCACAGCAGCGGATACGCCCGAAAAGATGTGGGTTGGTATTTCCGCCGCCGGTGTCTTTGCCACCGAGGATGGCGGCAAGACCTGGGAGCGGCGCAACCGACGTGACAATCAGGGCAATGCGCCAGAACATGACCACGGTGGCACGCCCGGTGCCTGCGGCCACGAGGTTGGCCATTGCGTCCACAACATGGTTCGCGCAGCCCCCGGAACCGGTGCGGCGGGCGATCTGTTGTACCAACAAAATCACCACGGTGTATTTCGCAGCCCCGATGGCGGGCGCAGTTGGAGCGAGATCAGTGCTGGCCTGCCCTCGACCTTTGGGTTTCCCATCGCTGTACATCCGCGCGATCCGGCGACGCTGTGGGTGCTGCCGCTGAATGGCGACATGGCGGGGCGCTATCCGCCCGACGCCTCGGCGGCAGTGTGGATGTCACGCGACGGCGGCGACACATGGAGCGCGCGGCGCGACGGATTGCCCGCCCGGAACTGTTTTTTCACTGTGCTGCGACAAGCCATGACAACCGACCGTGCGGAGTCGGTCGGGGTCTATTTTGGCACCAACAGCGGATCAGTCTTTGCCAGCACAGACTCGGGTGAAACCTGGCGCGAAGTCGCCCGCCACCTGCCCACCGTCCTGTGTGTCGAAGCGCTGACCTAGCGCGTCGGCACTGGCAGTTTGGCGGTGGCCTCGATCTCGACCAGCGCCAGATCTTCGATCAATGCGGCCACAACCACCATGGTCATCGCGGGAAAGTGCCGCCCCAGCACGCGCTGATAGGCTTTGCCCACTTGAGCCTGTTGGGCCAGATACTCTTTTTTGTCAGTCACATACCAGGTCAGTCGCAGGATGTCCGACGCCTGACCGCCCGCTGCCTCAACCACACTCAGGATGTTGCGCAGCGCCTGTTCCATCTGGCCGATGAAATCCGTCGCTTCGAACACCTGATCTGCGGTCCAGCCGATCTGTCCCCCGACAAAAAGCGTACCGTCCGCAGCCAACATGCCGTTGGCATAGCCCCTGGCCGGGGCCCAGCCCTCGGGGTGAATGATCTGGTGGGTCATGGGGTTCCTCCGGTCGTTTGGGTCAGTCTTGTGCGCAGCGTATCCGGCCAGGGCATGGGCCGCCCCTGCGCATCCACATTTACAAGGGTTGATTGTGCGGTCAGGCGCGGCGCGCCCTCACATGTCACGACAAAATCGAGCGCCAGAGACGTCCGCCCCGGCGCCGCCGCTTTCAGCGTGAAATCCAGCATGTCGCCATGGCGTGACGGACGTTGGAAACTGGCTGAGATTTGCGCCGTCGGCACAGCGCCTTGCTTGTGCAGCACCTCGAACGGCCATCCGAGCGCCACGTCAAAGAACGCCTCGATACAGTCATTGATCATCTCGAAATAGCGCGGATAAAAGACGATCCCCGCCGGGTCACAATGCTTGAACAGCACCTTTTGCCGATGTCGAAATATCATACCACCCTACCCCGCATGATATTGCGGCGCAGACCCAAGGAACGTCCCGTACGAGGCCGCATCTGGATAGCTGAACTGTTCAGCCAGCGGGTTGTCCCGCTTTCGTTTCGTTGCGCCTATATCGGCCAGCACCTCGTCGAAATGCTTGAAATGAAACGGGGCGGAACACAGCCCGCCATACACCTGCGCCGCGGGGCGTTCGTTGCGCCGCCAGTTCAGCATCATCTCGATATTGCTACGCATGTCCGCATCCGAGGGCTGATTTGCAAGCTGACCATCGGCATAGCGCACCAGCCAGTTGGCGATCATCTCGGCCGACAGCACGGTACAGAAGCTGGAGTTGAAACCAACAAAGCCCATGTCCGGCAGATCCGGGTTCACCGACAGGCGATAGACGCGGTACTGTCCGTCCGGGGCGATCAGCTTGGCGCGGTATGCCTCGGGGATCATCGGCACACCCAGCTTCCAGCCCACGGCCAGTGCCGCCACGTCGCAGGGGACTGTGTCGCCCGTACTCAGGACCACCTGGCCGGGCTCGTAGTGATCAAAGGTGCCACGCACCGGCCGGATCGTACCAGCCTTGAACGCCTCGAACAGCCCGGGTGTGACGATGGGGACGGAACACGAGACGGTCTTTTCGATCGGCTCATCCGGCACCATGTCCCATTTCTTCAGGCCCAGTTGTGTCTTGAGCAATGCTTCAAGACCACGGAAATTGGCCCAGACCAGCGGCTTGAGGATCGCGGCCACCACACGCTGTACCGGCCCCTTGCCCCACTGGTTGAACTGCTGTTCCTGCGCACGCATGTAGAGCAGCCGTTTAAAGTTGATACCGCCGACGAAATAGGGGATCCGCCAGACGTTTTCGCGATAGACCATGGTGACGGATTTGGCACCGTTCTTTGACGCATTCACTGCCAGATCGGTGGCGGATTTTGACCCACCCAAAACGACGACATCCTTGCCCTGCGCAAGATCAGGATCAGTATAATCCGACGAATGCACAATGCGCCCGCCATGGGCGACAAAATTGTCCTGACCAGGGAATTCCAGAATGTTCTTGTCGGAAAACTGTCCGGTGCAGACGGCAACAAAGTCGAAACCCTCGTGCCGCTGGTGCCCAGCCTCGTCAATCGTCAGGGTCCAGCCTGATTTGCCATCGGCGCGCCGGTCCATCGTCACCACATTGGTGTTCAGGCGAAACAGTCGCGCCAGATCATGCCTGTCCGCGTAGCTGTGCAGATAGGCATGAACCTGCGGCCCCTTGGGCCATTCCGGGTAGTCCTCCGGCATCGCCAGATCGGTAAAGCGGTACAGCTCTTTGGGCGATTGCGTCTGCACATCGGGATAGGACCGGGACAATTCCCAGACGCCGCCGAAATCATGGCTGCGCTCGAATCCGACAACGCGGTGGCCGCGTTCATCAAAGGCCTTGGCGGCGGCCAGTCCACTGACCCCGCCACCGACCACTGCAACCTTCTTGCGTTCAACCATGATTTTGCTCCTTAGGCCGCGTCGGGGGGCGGCAGGAAATCGACCTCGTGTTCGGCCGAGATGCGCACCAGTTCGGCAGGATCAGTCACGCCGTCCAGCGCACCAAACAAGTCAAAAATCTTGCGCGAAGGGGCGACGCCGAAAACGCAGGTCGCCTCGGCCCCTGACCGGTTAAAGATGCCATGCGCAATGCCCATCGGCATGCGAACCGTATCACCGGGACCGGCCTTGTGAAGGTCACCGCCAAATTCGATCTCAAGGTTGCCGGTCAACATGACGATCCATTCGTCCTGTGTCGGGTGGATATGCGGCGGCACAAAGGTCCCGTCGGGCACCACTGCGTGCCAGATCATCACATTGGGTGTGTGCAGTTTGGGCGTATAGGTATGGCCCACCACGTTCCAGGCCTTGCCGCCCAGCGCATCAGCGGCGGGGGTCACTCCGGGGTTTTGTGTCATGGTCATTCTCCTTGTTGAGTTGCGGATGATCGGGCATCCGTCTGGTTTTTCAGTAAAAATCTTTGAATCTTGCCGGTCTGTGTCTTGGGCAGAGCCGGTGTGAATTTGACCGAGCGTGGATATTTGAACGGCGCGATCACCGCCTTGACGTGATCCTGCAACAGTTTCGCGGTGGCGTCATCCGCGACAATACCGTCGATCAGCACCACATGCGCCTCGACGATCATGCCGCGCGCCTCGTCCGGGACACCGATGACAGCGCATTCCGACACCACCTCATGCGCCAGCAGCGCGGCCTCGACCTCGGGTCCGGCGATATTGTAGCCCGAAGACACGATCATATCGTCGTTGCGGGCGGCAAAATGCAGATAGCCATCGTCGTCCATCACGAAGGCGTCGCCGGTGATGTTCCAGCCGTCCAGCACATAGCCCTGTTGCCGATCATCGGCGAGGTAACGACACCCCGTCGGGCCCCGCACCGCCAGTCGGCCTACAGTGCCGCGCGCCACCTCTGCGCCTGCGTCGTCGATCACCTTGGCCTCGTAGCCGCGCACAGGCTTTCCGGTACAGGCCGGGCGGTGATCGTCGAACCGGTTCGAGACAAAGATATGCAGCATTTCGGTCGCGCCGATCCCGTCAAGCATCGGCTTGCCGGTCTTTGCCTTCCATGCATCGTAGACCGGCGCGGGCAGAGTTTCGCCCGCCGAAACGGCCGCGCGGAGCGACGACAGATCCGCCCCCTCCTCCATCGCCTGCAACATCACCCGGTAGGCAGTCGGCGCGGTAAAGCAGATTGTGGCGCGATATTTCTGGATGATCTCGATCATGTTCGGCGGAGAGGCATTTTCCAGCAACGTCGCCGCCGCCCCGAACCGCAGCGGAAACACCGCCAGCCCACCAAGGCCAAAGGTAAACGCCAACGGCGGCGATCCGACAAAGATGTCGTCCGGCGTCACCCCCAGCACATCGGCGGCATAGCCGTCAGCAATGATCATCAGATCACGGTGGAAATGCATCGTCGCCTTGGGTGACCCCGTGGTGCCCGAGGTAAAGCCCAACAGCGCCACATCGTCCCGTCCGGTCTGCACCGCGTCAAACAGAACTGATTTCTCCAGCGCCAGCCGATCCAGTTCGGCGTCATGGTTCGACGACCCGTCAAAGCCGACCACCGTTTTCAGGAATCCGCTGGTCTTGGCACACAGCGCCAGTTCGTCCATCAACCGCGTGTCACACAAAGCATGGGATATCTGCGCCTTGTCCACAATCGCTGCCAATTCGCCCGCGCGCAGCATCGGCATGGTGTTGACCACCACCGCGCCCACCTTGGTCGCGGCCAGCCAGCAGGCCACCATTGCAGGATTGTTGGCCGACCGGATCAGCACCCGGTTGCCCGGCTTCACGCCAAAATCCTCGACCAGAACATGCGCCAGGCGGTTGGTCCAGTCGGCCAACTCCTTGTAGGTGCGCCGACGCCCGTTGCCGATCAACGCCGTGCGATCACCAAATCCACGCGCGACCATGGCATCGGTCAGCTCGACCCCGGCGTTCAGATGCTCGGGGTAGTCAAAGCCATCCAGCCGGAAATCGGGCCATTGATCCACGGGTGGCAGGTTGTCCCGCGTATAGCTGTCCACATGTGCCGACGGTCCAAGACTGGTCATGCCTCGCCCCCCTCAGCGCCATCAAGACAGGGCACACCAGCCAATCCTAAACCGATAGGCGGAATGTCAGTTGCGCGTACAGTCATGGTTGTGGCTCCTTTTTGGGTGCAGGTCGGAATGCAATGTCAGAGATCGGTGCGCATGTGCCAAAGCTCGGGAAACAGCTCAACTTCGAGCATCTTTTTCAGGTAGTCGACGCCGCCAGTACCGCCGGTGCCACGCTTGAATCCAATCACACGTTCAACTGTGGTGACGTGATTGAACCGCCAGCGGCGAAAATAATCCTCAAGATCGACCAGCTTTTCGGCCAGCTCGTACAGCGTCCAGTATCGGGTGGTGTCGCGATAGACCTGCAACCACATCCCCTGCACCTGCGGGTCCGCGTGATGCGCTGCGGTGGCAGGCTGTAGAATCAACCCGTCGGGCACGGTCATCCCCTGCCGCGCGGCATAGGCCAGCACTTCTTGATACAGGCTCAGCCGGGCACATTCGTCGGTCAGCACCGCGGTGGCTGCGTTGTCATGCGCATGCGGGCGCATCATCGCCAGGTTGCGGTTGCCCAGCGCAAATTCGATCAGCCGGTATTGCAGCGACTGGAATCCGGATGACCGCCCCAGCCGATCCCGAAACGTGGTGTAATCGCTTGGCGTCATGGTGCGCAGCACATCCCAGGCACTATTGAGCTGCTCCATGATCCGGCTGACCCGGGCCAGCGTTTTGAAGACCTCGGCCATGCGATCATTGGCCATGGCGCGGCGCGCGGCGTTCAACTCGCTCAGCATCAGCTTCATCCACAACTCAGAGGTCTGGTGCTGGATGATGAACAACAGCTCGTCCGGCGCGTCCGAAATCGGGTGCTGCGCGGTCAAAAGCGTGTCGAGGGACAGATAGTCACCATAGGACATCTGAGCCGAAAAATCGGTCTCGGCCCCCATGTCGCGCGGATCGCTCATAGCTGCGCCCCTGCCAGAACCGACCGCGCGATGATCACTTTCTGTACATCCGACGCCCCCTCATAAATCCGCAAGGCCCTGATCTCGCGGTAGAGCCGCTCCACGACGGCTCCCGCCCGCACCCCGTCACCACCATGAAGCTGCACGGCCGCGTCAATGACCTTCTGCGCCTCGTCAGTCGCATATAACTTGGCCATCGCCGCCTCGCGGGTCACACGCGGCGCGCCCATGTCCTTGGCCCAGGCGGCGCGATACACCAACAGCGCCGACGCATCGACGCGCAACGCCATTTCGGCCAGATGCGCCTGCACCATCTGCAGATCAGCCAGCGGTGCACCTTGCACCTGCCGCGCCTGCACCCGAACCAGCGTTTCAGCCAAAGCCCGCCGGGCAAACCCCAGCGCCGCCGCCGCCACTGTGGTGCGAAACACATCCAGCACCGACATGGCGATGCGGAACCCCTGCCCCGGCTGCCCGATCATCGCATCCGCAGGCACCCGGCAACCATCGAACCGCAACCGCGCCAAGGGATGCGGCGCAATGGTCTCCAACCGCTCGACAATTTCCAGACCCGGCGTATTCGCAGGTACAACAAAGGCCGACAGCCCCTTTGCCCCCGGCGCTTCTCCCGTGCGGGCAAAGACAGAATAAACATCCGCGATCCCCCCGTTTGAGATCCAGGTTTTTTCCCCGTCCAGCACATAGGCATCACCATCGCACCGCGCCGTCATCGTGCTGTTGGCCACATCAGACCCCGACTGTGGCTCGGTCAGGGCAAATCCCGCAATCGCCCGCCCCGTCCGGGTCAGCGGCAACCACGCAGCTTGCTGCGCAGATGTCCCGAACAGCGACAGCGCCCCGGTTCCCAACCCCTGCATGGCAAAGACAAAATCCGCCAACCCGTCATGTCGCGCCAGCGTCTCGCGTGTCAGACACAGGGTCCGCACATCCAGCGCCGCCGGATCATCAGGATCCACCGCCGTCGGCAATAACCAGCCGTCGTCGCCCAGCGCGCGCACCAGCGTCCGGCAGGCGATATCGATGTCACCATGATCCACGGCCCCCAGCGCCCCGGCAGCCCAATCATCCAAAGCCAGCGCCCAATCCTTGTGACCCCGCTCAAGAAACGGCCAGTCAAGGAAACTCCGATCCGTCACTCCAACGCCCTCACCTTCTTCTCTTTTAAAATACGCCCTTGCGACAAAGACATCTCTAGTCCCCTTCGAAAACCGGGCGCTCTTTGGCAACAAACGCCTCATACGCCCGCGTGAAATCGCCGGTCTGCATACAGATCGCCTGCGCCTGCGCCTCGGCCTCGATCGCCTGCTCCAGTCCCATGGACCATTCCTGCATCAGCATCGTTTTTGTCATCATATGTGCAAAATTCGGCCCCGCAGCGATCTGCTGCGCCAGCTTCAGCGTTTCGGCCTCCAGCGCATCAGCCGCCACAAGGCGGTTCCAGAATCCCCAGCGTTCACCCTCATCCGACGACATCGACCGACCGGAATACAGCAGCTCAGCTGCGCGGCCCTGCCCGATGATCCGCGGTAGAATCGCGCAAGCGCCCATGTCGCAGCCCGCCAGACCAACGCGGGTGAAAAGAAATGCCGCCTTGGCCTCGGGCGTGGCCAGCCGCATATCTGACGCCATGGCGATGATCGCCCCCGCGCCGACGCAGATCCCATCGACAGCCGCAATCACCGGTTTGCCGCAGTTCAGGATCGCCTTGACCAGATCACCGGTCATCCGAGTAAAGGCCAGAAGCTCTTTCATATTCATCCGGGTCAGCGGCCCGATGATGTCGTGCACATCGCCGCCAGAGCTGAAGTTGCCGCCGTTGGAGCCAAAGATCACCACCTTGACCTCATCGTCATAGCTCAGATCGCGGAACCAGTCGCGCAGCTCGGCATAGCTCTGGAATGTCAGCGGGTTCTTGCGTTCAGGTCGATCGAGCGTGACATGCGCGATGCCATCGGCGATCCAGCAGCGGAAATGTTCTGTGTTCTGTCTCATGCATTGTCCTCGCGATGGGCCAGCGCATCGAACCGCGCGGCCAGTGTTTCGGCTTCGTCCGCGCTGAAATCATGCAGCAATTCGTCGATCCAGGTTTCATGCGCCGCTGCCTGCCGCGCAAATTCTTCGCGGCCCTTGCGGGTCAAGCGAACGGTTGTGGCGCGGCGGTCCCCCGGCACCGGGACCCGCACCACCAACCCATCCTCGGCCAGCCGGTCGACGATGCCCGTGACATTCCCGTTGGACACCCGCAGCACTCCCGACAGCGCCGACATCTTTAGCCCGGCCTCAAACCGGTCCAGTGCCGCCATCACGTCAAACCGCGGCAGGGTCGCACCAAAGTCGCGACGCAGGCGGTCGCGCAATTCGGCCTCAACCCCGCGACTGCTCTTGAGCAGGCGCAACCACAGACGCAGCCGCGCCTTGGATGTCTCTGATCCGGTCTCGGTCTGAGGGTGGGTATTCATATCTCTCCCCCCGAGAGGCTGAGCGCATGGCCATTCACCGCGCCTGCATCGTCCGAACACAGCCACAGCGCAGTGCCCGCGACTTCGTGGGTTTGGACAAACCGGCCTTGTGGGTTGCCCTTGTTCAGCGCCCGCGCGGCCTGTTCCGGCGTCTTGCCGGTCTTGGCGACGATGTTGGCGATGGACCGGTCCAGCATCGAGGTCTCAATAAATCCGGGGCACAGTGCGTTGACGGTGATCCCGGTCTGCGCAAGTTCCAACGCTAGCGCACGTGTCAATCCAACAACTCCGTGTTTCGCTGCGACATAGCCCGCCACATAGGGATACCCCTTGAGCCCGGCGGTTGAAGCAACGGCAATCATCCGCCCCCAACCTGCGGATTTCATATCCTCCAACGCAGCCTGCCACAGGGTAAAGACCCCGGTAACGTTCACGGCCAACATCTTTTCCAACCCCGCTGCAGTCATCTTTGCAAACGGTGTGCTGTCGGCCGCCCCTGCATTCGCAATCGCCACGGCCACCGGCCCCCGCGCTGCGCGTGCTTGCGCGAATGCAGCGTCTACCTGTTCCGGATCAGTCACGTCGCACAGCACATAGGGCAGACCCTGCGCTGCCAAAGTCTCCTCGGTCCGGCCCAAAATTGTCACCCGAGCGCCTGCAGCGGCAAAGCGATGCGCCATGTCCGCGCCAACTCCTGTGCCGCCGCCACTGATCACCACGTGTTTGCCGGTGATATTCATACCCGCGCGACCTCGGCGTCGCGGTCGGCCAGCCGCCATGCCTGATCCCGGCCCGCCAGATAGGGCAGCGGCCAATCCTCGGCCCGATCGCCCAACGCGGTCGCCGCATGCAGCAGCCAATAGGGGTCGGAAAGGTGCGGGCGGGCGAGGCAGACCAGATCGGCCCGCCCGGCCATCAGGATGGAATTAACGTGATCCGCCTCGAATATATTACCAACGGCCATGGTCGCCACGCCAGCCTCGTTGCGGATGCGATCCGAAAACGGGGTCTGGAACATACGACCGTAAACCGGCTGCGCCTCGGTCGATGTTTGACCAGCTGAGACGTCGATGATGTCGGCCCCCGCCGCGCTGAACATCTGCGCTATCGCGACCGCCTCTTCTGCGGTCACACCCCGATCCGTCCAATCGGTGGCCGAAATCCGCACCGACATCGGCTTTGCTTCGGGCCAGACGGCGCGCATCGCGACAAACACCTCTAACGGATAGCGCATCCGGTTTTCCAGACTGCCGCCATAAGCATCGTCGCGGATGTTCGACAGCGGCGAGATAAAGGACGAGATCAGATAGCCATGCGCCGCATGCAGTTCGATCATGTCAAAGCCCGCGCGGTCAGCCATCTGCGCCGCCGCGACAAATTCCGCCGTCACTTGGTCCATATCATCACGGGTCATCGCGCGGGGTGTGGCATTGGCGTCAGACCACGGCAGGGCTGAGGCCGAGAGCAGATCCCAATTGCCCAAGGGCAAGGGCTGATCCATCCCCTCCCATCCGATGCGGGTCGATCCCTTGCGCCCTGAATGGCCGATCTGGCAGCAAATCTTGGCCGGCGTCTCGGTATGCACAAAATCTGTCAGCCTGCGCCAGGCCGCCTCGTGTTCCGGTGCGTAGAGGCCGGGACAACCGGGGGTGATCCGCCCCTCGGGGGAAACACAGGTCATTTCGGTATAAATCAGCCCGGCGCCGCCTTTGGCGCGTTCACCGTAATGGATCAGATGCCAGTCAGTCGGACAGCCGTTCACCGCCTTGTATTGCGCCATGGGCGAGACGACGACGCGGTTCTTCAAATCCATGTCACGCAGGCGAAACGGCGCAAACATCGGCGCGCGGGCCGGCCCCTCAACCGTTGCGCTTGCCTGCTCCTGAAACCAGCGTTCAGCCGATTCCAGCCAAACCGGATCACGTTCGCGCAGGTTTTCATGGCTAATCCGCTGCGACCGGGTCAGCAGAGAATAGTTCAGCTGAACCGGATCAAGGTCCAGATAACGCTCAACATCCTCGAACCATTCGACCGAATTGCGCGCGGCGGATTGCAGACGCAACACCTGCAATTGCCGCTCCGATTCGTAACTTTCAAAGGCAGTGGCCACATCCGGCTCCGACGACAGCGCCTCGGCCAGGGCAATCGCCGACTCCAATGCCAGTTTTGTGCCCGAACCGATGGAAAAATGGGCAGTCGCGGCCGCGTCCCCCAACAGCACGACGTTCTTGTGGCTCCAGCGGCGGCAGAGCACGCGCGGAAACCGAATCCAAGCTGAACCGCGAATGTGGTTGGCATTGGTCATCAGCGCGTGGTCACCCAGATGATCGGCAAAAATTTCCTGACAGGTGGCGATGCTGTCCTGTTGCGACATCTCACCAAAGCCGTAGGCATCAAACGTCTTTTGCGAACACTCGACGATGAACGTCGCTGTGTCAGGGTCGAACTGATAGGCATGCGCCCAGACCCAACCTTTGGGCGTTTTCTCGAATATAAAGGTAAAGGCATCGTCGAACTTCTGGTGCGTGCCCAGCCAGACAAACTGGCAGGCACGCATGTCGATATCGGGTTCAAATGCACCCTCGAATGCGGTGCGGGTGCGCGAATTCAGCCCGTCGCAGGCAACAACCACATCGTAGTCATCCATATAATCAGCCGCGGTGCCCACTTCGGTTTCGAACCGCAGATCAACGCCCAGCGCGACGGCACGCGCCTGCAGGATCAGCAGCAGCCGCTTGCGTCCAATGCCGCAGAACCCGTGCCCGGTGGACAGCATCTTTTGCCCGCGATGATGCACGGCAATATCGTCCCAGTAGGCAAAGTGTTCGCGGATCTGGGTGGCACTGACGGGATCGTTTGCGGCAAGGTTATCCAGCGTCTCATCCGACAGCACGACGCCCCAGCCAAAGGTGTCGTCGGCGCGGTTGCGCTCGAACACAACCACCTCGGCGTCCGGTTGGCGCAGCTTGGTTGAGATCGCGAAATAGAGCCCCGCGGGACCACCCCCCAGACATGCAATACGCATTCGTCGCCCCCTGTTTTCGGGGCGATCTGACGCCCCTGAAACTCAACGCTAGGCGGGGTCGGAATTTATTTCAAGCAAAAATGTTTTGTACTTGAAATAGTTTTTTCGCCGGCCTAGCGTTGAGTCGACTGGCCACGATCGGAGCCTTGCGAATGCCCGCACAGATGCCTGCACCATACATTTTCCACCCGCAACTGCGTGACACTTGCGCGGGTGCTGTCTACGGTGCCGCGACCGGCGGCGGGGCTGCGCAAACAGGGGAATTGCAATGACGGGCTGGGTGATACGCGACTGGGATGATGCCTATGAAAACGGGCGCAACATCCCGGATGGGGCGTCCTGGCCCGCCCGCTGGGTTGCCCCTGCGCAGGCATTTCGCGACCGTGGCAACAATCGTCTGGACATGGCGTACGGCAAAACGAAGCGGTCCCGCTATGACCTGTTTCTACCCCAGGGCACAGCCAAAGGATTGTTTATCTTTGTGCACGGCGGTTACTGGGTGGCACTGGACAAATCCTACTGGTCGCATCTGGCGGCGGGCGCAGTGGCTGCGGGCTGGGCGGTGGCGATCCCGTCCTATGACCTCTGTCCTCAGGTCAGCATTGCTGACATCACTGCGCAGATCGGTGCCGCGATAGATCATGCAGCGACGCAGGTGTCGGGCCCGATCGTGCTGTCAGGTCATTCGGCTGGTGGCCATCTGGTGAGCGCGATGATGTGCACGGACAGCCCACTGGCACCGGATACACAGGCACGGTTGCGCCATGTCGTGTCGATCTCGGGCCTGCACGACCTGCGCCCCCTGCTGCTCACCAACCGCAACGCAACCTTGCGCATGGATGCCGCCAGTGCTGCAGCGGGGAGTCCTGCCCTGAAAGAACCCCTGCCCCACGTCCGCCTGACAACCTGGGTTGGCGGCGGCGAACGGCAGGAATTCCTGCGCCAGACCCGCCTGCTCGCCAATATCTGGCACGGGTTGGGCTGCGATACTCGCGCCGTGATTGAACCGGACCGGCACCATTTCAATGTGATTGACGGGCTGGCGGACATGGCTTCGCCCTTGACGCGCGCCGCCGTGCACGATCCTGTAAGCGGCTGAGGCGCCACGCGGAAACCGACATACGACATACACCGGCCGCAACCACAACGCCGCCAACAAGAGGACTGAGCGAGACAAGACCCGGTACAAAGGCCCGCCAAGTGGCCCGCCGACACGAATATCAGATCAGTCGCACCCATTCAGACCGATCCGGGAAAATCCGGGCGGCGGGGCGATCCAACAAAGGAGCATCTCATGAAGATCAAGACCAAACTGCTGGCAACCACCTTTGCCGCGCTTGCCCTAAGCACGCCCGCGATGGCGCAGGACCTGCCCTCGGCCGCTGATGGCAAACTGAAGATCGGGTTGATCTACACCCTGTCCGGCCCGGCCGCCGCCCTTGGTTCGCAGGCGCGCGACGGATTCCTCCTCGCTGCTGAGGCGATGGGTGAGATGGGTGGCCTGCCAACCGAAATCATCATCATCGACGACGAACAGCGCCCCGATCTGGCCGCTGACAAGGCGCGCGAGCTGGTGGCGCGGGACGAAGTTGATTTTGTGGTCGGCCCGATCTTTTCCAACATCCTTGGTGCGATCCACAAGCCGGTGACAGAAACCGGCACCATCCTGATCTCGACCAACGCCGGTACGTCCAGCTATGCCGGCGCCGAGTGCAACGAGAATTTCTATACCACCTCGTATCAGAACGACCAGAACCACGAAGTCATGGGCGCTTATGCAGAAAAGCAGGGCTACCAGAACGTGTTCCTGATGGCGCCGAACTATCAGGCCGGCAAGGACAGCCTGAACGGGTTCAAGCATTCTTACACCGGCGGCGTTGCAGGCGAGGTGTTCACCGAACTCGGGCAACTGGATTTCTCGTCCGAGCTGGCGCAGATCGCGGCGTTCCAGCCCGATGCGCTGTTCACCTTTATGCCCGGCGGCATGGGTGTGAATCTTGTGAAACAGTACAGCCAGGCCGGTCTGACGACGATCCCGTTCCTGTCAGCCTTTACCGTCGATGAAACCACCCTGCCCGCGACGCAGGATGCGGCCGTCGGTCTGATGGGGGGGGCGAACTGGGCGCCGGATATGGACAACGCCGCCAACAAGACCTTTGTCGACGCCTATCTTGCCAAATACGGCGCGATGCCCGGCACCTATGCAATGCAGGCCTATGATGCGGCGCAGCTGATCAATGCCGCAGTCAGTTCTGTCGGCGGCGATCTGACCGACCGCGCGGCGCTGAAATCTGCCCTGCATGCCGCCGATTTCGACAGCCCGCGCGGCGATTTCAGCTTTGGTAAGAACAACTTTCCGATCCAGGACTTCTATCTGGTCAAGGCGGAAAAACGCGAAGATGGCCTGTATCAGACCGCCATCGTCGAAAAGATCTTTGACGATTACGTCGACAATTACGCCGCTCAGTGCCCGATGTGATCTGACCTGATCGAAACCTAGATCCGTGGGCCGGAGACTGACATGACCAACCTGTTTATCCTGCAACTGCTCAATGGCGTTCAGCTGGGCATTCTGCTCTTTCTGATCGCCGCCGGGCTGACGCTGGTGTTCGGGATCATGGACGTGATCAATCTGGCCCACGGCGTGCTTTATATGATCGGGGCCTATCTGATCGCCACCTTTGCCGCCCTCACGGGCAGCTTCTGGCTTGGCCTGCTGCTAATGCTGCCTGCGGCAGTGGCGGTGGGCTATGTGGTTGAGAGGGTGGTGATACGACCACTTTATTCAAGATCACATCTGGATCAGGTGCTGGCCACCTTTGGTCTGGTGATGATCGTCAACGAGGGGGTCAAGATCCTCTGGGGCACTTCACCCCTATCCGTCCCGATGCCGGATATCCTTTCCGGGTCAATCCCGCTGATCGGGCCACTGCAATACCCGGTGTATCGTTTGGCAATCATTGCCTCCGGGCTGGCGGTGGCGGCAGGACTGTATGTCGTTGTGAACCACACCCGCGTCGGCATGTTGCTGCGCGCAGGTGCAACAAATCGCGAAATGGTGTCGGCGCTGGGGGTGGATATAGGCAAGCTCTTCTCCACCGTGTTTGCCCTTGGCGCGGTGCTGGCGTGCTTTGCCGGCGCGATCGTCGCGCCAATCCTGTCGGTGGACACCGGCATGGGGGAAAGCGTGCTGATCCTGACCTTTGTGGTTGTCGTCATTGGTGGCATCGGGTCAATCCGGGGTGCGTTTCTGGGCGCCATTCTGGTGGCACTGGTGGACACGCTGGGCCGCACCTTTGGCCCGATCCTGCTGCGTGCGGTGATGGACCCTGCGGCGGCGGGTCAGACCGGGCGCACTTTGGCACCAATGCTGGTCTATATTCTGATGGCGGCGATCCTCTTTGCCCGGCCCGCAGGCCTGTTCGGCAGGCGCACCACATGAGCATCACCGCCGCCGTCCGTCCCCGCGTGTCGATGCGGATCTGGTTCGCCATCCTGATCTTTGCCGCCTTTGCACTTCTGCCAGTGGTTTCGGCGCTGACCGACGATCCATTCCTGCTGCTGATCGGCACACGTATCGTCGCCTATGCGATTGCCGCGATGGCGCTGGACCTGATCCTGGGCTACGGCGCGATGGTATCGTTTGGCCACGCCGCCTATCTGGGGTTCGGGGCCTATGCAGTGGCGATCCTCAGCCGGTTCGGCGTCACGGATCTAAGCCTGCACATCCTTGGCGCGGTAACCCTGTCAGCCATCTTTGCCGCTATCACCGGGGCGATCTCACTGCGCACGCGCGGTGTCTATTTCATAATGATCACTCTGGCGTTCGGGCAGATGGCCTATTTCTTCTTTATCTCGCTGTCCTCTTTTGGCGGCGACGACGGTACGCCACTCCAAGCCCGCTCAACCCTGTTCGGTTCGCAGGCGTTAGAGAGTGACCTCACCCTGTTCTACACTGCCCTAGCGCTGCTGATCGTGCTGTTTGCGCTGGCGACACGCATCGTCGGATCACGCTTTGGTCGCGTTCTGATCGGCACGCGCGAAAACTCGGTGCGGATGGAGGCAATCGGCCTCGCCCCCTTTCGTTATCAACTGACCGCCTTTGTGATCTCGGGCTGCATGACGTCCGTCGCCGGAGTACTGCTGGCCAATCAGGCCGAATTCGTCTCACCCGCGTTCATGTCCTGGCACCGCTCGGGCGAGTTGATCGTGATGGTGGTGCTGGGTGGCATCGGCAATCTGACCGGGGCCATTGGCGGCGCGGTCGTCGCACTGCTGCTAGAGGATTGGCTGGCCATGCTGACCGAACACTGGCGGCTGGTCTTTGGCGTGTTCCTGATTCTGATGGTGCTATATTCGCCGCATGGCATCACCGGCGCGCTGGAACGGCTGCGGGGGGTGCGGAAATGAGCCTGCTCACTGTCTCGAACCTGTGCAAGAATTACGGCGCGCTTGAGGTCACCCGCAATGTGTCTCTGGACGTCAAACCCGGCGAATTGCACGCCATCATTGGCCCGAATGGTGCGGGCAAGACCACGCTGATCGGTCAACTCTCGGGTCAGATCCGGCCAGATAGCGGGACTGTCACGCTCGAAGGACGCAACATCACCAGCGCGTCGATGGCGGATCGGGTGCATCTGGGCCTTGCGCGGTCGTTCCAGATCACCTGCATTCTGCCGCGGTTCACAGTGCTAGAAAATGTGGCGCTGGCGGTGCAGGCGCGGTCTGGCTCATCCTTTCGCTTTTTTGGCCCTGTAGCAGGCGACGCGGCGCTGAACGACGCTGCGATGCGGACACTGGCCGAGGCCGGGCTGGAGGATCGCGCAGGTATCCGCGCCTCGGCCTTGTCGCATGGCGAACACCGGCGGCTGGAACTGGCCATCGCGCTGGCGACGCAGCCAAAGGTGCTGCTGTTGGACGAGCCACTGGCGGGCACCGGCGGAGAAGAGGCTGACGCCTTTGTTACCCGGCTCGCCGCCCTCAAGGGCCGCTATGCAACAGTGTTGATAGAACATGATATGGAGGCGGTCTTTGCCCTCGCTGACCGCATATCTGTGCTGGTTTACGGTGAAATCATCGCCTCGGGCACGCCCGACGCCATCCGCACCGACCCCAAGGTGCGGGCCGCCTATCTGGGCGACGAGGAGACTGTCTGATGCTGGAAGTCAGCGGATTGCAGGCGAGCTATGGTGAAAGCCGCATCCTGTTTGGCATCGACTTCTCGGTCGCCAAGGGTGAGGTGGTGACGCTTCTGGGCCGCAACGGCATGGGCAAAACCACAACGATCCGCACCATCTTTGGTCTGGTCGCGCCCACAGGTGGCACGGTCCGCATTGACGGGCAGGACCTGACCGGCGCTGCACCGCATCGCATTGCCGGTGCCGGTCTGGGGCTGGTGCCCGAGGGGCGGCAGATCTTTCCGACGCTCAGCGTGCAAGAAAACCTGCAAGCCACAGCGACCAAGGGCAAATGGACGCTGTCGCGGATCTATGACCTGTTTCCCCGGCTACAGGAACGTCGTCGCAACATGGGCAATCAGCTGTCGGGGGGCGAACAGCAGATGCTGGCGATCGGGCGCGCCTTGATGACCAACCCCCGCCTTGTTGTGCTGGATGAGGCGACCGAGGGGCTGGCCCCCCTGATCCGCGCCGATATCTGGGCCTGCCTTGCCCGACTGAAATCCGAAGGCGAGGCGATCCTGGTGATCGACAAGAATGTCGATGCGCTGACCAAATTTGCCGACCGCCATGTGGTGATCGAAAAGGGCCGCGTGGTCTGGACCGGATCGACCGCTGACATTCTGAACACCCCCGAGGTCAAGGACCGCTTTTTGCACGTCTGACCCCGCCCTCCCGCCCCGAAAGGACAAGCCATGACCATGATTCCCGGCGTCACCCGATCGACCACCGGCCTCAACGACATAAGCTGGAACATCCTTGGTCAGACCTATGTGCCCAAGCAGCATTCGGAATCGTCGATGTCCTGGCACGCGACCCTGCCCAAGGGCACGTTTGTACCGCCGCATATCCATCCGCATCAGGATGAATTCATCTATGTGCTCGAAGGCCGGTTCGATCTGCTGCTGAACGGAGTCGAGGCCTATGCCGAACCGGGTGACGTGATCCGCCTGCCGATGGGCATCCCGCATGGTATCTTCAACAAGACTGAAACCACGATCAAATGCCTGTTCTGGGTCGCGCCTTCACGCAGGCTCTATGATCTGTTCTGGGCGCTGCACAATCTGGGGCCGGGCGCCAATCCGGCGGATGTGGTTGCCGTCTCGGCGCAGCACGAGGTCGATTTCCTGCCCCCGCCCGAGGAGGCGTAAGCCATGAAAGTCCTGATCGCAGGCGCAGGCATCGGCGGGTTGACAACAGCCCTGATGCTGCACCAGCGCGGCATCCCCGTGCAGCTGTTCGAAGTGGCCCGTGAGGTGCGCGAAGTCGGCGTCGGCATCAACGTCCTGCCCCACGCCATCCGAGAGCTTGAGGCGCTTGGCCTGTTGCCCGCGCTGGACGCGGTCGGAGTGCGCACCCGCAAGCTGAGCTATCTGACCAAACAGGGTCAGGAGGTCTGGTCCGAACTGCGTGGCATGCATGCCGGCCACGAGGTGCCGCAATTCTCGATCCACCGGGGGCGGCTGCAAAAGACGATCTTTGACGCGGTGATTGACCGGCTGGGGCCCGACGCTGTGGTGACCGGTCGCAAGCTGGCCGGGTTTGTTCAGGACGAACGCTGCGTCACGGCACATTTCACCAATTCGGTCGACGGCGGCACAGGCACCACAGCACAGGGTGACGTGCTGATCTGTGCCGATGGCATCCATTCTGTCGGGCGTCGCAGCTTTTACCCCAGCGAGGGTCCGCCCAGCTGGCAGGGTGTCGCCATGTGGCGCGGCGCGGTGGACTGGCCAGTCTGGCAGGACGGTGAAAGCATGGCGATTGGCGGCGGGCTCGGGGGCAAATTTGTGCTTTACCCCATCGCGCCGGCCAGGGACGGGACGCAGCTGACCAATTGGGTGGTCAATGTGCGCATCAAGGATCCCGCGCTTTCGCCCCCCCCGCCCGACAACTGGTCACGTCAGGTGCCACTGGCCACTGTGCTGCCCCACGCGCTGCGCTTTGGCGTGCCGGGCATGGACATTGGCGGGCTGGTCCGCGCCACACCCGCTATCTTTGAATACCCGATGGCCGACCGCGATCCGCTGCCACGCTGGACTTTTGGCCGGATCACCCTGCTGGGAGATGCGGCGCATCCGATGTATCCAGTGGGATCGAACGGCGCATCACAGGCGATCCTCGACGCGCGCTGTCTCGCTGACGCACTGGCTCGCAGCGAACATCCCCGCGCGGCGCTCTGGACGTATGAAAAGGACCGTCTGCCCAAAACCGCCGAAGTGGTGCGCACCAACCGCGTCGGCGGCCCCGAACGGGTGATCGACGAGGTCGAGAAACGCGCACCAGCTGGGTTCAGCGACATCAACACGGTTCTGGATCTTGAGGCGCGCCGCGCCATCGTTGGCGGCTACGCCAATACGGCCGGCTTTTCCAGGGTCAAATCTGACGGGAAACGCGCGGTCTAAAGCGGCTGCGCGCACCCAATAGACTGACGGTCACGTGCTGGATCTGAGAATTAGGGTGCCCAGAGCTTGCGACGCACCGCAAGCCGGGCACAAATCGCCACTTCAACGCAAACGGAAACAGCCCCGGGCGTGATCCGCTCGGGGCTGTTTCAATCTCATGTACGACAGGGTTCAGGCCTGAACGGCCTGCGCCTTGGCAATCTCTTTCTTGACCTTCAGCGCGTTGTCGGACAGTTCGGTGTCCTTGGCTTTCGCTAGGAACATGTCCAGACCACCACGGTGATCGACACTGCGCAGGGCAGCCGCCGAAATCCGCAGTTTCACGCCGCGCTTGAGCGCTTCGGACTGCAAAGTCACGTCATTCAGGTTCGGCAGAAACCGCCGACGGGTCTTGTTGTTTGCATGGCTGACATTGTTGCCAGTCATTGGGCCTTTTCCGGTCAGTTCGCATACTCGCGACATGGTCCATCCTCGTCTTGTTTCGGCCAAGGATCAGACCTTGGGCAACAGGGCAACGGGCGCAATCTGTCAGCGCCCAGAATCTCGTCCGGTGTCGTTAGGCGTTTCACCACTTGGCGTCAAGGGGGGCACGCCCGGAATAAGGCGTCTGACCGGTTTGTGACGCCTCACCCAGCGCCTTTGATCGCGCCGCGGCGGTGGCGGCCAGCGCGGGCCGACCCCGCCGCCGCGCGATCCCGGCCATCTGGTCCCAATACAGCGGGCTGTCCCGGCGGCTTTGACGATGCAATGCCGTGACATCTGCAGGGATCACCTGCCCGCGCAACAACAACGCCTGCAATGCGCCAAAGCGCCCGCCCTCGCGCAGGATCCGGCTGGCAGGGTGGCCAGACCCGGCCAGCCGGCACAGCTGTACGCGCGGGAACGTCGCCGCAATCAGATTGGCATTCAGTCGGTCCAACGGTTTGAACGGATCAAACAGGACAACGCCCGCCAGCGCGGCGCGACCATGCACCGCCAGATCGCCCAGAGCATCATCAAACCCGCCAGCACAGTCACGATAGCGCCGATCCTGCGGCACCACCTTTGGTGACAGGCTGAATTGTGGCGACACGGCGATCAGATGTCGCAGTCCCAGCGCGCTGGAAAATCGCAAAGCCGCATAGCCGCCCATCGAGAACCCCATGCCAACCACCCGTGCATAGGACTGGCAAACCGTGCGCAAGGTATCCGCCAGCGCCACTGTTTCGTCATTGATGTACCAGTCGTTGTGCCGCGCCTGCAGATGCAGATGCGCATAGCCCCGGTCGACAAAGCTGCGCACCGGGCGCGGCGTATCAAACGCCCCCGGTGTGGCCAATCGCTGGCGGAAGGTCACAAACAGTGACGTGGCGCGCGCATTAAACAGATCTGCCCGCAACTGCGTGCCGTCAAAGACGACGTCCGCGCGCATCAGTTTGCGGACCCGCCCATTGATCCGGCCAAAGTACCGTCCAGAAGTTCACCGGCAGCAGCGGCCGCCGTTATTTCGCCCGCCTCAACCCGGTCCGCCAGCGCCAGCATCGCGCCGCGCACCGGTTCGCGCCGCAATCGGGCGAGCAACCCCTCACGCACTTCGGCCTCGAACCAATAGCGCGCCTGCTCGGCCCGAATGCGGTCCCAATGTCCCGTCTCGCGGCGCCAGTGCGCCAGTTTCTCCATCTCTTCCCAGGCAAGTTGCAGCCCGGTGTCTTCCAGCGCCGACACCATCTGCGCCTTGGGAAAGCCCTCGGGATCTTGCGCCCTTTTGCGCAGCAGCCGCAGCGCGCCAGTATAGTCGGCGCAGGTCCGCGTCGCAGCGGCCCGCAGATCGCCATCGGCCTTGTTGACCAGGATCAGGTCGGCCATCTCCATGATGCCACGCTTGACCCCCTGCAATTCGTCGCCCCCTGCCGGGGCCAGCAGCAGCAGGAAAATGTCAGACATCTCGGCCACGACCGTCTCGGATTGTCCGACCCCGACCGTCTCGATCAAAATAACGTCGAACCCGGCGGCCTCGGACAGGTCAATCGCCTCGCGGGTGCGTCGGGCCACGCCGCCAAGATGGGTCTGGCTGGGCGATGGGCGGATAAAGGCGTTGGCGTCGCGGCTCAGCCGTTCCATCCGGGTCTTGTCGCCCAGAATCGATCCGCCCGAGCGCGCCGAACTGGGATCAACCGCCAGTACCGCCACACGTTTTCCCATGCCGGTCAGCATCAGGCCAAAGGTTTCGATAAAGGTTGATTTACCGACCCCCGGCGTACCCGAAAGCCCGATGCGCAAGGCAGTCCGGCCATGACCGCGCAGCGTCTCAAGCAAGTTGGTCGCCTGTGCGCGGTGATCACTCCGCCCGCTTTCGACCAAGGTGATCGCCCGCGCCAGCGCCCGCCGCTCGCCTGCCAGGATCTGTGTTGCCGTCGCCGCGATATCCATGCTCTGCCTCCATCTCTCACCCTCCAGATGCCCTGCCACAACACCGCTTGTCCAGCCCCGAGCCCCTAGCGGTTTTTCGCCCTGCCCCTCTGTCGCGCCTGCCGACCGCGGTTCCGCCGCTATGGCTCCGGCGTCACGCCGCGACGCCTTGCCGCCAGTCCGTTCCTTGGCCATAACCCGGCGAATGACACGCCTGCCAATAGACGACGCCCTGCCGGACCTGATCGCGGCGCTCCGTACGCGGGGGCGCGCCGTGTTGCAGGCCCCACCGGGCGCGGGCAAGACGACGCGCGTGCCGCTTGCCATGCTTGACAGCGCACTGACACAGGGCACCATTTTGATGCTTGAGCCGCGCCGCTTGGCTGCCCGGGCGGCCGCGCAGCGCATGGCCGATACGCTGAACGAACCATTGGGCCAGACCATCGGCTACCGCATCCGAGGCGAGGCGCAGGTGTCCGCCAAAACCCGGATCGAGGTCGTCACCGAAGGCATCCTGACCCGCCGCATCCAGTCCGACCCGGAACTGCGCGGCATTGGTGCGGTCATCTTTGACGAATTCCATGAACGTTCACTGAACGCCGATTTTGGCCTCGCGCTTTGCCTTGAAATCGCGGGGGCATTGCGCGACGATCTGATCCTGATCGCGATGTCTGCCACACTCGACGCGGACCCTGTGGCCGCGCTGATGGATGCGCCGATCGTCACCTCGGCCGGGCGCAGCTTTCCGGTTCAGACGCGCTGGCTCGACCGCCCTCTGCCTGGTACGGCGCGGCTGGAACAGGCCACCGCCGATCTGGTGGTTCAGGCCGCATCCGAGACGACCGGCGGTGTTCTGGTCTTTCTGCCTGGTGAGGGCGAGATCCGCCGCGTGCAATCCCTGCTGCAAAGCCGTCTGCCGGACGACCACCTGATCCGCCCGCTGTTTGGTGCCATGGACTTTGCCGCCCAACGCGCCGCAATCCAACCTGCGGCGACGGGACGCAAGATCGTGCTGGCCACGTCGATCGCCGAGACCTCGCTCACCATCGAAGATATCCGCGTGGTGGTTGACGCCGGGCGCGCCCGCCGGGCGCGGTTTGATCCCGGTTCGGGCATGGCGCGGCTGGTCACCGAACGGGTGACGCGGGCCGAGGCGACCCAGCGCGCAGGTCGCGCCGGTCGTGTCGCCCCCGGCACCGCCTACCGGCTGTGGACCAAAGGCGAAGAGGGCGCGCTGCTGGCCTTTGCCCCGGCCGAGATCGAGGCGGCGGACCTGACTGGCCTTGCGCTGGAATGTGCGCTCTGGGGGGCGGCCCCCGAAAATCTGCCGTTGTTGACGCCGCCGCATCCCGGCGCACTGGCAGAAGCGCAGGCATTGCTGCGGATGCTGGGTGCGCTGGACGGCGCGGGCCACATCACCGCACATGGTCGCGCCCTGGCCGCGCTGCCGCTGCACCCGCGGCTGGCGCATATGCTCAGCCTTGCCGGACCCGAGGCTGCACCATTGGCCGCCCTGCTCAGCGATCGCGACCCGGTGATCGGCGCGCCGGCGGACCTGCTGCTGCGGCTTGAGGCGCTGCGCGACCCCAAGGGGTTTGCGCAAAGCCGCCCCTACGGTTTGAACCGTCCGGCACTTGAGCGCATCCGGCAAGAAATCCGCCGTCTGCGTGCCGCCGTCAAACGCCCTCGGACCGGACCGGCGACACCGGCGACCGGACCGGCCGACTGGGCCGCGCTTGCCTATCCCGACCGCATCGGTCTGCGCCGCAAAGGGGACGAGCCGCGCTATCAGCTGACCGGAGGCAAAGGCGCAATGCTGGCGTCCGACGACACCCTCGCCGCCGCCCGTCTGATCGTTGTCACCGACACCGACGGCAACCCGCGCGAGGCGCGTATTCGCCAGGCGATCCAGACCTCAGAGGCGGCGCTGCGCGCACTGTTCGCCGACCGTATCCATTGGGAAGATGTCTGCGCCTGGTCCAAACGCGAACGCCGCGTACTGGCGCGCCAGCAGGAACGTCTGGGGGCGATTGCGCTGGATGACCGGATCTGGAAGGACGCCCCGCCGGATGCGATTGCACGCGCGATGCTGGACGGTGTGCGCCAACTGGGGCTAGTGTTTTCCGACGCGGTGCGGCGCTTTGCCGCCCGCGTCGCACTGGCGCGGGCCGCCGGGCACGACCTGCCCGACATGGCCGAGACCGCGCTGATGCAAACCCTGGAGGACTGGCTGCTGCCGCATCTGTCAGGCGTCAAAAGCGCCGCCGACTGGAAACGGTTCGACCTGCTTCCGGCGCTGCGCGGCGGTCTGGGCTGGGGACAGATGCAAGCGCTCGACCGGGCTGTGCCTGCGCAATTCACCACCCCCTTGGGACGACACATTCCAATCGACTATAGCGGTGATTTCCCCGAAATCAGCCTGCGCCTGCAAGAGATGTTCGGCCAAAGCGACCACCCCTGCGTCGGCAATGCACCGCTACGGGTCACTCTACTGTCGCCCGCAGGCAAGCCGGTGCAGACCACGATGGACCTGCCGGGTTTTTGGGACAGTTCCTACGCTGACGTGCGCAAAGACATGCGCGGGCAATATCCCCGTCACCCCTGGCCCGATGACCCCCGAGCCGCCGACCCCACGCTGCGGGCCAAACCGCGCAAGTGACGCTGAACCGCGTCTTCACACCTCAGTGCTGCACCGACCGGGCCACCAACCGGGCCAAGGACAGGCAAATGCGTGGTATCAGACGCCAAGACACCAGCGCATGACGGCCTTTTGAGCATGCAGACGGTTCTCGGCTTCGTCAAACACCACCGAATGCGGGCCGTCCATGACGGCGCTGGTCACTTCCTCTTCGCGGTGCGCGGGCAGGCAGTGCATGAAAAGCGCGTCGGGTTTGGCGTGGGCCATCAGCGCCTCGTTCACCTGATAAGGGCGCAGCATGTTGTGACGACGTTCGCGCGCCGATTGGGCGTCGTGCATGCTGACCCATGTGTCTGCAACGATCAGGTCAGCGCCGGTCACCGCCTTGACGGCATCGCGTTCGATGGCGACCGTGACACCAGCGTTGCGTGCAAGACCGATGAACTCCATTTCCGGATCAAGTTGCACCGGGCCGGTAAAGGTAAAGTCGAAACCGAATTGCGTCGCGGCATGCAACCACGAGCTGCAGACATTGTTGCCATCCCCGGACCAGACCACCTTTTTCCCGGCAATTGGGCCGCGGTGTTCCTCATAGGTGAGGATATCTGCCATGATCTGGCAGGGATGTGTGCGGTCGGTCAGGCCGTTGATCACCGGAACGGTCGCGAATTCCGCCATCTCGGTCAGCACCGCCTCGTCAAAGGTGCGGATCATGATCAGGTCGACATAACGCGACAGCACGCGGGCGGTGTCGGCAATGGTTTCGCCGTGGCCAAGTTGCATATCGTTGCCCGACAGCACCATGGTCTGCCCGCCCATCTGGCGCACGCCAACGTCAAACGACACCCGCGTCCGGGTCGAGGGTTTCTCAAAAATCAGCGCCACCATGCGGCCCGCAAGGGGTTGTTCGGCGTCGGGTGTGCCCTTTGGCGCTGCGCCACGGGCGACCTTCATCGCGCGGGCCTGGTCGATC
This sequence comes from Puniceibacterium sp. IMCC21224, assembly GCF_001038505.1. Classification (NCBI taxonomy): domain Bacteria; kingdom Pseudomonadati; phylum Pseudomonadota; class Alphaproteobacteria; order Rhodobacterales; family Paracoccaceae; genus Puniceibacterium; species Puniceibacterium sp. IMCC21224. Next base: position 2,972,733 of record NZ_LDPY01000001.1, read on the forward strand.
ATGGCCCGCAGCGCGTCCGGATCAGTTTTGTGGATATCGAGGAAATGGTTCATACGGTCGGGTCTTTTTGCTAAGGCCGGGACTGCGGGGGCACTGCCCCCGGTCCCGGGATATCTGTGGCCGGAAAAGCGGAATCCGGCGCGAAGGATCAGGGATTGATGAGCGAAGCCGCCGCGCGATCGAGACGGGCGACACCTTCGGCAATCTCGTCGGGTGTGATGGTTAGCGGGGGGAGCAGGCGGATGACGTTGTCCGCCGCGGGTACGGTGATCAGCTCCTGACCATAGCAGGCCTGCAACACGTCACCGTTCGGCACGCGGCATTTCAGGCCGATCATCAGACCTGCGCCGCGCACCTCTTCGAACACATCGGGATGAGCTGCGACGAGCCCTTCGAGCTTTTGCCGCAGGGTGCCGGCGCGCGCGTTCACATCGGCCAGAAAGTCGGGATCAGCTACATATTCCATCACTGCGCAACCCACAGCGCAGGCCAGCGGGTTGCCGCCGTAAGTTGACCCGTGGGTGCCTGCGGTCATTCCCGAGGCCGCCTCTTCGGTCGCCAGTACCGCGCCCAGCGGGAAGCCGCCGCCGATGCCCTTGGCCACCATCATGATGTCTGGGGTGATGCCCGCCCATTCATGGGCAAAGAGCCGCCCGGTCCGCCCCATGCCGCATTGCACCTCGTCGAGGATCAGTAATGTGCCGGTTTCGTCGCAGAGCGCGCGCAGGTTTTGCAGGTCGGCGTCGGACAGCGGGCGGATGCCGCCTTCGCCTTGTACCGGTTCAATCAGGATGGCGGCGGTGGTGTCGCTCACGGCTGCCTTGAGCGCATCCAGATCGCCCCAAGGTAAATGCACAAAACCGGGCAAAATCGGGCCAAAGCCCTTGATCATTTTCTCGGACCCCGCGGCAGCAATGCCAGCCGAAGAGCGACCGTGGAACGAACCTGCGAAGGTGATGATATCCGTCCGCTCAGTCTGGCCCTTGTCGTACCAGTATTTGCGCGCCATCTTGACCGCCAGTTCGCAGCTCTCGGTACCGGAATTGGTGAAGAACACGGTGTCCGCAAAGGTATGTTCGACAAGCAGATCCGCCAGCTTCTGCTGCTGCGGGATCTGGTAAAGGTTGGACACATGCCACAGACTGCCCGCCTGTTCGGTCAATGCCGCGACCAGCACCGGATGGGCGTGACCCATGACGTTGACGGCAATGCCGGCCCCAAGGTCGAGAAATCGGCGCCCGTCCGCCTCGATCAGCCAGCTGCCTTCGCCTTTGACAAAGCTGAGCGGCGCACGGTTGTAGGTCGGCAGGACGGAAGGGATCATGGTCAGGTCCTCATGGGAAAGCCCGATTGGTGCCAAGGGCATGCGGGCAAGTCAAGGTATTTGGGAATAGAACCGGCAGAACCGACAGACCAGTGGCCTGCCGCATAAAAGAGATCAGATGTCTCGTCGGATGATCTGCATGGCGTTCATACCCATTGGCATACCAATCCTGCGCCCGAAAGCAAGCGTTATTGCGCTGGTAGCAGCAGAACCGGAACGGATGCTGGCGCGGCCCTCTGATCTCGGGATGTGCACCCCAATGGCACATCGCAGGCGATCCGCGCCACGACCGCGATTAAATTTGCACCCCGCCAGTCGATTGGCTAGCGTCGCCTCATGCGCGCCCCGGTGATCGACAATCTGCAATATGCCAACTGGTCTGAGAAAATCTTTCGCCAGATGCGCAGCGGTGGCGTCGACGCCGTGCATGTCACCATCGCCTACCATGAATCCTTTCGCGAGATGGTGTCGAATCTCGAAGTCTGGAACCGCCGATTCGAAGCGCTGCCGCATCTGATTTTCAGGGGCAGCACAGCCGATGACGTGGAGTTGGCGCGCGACACCAACCGCACCGCGATTTTCTTTGGATTTCAGAACCCCTCGCCGATTGGCGATGACATCGGCCTGGTCGAGATCGTGTACCAACTGGGGGTGCGTTTTATGCAACTGACCTATAACAACCAGTCGTTGCTGGCGACTGGTTGTTATGAGGAGGACGACACCGGTCTTACCCGCATGGGTCGCGCCGTTGTAACCGAAATGAACCGCGTCGGGCTGGTGATCGACATGAGCCATTCGGCCGAGCGTTCGACCCTCGAAGCCATAGAACATTCGACCCGGCCCGTCGCAATCACCCACGCCAATCCCGACTGGTGGCATCCTGCGTTGCGCAACAAATCCGACACAGTATTACGGGCGCTGACAAATGCGGGTGGGATGCTGGGATTTTCGCTTTATCCGCATCATCTGGCCGGCGGGACCAACTGCACACTCTCGCAGTTCTGCGAGATGATCGCCGAAGCGGCGTCGCGCTACGGTGCCGAAAATCTCGGCCTTGGCTCGGATCTATGCCAGGATCAGCCCGACAGCGTGGTCGAGTGGATGCGCGCGGGTCGCTGGACCAAGAATGTCGAGTATGGCGAAGGCTCGGCCACCGCGCCCGGATTTCCGCCAATGCCAGATTGGTTTAAGGACAATCGCGACTGGGACAACATCCGTGACGGCCTGCGCGATACCGGATTTTCCCGCGACGAAACGGACGGAATCATGGGCGGCAACTGGCTGCGGTTCTATCGCCACAGCTTTGGACCAAAGTGACCTGTACGTCCCCTGTTTCAAAGACGGCACACCGAATTCGGAACACCTGAACCCTACGCATTTTAGCCCAGCTTCAAAATGACAATACACACTCCCAGCTTCTTCTCTTTTTAAATACGCAAATCCACGACGTCGCCAAGTGAGCGGCGTCAAGGCTCTGGCAGGGCAAAGACCTGCCCCGGGTAGATCAGGTCCGGATTGCGAATGCTGCCGCGATTGGCGTCAAAGACCCGGACATAGGCGATACCTTCGCCATAACGGTCGCGGGCAATCGCCCAGAGCGTATGCCCTGGCTGCACCGTCACCGCTTGCGCAGCCACGCCATCGCTCAACGCTGCCACGGCGGCCAGAACCGCGACCTCTTCGCGCTTAAACGGGCTTTCAACCCGCGCACCGACCGATCCATCGTCGCGCAATTGATCGACCCGCAAGGTATAGATGCCGGTGGCAACATCTGGCAGCGCCACGCGCCAGCGCCCGTCAGCGCGAATCCGGGATGTCGTCACGGGGGCATTATCAAGATAGATCCGCACCTGCGCGGCGCCGCGCCCGCGCCCGGTGAGGATCACGTTGCCGTCATCCTCATAGGTGATGGCATCGAGCGCCACATCCGTCAGCGCCTCTGGTACATCCGCAGTCGGTGCAGGGGCCTGGAGCACCTCGATCCCGGCACGGCTGGACAGGATCACCGTCGGCGCCGCGGCGGGCTGCGGAGCCGGGGCGATTGGCGCGGGTCTCGTGATCTCTGCGATTTCAGCAGTCGCGGCAGCACTTCCCCCCGACTGAGCGGCGGAGGTGGCGGCCGTCACAGCCGCCAATGCGGTGGGTATTTTACCGTCTGGTGCTGCGGCATCTGGCTGGGCAGATGCCAGCCCCGATGCTTCCTCACCCGCCTCTTCGGGCGGCGGCGTGCTGGCTGTGTCCACCTGGTCGGCAATCATGGCAATCCCGTCTGCCCCGGCGTTCGGTTCGAATCTGTCTTGTGCTGTCTCTATCTCAGCCGCGCCCTGATCGACCACGTAACTCGTCTCGACCCCTACCGGGTCTGACGCCCCTCGAACGACCGAAGGTGCGGCGACAGCGTCGTCTGTGACAACTACGACTTGTGCCACATCGGCTGCGACCATGGGGAATGTCACCGAGACCTCGGATGGGGACTGCGCCACAGTGGCGGGTGCAACTTCCGGGTTGGACGGATCACTGCCGTTCTGCAAAGCCGAGGCGATCTGTGTCCCCAGCGTTGGCGCAATAAGGACCGTATCCTCGGACTGGGTTCTGACGCCGCCGATCCGCATAACAAGGCTCAGCTTCCGTGCGGCAGCACTGGGGGCAAGGGTCAGAAATCCGACAAACTTTCCGGTTCCGTCCGACACTGCCGCGGCTGCAATCTGATCATCGACCAGGATTTCCACATCGCTTTGCGCCTCGGCGATTCCGGCGACAAGCGTGGTGCCGTCCGCTTCGACCCGCACCAGGTCGAAGGTCGGCGGCGCCGGAGCTGCAGCCATCGGCACATTTGTTGATGTCGCTGCGTCGACATTCAGTTCTGGCGGGGTCGTTGCAGTTGACTGCAGCGACGCCTCACCTGCGGGCGGGTCATCGGCAGGCACAGCGGCGTCGTTGCTGCCCTGTGTAACCGACGCCACGCCAGAATTCGCGCCGGGTGCGGTCGACATCCGTCCGCTGACCAGCAGCGCGACCGCCACCAATCCCACCGCAGCGAGCCCGCCAAGGGCCAGTCCTGTGGTGCCGCTCGCCAAGCCGCCCTTGCTCATATTTAATCCAGTCCCGTGCATTGCGCGCCAACATCCCCGGATGCCCGCCTGCGTGGTTGAGCGAATATAGCAAGCGCGCTATCACGGGTCAAAACCACATCGCCGGATCGGACCCCAAAAATGACAATGAAATCAATTTGTGTCTATTGCGGCGCACGATCAGGCAGTGACCCGACCTTTGCCACCGAAGCCGAGGCATTGGGGCGCGCCATTGCCGCTGAGGGTTGGCGGCTGGTGTATGGTGCCGGGGATGTTGGCCTTATGGGGATCGTCGCGCGGGCGACTCAGGCGGCTGGGGGTGACACCTTTGGCGTGATCCCGCAGCATCTGTTGGCCTGGGAAGTGGGCAAAACCGACCTTACCCGCTTTGTCGTGACCGAAACCATGCACGAGCGTAAAAAGGTCATGGTGATGAACGCCGACGCCATCGTTGTGATGCCGGGCGGCGCCGGATCACTGGACGAATTCTTTGAGGTACTGACCTGGCGACAGCTGGGCTTGCATGGAAAACCGATCTTTCTGATGAACGTCAACGGCTATTGGGATCCACTGAACGCGCTGCTGCAACATGTGGTCGATCATGGCTTTGCTGATGCTTCGATCGCCGGGTTCGTCGGCAGCGAACCAACGGCAGACGCGATAATAGACGCTCTGCGCCGCACGCTCTGATGCCGCCAGGCAGCCCCTGAATAGAGCGCCAGCGCGGTCCAGATCAGGCCAAATGCGATAGCGTGGACAAGGCCGAAAGGTTCGCCAAATATCATCACAGCGCAGACGAACTGCAATGTCGGGTTTATATATTGCAGCAGGCCAATGCTGGCCATCGTCACCCGTTGCGAAGCATACGCGAACAGGATCAGTGGCACAGCCGTCAACGGGCCTGACAGCGCCAGCAGCAGGCTGATCACCGCATCCTCACCAAAAGCCCCGCCGCCGGGGGTAAAATGCAGCCAGACCAGCCAGCCTGCTGCCAGCGGACTGAGCAGCATCACCTCGGCAGTGACTGATACCACCGGACCCACCGTGAGGCGCTTTTTGATCAGACCATAAAGGCCGAATGTTGCGGCGAGCACCAGCGAGATCCAGGGTGCTGCCCCCAACCCCACTGACAGCACCAGCACAGCGATCACGGCCAGCGCGACTGCGACCGCCTGCCCTCGGCCCAACCGTTCGCCAAACGCCACCACGCCAAGCAGAACCGCGACCAGCGGAAATATGTAATATCCTAGCGATGCTTCGGTGGTGCGGCCAATCTGGACCGACATAATGAACAGGAACCAGTTGGTCGAAATCATCAGCGCCGCAAAACCAAGCACCGCCGCCGCACGCAGTCCTGACAACGCAGCCACCAGCCGACCAAAACGCCCCTGCACCAACAACACGATCATGAAAAAGCCCGCCGACCATAGCGTCCGGTGCGACAGCACTTCGAGAGGTGGCACCGTCGCAAGCAATTTGTAGTAAAGTGGCGACAGGCCCCAGATCGTACAGGCCAGAATCATCGCCAGAACCCCGGCGCGTGCGTCCTGCATTGTCGTTCCCCTTGCCCTGCGTTCTGAGGGTCTTAGCTGCGGCGATGAACCATCGCAACATGATCCGGGGGCCTGGTCCGCGCACCTGCCATCGCTACGAGGCCCGTTCCGTTCGGGGCTGCACTTCCAGCCGTTGTTCCATCAAGCACAGGTCAAGCGTGCGCGGCGGCAGACGCCCGACTTGCTCAAAAAGGCTCAGAAAATCGACGAGGCTGCTTATTTCGGTGATCAGATCATCTTCGAACCGCATCATGTAATGCAGCCTGACGCAGACGCGCCTGCCTGAACGGATCTCGACACCGGACATCTCACCCATGATGGCCACCCAGTTGTCGTTTTCGACTGCTTGCAGTGTACGATAGGCGATATTGTCGAATTGCCGCGCAATCATCCTGTGATAGCGCAGGTAATCCGACGGCCCCTCAAGGGTTTCAGCCTCGAGTCCCGACGTTACAGCATCGGCGGCCATCATCTCATGCGCTGCATCTATATCACCAAGGACCCAGACGCGTTTCATAAATGCCGTGACTCGTGCCTCAAGCCTGTTCATGCCCGCACCTCCAGATTGTATCATTCCATTTCTGACTCACAACGGTTGAGGATAGCGCGCCGCCGAGAGGTTTCCAGAACTGCAGGCCTTCTGCCAATTATCATGGTAAATATTACCATCCCGACGCATAAAAAACGCCCCGCGATTTCGCGCGGGGCATCAATGTCGGACGTGATGGATTGAGTCAGGCTGCCGACAGGCGGGCCGCCACGTTTTCCCAGTTCACCAGATTGTCAAGGAAGTTGGTCAGGTAAGCGGGACGCTTGTTGCGGAAATCGATGTAATAGCTGTGCTCCCAGACATCGCAGCCCAAAAGCGCAGTTTGGCCAAAGCACAGCGGGTTCACGCCGTTCTCTGTCTTGGTGATTTTGAGCGAACCGTCGCCATCAACCACCAGCCAGGCCCATCCGGATCCGAACTGACCCGCGCCCGCAGCCGAGAAATCCTCCTTGAACTTGTCGATCGAACCGAAAGCTTCGGTGAGGCGGCTCTCAAGTGCGCCAGGCATGGCGTTGTTGCCCGGTCCCATCATCTCCCAGAACTGTGTGTGGTTCCAGTGCTGCGAGGCATTGTTGAAGATGCCCGACTGCGCCACAGCGGACTTGTCATAGGTACCTTTGACGATCTCTTCGACCGACTTGCCCTCCCACTCAGTGCCGGCAATCAGCTTGGATCCGTTGTCAACATACGCCTTGTGGTGGATATCGTGGTGATATTCCAGCGTCTCCTTGGACATGCCCTTGCTGGCAAGCGCGTCGTGGGCATAGGGAAGATCGGGAAGTTCAAAAGCCATGATGTGACCCCTCTTGAATATGTCAGGTTATACCGTCCTTTACCTGATCCCAGAACCGTCCGGCGTCAAGGCTCGGATTGTGTGGACACAGGCATTGTAATGGATCAACGCGGCGCGGTCTTGCAAGTTCCCGAGCCGGTGAAAACAGCGTCGTCACCCACCGCCGTAGCCGACATGTGAAGCGCCTGCGTAGCCTTGAGATAGGTCGCCCGATAGCGCAATCGCGTCATTCCAAGATTGGGCACTGCGCGCAAATCCAGCGTCCAGACAAAGGTGATGCGGTGGACGTTTTCGATCGCGATCCGCGCGGTCAGCGGCTGACTGTCGTTAAAGTAAAGGATCAGCGGATCCGAGACAATAACGCGACCAACCTCGCGGTCGTCACCCAGAAACAGCACCTCGGGAATCCAGCCACGCGCATCATATCCAGCGATCTGGCATACATACGTGTCCGCAGCCTGCGCACGCGCCGCCGTCAGCAGCAGCACCGCTGCCGCCAAAATCCATCGCCCCATGCCCGAACCCCTGTGGTCTTGTCGTGTCCAACCTTGAGGAGAATGACCGACAAGGCAACCAAGCACCTGCAGCTTTCTCTCTCGGGGGCGGGCAGACAGCACCGCACACAGGAAATCTGCGGTTCTCAGGACCGGCGCAACGCTGCGTCAGGCTATCAACGAAGAAAGCTCTGACCGGTTGTTCAGCCGCGACATCACACGAAACAAGGAATGAGAAGCTGCACCATTATTCTTTGACGAATTATCGCACACTTGTCCCAACGACAGAATGGATCACATCGCTGTGCGTTTCGGCTGGATTTCAGTTGCCGTCGACAGCCCCATCAACCGTGTTGTCAATCGCCTCTGCTGCGTTGTTCACCGCGTCACTCGCGCCGTCCAAGGGGATATTGGCCTCACCATTGTCGTTCGAAACATCGCTGGTGCCATCGCTGAAAACAACAAAGACAAGAAGAGCCACGACAGCCAGAATACCGACAACATAGGCAATTCCGGTATGGCGGCCCAAGCGCGCCGCGCCGCGATGCCTTTCGGGGGGCAGGTTCGTATCGTGCATTTTACCACTCCTGTGCAAAATCTCAGTGTTGAGGAAACCCACCCAGACACTGCCCGGTTCCAATCCGGCGTCAGTCCCGACGATCGAGAACGATTTTTCGCCGACATCGACCCTATGCCCGGCGATGTTCTGCCGACATCGCAGCCCCCTGCAGTTGCGACATGGCGAGGCACCCGCCGCATTTGCCCTTTTGTGCCGATGGTGCGGGCGTTACATGATCAGCAGGATATATCTGAGGAGACGGCATGATACCTTTCTGGATCATCAGCGGCGCGCTTGGCCTTGTTGTCGTGGCCTTGCTGGTGCTTGCCTTGTTGCGGAACCGCCCTGACGGCGGTGTGGCTGACAGTTCGGATCTGCAGGTTTACCGCGATCAGCTGCGCGAGGTCGAACGCGATGTCGCGCGCGGTGTGCTGGCCGAGGCGGATGCCGAACGGCTGCGCGCCGAAATATCGCGGCGCATCCTGGCCGCCGACGCCGAACTGCGCGCGACCGTCACCGCAACGCAGGCTCCGCGCGGTGTGGCGCTCGCCACTGCCGGTCTGATCCTGATCATCGTTCTGGTTGGCGGGTATGGGCTGTACAGCACGCTTGGCGTGCCGGGATATGGTGATCTCGCGCTCCGGGACCGGATCGCCGCCGCTGATGAGCGCCGCAAAAACCGCCCCTCGCAGATCGAGGCAGAGGGGCAGCTCCCCCCTCTGCCCGCCACCGATGCGCCCAAAGAATATCTGGCGCTGGTGGATCGTCTGCGTCAGGCGGTCGAGGACCGCCCCGACGATCTGCAAGGGCACGTGCTGCTGGCCCGCAGTGAGGCCACACTGGGAAATTTCATCCGCGCCTATATGGCGCAGGAACGTATCGTCGCGATCCGGGGCGACGACGCCACCGCGCGTGATTATGCCGATCTGGCCGATATGATGGTGCTCGCCGCCGGCGGCTATGTTTCCCCCGAGGCCGAGCGGGTTCTGGATGGCGCACTGTCCCGTGACCCCAACAACGGTGTGGCGCGGTATTATGGTGGTCTGATGCTGCAACAGAACGACCGGCCCGACGTAGCATTTCGGCTGTGGGACACCTTGCTGCGCGCAAGCAACCCTGACGACGCCTGGGTGCCGCCAATCACGGCCCAGATCGGGGAGCTTGCCCTGCGCGCCGGAGTGACGGGCTACCAGATCCCCGATCTTGGCGGCACAACGCTCGCAGGCCCCGGTCAGGATGACATTGCAGCGGCAGAAAACCTGAGCCCGGAAGAACGCCAGGAGATGATCCGCGGCATGGTCAGTCAGTTGTCGGACCGGCTCGCCAGCCAGGGCGGAACACCCGAGGAATGGGCCCGCCTGATCGGCGCCTATGGGGTCCTCGGCAATGCTGAACAGGCCATCGCCATCTGGGAAAACGCGCAAGAGGTCTTTGCCGGGAACGACGCCGCGCTTGAGATTGTCCGCGACGGGGCGCGCAATGCGAATATCGCTCCGTGACCCGCGCGGGCGGCACACTGCGTCGGCTTGGGGCCGCCGACCTGCCAACACGACGGCAGCAGAACAGAGTAACGGGACGATTTACCCGGTCCACAACACGCAAGGTACAAGATGATCTTTGAGGATATCGCGACCTTCCACGCCGCCCTGCCGCGCGAAAGCGCGTTGATGGGCCTCGACCTTGGGGAAAAGACCATCGGCGTTGCCGTGTCGGATCGGCTGCGCTCGGTCGCGACGCCGCTTGAAACCGTACGGCGGCGCAAGTTCACTCTGGATGCCGCGCGCCTGCAAGAGATCGTCGCGGACCGCGAGATTGGCGGCGTGATCCTTGGGTTGCCGCGCAATATGGACGGCTCCGAGGGGCCGCGCTGTCAGTCCACCCGCGCCTTTGCGCGTAATTTCGAACGGCTCTGGTCCGGTCCAATCGGGTTTTGGGACGAACGCCTGTCGACCGTCGCCGCAACCCGCGCCCTGCTTGAGGCGGACACATCCCGCAAACGCCGCGCCGAGGTGATCGACCATGTTGCCGCCTCGTATATTCTGCAGGGTGTGCTGGACAGGCTGCGCCACATCCGCCAGACAGAGGTCTGAACCCGTGATACCACCAGCGCCCAAGGCAGGCCCGACATGAGCGACGACATCTGGACCCGCGATGAGGTGGAAAGCCCCTGCATCAAGATCTGCGTCATTCACTCTGAATCGAGGCTTTGCACTGGCTGTCTGCGCAGCATCGACGAAATCACCCGCTGGTCGACAATGTCCGGTGATGAGCGACGCACCGTCATGGCAACCCTGCCCGACCGCGCCGGAACGCTGAGCACACGACGCGGCGGCCGTGCAGCACGTCTGGCGCGTGGGACCTGACTGAACGGGCGCACTTTGGCGAATGTCGCGCAACGCCCAATCTGCTATGTCAACCGTGGCGGCAGTGGGCCATCAGCCCCACAGCGCCTTGCGCAGCATGTTCAGTGCGACAATCAGGATAAACACCGCAAACACCCGCCGCAGCACCAGCGCATCAAGGCGGTGCGCAATCTGCGCGCCGATGGGGGCCGTGACCAATGTCGTCGACACCGCCACCGCAAAGGCCGCAAAGTTGACTGCTCCGATGGTCATGGGGGGACGGGCGCCGGGGTCAATCTGCACGGTCAGGAACGCCGCCACCGATGGCACCGCGATAACAACACCAAAGCCGGCCGCCGTTGCCACCGCCCGATGCATCGGCACCCCGAACAGCGTCATGATCGGCACCCCTAGGCTGCCACCGCCAATACCCATTAGTACCGACAGGAACCCCACAGCGGGTGACATCGCCGCCCGCACCATTCCGGTCGGCATCGCGCCCCCCAACCGCCACGATGGTCGCCCAAACGCCAGATAAAGCCCGATAACAATCGCCACGCCGCCGAAAATCATCTGAAGGGTCGTAGACCGCAGCGCCGCTGCAACCCCCACCCCCACCAGGGCGCCGATCACAATCCCCGGCGCCCAGCCACGCAAGACCGACCAGTCCACCGCACCGCGCCGATGATGCGCCATTGCGGACCGGATCGAAGTGACAATAATCGCCGCCAGGGATGTCGCCAGACAAATCTGCATCAGTTGCGGGCTGTCATATCCAAGCGTCTGAAAAACATAAAAGAACACCGGCACATGTATGATGCCGCCGCCCACACCCAGCATTCCGGCCAGCAGGCCGGCAAAAGCGCCGCCCACCAGCAGCAGACCGACCAGCGGCACCAAGGTTGAAATGTCTGGCATGGATCTTGCACCTCTGCTGTCGCCTCGTTGCCATCGGTAAACCCGCTGACGCGCCGCTTGGCAATGCCACCGCCGCAAATAGCCGCCGCCTCGGTGTTTTGTCGTGCTGCACGAGTGCCATTCAGGCGATCACCGGATTGGCATTTAAGCCGACCTCGTGCCCTAGGTCACCACAGGCGCCGCCGCATCCATCCGATCAAGCGCCGCCAGAATCAATTCGGGCCCGGCCCCGCGCTGCGCGCCCCCTACGGACAGGGCGCGCCGCCAGTGCCGCCCCCCGGTTGACCGGCAAAAAGACCCAGCATGTGGCGCGTGATCTGGTGCAGCCGCCCCCCCGCGATCAGATGCGCCTCGATATAGGGCAGCATGGCGTGTGCCGCATCCCGGGCGCTCTCGAACGGAGCGGGCGTACCAAATATCTCGGGATCCGCCCGACCCAGCGCATCCCAGGGCTGATGATACGCTGCCCGTCCCAGCATCACCCCATCCAGCCCCGCGTCCAGCAGACGCCGCGCCTGATCCAGATCGGTGATACCACCATTGATGACAATGGTAAGCGCCGGAAACAACCCCTTCATCGCCTTCACCAGCGCATAATCCAACGGCGGAATATCGCGGTTCTCCTTTGGACTAAGCCCGTCCAACCAAGCCTTGCGCGCGTGAATGATAAAGGTCTGGCATCCGGTGGCAGCAACACGGGCAATAAATTCGGGCAGGATTTCCTCGGGCTGCTGATCATCCACACCGATGCGGCATTTCACGGTTACGGGCATGTCCACAGCGTCCTGCATTGCAACAATACAGCGTGCGACCAGATCCGGCTGCTTCATCAGCACTGCACCGAACATCCCAGACTGCACCCGGTCCGAGGGGCAACCGACATTCAGGTTGATCTCGTCATATCCCGCCGCCTGCCCCAGCCGCGCCGCCTGCGCCAATTCCCTCGGGTCCGACCCGCCCAGCTGCAACGCCACCGGATGCTCGCCCGTATGATTCAACAAATGCAGCGCGCCGCCACGCACCAGCGCGGGGGAGGTCACCATCTCGGTATAAAGCAGCGCGTTCCGCGACAAGAGCCGGTGCAGGTATCGGCAATGCTGGTCCGTCCAATCCATCATGGGCGCAACGGACAGGCGGGAGGCCGTCGATATGTCTTGTTTATTATATTTTTCAGCCACTTAAAAGCACCTATAGTTCGTCTCGTTTCCGCTCATTTTGGACCAAATGGGGAGACCATCATGGGCTCGATCACCACACGCAAGCGCAAGGATGGAAGTCACAGCTACGGGGCACGTGTACGAGTGATGCGCGAGGGCACCGTCTATCACGAGACGAAGACTTTTGACAGACGTCCAGCTGCGACCGCCTGGATAAATAAACGCGAGAAAGAGCTAGCAAAAGCTGGTGCGCTGGAAGAGTTGAACGCATCCGACCCTCCGCTGTCCAAAGCGATCGAGCGCTACACCGAAGAAACGGTGAAGGACATCGGTCGCACAAAGGCGCAGGTCCTCAGGACCATCGCCACCTACCCGATCGCCGATCTGCCCTGTTCCACCACCAAGTCGAAGGATATCATAGAGTTCCTTCAGTCTCTGCCCGGACAACCGCAAACCGTCGGGAACTACGCGAGCCATCTCGCCTCCATATTCGCCATAGCACGACCGATGTGGGACTTCCGCCTAGATGACCGGGAGATGAGAGACGCGATCACCGTCGCGCGCCGTTTGGGATCATCTCCCGTTCCGCGCAGCGGAACCTGGACTTGCCACGCAAAAGTTCCGGTCTCTCAGCTCATGTTAGGCAGCCCGTCTCTCGAAAGCCAAGGGACTTTTCCCGCCAAGGGATGAATGCCGTCTTCGCGGGTTGTAGAACCCATTGATGTATTGGAATATTGCTCCTTCTGCTTGTCTGCGGGTCGCCCATTTCTGACGCCAGATCAGTTCGGCTTTCAGAGATTTGAAGAAGGTCTCGACCATGGAATTGTCATAACAATTTCCCTTGCCGCTCATTGAGACCAGAAATCCATGCTGCTTCAGACTTTTCTGATAGTCACCTGAACAGTATTGAGAGCCACGATCCGTATGATGGATACAGCCTTTGGGTGGCTTTCGCAGCCCTACTGCCATGTCTAATGCCTTGATGGCCAGGTCCCGCTTCATCCGGTTACTGACCGCCCAGCCAATGACCCGGCGGGAGTAAAGATCGATGATCACTGCCAAATACAGCCATCCCTCGCTCGTCCAGATGTAGGAAATGTCCCCTGCCCATTTTTGGTTTGGGCCATCAGCAGAGAAGTCCTGATCAAGAAAGTTGGGGGCGACATTGAAGGCGTGATTGCTGTTAGTCGTGACTTTATGTTTACGGGTTCGAATAACCTTGATCGCGTTCTCACGCATCAACCGGCCTACCCGGCGGTGCCCGACAACAAGACCGAGATCGCGCAGTTCCTCCGTCATGCGAGGTCGGCCGTAGCTTTGCAGGCTAAGGCGGTGTTGTTCTCTGATATGGGCCAACAGCACCATGTCATCTCGCTGGCTTCGGCTGATAGGGCGGATCTTCCAGGCGCGAAACCCACGGGAAGTTACCCGCAAAACGCGGCATAGAAACTCAATGGGCCAGATCTTCTTCCAGGTGTCGATAAAGGCAAACCTCACGCCTTTTGGCCTGCGAAGAAGATCGTCGCCTTCTTTAACACTTCCCTCTCCTCGCGGAGTAGCCGGTTCTCTTTGCGAAGGCGGGCGTTCTCCTTCTCCACATCCTCATGCGGGCCGGACATCAGGTCATCATTCTGATGGTGTTGAACCCACTTGTTCAGTGTCGAAACACCAACCCCTAAATCAGACGCAATCTGAGGTCGCGTCAGTCCACTGCTTGTTGCAATGCGAACCGCATCACGTCTGAACTCGTCGCTGTATCTTGGTGCCAATTTGTGTCTCCTTCATTGCGAATATCGCTCGAAAGAGACCGGAACTAAATCGCGACAAGTCCAGACCATGCTATCTCTGAGATCGCTGATACAACAGTTGGGGGCCGCATTGGGTCTGGTTTTGGCCGGAACTGTCGCTGAAATTTACTCTACACCTATCGCGTGGATTGTCGGTGCGGTGTTTCTGTTCATTGCAGTGATACTGATCTTGGTTTTGGTCAGACGGCTGGCCGTAGAATCCGAATAGCTGACGTTCGTGCGTAAAGCTACCCGGAGGGGACTTGCTCCGAGCATAGCGAGTACCCCTTTATGCGGGTTTTGGTCTGGCTCAGGCTGCACTCAGCGAAGGATGGCGCGATCGGCCTAACGTCCGATCCGGGCTCTTGTGAACCGAGCCCCGTGCCGGGCCTCGGCCCTGCGGCTTCGATCCCTCGCCCAAGAGCAGAGACTGCCTATCAGGCAGACGTTATCTTTTCTTTTAAGCGGGGCCTGCAGCCCCCAGGCCGTCAAGACTGAACCCTAGGCTTACGCTTCGGGCGCAACCGGCGGTTTGCCCGGCAGTTGATTGCGCTGCAATCAATGAGAGGGGATCATAATAGTTGTGTTCGGCGCCTTCGGCGACCAGGCCCGCCATGATCCGGGCGAAGACGCCCTTTTCACTCCAACGTTTCCAGCGGTTGTAGAGTGTTTTGGCCGGGCCATACTCGCCGTTCGGACATTCTCTCTGACCAATGGCGTTCATGCCCTCACCATCGCACCACCGCAAGCCATTGCGATTGATGAAGATTATGCCACTTAAAACCCTTCTGTCATCAACCCGGGGCTTGCCATGGCTCTTGGGAAAAAACGGTCTCAGGCGCTCAATTTGCGCCTCGGTCAGCCAGTAAAGATTGCTCATAGATCAGGTCTCCTTGCGGAGCCTGAATCACGACAACGGACTGAAATCAATGGGTCTGGAGCCTAAGACAGCGACCCGTTGGTTTCAGTCGTCCCATGCATTCTGATCGCTATCGATCTCTTGCAGAGGACGAATCATGCCCTCAAATCGATGCCCAGATCGGACTATTCAGCACTCGACTAAAGCTCAGAACACCTTGAAAGTTAGCGTCGTCAGCGTCCGCTCCAGCCCTTTGATCCCTTTCATGTTCTCGTTGATGAACTTGCCGACATCCTGGCCTTCGGGGATATAAAGCTTCATCAACAGATCATAGTCGCCGCTGGTCGAATACAATTCGGAATGGATCTCGCGCAGGGCGATCTCTTCGGCCACCTCATAGGTCGTGCCGGGCTGACAGCGGATCTGGACAAAGACGCAGGTGGTCATGGTATCGCTCCTTTTGGGCGCAGGCTGGCACAACCGCCGCAGCCGCACAACGGGATATCGCCCGGTTCCGGCATGGTGCTATGGCATTCCCCCTTGGCGGCGCCGCACCCTGCCCCTATAACGCCCGCGACCCGCAAGGAGACAGCCGATGCGCAGCGCCACCCTCACCCGCGCCACATCCGAGACCGATATCACTGTCGAAATCGACCTCGACGGCACCGGCAGCTATGACAATCAAACCGGCATCGGGTTCTTTGACCACATGCTCGATCAGCTAGCGCGCCATGCCCTGATCGACATGAAAATCCGCGCCAAGGGTGATCTGCACATCGACGATCATCACACGGTCGAAGATACCGGTATTGCTATCGGTCAGGCGCTGGCACAGGCGCTTGGTGACAAAAAGGGCATTCGACGTTACGGTGCCTGTCTGCTGCCGATGGATGATGCCCTGATACGCTGTGCGCTGGATCTGTCGGGACGGCCGTTTCTGATCTGGAATGTGTCCATGCCGACCGCCAAGATCGGCACCTTTGACACCGAACTGGTGCGCGAATTCTTTCAGGCGCTCAGCACGCACGGCGGCATCACGCTGCACATTGACATGCTGCACGGGTTCAACAGCCACCACATCGCAGAGGCCGCGTTCAAATCCGTCGCCCGCGCTCTGCGCGAGGCGGTTGAGACTGATGCGCGCAAATCTGATGCCATCCCTTCCACCAAGGGCACGTTGTGACCGCGACGCCCTGCCCTACCTGCCCGGATACACCATGCTGACGGCCATCATCGACTACGAAAGCGGCAATCTGCATTCTGCGCAGAAAGCATTTCAGCGAATGGCGGCAGAGGTGAATGGCGGCGACGTCGTCGTAACCTCGGACGCGGATGTCGTGGCCCGCGCCGACCGCATCGTGCTGCCCGGCGATGGTGCCTTTCCCGCCTGTCAGGCGGCGCTGACCGGCACCGGCGGGCTGTATCAAGCGATGATCGAGGCCGTGGACCAGCGGGCACGCCCATTTATGGGTATATGCGTCGGGATGCAGTTGATGGCCCGCACCGGGCACGAATACCGTGAGACGCAGGGCCTGGGCTGGATCGATGCAGAGGTTGCGCGGATCACCCCGACTGACGCCAGCCTCAAGGTGCCACATATGGGCTGGAACGATCTGGTGATCGACACCGCCCACCCGGTACTGGACGGAATAGGCACCGGCGATCACGCCTATTTCGTGCATTCCTACCAGATGCAGATGAGCGATCCGGACCAGCGCATCGCACATGTCGAGTATGGCGGTACAGTGACCGCCATCGTCGGACGGGACACCCGGATCGGGCTGCAATTCCACCCCGAAAAGAGCGCAGAAACCGGCCTGCGCATGATCGCAAATTTTCTGAAATGGGCACCTTAGGGTCAGGCCATCCTCAGCGACTGCATACATAAAAAAAACGGGCCGCAGAGCGACCCGTACTTGTGACACAAACTCGTTAACTTGCGTTATTTCACACGCGACCAGGTCTGTTTCGAACACAACAGCCCGCCCGCAACGCAACCCGACAATTGCAGCGTGTTCCCGTCCAGCTGCATTTTGCCTTGATAAATCTTGTTGTTTGACGGTCGCCAAACCTTGCCCTTGTAGTTGCCGTTGCCCGACGGGGCCATGTCGATAACCAACGTCTTTCCGATATTCTCGGATCGGTATTCACCCGACGCGTTGAAGGTCCGATCGATGGTGCCACAGATGTTCGCCCCGCAGGGCTTTAGCCCGACATAGGCATAGGATCCGTCGTCAGGCTGGGTTTTCCAGACACCTTCAGCCGGGTCTGCCGCAGCCGTCCCCGCCGCCAGCACCAGACCTGCAATCAGAATGCGTATTGTTTTCATGCCGGGCTCCTCCCCATCGTGTGTACGCCAGCGTTGCCCCCTGCGCCTGCCCCGATCAAGTCTGACGTCAGGTCGCGTTGCATCCGACGCTCCGTCATGTCACACCGCGCCAAACGATCCCGGAGCCGAGCAATGATCCTGTACCCCGCAATCGACCTAAAAGATGGCCAGGCAGTTCGTCTGCTGCGCGGCGACATGGAGAAATCCACCGTGTTCAATGACGACCCGGCGGCGCAGGCCATGGCCTTTGTCGAGGCGGGCTGCGAATGGCTGCATTTGGTGGACCTGAACGGCGCCTTTGCCGGCACGCCAGTGAACGGCGCGGCAGTCGAGTCGATCCTCGCCCAAACCAAGGTTCCCGCCCAGCTCGGTGGCGGCATCCGCGACATGGCCACAATCGAGGCATGGTTGTCACGCGGCCTCGCCCGCGTCATCCTTGGCACTGTTGCGGTAGAAAATCCCGCGCTGGTGCGCGAAGCCGCGCGCGCCTTTCCGGGACAGGTGGCGGTCGGAATCGACGCCCGCGATGGTCGCGTCGCAACCAAGGGCTGGGCCGAGGAAACCGATGTCATGGTCACCGACCTCGCCCGCTCGTTCGAGGATGTCGGAGTCGCTGCGATCATCTACACCGACATCAACCGCGATGGCGCAATGCAAGGCCCCAACATCGCCGCAACCCAGGCGCTGGCACGGGCCGTCACCATCCCGGTGATCGCATCGGGTGGAGTTAGTTCTTTGAGCGACCTGATCGCACTGCGCGACACCGGCGTGATTGCTGGCGCGATCTCGGGCCGCGCCCTCTATGACGGTGCCATCGACCTCAGCGCAGCGCTCGCGGCGCTTGGCACCTAAGCCGTCATTCGACCGCCGCGGTCAGCCCCGCCACCACGTCAGCCACCGACAGTGCCGATGCTTTGGTCACGAACTCCTGCGCCGAACCTGCGACTGGTGCCAGTGCGGCCATGCCCACAAACGCCGTTGTGTACACAAAACACCGTGCCTCCGATTGTGTCATCTCATGCGCCCACTCTTGTTTTCGCCATTCTGGGCCGTAGCCACTGGAACACAACCGGCTTCGCGCCTAAAACAGCGGCCAAAGCGGTAACAAGGTTGGCACCATGCTCAAGACCCGGATCATTCCCTGCCTCGACGTGGCCGACGGTCGCGTGGTCAAAGGCGTGAATTTTGTTGATCTGCGCGATGCCGGTGATCCGGTCGACGCCGCGCGTGCCTATGATGCCGCCGGCGCGGACGAGATTTGCTTTCTCGACATTCACGCCACACATGAAAATCGCGGCACCATGTTCGATGTTGTCACCCGCACGGCTGAACAATGCTTTATCCCGCTCACGGTCGGCGGCGGCGTCCGCAGCAGCGCCGATGTCCGCGCGCTGCTGCTGGCCGGGGCGGACAAGGTCAGTTTTAATTCCGCCGCTGTCGCCGACCCCGATGTGGTCGCCACCGCTGCAAATCAGTTCGGCAGCCAGTGCATCGTCGTCGCCATCGATGCCAAAACCGTCGCCCCCGGAAAATGGGAAATCTTTACCCACGGTGGCCGCCGCGCGACAGGCATCGACGCCGTGGAATTCGCAAAAACTGTCGCGGCCAAGGGGGCAGGCGAAATTCTGCTAACGTCAATGGACCGCGACGGCACCCGTTCTGGCTTCAACCTGCCGCTCACCCGCGCCATCAGCGATGCAGTTTCTGTCCCCGTCATTGCCTCGGGCGGCGTTGGTACGCTGGATCATCTGGTCGAAGGTGTGACCAAAGGCGGCGCCTCTGCCGTGCTCGCCGCGTCGATCTTTCACTTTGGCGACTTCACCATTCACCAGGCCAAGGCGCATATGGCCGCCGCAGGCATCCCGATGAGGCTGACATGACACTCGACGACCTCGCCGCTACGATCAAAGCTCGCGCTCAAGCCGACACAGACAGCAGCTGGACCGCCAAGCTGCTGGCCAAGGGCCCTGAGAAATGCGCCGAGAAATTCGGTGAAGAAGCGATCGAGGCGATCATCGAAGCCGTCAAGGGTGACAAAACCCGCCTCACCTCCGAGGCCGCGGATGTCTTGTTTCACCTGCTGGTCATGCTGCAATCGCGCGACGTTGCTCTGGCGGATGTGATGGCCGAACTGGCGCGCCGCCAGGGCACATCGGGTCTTACCGAAAAGGCCGCGCGGCCCGCACCCTGACGGGACGGCGGGTGGGGCGCCTTTCGGTTCACCGAAACAGCGCCAACCCCGTCACAACTTGGACGATATGACCCCGGTGGCAAAGCCGCCCATCCGCAACTCACCAAACAGCCGCTGATATTCGATCTTGGGACAGCGATTCATCACCACATCCACGCCGCGCGCCTCTGCCCTCTCTGCGGCAGCCTGGTTCACGACCCCGATCTGCATCCAGATCGTCCCGAGTGCCGGAAACGCCTCTAACGCCTCATCGACAATCGGCGGCACCGCGTCAGAGCGGCGAAAGATATCCACCATATCCACCGACTCGGACACATCCCGCAGCGACGCCCTGACAATCTGACCAAACAGCCGCTCGCCTGCATGGACGGGATTTACCGGGATCACGGTATACCCCTTGAGCCCCAGATACCGCGCCACGTAATATGACGGGCGCGCAGGATTCATCGAAACTCCAACCACGGCGATCACCCGCGTGCGAGTCACTATATTCTTCAAAAATCTGTCGGTATACATCATGGTCTGACGCTACTGCGGACCGCGTCCATACAAAAGCAGCCAGAGCGAAAAAAGCGCCCAGACCATCGGGCCTGGGCGCAGTCGCGGAACGAGGGACAGTAGAGGTGTCGCAGGGGTTCCGGTCCTGCGATCCTGACAAAAACATAGGCACAAAAACCACAGTTAAAAGCCCATTCAAGCATATGTGATAATTTCACTTGCTTCGCCATGATCTCTATGTCGCCGCAGCTGCAGCAAAGGGCGGCACATCACTCACACTCTCGTGAATCCGCTCGGACGGGTCCAGCCCGACAACCCGTGTGCGACGCGTCAGGAACAGTTTACCAACACCGCGCCACGTACCGACCGATGGAGCATTCACATCGCAGGAGAATCGTGTGCGCCACCCATCAGGGAGCGGCACATCGCACCCCCCGAGCCGTTCCAACATCCAAACCAATGGAATATTCGAGAGCGCCCGCGCCGCGTCAAAGCCCCCCAACTGACCGCCGATGTCACCATGGGTGCCACGAAACCAGACCTGCTCCATCTGCCCCGGCCAGTCAGGCGGAGAGGTCCAAAGCACCGGCGCATAGGCCGTTCGTGTCTCGTTCAGCGCGAGCGCGTGGAAACCATGCCGCACCGAACGACCCAGCATGTGGTTGTGAAACGCGTGACGCCCCGCGCTGTAGCGACGCAACAGAGACAGCCTCAGGCCCAACGCCTTGACCGTGTCCCAGACGCCGATCATCTCGATCGGCGCTTCGGGATGGCAGTGCGCGGCTGAAAAAGCCTCGGCAGACGGCCCATGCGGATCCATTTGATACAGACGATAGATCTGCCGGATGTTGCTTTCGGTTGCCGCCTGCGGACGCAGCAGGCCGACCTGGTCAATCAGCCCCGCCAGCGACCGCACGGCATAGGCGCCACGCGAATACCCCATCAACACGATGCGGTCGCCCACCCGATACCGCGACGCAAGATACCCATATGCCCGGCGAATCTGCCGGTTTATGCCGCGCCCCACCATGACATCCGGGGTCGTACTCCACGCATCCCACTGTACACCGGCCTCGTAATAAACCGACACCGCACCGCCAACCTCGTGCAGCAGCCGGTAGGTCAGCCCGGCATTGGTTTCAAACCCCGGTGCCAGCGACGACATCGTGCCGTCCAGGATGATCACATGGATGCGCGGACCGCGCACCAGAACCGGAGCGGACTGCCCAGTGGCGAACCGCTGACGCATCCACCCCAGTATCGTGTCACTCAGCCGCGATACGTCCATTCTGCAACATGTCCCATACCCGCTGCGGTGTGAACGGCATATCCACCTGACGAATATCCCGGTCCCACAGCGCGTCCTGCATGGCATTCGCCATCGCGGCCATTGACCCCACGGTCCCGGCCTCGCCGCAGCCCTTCATACCCAAGGCATTGGCGGTCGAGGGTACAACCTCGGTGGCGAATCCGATCATGGGAACATCTTTGGCGCGTGGCATCGCGTAGTCCATAAAACTTGCCGAAAGAAGCTGCCCGGCCTCGTCATAGACCACCTGTTCGGACAGCGCCTGACCGATGCCCTGCACAACGCCACCGTGCACTTGACCTTCGGCCAGCATCGGATTGATAAGGTTACCAAAATCGTCCACCACCGTATAGCGGTCCACCACCACCTGGCCGGTCTCTGGATCGACCTCTACCTCGGCGATATGGGCCCCGTTGGGAAACGAGCGCGCGGGCAGTTGCGCCGTCGCCTTGTGGCTGAGCAGATCGTCGCGCCCCGCCTCGCGGGCCATTGCCGCCACATCCAGTATGGTCGGCGTCAGGTTCGATCCCTCAGCCCGGAACCGGTCGTCGTCAAACCCGATCTCGGATGCGGGGACGCCCATTTCATCCGCCAGAAACGCCGTCATCTTGGTGATGATATCGGCCACCACGACCAACGTCGCATTGGTCTGCACCGTCACAGACCGCGACCCGCCAGTGCCACCGCCGTTGGGAATGAGATCACTGTCGCCCTGCACCACACGAATGCTGTCCGCCGGAATACCGGTCTGATCCGACAGGAACTGCGCAAAGACCGTCTCGTGACCCTGCCCGTTGCTTTGGGTTCCGACATAGATCACGGCGCTGCCGTCCTCTTCAAATGTGACATGCACATCTTCGGAAGGAGACCCCAGAATGCTTTCGATATAGTAACACAGGCCCTGTCCGCGCAGCTTTCCAGCCTTTTCCGATGCGGCCCTGCGCGCTGCGAATCCCGCACGATCCGCGTTCTGGGCTGCACGATCCAGCACACGCTGGAATTCGCCAACATCATAGGTCTCACCCACCTTGGTGTCATAGGGGAACTGATCGGGGCGAATGAAGTTGATGCGCCGCAGCTCCCACGGATCAACGCCCAGATCACGCGCGGCCCGGTCCATCATGCGTTCCAAAAGGTAGATCGCCTCGGGTCGGCCTGCACCACGGTATGCGTCAACCTGGGTGGTATTGGTATAAACTCCCTCAACATGCAGCCAGATCGACTGAATGTCGTACACCCCTGTCAAAACACGGGAAAACAGTTGTGACTGGATCAGTTGCGCAAAGTTAGAGTTATAGGCGCCCAGATTCGACACCGTGTTGACCCGGTATCCGGTGATGCGATGGTTTTCGTCGAACGCCAGTTCACCCAGAGACACCAGGTCCCGCCCGGCATTGTCGCTCAGCATTGCCTCGCTGCGATCCGACATCCAGCCGACTGTGCGCCCCAACACGCGCGCCGCGTGGGCAACGACAAAATACTCGGGATAGGGCATCCCTTTCATGCCGAAACCGCCGCCCACATCCGGGTTGGTCACGCGCACATTTTCGGCCTCAAGCCCCAGCAGGTCGATCAGGTTCTGTTTCAGGCCCCAGACGCCCTGCCCGCCAAAGGCCAAATGCAGACGGGTGCCATCCCATTCGGCGTAGCAGCCGCGCGGCTCCATCGAGTTGACTATGATACGGTTATCACTGACCGTCAGGGCCACGGTGTGCGCCGCCGCATCAAAGGCCGCGGCTGTCGCGGTCTCATCGCCCATGCCCCAATCATAGGCCAGATTGTCCGGCGCTTCGGCATGGATCGCGGTGCCGCCCACCGCCAGATCCACATGCACCGGCAGATCTGAGTAGTCAAAACCGATCAGTTCGGCCGCATCGCGCGCCTGTTGCAGCGTCTCGGCCACGACCACCGCGATTGCTTCACCTACGAATCGGACGCGACCATTGGCCAGCAGGGGCCGTTCGGGGGCAGCCCCCATGGTGCCATCGCGGTTCTTGACCAACGTCGCCTTCATGCCCAGCGTGACGCCACCTGCAACCAGATCCTCAGCCGTCAGGACCACATGCACACCGGGGGCGGTACGGGCCGCGCTGACATCCAGTTCGGTGATTTCGGCATGGGCAACGGGCGAGCGAAACACATAAGACCGCAGCGCACCTTTGGGTGTGATATCTTCGACATAGCGCCCAGCGCCGGTCAGAAACCGCATATCCTCGACCCGTTTTACGGGCTGACTTTTGCCAAACTTGTCCATTGCTTGTCTCCTGACTCTGACGTTCCGTGTTTAGCGCGACATTAGACCGACACGCCCCGGTGTCCAGAGCCAGCGGCGGTCGAGTTTGTCACTGTTCAGATATATCCCGACGCGCCCTGTAGGTGTCGCACCCTCCGCACGCGTTTGGGGCAGACACAAAGGCGGCGTTCAGTGCATTATGCTGGTCTCAGCCCTTGTCGACATCCTCGACCGCGTATTTCTTGAACAATCCGTTCTGGGTAATGAAGAACAAAAAGATCGCCGCTGTCAGGCCGAAGGTCTTGAAATAAACCCACGTTTCGGTGCTCATGCTGCGCCAGATCACTTCGTTCGCCACCGCCAAACCAAAGAACAGCGCCGTGACACGCCGGGTCAGGATCATCCAGCCCTCATCCTCAAGCGGCATCAACCCGGACATGACGTGGCGCAGATAGCTTTGCCCGCGCAGCAGACCAAAGCCCAGCGCGCCGCCGAACAGCACATAGATCAGCGTCGGCTTCATCTTAAAGAACCGTTCATCGTTCAGCCAGACGGACAAACCGCCGAATACCACGATCAGCACCACCGTAACGATCTGCATAATCGCCAGCTTACCAGTCAACCACCACAGGATGCCGGTACAGGCCACAATCACCGGGATGAACCCGGCCGTAACCAGAATAAAGCCTTTGTATTCAGTCCCCGCGATGGTGAACACATCGTCCTTGAGCCAAAGATACGCGGCAAAGAATGCCAGCACCGGCCCCAGTTCGAGGGCGGTCTTGAGCATCGGGTTGATGGGGTCGTTCGACATATGGGTCTCCGATGTCTGAGGCTTGCGTGCCTCTATATGGGGATTCAGCCGCCCAACTCAACAATCACTGCGCCAGCCGCAATCAGCGCCATCAGGGCGATGCGCCTCGGGCCGACCGTCTCGCGCAAAAAGATCCAGCCAATCACCGCCGCAAACACGGTCGAGGTTTCGCGCAGCACCGCCGCCTCGCCGACCTTGTCGAGTCGCGTGGCCAGCATGATCGAGCCAAAGCTGCCAAAGGCGATCACCCCGCCAATCACCCCGCGCAGCAGCAGCGGGCCCGGGGCGGGCCGGTCCGCCATCGCCCGCCAGCGCAGATAGGCGTAGGGCGGCAATGCCACGCCATCAATGACGAAATACCAGGCAAGAAAGGTAAAGGGATCGGCAGAGGCGCGGATGCCATAAGCGTCATAGGTGGTATAAAGCGCGACAAACATCCCGGTCAGCACGGCAAAACCCAGCGCCGCAGGCAGCGTGTCGCGCGCCACTTCCAGATGGCGCAGGTTATAGAGCGCCAGACCAAAGATCCCCGACATCAGCACCGCGACGCCCAACCATTGCACCGCGCCAAATACCTCTCCGAAAATCAGGTAGGCGCCAAACACGGTAAACAGCGGCCCGGTGCCGCGCACCACCGGGTAGACCACCGTATAGGCACCGCGTGTATAGGCCTTGGCCTGGAGGATTTTGTAGATCAGATGGATCACAAACATCCCGACGAATATCGGCCAGAGCTCCGGTTCCGGAAATGGTACAACGAAAAACACCACCGGCAGCGCCATCACGAAATAGCTGGCGTCGATGGCACCGCGCGACAGCCAGGGATCATGACGGCCCTTTTGCAAAGCGCCAAAGATTGCATGCAAAAACGCCGCCAGAAGCGCCAGAACCAAAGCCAGTTGATGTCCGGCCTCTGTACCGTCAAGCGAGATGATCCAGGCGCTCACCTCTGGGGGGCCGCAATTTGGCTGATGATCGGGTCACTTCGTGAAAGAAATTTCATTCTGTTTCAAGACCGGTCAGAGCGGCGGCAAATTCTTCGGGGTCAAACGGCGCCAGATCATCAATCTGTTCGCCCACACCGATTGCATGTATCGGCAGGCCGAATTTGTCGGCCAGCGCCACCAGCACCCCGCCCTTGGCTGTGCCGTCCAGCTTGGTCATCACCAGACCGGTCACATTGGCCAGCTTTTGAAAGGTTTCGACCTGGTTCAGCGCGTTCTGGCCCGTGGTCGCATCCAGCACCAACAACGTATTGTGGGGCGCGTCGGGGTCCTTTTTGCGGATGACGCGGACGATTTTCGACAGCTCTTCCATCAGATCGGCGCGATTCTGCAACCGGCCGGCCGTGTCGATCATCAGCAAGTCAGCGCCATCGGCTTGCGCCTTGGTCATCGCGTCAAAGGCAAGGCTGGCGGGGTCGGACCCTTCGGGCGCTGTCAGCACTGGCACACCGGCGCGGTCGCCCCAGACTTGCAACTGTTCGACCGCAGCGGCGCGAAAGGTGTCCCCCGCGGCGATCACCACCTGTTTCCCGGCGCCGCGAAATTGCGACGCCAGCTTGCCAATGGTCGTGGTCTTGCCCGATCCGTTCACCCCGACAACCAGCACCACCTGCGGCTTGGTCGGATAAAGCGGCAGCGGACGCGCCACCGGCTCCATGATCCGGGCAATTTCAGCCGCGAGCAGCTGCTTGATTTCCTGGACTGACAGTTTGCGCCCATAACGCCCCTCGGCCATGTTGGCAGTCACCCGCAGAGCGGTATCGACCCCCATGTCGGCGGCGATCAGCAGCTCTTCGAGCTGTTCGAGCATATCGTCGTCCAGCGTACGACGCAGCACCGGGCCACTGTCAGTGCGGCCAAAGAGCCGCCCCAGAACACCGGCGGGGCGCCCTTGGGGTTGCGGTGCCGGGTTTTCTTTCGGTGGCGTTTGCGGCGCGGGTGCCGGCGGTGCGACCAACGGAATTTCAACTGGCGGCGCGGGAGGCGTTTCGCTGACCGGCGCGGGAGCCGGATCTTTTGGCACGTCGACCTGTGCCGGTTCGGGCACCGGGAACGGTTCGGGCTGACGCGGCTCGGGCTGACGCGGCTCGGGCTGCCGGGGTTCTGGCACGGCCTCGGGCACCACATCGGGTTCGGCGCTGCCGCCATCCTCGACAATGGCATCCAGCCCCTCTTCGAGCTTTGATGATGATTTGAAAAGCTTGCTCTTGAGCTTGCCGAAAAACGACATGTGGTCTGTCTCCGCCTGATCCCCTCTCACCTACTGCCTGCGGGCCGCAGATGAAAGTGTGAGTTGACGCGGGCACTTCGTTCGGCCCTGATGCGGGTATGTGGCGTGTGATGGTTCTGATTTTGACGATGTGCGCACCGGGGATCGGCAGCGCCGAACCAGGAACGCTATGCAGCTCCGGCAGCTATGGCCCGGTAGAGTGCATCCGACCGTCGCAATTTGTCCATGACACCTGCCAGGCCATCGACCATTTCGCAACCCGACACGGCATAGATCCCGGTTTCTTTGCCCGGCTGATCTGGCAGGAAAGCCGGTTTGACCCTAACGCCCTTAGCCCTGCCCGCGCGATGGGAATCGCGCAGTTCATCGCTTCGACCGCCGTCTTGCGTGGGCTGCGCGACACCTACAACCCAGCCGAGGCGCTAGAACATTCCGCCGAATATCTGGGCGAGATGACGCGCCACTACGGCAATCCCGGACTGGCGGCGATCGGATATAACGGCGGCGAACGGCGCGCCGAGGGGCTGATCGCAGGCACCGGCGCGCTGGCACGTGAGACGGTGAACTACGTGCAAATCATCACCGGCCTGACCGCCGAGACGTGGCGCGATTCGCCCCCCAAATCGCATGATTTCCGCCTGTCCAAGTCCCTGCCGTTTCGCGCCGCCTGTCATGATCTGGCACGCAACCGTCGGCTGACACCCTACCCGCGCCCGGAACCCACGCTCAAACCCTGGGGGGTGCAAGTGGCCTTTGGCACCTCAACCGCTGCGGCGCGGGCCAAGGTGCAGGCGCTGCGCCCCGCCTGCCGCAGCACGCTAAAGGACGAAACCGTTGACTATGTCTATGAGAAAAGCCGCGCCAGCCCGCGCGGCGGCTACTACATGGCCCGCGTCAGTCGCAACAGCCGCGACGACGCCTGGCGCCTGTGCAGCAGGATCAAGGCGCAGGGGTGCATCTGCGCGGTGTATCCGAATGGGTGATGCCGTGGGAACAAAGTACACTCATATCTCATCGCCAAAATGTTTGATCGTCATGCGGATCGGATTTGGCGCGGCCTGACCCAGACCGCAGATCGACGCGTCCCCCATCGCCTGGCACAGCTCTTCCAGCAGCGGTTGGTCCCAGTGTTCGGCCTGCATCAGTTTGACCGCTTTTTCGCAACCCACACGACAGGGCGTACACTGGCCACAGCTTTCATCTTCAAAAAACCGCAGCATGTTGAGCGCCGCATCGCGGGCGGAATCCTGATCCGACAGAACAACAACCGCCGCAGAGCCAATGAACGAGCCGTGCGGTTGCAACGTGTCAAAATCCAGCGGGATGTCATCCATCGACGCAGGCAACAGACCCGACGACGGTCCGCCAGGCTGGTAAGCCTTGAACACGTGGCCGTCGGCCATGCCGCCCGCCGCCTCGATCACGTCAAGGATGTGTGACCCTGCAGGCAGCAGGTAAACACCCGGTGTCGTCACGCGACCCGACACGGAATAGGATCGCAACCCCTTGCGGCCATTGCGTTCGACGCCTGACAGGATTTCCGGCCCCTCGCGGCAGACGGCAGCAATCCAATGGAGCGTCTCAATGTTGTGGACCAGGGTAGGCCGACCAAACACCCCCACCTGCGCCACATAGGGCGGGCGGTGGCGCGGGATGCCGCGCTTGCCCTCGATCGATTCGATCATGGCGCTTTCCTCGCCGCAGATATACGCCCCCGCCCCGCGCCGCAGGTCGATATAGCCCGGTGCCACAACGCCCGCCTCTTCCAGTGCACGAATCTCACGACGCAGGATGTCCAGCACGGCGGGATATTCATCGCGCATGTAGATAAAGGCGGTCTCGGCCTCGACCGCCCAGGCGGCAATCAGCATCCCCTCAAGGAACAGATGCGGCGTGCGTTCCAGGTAATACCGGTCCTTGAACGTGCCCGGCTCGCCCTCGTCCCCGTTCACGGCCAGATAGCGCGGGCCGGCGTTGCCCCGGACAAAACCCCATTTCTTGCCCGACGGAAAACCCGCGCCGCCCAGCCCGCGCAGGCCCGAGGCCAGAATGGTTTCCTGCACCGCCTCCCAATCGCCGTGGTCGCGCAGCTCTGCCAGTTTGGCATAGCCGCCTTCGGCCACATAAGCGGCGTAATCCTCGTAATCGGGGATACGCACGTGGGTGTGATCCGCAGCGATCGCAGCATGGACCTTTTCCGGTGTGGCGTGGTCGATGTGGTTGTGGCCCAGTTCCAACACCGGGGCGGTGTCGCAGCGGCCCATGCAGGGCGCACGCAGGACGCGCACCTCCTCGGCATCCAGTCCTGATGCCAGCGCAGCTTGCAGCGCCTCGGATCCCGCCAACTCGCAAGACAGTGAATCGCAGACCCGGATGGTCAGCTTGGGCGGTGGCGCCTCGCCTTCCTTGATCACGTCGAAATGAGCATAGAAACTGGCGACCTCGTAAACCTCGGCCATGCTCATCCGCATCTCTTCGGCCAGAGCGCGCAGATGCGCCGCACGCAGGCAGCCATGCCCATCCTGGATCAGATGCAGATACTCGATCAGCAGATCGCGACGGCGCGGGGCATCCCCCAGCAAGGTCCGGACCTCAGCCCAGGCCTGATCGTCCAGCTGGCGCCCTTTGGTTGTGTGCCGTCCCTTGCCCTTGCCCGACTTCCACACGCCCTTGCGCTGATCCACTACCATCTCCGGTCCCTTTTTCCCGTGTTTCCGCCACCCTATCCCACCGTGCCGCCGGAGCGACGTCAAAAGCGACGTGAAATCAGAGCGAAACGGCCCTAAATCGTCGCGGTTCCGCCTGATGGGTGTCGGAATTTTCCGAAAGAAGTATCATGTTGAGGTAAGAGCCTTAAGGCAGCCAAAAGGATCGGGCGTGACACGGTTTGTACTCATAACGCTGGGCATGGCTCTGGTGCTCGCGCTGGCCCTGTGTCTGGGCGGGATCTGGCCGCCGCTGGCACTGGGGTATATCACCGTGTTTACATTCCTGATGGACAAAGTGACCGCGCTGGCCGCCGCCGATGCGCCGCAGGGGGCCGAATTCCCGGCGGGTCATGGCCTGTCGACCCTGTTGGGCCTGCTGCATTTCCTATTGCTCTATGGCGGCGTTGCAGTCCTAAGCGACCCGGCGTCCCGCGGTGCGGTGCTGGACCTTGCCGACAAAGTGCTATGCTTTCTCGCGCTAGCGCTGTTTCTGGGCCAGGTCAGCAACTCCAATGCCCATGAACTGATCCACCGCAGCGCGCGTTGGCCGCGCAGGCTGGGGGTGGCGATCTACTGCTCGCTGCTTTTTGGTCACCATGCCTCGGCCCATCCGCGTGTCCACCACGTTCACGCCGCGACCGATGCCGACCCCAACTCGGCGCGTCTGGGCGAAGGGTTCTATGCCTTCGCCCTGCGCGCCTGGACCGGATCGTTTCGCGCCGGGCTGCGGGCCGAACGCGCGCTGCGGGCGCAGCGGCCCGCCGCTACACTGCATCCTTATGCCGCCTACGGTATCGGGGCCGCTGCTTCTGTGACCTTGGCTGCCTTGCTGGGGGGCACCGTCGGCGTGGCCGTGCTGCTCGGACTTGCGGTCTATGCACAGATTCAACTGCTGCTGTCGGATTACGTTCAACACTACGGGTTGCGCCGGTCTTTGCGGGCAGATGGCCGACCCGAACCCGTGGGTCCCGCCCACAGCTGGAATGCCCCGCATGGTTTTTCGTCAGCGCTGATGCTGAACGCGCCGCGCCATTCTGACCATCACGCCCACCCGTCCCGCCCCTATCCAGGGCTCAGCATAAACCGCGACGTCATGCCGATCCTGCCACACTCATTACCTGTCATGGCGGTGATCGCGCTGGCCCCGGCTCTGTGGCGGCGAATGATGGATAACCGGGCACACCACTGGTCTGCGGATGACGCGACACAGAACGCAAAACCGTGAAGCGAGAGCGGTTCCAAGCCCGCGCCGAACATGTCAGGGTAGCGTCATGAGATTTGCCCTTACCGTCCTCGCCACCCTGGCTCTGACCTCCCCTGCAACTGCGCAATCTGTGATGAGCGGATCGCAATTCGAAGCGTACGTGACCGGAAAGACGCTCTACTTCGGCCAAAACGGTGCCTCCTACGGGGTCGAGGAATATTTGCCGGATCGCCGCGTCCGCTGGTCGTTTCTCGATGGGCAATGCAAGGATGGGATATGGTACGAAGAGGCCGACCAGATCTGTTTTGTCTATGACGACAACCCAGCTCCCCAATGCTGGAGCTTTTACCGCGAAGGCACCGGACTGCGCGCAGTGTTCAGAAACGATCAGACGGCAACCACTCTTTACGAGGCCCGCCAGGACGACGATCCGATGCTGTGCTACGGACCCGAGGTCGGGGTCTGACCCGAGGTACCTCCAGCCACCCCGTTGCTCGAACCGACCTCGCTCGCCCCCCAAATAACAGAAAATATGTCCGGTCGCGGCCAAGACAGCAACAGAGCAGCCAATCCTACCGCCCGACAACGCATGTCAGATCGCCACACGCGCCGAGGTGGTGACTCTTTCACCGCCGAGATGACATGCGTGCGCCGCCGGGCGCACTCCGCCGGGTCAGCCTGCGCTTACTCGCCGAACAGGGACCCCTGTTCCGGCGGTTTGGGGGCGGATTTGCGCGGAGCGGTGCCGCCAATCCGAAACCGGCCATCAGCAAACTGGATCTCCAGCCCCGAGGCCGCCGCCGCCGCTGCGCGCGTTGTGACCACCTGACCGTCGCCGCGCACCACGGCAAAGCCCCGCTCAAGCGTCGCCTCGTATCCCAATGTCAGACGCAACCGCTCAACCGCGTCCAACCGCCCCCGCAAGGTTCGAAGCTGCCCGCGTCCGGTCTCCGACAACCGCCGTTCCAGCCCGACCAAACGCTCACGCCCCGCTGCCAGATCGCGCTGAACCCCGCGCAGGCTCAGCCGATCCGACCGCAGTTTCAGCGATTCGCGACGTGCCGCCATCAGACGCACCAACGCCGGATCAATCCGGCCCGACCGCTCGCCCAGCCTGCGCCGCTCTGAATCCAGCCCGCGCGTTAACAGCGCGGGACGCAGACTGCCGGTGCGCTCTGACAATTGCACCCGACGCAGCTGTACAGACCGGATCAGCGCCTGCGGCAACCGGTCGGACAGCGTGTCCAGCCTCTGGCGCGGCCCATCCAGCAACGTCTCAGCCCGAGGCATCGCCCGCGCCAGATCCCGCAACCGCTGCCCCCTGACATCAAGCCGCTGCCCAACCGACCGTCCCAGCCGCGCCTGCATATCCCCGAGCCAGCCCAACAGATCCAACCGCACCGGCACCGCCAGTTCCGCCGCAGCGGTCGGCGTCGGCGCGCGCTTGTCCGACACAAAATCAATCAGCGTGGTGTCGGTCTCATGACCCACGGCTGAAATCAGCGGAATGTCACTTGCCGCTGCGGCCCGCGCCACGATTTCTTCGTTAAAGCCCCACAGATCCTCGATCGACCCGCCGCCGCGCGCAACGATCAGCAGATCCGGACGCGGCACCATCCCCCCGGGGGTCAGAGCATTGAACCCCGCAATCGCCCGCGCCACCTCGGGCGCGCATTTCGCCCCCTGCACTGCAACCGGCCAGATCAGCACCTTGCGCGGGAACCTTTCGCGCAACCGATGCAGAATATCGCGAATCACCGCGCCCGACGGCGAAGTCACGACGCCGATCACCTCGGGCAGATACGGCAGCGCTTGCTTGCGTTCCGGTGCAAACAGACCCTCGGCCGCCAGCATCGCCTTGCGCTTTTCCAGCATTGCCATCAGCGCGCCCATGCCGGCAGGGCGGATATCCTCAATCACAATCTGGTATTTCGACTGGCCCGGGAACGTGGTCAGCCGCCCGGTGGCGATCACTTCCATCCCCTCTTCGGGCTGGGTCTGCAATTTTGACGCCGTGCCCTTCCACATCACGCCCGAGATGACAGCCCGGTCATCCTTGAGATCCAGATAGACATGTCCCGAACGTGGTCGCGACACCCGCCCGACCTCACCCCGCACCCGGACAAAGGCGAATTCGCCCTCGATCGTCCGTTTGACCGCGCCAGACAGTTCGGAAACAGTGAATTCCGGCGCATTGCCGCCATCAGACGGCGCATCGTCGATCAGATCGGACATTCCTTACCCCACTTGTTCGGTCACGCACACCGGGGGGTGGGCGGACCTAGCTTGCTCTTGTCGTCCTCCAACCTTAGAACGCCCGGCAGGCAAGGCCAAGCAGGAGAGCGCCCATGAACATCCTCATTCTCGGCAGTGGCGGGCGCGAACACGCCTTGGCCTGGGCGGTGATGCAGAACCCAAAATGCGACAAGCTGATCGTCGCACCAGGCAATGCCGGGATCGCACGGATCGCGGAATGTGCGGCGCTCGACATCAACGACGGCGGTGCAGTGGTCCAGTTCGCCGACGAAAACCTCATCGAATTTGTCATTATCGGCCCCGAAGCGCCGCTGGCCGCCGGCGTCGGTGATCGTCTGCGCGAAGCCGGCCTGCTGGTCTTTGGCCCCTCAGCAGCCGCAGCACAACTCGAAGCCTCAAAGAATTTCACCAAGGAAATCTGCGCCGCCGCAGGTGCTCCGACCGCCGCCTATGGTCATTTCACCAACGCGGCGTCGGCCCATGCCTATGCCCGCCAACAGGGCGCCCCGCTGGTGATCAAGGCCGACGGACTGGCCGCCGGCAAAGGCGTCATCATCGCCGAAACCGATGAACAAGCCACAGCCGCCATCGACCACATGTTTGACGGCGCTTTTGGCGCGGCCGGCGCTGAAGTCGTAATCGAGGAATTCATGGCCGGCGAAGAGGCGTCGTTCTTTGTTCTCTGCGACGGTACAGACGTGCTGCCCATCGGCACGGCGCAGGACCACAAGCGCGTGGGCGAGGGCGACACCGGCCCCAATACCGGCGGCATGGGCGCCTATTCCCCCGCTCCCGTGCTAAGCCAGGCCATCGCCGACCGTGCGATGGACGAAATCATCCGACCGACTATGGCCGAAATGGCCCGACGCGGCACACCGTATCAGGGGGTGCTTTATGCTGGTCTGATGATCGAGGATGGCGCACCACGTCTGGTGGAATACAACGCCCGTTTCGGCGATCCTGAATGTCAGGTGCTCATGATGCGGCTGGGCGCGCAGGTGCTCGACCTGCTGCACGCCTGCGCCGAAGGCCGCCTTGCATCAGCGCAGGTCAACTGGGCCGACGACCACGCCCTGACAGTGGTTATGGCGACGCAGGGCTACCCCGAGGACTATGTCAAAGGCAGCGTCATCGCGGGCCTCGACTCATTGCCCGAGGGCAGCTGGTCGATGATGTTTCATGCAGGCACAACAGACGCGCCGGGCGGGATGATCGCCACCGGCGGCCGCGTGCTGAACGCCACAGCCCGTGGCACAACCCTGCAAGAGGCTCGCGATCGTGCCTATGCCCTCATTGATCAGGTCAACTGGCCCGAAGGGTTCTGCCGTCGCGACATTGGCTGGCGCGCGCTCTAGGGTCAGTGGATCCAGCCGCGTTGCCCACCGCAGGGCGGGGACAACGGCCAAATCAGTCGCAGCTCAGCGCCTTTTCAATGCTTTGAAGACCCGAATAGGGTCCAACGACCCTTGCCGTCAGCCGGTCGTTGTCCAGACGTGCCACCATCACCCGCTGCCAACCACCATCGGCCATGATCATTTCAAGGCCTGCACCACAGTCGCGAATTCCGCTCTCGATATGGTCCCAGCCGATACGATGGTTGGTCAGCCCGTCCAGATCGGCAACCGGGTGCAGCGCCCCGGTTTCGAACCGCCAGATCCTAAGCCGTTTCGCCAGATGCGGACGATCAACATAGGCAACCTCGATCCGCCCGTCACCGTCGAGATCCGCCGCCCCGACCGGAGCGAGCCAGCGATTGCGCTGACCGATATGCGGCGTTGCAGCGATTCGACCGGCTTCGCCCCAAATCGCAAGGCGGGCACCGCGCGTCAGGCTCGACTCGACCACGATCACCTCAGGCGCACCATCGCCATCCACATCAGCAAGCCGGGGTGCTGTATCCTCGAACACCAGCGCATCAGGAAGGACCGCCCGCAGCAGCCGACCATCGGTCAGGGTCAGCTCCAGTGCGCCCCATTCCACGGCATCCCCCAGCACACCATGATCATAGCGCGTCGTGGGATCAACATAGCGCGCCGCCCGGATCTCAGCCGCTACGATGCCGCCAGCGCCCTGCAGCACCAGCCACACAAACAGCATCAGCCACGCGCGGCGCCCGGAACTGCGCATCAGGCGCGACACAAGACGCCGCGCCCCCGTCATCAGATCTGTTTTTCCGGCATCTGAACCACCAGCCCGTCCAACGCATCCGTCACCTTGATCTGGCAGGTCAGGCGAGACCGCTCTGGATTGGGCTCAAACGCAAAGTCCAGCATGTCCTCTTCCATGTCGTCCTTGGCCGGCAGCTTTTCGACCCAGGCCGGGTCGACATAAACATGGCAGGTCGAGCAGGCGCAGGCACCGCCGCAATCGGCCTCAATTCCCGGAATGTTGTTGTCGCGAGCCCCCTCCATCACGGTCAGACCGTTGGCCACCTCGACCTCATGCGGGGTGCCGTTGTGCTCGATATAGGTGATCTTGGCCATGCGGAATCCGCTCCTTTAGCTGTTCTCGACTGTACCTAGTCAACCCTGATGCCGCGTTCCAGCCCCTTTTGCGCCACCACAGACCAGAAGCGTGCGCGCGTTCACAAATATTCCGTATATGTCTAAATTCAGAACGCATACCCTGCGCATGTCCAAACTGGTTCTGTTCCCAGGTCATTGGACCACGATCTCAGGTCGCCGACGCCTTCGGGCAGCTGCCCCGTAGCACCCTCAAATCTCGTCCTCGCGATATATGTCCGCGAACGGCCAGACGGTGTGCCGTCATGCTTTCCTCTGCCCGGAAAACCGGATATCGTTCCTTGCGACGCAGCCTGCAACACGAGGCCCGAGCAGCCATGATCCGCCCCTGCACCGCCCTGGCGGCGCTGACCTTTGTTGGGGCCTGCGCCCCTGCCGATATGGCAACCCGGGCAGAGATGCAGGCGGTCGCCGTCGAACACGCGCCAGATGGCAGCTGCTTTGCGCGCGAAGTGACTCCCGCAGTCTATGAACAAGTGCCGGGACAAGTGCAGGTTGTGCAGGCGGAATATACGTCTGACGGCACGATGACCCGCCCGCCGATCTACCGCAACGCCTCGGTGCCGCGCATCGTGCGCCCGCGTGGGGAAATTCGCTTTGCCGCCCCATGCCCGGCCCAGATGACCCCCGAGGTGATCTCCTCGCTCCAGCGTGCGCTCGCTGCCCGAGGGTATTTCAACGGTACCGCCACCGGTCGCATGGACGCCACCACCGTCGACGCCGTGCGGCGGTTCCAGACTGACCGCGGCCTCAAGAGCGCGCATCTCTCGCTCGAGACCACGCGCACTCTTGGCCTGATCGCAGTTGAAACCAACGTTCCCTGATCCAGGCATCCCCGCTGGTCGACGTCATTTGCGCAACGACAGAAAATCATCAACACCAACGAAAAAAGGGCGCCTAAACGGCGCCCTCATCTCGAATCGTTACCTTGATCCCGAAATTATTCGGCGTCGAGGTTCAATGCCACAAAGCGTGGATCCCCGCCGCGCCGTACCAGCAACAGCAGCGATTTACGCCCAGCGTCCTCGGCGGCGTCGATACGATCCTGTAGATCGCTAAGGCTGAGTACCGCGCTCTGGCCTGCCTCGGTGATGACGTCCCCCGCACGCAGGCCCTTGCCAAACGCTTCTGAGGTTTCAACAACATCCATCACGGCAAGACCCTTGATATCGTCCGAAAGCTGTAGCTGCTCACGGATTTCGGCCGTCAGCGGGCTCAGCGTCAGACCCAAAAGCTCGCTTTGCTCCGGCTCTTCGGGCTCCATCGATTCGACATTCGGCGTGGCGCCTTCAGCCTCTTCACGGCGTCCCAGCGTAACCTTGAGCGTCTCAGTCTTGCCCTCGCGGTTGACCTGCACCCGCACGGTTTTACCGACCTCGGTATTGCCGACCTGCCGCACAAGACCGCGCGTGTCCGCCACTTCGTGGCCGTCAAAGCTCAGGATCACATCGCCAGACAGCATCCCGGACTCCATCGCCGGACCTTCGGGCACATCCGTCACCAGCGCGCCCGCAGTGCTGTCGAGTCCCATCGCCTCGGCCACATCGTCGGTCACGTCCTGGATTCGGACACCCAGCCAGCCGCGCCGCGTCTCGCCAAAGTCCTTGAGCTGTGTCACCACCCGCGTCACCACATTCGACGCCATC
Organism: Puniceibacterium sp. IMCC21224; assembly: GCF_001038505.1. Lineage (NCBI taxonomy): Bacteria > Pseudomonadati > Pseudomonadota > Alphaproteobacteria > Rhodobacterales > Paracoccaceae > Puniceibacterium > Puniceibacterium sp. IMCC21224. The sequence continues at coordinate 3,010,085 of NZ_LDPY01000001.1, forward strand.
GAAAAGCCAATCCCGATCGAGCCACCATTCGGCGACAGGATCGCGGTATTCACCCCGATCACATCGCCATCCATATTGAACAGCGGACCACCGGAATTGCCCCGATTGATCGCCGCATCGGTCTGGATATAGTCGTCATAGGTGCCGCTGAGTGCGCGGTTGCGCGCCGATACGATACCCGCACTGACCGAAAACCCCTGCCCCAGCGGGTTGCCCATCGCCATCACCCAATCGCCGACCCGTGCCACATCGCTGTCACCGAAGTTGACGAATTTCAGCGGCACCTCGGCCTCGACCTTGAGCAGGGCGATATCGGTGTTTGGATCTGTACCAACCAGCGTCGCGGGCAGTTCGAACCCCTCAAAGAATTCGATCTGGATCTCATCCGCGCCCTCGATCACATGATTGTTTGTCACCACATAGCCATCTTCGGAAATCACAAAGCCAGAGCCCAGCGCCGAGGACCGACGCGGCCGGTCGCCTTCGCCATTGCGGTCACGAAATTCGCGAAAGAAATCCTCGAACGGAGACCCCTCGGGAACGATGCCTTGCGGGCCTGTCCGCCCTTCGACCGTGGTCGAGGTGGTGATGTTCACCACCGATGGACTGATGCGGTCCGCCAGTTCGGCAAAGCTCTTGGGAGCGCCCTGCGCTGCGACCATCAGCACCTGCGATAGAATCAGCAACATCGACAACGTTGCCATCCAGAACAGCCGCAGCGGTCTGGCGGTGTCGCGTGTCAGGGCGATAACTTGTGGTTTCACGTTGGACTCCTTGTTTCCGGCACTTTCCGCGTCTGGCGCGTCGTGCCCGTCTCCTCACTGTAGGAAACATAGCCCTAGCAGAGCAACACGCAAAGATAGCCTTACGTCATCAAGCGTATGTGACCCGATCGTGACAGTGTCGTCAGGATGCGCCGGGGCACGGCGCACCCCGGCTATTCCTGGCCTGCTAGCGTTAACATTTCGCGAAGAGGGCCCAGCCGGACGGCGGCCCCCAAAGGTCCATCCAATCAGCCCAGCACCTTAGCAACCCAGACAAATACCAGCCCAAAGGCCAGCGCGCCAAGACCGATCACGCGGCGCATATCATGCGGCATCATCCGCAGCGCTTCGAGCAGTTGCTCGACAAGCGAAGGGGCCAGTGCGTACACCAGCCCCTCGATCACCAGGACCAATCCGATCCCGTATAGTAAATCCGCGCTCATTCCGCGACGGATACGCTGCCGGACGGTCCCTGCTCAGACTTGAAGTAGTCAAAGAACTCGGAATCCGGTGTCATCACCATTGTCGAATTGTCTCCCGACAACGCGTTCTCATAGGCCTGAAGCGAGCGGTAGAAGGCAAAGAATTCCTCATCCGCGCCAAAGGCTTCGGCAAAGACCGCATTGCGGCGGGCATCGGCCTCACCACGGATGACCTGCGCTTCACGCTCGGCCTCAGACAGGGTCTCGGTCACGGTACGGTCGGCCAACGCGCGCACACGCTGCGCCGCCTCGTTACCGCGTGCGATCTCGTCCGCAGCTTCGCGTTCACGTTCGGCACGCATCCGGGCAAAAGTCGCCTCGAGGTTCTGCGCAGGCAGGTTGGTTTGCTTGAGCCGCACATCGACCACATCCAGCCCCAGACCGCGCGCAGACACCCGTGCCTGATCGCGAATGCGCGTCATCAGACCGCGACGATCCTCAGACAGGATGGTGTCGGATGTAACCTGATCAGCCCCCAGAACTTCGCGGATCTGCGCATTCAGAACCGAGGACAGACGATCCTCGGCGGCGCGGATGCCACCGACACCCACCGCCTGCCGGAACTGCACCACATCCGAAATGCGGTAGCGCGCAAAGGCATCCACCACCAGACGCCGGTCATCCGACGGCGTCACTTCGATGGTTTCAGTATCCAGCGACAGAATACGGTCGTCGTATTTCACCACGTCCTGAATGAACGGCACCTTAAACGCGAGGCCCGGATCTTCCTTTACCGCTTTGATCTGACCAAATTGCAGCACCAGCGCCTTTTCGCGCTCGTCCACCACAAAGACCGACGACCAGACAGCGATCACCACAAGCACGAGCACCGGCAGAATGAAATTGATTTTTTTCATGGCTCAGTTCCCCGCCTGCGACGTTTGCGACCGGTTCAACTCGTTCAGCGGCAGATACGGCACAACGCCGCCCCCCTGCCCGTCGGCACCTGTCACCGATTTGTCGAGGATCATCTTGTTGACGCTGCCCAGCACCTTTTCCATCGTCTCGATATAGAGACGCTTGCGGGTCACACCCTCGGCTTTGCTGTATTCTTCGAGCACCGAGGTAAAGCGGCTCGCTTCACCCAATGCTTCGTTGACGACCCGGGCGCGATAACCTTCGGCCTGCTCGCGAGTCTGTGCTGCGGCACCACGAGCCTCGGCCAGAACGCGGTTGGCATAGGCATCCGCCTGGCGTTGCAAGCGGTCGCGTTCCTGTTCAGCGGCCTGCACTTCGCGGAACGAATCGATGACTTCGCGGGGCGGATCGGCGGTTTCAAGGTTCACACGAACGATGCTGATGCCGCTTTCGTATTCATCAAGCGTGGTCTGCACGTCCTGCATCGCGGTATCGGCGATCAGACCCCGGTCCCGGTTGAGAATCGGCGCCAGATTGCTGGCGGCAATGATCTCGCGCATGACAGATTCCGATACGGCACCCACGGTCAGTTGCGGGTCACGGATGTTGAACAACAGCTTGGCCGGATCGTTGATGTTCCAAACCACCTGAAACTCGATATCGACAATGTTGGCATCGGTGGTCAGCATCAGACCGTCGCCGTTGTTGCCGCGCCGCGCGCCGATATTCTCGGTCCGCTCGGAGGTAACATTGACCACGTCGTAGGTGACAAAGGGCCATGGTGCAAAGTTCAGCCCCGGATTGCCCGTCGAGGAATACTTGCCCAGGAACAGTTCAACCGACTGCTCTTCGGGTTTGACTGTGTAAAAGCTGGAAAACGCCCAGACCGCAAACGCGCCCAGAACCGCCAGACCAATGGTGCCACGCGTCAGGCGCGGGCCATTGTCACCACCACCGCCGGATGAGCCGCCATTCAGGCCGCCACCATTACCGCGTCCCCCCATGAGCACGCGCAGGCGTTCCTGGCCTTTTTTGACCAGTTCGTCGATCTCGGGGATCTGCGGTTGGTTGTTGTCGGGTCTGCGACCACCACCGCCTCCACGGTTGCCATCCCCCCCTTGTCCGCCGCCGCCGCTGCCCCAGGGGCCGCCGTTGTTGCCTGCCATGTAGTCATTTCCCTCTTGGTCGATCTTTTATATAAATGTGCGCTCTGGCGCGAATTTCAAGCGGTTCTGACGGGTTTGCGCATCGTCACCAGCTCTTCTGACATGGTTGGATGTACCGCTACGGTGCGGTCGAAATCTTCCTTGGTGGCGCCCATCTTGATCGCGATACCGGCCATCTGGATCATCTCGCCGGCGCCGGGGGCCACGATATGACAGCCCAATACCTTGCGCGTCGCCTTGGACACGATCAGTTTCATCAGCACCCGGTCGGGTTTGTCGATAAAGGCGCTCTGCATCGGACGAAAGGAGGTCGAATACACCTCGATTTCTTCGCGCTCGCGCGCGGCCTCTTCGCTCAGCCCCACTGTTCCCATCTCGGGTTGGGTGAACACCGCGCTGGGGATCAGATCATGGTCAACCGGCGTCGGGTTGCCCTTGAACACCGTTTCGACAAAGGCCATGCCCTCGCGGATCGCCACCGGTGTCAGATTGACCCGGTCGGTCACATCGCCGATGGCATAGATCGACGGCACTGCGGTCTGGCTGTAGCTGTCCACTTCGATCTGCCCGCCGCGTCCCAGTTTGACGCCCAGATCTTCAAGTCCTAGACCTGCGGTGTTGGCCTTGCGTCCCGTGGCAAACAGCACCTGATCAAAGACTGTCTCGTGTCCGGTGGTGGATTTGACCCAGACTGGCCCCTGATTGCTCCCGGTTGAGGCTTTGGTTTGGTGCGTCGACTGTCCTGCGGCCCGCAACACATCTGGCCCGGCGCCTTGCCCGGCTTCAGCCGCCTGATCAGCAGGGCACATATCCAGAATATTGGTGCCTGTATGCAATTTGATGCCACGTTCGCACATCGCGTCGGCAATCAGGCCGCGTGCTTCGTCGTCAAAGCCGCGCAGAATCTGCGCACCGCGATAATAGACCGTCACATCCACGCCCAATCCCTGAAGGATGCAGGCAAATTCGCAGGCAATATAGCCGCCACCGATGATCAGGATACTTTTGGGCAAGGCCGCCAGATGAAAGATGTCGTCCGAGACAATACCAAGATTAGCGTTCGGCAAATCCGGGCGCACCGGATGCCCGCCGGTTGCGACGAGGATATGCTTGGCAGTCACAACGTCACCATTGTCGAGCGCCACGGTATGCGCGTCACGCAGCGTCGCGCGACTGTCGAACATCTTGACGCCCGAACCATCCAGCAGCCGCCGATAGACCCCTTCGAGCCGGTCCAATTCACCATTCAATCGCTTTGAGAACGCGGCCCAGTCGAATACCCCGCGCGTCACGTCCCAGCCATATCGTCCGGCCTCATCGGCCACTCCGGCATATTCACTGGCAAAGACCATGAGCTTTTTCGGCACGCAGCCACGGATCACACAGGTACCGCCATAGCGGCTCTCTTCGGCCAGCGCGACCTTGGCTCCCGCCTCACCTGCCGCCACACGTGCGGCACGGACCCCGCCCGAGCCACCGCCAATCACAAACAGATCATAGTCAAAATTCATGCGGGCCTCCCGGAACGATATATCCACACTGGTATCCCACATGGCCCGCGCCTTGGCCAGAGCTTCGGCCTTACAAATGGACGCCCCCCTCAGAACACCGCACGAGACGTAACAACGCGGAAATCGACGTCTTTAGGCTGCACTATCATGGCGCGAAAAGATCGCGCAAAAGATGACGTTGCGGCAGGTGGGTGGTTTTATTTTCGCCTAAAAAAATTAACCTCATCCACCATTTCAGCCCTAAATGCGGGCATTCATGTGCAGGAAAATAGATTTCATACGACCAAAGTGCCATACGGTAATTTAAAATTAATAAATTGGTCGATGTCGACCCAGGCCGCTGGCGCAGCTTATAGTTGTAGCATAGCAGAGCCACGTGATATCCACATACCATCGACAGTGTTCGGCACAGGTCTTCGCGTACTGCTTTAATGCATCCGCCGGTTTTCGATGGGTCGAAGGTGAAACCATCGACATATGCAGGCCGAATGCTGCCAAAGGTATCGAATACCTGCAATCTGATTGGGGGTCGGCAGGACATGAACAATAGCAAGCAAGTGTTACGACGCGATATTCTGCGCGTCGCCGGTGCGGCGACACTTATGTTCGCCGCTGGACCGGTACACGGCCAGCAAGTCTACAAAGCGCATAACGCCCTGCGTCCTGGGGAATACATCTGGCATCCTGAGCGGCGGCCCAATGGGCCCATTTCGATCATCATTTCGAACGATGAACAACATGTGCATGTCTACCGCAACGGATTTGAAATTGCGGTTTCTACCTGCTCGACCGGCATGTCGGCCAAAGCGATCCCAACCGGCGTCTTTGTTGTGCAGCAAAAGAACAGAACCCATCGGTCATCGACCTATGAAAGCGTGCCAGTGCAGAATGCCGACCTGCTGCATTGGAGCGGTATCGCATTACACGCGGACAATGTTGCCGACAATCACTCCGCCGATGGCTGTGTGAGCTTGCCGCTGGAATTCTCGGTCCGCCTGTTTGACGAGATTCATTTAGGCTCGCCGATCATCATCGCTCCCACCCACATACACCCGTTGGAGATTGAGCACCCGGGTATGATCCTCGCGGACTATACCGAGCAGCAATTCGCAGGCGTTGTTGAAACGCTTGGCGCACGAAAACCGCCGTCTGAATGGACTCTTAGCGAGAGCTATCCGATCATATCGCTGATTGTATCGTCGTATGACCGCAAAATCATGGTCATAGAAAACGATATCCCGGTCGCCGAAGGTCCGCTGCACTGGGACGGCGCACCGCTGGGTCAACATGTGTATGTGCTCAGGGGGGCAAACAAAGAGGCGAAAAGCATGCAATGGCAGGCGCTGAGCTATGGCGTCGACGGTCAGGACAGCGTGCACGATCTGCGCCGCGTGAAGGCCGAAGCCTCCATGTCTGACACCATCCTACGCTATGCCCATCCGGGGATGGTCCTAGTCTTTACCGACAAGCCATTGCGGCCAGAAAGCCGATCGAGCCGTGATTTTGTCATTATGTCGTCGGTAAGCTAACCCCGAGCAACCAAACACCTGCGTTTGACCGCGGCGGGGAACCATCGGCACACCGCCGCAAGAGTGCCCGCAATCAATTCCCTGGGACGCGCCACACCAGCGCCGCAGATCTTAGGCCGCTGCCCTGTCTGCATCGAATCAGTGATATACGTACGCTTCAGCGCCTTGGCGGGTAGCGTCAGTGCGCCGCCTGGCGTGGGGTTTTCTGCCGAAACGGCAGAAAACTTCCACAATGCAAGTGACGTAACGGAAATCCCTTGACTCACCGAACTCATGGTCGCTCCATATCCCCACAATTTATAGCAAATCCACTTTTATCCAGGACACAGAGCTATGCAGATTATTGTCAATACGAGTGCTGACGTAATCAGCAGCACCGATGGAGTCACAAGCCTTCGCGAGGCGGTGAATGCCGCAGCCTCAGTACAGCGTGCGGTTCTCATCACCTTTGACCCCACGGTTTTCGGCACTTTTTCAACGCCCGGCGGCGGCGTGACGTATTTCAACCTGGTAACCTTGCAGGAGCGTCTGAGCATTCCCGAAGGCGCCGAGATCGTGATTGACGGCAGCCTTGCCAATGGTGTCGATGTCCGCATCGGGGTTGGTGGCGACCGGTTCTTTGATGTCGACGCAGGCGCACGCCTGACCCTGCGCGATCTGCGATTGGAAAACGGTAGCGATATTGGCGCGAACGGCGCCTTTGGACATTACGAAATCCCGGCCCTCAGCGGCGGAACCGAAAACGGGACAAATGACGGTGAGGCTGGCAACGACGGCAACTCGTCCGAGATCGGCGGTGCCGTAGGTGATACCGCCGTGGGCGGAATTCAGAACAACGGCCACCTGACGCTGGAACGGGTGATGTTCAACGGCCTGACCGCCGTTGGCGGCAATGGCGGGCCGGGTGGCGCCGGCGGTGATGGTGGCGACGGTGGCAATGGCGCGCTGGTGCAGACTGTGCCGACCGGGGAAATCGTTTCGGTCACCGGGCCAGACGGCTGGCTGCACAACAACTACAACCCGGTGGTCGTCGCCTCGGGCCCGATTGGCGATGGCGGTGACGGCGGCGATGGCGGTGATGGCAGCGACGGCGGCGGCGGTGGGCGTGCCGTTGGCGGCGTGCTCAATGCGGGCACCCTGGTCCTGCGCGATGTCGGCTTCAGCAATGTCACCGCCGAGGGTGGGCGCGGCGGGCTGGGCGGCACCGCAGGCGCAGGTGGTGACGGCGGTGAGGAAACCGCAGTCGTCGACCCCGGCTGGGTTCTGGACATACTGCCCGCGCGCGCGGGCGCCATCCTGCTGCCGATCGAGCCAACACTCGAGAATTACGAGGGTATCCGCTTCAGTCCGCATATCTTCGAGCCGCAGGATTTTGGCCTGTTCATCCGCACAGGCGTTGTGTTCGTGAACCCTGGAGCTGAAGAGCCCTGGCAGGAACACGGACTTGGCAATATCGGCGTCGGCAAACACGGTGATGGCGGCGATGGTGGCGATGGCGGCGATGGCGGCAACGGCGGCAACGCGGTGGCTGCCGTTTACAATCTGGGTGCCGTGACCGTCGAAGGCGCGCTGGCGTCGCCGCATGTCAGCACGCTGGTGGCCGGCTCGGGTGGATTTGAAGGCGCATACGGCAGCAATGGCCTCGAAGGGTACTGGCTCAGACCTAGGGTCGGCGCAGGAGGAGAGCGCGATATCGCCTTTGAATGGGGCGACCGGCCGTTCATCTGGAACGATTCCGCCTTTGCGAACAGCGCCATCCCCGGCGTCGTCGGTCAGTTGGGCGCACTTGGCGTGGCGGGCGTTGCAGGTACGGCACTGGATTTCGACGGTGTACCGGTGTCTGTCGCCGACAGCGCAGTCTTTGTTGAGGCGACCTCTGCCGTGGTCGAAGAAGGCGGCTATGTCGGGCTAAGCTTTACCCGTCTCGGCAACAATGATGCGGCGCTTGAGGTGGAATACAGTCTCTCGTTTGGCGGCGGGCTGGACCAAGCGGACTTTGAGGGCGGTCTGAACGCCACCGGCACCGTGAATTTTCGCGCAGGGCAGAGCGGCACCACCTTCTATCTGCCACAAGTTGTGGCTGACATGCTGGCCGAAGGCGCCGAGACCCTGACCATCACGCTAAGCGACATGACGGCGGCGGGTGTCGGTTTCAGCAGCAGTGCAACGGTGCGTATCGTCGATCCCGGCGGCTCCGCGAATTTCGAATCCGGCAGCGCCTTTGACGACACGCTGTTTGTCAACGATGGCACCGCGACCGGCGGCGACGGCAATGACCGGCTGTTCGGTGGCGACGGCAACGAGACGCTGGACGGCGGTGCGGGAAATGACCTGTTGCAGGGCGGCGGCGGATCGGACCAACTGACCGGCGGCGCCGGGGCGGACATATTCTCGTTCATTGACGCCTTTGGCAGCGATATCGTCACCGATTTCAACGCCGCCGAAGATATGATCGAGACGAACCTAGCGTTTTCCCAACTCAACATCGTGCAGGAAGGCGCGAATGTGCGCATCATCGCAACGCCTGCCCCCGCCCCTGCGGCACCCGGACCCGGCGAGCCGCTGGTGGCTTCGGCCGAGAGGCCCAGCGGGTCGATCCTGTTGCAGAACGCAAACGCGGCCGACATCACCCAGGCCGTGATCCAGACCATCGACCTGCCCGCCCTACCCGTTGACGACGTGGTGACGCAGCCGGGGATGTTGACTGCGCTCGACGACAGCTTTGCTGCATCTGGCGCAGCGGTGACCGGCAATCTCTTTGACGACAATGGCAGCGGCGCGGATCAGGTCGGCAGCGGCACGGCATTACGTCTGGTATCGGCATCGGTTGCCGGTACGCCACTGGTGCTGGGCAGCGCCACGACGCTTGCCTCGGGCGGCGTATTGACGGTGAACGCCGACGGCAGCTTTGCCTACGATCCGACCGCGGCCTTTGGCGGCGCCACCGGAACCGAGTCGCTGAGTTATGTGGTTACCGACGCGGTTGCCGGTGGTGGTGGTCTACCGCTGACGTTCCCGGCTTCGGTGGAACTGACCGACATCATCGGGGGGGACGGTGCCATCGGTTTTGTCGTTGATGGCGCCAGCGCGGGGGATCGGACCGGTGCCAATGTCAGCGCTGCAGGTGACGTGAACGGCGACGGCATCGACGATCTGCTGGTCACCGCCTTTGGCACTGGCTCGGGATCCGCGGCCGACGAAGGCAAGGCCTATGTGATTTATGGCAGCGCCAGCGGTTTTGACCTGACCGGCAGCACCTACGATCTGGGTACGCTGGATTTCGGCGATGGGTCGCAGGGCTTCCGGCTGGGCGGGATCGCCACCGGCGACCGCAACGTACTGGCAGTAGGATCGGGCGGCGACATCAACAACGACGGCATCGACGATCTGGTGATCTCGACCGAGCGGGGGAGCGCCAGCCCAGAATTCCGGGTGTACGTGGTCTATGGTTCGGACAGTTTTGCGGCTCAGATCGACCTTGAGGCGATCGCAAATGGCGACGGTAGCGCAGGATTCTCCTTTGATCCCGGAGCGGCAGCACTGGCGATCTCGCTCGACGGTGATATCAACGGCGATGGCGCCGACGATCTGGTCATCGGTATCGAAGGCTTCCTCGGGTTTGGCGCGGCGGCGGTGATCTTTGGCCAGGACGGTCCGGTAAGCGCCGACACTTTGACCACAAATGACATCCGCAACGGCGACGGCACCCAAGGCTACATCCTGCGCGGGCGCCAGGATCGGGATTTTGTCGGATCGTCGGTCGATATCGTTGATGACCTGAACGGCGACGGCATCGACGATCTGCTGGTCGGCGCGCCGGGCGCCAACATCGCGTCGACCAACGAAGGGCGCGGGTTTGTCCTGTTTGGCAACAGCACCAATTTCGACGATGCGGACGGAACCATCATCCTTCAGGAACTGGTCGAAGGAGAAACGACCTACGGCTTTTCCATCGACACCAGTGCAACCGACTTTTCCGGCGGCAATCTGGCGGGGGTCGGTGATATCAACGGCGACGGGCTGAGCGATCTGCATTTTTCGGCCACCCAGTCTGGCATCGAAGACCTGACCTTTGTGGTACTGGGCAGCGCCAGCGGGTTCGACGTGACCGATGGCCGGATGACCACCGAGTCAATTACGGCGGGTGACGTAACCGGGGCCTTCGCCCTGCGCTACAATTCCGGCGGCCTGAACCTTGCCACGGGTGGCGATATCAACGGCGACGGGCTAGGCGATCTGATATTGCAGAGCAGCAGCGGCGATCCCGACTATTATGACTCGATCACCGTGCTGTTCGGCGCTGCAAACGGCTACACAACCCAATCTGCAACCATCGACGTCGCGGCCGTTCTGGCAGCCAATCCGGCAACCGGATTCGTGCTGAACAGCACGCCGGGATCGGATGGGGAACGGCTGACTGCGCTCTTCGGGTTATCCCCCCTGCTGGACATGTCATTGGATGCATCAGGGGATATGAACGGTGATGGCGTGGTCGACATCATCGTCGGCGACCCCTATATCGCCTCGTCGGTCCCCAGCGGCGGGCGCAGCTATGTGCTGTTCGGGCGCGGCGCGGGCAGCGACACGCCGATCGATACGGCAACCGCCACGGCCACAATCAACGTATCATTGCCCCCTGTGACGCAAACCACCCTCGTGTCGAGCCTAAGCCTGAACGAGGACAGCGTTCTGTCCGGTATCCTCGACGGCTCTGGCAGTTTTTCGCTGCAAACGCAGGCCGGTAACGGCACTGCGACAGTCGCAGCTGACGGCAGTTTCAGTTACACGCCCGGCGCCAATTACTTTGGTCCGGACGCTTTCGCCTACACCTCGGACATGGGGATCGGACTGGTCGATCTGTCGGTGCTGTCAGTCAATGACGCCCCCAATGCGGTCGCTGACATCGCCACCACCAATGAGACAACGCCGATCAGCATCGACGTGCTGGCAAATGACGCAGACATTGATGGGAATCCGCTGGCGGTGCTGTCCGCCACCGACCCGGGGCGCGGCGCAGTCATCATTGTCGACGGTGAGGTGCTGTTTTCGCCCGATGGCGATTTCGACTTTCTGCAGGCGGGCCAGAGCACCACGGAAAGCTTTGAAGTGACCGTAAGCGACGGCGACCAGAGCGCCACATCCATCGTCACCGTCACTGTCACCGGCCAGAGCACCCCGGCGATGACCTTTGCCGACACCGCCAGTACGACCGAGGGCGTTGCCGTCACGGTTGATGTGCTTGCCAATGACACAGCAGGGGATAGCGGAACGCTGACGCTGATCTCGGCCTATTCGGTCAACGACGCAGCCCTTCCTCCGGACGATGCCAGCATCAGTCCGGTCGCCATCGTGAACAGTCAGCTGGTCTATACGCCGCAGCCCGGCGCGACCGGACTTGACCAGGTGGTTTATCTGGCCAGCGATGGCACAACCGAAGTGACCGGCGGGCTAACCGTGACAGTAAATCCAAGCCCGAGCCGCCCTGTGGCGGTGGATGACAGCGCCACAACCGATCAGAACAACGTGATCACCGTGGATGTCCTGGCCAATGACACAGATCCAGACGACGACCCGCTAACCCTGACCGGGGCAGAGCAGATCCTGCCCGCAACGGCAAATGTCGGTCTGGTCGGCATTGCCGCCGGTGGCGTAACCTATGACCCCAACGGCACCCTGAATGCGCTGGGTGCCGGACAAAGCCAGCAGGTTTCGGTGATCTATGGCGTTTCCGACGGCACCGGGCTGGGCGCTGGGACGCTGGTTCTGACGGTGAACGGTGTGAACGATGCGCCAACAGCCATCGCCCTGACCGCCGATGTGCTGCCCGAGGATTCAGCCCCCGGTACGGATGTCGGAACGCTCAGCGTTACCGATATCGACACCGGCGACAGCCACAGCTTGACGCTGATCGAGGATTCCGGCGGGCGCTTTGTTATTGAAGGGAATGTGCTGCGGCTTGCCCCCGATGCCGCCCTGGATTTTGAGACCGCAGAAAGCCACCAGATTGTGGTGCAGGCGACAGACAGCGGCGGGCTGAGCGTGCAACAGACCTTTGACGTCAATGTGGGCGACGTGCTCGACACATTTGACGGCGACGGCGGGCCCAACCTGCTTACTGGCAATAACGATGCCAACCGGATCATGGGCCGCGGCGGCAATGACACGCTGTTCGGTTCTGGCGGCGACGACACGATCCGTGGCGGGTTGGACGATGACGAGATTGCAGGCGGCAAGGGCGCGGATCTGATTGACGCGGGGGCCGGCAATGACACCGCTTATGGCGGCGAAGGCGACGACACCATCGGCGGCAACTTTGGCCATGATCTGATCGAAGGTCGTGCAGGCAATGACAGTCTGGGCGGCGGCACCGGAATGGACACGCTGGAAGGCGGCACCGGAAATGACCGGCTGGGCGGCGGCGAAGGGCTCGATATGGTTGACGGTGGCGCTGGCGACGACTTTGTCGCCGGTGGCGGGCGCGACGATGTGGTCTCGGGGGGGGCTGGCGATGACACCGTGAACGGAGGCACTGGCAACGATACGCTAAGCGGCGGTAGCGGCGTGGACCTGTTTGTTTTCAATGCCCTGATCGCCAACGAAACCGACCTGATCGTTGATTTTGAAACCGGCATGGACCACTTGCGTCTGACCGGTATTGCCGGAATGGGGGCGGCGGGAAAATTCGCCGCCCTCGATCTGAGCGATGTTCTGATCAACGGCGAGACTGGCGTTGCGCTCGGCTATAACGGCCATGTGATTAATATGATCGGCGTAACGGCGGCAGAGTTGGATGTAGACGATTTTATCTTTGTTTAGGCATAGCGCGTGGTGTCAGCCCGGCACCCGACCCGCAGGCGCGGTGTCAGGTGTTGAACAGAAAATGCAGCACGTCGCCATCCTTGACGATATAGGCCTTGCCCTCGGCGCGCATCTTGCCCGCGTCTTTGGCCGGTTGCTCACCGCCCAGGGTGACGAAATCGTTATAGGCAATGGTTTCGGCACGGATAAAACCACGTTCGAAATCGCCGTGGATCACGCCGGCGGCCTGCGGGGCTGACGTCCCCTGACGAATGGTCCAGGCGCGGGCCTCTTTCGGGCCAACGGTAAAATATGTCTCAAGGTGCAGCAATTCGTACCCGGCGCGGATCAACCGATCCAGCCCCGCTTCCTCAAGACCCATTTCCGACAGGAACATCTCGGCCTCTTCGGCGTCGAGTTGCGAAATCTCCTCCTCGATGCGGGCGGAAATGATAACGTGCGAATTGCCCTGTGCGGCGGCCATCGCGGCCACAGCCTGTGAATGGGCGTTGCCGTTTGCGGCCTCTTCCTCGGACACATTGCAGACATAGAGCACCGGCTTGGTGGTCAAAAGTTGCAGCATTTTCCATGCTTTGAGGTCGTCGGCGTCCACTGCCACGGTGCGGGCTGGCTGGCCCTGCTCCAGCGCGGCCAGTGCGGCCTTCATCAGCCGTTCCTGCTGAACCGCCTCTTTGTCGCCGCCACGGACCTTGCGGGTGATATTCACCAGCCGCTTTTCAATCGACTCGATGTCGGAAATCATCAGCTCGGTTTCGATGGTTTCGGCGTCGGCCACCGGATCGACGCGGCCATCCACATGCACCACATCGCCATCCTCAAAGCAGCGCAATACATGGGCGATGGCGTCAACTTCGCGGATGTTGGCCAGAAACTGGTTGCCCAGCCCCTCGCCTTTGGATGCGCCTTTGACCAGACCGGCAATGTCGACAAAGGTCATTCGGGTCGGAATGATCTGCTTGGACTTAGCAATTTCCGCCAATTTATCAAGGCGTTGATCAGGAACGGCCACATCGCCAACATTCGGTTCTATCGTACAGAACGGAAAGTTCGCCGCCTGTGCTGCGGCAGTTTTTGTCAGCGCGTTAAAGAGCGTCGATTTGCCGACATTGGGCAGACCCACAATTCCCATCTTAAAACCCATGATGCGTTCCTTTGCCGGTCCGGTGCCTGTGTAACGGGCCGCTTCTAGTGGCTGAAGGTACGGGGCGCAAGCCTGTGCTAAACTGGTCACACGACAGCAAAGCTGCGCAGAGAAATCCGCCCCCTGCCTGAGCGTCGACAGCAATGACGCAGAAGCACTGACATTTTATGCCGGAATGCTTGGCCGCACGGTAAAGCTGCCGGTTGGGCCAAAGGGGTTCGGCGTGACCTGAATCGTAAACGTCGAAAGTTGTCCCTAATGCGCGGGCGCCATGTCCAGCATAATGCGTCGCCGGAACCGCAAGATCATCAGAAGTGCCGCAACGCCGAGTCCGGCGACCAGCCCGCTCCAGACACCGACCGCACCAAACCCCGCGACAAAACCAAAGACGTAAGAAGCCGGAATTCCGACGCACCAATAGGCGAATAGTGCCATCCACATCGGGACGCGGGTGTCCTGTACGCCACGCAACAGGCCCAGAGTCACGACCTGCGATCCGTCTACCAACTGGAACACCGCAGCGACGGCAAGCAGCTGAACGCCCAGCGCAAGAATGGCATCGCGCGCCGGATCGGCCGGATCGATATACAACGATACGATATGCCCCGGCAGCGTCAGGAACAGCGTGATGGTGACGCTGGCCACCGCCAGAGAAAGGGCAAAAACCGTGTATGCACCACGGATCAGATGCGCCACATCTTTTCGGCCAAAGGCATTGCCCGCCCGGATCGTCGCCACATTGGCAAACCCGACATGGATCATGAAAGTTGCCGCAGCCGTCTGCAAGGCAATGCCATGCGCGGCCAAAGGCACTGTACCAAGCCAGCCCATCATGATCGCTGTCGCCTCGAACAGACCGACTTCGGCCAAGGTTGTCAGCCCAATCGGCAACCCAAGGCGAAAGACCTGCGCGAACATCTCCCAATCCGGGTTCCACAGACGCCGGAACAGCGCATGCTCTGGCAATGCACGATGAACATAAAATGCAATGCCGATCAGGCCGACAAGCTGCGATACGATCGACGACATTGCGGCCCCGGTAATGCCGAGTTCAGGTGCGCCCCAGTTGCCAAAGATCAGCGCGTAATTGCCCAGCCCGTTGGCCAGTGCAGCCGCCAGAGTGACCAGCAGAACAACCCGAGTATGTTCAAGCGCGGCAAGATAGCTCTTGAATACCATGACCAGCAATGCGGGCAACATACCCAGCCCGGCGATCCGCAAATATCGCGCCGCGCCGTCTGCAATGTCGGGGGACTGACCCAACGCCAAAAGGATATCGCCCGAGAACCAAAGCAACGGCAGAACGCATAGAAAGAACAGCGTCGACAGCCACAGCCCCATGCGCGTCGCGCGGCGAATGCTGACGGCATCACCTGCGGCATGGTATTGCGCCACCATCGGCATCACGGCCCAGGCAAAGCCGGACCCCATCAGGAACAGCAGGAAAAACAACGCGGATGCCAGCGTCAGCGCCGCCAGTGCCTCGGCCCCATACCAGCCCAGCATAATGGTGTCCGTCAGACCGATGGCCAGCTGCGCCAGATGCCCGCCGATCAGCGGCAGGCCCAGCGACAGCACGGCGCGAATATGCTGAGGATATGTCATGGTCGTTGATTGCATCAGGCTGGCTTTAGGCTGATGCCGCAACGGCGGCAATAGGTGCCGGTACCGGGCCGGGATGTGGTTGCCAAAGGGACACCCTGCACTGCGGCAACACCCTTGCGCGGCCCGTCCCAGTCAATGTGATCGAAAGGTCCGCATCACAGCGCGCGCAGCAGCAGTTGAAGCGCCAGAACTGCAATCAAAGCCCCGGCCAGCGCTTCGATCAGTCCCATCGCGCGCGTTGTGGTTGCACCGGACATCTGCGCCAAAGTGCCGTCACGCAGCACCACCGAGGCGACAGCCACCAACAGCGTCACCGACGCCGTCCCCAACCCGATGGCAAAGGCCCCAAGAACACCTTGCCAGACCAGTCCCATGCGCCAGGTGATAATCAGCAAAAACAACGCCCCGGTACAGGGACGTAGTGCGATGGCACCGATCAGCAGCACCGCATCGCGCAGCGAATGCACCGCCGCCGCCTGTTCAGGCGTCGGCCCGTGACTATGACCGCAGCAGGCATCATCATCATCATGCGAATGGGCGCCATCGCCGTCCCGCCGGGCTAATATCTTAACTCCGGCCAGACTGCGCCACAGCCGCCGCGCACCGCGCACGCAGATCCACAGGCCGATCAGGCCAATAGCGGCGTAGCTGGCCGGTGCCAGCCAGACCTCGGCCGCGCCCTGCATCTGCTGTCGGGTCCACCCCAGAACCAGCGCGCCCACCCCCACCAGCATCACAGCCGAAGCGGCCTGCGCCAGACTCGAGGCCAGCGCCAACAGCGCCAGACGGGTCATCGGCACCGACGTGCCCATTCCGTAGCCGCCGATCAGGATCTTGCCATGGCCGGGCCCAGCTGC
The DNA here is from genome assembly GCF_001038505.1 of Puniceibacterium sp. IMCC21224. NCBI lineage: Bacteria > Pseudomonadati > Pseudomonadota > Alphaproteobacteria > Rhodobacterales > Paracoccaceae > Puniceibacterium > Puniceibacterium sp. IMCC21224. Next base: position 3,026,817 of record NZ_LDPY01000001.1, read on the forward strand.
ATGGAACAACCCATAGGCAAAGCACAGCCCCAAAAGCCCAGCAAGCGCCCCCGGCGTACCGCTGCGCAGGGCGCGCAACGCGCTGGCCATCGACTCTTGTGCAGCGCGCTGTCCCTCGGCGGCCCAGACCGCCACCTCATCAGCGCCACCCAGGGCCCAAAGCCACAGGGCCAGCCCCAGAACCGCGCACAGCGCCGCTATCAGGATGCGGGATCGCATGTAAATTGTACGATGTCAGCGGTATAGATCCCAAGTTCGAGCATATCGAACTCGTTCTCTGGCGGCAGTTCCAGCGCCTTGGCGATGGCTTCGTCCGCCGCCTCGGGGTCAGGCGGCGTGACCAGCGCACGACAGGGGGCAGCCAGGTCCACCCCGACCAGCGTGTAGTCGACATAGTAGGTCGGATCATATTGCCTGAGGACCACCTGCCCCACCGGGGTCGGCGGCAGGGTGCGGCGATGACTCGCCACGATCCGCCCCTCTGTCACGGCAATTTCGGTCGGTTGCGGGTGACCCAGCAGGATCGGCGTCTCACTGACGCTCATATACAAATCGCCCTCGAACCCCGGCGGCCATTCCACAAGGTCAAAACCGCGTAGCTGTTCCAGCTCGGCCGCGCTCAGAACCGCGTCCCCATCCGGGTCCAGCCCCATGTCCTCGAGGATCAGCAGGGTAAAGAAATCATCGTAGCTCCATGTGACATCGACACCGGTGATCATGCCATCCGTCACTTCGACGCGCAGCTGGGTCTCAACAAATACATGCGGATGCGCCGCCGCCTGAGTGGCAGTGAAAAGGCACAGAAAAATTGCAGTTTTGCGTGTCATGTGTGCAGAGCTATGCCGAAGCGCCGCCGCTGGCAAGAGAGCCGCAAACAGGCGCGCGGGAAGACGCTGGAACGAGATCACTCCGTCCGCTCTTCGGACTTGAGCGCTGCGATGATTGTGCCCGATGACCTTGGGCCGTTTTCCAAGGAACATCCCCCACAATATCCACCCCACCGGGGCGACGCCAACACTGCGTGACCGCAGACGCGGACCGCTGGGGCTGAGACTTGTGCTTGCGGGGTGGTCCGCCGTCCTGAAACAGATGTCGCCCCGCCATCACATCCGCCGAACCGCCCACACAGGCCACTGGTCCGACACGCGACAAAATATGTACCTCAGTGGCAAATCGCGCTGTTCCCCCAGAGAATCCCATCCGCATCTCGAGTGGTCATTGATTTTCCCCGCCACTTCCGGCAGATCACCCAGAACCAGCCGGAAGGGACAAAAATGACTCGCATCGACGCTAAATTCGCCGATCTGCGCGCAGAGGGCAAAAAAGCCTTTGTCGCATACATGATGGCGGGTGACCCGGATCAGGCCAGCGCCCAGACCCTGATGAACGGCCTCCCCGCCGCTGGCGTCGACATTATTGAACTGGGCCTGCCGTTTACCGACCCGATGGCGGACGGTGCCACGATCCAGCTCGCTGGGCAGCGGGCGCTGGCTGCGGGGATGACGCTGGATCGCACATTGGCAATGGTGCGCGACTTTCGTGCCACCGACGATACCACGCCTATCGTGTTGATGGGCTACTACAACCCAATCTATTCGCGCGGCGTCGACCGTTTTCTGGAACAGGCAAACGCGGCCGGAATCGACGGGCTGATCATTGTCGACCTGCCCCCGGAAGAAGATGACGAGCTCTGCATTCCATCGCAAAAGGCGGGCCTCAACTTCATCCGCCTCGCCACGCCGACCACAGACGACAAGCGTCTGCCCAAGGTGCTGACCAACACGTCAGGCTTTGTCTACTACGTTTCGATCACCGGCATCACCGGCGCCGCCGAAGCGCAGGCGGCGGATGTCGGCCCCGAAGTGGCCCGGATCAAAGCCCAGACCGACCTGCCCGTCATCGTGGGCTTTGGCATCAAGACGCCAGAAACGGCGCAATCCATCTCGTCGGTTGCCGATGGCTGCGTCGTGGGTTCGGCCATTGTCGCGGAAATGGCCAGCGGCAAACCGGTGACGCAGGTGTTGGCGTTTGTTAAATCCCTGGCAGACGGTGCCCATCGCGCCTGATTCTGGCCCATCTTGACCCGAAAAGCCCGGACATCGGTCTCAAGCCAGAGCGGATTCAGTCTATTTGAACCGGATCCGCGTATTCCTCTGCCCGCAGGGCAAAGACACTTACATCGAAGTATGATTCTCTAGTATATTGCTCTCTGTCTTTTCTTCTGACCAAACGGCCTCCCATTCGCGCTCTCTCAATTCAACAACTTCGCGCTTTCTCCTGGTTATCCGCGGGCTCGCCATTACAGCAATCGATATCAAAACAAATGCTGCTTGCCCGACGATCATATATGCAACAAATGATTGCACTACGCTATGGCCAGTAAAGTACGCTGAGACCCCGCAGATACTTCCACAAGTTGCTGAAACCAACAATGTACCAATCATCTTTTCGCGACCCGAAGAAAAAAATTTTCTGCGACCGATCGACGCGAAAAGCATTGATGTGAAATACCATTCTCTTGCTTTAACCGCAAAAATTTTAGCGCTCGCAGACGCCCCGCCCGAGCCACCTGAGTATACTGTGATTCATTCATTCTAATGCCCTCATATTTCCAGTGTTCGCCTGGATTTAAATTAGGCAACTCCGACGCGTCACTCTACTCAGAAATCGAATAGGCCGTCAGCCGGACAGGTACTCGGCTACCCGGATGGGTAGAACTCCCTCTCATTCGGTCAACTTTATGCCGTTCAACACAAATATCGATTCGAGGTTCACGAATTGACCTGCTGCGGATGGCGGGCCTCGACTGGCCGATGGCCGATTTCTGCACCCTGTGCCACAGACAGAAAATTCTGGCCGTCCCGTTTCCATATCGTCAAGCTGATGGGCCGCTCAACCGCTCTGAATGAACAGGCTTGTGCTTTAGCCCATCCGTTCCGAGGCGTATGAACCGGGGCTGGCCGGGAATACGACGGTCTTGTCACCATTCAGGAACACGCGGTGGTGGATATGGGCGTGGATGGCGCGCGCCAGGACCTGCGCCTCGACGTCGCGCCCCAACGAAACATAGTCTTCAGTACTCTGGGCATGGGTGACGCGCACGGTGTCCTGTTCGATGATCGGACCTTCGTCCAGATCCGCCGTGACATAGTGCGAGGTCGCGCCAATCAGTTTCACCCCGCGCTGGAACGCCTGTTTGTAGGGGTTCGCCCCCTTGAACGATGGCAAAAACGAGTGGTGAATGTTGATGATCCGGCCGGACATCTTGCGGCACATCTCGTCCGACAGAATCTGCATGTAGCGCGCCAGAACGATCAGTTCCGCGCCGGTTTGCTCAACCACTTCCATGATCTGCGCTTCGGCCTGCGGCTTGTTCTCTTTGGTGACGCGGATGCAGTGGAACGGAATGTCCTGGTTCACCACAACCTTTTGATAATCCATGTGGTTTGAGATTACCGCCACGATTTCGATCGGCAGCGCCCCGATCCGGCTGCGGTAGAGCAGATCGTTCAGGCAGTGACCAAACCGCGACACCATGATCACCACCTTCAGCTTCTCGGCTTCGTCGTGAAACGCCGCCGTCATGTCAAAGGGTTTGCCAACCTCGGCAAAGCCCGCCTCAAGCGTGGCCAGATCAATGCCCCCTTCGGGGTTAAAGCTCATCCGCATGAAAAACCGCCCGGAAACCTGGTCATCAAACTGGTAAGAATCGGTGATGTTGCAGCCATGTTTGGCCAGATAGCCGGAAATTGCAGCAACAATGCCGCGGGTTGAGGGGCAGGTGACGGTCAGGCAGTATTGAGTCATGGTTCATTCCTGTGCGTGGACGGTGTCGCGCCCGGGACGATCACGTCGCCTGTGATCCGGGCATGTGTTCCTGAGCGGGCGGCCCGGCAGGCTGTGGCAGAATTTTCGAGCGGGCAAAAGTGCTCCGCGAACTTTAGGATTGTGTATCTTGTCATGTTCCATGGCCTGCCTGAACGGCCTCAAACCCGGACACGGGCGGATTTCGGGTCATACATCGGGGCGATGCTGGCCTCAGCTGTGAACAGCTGTCCCGCGATCTCGATCTCGTAGCGCGACGCGAGCATATCGGCAGGGCTTTCCCCCGGCGTGCGGCAGGGCACGTATCCCAGTCCGATCGCGCCACCCAGCGCGTGTCCGTAATTGCCCGATGTCAGAATCCCGACGATGGAGCCATCCCGACGGATTGGTTCATTGTGATATACCAATGGCTCGGGATCGGTCAGGCGGAACTGAAGCATCCGACGGCTCAGCCCCGCGTCGCGCTTGCGCAATACGGCGTCACGACCGATAAAATCGCCCTTGCCGGTCTTGACCGCGAACCCCAGCCCGGCCTCAAGCACGTGATCCTCGTCCGTGATGTCGTGGCCGTAGTGGCGGAATCCTTTTTCGATTCGGCAACTGTCCATCGCATGTAACCCGCACAGCTTTAGCCCCACGTCTTCGCCTGCCTCGACGATGGTTTCGAACACATGCGCGGCCTGGTCGGAGGAAACATACAGCTCCCACCCCAGTTCCCCCACATAGGTCACCCGGTGCGCGCGGGCGAGGCCCATGCCGATCTCGATCTCACGCGCCATGCCAAAGGGATGCGCCTCGTTCGACAAATCGGCAGGGGACACAAGCGCCAGCAGGTCGCGCGCCTTTGGTCCCATGATCGGCAAAACCGCCTCGGATGCAGTCACGTCAGTGATGACGACAAATTCATCGCCCAGATTGCGCCGCAGCCAGGCCAGATCGCGTTGCAACGTCGCCGCAGGAACGACAAGAAAGAACACAGTCTCGCTCAGCCGGGTAACGGTCAGATCACATTCGATGCCGCCGCGCGCATTCAGCATCTGGGTGTAGACAATCCGCCCCGCCGCTACATCCATGTCGTTGCCACAGACCCGCTGCACAAAGCCCAGCGCATCCCGCCCCTCAATCCGGATCTTGCCGAACGAGGTCATGTCGAGCAGGCCAACCCCTGTTCGCATCGCCATATGTTCGGCGCGCTGGTTGTCGAACCAGTTCTGGCGTTTCCAGCTATAGTGGTATTCCGGTTCCTGCCCCACATCGGCGAACCAGTTGGCCCGCTCCCACCCTGCAGTTTCGCCAAAGACCGCGCCGCGCGACTTTAGATGTTCGTGTAGCGGCGACCGCCGGATGCCTCGCGATGTCGCCATCTGGCGATATGGGAAATGGTCGGCATATAGCAGGCCCAAGGTTTCGCTGACACGTTCCTTGAGATATTGCCGGTTCTTCTGGAACGGTTGGGCGCGGCGAATATCCACTTCCCACAGATCAAAGGGTGGTTCGCCGTCGTGCATCCATTGCGCCAGCGCCATGCCGGCCCCCCCCGAGGACACGATCCCGATAGAGTTGTACCCGGCAGCGACCCAGTATCCCTTTAACTCGGGCGCTTCGCCCAGGTAATAACGGTCATCGGGCGTAAAGCTTTCTGGTCCGTTAAAGAACGTATGAATTCCCGCCTCGGCCAAAAGCGGCATCCGATTAATCGCCTTTTCGAGGATCGGCTCAAAGTGGTCGAAATCCTCGGGCAGTTGATCGAAACAGAAATCCTCCTTGATGCCGTTCATGCCCCAGGGCTTGGCCTTGGGCTCAAACGCTCCGAGCAGGATCTTGCCCGCGTCTTCTTTGTAATAGGCGCATTCGTCGGGCACCCTCAGCACCGGAAGCTGCTGTAGTTCGGGGATATTCTCGGTCACGATGTAGAAATGTTCGCAGGCGTGCAGCGGCAGGGTGACGCCGTTCTGTCCGGCCAGATCGCGGCCCCACATGCCGCCGCAGTTCACCACCATGTCGGCGTCAATATGGCCCTGATCGCCCGCCATCTCCCAATCGACGCCGGTGACGCGGCCCTTGTCCTCGGTGACGCGGGTGACTTTGACCTGCTCGACAATCTGCGCGCCGTTCATCCGCGCGCCTTTGGCCAGCGCCAGCGCGATGTTACCTGGGTCTGCCTGCCCGTCGCGCGGCAGATGCACGCCCGCAACCACACCATCGATATTGAGATGCGGATAGGCGGCGGCAACCTCGGCCGGGGACAACTCGTTCACATCAACGCCAAAGGCCCGCGCCATCGACGCCACGCGGAAAATCTCTTCGCGCCGTTCTTCGGTCAGGGCAACGGTCATCGATCCGCACTGGCGGAACCCGGTGGCAAGGCCGGTCTCTTGCTCAAGATTTGTATACAGATCGGCGGAATATTTCGCCAAACGGGTCCGGTTCTGACTGACCTGCAACTGCCCAATCAACCCCGCCGCGTGCCATGTGGTGCCACAGGTCAGTTGTTTGCGTTCCAGCAGAACGATATCTTTCCAGCCCAACTTGGCCAGATGATAGGCAACGGAACACCCGGACACGCCACCACCGATGATGACAACGCGGGCTTTGGATGGAAGGGTGGGCATCAATTTCGGTTCCTCTGAATTTGTCCCCGATGTGATCGGATCACGGACATGCCCCATTTCGGGGCAAGCACGCAGGTAGATGTCTCAGGCAGGCATGAGGCACGGTCCTTGGCTTGGGGACGGTTAGGACTGGTTTCAGAGTTCTACGTCTTTTCGTAAAATTTCAACACAAAATTTTACGTTCGTAAATTTTTTATGCCTATCTTAGTATGATTGCACATACTCACCTCGAATTCTAAGCTATGGCGACCTCCTTCACGACATTCACGACAAAAGGCGATCTGCATGAGCAAACAAGTCGGCGCGGACATCCGTGCATTGCGCAAATCGCGCAAGCTGACATTGCAGGATGTGGCGCAGCCCATCGGACGATCTCCGGCCTGGCTCAGCCTGATTGAGCGCGGCAACACAACCGCATCGGTGGGCGACCTTGAGCAGATCGCCGCCTTGTTCGAAGTCAACCTGTCGTTCTTTTTCCGATCCTCTTCGCGCCACCCCGAAGAGCAGGGCGTCGTGTTGCGCACCGCCGACCGGATGCCCATCGGATCGAGTGAAAGCGGACTGGTCGAGGAATTGTTGTCCCCCACCCTCAGCGGCGCGTTCGAGATGATCAAATCGACCTTCGCCCCACAGTCCAGCCGCGAGGCAATTCGCAAACCGCAACAGCGCGAAAATGCCGGAGTGCTGATTTCGGGTCAGCTGCGACTGACGATCAACGACCGGGCCTTTGATCTGCACCCGGGCGACAGCTTTCATTTCGAGGATCCGCAATATTCCTGGGAAAACCTTTCGGACGCGCCGGCGGTGGTGATCTGGGTGATCTCTCCGCCTGTCTACTGAGCAGAAACTGCACCGTATTGCGGCAGCATTTCGGTGCGACACACGAATTTGCACTGGAAACAGGCATTTCACCCTTTGCCCGGATGGCAGTCTGCGTTACCTCTGAACGCGAAAAATCAGCAGGACAGATCATGGACTTTATCGCACGGGCAACCGCAATCGTGGGCGGCGCAATGGTGTTGCTAAGACGGATGAGCGCACCAGCACCACAGGCCGTCGGCCTGACCCCGGACATTCCTGAGGCGCGCAAGCAGGGGATTATGACGCTCAAGATGCCGACGGCCAAGGGATGGGAGCCGGGCCATACCCCCACCGCCGCACCGGGATTAAAGGTCAACGCCTTTGCATCAAATCTGGCACATCCGCGCTGGATCGAGGTGCTGCCAAACGGCGATGTCCTGGTGGCCGAGGCGCTGCAACAGGAAAGCAAGCCCAAGACCCTGATGGGCCACGCCATGCAGGCCACGATGAAACGCGCCAAGGCCGTCGGTCAAAGCGCCAACCGCATTTCGCTGTGGCGTGACAGTGACGGCGATGGTGTGGCCGAAACCCGCGAAGTGTTCCTTGAAGGGCAGAACCAGCCCTTTGGCATGGCGCTGGTGGATGGAACGTTCTACGTCGGCAACACTGACGGTATCGTCGCATTCGACTACGAAGATGGCGCCACCCATGTGACCGGCCCCGGCAAACGGCTTGTCGAGTTCAAGCCGGGCGGCCACTGGACCCGCAGCCTGATCGTCTCGCCCGACCGAACCAAGATCTATGCCGGCGTCGGGTCGCTGAGTAATATCGCGGACGAGGGCATGGAGGCCGAAGAGGGACGCGCCGCAATCTGGGAACTGGATCTGGCAACCGGAAACGCCCGCATCTTTGCGTCAGGACTGCGCAATGCGGTCGGCACAGCGTGGGAGCCGGTGACAGGCAAGCTGTGGACCGCAGTGAACGAACGTGACGGGCTGGGTGACGAAACACCGCCGGATTATCTGACCTCGGTGCAGGACGGCGGGTTTTATGGCTGGCCCTATTGCTATTGGGGCAAAACCGTCGATGACCGCGTGCCGCAGGATGCCGCGATGGTCGCGCGCGCGATCACGCCGGATTATGCATTGGGCGGGCACACCGCATCGCTGGGCCTGTGCTGGATGCCTGCGGGCACCCTGCCCGGCTTTGGCGACGGTATGGTGATCGGCCAGCATGGATCGTGGAACCGCTCGATCCTCAGCGGATATCGAATGATCTTTGTCCCGTTTGAAAATGGCCGCCCGGCGGGTCCACCCCGCGACATCCTGTGGGGATTCCTGTCCGAGGATGAAAAAACCTCTTACGGCCGCCCCGTTGGTGTCGCGATCGGCCCGGATGGCACATCACTGCTGATGGCGGATGATGTGGGCGACGTGATCTGGCGCGTCACTGGCGCGTAAGCGCGGTCAGTCGACATAGGCGCGCGCGGTCTGGCACAGATCCTCGACCGCGCGAGCCGACCCGATGGCATTGGCCATCAGCAACACAAGCCGGACATTCAAGGCATGGCTTTGCGCCTCGCTCAGGCCGTCATGTGCGGCCATGATCACCGCATAGGCATCATCCGTGGCATCACCCAGTTGGCTGTCGTAGATTTGTTTCGCCATCACGTAACCTCGGTTGTTGTTGGGTGGCCAAGCGCCCGTAACATGGCCTTATGGACTGATTCAGCGTCCGGACGCGCGAAACAGGCTGCCACATAGCCGTCAGGGCGTATCAGATAGGCGATATCGCGACCGTAGCGTTCCATCGCAAAGCCATCGCGATCCGGGTAACAGGGATAATCGGCGGCTCGCTGCCCGACACCGATCCGTGCAAGTCCCGCCACATCCGGCAGCACCACATCCCCGAACCCGACCAGACAAAGCCCCAGCGGCAATACCGACACCAACCAGTCCATCCCCACCGGCGCGTCGATCAGCGTGGTTCCGGGCGCCACGGTCCCGCCGCCGAGCGTCTGCGGGCCGAACCCACTCAGATGGCAAGGCTGCGACAGGCGGCCCGAATTGATCATCCGTCGCGCGAACGGTTGATCCTGCGCCAAACGCAGGGTCTCGGCGCGAAACAGCGCCTCTATCGGAGATTTCGGCGTCATGAAATTGGTGGCACGGGTGGAATAGCGTATGTTTTCGTCTGCGGCGTGGCCACGTTCCACATCATAGCTGTCGATCAAACCATGCGGAGCAGCGCCGGACACAACAGCCGCCAATTTCCACCCCAGATTATCGATATCCTGAATACCGCCATTGCCGCCACGCGCCCCGAACGGCGACACCACATGCGCGGAATCACCAGCAAAGATCACCCGACCATGGACAAACCGATCCAGCCGCATGCAGCGGAACCGATAGAGGCTGATCCAGTCTAGACGAAGGGGTTTGCCGCCAGTGATGGCTCTGATCCGCGACATCACTCTGTCTTCATTCATATCCGAGGCCGGATCGCTACCAGGGTCGAGTTGCAGATCGATACGGTAAATATTGTCGGGCTGTTGATGCAGCAGGGCGGATTTTCCGGGGTGAAACACCGGATCGAACCAGAACCAGCGTTCGGGTGGTCCGTCGCCAAAGGGGTTTCCCGCCATCTCGATGTCCGCGATGAGGAACTGTTCTTCGAAAGTCTGCCCCTCGAACGGCAGGCCCATGCGTTTGCGGGTGGGAGACCCCGCGCCATCGCAGGCCACAAGCCATGTGGCGATCAGGTCATAGCGCCCCTCTGGCGTGTCTACCGTTATGCGCACACCATCACCCTCAGCCGCGTGGTCCACCACCTCAGACAAAAACCGCAGGTCGATCAGGTCGGGAAAGTCGCGGGCGCGGTCGATCAGGAACTCTTCGACGTAGTATTGCTGGAGGTTGATGAATGCAGGGTATTTGTGCCCGGCCTCGGGCAGCAGATCAAAGGCATAGACCTCCCTATCCCCATGAAAGAGCCGACCCGTCTGCCACGTGACCCCCTTGGCCAGCATCCGTTCGCCAATCCCCAGACGGTCAAAGATTTCGAGCGTCCGTTTGGCCCAGCAGATCGCCCGACTCCCGATCGAAACGACATCGTTATCGTCCAGCACAACCGAGGCCACACCGCGCTGCGCAAGATCAATCGCCAGCGCCAGCCCAACCGGCCCCGCCCCGACAATGGCAACAGGCGTATGACCTGTGCCACCGTTCAGGTCCGGCGGGCGGACAAACGGCTGTCGCAGGGGGGCATAGGCGGGCATGTTGGCGTCCTCCTTTGTCGCAGGTGGCGTCAGCCCTGCAAGTCGGCCCACATTTCCTTGTCCCGTTCAGCCGTCCAGACGCGGGGGGTGTCGATGCCGCGCGCTTCGTCATAGGCACGGGCGACGTTGAACGGCAGACAATGTTCATAGATCGCGTAATCAGCGAATTTGGGGTCGCATTCGGCGCGGCAAGCATCCCACGCCTCTTTCAGGCTACCGCCCCGTGCGACCACGCGGGCGACAGGTTTGTAGGTCGACAGAACAAAATCCCGCGTCGCACTGATTGCTTTGGTCACCATCTCGGGGCCGACCAGCGCATCGCCGCGGCCCGGTGCGATGCTATGGGGTTCGAACGCGGCGATGTTGTCCAGCGTGTCGGACCAATCCGAAAAATGCCCGTCGCCGCAGTAGCAAGCCGAGTGGTATTCAACGATATCACCGCTGAACATCACGTCCTGATCCGGCACCCAGACCACGGCATCCCCTGCCGTATGTGCCCGACCAAGGTGCATGATATCGACACGGCGCTTGCCCAGATAGACTGTCATTGAATCGGAAAACGTCGTGGTGGGCCAGGTCAGGCCGGGGATTTCTTCGTGGCCCTGAAAAAGCCGGGGAAAGCGGCCGAATTCGCTGTCCCAATCCTCTTGGCCGCGTTCAGCGACCATGGCACGGGCGGTGTCGGACATGATGATTTCGGGCGTACCATAGGCGCTCGCCCCCAGTACCCGGACGGCATGGTAATGAGTCAGGACAAGATGACTGATGGGTTTGTCCGTGACCTCGCGCACCTTTTCAATGACCATACGGGCCAGGCGCGGGGTGGCTTGCGCCTCGACGATCATCACAGATTCATCCCCGATGATCACCCCGGTGTTGGGATCACCTTCGGCGGTAAAGGCATAGAGGCCATCGCCAATTTCGGTAAAGGATATGGTCTTTTCGTCTAGGTCGTTCTGGCTCGCAAATCCGCTCATGTCTTGTCCTTGATATGTCTGACTGTCTGGCTGATAGCTCCAAAGATCGAGGCGCCGTTGTCATCCTCCATCCAGATTTTAACGTGGTCTCCGGGGCGCAGAAATGGTGTTGTTGGCGCCCCCGTCAGGATCGTCTCGATCATGCGCTGTTCGGCAATGCAGGCGTAGCCCGCGCCGCCCTGTGCGACGGGTTTTCCCGGACCACCGTCCAGTTTGTTCGACACGGTGCCGGACCCGACGATGGTGCCGGGGGCAAGGTTCCGGGTTCGGGCGGCATGGGCAATGAGTGTCGGGAAATCAAAGGTCATGTCGGTGCCCGCATCGACCCGGCCAAAGGGTTCGCCGTTCAGGTCTATACGCAGAACGCCGTGCAACTTGGCCCCATCCCATCCCGGCAGCGCGTCGGGCGTCACCGCGACAGGCGAAAAGCTGCACGCCGGTTTCGACTGCACGAATCCGAACCCCTTGGCCAATTCGCCGGGGATCAGGTTGCGCAGTGACACATCGTTGCACAGCATAACAAAGCGGATCGCCTCGGCGGCCTGTTCGCGGCTTGCGCCCATGGGAACAAAGCCGGTGATCACCGCAATCTCGCCCTCAAAATCGATGCCCCAGTCGGGATCGCCGACAATGTCGTCGGTCGGGGCCAGAAAACTGTCCGACCCACCCTGATACATCAGCGGGTCGTGCCAAAAGCTGTCGGGCATCTGCGCGCCACGTGCCTGGCGGACCAGTTCGACATGGTTCACATAGGCCGACCCATCGAGGAACTGGTACGCGCGTGGTAGGGGGCTGTGAACTCCGGAATCGGGGAATGACAGGGAATGATTGCGCGTCACATTGCCGAACCCCTTGTCCAGCCACTCTTGCAAACTCTGCGCGGCCATCCCTTCTATCCCGGTCAGATCGTCAGAAACAACGACAAGCTGACCATCGGGGGTGCCGGTATTGGACACCCGATCCACTGGTATTCTAAGCGTCGCAATCTTCATTTTCCCTCCGGCGTGCCGTCAAACTTTTTTTCCAGCGAGGTCCAGCAATCAATGTAATCGTCCTGCAACGGTGCCTCTTTAGCAGCGAATCTGGTCAGGTGCTGGGGAAACCGTGTCTCGAACATAAAGGACATGGTATTGTCCAGCTTGTGCGGCTTCAGATCGGCGGCACTGGCAGCTTCAAACGCTTCTCGGTCAGGGCCATGCGGTAGCATCATATTGTGCAGTGACATCCCACCGGGGGCAAAGCCGTTGGGTTTGGCATCATACTGGCCGTAGATGTTGCCCATCAGTTCGGACATGACGTTCTTGTGGTACCACGGCGGGCGAAAGGTATCCTCGGCGACGCCCCAGCGTTCGCGAAACAGCACAAAGTCGATGTTGGCGGTGCCTTCGACGCCAGAGGGCGCGGTCAGCACGGTAAAGATCGACGGATCGGGATGATCAAACAGCACCGCGCCGACCGGGCAATAGGTGCTCAGGTCGTATTTGACCGGCGCGTAATTGCCATGCCAGGCCACCACATCCAGGGGGCTTTGGCCGATCCGCGTCTCGTGAAATTGGCCCTGCCATTTGATGGTGACGGTTGAGGGTGTCTCGCGATCCTCGAACGCTGCCACGGGCGTCTTGAAGTCCCGGCGATTGGCCATGCAGTTTGCGCCGATCGGGCCACGCCCCGGCAGGTCGAACTTTTGCCCGTAATTTTCGCAGACAAAACCGCGCGCAGGCCCATCCAGCAGTTCAACCCGGTAGACAAGCCCGCGCGGCAGGATCGCGATCTCTTGCGGGGCAAGGTCGATAACCCCCAGTTCGGTGCAGAACCGTAACCTGCCCTCTTGCGGCACCACCAGCATTTCGCTGTCGGCCGAATAGAAATAGGCATCCTCCATTGACCGGGTGACAAGATAGATGTGACTGGCCATGCCGGTCTGCGTGTAGACATCCCCCGCCGTTGTCATCGTCCGCATCCCGGTGATCCAGGTCAAAGCAGCATCGGAATGCGGCACCGGATCCCAGCGATATTGCCCGAGCGAGGTCACGTCAGGATCGACATGTGGCGCGGATTTCCAATACGGCATGTCAATCCTGGCAAAGCGCCCAGTGTGTTTGACCGAGGGACGGATGCGGTAACACCACGTGCGTTCGTTCTGATGGCTGGGCGCGGTAAAGGCAGTACCGCTAAGCTGTTCACCATATAGGCCGTAGGCACAGCGTTGCGGGCTGTTTCGTCCCTGCGGCAGCGCGCCCGGCAGCGCCTCGGTTTCGAAATCATTGCCAAAACCGGGCATGTAGCCCGACTGCAACAGGGGCCCGTCGGCAGACTGGTTCAGGCCGGAAATCTTGGTCGGATCGGTCATGGCGGCTCCCCCTCTGGATCGTCTACCTGCGTGCTATTGGTTGATTTTGTAACTAACAACATCAAAAATGCAGTGCCGGGGGGCGTCTGCGCCGGCATCGCCGACAGGTCGGATCAGGCCTTGCGCGCCCGACCCGCGCTGCGCCGCTTATCCGCGCTCTGCGCCTTTCCCGGCATCCAGCCCAACGTCGCATCGGTCGGGCCACCGGGTTTATATTCCGCGCCCAGAGGGCGGTCATAGCCAAGCTCGTCCAGCAGCGCAAAAATATGAGGGTAATGCACCTCACCATGATCCGGCGCGGCCCGGTCGGGAACCGACGCAAACTGGACATGGCCGATGACGCGCATAAGATCCCGCAGGCGATGGCTCAGATCCCCTTCCATCAACTGCACATGATAGCAGTCGAACATCAGCGCCAGATTGGTAGCCCCAACTTCAACAATCAGGTCCAGCGCCTGATCGGTTGTGCGCAGGAAATATCCCGGTGCGTCATAACGGTTCAGCGGTTCTATCAGGATAGTGATGCCATGCGGCGCGGCGGCGTCGCAGGCATAGCGCAGGTTGGTGACAAAGGTGTTGTGGGCGTCCGCCCCCTCGGCAAAACCGGCCATGACGTGAACGCTGGCAGTGTCAGTCGCGACAGCATACGCGATGGCTTCGTCGATGGCGGCACGGGCTTCGTCGACGCGGTCCGGCAGTGCCGACAGGCCATTGTCACCTGCCCCGGTATCGCCGCGCCGTGTGTTCAGCCCCAGCATCGGCAGACCGGTTTCATGCAGCACGGCGGCAAGCGTCAGGGCCGACACGTCATAAGGCCAGTGGCATTCGACAGCGTCAAAACCAGCAGCCTTGGCCGCGCGGATGGCGGCGGGCAGAGACAATTCAGTCCACAGAAAGCCAAGATTGGCGGAAAATGTCGCCATGGTGGCGTCCCCTCCTCAGGATGTCGCGTTGGCGGTATGGCGGCACACTGCGCAGGCCAGTGCGCCGGGTCAAGCAGTCTGTCCCAGGTTCTGCAACGACAACGAAATTCGGCACACCGGAGGCAAAGCCCCGCCTCCATCAGAGGACCGCCCCGCCGCCCAAAGCTTTGCCAATCGCCCTAAAAGCAGGCAATCATCCCAGTCCGACGCCCACCCCGCAGGCGCATTCTGTAACCACGCCACCACCTGGCGCAGGGTCACTTTACATTCTCCCGAAATGCATCGCGGGTAGCGGCATGACCGCACCACTCTCCATCGTCATCATCGAACAAGAGCCCGAACGGGCCCAGATGATCATCGACACCATGCGTCAGGTTGATGACTACACGCTTCACGTCATTTCGGACTTTCGTGCCCTGCGGCAAAAGATTGCCGCGTTTAATCCCGACGTGGTGCTGGTCGACATTTCCAGCCCAAGCCGCGATATCCTTGAAGAACTGACCCTGGCATCAAGCCCGCTGGAACGTCCTGTGGCCATGTTCGTCGACCAGTCCGATAGTTCATTGACGCGGCAGGCGGTCGAGGCGGGCGTATCGGCCTATGTGGTGGACGGGCTGCGGTCCGGCCGGATCCGCCCGGTGCTGGATGCGGCGATTGCGCGGTTCCATATGTTCCAGCGGATGCGCACCGAATTGGAAGCCACCAAACAGGCGCTGGAAGAGCGCAAGATCATCGACCGTGCCAAGGGCATTCTGATGCGCAGCCGCAATATCGGCGAGGACGATGCCTATGCCCTGCTGCGCAAGACCGCCATGGACAAGGGGCGGCGGTTGTCCGAAGTGGCGGAATCTCTGGTGACGGCGGCAGAGCTGCTGTCATGAGCACAATCGAGATCAACGCAGGCTTCATTCCCCTTGTGGACGCCGCACCTCTGATTATCGCGCGCGAGATGGGATTTGCCGAGGAAGAGGGCCTGTCGCTGATCCTGCACTCAGCTCCAAGCTGGTCGACCCTGCGCGACCGGCTGGTGGTGGGACAAATCCAAGCTGCACATATGCTGGCGCCAGTGCCCGTGGCCATGGCGTTGGGGCTGGGCGGCATCGCTGACCGGATCGACGTGCTTCAGGTAACATCGGTCAACGGCTCGGTGGTGGGGGTATCGACCGCGGTCGCCCAAGAGCTGCGCGCCAAAGCCAATATGCCGGGATTCTTGGATGCCCGCGCGGCGGGTCAGGCGCTGATCTCGCTTGGTCGGCCATTGCGCATCGGCGTGCCATTTCCGTTCTCGATGCACGCGGAGCTGCTCTATTACTGGCTGGGCGCTTTGGGGCTATCAGTCCCACAATCGCTGGACGTGCGCACGGTTCCGCCCCAGTTGATGGCCGACGCCATATCCGCGGATGAGATTGACGCCTTTTGCGTCGGTGAGCCGTGGGGCTCGATCGCGGTTGAGAACGGCGTGGGCGAACTGCTGCTGCCAACCTGCACTATCCGGTCATCCGCACCCGAAAAGGTGCTGGCCATGCGCCACGACTACGCACAGACACAACCGGACGAGACCGGACGCCTGATGCGTGCAGTCTGGCGCGCCTGCCGCTGGCTGGCCCAACCCGCGAACCGCATCACCACCGCCGAAATCCTGCAACGCCCCGCCTATCTGGGTGTGCCGAGCGAAATCATCGACCGCGCGCTGAGCGGTCAACTGGTCACCACCAGCAATGGCCATGAACAACGCGTCGACGGGTTTCTGGAATTCTTTGCCGGTGCCGCCACATTTCCGTGGAAGTCGCAGGGCGCGTGGATTGCCGCGCAACTGGCTGCCCGTGTCGGGCTGGACCGTGATACCGCAATGACTGCGGCCAAGGCGATTTTCCGAACCGACCTTTACCGCGATCACCTTGCCTCGACCACGGCCGAAATGCCGGGTGCAAGCGAGAAACTCGAAGGCGCGCTGAGCGTGCCAACCGCCGTTGCCTCAGAATCAGGTCAGCTGACGCTGGCCCCGGATCGGTTCTTTGACGGGCGCATTTTTGACCCTTCCGCAAAAAACTGACTGCAAAACAGGCATCGCCTGACAAACAATGCTGCAGAGCAGCATGAATTTTTAGCAGAAACGTCTTTTCCTTTGATTGAATGAATGTGTCGAGCGATGAAGGTTGCAGGGAACGCAATGGCGCGTCTCCTACCGAATTTCCCCAGATGGGTCTCTGAGCAACGCCGCTCGACTTCCGCGATGATACGCGGACAGTCAGCGGCGTTTTTTTGTGTTTTTTGCCCAGTTTCGGGCGCCAAAAAGGACGGACGAATGAAGAACCTCTATGCTGCCATCGCCTCGACCACAATGCTGGTAAGCCCGGCCATGGCCCAGATGCTGGACTTGGAAAAAGACGAGCTGACGTTCGGCTTTATCAAGCTGACGGACATGGCGCCGCTCGCCGTGGCGTACGAACAGGGCTTTTTCCTCGATGAGGGGCTATTTGTGACGCTTGAGGCACAGGCCAACTGGAAGGTGCTGCTGGATGGCGTGATCGACGGCACATTGGACGGCGCGCACATGCTGGCGGGTCAGCCGCTGGCCGCCACCATCGGGTACGGGACCGAGGCGCATATCATCACCCCCTTTTCGATGGACCTGAACGGCAACGGCATCACTGTGTCGAACGAGGTCTGGGAGATGATGAAACCCAACATCCCGACAATGGACGATGGTCGCCCGCAGCACCCGATTTCCGCCGCGGCCCTGGTGCCGGTGATTGACCAGTTCCGGTCCGAGGGCAAGCCGTTCAACATGGGCATGGTGTTCCCGGTATCGACCCACAATTACGAATTGCGCTACTGGCTGGCCGCGGGCGGGATCAATCCCGGCCTCTATTCCCCCGAAAACGTCACCGGCCAGATCGGTGGCGATGTTTACCTGTCCGTCACACCACCGCCGCAGATGCCATCGACGATGGAAGCGGGCACAATCAACGGCTATTGCGTTGGTGAGCCGTGGAACCAGCAGGCGGTGTTCAAGGGCATCGGCGTGCCGGTGATCACCGACTATGAGTTGTGGAAGAACAACCCTGAAAAGGTGTTCGGCATCAACGCGAGTTTTGCGCAGGATTATCCCAATACCACACTGGCCGTGACCAAGGCGCTGATCCGCGCCGCGATGTGGCTGGACGAAAACGACAACGCCAACCGCGAAGAGGCGGTCGAGATCCTGTCGCGCTCAGAATATGTCGGTGCGGATGCCGAGGTGATCGCCAATTCGATGACCGGAACGTTTGAATATGAAAAGGGCGATGTGCGCGACGTCCCGGATTTCAACGTGTTCTTCCGCTACAACGCGACCTACCCGTTCTATTCTGACGCGGTCTGGTATCTGACGCAGATGCGCCGCTGGGGCCAGATCGCCGAGGCGCAGACCGACGCCTGGTACGATGAGACCGCGCGCAGCGTCTATCGCCCCGACATCTACCTTGAGGCCGCGCGCCTGCTGGTGGACGAAGATCTGGCCGCCGAGGCGGATTTCCCTTGGGACAGCGATGGCTACAAGGCACCGACCCCTGCGTCCGATATCATCGACGGTATCGCCTATGACGGCAAAACCCCCAACGCCTATCTGGAGAGCCTGCCGATCGGCCTGAAGGGTGCCCAGATCGTCGTCGGTGACGAGGTCCAGGGCTGATGCGCAACGCCCCGGCACCTTCGTTTGAATGGTGCCGGGGCAGTGTCTGTCCCGATCCAGCTAATTTCCATTCGCAAGACCGAACCGCATCACTCTCCGAGGACACCCTGTCATGACAACCATCGACCCTGACTTCGCAGACCGGGAAGCCCGCCGCGCCCGGCTATTCACCCGCATCAACAAGGCAGATCCTTGGTTTCAGGTGCTGGGACTGAGCTGGATGACTCCGGTTCTAAAGGCCGCCGCCGGTGACAATCCCCGCGCACAGGCCAAGGATATCTGGCGTCTGCTGGGTGTGCCGATGTTGGCCATCGCAATATTCCTGGTCGCCTGGGCCACGCTCGCACCGACCGTGCAGACATCGCTGGGCGCGATTCCCGGCCCCGGTGCGGTCTGGACCGAAGCGGTAAAGCTGCACGAGGACGCACAGGCCAAGGGGGTCCGGGAGGCAAAGTTCTATGCGCAGATCGACAAGCGCAACGAAAAGATGATCGCCGCCGGTCGGCCCGAGGATGTAAAGGATATCGCCTATACCGGCGCGCCCAGCTACTACGACCAGATCTGGACTTCGATCAAGACCGTGTTCTTTGGCTTTCTGATCGCCAGCGCCATTGCCATTCCGCTAGGCATCATGGCTGGCCTGTCGGCCACTGCGAACGCCGCGCTGAACCCGCTGATCCAGATCTTCAAGCCCGTCAGTCCGCTGGCCTGGCTACCGATTGTGACAATGATCGTCTCGGCGGCTTATGCCACCAATGACGGCATGTTCTCGAAATCCTTCCTCGTGTCCGCCATCACCGTCACGCTCTGCTCGCTCTGGCCGACGCTGATCAACACGTCACTTGGCGTGGCAAGCATCGACAAGGATCTGGTGAACGTCTCCAAGGTGCTGAAAATGAACACCTGGACCAAGATCACCAAGCTGGTGCTGCCCTCGGCGCTGCCACTGATCTTTACCGGGCTGCGCCTGTCCCTTGGTGTGGGCTGGATGGTGCTGATTGCCGCCGAAATGCTGGCGCAGAACCCCGGCCTTGGCAAATTTGTCTGGGATGAATTCCAGAACGGATCGTCGCAATCACTGGCCAAGATCATGGTCGCCGTCTTCACCATCGGGATCATCGGCTTTGCGCTGGACCGGGTGATGTTCGCGCTGCAATCCGCCTTTACCTTTTCGGCAAACAGGTGAGCGACATGGATATTCTCAGCTTTCAGAACGTCTCCAAGGGCTATGGCGAAGGGTTGAACCGCGCCGAAGTGCTTCGCAACATCAACCTCAACGTCCGCGACGGCGAATTCCTTGCCATCCTTGGCTTCTCGGGGTCAGGCAAATCCACCATCATGAACCTGATGGCGGGTCTCGACACCCCGGACAAGGGGTCTGTCATGTTCAAGGGTGCGCCGGTGACCGAACCGGGGCCGGAACGCGGCCTGGTGTTTCAGAACTACAGTCTGATGCCATGGCTCACCGTGCGCGGCAACGTGATGCTGGCGGTGGATTCGGTGTTCCCGCAGATGCCCAAGGCCGAAAAGCTGGCCAAGGCAGATCACTACATCGCCATGGTTGGCCTCAGCCATGCGGCACTGCGTCGCCCGTCCGAACTCTCTGGCGGCATGCGGCAGCGGGTGTCGGTGGCGCGTGCGCTGGCAATGTCGCCTGAAATGCTGCTGCTGGACGAGCCGCTGTCGGCGCTGGACGCCCTGTCCCGGGCCAATCTGGCGGACGAGATTCTGGACATCTGGGAAACCGACAAAAAGACTGTTGTGCTGATCACCAACGACGTAGACGAGGCCATCATCATGGCCGACCGGATCATCCCGCTGAACCCCGACGGAACGCTGGGCGACGCGTTTGAGGTCAGCATTCCCCGCCCACGCGACCGGATGGAGATGAACCACGACGACACCTTCAAGGCGCTGCGGGCGCAGGTGACCAAATACCTGATGGACGTGGGCATCGAGGCCAAGATCGAGGAAACCCGCACCCTGCCCAACGTCACTCCGATCCATGGCGTACCCGCAGCGGTGGCTGCGGCACAGGAAGGCATGATCGAAGAGCGGTTCCTGGACTTCAGCCAGTTGCACAAGATCTACCCGACGCCCAAAGGGCCGCTCACCGTGGTTGAAGACTTTGATCTCAAGGTCAACCGCGGCGAATTCATCTCTTTGATCGGCCATTCCGGCTGCGGGAAATCCACAGTTCTGACTATGGCGGCAGGACTCAATTCTATCTCCAAGGGTGGTATTCGTCTGGACGGACGGCATGTCGAAGGCGCTGACCCCGAACGCGCCGTGGTGTTCCAGTCACCCAACCTGTTCCCTTGGCTGACCGCGCGCGAAAACGTCGCGATTGGCGTCGACAAGGTGTATCCGCGCGCCTCACAGGGCGAACGGCAGGACGTCGTCGAATATTACCTCGAACGCGTCGGTCTGGGCGACAGCATGAACAAGATGGCGTCGTCGATGTCGAACGGCATGCGCCAGCGCGTCGGCATCGCCCGCGCTTTTGCCCTGTCACCGAAACTGCTGCTGCTGGATGAACCGTTTGGCATGCTCGACAGCCTGACCCGGTGGGAGTTGCAAGAGGTGCTGATGGAGGTGTGGTCACGCACCAAGGTCACCGCGATCTGCGTCACCCATGACGTCGACGAAGCGATCCTGCTGGCCGACCGCGTGGTGATGATGACCAACGGCCCGCAGGCCACCATCGGCAAGATCGTCAATGTCGATCTGCCCCGCCCCCGCACCCGCAAGGCGCTGCTGGAGCATCCCGACTACTACCTCTACCGCGAGCAGGTTCTGAGCTTTCTCGAAGAATATGAACATGGCGCCAAAGGCAAATCCGCCCCCGCGCCCGCCGATGAGGACAAAAAATCCACCGATCAGCAGGAGGCTGCATAATGGATACGGTCATGGACGCGCCGACGCGCACCTTTATCGAAGTCGCCGAAATCTGGGTGCCCGAAGGCGATCGTCTGGTTCTGGGCAGCGGCAGTTACGGCGGGTTAACAGACTTCGCCGCCGTTTCGGGTAACGAAAGCTTTGCCAAAGGCGAGGGCCTTCCCGGCAAGGCCTGGGACGAGGCGCGCCCCGTCGTGCTCAAGGGTTTCGCGGGGTCGTATTTCAAACGCACAGACGCCGCCAAGGCTGCGGGATTGACCACCGCCGTTGCGGTGCCGGTGTTTGCCGGTGACACGCTAAAGGCGGTTCTGGTGGTGCTCTGTGCCGACGATTCATACCGTACCGGCGCGATCGAGGTCTGGGCCGAAAAGGATGGGCTGCTGCTGCTGGATGACGGCTATTACGGTGCGGCCAAGCATTTCGAATGGGTATCGCAGCACACGCAATTCCCGCGCGGTCAGGGTCTGCCCGGCGGTGTCTGGTCGGCCAACACACCGATGCTGATGCGTGATCTGGGCTCTGGTTACCGCTTTGTCCGGGCAGAAAGCGCCGGCAAGGCAGGTCTGACGACCGGTCTGGGTCTGCCGGTGCCGGTGCCGGGCGGCAAGACCTATGTCCTGACGCTGTTGTCGGCACTTGGCACCCCTATCGCCCGCCGGTTCGAAATCTGGGATGCGCGCGACGCCAAGGTCGGAAAAGCCAACGAGGCCGTGCTGATTGATGGCCTTTGTGCCCGCGAGGGTCCGCTGTGGAGCGACGAAAAGGAACGCCGCATCGGCGCGTGGCAGGGACTGATCGGCAAAGTACTGGGCACCGGTCTGCCGATTTTGGAAAGCGGCGCAGGCGTGCCGGCTGGCTACCAGTCCATGGTCGCCTTCCCGGTCTATCGCGGGACCGAACTGGCCCACATCGTCGCCTGGTATTGCTGAGAGGATACAGGACATGAAGAAACTCATCGTCATTGGCGCAGGCATGGCCACGGGGCGCGCACTCGAGCACCTCTTTGAGGCTGATCCAGACGCCTACGAGGTCACGCTGTTCAACGCCGAACCGCGCGGCAACTACAATCGCATCATGTTGACCCCGGTGCTGTCGGGAGAAAAGACCTACGAGGAAATCGTCACCCACGACGCCGCCTGGTACGAAAGCCACGGCGTCACCTGCCGCTTTGGCGAAAAGATTGCCGCCGTGGACCGTGACCGCAAAGTTGTCGTGACCGAGGGCGGCGAAGAGCTGGCGTATGACAAGCTGCTGTTCGGCACCGGATCCAATCCCTTTATCATTCCGATGCCGGGGCATGATCTGGACGGCGTGATTGCCTACCGTGATCTGGACGACACCAACCGGATGATCGACGCCGGTGGCGCCCCCGGTTCCAAGGCGGTGGTGATCGGCGGCGGTCTGCTGGGGCTTGAGGCGGCTGCCGGCCTGCGGATGCGCGGCATGGATGTCACCGTGGTGCATATCATGGGCCACCTGATGGATCGCCAACTGGACGAAGCGGCTGGGTATCTGCTGCGCAAAGCACTGGTGGACCGGGGTATCAATATTTGCTGCTCGGCCAATTCAAAACAGATATTGGGCGAAGACGGCCATGTCCGCGCCCTGGAATTGGCGGATGGTACCGAACTTCCCTGTAGCCTGCTGGTGATGGCGGTGGGCATCCGCCCGTCGGTCGCGCTGGGCCAGGCATCCGGGCTTGCTGTCGGCAAGGGCATCCATGTCGACGACCAGATGGTCACCTCGGACCCGGACGTTCTGGCGGTGGGCGAATGCGTCGAACACAACGGCGCGATCTTTGGCCTTGTTGCCCCGCTCTATGATCAGGCCAAGGTCGTCGCGGCGACGTTGTTGGACCAAGAGGCGGTGTTCACCCCCAAGGAGGTATCGACCAAGCTCAAGGTCACGGGCTGCGATCTGTTCAGCGCCGGTGACTTTGCCGAGGGCGAGGGCCGCGAGGATATTGTTTTCCGCGACCCGGCGCGTGGTGTCTACAAACGGCTGGTGCTGGAAAATGACCGCGTGATTGGCGCGGTGATGTATGGCGACACTGCCGATGGTGGCTGGTTCCACGGGCTGATCAAGGACGGATCGGATGTGTCCGACATGCGCGACACGCTGATCTTTGGCCCCTCGTTTCAAGGGGGTGCCCAAATGGACCCTTTGCAGGCCGTTGCAGCCTTACCGCCTGAGGCGGAAATCTGTGGCTGCAACGGCGTATGCAAAGGTCAGATCGTAACCGCCATCGCGGGCGGCGCCCAAGATCTAGGGGCGGTCCGCGCCCAGACCAAGGCGTCCGGCTCTTGCGGCACCTGCACTGGATTGGTGGAACAGGTTCTTGCCGTGACTTTGGGCGACGATTTTGTCATCCCCGCAGCGCAACCGATCTGTGGCTGCACCGATTTCACGCACGAGGATGTGCGCCTGCTGATCAAGACCAAGGAACTGAAATCCCAGCCCGCCGTCTGGCAAGAACTGGGCTGGAAGTCGCCCGACGGCTGCCATGTCTGCCGCCCGGCGCTGAACTTTTACCTGCTGGCGGACTGGCCGCTTGAGTACAAGGACGATCTGCAAAGCCGGTTCATCAACGAACGCAAGCACGCCAACATCCAAAAAGACGGCACGTTCAGCGTCATGCCACGCATGTGGGGCGGCATCACCAACCCGCAAGAGTTGCGCGCCATCGCAGACGCAGCGGACAAATACAACGTCCCGACCGTCAAAGTCACCGGCGGTCAGCGCATCGACCTGCTGGGCGTGAAGTCCGAGGACCTTCCTGCCATCTGGGCCGATCTGAACAAGGCCGGGATGGTGTCCGGCCACGCCTATTCCAAAGGGCTGCGCACGGTCAAAACCTGCGTCGGCACCGATCACTGCCGGTTCGGGACGCAGGACAGCACCGGTCTGGGGATCAAGCTGGAAAAGGCGCTCTGGGGGTCGTGGACCCCGCACAAGGTCAAACTGGGTGTATCCGGCTGCCCACGCAACTGCGCCGAGGCAACCTGCAAGGACGTCGGCGTGATCTGTGTCGATAGCGGCTACGAGGTCAGCGTCGGCGGCGCGGCGGGCATGGACCTCAAGGAAACTCAGCCGCTGGCCAAGGCTGTCACCGAACAAGAGGCGATCGACATGACCATCGCCTTTGTCCAGCTCTACCGCGAGAACGCCAAATACCTTGACCGGCCCTACAAATGGATCGCCAAGGTCGGTCTGGACTGGGTGCGCGACCGGGTGGTTGCGGATCTTGAGGGGCGGCAAGGCCTGATCGACCGCTTTGCCATCAGCCAGAGCGTCTACCAGAAAGACCCGTGGGCCGAACACATCGCTGAACGCGCCGAAGTTTATCACCCCCTCGCAAATCTAACACTGGAGGCTGCAGAATGACTCAATGGATTGATATCGGCCCGATCACGGCCATCCCGGTACGCGGTGCCCGCGTGATCAAAACCGCGCAGGGCTGCGTTGCGGTGTTCCGCACAACCAAGGACGAAATCTTTGCCGTCGACGACCGCTGCCCGCACAAGGGCGGCCCGCTGTCCGAGGGCATCGTGCACGGCGCATCCGTCACCTGCCCGCTGCACAACTGGGTTTTTGACCTCGCCACCGGCATGGCCAAAGGCGCGGATCAGGGGCAGATCGGCACCTATCCGCTGCGGGTTGAAGGTGGGCGCATGCTGCTCGATGTCACCTATCTGGCGAAAAAGGACGCGGCATGATCCGCACAACCTGCCCCTATTGCGGCGTCGGCTGCGGCGTTCTGGCGACGCCGGACGGCAAGGGCGGGTTAAACATTAAGGGCGACCCCGAGCATCCCGCCAACAAGGGCAGGCTATGTTCCAAGGGCGCCGCCCTGGGCGAAACGCTGGGTTTGGGTGACCGACTTTTGGCACCGCAGGTGAACGGGCAGGACAGCGACTGGGACTCAGCACTGGATCTGGTGGCAGGGCGGTTTCGCGACACCATCCGCGATCATGGTCCGGATTCGGTGGCCTTTTACGTTTCGGGGCAATTGCTGACCGAAGACTACTATGTCGCCAACAAGCTGATGAAAGGGTTCATCGGTTCGGCCAATATCGACACGAATTCGCGGCTTTGTATGGCCTCGTCCGTAGCGGGGCACCGGCGCGCCTTTGGCACCGACACAGTGCCCGGAGTCTATGAGGATCTCGAAGAGGCGGATCTGATCGTTCTGGTGGGGTCCAACCTCGCCTGGTGCCATCCGGTGCTGTATCAGCGGATCGTGGCGGCCCGTGCCGCGCGCCCCGAGATGAAGATCATCAACATCGACCCGCGCCGCACCGCCAGCTCCGATCTGGCCGAACTGCATCTGGCGCTGAAGCCGGGTAGCGACGTCGCCCTGTTCAACCATCTTCTGGCGCAGATCGAGGCGCGCGGCGCGCTGGATTCCGGCTATGTCGCGCAACACGTCAACGGCTTTCCCGAGGCGGTTCGCGCGGCCCGAATGACGAATGTCGCCGAAACTGGCCTGAACGCCGAAGAGATCGAGGCGTTTGTCCGCCTTTGGATTCGCACCGACAAGGTGGTGACGATCTTCAGCCAGGGGGTGAACCAATCCTCCAGCGGCACCGACAAGGTCAACGCCATCGTCAACTGCCATCTGGCAACCGGTCGCATCGGCCATGCCGGCATGGGCCCGTTCAGCGTCACCGGACAACCAAATGCCATGGGTGGGCGCGAGGTTGGCGGGTTGGCCAATATGCTGGCCTGTCATCTGGATCTTGAGGATGCAACACACCGGCAGGCGGTCAAGACATTCTGGAACGCACCGACCATGGCCGATGCTCAGGGGTTCAAGGCTGTCGATATGTTCGAGGCCGTCGCCGATGGCCGGATCAAGGCGATTTGGATCATCTGCACCAACCCCGCCGTATCAATGCCCGACGCAGATGCCGTGCGCGACGCGATCCGGGGCTGCGATTTTGTCGTGGTCTCTGATGTAACGGCGCAAACCGACACCGCGCGGCTGGCGCATGTACTGCTGCCCGCAACCGGCTGGGGCGAAAAGGACGGCACCGTCACCAATTCCGAGCGCGTCATCAGCCGCCAGCGCCTCGCCCTTCCCGCCCCCGGACAGGCCCGCGCCGACTGGGACATTCTGGCCGATGTGGGTCGGCGGATGGGCTGGCGCGCGGCGTTCGATTATGAAAGCCCAGCCGAGATATTTACCGAATATGCGGCGCTTTCAGGCGTTGCCGCCCGCTTTGGCAAAGATTTCGACATCTCGGGGCTAAGCGATATCAGCCCGGCGGGGTATGAGGCCATGACCCCGGTGCGCTGGCCCGTCACGGCACAGAACGGCACCCTGCACAGCGGCGGGCGGTTCTTTGGAGCAGGTGGCTTTTTTACCGCCGATGGCCGCGCGCGGATGCTGGCGCTGACACCACGCGCGCCCGCATCTGTGACCACATCCGAATATCCCTTTGTGCTGAACACCGGACGCATACGCGACCAGTGGCACACCATGACCCGCACCGGAAAATCACCGCGTCTGGGTCGTCATCTGGCCGAACCCTTTGCCGAAATTCATCCCGACGATGCCACTGCTCTGGACCTGAAGCCTGCTGATCTGGTGGTACTGAAGAACGCCCACGGTCGCGCGCTGGTGCGCGCACTTGTGACCGACCGGGTGCAGCGCGGGCAAATTTTTGTGCCGATGCACTGGACCGGGATTAATGCAGCAGCGGCGCGGGTTGATACGCTTGTGCCGAATGCTGTCGATCCCGTGTCGGGCCAGCCCGAGAGCAAGGCCGCCGTCACCAGTGTGACCCGGTTCCCCGCGCGCTGGTTCGGCTTTGCCGTCAGCGTCGACCGCCCACAGCCCGACGCGGCCTATTGGGCCATCACCCCGGCCGAAGCAGGCTGGCGCATTGATCTGGCCGGCGACACCGACGTCGCCGATTGGGAGGAGTACGCCCGCCGCCTGCTGGGCTGTAACGAGGCCGAGGCAGTGACGCTGAATGATCCGGCACGCGGCACGGCGCGGGTTGCCTTTCTGTCCGGGGGCCGTCTGCGCGGGGCGCTGTTTGTCGCACCGGGACCAGTCGCCGTCGCGCGCCAACATCTGGCCGAGCTCTTGGGGAGCGAAGCGAAATCGGTGCTGTCCGGGCGTCCCGGTGCGGACCTCCCGGATCCGGGGCCAACACTGTGCGCCTGCCTGAATGTCGGGATCAACACCATCGTCACCGGGATCGAAACCCAAGGCCTGATGACGGTCGAGGCGATTGGTGCGGCACTGGGTGCAGGCACCAGCTGCGGCTCTTGCCGCCCCGAGATTGCGGCGCTGCTGGCGCGGGTCCAGATGCGCGAGGCGGCAGAATGAGTCTGGCCCCCTACGTCAGAAACGTGGCGCGCGGACCTGGCCGTGGCCGCACGCTGAGCCTTGATGAGGCGCAGGCTGCGATGACCCTAATCCTGAGCGGCAAGGCTGAACCCGAGGCCGTTGGCGCCCTGTTGATGGTACTGCGCTATCGCGGTGAAACCGCCGAGGAACTGGCGGGCTTTGCACAGGCCGTGCGCCCGTCACTGCCCCATTGGACCGGACTGCGGCCTGCACTGGACTGGCCCGCCTATGCGGCGGGGCGGACGCGCGGCCTGCCGTGGTTTGTGCTGTCGGCGCTACTGGTGGCGCAGGCCGGCGTGCCGGTACTGATGCATGGCTGGAATGCCTTTCAGTCGCCGGTGGCGGATGTGCGCGCCGCGCTCGACCTTCTGGGCCTACCGCAGGCGCAATCGGTGGCCGAGGCGGGGGATCATCTGGCCAAGAGTAATTTTGCGTATGCGCCGCTGGAAATCCTGTCTCCTGAGGCGCACCGCGTTCTGCGTCTGCGTGAAATTCTGGGCCTGAGGTCCATCATGAACACGGTCGTACGGATGATGAACCCGGGCGGTGCCGGCGCCGTCGTTCAGGGTGTGTTTCACCCCGGCTACCGCCCCTTGCAACAGGATGCTGCGGCGCTGATGGGCCTGCGCGATCTGTCGGTGATCAAGGGCGGTGGCGGCGAATTCGAACGCCATCCCGGCAAGGATATCACGATCTTTGGCCTGCGCGACGGTGTGGCCTTTACCCGCCACACGCCCGCCCTGACACCCGAGCACCGCCGGCTGGCCGAAACCCAGAACGCCCCTGCCGACCTGCGCGCGCTGTGGCGCGGCGATCTGGAAGATGCCTTTGCGCACGAAATCGTTCTGGGGACGGCTGCGATCGCCCTCGAAACCTGTGGGCGCGCGGCCGAGGGGGCCGGGCTGGCGCTGGCACAGGACCTGTGGTCAGCGCGGCGCATCGCGCTGGCGGCGTAGATTTACGGCATAAGGAGCACGACAGATGAAAAGTTTTCCGATGTTCATCCGCTGCGAAGGTCGGCGGATCGTCATTGCCGGTGGTGGCGAACAGGCGGCGCAAAAGGCGCGACTGATGCTCAAGACCGAAGGGCGGATCGTCCTGCTCGCGCCCTCGCTTGACCCCGAGTTGGCCGCGCTTGTTGCTGCCGACAAGGCCGATCACGACAGTGGCCCGGTGACGGCCGCAAGTTTCGCGGATGCCGCGATGTGTTTCATCGGCACCGGCTGCCCCGGGCTCGACGCGGCGCTGCATGCACTGGCCAAGTCGGCGGGCGCGTTGGTCAATGTCGTCGACCAGCCGGACCTGTGTGACATCACCACGCCATCGCTGGTGGACCGCGATCCCGTGGTCGTCGCCATCGGCACCGAAGGCACCGCCCCGGTTCTGGCGCGCCAGATCAAGACCGATATCGAGGCGATGCTGCCGCCGACGCTAGGCGGGTTTGCAGCACTCGCCGGTCGGCTGCGCAGTGCTGTTGCGGCCAAGGTGCCAAAGGCCGATCGTCGCGCCTTTTGGCGCTGGGTCTTTGCCGAAACGCCTCGCGCCACCTGGGTCCGCGGGGCCGAGCGTGAGGCGGCGAGCCTGCTCAAACATGCCATCGCAGCAGGTGGTGCGCCACGTGACACCGCCACAGTCGGTAGCATTGCACTGGTTGGCGCAGGCCCCGGCGCGCGCGATCTTCTGACCCTGCGCGCGGTGCAGCGCCTGCAAGAGGCGGATGTGATCTTTTACGACCGGCTGGTCGATCCCGACGTGCTGGAACTGGCGCGACGCGATGCGGAACGGGTGTTCGTGGGCAAGGTCGTGGGTGCTTCGGCCTGGCCGCAGGAACGAATCGACGCGGTGATCGTGGCGGCTGCCAAGGCTGGCAAACGGGTCGTGCGGTTGAAATCCGGCGATCCGATGATCTATGGCCGTGCCACAGAAGAGATGGCCGCGGCCGACGCCAACGGCATTGAGATCGAAGTTGTACCGGGGATCACCGCCGCATCCGCCGCCGCAGCCGCGCTGCACCGATCCCTGACCGAACGCGGGCAGACCGACACCCTGGTCTTTGCCACCGGCGCCTGCCGCGCGGGTGATCCGCAGCCCGACTGGGGCCGTCACGCCCGCGAGGGCACGACGCTGGCCTATTATATGGCCGTTGGTGCCGCGTCCGAGGTGCAGGCCAGTATCCTTGCCTCTGGGGTCGGTCCGCAGGCCGAGGTTCACATCGCCGCCAGCGTCAGCACCCCGCGTCAGCAACTGGTCAGTTGCACGCTTGGGACGTTGCCCGCCACATTGACAGCCCACGCGATCCGCGGACAGGCGGTGTTGCTGGTACGTGTGCCCAAAGCCCTGGCTGCGCCGGTCCATGTGATGCCCCGCGCGCTGCGCGTCGCGGTCTGATACCCGCGACAATTGCGAGGTCCGCCAGCAGCACCCCCTGCCAGAAGCCGAGGATCACACCTCGGGGCATAAGAGCGACAATCACGATTCACATCTGTCCGCATACTGGGCGATCTGGGCTGTGGTACCCGCTGTTCTGGCGAAGCTGGGAACGGCTATAAGGAAAACCGGATATGTCTTGGTCCAGCGGCATCCCCGTGCTGCGTTGACTGTGCAGGTGTCTAGGGTTCCGCCGTCGAAACGATGGGTCAGGTTCAAGAGATACCGCCGATGGGGCTAATTCCCCATTGGTACACGGCCGGACAAAATCTCAGGAGAGTACTGCACCGGTCTGGCCTGCTCTCTTACGTTCCGCACGGCGCCCGGCTTACAGGATCATAGCGGGACTAGTCTGAGGGGAAGACCATGTTCCAAACCGAAACTCATCTCAACTCTGGCACTGGGGGCGGCGCTGTTGTCCGCACCGGCCGCGATGGCGCAAGGAAAGACCGACTTCACGTGGCGTGGTCGATTTATGTCGGCTGGATGCCGTGGGCCTGTCCGAAGGCGACCTTGACGCGGTGATCAACACCTCGGACGCCGATATGATCGCGCCCTTGCCACCGATGACGTGCAGGCGATGGTGACGTGGAACCCGCTCGTTTCAACCATGATGGAGGATCCGGCCGCCAATCTGCTGTTCGACAGCGCCGACATCCCCGGCGAGATCATCGACCTGATGGTGGTGAACACCAATACGCTGGCGGCCAAGGTCGCGCGCGAACGCAACACCAACATCATCACCATGTCCGATATGGAAAAGATGGGCGTCGACAAGACCGCCGAAATGGCGCTGGAAATAGCCTGGGACGGGGGCGATATGGTGTATTTGTCCTTTGACATCGACAGCATCGACTGCGGCTTTGTTCCCGGCACCGGCTGGCCCGAACCCGGCGGCGTCCTCCCGCGCGAATCCTTGGCCCAGGCGTCCGAAGTCGCGGCCGAGGGTATATGCGGGTCGAGGTGTCGCCGCCCTATGACCAGTCCGAGGTCACGGCCCTGATGGGGACCCGCGTCATCGTCGATGTGCTGGGCGCGATGGTATCGAACGGCACGCTGGGCAAACATCGAAAACACATCGACAAACCGGTCAGCATCCCGATGGGCGACGATGACGAGGCGCGCGATGGCAAGCGCTGGACCACCCGACCAAAGGTGCGCGACTGATGCCGCATGATCATCATCACCATGACCACCCCCATCCCCACGATCATAACCATCCGCAGGACTCGGACCATTTACACAGTCACATGCATCGACACGACCACGCGGCGGAATTGCAGATCCTTTCGGCGCAGTTCATCGACGGCTTCACGCAGGCGCGGGACAAGATGTCTTACCTGCGTCTGGCCGGTGTCCCGCTCGAAAAGCCGGGGCGCGCCGGGGGGCTGTCTCTCAAACTGGTGGATGTAAAGCTGACCACCGAATGGCAGGTCGGCACCGCATCGCCATCCTTTGGGTCGCGGGAATTGTCCTATCTGCCCTATCCCGGCGGAATGGTGACGGAGCGTACCAACATGGATCTGGTCTATGTTTCGCTCGACGAAAAGCAGATGATCGATATCCGCCAGTTTCTTTCGGGCCGCGACGTTCCCTGACAGCCGCGCGTCTCTTTGCGCTGCAACGGTCGATTGCAAGTCCAGCGTCCTGCGAAGCGCCTTCTGCCGCCCGCCTGCCCGACATGACGCAAGTTTGAGCGACGGGTCGCGGGTTTTTTGTCGGTCGCGGTCACTTTTCAGCTAGCTTGCGCAGAATTTACACCGTCCGCCGCTGCTGTTCAGATAAAGCGGGTACCATAGCGGCTAAATTGCGGAAACCTAAGCGGGTATGGGAATGCTGAAACAGATCATTCTGGGTCTCATCGTTATTGCAGGAACGATTGCTGTCTGGGTCACTTATGTGCCCTCGGCCGCGGGTTGGCTTGATCGTGTCGGCCTGCTCGACGCGCTTGGCATCGATATGGCCGAAGCCGCGCAAAGCGACGGCGCGACCCAGCAACGCGGTGGTGGCGGGGCGACGCAAGTGATTGCCGTCGCCGTGACGCAGGGCGTGCTGAACGACCGTATCACCGCCGTGGGCGACGGGCGCGCCCTGCGGTCTGTCACCGTGCGCCCCAAAGTGACAGGCACCATCACCCGGATTGGTTTCGACGCCGGTGCCCATGTCACCGAGGGCGCGGTCATGATGGCGCTGGATGACGAGGCCGAGCAAATCGCGCTGGAACGCGCGCGGCTGATGCAGGTTGATGCCCAAGAGGATGTCGACCGCCTGTCGGCCCTGGGTAATTCCGGTGCCGTCACAGCGGTGCGCATCCGCGAGGCGCAACTGGCCCTGCGCACCGCCGAGCTTGAGCTGCGCCAGGCCGAATTTGACCTCGACCGGCGCGAGATCCGCGCCCCGATCAGTGGCTGGATCGGTATTCTTGAGGTTGATGAGGGCGATCGCGTCAGCGCGCAGGATGCGCTGGCCGTGATTACCGACCGGTCGCAGATCCTGATTGATTTTCACGTGCCGGAACGGGTTATCGGCCAGATCACCCCCGGCATGACGGTGACACTGGCACCTCTGGCCAACCGATCGCAAACCATGGAGGGAGAGATCAGCGCGCTTGACAACATCGTCGACCGGGCCAGTCGCACCCTGCGGATTCAGGCGCGGATCGCCAATGCCAACGACCGGCTGCGGGCGGGAATGGCCTTTTCCGTGCTGCTGCGGTTCGCGGGCGAAAGCTATCCGTCGATCAACCCGTTATCGGTACAATGGTCGTCGGACGGGTCATATGTCTGGGCGGTGCGCGACGGCAAGGCGGTGCGCGTGCCCATCGTGATCCGCCAGCGCAACAGCGATTCCGTACTGGTCGAGGGTGCGCTTGCCCTCGGCGATCTGGTGGTGACCGAAGGCGTGCAATCGCTGCGCCCCGGCACTGAGGTCAGCGTTGCAGGTCAGGACGCGCCAGAAGGCGCAAGCGCCGCGGTGACCGACCGCCGAAACGGCTAAGGATCGCAACATGTCTGAGACGCCAACCGCCCCCAAAACCACTGGAACCGCGCTATTTGTGCAGCGTCCGATTCTGGCCTTTGTCCTCAACGCGCTGATTGTGATTGCCGGGTTAGCTGCTCTGTTCGGGGTCGAGATCCGCGAACTCCCGGATGTGGACCGGCCAGTGATCACCGTCACGACGCGGTTCGACGGTGCCTCGGCGGAAACAGTGGATCAGGAAATCACTTCGCGGGTCGAAGGTGCCGTGGGCCGGGTCGCCGGGGTGCGCAGTCTGTCATCGAATTCACGCTTTGGCCGCAGCCGGGTGACACTGGAATTTGACGACAACGTCGATCTGGACGTGGCCGCGACCGACACCCGCGACGCTGTCGCGCGCATTGCCAACAATCTGCCGGACGATTCCGATCAACCCGAGATCGTCAAGGCCGACGCCAACGCCCAGCCCGTGGTGCGGGTGGCCGTAACCTCGGCCCGGCGTTCACCACAAGAGCTGACGCAGATCGTGCGCGAGCGGGTCGAGGATCGGATGATTTCGATCAACGGCGTAGCCGATCTGCAAATCTACGGCGATCGCGAACCGATCTTTCGCGTCGATATCAACCAGATGGAGCTGGCCAGCCGGGGCCTGACCCTTGCTGATCTGCGCAGCGCACTGGGCACCATCGCCTATGACGCCCCGGCCGGCGATCTAACCGGGGACCGCCAGACACTGAACGTGCGCACCACGGCGACGATCACCACACCCGCCGCGTTCGAGGCGCTGAGGATCGCCGACAACGTAATCCTGGGCGATATCGCCTCGGTGACGCTTGGCCCTGCCCCGAACGAGACGCTGTTGCGCGCCAATGGCGAAACCGGTCTGGGGCTTGGCGTGATCCGACAGGCGACGTCGAACACCCTCGAAATCTCGGCCGCCGTTCACGAGGTGGTCAAAGAGCTGGACCAGAGCCTGCCCGATGACGTGAACATCTTTGTCACATCGGATGATGCCGTGTTTATCAACGGCTCGATCGAAGAAGTGCTCAAGACACTGGGGCTGGCCATCGCCATCGTTGTAGTGGTGATCTTTGTGTTTCTGCGCGACGTGAATGCGACACTGATCCCGACGCTGACCCTGCCGGTGGCGTTGATCGGCACGCTGGCGGCAATCTATTTGGCTGGGTTTTCGGTCAACATTCTGACGCTGCTGGCGCTGGTGCTGGCCACCGGCATGGTGGTTGATGACGCCATCGTTGTGCTGGAAAACATCGTCCGCCGCCGATCCGAGGGGATGGGACCACGCGCCGCCGCCGTGCTGGGGACGCAGCAGGTGTTCTTTGCTGTTGTGACCACGACTGCGACGCTGGCAGCAGTGTTCATCCCACTGTCGTTTCTGCCGGGACAGGCGGGTGGTTTGTTCCGTGAGTTCGGCTTTACCCTCGCAATTGCGGTGATGATTTCGTCCGTGGTGGCGCTGACTCTCTGCCCGGTTCTGGCCAGCAAACTGTTGAAAGAACAGAAAAAGGACCCGCGCGGGCCGATGGTTTGGCTCGGCAATCGGCTGGGCGATCTTTATGCCACGACGTTGCGGTGGGCGCTGTCGGTGCCACTGGTGATCGTGCTGGCTGCCGGGCTGTTTGCCGTGACGGCTGTGTTCGTCGCGGGCGGCATCCGGCAGGAGCTGACCCCGCCCGAGGATCGCGCCGTGGCGCTGCTGCGGGTGTCAGCACCGCAGGGCGTATCGCTGAACTACACCACCTCTAAAATGGCCGAAATCGAAGCCACGCTGCAACCATTGGTCGAAAGTGGCGAGATCACCAACGTCTTTTCGATCACCGGCTTTGGCTCTGGCAACTCGGGCTTTATGGTCATGTCGCTGGCCCGCTGGGATCAGCGCGACCGCGCACAGTCCGAGATTGTGGCCGAGATCAACGGCAAGCTGCGCAACATCATCGGCGTGCGCGCCTTTGCCATCCAGCCCAATTCACTGGGCATTCGCGGCGCCGGACGTGGCCTGACCTTTGCCATCACCGGCGACAGCTATGACCAGCTGGCCGAGGTTTCCGAGCGGCTGGTGGCAAAGATGCAGGAAAACCCCGCGATGGGTCAGGTCCGGCTGGAATACGAGACCACGCAGCCGCAATTGTTTATCGAGATTGACCGCACCCGCGCATCCGATCTGGGCATCGACATCAGCGGCCTGGGCGACGCGTTGCGCGCGGTTCTGGACGGGCGCAGCGTCGGCACGGTGTTTGTCGCGGATCAGAGTTATGATGTGCAAATGCTGTCGACCACGGACCCGGTGAACGACCCCGGCGATCTGGAGAATATATTTGTCCGCGCACAAGGCGGGCAGATGGTGCCGATGTCGACCTTTGTGTCGCTCGAAGAGCGCGCCATCGCCCCCGAACTGAACCGCGAAGGACAAGGGCGCGCGGTCGAAATTTCCGCTGGACTGACACCGCAGCTGGCGCTGGGGGACGCGCTGTCGCAGGTCGAGGCACTGGCCAGCGACATTCTGGCCGAAGAGAACCGCATCGTCCCCCTAGCCGAAGCTGCAACGCTAGACGAGACCGCCAACGGCCTGTTGCTGACCTTTGGTTTTGCAATCCTCGTGGTGTTTCTGGTTCTGTCGGCACAATTCGAGAGCTTTATTTCCGCGATCGTGGTCATGGCGACCGTGCCGCTGGGGCTGGCCTGCGCGGCTTTTGCGCTGGTGTTTTCGGGGCTAAGCCTGAACGTATACAGCCAGATCGGGCTGGTCATGCTGATCGGAATCATGGCCAAGAATGGCATTCTGATCGTCGAATTTGCCAACCAGCTGCGGGACAATGGGGCATCGGTCGCTGACGCGATATTTGACGCCTCTACCGTGCGGCTGCGACCAGTGATGATGACAATGATTTCAACCGTGTTGGGGGGCGTGCCGCTGATCCTGTCGTCGGGCGCCGGGGCCGAAGCGCGCGAGGCGCTGGGATGGGTCATCGTGGGTGGGCTGGGGCTCGCGACGCTCTCGACACTGTATCTGACGCCGGTGGCCTATCTGCTGCTGGCCGGCCTCTCGGCGCCCAAGGCCGAAGAACAGGCGCGTCTGGTGCGAGAGCTGCAAGAGGCCGAAACCATCTGAAACCGGTGATCCGCACCATCAGAACATCAACGCACCGGAATTGATCACCCATCTCGGGTCGATACTGCACCGCGTGGGGTCACGGGCCATCAACACTTCAGGTCAGTCGCCAGATTGCCAACAACACCGCTGTTCGTCCCTCGCCCAGCCCGTTCGCGAAATCAGCAGAATCAACTATTGCGGCACCATCGACGCCGGCGGACAGGGGGATCGTCCACCTTCGGCTTGGAATGAAACTGTCGCTATTCACGTGTGACAACGACGGTGCCTAGTTCAGAACCACTGGCAAGTTGATCGGTCCGCGAAAGCCAAAGCCGCGCCAGACCACATCCCCGGCCTCCGCCAACCGCATGTTGGGAAAGCGATCAAAAATCATTGGCAACATCACCTCGCCGACGGCGCGGCGGGCGACATGGGTGCCCTGACAGAAATGCGGGCCGTTGCCAAAGGCCTGATGCGGCGCCTTGGCGCGGTAGACGTTGAACGTCTCACCATCCTCATAGATATCTTCATCGCGGTTCGATGAGGCCTGTATCGTCATCACCGTGTCCCCTTTGGGGATCAGGCAGCCGCGGATTTCGGTATCTTCGGTCACTAGCCGCGATGACGCCTGAATCGGCGCAACCCAGCGCACCCCCTCTTCAAAGGCGCGGGTCCAGTCTGCGTTGGCTTTGACCTCTTCCAGCTGGTCCGGGTTGGTCAGCAGCCCGTACAGGATCGTACACAGCGCATCACGCGGTTCGTTGATCCCGCCGCCAATCGCAATCTTGAGGTTGGCATGCATCTGCGACACCGGAATCGGATCCTCGGCGTTTAGCATCACCGAAAAGGCGCTGCTGTTGGGTTCGGCGCGATGGCGGTCATGCAGGCTGTCAAACAGCGCATTCATCACGCCGTTGGCCTGATCCGAGCGCACGAACGGTTCTGGATCCCAGCCAAAATTGCCGGCCGCATCAATCAGGATCTGCGACCAATCCTCCATCTGCCGATCTGTCGCTTCTTCAATCCCCAGCAGAACCGCCAGACCGCGGGCCGCATAGGGCGCGGCAAGCGCACCAAACAGGTCCACCACCTCACCGCGCGGCAGACGGTCGAGATAGGCCGAGGCCACCTCGTGATAGCGCGGGATCCATTCGTTTTTGATCGTCCTGGCACTAAAGGCCGGTGCCATGGCATTGCGTTCGCGCAGATGTTCCGCCCCGTCCTTGCGCATCAGCGTGTGAGCATTAAAGGCGCGTTTCATCGGCGTGTTAGGATCATCCGAACTGAAAAGCACGGGATTGTCTTTGACCATCTTGGTATCTTCGGCCTTGGTCAGCAGGGTGCGGCCAACCGACTGCACTCGCAACACCGGGCTTTGCGCCCGCAGACGGCGGTAGATCGTATACGGATCCGTTACCAGCTGGTCGATGGTGATCGCGGTATCAAGAGGGGCAAGAAGGCTGACTGACATAGCGCGTATCCCGGGTTTGATCATGATAACACTCTAGGTCATTCCAGAAATCCGGTATTTTGTCGACATGAATTTGTCGATCTGCGCGAAATCAGGGGACAATCAGCGTTAAACTGACTAATATCAACCTAAAAGAGGTGATCGTTCCTCCCATTGTATACAAATTTTGCCCTTAACCGCGAGAGGTCCCTTGGCTGATATTGAAAAAAACTCCCGGTATCAGCGTGCCATAAGCGGCTTGCGCGATCGGATTCTGATCGGCGATCTGGCTAAAGGCACGCGACTGTCCGAGGTCGCCCTTGCCGAAGAACTGGGGATTTCCCGCACTCCCCTGCGCGAGGCAATGCGTGAACTGGTCGAGCAGGGGCTGCTGGAACGGCTTCCTGCCGGCGGTTGTCGGGTCGTCAGCTTTTCCCGCCGTGACGTGATGGACACGATAGAACTGCGCGGGGTGCTTGAGGGCGCCGCCTTTCGGATGGCCGCGGAACAGGGCGCAACACGGGCTGGGGTGCAAAGCTGCACGGCGCTTATCAAACAGATTGACGATGCTTTGGGCCCCTCGGAGGCCGAGATCAACTTTGCCCGCTACGTCACACTGAACGAGGAATTGCATCTGAGTCTGGCCGGGCTGTGCCACAGTACGGTACTTCGAACCGAACTTGCCAAGATCTGCCAGCGGCCGCTGGCGGGGCCCAGCGCGTTCCTTGGCGCGCAGGCAACATCGCCGCCGACACGCCGGTCGTTCTTTGTGGCGCAGGAGCAGCACCGGGCGATTCTTGATGCCATCGTCAACCGCGAGGGCGCGAGGGCCGAGGCATTGGCGCGCGAACATGCCCGGCTTGCGCTGCGCAATCTCGACATCGTGCTAAGCGCCGGCCCGAACACGCGCGATCAGGTGCCGGGCATCACTTTGGTCGAAATTACGCCTGAAAGGAAAGTATCCTGACCTGGGATCGCGCCCAAATGGTGTCAACGCACATCTCTACCGTGCAAAATACCAATCTATAGCCCGGCATAGTAATCTGCGGGGCACTGGTTCGGAAAAGGCGGTGTTTTCGTTTGGCATTGAACATAAGCCTACGCGCATTGCACGTCGCTCAGGAATTAAACAAACGAGTCCCGTCGGGCAAAATAATGACGCGTGAACTCAGGCTCGTGTTCATGAAAGTCGCCAGATTCAAATGGTGTCTCGTCCCCTTTCAACATCTCCGACATCCACGGCACGCCTTAAATAACTATTTTAAAACAGAACATTAAAAAATTCCCCACTCGGTACTCATGCGCACCGAACCAAAAAAATCCCGATCAAAGGAAAATCCCACGTCGAATCTGCAGGCCCACCCGTCACGTTTTCGCGGTTGCATCACAATCTGCTCCTACTATGAACGTGTTAATAAAAGTTAACGAACAGTGAAATGGTTTTTGAGTACCGTGGCCAGGTCAAATCGACACCTGGCGTTCGGCCGGAAGGGAATAGTTTTGAGCATTCTAGAACTTGTAGCCACTAACGGCGCCTCATCGCAAACGTATCAGGCCAGAAAATCCGAACTGCGCAGGGACAGTCGCACGCTCTATACGATGGTGGTAAAGCGTGCCTTTGATCTTATTCTTGCTATGGTTTTACTGCCCATCATTCTACCGATAATCGCGGTTCTTTGGGCATTCACCGTACGGGACGGCGGGTCTGGCTTTTATGGCCATCGCAGAATCGGTCGTCACGGCCAGAGCTTTCGATGCTGGAAGATCCGGACGATGCAAATTAATGCCGAGCAGCGCCTCAAGACATATCTCGTCGAAAATCCCGAAGCTGCCGCCGAATGGGCCTGCGGCTTTAAATTGACCAATGATCCGCGCATCACACGGTTGGGGGCATTCCTGCGTGCAAGCAGCCTGGATGAGTTGCCGCAAATCTGGAACGTGCTTGCTGGCGAAATGAGCTTTGTCGGGCCTCGCC
This sequence comes from Puniceibacterium sp. IMCC21224, assembly GCF_001038505.1. NCBI lineage: Bacteria > Pseudomonadati > Pseudomonadota > Alphaproteobacteria > Rhodobacterales > Paracoccaceae > Puniceibacterium > Puniceibacterium sp. IMCC21224. The sequence goes on from NZ_LDPY01000001.1 coordinate 3,066,454, forward strand.
CCGTCGTGCGCGCCGAACTGCGCCGCTACGGCGCCATGCGCACCGCCTATCTGTCTATGCGCCCTGGTATCACCGGTTTGTGGCAAGTCTCAGGACGCAACAACGTAAGCTATGAAGAACGTGTGATGTTAGACGTAACCTATGTCTCAACAGTCTCATTTTTGACGGATATCAAGCTGCTTGTGAAAACCGCGCGTGCCGTGACTGATCGCACTGGCTGCTAGAACCGGGCCTCCGGTGAACAACGGCGACCGTCCGGATACCGACTGTCAGCTAATTTTGGTTAATGTTCGATTTTGGGTCGCCGTAAGACTCGCATCTGTCAAGGTGATCAGATCGATAGATCTGGATTTGGCGCATCGCTGTCAGGTTAAACACGGCTGTTCGTGTTTGTCCGACGCGCCGCGACACCTAACTGCGCGATGGCCCCTGACGACCGATCAATACAAACACAAGTGTCAGAACCGATCCCAACAACGAGTACAGCGGCAAGCTCCACAAGATATGCAGATCGAACCGCACCAGAATGACCGCAGTAAGCACCAAGGATAGCGGCAGCGACAACAGCACCGCGCCCAAGGCCGAGAAATAGGGACGAATCTTTGTGCTTTCGTCCCTCGTATCAGCAAGGTCGATCAACGCATCCAGCACTCGGATTCTATTATAAAGGGCGTATTGAATTTTCGTATCCTCCGTTCTGACCTTAAGGATAGCGCTCGAAATTCCGAAAAACAGAGTAAACTTGAAAGTTGACGTGGCGTCTCCCGCTAAAGTTGAGTTAGTGTCGCCAAAATTGATAATATCTTAGGCAAATATCCGAAAGCCCCGCCTCACGGTCAGAATCCTTCTCCGAACTTAAACGCGACATCTCCGCATCCAATTGCTGCCGCTGTCAGACGTCCCGTGGCATAGGCTCCGGTGTCGATAGCGATTCGCCCATCTTTGGTCGTCGGACTGGCAACAATTGTATGGCCATGTACGACCCAGATCCCGTCAGCGCGCGCAATGCGATCAAACTGCGGATGCCCCCAGAGCAGGGTCCGTTCGCCCTGCCCCTCAACCGGCAGCGCGGGATCCGCCGCCGCATGGGTGACAAAGACGTTCCCGTTTCGCCAATGCAGCGGCAGGTTGCGCAGCCAATCTTCGAGGTGCGGGCCCATCGCGCCACGCAATGCATCGCGCGCGGCGACCCATCTGGCGTCGGGCGCGGTTTCGGGCACGCCTGAGACGCGAAAGCTGGCCAATGTTTGCAAACCGCCGTGTCGCTGCCAACGCGGCCCTGATTCTGCAGGCGCGTCGAGAAAATCGATCATCATCCGTTCGTGATTGCCCATCAGACAGCGCAGCGCGTCGGGATCGGTTGTTTGCAGATGATGCAGGCGGCGCAACACCTGCGCGCTCTGATCGCCGCGATCAATATAGTCGCCCACACAGATCACCGGCCAGCCCGACTGTTCCCCGGACCCAAGTCGGTCCAGCAGCCCTGCCAGGATATCATCGCAGCCGTGGATGTCGCCAATGGCGCAGAATGCCTGTTCCGGCGCCAGCGTGGCGGTAAAAGTGGGCGTGGGGACACGTTTACGGAAAAAATTGCGCATGACTATTGATAGAAAGTTTATCGCTTGTATCCAACCGTACAATTTCGCATCCGAGAACAAACGAGGGGCAATTGCCTGTTGCGCAATTCGGCCTCGGCGCCGACTGCCGTATGAGAGGCAATGTGACGCCCGGCGCTACGAGGGGAAACGATGAAGATCTGTGACCGCCACATGTATCACCAGCGCAGTCGTCGCGCCGTCGTCACCGCCTTTTGCGCCATAGCCGCATGCTCCTCCGCCGCGATCGCGCAGGACCGGATCTGGTCGCAGCCAACCCTAAACTTTCTTGGTGTGCCCGGCATGATAGATATGCCCACCGGTCATGCCATGCCTGACGCGTTTCTGTCATTGTCCTCGGGGGGATTTGACGCCACCCTGCGCAGCACGGCGCATTTTCAGATCACCCCGCGGCTGTCGGGGGTATTCCGCTATGCCTACCTGGACAAATACACAGGCAGAGGCGCCTATTACGACCGTAGTTTCGACCTGCGCTATCAGTTGATCAATGAAACCATGACACTGCCCGCCGTTTCGATTGGCCTGCAGGATTTTGGTGGTACCGGCATTTACGCCGGCGAATATATCGCCGCGACCAAGACCTTTGGCCGGTTGCGCGCGACCGGCGGGATCGGCTGGGGGCGCTTTGGCAGCCATAACGGGTTCGACAACCCCTTGGGCGTGCTGGCAAATGGGTTCAAGACGCGCCCGGATCAGACTGGCGGCATCTCGCAAACCGGGCGGCTGGACGTCGGTCAATGGTTTCGCGGCGACGCAGCCCTGTTCGGTGGTGTGCAATATCAACTGGGCGAACGAACCGTCCTGACGGCCGAATATTCCTCGGATGCCTATGTCGGGGAACGTCAGCGAATGGAATTCGACCGCAGGTCATCGCTGAACTTCGGTATCAGCCACAGATTTCGCAGCGGCCTTAACCTTAGCGGGGCATATTTGTACGGCAGCACGCTGGGACTGCAACTAAGTTACAATTTCAATCCAAAGCAACCAACCCGCATTTCCGGCGGCAAAGAGTCGACCCCGCCCCTGATGACAACGCGCCTGCCCGGGTCTGCCGCCGATCTGGGCTGGACCCGCCAGACTGATGCCCGCGCCATCCTGCGCAGCAACGTTGCACAGATCTTTTCCGAGAGCGGCCTGACCCTCGAATCGATCCGCATTGACAGCCAAAGCGTCAGCCTGCGGATGCGCAACGCGACATACTCCAACGCGGCGCAAGCGGTGGGCCGCGCCGCGCGCATTCTGACCACGCAGATGCCCGCATCGGTCGAACGGTTTGTGATCACGCCGGTCACCGAGAACGGCGTCGCCTCGTCCCGCATCATTCTGAACCGCAGTGATTTTGAGGAACTGGTGCATGCCCCCGATGGCGCCTGGCAAAGCTTTGCCCGCGCCCATATCGAGGATGCCGCTGACCCGGAACCCGGCCTCGTTCCACGCGACAACGCCTTTCCCTATTTCGGCTGGAGCTTTGGCCCCTATCTTTCGGCCTCTTATTTCGATCCGACAGCCCCGATCCGGATCGACCTCGGCTTGCAGGTTCAGGCACGCTATGAAATTCAACCCGGTACCGTGCTGTCGGGTCAGGTCCGGCACCGGTTGACCGGCAACCGTGGCGACGTGGTGCTGTCGGATTCGACCCTTCAAAAGGTGCGCTCCGATGGCGGGCTCTATGCAAAAGAGGGCCAGACTGCCCTAACCAGCCTAACCGCAGCGCAGTATTTTCGACCGGCCAATGATCTTTATGGGCGGGTCACGCTCGGATACCTAGAAAGCATGTATGGCGGCCTGTCTGGCGAAATTCTCTGGAAGCCGGTCAACAGCCGACTCGCGTTTGGGCTGGAGGCGAATTACGTCAAGCAACGCAGTTTCGACCAGGGTTTTGGCTTTCAGGACTATGAGGTTCTGACCGGGCACCTTTCGACCTACTGGGCGGCCGCAAACGGGTTCGAATACCAGATCGACGCCGGACGCTATCTAGCCGGCGACTGGGGTGCGACGCTGTCTGTCGACCGCACCTTTGGCAATGGCATCAGGATTGGCGCGTTTGCGACGCTCACCACCATCTCGTTCGATGACTTTGGCGAGGGATCGTTTGACAAAGGGATCAAGTTCCAGATTCCGGTGTCGGTGCTGACCGGAAAGCCAACAAAATCGACCCTCGCACGGACCATTCGCCCGGTTCAACGCGACGGCGGCGCACGGCTGAATGTGAACGGTCGACTGTACGACAGCGTGCGGGATTATCACCAGCCAGAACTACAATCAGATTGGGGACGGGTGTGGCGATGAAACCCTTTTTCTGCCTGCTTGCCGCCGCTATCGTTCTGTCGGCCTGTAGCTCATCCGAGGGGCCGGGTGCTGCGCAAACCAGCCTGGCCGCCGTAAAAGCACTGCTGACTAAATCAGAGCCACGGCCCAACCTGCGCACCACCCTCACACCCGACGTGCTGGACGCCATAGGTGAGCCGGTACTGCTGGTCGAACTGACCGATCTGGGCGTGCAAGCCGGCGTTTTGCTGGCGCAGGAAACCGGCTCTCGTCAGATTTGGGCCTCACAGAACAATATCACACTCACGCTGCTCGACGGCATTTTGGCTGAGACCCGCGGTCTGGGCAACGATCTGATGAGTGCGGATTTGTCAGACGTCCGCGCGGCGCTGCGTGGCAGAACCAAACGTGCGGTTCGCGTACACTATTACCTGAACGGCGAGGACGTTCTTGAACCGCGCGCCTTTGTTTGTGACTATCGCCAAACTGGTGTTGAAACAATTCAGATTTTGGCCGGAACCTATCAAACCACACAGGTTTCGGAAACCTGCACTGGGCCGGATCAAACCTTGCAGAACACCTATTGGATCGACAGCCGTGGAATCATTCAAAAGTCGCGCCAATGGGTCGCCCCGATCACCGGATATATGGAAATTGAACGTGCAAGCGACTAGTCTTGCAGCATTCGTTAACTTTTTGCCGTATCTCGACTTGCAGGGACAGTTAAGAATTGTGCGGGCCCCCGGATCCGCGCTAGGAACACGTCTAAAGTTGTTTAAATTTATTCAGGAGACCAGAGACATGAAAAAGACGTCTATCCTTGCTCTTGCGGCATCGCTGACGGTTGCCGCGACATCCATCGCTCAGGCGGAACAGATCAAACCAGTACAGGCCAACGCAGGGTTGGTCTCGACACAAAGCGAACTCGCCGCGTTGACACCTGCGCAGATCGCTTTGGCTGCGGCGGCAGCATTGGCGGCGGCTGCGGCGGCTGCGGGCGGTGGTGGTGGTGGTGGAAGCAGCGACACGCCGTGCACAACCTGCGCGCCCGGAACCTGATATCAAGACTTATTTTCCCCGGTTTTTGGGGGCGGCCAAATACCATGGCAGCCCCCGTTTTCTTGCGCCGTTGTTGCGTGTCGCCTTTGAACGCAACGAAATCCGGCGAAAGTATCAATTCGTAGAAAACACGTCCGCAGATTCAACTACAGGTAGATGATTTTATAGTTGAGTTTGACCATGCGCGCCGAAATAGAAAATGGCGCAAGATATGGCGGCCAATGTGCATCATTTCCATTTTTTTACCACAAGTTGGTGGTTAACCCGTCCTGTTGTTGGCTAACCTTCGAGAGAACCGGATCGGTGGGCGATCTTTCATAGGGACACTTTACCAAATGCTCAGGACCGCTTGGATTGCTGCAATTGTCGTAGGGCTGTCTGGTTGCGGCGTTGCATATAACTCGCCCGGCGTGAACAGTTTCGCGGCCAGTGACACAAAGGTGCGGGTCGTTGCGCTCACTCCGGAATCCGTTCTTGTCGCCAACCGATCGACCTACCGGCCCAAGGATTTACCGGCGGTCTTTTTCCAGACTGCGGGAACCGGCGGTGGGCTGCGTGGTGCTGGTGTGGCGCCAACGCCGGTCATCGACCCGACCCAGAAACCGCTGTCGATGGAAACCCGCCTGCCGCCGCGCGTCGTACCCGGCCCCTATCGCATGGGTGTCGGCGATGTGGTGCTACTGGCCACACCACAGGTGGGATCGACCGTCGAGCAGTTGACCGGGCTGCTGGCGGCGTCAAATTCGCGTCAGGGCTATACCGTGCAGGATGACGGCACGATTGCCATTCCCAATGTCGGCCGCGTGCAGGTCGCAGGCATGACCCTCGAAGAGGCTGAGGCCACCTTATTCCAACGGCTGGTGGAAAGCCAGATTGACCCGACCTTCAGCCTTGAGATTGCCGAATTCAATTCCAAGAAAGTGTCGATTGGCGGCGCCGTCGCCAACCCCACAGTGGCTCCGATCAGCCTGACACCGCTCTTTCTGGACGAGGCGCTTGCCGCTGCGGGTGGCATCACGGTGGAAGATCAGGATTATGCTTCGGTGCGGATTTACCGCGACGAGACGCTGTACCAGATTCCCCTGAACGAGCTGTATTCCAACCGGGGCCTGCAACGTATCGCGCTGGTCGACGGCGACAGTGTCTTTGTGGATACGGCTTACGAACTGGATTTGGCCCAGGCCTATTTCGCCGAACAGATCCAACTGTCGCAGTTCAGGCAGACCGCGCGGATCGCCGCCCTGAACGAGCTGAATGCCGAGGTAAACATTCGTCGCAGCGCCCTGCAGGAATCGCGGCAGAATTACATGACTCGGCTGGACCTCGATTCGGTCGAGCGAGATTATGTTTACCTGACTGGCGAAGTCTCAAAACAGACGCGCTATCCCCTGCCCTTTGGCAAGACATCCAACCTGGCGGATGCGCTCTATGGCTCTGGCGGGGTGCCAACAGCGACCGGCAATGTGAAAGAGATCTACGTCTTGCGCGGCTCGCCCGATCCGCGCGAATTTTCGGCGGTCACTGCGTGGCGGCTGGACGGACGCGATGCGACGAACTTCATCCTCGCCACCCGGTTCGAACTGCGGCCAAACGATGTGATCTTTGTCGCCGAACAGCCAGTCACGAAATGGAGCCGGGTTGTCCAGCAGATCACCCCAACCCTGATCAACACCGGCGTCGCAGCCGCCAGCAACTGATCTGGTCAGCCCCAGCCGCAGCCGGGGGGGGGGGGCCGCCCCCCGGCGCGAAATCAGCCCTTTGTAGCGGCCTCAAGCGCATCTAGCCGCGCTTTCAGGCTTGCATTCTCTTCGCGGGCCTTTTGCGCCATGGCGCGCACCGCGTCGAATTCCTCGCGGGTGACAAAATCACGGTCGGCCAGCCAGCGGTCGATCATCGATTTCATCGCGGTCTCTGCCTCGTCTCTGGCACCCTGAGCCACGCCCATAGCGTTGGTCATCAGCTGCGAAATATCATCGAAAACTTTGTTGCGCGTTTGCATGGGTCTCTCCGCTGTTGCGTTGGATTCCTATATGGGGTCTGCGCGGCGCACACTCAAGGTTGACTTCGACCGCGCACCACAGGCAAGGAACGCACATGCAGCACGGTATCCCCTTTCCCCCGTTGTCCCCCGAGCTTTTCTCGATCGAGTTGTTCGGGATGACCTTTGCCCTGCGCTGGTATGCGCTGGCCTATATCGCGGGCCTCCTGATCGCCTGGCGTCTTGCGGTTGCTGCCGTGCGTCGGCCAAAGGTGTGGCATCGCGACACCCCACCAATGACCACAGCGCAGGTCGAAGATCTGCTGACCTGGGTCATTCTGGGCGTAATTTTGGGCGGGAGGCTGGGATTTGTCCTGTTCTACCAGCCTGGGTACTATTTCGCGAACCCGGCCCAGATCCTGATGGTCTGGCAAGGCGGCATGTCGTTTCACGGCGGATTGATCGGCGTGGTTCTGGCGGCGCTGATCTATGGTCTGCGCAACAATCTGCCGCTGCTGTCCACCGCCGACATGATGGCGTTGGCGACACCGCCCGGCCTGCTGCTGGGACGCCTGTCGAATTTTGTGAATGCCGAGCTGTGGGGCCGACCGACCGACCTGCCATGGGGCGTGATTTTCCCCGGAGAGATGGCGCAGGACTGCGGACAGGTTTTGGGCGCGGCCTGCGCCCGGCATCCGTCACAACTCTACGAGGCGTTGCTTGAGGGGCTGATACTTGGTGTGCTGCTGCTGTGGCTGGCGTTCCGGCGCGGCGCATTGCGGCGGCCGGGGCTGGTGGCCGGGCTGTTTTTTGCGGGCTACGGGCTGGGTCGGTTTCTGGTGGAATTCGTGCGCCAGCCGGATGCGCAGTTTGTCACCCCCGGCAACCCGCTGGGGCTGGCGTGGCATATCGGTGGGTATGGTCTGACGATGGGGCAAATCCTGTCGCTGCCAATGCTGCTGGGTGGCGTGGTGCTGGTATTCTGGGTCTTGCGCCGCCAACCGATATGACCCCGCTTGCAGACATCCTTGGGGCCCAAATCGCTGCACATGGGCCGATGACGCTGGCCGAATACATGCTGGTTTGCCTGCTGCACCCGCGCCATGGCTACTACACCAACCGCGATCCGCTGGGACGGGACGGCGATTTCACCACCGCGCCCGAGATCAGCCAGATGTTCGGCGAACTTATCGGGCTGAGCCTGGCGCAAACCTGGCTGGATCAAGGTGCGCCCGACCGCTTTACCCTAGCCGAACTCGGCCCCGGCCGCGGCACGTTGATGGCCGACATCCTGCGCGCGACACGTGCGGTGCCCGGATTCCATCAGGCGCTTCAGCTGCATCTCGTCGAAGTATCTGTCCCGCTGCGTATCCGTCAAACCGACGCGCTGACTGGCTATGCCCCCATCTGGCACGATACAGTGGGCACCCTTCCCGAGGACCCTCCGCTCTTTCTTGTGGCGAACGAGTTTTTCGATGCGTTGCCGATCCGGCAGTTCCGGCGCGATGCGGCTGGCTGGCGCGAATGTGTCGTCGGACTGAACAACGGCGCGCTGTCCCTTGGCCTGACCGCGCCCGCCCCCCTCGCCGCCCTTGAACATCGACTTGAGGATACGACCCCCGGTGACGTGGTCGAGCTGTGCGAGGCCGCCCGCCCCATCACGCAACTGATCGGCCAGCGGATCGCGGATCATGGCGGCGCCGCGCTGATTGTCGACTACGGCGCCTGGCGCAGCACTGGCGACACCTTTCAGGCAGTGCGCGATCATTCGCCCACCGATCCATTGGCCGCGCCCGGCACAGCAGACCTGACCGCGCATGTGGACTTTGAGGCCCTGGCCCGTGATCTGCCCTGTGCACACAGTCAACTCACCGCGCAAGGCGTCTTTCTCGAACGGCTTGGCATTACGGCGCGGGCGCAGGCACTGGCGACCAAGCTGGAGGGAGAATCGCTCGACACTCACATTGCCGCACATCGCCGGTTGACCCACCCCGCGGAAATGGGGACGTTGTTTCAGGCGCTCGGATTCTTTCCCCATGGGGCCGCCCCCCGCCCGGACTGGACACATGACTCTGGACATTATCACTGCCGACAGTCTTACCCCGCTTGCCCATGGTTTCTTTACCCGGCATGGCGGCGCATCGTCGGGGGTGTTCGCAGGGCTGAATTGCGGCATGGGGTCGAGCGACCAGACCGAAATCGTGGCAATCAATCGCGCCCGAGTCGCGGCGGCGATGGATTTGCCCGCCGAATCGTTGGTCGGTGTGCATCAGGTCCATTCCGCGCAGGTGGTAACACTCACCGGTCCATTGACTGACGACCCGCGCCCGCAAGCCGACGCGCTCGTCACTGCGACGCCCGGTGTCGCACTGTCGGTGTTGACAGCGGATTGCCAGCCGGTGCTGTTCGCAGATGTTCAGAACCGTGTGATCGGTGCGGCCCATGCGGGCTGGCGCGGTGCACTTGACGGGGTCCTCGAAGCGACGGTCGACTCGATGATCGCCCTAGGTGCAAGACGCGACGCCATCCGCGCAGTAATTGGCCCGTCGATCAGCCAGCGCGCCTACGAGGTCGGGCCGGAATTCTTTGACACCTTTCTGGCCGAAGATAACGAATACGCGCGCTTCTTTGCAGGTGGTCCCGGAGACCGGCTGCATTTTGACTTGCCCGCCTTTGGCCTTTACCGGCTGCGGCAGGCAGGTGTTTCGGCAGAATGGACCCACCACTGCACCTACTCAGATGCTCACCGGTTCTATTCCTATCGGCGCAGTACGCATGAACGCGAAGCCGACTATGGCAGGCTGATTTCGGTCATCCGGCTCTGACAGCCCGACGGGGATTGTTGCCAGGACACGCAAAATCCCGAAAAAATCACCGAACTGTCAAACATTCGCCCCATTGTCGCGCGATCCTGACTGCCCAAAGGGTTCGTCGCCCACAAGACAACGCCAGGTCGGAAACAGGCTGACCGGCACCTTGCTGGAAGGATTTCGAGATGAGGAAACAACGCCGCTTTATCACCTCGGTCATCGAAACCGCAGGTCACTCACAGATTGTCATGCCATGGGCGCGGCGCACGCGCGGCACTGCCAGTACACCCATGCCGGTGACGCGTAAAATCGCCTGATATCGGAATAGGCGCGGGCCCATGGCGGGGCCCGTGACCGGGTCGCAAACCTGACCCGACCCCGCCACGATTCGGCCAATTGTGGCAGGGCAGCCAACGAACCGCGAACAATGTTGCGGAACGAACTGGATTAACGGCAACTGGCGCTCAATCCTGGCATTCTTTTGACAACGACGCCTGTATCGCGCCATTCATGCTTTATCGAAATCGCAACAGTCCTTCTGTCGTTGTTGGTGGGGGCCAGCACGGATGTGACCAACCCGAAGGGTTATTCACATGTCGAGTCTCCAGCACCGCGCACAAAGTGTACGCGATACCGTTTCTCTGCAGGTCTCTCGGGACCAGTTTGCTCAGACTGACGGGCGGCCTCGGCGCAACATCTCTCTCATGCGCAAATACGAGGCCGCCGCGCTGCTTCCCGACCTCACTATTTCGTTACGCCAGCACATCGCCCCGGCGATCCCTCTGTTCGAAGATGCCTGCTGCGCGTTTGCCCGTGGCACCCTGATTCAGACTGTCCGCGGCCCCATCGCGATTGAAGATTTGCTGCCTGGTGATTACCTTAAAACTGCTAAGGGGTCTGAGCCGGTGATGTGGATCGGATCGACCACTTATGTGCCAGACACCGGTGACGACGGCTCAAGCCTGTCGGGCCTGACCCGCATCACCTCGGACGGTTTTGGCATCGGCCGCCCTCAGAGCGATCTGCTGATCGGCCCCGCCGCGCGCATGGTTGTGCGGCGCGAAAAGCTGCGAACCCTGATCGGCCGCGACTCAGTCCTGGTGCCGGTATCGGACTACGCTGATGGCGACCGGATTTTCAACGTCTCTCCCGGCGGTGCGGTGCAGCTCTATCATCTGATGCTGGCACGTCACGGAGTGATCGAAGTCGGTGGCATGGAGATGGAGACCTATCATCCCGGCCAGGGCTTTGATGCGACGCAGGGCGCGAATATGCGCGCCCTTTATCTGTCGATGTTCCCGAACCTCAACCAAATCTCGGATTTTGGCGAACTGAACCTGTCGCGCACCACCCGAGAAGTTGTCGACAGCCTGACCCTGAACTGAAACCCGGCCGGGCGACTAAGATAGATTGATCGCCTCAGGCTGAACGGGACAGACGTTCCTCAAGAACGTCGAACGGTACGCCCGGTTCGTCTTTGGCGCCGCGGATCACCAGAGACGTCTTGACGCTGCCCACATTCGGCGCAGTCAAGAGCTGGCCGGTCAGAAAGCTCTGAAAGGTGCTCAGATCCGGGGCCACGCATTTCAGGATGAAATCGACCTCGCCGTTCAACATGTGACATTCGCGAACCAGCGGCCAGTCCCGGCAGCGCTGTTCGAACGCGCTGAGATCGGCTTCTGCCTGGCTCTGCAATCCCACCATCGCAAAGACCTGCACCTCGAACCCCAATTCGCGCGGGTCCACCTCGGCGTGATAGCCGCGAATGAACCCCTGCTCCTCCAATGTACGCACACGGCGCAGGCAGGGCGGCGCGGAAATACCCACGCGCCTGGCAAGCTCGACATTGGTCATGCGTCCGTCGGCCTGAAGTTCGGACAGAATCTTGCGGTCGATCGGATCAAGCCTGTGTCCCGGCATGCCCACTACCCCTTTGTTTCACGATTGTTATAGCATGCGCACCAAAGCGCGCAACATTAGTTCGTCCGGGCGCAACATTGTTATTGAAACAACCCGCCAAAGGTTGCACTTCACAGCCTTGTGCGATGGATTTGCGCGATCCGGTTCGGTTGCGTATATGCAAGAGCCAGACCACCAAGGTCAATCAACTCAGTCTACAAAACCGAAAGAGGCCACCGATGTCCGACACCCGCCATTCCAAGGTCCTGATCATCGGATCAGGCCCGGCAGGCTATACTGCCGGCGTCTATGCCGCCCGCGCCATGCTGGAACCTGTGCTGGTGCAGGGGCTTGAACCCGGCGGCCAGTTGACCACCACAACCGAGGTCGAAAACTGGCCCGGTGATACCGAGGTGCAGGGCCCGGATCTGATGGTCCGGATGGAGGGGCACGCCCGCGCCATGGGCTGTGACATTGTCGGCGACATCATCACGTCGCTTGATCTGGCCACCCGCCCGTTTGTCGCGCAATCCGACAGCGGCACGGTTTACACGGCTGATGCGGTGATTCTGGCGACCGGCGCGCGGGCCAAATGGTTGGGCCTGCCATCCGAGGAAAAATTCAAGGGGTTCGGCGTCTCGGCCTGCGCCACTTGCGACGGGTTTTTCTATCGCGGGCAAGAGATCGTCGTGATCGGCGGAGGCAACACTGCGGTCGAAGAAGCGCTGTTCTTGACCAACTTCGCCTCCAAAGTGACGTTGATCCACCGCCGCGATGAATTGCGCGCCGAAAAAATCCTGATTGATCGCTTGATGAAAAATCCCAAGATTGAACCGCTCTGGTTCCACCAGCTTGAAGAAGTGGTTGGCGAAGACACCCCGATGGGCGTCACCGGCATCCGGGTCAAGCATGTGACAACCGGCGAGATCACCGAAATCCCGGCCAAAGGTGTCTTTGTCGCCATCGGCCACGCACCCGCCAACGAATTGGTCAAGGACACGCTGGAAACCCATCACGGCGGCTATGTCGTGACCAAACCGGGGACAACGGAAACCTCGATTCCGGGTGTCTTTGCGGCCGGCGATCTGACCGATCACAAATACCGTCAGGCCGTGACCTCGGCTGGAATGGGCTGCATGGCGGCCCTCGAAGCCGAACGCTGGTTGTCGGAACAGGATCTGGACTCGGGCAAGGATACAACCGAACCCTTGGGCTACGGCGCCCCGGCCAGCGCCGCCGAATAATCCGATCAACAGGGGCTACGGCAGGCAGCAATAGCTCCGCATGCCGTGGTCCCTGCTGCGCCCTGCCCCCTGTCATGCTATGACTGCAACGCGGCTTTTCGGCACCAAATCGCCAAAACCCGGTCAAACTGCTTGAAACACAGGCATCCCCGGGTCTAAACGCGCGCCAGACACAGGTTCTGCCCTGCGCGAACCCCTTTTCAAGAGCGAGATCCTTTCTAATGACAATGTCGACCAACCTTGCGCCCATCCCCGAGCTCTACGTTTCTTACGAAAGCGCTCAGAAACTCAAGGTCGAGGCGGGCAATCTGACCTCGCATGACTTGACCCCGCGCCAGGTTTGCGACCTTGAACTGCTGATGAACGGTGGGTTCAACCCACTCAAAGGGTTCCTTTCGGAAGAGGATTACAACGGCGTTGTCGAAAACATGCGCCTTGCCGACGGGTCGCTCTGGCCGATGCCGATCAACCTGGATGTCAGCGAGAAATTCGCCGAAACCATCGAAGTTGGTCAGGACATCGCCCTTCGTGACCAAGAGGGCGTGATCCTCGCAACCATGACCGTCACCGACAAATGGGTCCCGAACAAAGCTGTTGAGGCCGAAAAAGTGTTTGGCGCCGACGATTCCGCGCACCCGGCCGTCAACTACCTGCACAACACCGCAGGCAAGGTCTATCTGGGCGGCCCGGTCACCGGCATCCAGCAGCCCGTGCACTATGATTTCCGCGCCCGCCGCGACACACCCAACGAACTGCGCGCCTATTTCCGCAAACTGGGCTGGCGCAAGGTCGTTGCGTTCCAGACACGCAACCCGCTGCACCGCGCGCACCAGGAACTGACCTTCCGCGCCGCGAAAGAGGCACAAGCCAACCTGCTGATCCATCCCGTTGTCGGCCTGACCAAACCCGGCGATGTCGATCACTTCACCCGCGTGCGCTGCTACGAGGCGGTGCTGGACAAATATCCGGCGGCGACCACCACAATGTCGCTGCTGAATCTGGCGATGCGTATGGCCGGCCCGCGTGAGGCCGTATGGCACGGCCTGATCCGCGCCAACCACGGTTGCACCCATTTCATCGTCGGTCGCGATCACGCCGGCCCGGGCAAAAACTCGGCAGGTGACGATTTCTACGGTCCCTATGACGCGCAGGACCTCTACCGCGCCAATCAAGCCGACATCGGCTGCGAAATGGTCGATTTCAAACACATGGTCTATGTGCAAGAACGCGCTCAGTACGAACCCAATGACGAGATTGAAGATCGGGACAATGTCACGATCCTCAACATCTCGGGCACCGAACTGCGCCGCCGCCTGTCCGAGGGCCTTGAGATCCCCGAGTGGTTCTCGTTCCCCGAGGTGGTCAAGGAACTGCGCCGCACCAAGCCGCCGCGTTCGAACCAGGGCTTTACCGTATTCTTCACCGGCTTCTCGGGATCGGGAAAATCCACCATCGCAAACGCGCTGATGGTCAAGCTGATGGAAATGGGTGGCCGCCCCGTGACGCTGCTGGATGGCGATATCGTGCGCAAGAACCTCAGCTCTGAACTGGGTTTCTCGAAAGAGCACCGCGATCTCAACATCCGCCGCATCGGCTATGTCGCGTCCGAGATCACCAAGAATGGCGGTATCGCGATCTGTGCACCGATTGCACCCTACGCGACGACCCGCCGCGCCGTACGCGAGGATATCGAAGAGTTCGGCGCGTTCATCGAAGTCCATGTCGCCACCTCGATCGAGGAATGCGAACGCCGCGACCGCAAAGGCCTCTACAAGCTGGCGCGTGAAGGCAAGATCAAGGAATTCACCGGCATTTCCGACCCGTATGACGTACCGACGAGCCCTGAACTCAGCCTGGAAACCGAAAGCGTCGATGTCGACAATTGCGCCCATCAGGTGATTCTCAAGCTGGAATCCATGGGCCTGATTACCGGCTGATCCACGCGCCTGTGGGATGGTGGGCGGGGCGATGGCGCAGCCAAGCGCCCGACCATCACCCCGCACCGAGCATGACAAAAAACCAAGGCTGCCCAAACAGGCGGCCTTATGCTTTTTCCAGCGCTCGAATCTGGCCCGGTTAGGCCAATTTCAATGCACGGTCACAGGTGCCAGATCATTGTGACGTGCCAGAGAAAACGCCAACGCCCGCTCCTTGACCAGTGCCAGCCGCTCACCATCGGCACGGTGTACGGCGTATAGAACATCCTGATCTTCGACCTGATCGCGCACGCCCTGCGGCAGTTCCGCAACCGATACGGGCCGTACATAGACCAGACGCTCCTCATCCAGTCCGGCGAAATCATACTTGGTATTCATAGGCTTATCCCCTCTTGATCTGGATGGTCTGCACGACGGCCTGTGGCCGTGACAGCGTAAGATCGACATGCAACAATCCGTTTTCCATTGTTGCATCGCCCACCTCGACCCCGTCAGCCAGCACAAAGCTGCGCTGGAATTGCCGGGCAGCAATGCCTCTATGCAGAAACACGCGCTCTGCGCCGTCATCCTGACTGCGGCCACGGATCACCAGCTGACGATCCTCGACCGTAATGGACAGATCCCCTTCCGAGAACCCCGCCACAGCCAGTGTAATACGGTAAGAATGATCCGACGTTTGCTCGATATTAAAAGGCGGATAACCTTCGTTGCCAGTTTTCGCCGTGCGCTCCAGCAAACGCTCCAGCTGCTCGAACCCGAGCATATGGGGATAGGACCCCAAGGTCAGTTTTGTCATCGACACGTCCTTTGCACAAAGCGACAGTCACCATCAGGGCCCCGTTGTGGCGACCCAGTAACGTCAAATATGGGAATCGTTTCGCCGCGACGCAAGGGCTTTGCTCACAGCATCCGACAGGCTATCCTCACCGGGTTGCATATCAGACAAGGACACCTCAGCCCTATGAACGCACCCGGCGAAATCTCGATGAAGACCGACGACGTGCTGCGGGTCGAGCTTGAAGTTTTCCGCCGCGAACACCGTGACCTCGATGACGCAATCCGCGCACTCCAGGATCGGGGCACCGCCGACCAGCTCACCCTGCAACGCCTCAAAAAGAAAAAACTCTACCTCAAGGACCGCATCGCCCTGATCGAGGACCGCCTGCTACCCGATATCATCGCCTGATCCATCGTCCGCAGCGTGATCGCAACCGCCAACGGCGTCGACCCGCGGAATTGTCCCGCCCCACGCCAAAAGCTTGTCCGGCACTCCCCAACGCAACCTCGCTCCCATCCAGATTCTCAGTCGGCATTGCCGCCACATCCATAGCGGCTATAGTGCGCTTTCAGAATTCCGGAGGGACGCGATGACGCAATCAGAGGTCAAAGTCGGCATCATCATGGGCAGCCAGTCCGACTGGCCAACGATGAAAGAGGCCGCGAATATTCTCGATACACTCGGCATCGCGCATGAGGTCCGCATCGTTTCGGCCCATCGCACCCCGGATCGCCTGTGGGAATATGGTAAGACTGCCGTTTCGCGCGACCTTCAGGTCATCATCGCCGGGGCTGGCGGCGCCGCGCACCTGCCAGGTATGATGGCATCCAAGACTCGGGTACCGGTGATCGGCGTGCCGGTGCAGACACGGGCCCTATCGGGGGTCGACAGCCTCTATTCGATTCTACAGATGCCACGCGGCTTTCCCGTCGCCACCATGGCCATCGGCGCCGCCGGGGCCGCCAATGCAGGCCTCATGGCCGCCGCTATTCTGGCTCTTCAGGATCCGGCGCTGGCCTCCCGGCTCGACCAATGGCGTGCCGACCTCTCCGCCTCGATCCCGCTCGAACCCTCGCGCGACTGATCGCATCTTCTCTTTCCAAATACGCACCGCGACACCTGCCACAGGCGGCTGCGCCCGGCACAAAGGCCCGACAGATGACCACTCCCCTCCCTTCCGGCTCCACCATCGGCATCATCGGCGGCGGCCAGCTTGGCCGTATGCTCTCGGTTGCCGCCGCGCGCCTCGGTTACCGCAGTCATATCTTCGAACCCGGTGCCCAGCCGCCCGCCGGTGACGTCGCCCATGCCGTCACCACCGCAGCCTATGACGACACCACGGCACTGACCGCCTTTGCGACCTCAGTCGATGTCATTACCTACGAATTCGAAAATATCCCGACCCAAGCGCTCGACCTGCTGCAAACCCTGCGCCCAATCCATCCGGGCCGCGAAGCACTGCGCGTCTCTCAGGACCGCCTAACCGAAAAGACCTTCCTGACCGATCTGGGCCTCACAACCGCACCCTTTGCCGATATCCCCGATGCCGCAGCACTGACCGCTGCGCTCGACACCATCGGTACGCCCTCGATCCTCAAGACCCGTCGCTTCGGCTACGATGGCAAAGGCCAGTCACGCCTCACCACGGCCATTGACGCGAAAACCGCCCTGGCCGACATGGCCGGTGCTCCGGCGATCCTCGAAGGTTTTGTCGATTTTAGCTTTGAAATCTCAGTCATCGCGGCCCGTAGCATCGACGGCGCGGTCGCATGTTTCGATCCGGGCGAAAACGTCCACAGCGACGGTATTCTGCGCACAACCACCGTGCCCGCGCGCCTTTCTCCGTCACAACGCTCTGACGCAATTTTGATCGCTGCGCGCATCCTCAACGCGCTAAACTATGTCGGCGTGCTAGGGGTCGAACTCTTCGTCACACCCAAAGGCTTCATCGTCAACGAAATCGCCCCACGGGTGCATAATTCCGGCCATTGGACCCAGAGTGGTTGCGCTGTAGACCAGTTTGAACAGCACATTCGCGCTATCACCGGTTGGCCGCTCGGTGACGGCAGCCGCCATTCTGATGTGCGGATGGAGAACCTGATAGGCGACGACCTCATGCGTCTGCCTGCCCTCGCAACTGCGCCGCACACGTCCCTTCATCTCTATGGCAAACCCGAGGCCCGACCTAACCGCAAGATGGGCCACGTCAATCATATCACACCACGCTGACCGTTTGTCCCATCAGGATCGACCGGAACCGGAGGGCAGTCCACCGCAAATCCAAAGGTATGTGGACGTAGAATTTTCTCAGCACGTTACCTGATGAAGATGACGAGACTTAACGGCCCCCAAATCTTAGCGATTCGGCGGACAACGAAAGGAAGCGTGCCAGTGGCTGAGCTGTGCTGTGGGCACGACATCTGTCTATAATTGGCGCGCGAAGTTTGGCGGTATGGGCGCGTCAATAATCAACCGGATGAAGAGCCAGGAGGACGAGAACTGTTGGCTGAGGCGCATGTTTGCATGATCGAAAACCACGTCCTCCGCAATCGATTTCGCGGTAATATTCGCCTCAGGCTCAGGATTCATAGCCAGGAATAACGAGCGTGGCGATGGCGGAGAACAAGCCCTTGGGACATGCGATTGCTGCACCACTGCCCGGCAGTGCATTGCACAGCAATGTTAAGAGAGGGGACCCAGCCGATGACGCGCCGGGAGTATAGATCAAGAATGACCGCAAGATACAACCAGCCCTCACTGGTCCAGTTATATGAAATATCGCCTGCCCATTTCTGGTTCGGAGCATCCATTGCCCGGCAGGCGGTTTGCAAAGTAAATCTGCCGAGAGGGGCGCTGTCGCTGAGACAGTGAGCGGACGCGCCACGCGCGATACCCGCGTGATGTGACCTGCATAGCACGGCAAAGAAACTCAACCGGCCATTCTTCTCTCCAGGCGTCAATGAAGGCGACCCTCATCCGCTGCCCGGCAGCGCATGTTTGCATGCGCGAGA
Source organism: Puniceibacterium sp. IMCC21224 (assembly GCF_001038505.1). Classification (NCBI taxonomy): domain Bacteria; kingdom Pseudomonadati; phylum Pseudomonadota; class Alphaproteobacteria; order Rhodobacterales; family Paracoccaceae; genus Puniceibacterium; species Puniceibacterium sp. IMCC21224. Next base: position 3,085,054 of record NZ_LDPY01000001.1, read on the forward strand.
GGGGACTTTGGCCTGCAAAGAAGCCTAACGGTGAATGTTCCATTCACCGGTCGGCCAGTGGATTGCCGCTTTTCAACACTTCCCTCCCCTCTCGTAGCAGGCGGACTTCCCTGCGAAGGCGTTCGTTCTCCCGTTCCACATCTTCATGAGGGCCCTACATCAAATCATCATGCTCCCTCTCGGGACATTGCTTTGCAATGCTCTGCCGGGCTAGTGATCAGATGAAACCTGAGGGCGTGTTAAGCCGCTGGTCGTGGCGATGCGCACAGCATCACGGCGAAATTCGTCTGTGTATCTCGTTGCCATCCCTTGTCTCCTCCATAGCAAACATTGCTCGAAAGGGACCGGAACTACCGTGGCAAGACTAGGTTGGCATGACCGAGTGGGCTAAGGGGAACTCAAGCCGCAGGCGGGAGTTCTGCAATAATGTCCAGATTACCCACCAAGATCACTTGATCTCTTCTGCAAGCGGTTCTAGAAGAGCCCTCGTCGGGTGATTAGCTCAGTTGGTAGAGCGCTTCGTTTACACCGAAGATGTCGGGGGTTCGAGTCCCTCATCACCCACCATTCCTAGGTTATTGTCATTGATCGTCAAAGTGCACTTGCCCCCAACCTTGGACCACCTGGGTCTAGAGATTTCCGGCTTTCGTCAGATCGGTGGGCTGGTTTCACCTTCTGATTTTACGAGCATGATCGGTGACTTGTTTCCGATCGCGCTGTGGGGCCGTTCTTCGTTGTAGTATCTACGCCAAGTCTCCACCTTTTCTGCCGCATCCGCAAGGCTCAAGAACCAATGCGCGTTCAAACATTCCTGGCGAAACTTACCGTTGAAGGCCTCGATGAAGGCGTTGTCTGTCGGTTTTCCTGGCCTGCTAAAATCCAAAACTACGCCCCGATGATAAGCCCACAGATCCAGATCCCGAGAGATAAATTCCGGCCCATTATCGACTCGAATGGTCTTAGGATACCCAATCTTGGCACAAGCCAGATCAAGAGATTTAACCACATCCTCACCGCGATAATTGAACCTTACGTCTAGAATTGGCACATAGCGCGAGAACGTATCGACGACGGTCAAAACGCGCAATTTGCGGCCTGTGGCGAGTTGATCATGCACAAAATCCATTGCCCAGACGTCGTTATTCTTCACAGCTTCTGTGCGAGCATCCCGCAGCTTCGCTTTCACGCGACGTTTCGGTGTCTTGTTGCGCAGTTGAAGACCCATCTCCTTGTAAATACGATATGTTTTTTTAGCGTTCACTGGCCAACCCTCACGCTGCAACACAAAATGGACGCGCCGATATCCATATCGAACGCGTGTCTCACAAATCTCCTTAATGCGCTTTTTCAACGCGGCCGGATCGGTGCGGCGGGATTTGTAATGATAGGTCGAGCAATCAAACCGCAAAGCACCACATGCCTTTCGGATCGACACACGCCAATCAGACCGCATCCCATCGACAAGCTCACGCTTTCGATCCGGCCTTAGAGCTTTCGCTTGATAACGTCCTGCAACATCTCACGATCCAACGTCAGATCAGCGACAATCCGTTTCAAACGGTTGTTCTCGTCTTCCAGATCACGCAACCGGCGCATCTCTGACGGCATCAGCCCCTCATACTTTTTCTTCCAGTTGAAATACGTCGCCGGACTTATCCCGGACTTGCGGCAAATCTCCGCAACCGTCGTGCCCTCATTACCTTGCTTAACAATAAACGCCTTTTGGGCGTCCGTGAATTTGGATGCTTTCATCGCGTCCACTCCTTTTCCAGCCAGGAAAGTAGCAGTCGGAAACTCTAATTCAAAATGGTCCAGTTTTTAGGGGGCAGAGCAAACGAATTCGTATTTCACAAAGGCGCGATATGCGACTCCTCCCTGAAGAGTGACAGCAAGCCAATCGGTGTCGCTGTCCATTTCAGTGGCGCCCATAACAGAGTTCCGATGGACAAATTTCAGGTGGTGGTGCTGTCGGCGGTAAAATCATCCATGAAACCGATCCTCCAAAATTTTAAATTTAACTTTGGCTGTACGCCCCGTCCTCTGAATGCAACCGTTTCAATATTGATTCCGGATCGGAATTGCCCTTGGTCTAACGGCGCGGCGGCCCCATATTCGGGGCATGATAAAATTCACGCCCATCCTGCTTGCCATTCTCTATGCGCTGGTGATGTACCGATTTTCAACCTGGCGCACCGCCAAAGAACTGGACTCGCGCTCGACCGCGTTGGCCGATCCGCGCTTGCGCAAGTTGACCGACCGCATGGCGCAGGCTCTCGATCTGCCACGGATCAAGGTGCATATCTACGAGATTGACCCGGTGAATGGGTTGGCCGCGCCGGATGGGCGGATCTTTATCACTCGCGGATTCTACCGCAAATATCAGAGCGGAGAGGTCTCGGGTGAAGAGTTGGCCTCGGTCATTGCGCATGAAATGGGGCATGTGGCGCTGGGGCATTCGCGGCGGCGGATGATCGACTTTTCCGGCCAGAATGCCCTGCGCACGGCGCTGGCAATGCTGCTGAGCCGGTTTCTGCCGGGGATCGGTGTGATGATCGCCAATGCACTGACATCCCTGCTGGCGGCGCGTCTGTCGCGCGGTGACGAATACGAGGCCGACGCCTATGCCGCCGCATTGCTGAGCAAGGCAGGGATCGGCGTCGCACCGCAGAAATCGCTGTTTCGCAAACTCGAGGCGCTGACGCAGGCGCGATCCGGCGCGGTGCCCGCCTGGCTGATGAGCCATCCTGCCACCGATGATCGGATCAAGGCATTGGAAGTCCTTGAGGCGCGCTGGACGTCAAAGGTCTGACGCTTAGCCCGGCACCACCTCGAACATGGTACGGGCGCGGTCCACCCCGTTGACCTGAACCACCAGCGCGTGGGTTCCAGGGTGCCAGCGAAACGTCGTGGCATCACCCTTGAGGCGGTGCGCCTTTTCCAGCATCAACGGGATGCCGGGTTTCACCTTGCCTGTCTTGAGTTTGAACACCTTTTCACCTGACCTGCCATCGGGCCGGGCGAAAACGATGCGGTAGTCGACGATTACCGCGCAATCAGCGTCACCGGTGACCGCGACCGCGAAGCGCAGCAGCTCACCTACGGCCACCCGCTCGGTGCCGAGCTTGAGCGCAACCTCAACCGGCGCGTCAGCGGCGTAACCCAGCAGCGCCAGCGCCGGTGCCTCGCCACGTTTTACGGCGGTGCGCAATGCATGACGCGTCATCCAGTCCAGTTCACGCGCCTGTTGTCGCCCGCCAGATCGCCACGCATGCAAACGGCCTACGACCGAATCCGGCGCGATTTTGCTGATATCATTCATATGGTTGGCCACAGACCGCGTGACATAGCGCGTTGGATCGCCGTGCAGCGCATCAAGATAGCGCAGCGGCACCAACGGATCCAGGGTGATATTGCGCGCCCAGGGCAGCCGGGGGCGCGTGCCTTCGCTCACCAGCCGACGCACATGATAATTGTCGTCGCTGACCCAGCGGTCCAACCGCGCCAGCGTTTCGTCGGGCCAGCGGTTCAGGAACGGACGAATGTAGAACTCCATCGAGAATCGCTGCGTCGCGGAGTAGATCAGATCCAGCGCCCGATCCCGGTGATCCTCGAGCCCGTGGCGCACCGCAAGGATACCCGGCACCGCGTGGATAAACTTGCCAAAATCATCATCCGTCCGCGTCGGATCCAACGGAGGCAGCATTGCGGCCTCCAGCGCCCCGGCCATGGCCGGAAAATCCTGCGGCAGCTGATTGGCGACGCAATCGGCCAGAAAATCGAGCCGTTCGAGCAACCCGCGCGACGCCATTCCCGCCAGCGCTGTGGATCGGAACAGCTCTGGGTCGAACCCCGGCAGAACGGCATATTCCGCCGCCATCTGCCCGATGCTGTCAGCATTAAACAACTGATCGGCGAGCGAGAACCCCGCACCGCCGCCCTTGCCATCCGGTCCGCGCGCCATCGCCTAGATCGTCGCGTTGGTGGCACCACCGTCCAGCAGCAGGTTCTGCCCGACGATAAAACCCGCGTATTGCGAACACAGGAACGCACAGGCCTGCCCAAATTCCTCGGGCGTGCCATAGCGCCCGGCCGGGATCGTGGCGGCGCGACGCGCACGAGCTTCGTCCAGAGTGATGCCGTCGCGCGCCGCCACCGGCCCGTCGAGCCCTGCTGCGCGGTCGGTGTCGTGGATGCCGGGCAGCAAATTGTTGACGATGACGCCCTGCCCCGCGACCTGCCGCGCCGTACCTGCCACATAGCCGGTCAATCCGGTGCGGGCGGCGTTCGACAAACCCAACTGCGGAATCGGTGCCTTGACTGATTGCGAAGTGATATTGACCACCCGGCCCCAACCGCGCGTGGTCATACCCGGCATAAGCGCCGTCATCAGTGCGATCGGGGTCAGCATGTTGCCATCCAGCGCCTTGATGAAATCGGCGCGATCCCAGTCGTGCCACATGCCCGGAGGCGGCCCACCTGCATTGGTCACAAGGATATCGACCGCGCCCGCAGCGTTTAGAACCCGCGCGCGCCCGGCCTCGTCGACGATATCCGCCGCCACGGTGGTCACTGACACGCCGAACCGGTCGCGCAGATCCTGCGCCGTCGCCTCAAGCGCGTCAGACCCGCGTGCATTCAGCACCAGATCGACACCCGCTTCGGCCAGCGCGGCGGCACAGCCCCGGCCCAGCCCCTTGCTCGATGCACAGACGAGTGCGCGTTTGCCCCGAATTCCCAGATCCATATCGCCAATTCCCTGTTCTGTCCTGCGTGTATCGAACCCACGCCACCCAATATCGCGGTCGCCAGCCCGGCACTATCGCCAATGCTGCGACCTCTTGATGCCACATTTCTTTTCCATAGATTGAACCTATAGTGAAGCCCGCGCCGGTCCCAAACGGCGCACCATGTTAATCGGTGTCATGACAAACCTACAGACAAGATTCCCGCAGACCATCGGCGTCTACCGCGCCGACCATCTGCGCGTCGCAAACGGTGCGAATCTGGGGGACGCGATCGGATGCGCCGACGATCTGATGCTGGATGATATCTATCACCTTTCACCTTTGGCCACGCAAAAACGGCTAAGCCTGCTGACCACAGCCGAACCACCGTTTCGGATCGCAGATGCTTCGGACACCGGGACGCCGGGTGCCGCCCTGCATCTGGATTGCTGTATCACGTTGATGTCAGGACATGGCCAAACCACCGAGGTGCTGGTCCTGGTGGAAACTGATCGTCCCGGTGACATTGCCGCAGTCTATGTGCTGCCACTGGCGTCGATAGACACGCGCACCGACTATGCGCTGGTAGGCATAAACCGCGACAACGCGCTCGAGAAATTCGCACAGGTGGCCTGTGTGTCGTTCACGCGCGGGACGATGATCACGCTGGCCTCTGGCGCACAGCGCCCTGTCGAGGATCTGACCATTGGCGACCGCGTGCTGACCCGCGACGATGGCCCTCAGGCGATTCGCTGGATTGGCCACACCACGAGCCGCGCCGTCGGTGCCTTTGCGCCGATCCGCATTCGCGCCGGGACGCTGAACAACCTCAACGATTTGCTGGTCAGTCCCGATCACCGGCTGTTCATCTATCAGCGCAGGGACCGACTTGGTGCCGGGCGATCAGAGCTGCTGGTCAAGGCGCGTCACCTGATCAACGGCGACAGTGTCACCCGTGTTTCCGGCGGCTTTGTCGATTATTTCCAGATGCTGTTTGATCACCATCAGATCATCTATGCCGAAGGGATTGCCGCCGAATCCATGTTGGTTGACACCCGGACCCGCGCAGCCCTACCGCAAGAGCTGAAGGAAAGCCTGTCCGACCTATTGCCGAAACACCAAGACAGAATGCATCGCGACATTGAGGTGCAGGAATCGCTGCTGCAACGGCCCGATGCCGCCGATCTATTGCGCAAATCCTCGGGCGGCTAGGCAACCATCCCTACGAGCACCCAAGACAATTCCAGTAGCCCTCAATCGCGGTGACCCACACATTCTGGCGATCTTGCAAAGGTCCGCGCGCGCGCCTATAGCCCAGCCCATGCTGGACACGCCCTCAAACCGCCCGAAACTGCCCGCCGAGATTGCACGGAGGCGCACGTTTGCGATCATCTCGCACCCTGACGCGGGCAAAACCACGCTGACAGAGAAATTCCTGCTGTATGGTGGCGCGATCCAGATGGCTGGACAGGTCCGCGCCAAGGGCGAGGCACGGCGCACCCGGTCAGACTTCATGCAGATGGAAAAGGATCGCGGCATCTCGGTCTCAGCATCTGCAATGTCTTTTGATTTCAAAGGGCTGCGGTTCAACCTCGTCGACACGCCCGGCCACTCGGATTTTTCCGAAGATACGTACCGCACGCTGACGGCTGTGGATGCCGCCGTGATGGTCATCGACGGTGCCAAGGGCGTCGAGAGTCAGACGCAAAAACTGTTCGAAGTTTGCCGTCTGCGCGACCTGCCAATCCTGACTTTCTGCAACAAGATGGACCGCGAATCCCGCGACACGTTTGACATCATTGATGAAATTCAGGAAAATCTGGCGATCGACGTGACGCCCGCGTCCTGGCCCATCGGTGTGGGTCGCGATTTTCTGGGCTGCTATGATCTGTTGCGCGACCGGCTAGAGCTGATGGATCGCGCCGACCGCAACAAGGTCGCGGAAACCGTTGAAATCAACGGCCTTGACGATCCCCTGCTGGAAAAGCACGTACCGGCGGCCGAGCTGGCAAAGCTGCGCGAAGAGATCGAGATGGCCCGCGCATTGCTGCCCGCAATGGACCCGCAATCGGTGCTCGAGGGGCATATGACGCCGATTTGGTTTGGGTCTGCGATCAATTCCTTTGGTGTCAGGGATTTGATGGACGGAATTGGCACTTATGGCCCCGAACCGCAGATCCAGAACGCTACCCCGCGCAAGATTTCCCCCGAAGAACCCAAGGTGTCGGGCTTTGTTTTCAAAGTTCAGGCGAATATGGACCCAAAGCATCGCGACCGCGTCGCCTTTGTCCGCCTCGCCTCGGGGCATTTTGTGCGCGGCATGAAACTGACCCACGTCCGGTCGAAAAAGCCGATGGCAATCACCAACCCGGTACTTTTCTTGGCCGCAGACCGCGAACTGGCCGAAGAGGCCTGGGCCGGCGACATCATCGGCATTCCCAACCACGGCCAGTTGCGCATTGGCGACACCCTGACCGAGGGTGAAATGCTGCGCGTGTCTGGCATCCCGTCGTTCGCGCCGGAACTGCTGCAATCGGTCCGCGCGGGTGACCCAATGAAGGCCAAGCATCTGGAAAAAGCCCTGATGCAATTTGCCGAAGAGGGGGCCGCCAAGGTCTTTAAACCCGCCTTTGGTTCTGGCTTTATCGTCGGCGTCGTCGGTGCACTGCAATTCGAGGTTCTGGGATCGCGGATCGAACAGGAATATGGCCTGCCGGTGCGTTTTGAGGCGTCACAATTCACCTCTGCCCGCTGGGTGCATGGTCCGCGCGACAAGGTCGATGACTTTATTGCCGCCAACAAACAACACATCGGACACGACAATGACGGCGACGTTGTCTATCTCACGCGGTTGCAATGGGACATCGACCGCGTGGCGCGCGATTATCCGGATGTCGAACTCACTTCGACCAAAGAGATGATGGTCTGAGCCCGGCCTGCCACCCGCTTTAGCAGGCCGCTGGAATAGTCGACACGCGGGGATGGTATTCGCCCGCTGATGGCATGCGCCCTTCGCTTGTCAACAGCGGGCCGGGATTCTCGGCCTCCATGCTGTCGACGTCTCTCTCAAGCTCCTGGAGATCCGGGCAGTCGGGCCAGGCGTTGGCAGCCATCGTCAGCAAGCAGCAGGATCGGCCCCCTTCGACGTCGCGATAGACGGTTTGGGCCCCCCTGAAGCCGACCCTGGAATTGCAGTTGTGGTGATTTGCGCGGGGCATCGGTTCGGTTTCAGGTTCCGGTTGGCTTATCTTCAGGCCGACTGGCATGCGCATCATTGACCACCAGCCGGATCTCGCGCAACGGCGGACTGGTGGGAATGCGATCCTCAAAACCGAGCGCGCGGAACAACGCCGACTGGTTTCATTCATTCCACGCATCCTGATCCGCACCGATCTCCTGCCAAGGCGGAATCATGTTCTCAAATCATTGCCCAGGTCGGACTATTTCAGCACAGTGTTATAGCTGAACTACGATGGCGTCTTTTAGCAGCCCCTCGGGCGAACAGGGCACAGGTGACAGTGCAGACCCATTTGGCCGCTTCGATGTCGTCAGCGTGTGACCACATCATCAAGGTCTTAGTGTACAGACATTGGTCTGTTTGGGTCATTCACGTGTTGCTCAGCCCCGTGGTTTGACGCAGATTGCGCCAAAACTCGTGAAATGAAGGAAAAAAATGATGAGAACCCGAGCCGCCGTAGCATTGGCAGCAGGCCAGCCGCTTGAAGTTATGGAAGTGAACCTTGAGGGTCCGAAGGCGGGCGAGGTTCTGGTTGAGATCAAGGCGACCGGCCTGTGCCATACCGACGAATTCACCCGCTCGGGTGATGACCCCGAGGGGATCTTTCCCGCCATTCTGGGCCACGAGGGCGCGGGTGTCGTGCTAGAAGTCGGCGAGGGCGTCACCAGTCTGCAACCGGGCGACCACGTCATCCCGCTGTACACCCCCGAATGCCGCGAATGCGAATATTGCCTGTCGGGCAAGACCAACCTGTGCCAAAAGATCCGCGTGACCCAGGGCCAGGGCCTGATGCCCGACGGCACCAGCCGGTTCAGCATGCTCGATGGCACGCCGATTTTCCACTACATGGGCTGCTCGACCTTTGCCAACCACACGGTGCTGCCCGAAATCGCGCTGGCCAAGGTCCGCAAGGACGCACCATTCGACAAGATCTGCTACATCGGCTGCGGTGTGACCACTGGCGTCGGTGCGGTGATCAACACCGCTAAGGTCGAGATTGGCAGCCGCGCCGTGGTCTTTGGCCTCGGCGGGATCGGGCTGAACGTGATTCAGGGCCTGCGGCTGGCGGGTGCGGATCAGATCGTCGGCGTCGACCTGAACGACGACAAGGAAACCATGGGCCGCCACTTCGGCATGACCGATTTTGTGAACCCGAAGAAGGTCGAGGGCGACATCGTGGCCCACCTGGTCGAACTGACCAAGGGCGGCGCGGACTACACCTTTGACGCGACGGGCAACACGACCGTCATGCGCCAGGCGCTGGAATGCGCGCACAAGGGCTGGGGCACGTCGATCATCATCGGCGTGGCCAAGGCGGGGGCCGAGATTTCCACGCGGCCATTCCAGCTGGTGACAGGGCGCAACTGGCGCGGCACCGCATTCGGCGGCGCCAAGGGCCGGACCGATGTGCCGAAAATCGTCGACTGGTACATGGACGGCAAGATCGAAATCGACCCGATGATCACCCACACCCTGACCCTGGACGAGATCAACCACGGCTTTGACCTCATGCACGAAGGCAAATCCATCCGCGCCGTCGTTGTGTTCTGAGGGCGAATTGGTCGGCTGAGCCGGGAATTCTAGAGACCGACCGCCGCACGGGATGCGGCGGCCGGTCTCTTTACTGCGAGCTGGTTATCGTTCCCCTGGGATCTGTCCCACCATAGCTCCCGGGGTTCGCTGCATGAATCTAGTATGGCTGGGGGTGGGATTGGCCTAACGGCGACGATAACTCTGAACGTCAACGCGTTCCATCGCGCGGAACAATGGAGCGAACAGGACGGTGGCAACGGCCTCGGTTGAGCACGCGATTGCGCTATTTCTCTGACAGACAAGGCGGCGCTAAGATACAGCCTTTAGCCTCTTCGCCAACTCGGACCAATGCGTCCCCCCGCGCGAAACGACGCGTTCCTCAATGGCGGCACGGGCCGCGTTCCGAGCATCGCCGCCCCTGCCTTCGCGTTCCTTTACCTCGGCCTCGATCGCGTGGCCGCCCTTGATCACCCCGCTCCTCAGGTATCTTACTGAGAAAATTTCAACTCCGCATTTCCTTAGTTCTGGGGAGGATTACCCTGTGCTCCTGATCAGTGTTAGATTGATGCATAGAAATCCTTTGAGATTAGTAATTTCTCCTCTGGACACCGGTACGCCACTCGCCTAGAACGCCCGCACCTGAACGGTACACCGTTCCCAATGCCCGGGTAGCTCAGGGGTAGAGCAGTGGATTGAAAATCCTCGTGTCGGTGGTTCGATTCCGCCCCCGGGCACCATTTAAATCTCTGATATAATTGAGTTTACCGCTCATCTTTCATCCTCGCTTTGGTCAGGTTTGACGCTTTTCGACGAAGGTTTGACACTTTCGGCCCGCCTTCGGTTCTCTTCTTCCAGTGTGGCCATGGTCTCGCGGTTCTTGTCGGCAAGGTTCGCTGATCGCGAGTAGTGCCGTGCCATGGACGGTGTTTTCTGCCCCAGAAGGTCCGCGATGCGGCGTTCATCCAGCCCCGCGGTAATCCCCCCATTTTTAATGGGGTGCAGCCGTAGAACTTACGCGGCCATTTTCAGTTTCTGTGCGGGTGTGATGCCGCCGATGCCCATGTTCGGGCGGTCGTTGTTGTAAGTCCAGAGCCATTGCGTGGCGAAGTCTTGGGCCTCCTCGATGTTTTCGATGATGTGTTGGTCCAGCCATTCATTCCTGACGGTGCGGTTGTAACGTTCGATGTAGGCGTTCTGCTGGGGCTGTCCTGGTTGGATGTGCTGGAGGGTAACACCTTGTTTCTCAGCCCATTCCAGCAGCTTGATGCTGATGTATTCAGGGCCATTATCGACCCGGATCGTGCCGGGCTTGCCACGCCATTCGATGATGCGATCGAGGCTCCGGATCACGCGTTCAGCAGGCAATGAAAAGTCGACCTCAATGCCAAGCCCTTCGCGGTTGAAGTCGTCCAGCACGTTCAGCAGTCGAAACTGACGACCGTCGCTCAGCCTGTCGGCCATAAAGTCCATCGACCAGGTCATGTTGGGGGCCTCGGGTACCGCCAGCGCGTCGGGTTTATCCCGCTTTAGCCGTTTGCGGGGCTTAATCCGCAGGTTCAGTTCCAGCGCGCAATAGATGCGATAGACCCGCTTATGGTTCCACGGATGACCTTTGACGTTGCGCAGGTGCAGATAGCAAAGTCCGAAGCCCCAAGTCTTCCTCGTATCCGTCAGCCCGACAAGCAAATCGGCAATCTGTTCGTTCTCATCGCTCAGAAGCGGGCTGTAGCGATAGCAGGTCTCGCTAACCCCAAAGGTGCGGCACGCCACGGCGACACTGACCCCGCGTCGCTCTACCGCCGTTGCGGCCATCTCTCGTCGCTGAGATGGCCCAGTCACTTTTTTCCAAGGGCTTCCTTCAGCAACTCGTTCTGCATGCTCAACTCTGCGAACATCTTCTTCAGGCGTCGGTTCTCGTCTTCAAGCGCCTTGGTCTGCGCGATCATTGAAGCATCCATCCCGCCATACTTCGCCCGCCATTTGTAAAAGGACGCTGTGCTCATACCATGTTCGCGGCAAAGCTCGGCCACCGGAACACCGCCTTCGGCCTGGCGCAGGATCGCAAGGATCTGCGGCTCACTGTATCTCGTCATCTTCATCTGAATCTCCTCATGCATCTTGCCGAGAAAATTCTACTTCCGCAGCCCCTTACTTTCGGGGGGGATTACCCCGCCTCGCGCAAAGTCGTGGCGACCGTGTGCCGCAAGCCCTTGAGGGTCAGGCCTTTTTCGATAAGGCCTTCACTCTCAAGGGCGGATTTGAAGCGGTGCCAAACAGTCGAAAAGCCGTTGTATGTCCATGCTTCCCCGCGCGAGTTCGAAAGCACGGTCTCGGCCTCGTGGACTGGCATACGGTCAAGCGCAGCCTGCAACGTCGGACTAACCGGAATCGCGACTTCTTCTCCTGTCTTGCCGCGCACGCCCCAGATCATGCCGCCGTCGACTTGATCATTCCGCAATCTTAGGGCGTCGGACGGGTCGAGGCCGGTGTTCATCATCAGTGCAAGTGCCACGCGCACATGAGGCTTGGCCCTGCCCAAGACGGTGTCTCGCTCCTCGATGGTCCAAGGGCGGTTGGCATAGGCGCGGTCGCGCGGGCGGCGCTTGGGAATGACATCCTTTGCGAAATTGGCGGAGATAAGCCCCTTTGGGATGTTGTAGCGAAACACCTCGCTCAAAAGCGTGCGGACCATGTTCGCCCGCCGCCAACCAATCTTCTTCGCCGCCTTGTCGTGGATGCCTGCGATCAGCGGCGTATCGATTACGTGGATCGGCGTGTCGCGGATCGGCTCAAGGAAATCGGCACATTTTCGGTAATCGCGCCGGGTGGCCTCGGCCAGATTCTGGTAATGCTCAGTCTCAAAGTAAGACCGGATTAGCCCACCAAGTGTTCCGGCCTTTGGAGCCTTGGCACTCTGCGCCTCGGCGATGGCGCGTATCGTTTCACACTCAGCGAAGAACTCGGCTGAACCGATAGGCGCATGGGTCAGGTCTACCTTGTGGCCGGTCTCGCGGTGATAGCATCGCTGCTTCCCGTGCCTGTCTTTGAAAATCTTGAACCCCTTGACCCGCACCTGTGTCATCAGAGTCGGTCCAGAATGGTGTCGCGTGTATCGGTTACGGCCCCAGACTTCACATCATCGATCCAGAGATCCAGGTCGCGGCGATCCCAAAGCAGCGTGCCTTGCTTCAACTCAACGGGGCGCACCGGGCACGCCGCCTTGAAATGCTTCACCGGCAACCCGGCATAACTCGCGGCCTCGGACTGCTTCAGCATGCGCTTGTCGATCACGCTGATATTGAGATTGGTCGTCGCCATAACCGGACACCCCCGTCAACTCGCCACCGAATTCTCGGCCCTTTTGACCTTGGTCGCGTTCTTCTGAAACCGCTCCCAACCGCTCATGGTCAAGAGCTTGATCTTCGGGGATATTTCTACAAATTCGAGTTTGCCGCTGTTCATTAACGTTCGAACTTGCGCAACGCTTAGGCCAACCATTGAACCAAGTTCTTTCGGTGATAGTAGCTTTTCATGAGCCAAAACCCTCTCCTTTTCAAAAGCTAGCGTGAATCAGGTTGATTGCTTGGTCGAGCCGTGCTCCGATAGCGAAACATAACCAATAACGTTCATTTGTGCGTATAGCATTCAATTGAACGCAAACACAAGTGGATTGCTTCGGCAATGGCAGAACGTGCGGAAAATTACCTAGCTGCGCTTGGAGCGCGCCTCGCCATCACTAGAAATGAGAAGGCGTTGTCCCAGGCAAAGATGGCGGAAGCTCTCGGCATGTCTTTGCGTGCTTATCAGAGCTACGAGCTGGGCAAGCGGTCGATCCCGATTGAAGCGCTGATCAAACTTCATCGCCAGTTTGACGTCGATTTGAGCTGGATACTGCTTGGCGTAGAGGCCGTGCGGCTCAAGCACGACTTGGACAAGCTAGAAGAATTTGAGGTCGTGCTGGACCGATACCTGTCAGAGAACGGGATCAAACTGAAAAGTGAAAAGCGCGGCGCAATCTCGGCGCGCTGGTACCGCTCTTTCCTGGAAGGGAAAGAGATCGCCATGGACGACGTTCATACTTGGATAGAACTGCTTAGGGAGTGACTGCTATGAGAGACGCATCTGTCAACTGGAGCCGACAACGGATGGCCGTCCTTGAGGCTACAGAAAGGCAGCTTGAAAAAGCCCTCCACCCATTCTTCGTTACATTTTCTTGGTTGTCTGCGGTCTATTTCACTGGCTTCCTGTGGATGAACTTCGGTAGTCAGTTTGCTGAGGACATTGCGCTTCTGCAGGCATTATGCGTTTTTGCGACTGGTTTGGCTGGTCTAGCCTTGTTTGGATTGTTTTTTGCTGTTGTGGCTGGTTGTATTTCTTTGAGCGCTATGAGGCGGTTAACTGACCAATCGTCAGCCTGTATCTCAAAAAACGGCGCGCTTTGTCGGAGGCGAACGCGCCTGGACAACGGTTGTTCAATATAGATAAAAAATGAAGATGAACTATACTTGTATTGATCTTTTTGCAGGATGCGGCGGGCTGTCGTTGGGGCTAGAGCAAGCAGGCTTTAAGCACTTGTTTGCAATCGAGGCTCACAACCACGCGTATGCTACCTATCATCGCAACCTAGTCGTCGGGAAAGACTACCAGCAGAGATGGCCAAAGTGGCTTGATCAGAGCGCTCATGATATTCTCGAGGTGGTGGATAGTAAGAACGCTGAATTGAAGCAGCTTCGTGGGGAAGTTGACCTTGTAGCAGGCGGCCCGCCTTGCCAAGGCTTCAGCATGAATGGACGGCGAGACCCTTCAGATCCTCGAAGTCAGATGATCAACGCCTATTTTGAATTCGTCGATTTGGTGCGACCACGAGCTGTTTTACTAGAGAACGTCCAAGGCTTTGCTTCAATGCCTCACGAAGCGCACGGTAACTATCCAAGCTTTGCCAAGGCAAAGTTGAATGAGCTTGGCTACGATGCTTTTGAAACAATCGTTCCGGCCTCAGACTTTGGGGTGCCACAGCGAAGGCCAAGGTACCTGCTTATAGGTATCGAAAAAGGGTCCTTGCCGGGGGTAAACCCTGTGGAGCGGCTTAAAGTAGGCAGAAAACACTTCTTACAGAAGCTCGGCCTTAGTCTGAAGCCGACATCTACTCTCGAAGCGTTGTCTGATTTGGAGACACGAACTGGTGCTCTAATCAATGATCCAGACTTTGGATCGCGCGGGTTTAAGGCTTTGGACTACAAAGCCCCAAAAACAAAGTCCGCGTATCTGCGCTTGATGAGAGATGGTTGGCCTGGCAAGCCGTCGGATATGAGGCTGGCAAGGCACTCTGATCGCCTAGTGGAACGGTTTAAAGACATTCTAGAAAACTGCCCCCTTGGACAATGTATTTCCTCAGAAGATCGGGAACGTTTTGGGATCAAAAAACGCTCGATTACCCCACTAGACCCTGCTCAGCCCGCTCCGACCATCACGACGCTACCAGATGATCTTGTCCACTACAGTGAGCCTAGAACAATGACTGTTCGTGAGCACGCCCGGATACAGTCGTTTCCGGATTGGTTTAAGTTCTGTGGTCCCTATACTACTGGGGGGAAGAGAAGGAAGCACGATTGCCCGCGGTACACGCAGGTCGGGAACGCGGTCCCGCCCCTTCTTGCGCGCGCTGTTGGCGAAACCATCGCATCAGTCCTTCGTGATCAAGATATCAGAAATCTGCCGGACTGCTCTCAATTGGCTAAGGAAAGTGCTCCGATGGCTTGGGAAATCGTCGATGGTCATGAAAGGTTCACCGTTTCGATCCAAAATTAGCCAGCCTTTTTCATTTCTTGTTTCGAGGGCATGGCCCAAAACGTTGCGGACCTCCAGGACGCTATCGCGGTAGTCCTTTGTTGCCGCCCTAAGAGCTCTGAGGTCGTCTTTTGCCTCTCCATCGGGCAAGCTCGCTATATGTTTCCGGAGCAACTCCCTAAATAGGTTGAAGGATTTCATACTGTCGGTAGCAGGATGATCAATTCGTTCGGCTAGGTTGGCTTGCGCCGGAAACTTCTCTAGGTTTGCCGAAGATTGGTCGCAAACCGCTTTATCAAGGAATTTAGTTGCAACTTCCTCAGCCTCTCCGACAGCCAGCTCCAAGATAACCTTTCTACAAATCACATCGACTTCGGCAACAACCTCCATCGCCAATCCACGCATTCCCGACAATCGGTTGAGCGTATGAGCGTAGTCCTGAATCAACTCACTTGCGCGGGCGGTGAAGTTATCGCGGTTAGCGCAAAAGACACCTTCGATGCGGTCTTTCGCCATCCGATCCCGCAGGCCCGCCTCAGTATCGCCGCTGCTGTAGAATAGAATTGGTGTCGAGCGAAACAATCGGCGAATCTCTGGAGCCAGTTTATCGCCTCGGACACCTCCGGCAAGCCCAAGGTCGAGAAGTACTAAGTCAAACGCGTGATAGCTCTGCTGGCGCTCGGCCAACTCACCTATGTCAGCGCCATCCACGGACACTGTAATTTCAAGCTCGAAACCGGCATCCGCCGCACCTCGGCGTATCTCTTCTTCTTCTTGTGGCGAAAAGTTATCCTCGATCCACAACAACCCAAACTGGAGCTTCAATTGGCTTTCTCCGGAATTGTAATAATGAAATCGGCTCGAACGTCGTCAGATTTCGGGTCGAACCGAATACCCCCACCCATCTCTTCAAGAACTTGCGCTACATGAAATAGACCAAGGCCAGTCCCGTTATGTGTACCAGTATAGTGTTTCTCAAAAACCCGATCTCGATCAATCCTATCAAGATCGAACCCCTGGCCATCATCGTTAACCCGAAGCTCGAGCTTGCCTTTGCTTTGCGACGGCTGAGCTACAAACCAAATCTCTTGGGCCTTCGCTTTTCTGGCATTGTCGACCAAATTGTCGACAACGACTGCAAGGTCAAACGGTGAAAACTCGCATTCCAGCGCATCAACTTTGGACTCAAAATGAACTCTGGGTGCTCTGCCGGTGTCTGCTAGCATCACCGAAAAATACTCGTTGAGATACTCAATAATGTCGCCTTGAATATGGCTAGTTTCAAGATCAACTTTGATATTTGGGGCAAAGCGAGAAATTGTTTGAAGCCGATTATTTTCCAGACGGATATAGGAAAAATCATCCATCAAAGTGCGCAGAATTTTTCTTAAGGCACCAGCCAAGTCCTCAAAATCATCCGGGTCCATTTCATCTGCGCCAGCCAGCATCTTCATCGCTTCTTGAGCACCGCTTAGTCCTCGCGTGGTGCTTGACGCAACGTGGCCAGAATAAATGTTTACCTGGTGCAGAAGTAACTGAATACGTTCGGCGTCCAAGTTTTGGCTGGCCGCGAGATAACGGGATTGCTTTTCAAGTTGGACAATCCGCGCGTCTGACTGTGCTCGTTCTTCGGCAACCCGGTTCGCCTCTTTTCGAGCTTCTGCTTCGGCCTTCTCGAGTTCAGCAATTCTTGCGCGCGTCTGTTCAATACGCTTCAAAAGTTCAGTGTCGCCGTCTCTTTCCGCGATGGAAATGAGGTCAGACAGTGCTTTCTCTGTGGCGGCTTCCTTCGCATCCGCTAGATCGAGAATATCTTGATCGAAATCAAGTATCTCCAACTCTTTGGTGCGGGCAAGACCTCCAACGATCTGCAGGATTCTGGCTTTAGCTGGATCGCCCTCGAGTCCTTCAGCGGTATCTCGCCCCTGATCAGCTTTGTCTTTCCAGTTCACCCCAACAACATAGCGCTCAAGGCGCTTAACCATCTTTTCAAGAATGGCTTCGAAAAGGGCCCTGCTATTTGCATCTTCGATTAGACCGGCATCGCGGCTCGACGCTTCTCGAAACATCTTGGGTGGGGCTGTTACGTCCACACGACCAAGAACATCCCTAGTACCCAGATACCTAGATGTGCCCTGCTGTTTCCTTCGGTTCAGACCGAAGCTATCATCCATCTCCTCACCAATTGGAAAAATCCTGAAACCGTTCAAGAAGAGGAAGATGCTGCCGAACTGAACTGATTTAACTTTCATTCTATGGCCAAAAGTGGCCTTTGCACTCCGATTAAGGTAATATATCTCACCAGTAACGCTGCATCTTTCAAGCTCAGGGTAAGGATTAGGTTCTGCAACTTTGTATATCCGTCGGCCACGGTCTACGAGTTCTGAGACAACCTTGTCGGCGTCGATGGAAACCTTAATTCGAGAAGTCTTTTCGCGAATAACATCAGCGATATCGTTTCCGATTGGACCGTTTAGTTCGTCGTCATCCTCGTCTGAGCCAACTAGGTAAGTTTCGACGTTTACTGAATCAGTCGTCCCGAAGGGGTCGATGAGCTTAGCCAGATAGGCCCTTAGCTTCCAAAGGTTCGCCTCGTCCCAGTGGTGTCGAAGGCCAGTGATCTGAAGGACGGTACCCGACTTTTTAGGACTTTCTGCAACTTCCAAGTCTGGGAAGTCATCGTCCTCGTCGATATCTACCAAGATGCTTTTGAACTCATCCTTGCTATCAAGTTCGAACTTTTCCCAATCAATGTAGAGGCCGACTATTGGTGCGGAAACTTTCTTCGTCTTTTTTTTCGAAAAAAGCTCAAGCGAGGAGCCAAGTGTATCACATGAAAACCGGCCAATCCCCTTACTGCCGGCATATCCACCTACCGACCTTATTTTATCTCGGTAGTCCGTATCGGTTCCATCTTCAGTACCATCAGCTTTCGCAGAATAAGCCACGAACAACCACTTGTCGGTGATATCGCCAGCACTCATTCCCTTTCCGTCATCGACAATCCGAATTGCATCGGCATCGGGGTCGATCTCAATCTGAATTAGGGTTGCCCCTGCATCAACAGAGTTCTTAACAAGTTCGAATATTGCGACGAATTCATTCGTAACCAGGTCGCGCCCGATTACGTCCTTAAGGTGTGTGCTTACTTTGAATGGCTTTTGAACGGTCATGATGCAAACCTCACGTATCCATCCTGCTATGTCCATCGGTTTCTATCGCTTTGTGTCGTATGAGAATTCAAGGCTCTTGAGCCAACTTCTACGTCAATGCGTCATCCCCCGGTCCATCTCGACCTCCCGCTCTTCTAGTTCTGCTTCAACTGCCTCTCTGCGGCTTTCACTAATTTCAAGCTGGTCTCGAGTTGCGTGCGCAGCCTCCCGTAGTTCGAGCCCTCGCTCAACAAGCCGTGCAACGCAGCCACGGACGCCGTTTGCGATTGAATGAGCACCGACACGCAGGCGGCCAATCCATCCATCTGGCTCTGCATCTTGGTCGTCGAGCGTGCTTCCAAGCCGCTCAATTCCTTTGCTGAGACCTCGCAGGCCGTCACCAACCGCTCGACGCAGGCGAGCAAGTCGCGTTCCAAGGCTGTCAGGGGTGTCGTCATCTACTGCTCCTCGATCTTGATGCAGGTCACTGATTTGCCGCCCAGTGTGCAGGTCCTCAGGCGTGCCTTGGTCGGGTCCAGCATCAGCCAAGTCCCGTCCTCCCGGTCGATCCGCGTCAGGCCCAAGTCCGTCATTTCCGAGCTGGCCAGCATCAATGTCCAAAGCAAGCTCGCGGCCATCATCGAGACGATCCCCACCAAGAACGTTCCCGTGATCAGCCAAGGTGAGATCGTCAGCCAGCTCTTGTTCTGTTGCAGAAAGGTGCGGGTATCGATCTCGATTGTACGCTGCGCGTTGGTCGCAATGCTGCTCAAATCGGCCCTGAAGCTGTCGAGCTGGGATGCCATCGAGGCGGCGTAGTCCTGCCGGATCGTGTCCAGTTCCGCGTTCAGCTTCTCGCTCAGCCGGGTCGGCTTGCCAGTTTTCATGGAAAATCTCTCCTTTCAAACGCCAGCGCTCGCCGGTGTCGGGGTCTTGGGCGGTCAGGTGGGCTTTGCCGACGCGGGGCAGGTCGAAGCCTGCGTCTGCGAGCGCGTCGACCATGCTGGCGCGGTCGGTGATCAGGCCGACGCTGATCTGGTCTTGCAGCCACGCGTGCAGCTCTTCGCGGCCTTGGGCGCGGGTTGGGGTCTCGATGGTGTCGCGGACCTCTTGGGTGCGCTCCAGCTCCATCGGATCGGCCCAGCCGTGGCGCTGGTTCATCACGTCGCGCAGGCTGTCGAAGGCCTTCTCATATCCAGGCGGCGCGATGTTCAGGCTTTTGCCCGAGGTCAGCTCCAAGCGCGGTGTGCAGAAGTGAAGCTCAACACGGTCTTCGTGGGTATGTCGGACCCAGAGCACGTCATATTGCGTCGGGTCCAGCCCCGCGAAGGCCAGACGCTCGAAGTGGTCCATAACCTCGGCCTGCTGTTCCTCGGTCGGGGCATCGGCTGCGGCAAAGCTGATCACCCCTGCGCGGTAGGTCCACTGGTGGCGGCTGGCATCGATCAAGGCTTCTGTGCGGTCGGGATTGCCGCGCAGAACCTCCGGCAAAGGCTCCCGCGTGACGGTCATCGGCTGCCCGTCTGCATCGCGGATCAGGTCGCGGTTGTCGTCATAGGCCAGCACCCTGTCCGCCACGAGGTAGCCGACCGGACCAGCGCCCGCGCCTTTGCCGTTGCGGAAGAACTTGATCAGCATCGGCGTGCGGCCTCGACGATCTGGGCAAGCTGGCGTTCGATGGTCAGCAGGCGTCGAGCGACGGTCAGTGCGTGGAGGTCAACACGGCCCGCCAACATCGCGCGATTTAGCCAACGGGCGATCTGGTTGAGGTTGCCGCCGATGCGCCCCACGGCCAGCACCAGCGCGGGGTCGACGCGGGGGATAGGCTTGCGACGTCGGGCCTCAGTCAGGCCAAGCGCCTCGCGCAGCAAGGTCGCAGCGGGCAAGCCAGCCGCCTCGGCCTTGGCGCGCAACTGGGCCTTCTCTGCGGCGCTACACCGAAAGACGAATGTCTCGGTCAGCGGCTCTTTGGTGCGGGCTTTTCCCGCGCCGGTGGGGTTCGAAGGGGAGGCGTGCCGCCCCTCGCAAGGTCCCGTGTCAGCAGCGCCAGCGTATGACATGGGTCGCCTTGCTGTTTGCTCTTCTGTCGGATCGGTTGCGGTCATGATCCGAGGCCTGCGGCTTGGATTTGGGCCTCGGAAACCAACTTCGACGCAAGCAACGCCGTGACTTGGGTGCCCGTGATGTGTTTGCACATCGGGCTGCGATCACTGATCCAGCAGGCCAGCCGCGCATGGTGATCCGCCTGCAATGCTGCCGTCTTCTCTCGGTCTTCTGCCTGCTTCTCGACATAGGCAAGCCAGCGCCGGGTAAGAAACCAGTTGTCGGAGAAGCAGACTTTCGAGCGGGTGAAACCTGCGCTGTCGGTGGCGTAGGCTTGGACGGCCTGCAACAGGTCCTCCGGTGCAATCCCTTCCTTCATGGCCTCTTCGATCTGGGCAAGGCAGGCCGCCTTGTTCCGCAATCGGTCTGGTGGATACGCGGCCAAGATCCTCTCAGCTTCTTCATTCGCCGCCGCCTCGCGCTTGCGCGTAGGTGGTTTATGGATGGTTTTAGGATGGTTTGGGGGCCGTGGTGGCCCCGGTACCCCGGCCACAGTGGCCCCCTTACCGGGGCCAGACTGGACGGGGGCCACTGTGGACCCCGTCTCAATCTCGGGCTCTGCGGTAGGTTCCAGCGCCTCGACCTTGGCCAGATCAATCCGGTAAACGACGGTGAAGCCATTCTTGCAAGTCCGTGCGCCAGTCTCCACAAGGATGCCTTCCTTCAAGAACGCGCGCATGGCTCGCTTGACTGTGGTCTCCCCCAGCTCGGTGTGCCGCTGAATCGTTCCCTTGGAACACCAGATGCCTGAGCCATCGTCGCTCGCCTTATCAGCGAGAAACATGATGATCTGCTTGCGCGTTGCGCTGCCGAACTTCCGTTCCGCGCATGTGTTTGCGACCCGCCAGCTCATTGGAAGGCCTCGTGGCCAAGGTTTGACAATTCGCCGCTAAGTGCTTGATGCGCCGTGGTGGGTTTGACAGATTTTTCGTGACTAACCTGTTGAGCCTTATCAACAAGCTTAGGCTTGAAAATCCTCGTGTCGGTGGTTCGATTCCGCCCCCGGGCACCACCCTTCTTTTTTGTCGTTACTTGTCAGCTACTTAGTGTCCGTCGTCATATAAAATGGGACATCAGAGCGGCTTGAGCATTGGAGGCTCTGGCTCGTTTGTGTGATTGATTATGCGGCTTGTTTTTGGTGTTGCAAGCGGCGTTCGCGGATTGTCAGTATCTTGATCTTCTTCCTTTCTCTGAGGATGGCTTTGTCGCGCCCAAAGTAGACGTCGGCGGGCGTGACGTTGTTGAGACTCTCGTGGTATCGCGCGTTGTTGTAATACTCTACGAAGGCCCCGATCTGGCGTTCGAGATCGCCGGGCAGGTAGTAGTTTTCCAGCAGAACCCGGTTCTTCATAGTTTGGTGCCAGCGCTCAATCTTGCCCTGGGTTTGCGGATGGAATGGTGCCCCGCGAACGTGGCCCATTTTTTGATTTCCCAACCACTTGGCGAGGTCGCCAGAGATGTAGCAGGCCCCGTTGTCACTCAGCAGGCGCGGCTTGTGCCGGACGACGGCTTGGTCACAGCCCGATGCGCTCAGAGCCAGTTCAATCGTGTCCGTCACGTCCTCGGCCCGCATGTTTGTGCAAAGCTTCCAGGCGATGATGTAGCGGCTGTAGTCGTCGAGGATGGTGGACAGGTAATACCAGCCCCAGCCGATGATCTTGAAGTAGGTGAAGTCGGTCTGCCAGAGCTGATGGATGGCCGTGGTCTTGTCCGTGAACTCGTCCGCGGCCTTGATCACCACATAGTCCGGCGCCGTGATCAGATCAGCTGCTTTAAGAATGCGGTAAGCCGATGATTCCGAGATAAAATACCGGTTCTCATCGGTGTATTTGACCGCCAGTTCACGTGTCGTCAGCGCCTCATGTTCTAACGCAAACTCGATCAGGTCATCGCGCCGGTCTTGGGGTATTCGATTCCAGACCGACCCTGGTCGAGGAGACCGATCGGCCAGCGCATCGAACCCGCCCTCGACGTAGCGATCATACCAGCGGTAGAAAGCCGTGCGCGGAATGCCCAGCATATCCAGCGTCATTTTGGTGGGCAGATGCGAACCTTCAACGGTGCGGATGATCTCAAGCTTCTCGGTTGCAGGGTATCTCATTCCTCCACCTCCCCAGCCCCTGTCATACTTTTTTTGAGCAGACGGTTTTCCAGGGTGAGATCGGCCACGCATTCCTTCAGGGCCAAAGACTCAGAGCGAAGCTCCTTCACCTCCGGCGACGTGGCTTGGCGCGCCGTATCGCCAGACAAGCGACGCTTGCCAGCCTCCAGGAACTCCTTCGACCAGCTGTAATACAGGCTCTCGGCGATACCCTCCCGCCGACATAGCACCGAAATGCTTTCCTCACCGCGCAGGCCAGCTAAGACGATGCGGATCTTCTCCTCTGCAGAATAGGTCTGCCGCGTCTTGCGGCGGATGTTCTTGACCAGCTTGTCAGCTGCGTCCTTCGACGTTCCGGATGTCTTGTTCATCTTCGCTCCTTGAAAGCTACGATGAACCAGAAATCCTCCGTTGTTCAAATCCTCAAATCTGTCCCAAAAGCGCTGACGTCAGACAATCCTCGACGACTACAGCCGCTACATCATCGCCTGGAAGCTTTGCACAAACATGCGGGCCGAGGACGTGACGGACACGGTTGAACTGGCTCTGAGCGCATCGGGCTGTGACCAAGCCGTCGTCCGGCACAAGCCGCGCCTGCTGAGTGACAACGGGGCCTGCTACATCTCTGGCGACCTCGCCAAGTGGTTGGGAAATCAAAAAATGGACCACGTTCGCGGGGCACCATTCCATCCGCAAACCCAGGGCAAGATTGAGCGCTGGCACCAAACTATGAAGAACCGGGTTCTGCTGGGTAATCCCCCCCGAAAGTAAGGGGCTGCGGAAGTAGAATTTTCTCGGCAAGATGCATGAGGAGATTCAGATGAAGATGACGAGATACAGTGAGCCGCAGATCCTTGCGATCCTGCGCCAGGCCGAAGGCGGTGTTCCTGTGGCCGAGCTTTGCCGCGAACATGGTATGAGCACAGCGTCCTTTTACAAATGGCGGGCGAAGTATGGCGGGATGGATGCTTCAATGATCGCGCAGACCAAGGCGCTTGAAGACGAGAACCGACGCCTGAAGAAGATGTTCGCAGAGTTGAGCATGCAGAACGAGTTGCTGAAGGAAGCCCTTGGAAAAAAGTGACTGGGCCATCTCAGCGACGAGAGATGGCCGCAACGGCGGTAGAGCGACGCGGGGTCAGTGTCGCCGTGGCGTGCCGCACCTTTGGGGTTAGCGAGACCTGCTATCGCTACAGCCCGCTTCTGAGCGATGAGAACGAACAGATTGCCGATTTGCTTGTCGGGCTGACGGATACGAGGAAGACTTGGGGCTTCGGACTTTGCTATCTGCACCTGCGCAACGTCAAAGGTCATCCGTGGAACCATAAGCGGGTCTATCGCATCTATTGCGCGCTGGAACTGAACCTGCGGATTAAGCCCCGCAAACGGCTAAAGCGGGATAAACCCGACGCGCTGGCGGTACCCGAGGCCCCCAACATGACCTGGTCGATGGACTTTATGGCCGACAGGCTGAGCGACGGTCGTCAGTTTCGACTGCTGAACGTGCTGGACGACTTCAACCGCGAAGGGCTTGGCATTGAGGTCGACTTTTCATTGCCTGCTGAACGCGTGATCCGGAGCCTCGATCGCATCATCGAATGGCGTGGCAAGCCCGGCACGATCCGGGTCGATAATGGCCCTGAATACATCAGCATCAAGCTGCTGGAATGGGCTGAGAAACAAGGTGTTACCCTCCAGCACAGCCCCAGCAGAACGCCTACATCGAACGTTACAACCGCACCGTCAGGAATGAATGGCTGGACCAACACATCATCGAAAACATCGAGGAGGCCCAAGACTTCGCCACGCAATGGCTCTGGACTTACAACAACGACCGCCCGAACATGGGCATCGGCGGCATCACACCCGCACAGAAACTGAAAATGGCCGCGTAAGTTCTACGGCTGCACCCCATTAAAAATGGGGGGATTACCCTGGAAAACTACTACCTGCCCGGCGATCTCGAACGCCAGATCGGGGCCTTCGTAGAGTATTACAACAACGCGCGATACCACGAGAGTCTCAACAACGTCACGCCCGCCGACGTCTACTTTGGGCGCGACAAAGCCATCCTCAGAGAAAGGAAGAAGATCAAGATACTGACAATCCGCGAACGCCGCTTGCAACACCAAAAACAAGGCGATTGTATATTTGACAAACCCAAGACCCGGCGGTTAGTCTACGCCCATCGATGATGGGGAATCTGCCATGCGTTATTGCGTCGTGATCCAACTTGAAAACTCTTCTGACCTAGCGCGAGTGAGAAATGACGTCCCGGCGATTGTCACGCTAATCAAGGGGCACTCTCAAAGCGACGAGATGGCCTTCCGTTCAAACGATGGCGTTCTCTTTGGTTGGTTCATCCAGACCGATAAATCCATAGACATGATACGCAAAGCCATTGAGGGCAGCACGTCATGGCGTAATGCAGATTCAATAGTCATTTTTGAAATTGGTGACGGCCTGTCCGGCAAAGGCTTCACTCGTCAATGGACTTGGCTTCAACATTCCGCCAAACGAGATTGACCTGTTCTGTGCGAAGGGCAGCGCCAATCCATCCAAGCCAGAGCATCGGGCGAGACAATATCAGAATCCGGGCCAGTCGCTTCATGGTATTAATATACTCCGCAATATGGGGTAATTCAATACCTCATTCGTCAGGCTTCTTGTTGTCAGGCTTCTGCTTCGCCAGCTTCTTGAGCCGCTCGTTAAAGCGTTCCTCGTCGTCGTCCGTTTCTAACTCACGGGCGGCTTCTTTGAAGCGTTCAAGCTGCGATTTGTCTTTCGATTTTGTCGATGACATTTTCCGCACCTCCCGCCCAATCTGCTGTTTGAAGTCGCGCACTATTCATAGCCCTGCGTCTTGTTTTCGTAGTTACCTTAGATTGGATATAATCTTCAAACACCAAAAACGGAATCGTTTTTGTGGAGTGGCCACTTAAGCCTGAGAAAACTTGCTCCGCTAAAAGGGCTTCAAGAACGTTTACTTCCGTAGTGGCCGCATAGATCGCGGCCTGCATATTTGATGATCGTATGATAACATCCGCTGTGTATTCGGGGTGATCCGATGATATCGCACCCCTTACATCAATTTGAAAACGGCTTTCAAACCTATCTGTGATTGCGTCAATAAGGTCTTCACGAAATGTATTTGCCACCCTGTCTCGGTCCAAAAGCGCCACGTCCTGAAGTCTGTTTAGAAACGACATGAAGCGAATTGCGGAATCTCCAAACTGTGATCTGTCCACCCAGGTGCTGGTAAAAAGAGAATTGTCTTCATCAAACGTTACACCGTGAGCAAGAGCGACGTCTCTCATAGCCTTTACCCTGCTTTCAGACGATAGATCGCCAGCATCGTCCTCAAGAGATATGAGTGTATCTCCACCATCGCGCATTCGAACCAAATTCCCATCAACTTCGCCAAAGACAACTAAAGGGTCTCCCTGTAGCCATGAAAACGGTGTCTTTATTGCGTAACCTATCGGGACTTTTCGAATAGAAAGTTGGTCGCAGAAAGCGTTGCATATATCGCTGTGGGCATTCATGCGAAAAACTCCCTTTGGAGCGGTAGATCGAACCTGTACAAAGCTGCTGCTCGCTCTAAGGCTTTCATCTTGTCGACGTCGAAGACGACCCGCGAATCTCCACTATACTCTGGCCAACGCCGAAGGGAATCCCTGTCACGCCACGCTCCGACAAAAACGTCATCAATGCCCTTCACTGTAAGGTGACAGTGCCAGTCTCCATGCGATGTGTGTAGATCGTGGCTGCACAGAACTGAAACCCCATCTCTATGAACCTCTCCCAAAACCGCGTAAAATTGCTCAATTCCAGCGTTTAGCTTGAGTAGAACTCGTAGTTGTCGGTTCGCTGCTGTATGCATACGTATTACGCGCCACTGCCAGTCTCTTGACTGTCTTAACTTCTTTTTTCGCATTGGCCATGCCGCCCTATCGATATCGCCTGACGACCAGTGCCCGAAGTCATCAACGTGTTTCTTCTCCCTAATCAGATCCGCCAGCTTCATCGGTTAAGTTCCGCGTCAGGCCGTCGGTAGGTAAGACGCTTCCCTGTAACTGAGCGCAATGCGATTTCGCCACGCTCAATGTCATCCACTCCGTTCGCAACACGGTTGTTGTAGCGGAACTCAAACTCAGCCGCGTAGCGATGCAGGTGTTGCTTGCCGCAGTGCTGATAGATACCCTTCATGCCGCGCTTGAAGATGCTGAAATAGCCCTCAACGGTGTTGGTGTGAACTTCGCCGCGACCGTAGACGCCCTTGCTGTGGGTCACGAAGTCATGCGCCGCGAACTCGTCGCCGAGCAGCGTGTACTGCTTCGCTTCGTCGGTGTAGATAGTCGCCTCTTTGGCGATGTTGGCGCGTAGGATCGGCAGGAGCGTTGCCTTGGTCACATCATCGACCACGACAAACTTGGACTGACCCGTGGTGCGGTCCACCAGAGACAGCATGGCGTTCTTGTGAGCGTAGCCGCGCGCGCCTTCTTTCTTCTTGTGCTTTTGACCGATGAAAGTTTCGTCCACTTCCACAACGCCACCGCCGGAACCGAAATTGACTGTACCGTCATTGCGCATGGCTTCGCGGATGCGGTGAGACATAAACCAAGCGGACTTGTGAGTGATTTCCAGAACGCGGTGAAGCTGGTGGCTGCTGATGCCCTTCTTGCTGGACACCATCAGGTGAATGGCTTGGAGCCACTTGAACATGGGGATGTGGCTTTCTTCGAAGATCGTGCCGATACGCACTGTGAACTGCTTGCGACACTCTGCGCACTTCTTGAGGCCATGACGCTCAACGCCTTCCGGGTTTTTCTTGGACGGCTTGGAGCGAACGCCTGCCAGCACATATATCTTGCCGCAGTTGCCGCAGTGCGGGCAGACCGGACCTTCCGGCCAAAGCATCGCCTCAACGTGCGCAAAGGCTGCGGCTTCGTCGTGCATGTATGGTTTGGACAGGATGGACATTTCAAAAACCTCTAACTTGTTGACTCCAATATAGGAGTCTCAGTTGGGTTTGTCAAATATACAATCGCCAAAAACAAGCCGCATAATCAATCACACAAACGAGCCAGAGCCTCCAATGCTCAAGCCGCTCTGATGTCCCATTTTATATGACGACGGACACATCGCCGCTCCCTGTGTTTCTTCGCTCTTCACCGGAACAAAGCGCATCGTCGGGCGATCCGCAGCTTCGCAAATCGCTTCTGCATCGGCCATGTCGTTCTTCTGACGCTTCACGAAGGGTTTGACATAAGCGGGCGGGATCAGCCGAATGTCATGCCCCGGCTTGCCGATCTCGCGTCCCCAGAAATGAGCACCGCCACAGGCTTCCATCGCGACGACGCAAGAGGGCAGCTTGCTGAAAAACTCCAGCACTTGCGCCCGCCGAAGCTTCTTGCGCAGAATTGCTTGACCAGCGCCATCGGCTCCATGAACCTGAAACACATTCTTTGCCAGATCGAGCCCGACCGTGATAATCTCCGACATGACCGCTCCCCTTTGTGGATACTAAGAGACCCACCTTGGCACACAGATGCCGTCGGGGGCGGTTACATCATCAATGCCCTTCGAATACATCAACGGCTTCTACAATCCGCGCCGGCGCCACTCAGCACTGGGCTGGAAAAGCCCTGTCGCCTTCGAACGAAAAGTGGCCTAAACGAGAACCTGGCGCCGCACCAAAGCGTGACAAGTCCAGTGCCGACCCGCTTCCATTGAGGCAATTATGACGGTGATCCATCAGTTTGAATGTCCGCTGGATGGGGCGCA
Source organism: Puniceibacterium sp. IMCC21224 (assembly GCF_001038505.1). NCBI lineage: Bacteria > Pseudomonadati > Pseudomonadota > Alphaproteobacteria > Rhodobacterales > Paracoccaceae > Puniceibacterium > Puniceibacterium sp. IMCC21224. Next base: position 3,113,479 of record NZ_LDPY01000001.1, read on the forward strand.
TTCGACTACAGCGTAGCGGAAAAAAGCCTGCGATTCAAAAGTTCAACATCCATGGAGGTTGGGGCCGCGTCGGTAGATACGACAGCGACCACCTGACCGTTCAAGAAGATTTCGCTATAGGATCTGTCTTCCAAGTTTGGACCAACGCTGATTTGGGCGCAGCCTGAGTCATCGACGAGCAAAACTAAACGGTCTTCAATCGGATCGAAATCAAGCAGTTCAGCGGGTTCATCGCCTTCCAGGGCATCGACGACAAAGAAATCCTCTCCGTTACCGCCATGTAGGCTGTCGCCGCGCTCGCCGACCAGTACGTCTTCACCGTCACCGCCACTCAGGAAATCCTGACCGGTTCCTCCGACCAAAATGTCGTTTCCAGAGCTACCGAAGAGACTGTCACTTCCGCTGCCACCGATCATGGTGTCCTGTCCACCGCGCCCGTGCAGAGCGTCATTTCCGTCCTCGCCGTAGACCAGGTCATCACCCGTATGGGAAACGACCAGGTCCGATCCTGTGCCGCCCAGGATGGTGTCGGACCCCTCCAGTCCGTAAAGGTCGTCGTCCTCGCCACGGCCCCACAGGATGTCGTCACTCTCTGTGCCTTCCAGCGTGTCGGGGGAGGCCCTGCCATATATACTCGATTGCTGCTCATAATCGCTGAGGTCGGAGGACATCGAGGCAGCGACCATCTGAAGAAATGCTTCGGAACTGGGGCCGATTCCGGTATCTGCGGTTTTATCATTCGCACCGCCGATTCCGTCGCTTGTTTCATCTTCATCCGAGGAGTCTGAAACCGCGAGAACTGACATCGCCGTCATCATGAGAAGACCAAAAACATAGATCATTTTGAGTTCCTATCGTGGATATTGACTACACAAATGTGAGCCATTCGGCGTAGACCGAAGAAGAAATATCGAGGTTCTGCGCGGCGTCGCCCAGATCAACGGACAAGGATCTATCCGCGCTCTGAATGATCAGCATCGAGTCTTCAAACCTCAGCGAGAAATCTTCTGCGACCGAGCCGACGGTGGCGTGTATGACAATCCGGTCGCCCTCCCCAGGGTCGAAATCGCTGATGGTTTCTGCATCGTTACTTTCGAAAAAGTGGAATTCGTCGGCGCCTCGGCCTCCGGTCAGAATGTCGTCGCCAGCCCCACCTTCAAGCACATCGTTGCCAAGCCCCCCGCGCAGCCAGTCCGCACCTTCGCCGCCCCAGATCGTGTCGTCTCCATCTTGCCCGTGCAGTTCCATGCCTAGTCCGCCGGTTTCAAATCGACTGGATGTAAGATCGATGATGTCATCGCCGTGCCCGGCATAAATCTTCTCGACGCCGCTCAGGCGGGCCAGAGAAGACGTCCCCACGGAGACGGGTGCGTCGCTGAAAATGTCGTCAAGAAAGAACGCATCATTTCCGTCTCCGAGAACGACCTCGTCTGTGCCTTCTCCTCCACGCGTAACTGCAGTGAAGCCGTTCATGCCTGCGATCGGCACGTCCCAGGCGACGAAACTGCCAACTTCATGGGTGAAATGAATGGCGCGAAAGCCACTGGAGAAGACATAGTCGGCCTCAAGAAACACCGTATCGTCGCCGTGTCCGCTGTATACGAGATCGCCTCCGGTGGACACGATCGTATCATTTCCTTCTTTTCCGTTGACCAAGTCGCTGCCAGGGCCACCATTGATGCTATCGTCGCCGCTACCGCCGTCCAGGACGTCGTTGCCGAAACCGCCCTTGAGCGTGTCGTTAGCTTCTCCTCCTCTTAGTGTGTCATCGCCGAAGCGTCCTAGGATAATGTCACGCCCGATGCCTCCGATGAGCGCATCGTCAAGAGTGCTGCCCTCGATCCGCAACGGAGTGCCGATGATAACGCGCACGACATCAAAGGGCATCAAATCCAATGACAGCACGCCGTCTTCAGCGTCGGAGGGGTCCATGCTTTGTATGAGGGGATCAACGTCAGCCTCGGCCGCGAAGTAATAGTCCGTGATGTCTTGCGGATTCTCCACAAGCGGGATGATCGTCTCAAAGGGCGGTAAATAGGTGGTAGTCTGGTTACCGGAAATCCGCAGATGATTGGGGTCATCCGGGTCAAAGAACGGCAAAGTTTCGAGCTGTGCTACCTCCTGCGCGTCAATGACTCTTCGACCAATACGGTTCTGGCCGTTTTCATCAGCGTAATCGCTCAATCCATCCGAACTTTCTGGATCGATGGTCAGATGATCAATCGCCACGGTCGATCCCGTGCTCATGAGACCGAACAGATTCAGGATTACATTTGATTCCTCAAGGGAACGCAATGACACGAACAGGACGTCCTCGTAATCGCTCGCGAAATGATTGATCTCCACATCGCCCAACGCCCCATCCCATGAGGTGACCATGCTCTCGAAGTTTGCCAAGCTGCCTGTAGAGCTGTTCTCGGGGGAGAGGCTGTCAGACATCAGAGCGAAAGCTGCGCCGCTCATTGAGGACGTGGCGTGGGAGCTATTCCTGTCGCCAAAGATGGCATTGGGTGCGCGGTGCTGAAGCGGCCAGATATGGGCCTCGTCGGTGCCCATGCGCACCATGAATTCGAACATCTCCAGCAATACTGAGGCACTGGCTGCACCGTGTTGGGCGGTGTTGCTCGCCACGACGTTCCACTCCGTGATGTAGAGGTCTACCTCACGTCCCACGTGGAATCGGAAGCTTTCAAGCCGACTGTCGATCCGGCGGATTTCGCGCCAGTCCTCAACGTCGGAAAAGCGCAGACCTTCTTCCATCGATACGTTATAATAGTAGTGCACCACGGCACCGTCGACGGCTTCTTTGGCGCGGTTGTCCAGAAGCGAAATAATCGCTTCGTTGGCGGCGTCATAATTGCCAGCGTCGTCGCCACCTTTGTAGTCGCTTGCGGCCCCGCTGGTTTCTGCCATCTGGAGCAAGATCTTGGGATCGGGGGCCTCATCCGGATCTTCGTGATGGAGCCGATCTATAGCGTCTTGGACAGCATTGATCACTGTATTCGCCGACATGCCGTATTCGACTTCGTTCATCGCGGGAACAAAATCGCTTCCGTTTATCTGCTCGGGATGAATCGACCGGTCGGCGTTATCGACATGCTCGCCAATAGAGTATTCATTCCCGATTTCGAAAGCGACGACCAGATCACCGTATTCCGAAAGTAAGGCGTATACGAATGCCTCCATGCGCTCGGGTGGAATCGCGGTCTTGGTCGGCAAAACGAATGTGATTTGGTATTGCGTCTCGTTCACGCTGTTTTCGCGGCACCAGTCCATAAAGCCGCGCACCTCTTCTCGGATCTGCCCATTGGGCATAACGGTCACGTCAATCGTGTTTTCGACGTGTCCGCCGGGATAACGGAGATGCTCGATCTTATTGGTGCCGAGTGCCTCAGAAAAACCTTCCGATGGCCCATAGTCGATTTCTCCGTCGAGGTTTACGCGATGCAGCGCGTTAGCCCCAAAATGATCAGAAAGGACGCGCTGTCCCGTTCCGTCCGAGTCCAGATATGTTAGTGTGTATTCCGGCACTGCCTGATCCTCAAGGTTTCCGAGGATTGGCTACCGATGCATTCGACCAGACCTATGCCGCAATTGCGGCAATACCTTGAGCTTTCCATCCAATTTAAGGGAATAGAAATAGTGATTTTTATGGAATCAATTTAGGTGTTCAGTTCCGGCATTTGGTGGATCGGATTTAGGATGAAACGATCTGGTCTGAAGTCCAGATCTTGCAGATGTATTCGTAGGGCGTGAGACCGTTGAGGGTCTTTAGCCTGCGTGCGAAATTGTATGTGTCAATGAAGTCGGCGAGGTGCGTGCGCAGCTGATCATGGTTGTCGTAGTGGTATCGTTTCACCGTCGCCTCCTTGATCGTCCGGTTCATCCGCTCGACCTGACCATTCGTCCAGGGGTGGTTCGGCTTGGTCAGTCGGTGCTCGATCCCATTTGCCTCGCAGATCATGTCGAAGCGCATCTGCCGCGCATATGCTGTGTTTCTGTTCCGGGCTGCTCGGCGAACTGGATGCCGTTGTCGGTCAGAATCGTGTGGATGCGATAGGGGACGGCCTTGAGCAGATGCTCGAGGAATTCCCACGCGGTCTTGCGATCTGCTTTATCCACGAGTTGCGTGACTGCAAATTTGCTGGTTCGGTCAATGCCTACAAAGAGATAGAGCTTGCCTTCTACCGTCTGAACCTCGGCGATATCGATAAGAAAGAAGCCCCCTCTTGTGCATGTAAACATGCACTGCCGGGCAGTGGATGGGGTAACGCTTGAACTTCTGGCGCTTTGGCTTGTCACCCTCGACATCCGGCAAGCGCGAGATGCCATGCCGCTGAAGACACCGATGCAGTGCCGACCGCGTCAGGCGCGGGACAGACGGCTGAAGAGCATAGAGGCAATCATCCAACGGCAGTAGCGTGTGCCGCCGGAATGCGACGATCATTGCCTCCTCCGCTTCGGTGAGAACGGTCAACGCGGGCTCCTTAGGCCCGGTCTTCAAGTCCTCGACCGTCGCACGCTTACGCCACTTCGCGACGGTTTTGGGATTGATGCCCAATTCCTTACTCAACTGCGCGAGCGAAGCTTGCGATCGCTGTATTGCAGCTCTCGATTTTTGAGGCGCCTAATAATTAACCAAAAATTCACGGAAGACTTGCACGTTACATTCAATGTTAATCAAGGAACGAACACCATGAAGAGCCATGTATGGGTAATCGAAGTCCTTCAGGATCTGACCCTCTTCGCTGCAATGAACGGGTTGGATGAAACACAAATGGACTTGCCACGCAAAAGTTCCGGTCTCTCAGCTCATGTTAGGAGGCCGTCTCTCGAAAGCCAAGGGACTTTTCCCGCCAAGGGATGAATGCCGTCTTCGCGGGTTGTAGAACCCATTGATGTATTGGAATATTGCTCCTTCTGCTTGTCTGCGGGTCGCCCATTTCTGACGCCAGATCAGTTCGGCTTTCAGAGATTTGAAGAAGGTCTCGACCATGGAATTGTCATAACAATTTCCCTTGCCGCTCATTGAGACCAGAAATCCATGCTGCTTCAGACTTTTCTGATAGTCACCTGAACAGTATTGAGAGCCACGATCCGTATGATGGATACAGCCTTTGGGTGGCTTTCGCAGCCCTACTGCCATGTCTAATGCCTTGATGGCCAGGTCCCGCTTCATCCGGTTACTGACCGCCCAGCCAATGACCCGGCGGGAGTAAAGATCGATGATCACTGCCAAATACAGCCATCCCTCGCTCGTCCAGATGTAGGAAATGTCCCCTGCCCATTTTTGGTTTGGGCCATCAGCAGAGAAGTCCTGATCAAGAAAGTTGGGGGCGACATTGAAGGCGTGATTGCTGTTAGTCGTGACTTTATGTTTACGGGTTCGAATAACCTTGATCGCGTTCTCACGCATCAACCGGCCTACCCGGCGGTGCCCGACAACAAGACCGAGATCGCGCAGTTCCTCCGTCATGCGAGGTCGGCCGTAGCTTTGCAGGCTAAGGCGGTGTTGTTCTCTGATATGGGCCAACAGCACCATGTCATCTCGCTGGCTTCGGCTGATAGGGCGGATCTTCCAGGCGCGAAACCCACGGGAAGTTACCCGCAAAACGCGGCATAGAAACTCAATGGGCCAGATCTTCTTCCAGGTGTCGATAAAGGCAAACCTCACGCCTTTTGGCCTGCGAAGAAGATCGTCGCCTTCTTTAACACTTCCCTCTCCTCGCGGAGTAGCCGGTTCTCTTTGCGAAGGCGGGCGTTCTCCTTCTCCACATCCTCATGCGGGCCGGACATCAGGTCATCATTCTGATGGTGTTGAACCCACTTGTTCAGTGTCGAAACACCAACCCCTAAATCAGACGCAATCTGAGGTCGCGTCAGTCCACTGCTTGTTGCAATGCGAACCGCATCACGTCTGAACTCGTCGCTGTATCTTGGTGCCAATTTGTGTCTCCTTCATTGCGAATATCGCTCGAAAGAGACCGGAACTAAATCGCGACAAGTCCAACCGTGTAGGCCCCGGCGGGGATAACATCGGGAGGCAATGCGCGAAACGCCGTCACGGGATCAAGGCCGGTCTCGCGGGTGATGTCCAGGTCCCCGTCCGGCCCGGTGACTTTAATCGCGGTGACACGCATCGGGTCATCAAATCGCAATTCGATGACCGCAACGGTTTCCACGGTCGTCCCATCTGCCGGAGTCGTGTCTTCGGCCTTCGAGTGCGCCAGTGCGGTCGTCGCAGTTACCAGCGTGACCGCGAGTGCCAGGGTGATACGCTTCATTGCCTGTTCTCCATTTCGTCATGCCTCTCGCGGATGTCCCGCGGCCAGGTCGATTTGATGTAGCTGAGAACGGCGATGATCTCGTGGTCCGCAAGCACACCCTCATAGATCGGCATGTTGGATTCGTAGTCAGGATCGCCGATCAGAGCGCCGGTCCCGTGTTTGGTCAGACGGAATAGCGTGTCGCCGTCGTGATGCCACGTGTGTCCGGTTTTATCGTGGGGCGGTGCCGGGAGCCGCCCGTCAACACCGGGTGACCGCCATTTGGGCTGACCTTCAAGCTCCGCGCCGTGGCAGGAGGCGCAGTTGTCGGCATAAACCGCCTGCCCAATGGCCACCACCTTTGGGTCCGAAGGTTTGATGAAGGCTCCTTCCGGGGCAGACGTTCCCCACCCGAAGGCGAGGACCGCTGCTCCAACCAGAACCGCTGCCCCAAGGCCGAGTGCCAAGACCCGTTTCACTGCCCGGCCTTATGGAAGACCTCACCTTCACCAGCATCGCCGCCGAAAGCCATGACGTTGTATCGCGCGGTCGGGTCGTTCCCCATGCCAGGCGAGCCGTCAGGCATCCCGGGCACCGAGATGCCGGAAATCTTCGAGCGTTCTTCGAGCAGCTTGGCCAGCGCTGCGAACGGCACATGGCCTTCGACCACATAGCCGTCGATCATCGCGGTATGGCAGGCCCACATCGTGCCGGGGATGTTGTTCTTCAGCTTCACGCTGGTGATATCACGGGTATCCGTGACTACGATGTCGTAGCCCTCTTCGCGGGCCAGGGCGACCCAGGCGCCGCAGCAGCCGCAGGTCGGGCTCTTGGTGACATGCATGGTGCCGTGATCTGCCGCGGTGCCATTGCTGTCCGCCTGGGCCATACCGGCAGCACCAAGCGTGGCGATACCAAGCGCGAGGGCAGCGACAGGAACGAGGGTGAAAAGTGTCTTGAACGGTTTCATGAGGATATCTTTCGACGGGTGGGCGCACGGGCAAGGCCCGTTCAGGTGTGATTGCAAATTCCAAGGCCGCGCCCCGAAGGACACGGGAAGCATCACACCGCGCGCGGCGGGTCGAGAGGCCCGGAAAGCTCAATACCGGTCAGCAGCAGGCTTTGGCCAAACAAGACTTCCTCGCAGGCAGCAGGGGTCGGCCATTGAAGGTCAGTCACTGGAATCAGGACAGGAATGAGATGACAGGTCAGGCTGCTCTCGGCGCTTTCTGAACAGCAAACGGGATGATCCTCTGCCGCCTCAATCACCGCGGCGTGGCTATGCTCCATGATGGCCGCATGGCCCGCGTCCATCGCCACAGAAGCGCAGGCGGTCAGCGTCATCAAGACGACAAGAAGGAGCTGGAACAACCTCATGCTCAAAACCTATGCGGGGTATATGGATTCTGCAAGTTGCCGCAGCGTCACAGCCCATCGCGGGCCTCAATGCACGTTCGCATCTTCCCCGCGCGCCATCATCAGGTGATGTTCGCGATGATGCTCCTGGCTCGCCATCAATCCAAAGAACCCAAGGCCCTTAATCCGGGCAATTGCTGCGGGATCTTCACTTGTGACGCGCAATTCCATCCCGTCGTCAATCTCCAGGGATTCTACTCTCCAGCGATCGTCCTTCGCCAGTTGCGCGGCGTGAGCCGGCACCATTCGGCGCAGTGTGGTAGTCGTTTCAACATCACCCGTGGCTGACGCAGAAAGACCATTCGGCAATTCCGTCTCCGTCACGACCGTATCCGAGATCAACCGGTCCATGTCGACAAGATGCGCTCGCAGGCCCGCCAGATCGACCCTTGACCAGTTGGTGTTTGGATCAGCTTCCAGCACCCGGACGACCTCGGAGAGAGCCGCGAAGGCCCCTTGCCCCGGCTCCGTCAGCAGCGCGCTCCCAGCAGGGCGATCCTTATCGGGGACTGCGTGATCCATTCCATCGGCATGATCGGCATGCATCGTTTGAGCCAGTGCTATGGCCGAACCGGCGACGACAGCCGTACCGGCAAGGATGATCTTCAGTCGCATTTTGAAACCCCACTCAAATTTGGCTGCACTCTACCTGATCCTGCAAAAAGGTAGTATGATATCTATCATGTATGATTGGCAGCACATATTCGATGACGCGCCGCTCCGCGCCGTTGAACAAGGGATGGTTCTGTTTCGGCGGGGAGATAGCATCACGTCCATGTACCTTGTCCAATCGGGCGCTGTAGCGCTGGAACGGCCACTGGAAGATGGAACTGTGTTGACTCTACATGTCGCGATGGCAGGCAATGCACTGGCAGAGGCATCTCTGTTCGCCGAAGCATATCATTGTGATGCGGTTGTCCGCGCGCCTGCACAGGTCGCGATCATGCCCCGTGCGAATTTCTTGTCAGCGTTGCACAATCAACCTGGCGCGGCTCTAAGCCTCATCGAAACCCATGCCCGCGAGGTTCAAGCGCAGCGCGCGCGCATCGAGATACTGCGCCTGCGTCGCGTCTCTGACCGGCTGGACGCCTGGCTAGACGTTCATGGAGAGCCTGAGAAAGGTGCATGGATCAGGGTTGCCGACCAGATTGGTGTATCGCCACCAGCGCTTGCTCTGCCCCCTAAAAACTGGACCATTTTGAATTAGAGTTTCCGACTGCTACTTTCCTGGCTGGAAAAGGAGTGGACGCGATGAAAGCATCCAAATTCACGGACGCCCAAAAGGCGTTTATTGTTAAGCAAGGTAATGAGGGCACGACGGTTGCGGAGATTTGCCGCAAGTCCGGGATAAGTCCGGCGACGTATTTCAACTGGAAGAAAAAGTATGAGGGGCTGATGCCGTCAGAGATGCGCCGGTTGCGTGATCTGGAAGACGAGAACAACCGTTTGAAACGGATTGTCGCTGATCTGACGTTGGATCGTGAGATGTTGCAGGACGTTATCAAGCGAAAGCTCTAAGGCCGGATCGAAAGCGTGAGCTTGTCGATGGGATGCGGTCTGATTGGCGTGTGTCGATCCGAAAGGCATGTGGTGCTTTGCGGTTTGATTGCTCGACCTATCATTACAAATCCCGCCGCACCGATCCGGCCGCGTTGAAAAAGCGCATTAAGGAGATTTGTGAGACACGCGTTCGATATGGATATCGGCGCGTCCATTTTGTGTTGCAGCGTGAGGGTTGGCCAGTGAACGCTAAAAAAACATATCGTATTTACAAGGAGATGGGTCTTCAACTGCGCAACAAGACACCGAAACGTCGCGTGAAAGCGAAGCTGCGGGATGCTCGCACAGAAGCTGTGAAGAATAACGACGTCTGGGCAATGGATTTTGTGCATGATCAACTCGCCACAGGCCGCAAATTGCGCGTTTTGACCGTCGTCGATACGTTCTCGCGCTATGTGCCAATTCTAGACGTAAGGTTCAATTATCGCGGTGAGGATGTGGTTAAATCTCTTGATCTGGCTTGTGCCAAGATTGGGTATCCTAAGACCATTCGAGTCGATAATGGGCCGGAATTTATCTCTCGGGATCTGGATCTGTGGGCTTATCATCGGGGCGTAGTTTTGGATTTTAGCAGGCCAGGAAAACCGACAGACAACGCCTTCATCGAGGCCTTCAACGGTAAGTTTCGCCAGGAATGTTTGAACGCGCATTGGTTCTTGAGCCTTGCGGATGCGGCAGAAAAGGTGGAGACTTGGCGTAGATACTACAACGAAGAACGGCCCCACAGCGCGATCGGAAACAAGTCACCGATCATGCTCGTAAAATCAGAAGGTGAAACCAGCCCACCGATCTGACGAAAGCCGGAAATCTCTAGACCCAGGTGGTCCAAGGTTGGGGGCAAGTGCACGGCCTCCGGCCCAACGCAAGCGCAGTTTCGGTTGCGTGACACGCAGAAACAACGCGTTCTCCAGCCTCCGGCGCTCGCAATCCGCCTTGATCGCCTTGGACAGTGCGGAATAGGTCATCAACTTGGTCTTGCCGTTGAACCCGGCATTTTCGGCAGCGACCCGCAGGATCTGGTGCAGCCTGTCGAGGTGACGCTCGAGATTGGTGTGCGTTACGCGGATCGTCAGCAGTTCGGCAAGTTCCGCCCGCTTCTGCGCATCGGAGATGTCGGACCGCGAAGCATAGAGGGCGTAGAGCGAGGCGTCCTCCTGGTCTGCTTCATCGATTTCCTCCTGCTTTTTCGGCATCTCGCGCTCCTTGAGGAAGCGGTTGTTGCCATGGCATTTGCCGTGCAGCTTCGGAAGCCTGCTCATCCAGACCATGAGTTGCTTCGTCACGTCACCCAGGCGGTCGATCGGAATGTCGCCGGCGTATGCGATGACGAGTTCCGCTGTTGTGCGAAGCTTTTTTTTTCATCTCCTCGGTTTGACCCTCTATGGCAATCTCGAGCGCCTCGGAGACGGTGAAGAACCTGGGCAACTGCCCGTCCACGACACGAATGTCATGCCGCTGGAGCAGGTCCCACCCTTTCACCAGCGGGTCTTCACTCTCTTCGAGGGCATCAATCTCGAGCTTCAGGAGCTGACGGAGCGTTGTGCAGACAAGACGTGCGAACTCGGCATGGAAATCCGGGTTGAAGGGAAGCTGGAGGCGCTCGCAGCACTGACGCACCTCTTCATTGGCCGCGCTGAAATCCCTGGAGCGGATCTGTTGCTTGATCTGCAACAGGTCATCTTCCAGGACGCCGATGCGCGTCTCCACGTCGATCTCGACGGAAACCGCGTCGGCCGCCATCCGGGTCATGCGGTCGAGCACGAGGTCCCGGCAGATCAGCGCCTGCTCGCTGCTGGTGTAGTCTTTGAATTGTGCCTCAAGCATCTCGCCCGACCCCGTTTCCTGGGCGATCGAAAGCGAGCCGATCACCGAACCGGGCAGGAAATGAGTTCGTTTGCCTGAGTTCAGAAAAGGAAAGAGCCGGATGACCACGCGTCATCCGGCTCTTTTCCATTCCAAGCACAAATTGCTGTCGGGCTTGCGCGCCCAGCGCCGCGCCGCGAGTCACCCGAAGGCGCAGGCCGCCCTGGCTGGCGCTATCCGCCCCCCGGCGAAACGCCGAGTCGCGGACTAAAACTGCCAAATGGCAAGCTATTGTTATTGCTGTGATTTTTGGCATTTTTGGCTGGGGTGGTAGGATTCGAACCTACGATACACGGTACCAAAAACCGATGCCTTACCGCTTGGCTACACCCCAACTGTCGGGCTACTTACTCGGACCTTTGCGGGTGATCAAGCCCGCAATGGCAAAAAATCTCGCTATTCTGTCGGCGCTTGCCGGGTCAGCAGATCCTTGTCCTTCGAAAGCTCTCGTTCGTCGTCAACAATGTCTTCCAGCTCCTGCTCCATTACTGCGTCAACATCTTGTGCTGGCGACAGGTCCGGCGCGCGGGCTCGGGTTTCGGTCGTCGGTATGTCGGCGGCCCCGCCGAGGATTCGGAAGGTCGGTTCCGGCATCACGACGCCTTCAGCGCTAAGTGCGGCCATCACAAGGCGCATCGCCTCACCCCGGGCTGCGACGATGCTGGTGTCGTGCTGGCGAATCCAGGCGGTGCAGCGCAGTACGATCCAGCTGTCGGCCATATCCTCGATCCAGACATTGGCCTTGGGCTTGGACAATACAAACGGCAAACCTTCGAGGGTGGTCTGCGCAACGGTCTGTGCCAGGACCAAGTCGGTCGCATAATCCAGACCAAAATCAAAGACAAAGCGGCGTTCATCATTATAGCTGTAGTTTACGATTCGGCTTTTAAACACTGTGGCATTGGGGATCCGAATGTGGTTGCCGTCAAAGCTCAGCAGGATCGTGGCGCGGCTGGTCAGGCGGATCACCTTGCCGGTGTCGCCTTCGATCTCGACCGTGTCATTTGGGCGAAATGGCTGGCGGATCGAAAGCATGATCGAGGCGATGAAGTTCTCGACTGTGTCGCGGACGGCAAAGCCAATGGCCAGACCAATAATGCCCGCCGCACCAAGGATGGTCGACAGCAGCGCAGTAGCCCCCAGGATGTCGAGCGCGATCACCACCCCTGCCACAAAAAACGCCAGCCGGATCAACTGCCGGTAAATATCCGAGATAAAGGCATTTGGCGCCAGCCGGTCCCACGGATTTCGCAATCGCGCGATCAGCAGGCCAAACAACAATACCAGCGAAAAGACCGTGAGCGCCACCCCTGCCAGCGGCACGAAAGCCACCGCCTGCCGCATCCGCGTCATGAAGCGCTGCATCGCAGGGTTCAGCCTACGCACCACATCTGTGGTTTCGCTAACCTCATTTTCGATCGCCACCACGCCTTCGACCCGCCCCGCAAGCGCATTCAGGCGGGCCGAGGTGGTGCTGTCCAAGGTGGTCCCGCGCAGCGTGACGATGCCTGAATTGACAGTCACGGTCACATCTTCGAACCCGTCGAGTTGTGCCAGAATTTCACGAATTCGCACCGCGATAGCCCCGTCACGATTCGCGTTATCCTCGATCGTGATGGGGCCGGACGGCTGGTCCTCGGTCTGAGACATAGCGCTGACGGGCACGAGACACATGAGTAAAACTAAAAGAAAATTACGCATAAAAAGCTGTCCAAAAAACGAAAATTTCGATGCAAGATGGCGCGTGATGCGTGTCGCAACAAGCCTTTTCTGCAGGTTTCAACGGGCGCGGCTGTCTACTCGGCCACGGGGATACTAACCTCGCGCATGGGGGTGATGCCGCCGTTGAAGAAGGTGTGGCAGGCCCGGCCTGCACGTTTGGAGGCGTAAAGGGCCATATCAGCCTCTTGCATTAGTTGCATTGCGTCACGCCGGTCGCCATTCGCGCGAATTGTGATGCCGACACTTCCTGAGATCCGGCAACTTTGCCCGCCAAAATACATCGGTTTGTCCAATTCGGTGATGATACGACGAGCGACCTCGGTCAGCCGCTCCTGATCCGCTAGTCCTGCGAACAGTACGACAAACTCGTCACCGCCAACCCGCGCAACCGTGTCGTTTTTGCGGGTCTCGTTCACGAGGATGCCCGCCACCTGTTGCAGCACATAATCCCCGGCCGCATGGCCCAGTGAATCGTTCACGGTCTTGAAAAAATCCAGATCCAGATGCAGCAGGGCAAAATCCGTAACCCCGGAAACAAGCCGGTCGAGCACGTAGTCCATCGCGCGTCGATTCTTCAGCCCGGTGAGCGTGTCGGTAAAGGCTCTCTCCTCGGCCGCAACCATCGCGCCCTGCAGACGTTTGTTCAGCGTGCGCGATGCCTCCATTGCTGCCGACTTTGCTTCGACCAGATACAGCATCTCGATGGTCAGATCGGTGGCGGCAAAATCCGTGCTGGTCAGAGAATACTCATGCACGGCATCGACGACCCCGATTCCGAATGACAGATTGATGACGGCCCCTCCGACCGGCCCCGGTACCAACAACCCCTTGAGCGCGGTGCGCGGCGCGGCGCGAAACCGCAGATGCAGCTTGGTGTGCGAACAGGCCAGCATGCCAGCCATGTCATTCACCCGACGCGGGCGGTAAATCTCGAACACGTCAAGGAACTGCGCCCCTGTCAGAGGCTGGTCGGGACGCAGCTTTTGCAAGGTGCCGCCCACATGCTGTATCGCCCCTGCCCCGGTCACGACAACATGCATCGGGCAGAGTGAGTCCAGCATGTCCGTCGTGAGGGTCAAGATGCCACCTGACGCCGATCCACCGGAGCCGCGCCAAGATCAAATTCGCGCCCTTCCGAATAATCTGTCTCGATCAGGGTGATCGAGATACTTTCCTGCATTTCAGTGCGACCCTCATGTTCCAGCAGGACAAGCGCACCATAATCATCCGCCATCGCACGCAGAACGCCGACCAGCACATGCCCGAAACCGTCGATCGGGCCGATACACCGCAGGGCAAAGCAGTTCTGTTCAAATTCATCAAGTTCAAGGGTCGGAAGATCGAGGTCCGGCACTGCCAGCCGTGTACGGTCGGGCAAATCTTCGAGGGAGTGCAGAAAATCGCAGAAATTCACACCACCGAACCGCATAAGCCGCCGAAGAGATTCCGTGTGGGGGTGCGAGACAAGGTACGTGCCCACATCCTCAAGCAAATCATCGCGCGGTTTTCCCAACCGACGCGTCGCAGCGTCCAAGACCGCATCGGTCACTGACGCATCGTATTGCAGCATCGCTTCGAACTCGGGTACACTGAGATCGGCGGCGGCGGCAATATCGTGCCAGCACTCCAGACCGTATGTATCCTGCAAAAAGAACTGCAATGTCCTGTTGATCAATCCGTGCATGCCGGAAATCATCCTTTCGATTGTCCGAAAAGATGCACGACCCTCGCTTAACAAAGGGGTAACAGTTCTAATTGTGCGGGAATATTTCGACTGAACCCAGCTTCAGCACCGGGGTCATCGAGGGGCCAATCGTCACCTCGCCTGCATGGAACGCCTCAAGAGCCGAAGGAGGCAGGCCAGCGCCGATTTCCCCCGTCAGCGTCACGACGTAGCCCACCAATTTAATCCGGCTATCCATCAGCATCACCGACAGCGCCCGCAATGTGCCGTCGTCTTGCAACAGTAAGACAACGCCCTTTACCGCGGCGTCCGAGAACTGCCCCATAACCATGCCACACCCCGGCCCGCCCCGCACCGTGCGGGCACACGCGGCACGCCAGTCCGCCACCTCCGTATCATTCAGATCCGACAACATCGCAGCAGTCAGCGGATCGGCCCCGCGAACCGGCATGTCACGGGCCAAAGTTGCGCGCGCCTTTACCGAATCGCGAGGAATGACACCCCCGTCCTGAAGCTGTTTGCTAAATTCGGTGCCCAACGTCGGATCGCGTTTCAGAACGGCCAGAACCTCGCGCCCTGGCCGCCCCCAATCGTTGGCGAGTTCATGCAGCGGCAGTGCGTCGGCAGGCAGCCGTCCCGCGTTGTACCTCGCGAGCTGATCCTGCGCCGCAATCCGTTCAGGTACCATTAACGGCGTCAGCCAAAGCGCAGAAATGGCAACGATCAAAAGCGCCACACCGACGTTGGCCTTGCGGATGCGGGCCGCCCAATTGTGGCGCAGCAGCACCGCACCGCCAAAGCTGACTCCATAGATCGCGACAACAGCCCCAACTGTGACGGCCGTCAGACGCGCGGGCGTCCAGCCATATTGCCCGACCCGCAACCACAGCGCATAAAGCGCCAGCGCCGCCAGCGCCGGGATCAGCAGCGCCAACGTCTGCGTCGCAATACGCATCCACGGCAGCGCGATTTCTGCATCGGTGTCGCGATCCACCGCAACAGTAACCAGCACAATCGCGGCCAAAGCCGCAGACATCAGCGTCCCGCCGGCCGACAGGCTTCCTACCAGATCGGACAACCCGCGCATCGGCAGCGCCAGCAGAAACACGGCGATCACCACCAGCGCCACCGGCACCAGCAGCCGCAGCAGCGCCAGCAGCAGATCGGGCGACAGCATGCGGCGCATCTCGTGAACCACGGCCAGCGCCAGACCGAACACCGCCCCGGTCAGCACCCAAGGCAGCGGATCCACCGACCGTATCAGCGACAACAGTCGAAGCCCGACAAGCTGCAACAGCGCATCCGACAGAGTCAGCAACCCCCAGAACAACCCGGTAAACAACATCGCCGCCAGATAGCGAATGAACACGCGCCAGCTGATATCAAACAGCACGTCATAGGCATGCCAGCGGGTGTCGTTGCGCAGTCCGGCGGCGGCGAATGATGTTGCAATCATCCACAACAGAAAACACGCGAGCCCCGGATACCCCATTTCAAGAAAGTCCCGTGGCGCATCATGGCGAAAGGACGCCCAATACATCAGCCCCGCCATCACCAGCGCGATGCCCAGCGCCGCTGGCAACGACCGGCCCAGCCGCGCAGGCCCAACCAACGCCAGCAACACACCGAAAAAACCCGAGGCGAATACGACAAGCGTCATATACGCACGCGGATCTGCAAAGCTGTCGTCGAAATGGTCGGCAAAAAGCCACGCGGCAACGCCCGCAAAGCCACCCAAAAGCATCAATAACGGTCTGAGCCGCGCATCAGTTTCAGGATCCATGGCAGCTCGTCTCCCCGCGTTTCGGGACCAAGGATGACCGCTGCCGCACGGGGATGCAAGGCAGGCCCCCGCATCAGTTGCCCCGATTAGAAATCGGTCGGCGCACCGCCTTCGGCTTTGCGGCGTGCGACAAATTCGGCCAACTCTTCGCGAATGCCCGCGTCCATCGCAGGCGGTTCAAATTCGTTCACGATCAATTTGAACAAATGGTGCGCCCGCTCGGGTGTCCACACCGCGCCCCCGGCCTCCCATGCCTCAAAATTCTTCCAATCCGACAGGAACGGTTGATAAAACGCCGAGGTATAGCGATCTTGCGTGTGCTGAATGCCAAAGAAATGCCCCGAGGGGCCGACTTCGCGGATCGCATCAAAGGCCAGCGTGTCGTCATTCACGTCGCTGATCTCGGGCTCCATATAACGTTGGATCTGCTGCAGCACCTCGCAATCCATGATGAATTTTTCCGGGCTGGCGATCAATCCACCCTCAAGCCAACCGGCCGCGTGATAGACCATGTTGGTGCCCGACTGCACCGCGGCCCAGAGGCTGTGCTCGGTCTCCCACATCGCCTGCCCGTCGGGCACATTGGCGGCGCAAACGCCCGAAGACCGCAGCGGCAAGCCATAGAAGCGCGCCATCTGGCCGGTCATCTGCGTCGCCCGCATGTATTCCGGCGTACCAAAGGCCGGTGCGCCGCTTTTCATGTCGACATTCGAGGTAAAGGTGCCAATCGCGCAGGCCACGCCGGGGTTGATCCATTGCGCCAGCGCCACAGCGCACAGCGCCTCGGCCAGTGATTGTGCCACGGCACCCGCCATGGTGACAGGTGCCATCGCCCCCGCCAGCGTAAAGGGCGTCACCACCAGCCCCTGCCCGCGCCGCGCCAGCCGCATCCATCCGTCCATCATCGGAAAATCGTGCTTCAGTGGCGAGGTAGAGTTGATGTTGGTATACATCCGGGGTGTGGCATCGAATTCCTCGTGCGTCAGCCCCCCAGCGATGCGCACCATTTCCATCACGTCCTCGACACGCTCCTTACCCAGCGAATAGGCGTGCATTGCCTTGTCGGTCAGCGTCAGCTTGTCGAACAACACATCAAGGTGCCGGACGCTGGCATGCACATCTACAGGTTCAACAGGATATCCGCCGGCAAAGTGGATGCAGTTGAAATACTGGGTGAGCTTGAGCAGGTTCTGGCACATTTCGCGTGTGCCGGACATCTTGCGGCCCAACTCCATGTCCCAATAGTTCGGCGGAGACGAGACGTTGCCAAACAGGATGTGTTTGCCGCCGATGATGATCTGGCGATCCGGGTTGCGCGGGGTGATGGTGAACTGGCGCGGTGCCTTACCCACCATCTCCATCACGAAATCGCGGCCCATCCGGACGTTGTCGCCCTGAATGGTACAGCCCGCCTGACGCAGCAGCTCCAACGCCTCGGGGTTCAGGAATTCAATCCCGATCTCTTCGAGAATGCGCATCGCCGTGTCATGGATCCGCACGACGCCCTCTTCGGTCAGCGGCTCGGTTGGGCGGTCAATGTTGATCGGCAAACGCCAAGGCATCTGGTCAATGATCGCGGTGCCGCGCCGGGTCGCGTTGCCCGCCCGTCCGCCGCTGCGCCGACGTTTGGCTGCTGCATCTGCCATGGGGTTCTCCGATCTCTGATGCCACAGCAGGCCATGCAGGTCGGCGTTCGTCCTGTCGATTAGCGACGAGTCGCGTCGTTTTTGCGCGAACGGCTGCACCGCGTGCTGTCAGCCGACCTGATCCCGCCCCCGAATCCAGTCCGGGAGATGTCCGATATCGGGCAGCACCACATCTGCCAGTGGCGCAAGCGCGGCGCGCGGCGCAGGCCCGGTCAGCACGCCGACGCACAGCATTCCTGCCTCTCGTCCGGCGATCAGATCATGCGCAGAATCGCCCACCATGATGACGTTGCCCGGCTCCAGCCCCCGTGCAATGGCAAAGGCCAGCAGTGGCTGGGGTGATGGTTTCGCCCCGTGCCCGGAATCGAACCCGGCGATAAAGTGGAATCGGTCCGCAACCCCCGCAGTGGCCAGATGCGTCCGCGCACCGAATTCGGTATCGTTGGTCATCACCCCCAGCGATAGACCCCGCGCAAGAAACCCATCCAGCAACGGAGCCAACGGCACAGCAGGCACCAGCGGCGCCTGCGATGAGGTCAGCATCAGGTGTTGCTCAAGCGCGTCAATATCAACGCCCGGCAGCGCCTGCGCCAGGCATTCCGCCGCCTCACGGTTGGTCCCCGCGATGATCGGGCTGTGCGGCAGAAACCGCCGCGCCCCAAGATCATAGCAAGCGACCTCGGCCAACGCCGCAAGACGTCGCGCATCCCCTTGGGCCAGTTCATCCAGAACGTCACCCGCCCAGACATCCCAGGTCGCGCCAAAATCGAACAGGGTGCCGTCCTTGTCAAACAGGATGCCGACGATGCGTTGAGGAGAGGTCATGTCCAATGCACCTGCCCCCCACCCGGCAGCATCGCCCGCGCCTGCATCGGCACATCATACGCCAGCCCCTGCGCATCGCAGAATGCCATGATCCAGGCATCATCCATCAGCAGAAAATCCAGCACGGCGCCCTGAAATTCGGGATCTGACAGGCCGGTGCGAAAATCATCCTCGCCTGCGCCGGTAGCGCCCTGGAATACGGGCAGAATTTCATCATTTCCCGCCAGCCAGGCCACCGCCTGCAACCCGACCATGTCGGCCCGTTCAGATGAAAACGTCATTTTGAACCAATTCTGAAACTGTTTGTTAACCAACCCTAGAAATACTGCTCACAATGTGGGGTGCAAGGGCGCAATTTATTGTCAAACCGTAGAAACGGGAAAAGGCGGTACGGATGACGGGACGTATCCTCATAGTCGACAGCTTGCCGACCAATCGCATCATACTGCGCGTCAAACTTTCGACCGCCTTCTATGATGTTTTCCAGGCGCATAGCGGTGCCGATGCCCTGGCGATCCTGAATGGGAACCGCCCAGACCTGATCCTCGCCGCCGAGACGCTGTGCGATACCGACGGCTACAGCCTTTGCCGGAAAATCCGCGCCAATCCGCTCTGGGCCGATATCCCGATGATTCTGGTACAGGGAGAGGGCAAGCCGTTGCAGCGGATCGAGGCGCTGCAGGCCGGTGCCGACGATGTCCTGACCCGCCCGATCGACGATGTGGTCCTGCTCGCCCGGATCCGCAGTCTGCTGCGCGCACGCAATGCCGAATCCGAGCTGCGCCTGCGCGACGATACCGATCGTACCCTTGGCCTGGCCGAAGAGGCCGCACCGTTCGCCCGCCCCGTCCGAGTGGCATTGATCCCGACCGCGTTGCAGCACGACGGGTCACTGGACGCCGTGGCCATGGCATTGCGCGGCATCCTGAGCGAACGAATCGACGTGGTGCAGCCCGATGCGGCCTTGCGTAACCTGCAACACGCACCCGAAGTTTTTGTGATCATCGAAAGTGCGTTGGGCCAGAGTCAGGCGCTCAACCTGTTGTCCGACCTGCGCTCGCGCACCGAAACGCGGCATGCGGCAATCCTCTATGTCGCTTCGTCCACGCGGCGACAGCTGGCGGCGGCGGCGCTGGATCTTGGCGCCGACGATCTGATGGTCGGAGACCTTGATATCCCCGAACTGGCGCTTCGGCTGCAAAAGCAGATCGCGCGCAAACGGACCAACGACCACTTGCGCGCCAATATGCGCGACGGTCTTCGCGCCGCCGTAACCGACCCACTGACCGGACTGTTCAACCGCCGCTACGCGTTGCCACATCTGGCGCGCCTGTCAGATCGTGCCGAACAGAACGGGCGTCCGTTCGCCGTGATGATCGCGGATCTGGACCATTTCAAGCGGGTCAATGACATTCACGGGCATCTTGCTGGCGACACAGTGCTTGCGACCGTGGCGCAGCGCCTGGCCGACAATTTGCGGGCGGCGGATCTGATCGCTCGGATCGGTGGTGAGGAATTTCTGATCGTCATGCCCGACACATCGCATGATCATGCGCTGGACACGGCATCGCGACTCTGTCGGCTGATCGCCGAACACCCTTTCGCGCTCGCCAACGACACGCCCGAAATATCGGTCACGATGAGCATCGGAATTGCAATCGGTCCTGCCCCAGAAGGGTCGAAAACTCTGTCGCTGATCGACCGCGCTGACCGGGCGCTCTACGCCGCTAAGGCGGACGGGCGCAACCAGGCATTGGTCGGCACTGCCGCCGCCTGATCTGCTCTGGCCCGCGAGCGGATCAACAGGGCGAATTGACAGGGCGCACTCGCGGGGCATTGTCGCCGGGGACAGCCACGCGGCACACCAAACCTTGCCATCAGCATTGGAACGGTATCGCCCAACCTGATAGTTTGTGGCATTTTCAAGTACCCCGGATTTTCCCAGCTACGGGACGCATACCGCAGCATGCCACCAAATCAGTCCGCCACGGGCATCTGCGTCGCACCTGGCCCCCAACGCCGTCAGTCGCGCTTGGCATGGCCCCAACGATCTTCGACGCGATCAATGCCGACGTCCAGCCGGTCGGCATAGGCGGCGCGCTGTTCGGGCGTCAAAGCTGTGATATAGGCCAGCAGTACCCCCTGCCCAAGCTGCTGACGTTCGACAGCGCGGGTGTTTTGTCGGATCAGCACCACCTCAAGCGCCACGGGGTCAAACGGTTCTGCGCGCAAGGCCGCGACGGCCGAGCGGTAGTCAGCCGCGATCGCGCCCCGCTCTGGCCCAGACTTGCGAAATGCGTCGCGCATCATCCGCCCAAAGACACGACGGTCCTCGGGTTCGAGTGCGCGGGCATAGGGCGCTCCGCCTTCGCGCTCTGATGCTGCGTTGCCCATTTTCGGGCCACCGCGCAAGGCAAGTCCTGCCAGCGCCGCGACAACAGCCAGGTTCAGCGCCAGTGACACCACCAGGGCGATCCGCACCCAGCGCCGCCTGCCATCAGTTCGTTCAGTCATGGCTCAACCCTCCACCATAGCAAAATCGAACGACCCCGCCGGGTCGACATACTCCAGCGACACCGACGCGGTCCACAAATCGCTCACCACCTCAGGCGGACTCATTCCGACCCAGAGGCCAGTGACCGCCGCCGCCGTCAGCCCCGCCACCGCAGGCCAGCCCCCAATCGCGCGCCAGATCTCGGACAAAAGGCCCGGACGGGTCCGTGGCTGCGCCACAGGCATTTCGCGCAGTGCATCGGCCTGAAGCCGTGCCAGAAAATCGGGATCTGCCCCTGAATCCTGCGCTCGCGCCGCCTCGAAAAAAGCATCGAGTCCGATCGTGCGATCCCTGTCATGTGTCATCGTTCAACCCCAATGCGTCGCGCTGGCCCAGCAGCAGGGCCTCAAGCGCCTTCTTGCCGCGCGCGGTCAGACTTTCCACCGCCCGCGTGCTCATGTCCATGATGGTGGCAATCTCAGGATTGCCCAACCCTTCGAGATGACGCAGCACCACCGCCTGCCGCTGTCGTTCCGGCAATTGTAGCAGCGACGCCTGCAAAGCATCTGCACGCGACTTGCGCTGCATTGCCACCTCGACTGGCAGCGCTTCGTCCACAATCTCGGGCACCTCGTCGAGGGGGGTGCTCCGCCTGCGGCGCAAACGGTCGGTGCACAGATTCGCCGTGACCCGGTAAAGCCATGTCGTCACCTTAGCCTCGCCCGGACGCCAGTCAGGCGCGATCCGCCACAGACGCAACAAAGCCTCTTGCGTGACGTCCTCGGCCTCGGCCCGGTCGCCCAGCACCCGGCTGGCGTGACCAAAGACACGAGGGCCAAGCCGCACCGATAGGGCGCGCGCGGCAGCGGCGTCGCCCTGCGCATAGCGCTCAAGCAGCGCGTCGTCGTCTAGATCACTCATCACGTCCAATGGCATGGTTTATCCATTTCAGCGCTACCTTGTGTGGTCCGCGCATGCAACGCCGGGCGGATCAGACCCGCCCGGCGTTCTGGCGTTTAGTGGTCGTTATGGTGGCGCTGGCCTTTGTCGTGATCGCGACGTTCCATCTTGTGATGCATGCGCTTGGTCGCATCCGCAAATTCCACGGCAGTGACCACTCCGTCGCCATTCGCGTCGACCCGCTTGAACATGTCGGCTGGATCGCGACGGCCCTGCATCTCTTCGGGTGACAGCATGCCATCGTCATTGGCATCCCGGCGCTCGATCATCCGCTCGGTCATCTCGGCCTCGCGGGCGGCCATGCGTTCGGCCTTGCGCGCCTGGGCCTGTGCCGCCAGTTCATCCGCGCTGAGCAGGCCGTCACCATCGGTGTCGGCAGTGGCAAAGCGCGCGGCACCCTGAGCCTCGATCTCATCCAGTGTGATCTCACCATCGCCATTTGTGTCCATCTCGTCGAACATCAGGATCTGGCGCGGTGCCTCGCGATCCTTGCGGTCGCCGCCACGGTCATGTGCCTGTGCCGCGACGCCACCCAGTGACAATGCCACGGCCAGAACGCCGGTGATGATGTTGCTCGTTTTCATTGCAGGTTTCCTTCTGCGTTTCTTTTCGCGACCAGGGCCCTCCCGGCCTTGGTTCTGACAATCCAAACGGGGCAGCACGCAACTTCCGTCGCAGAAATTCAAACGCACCTGTTCACGACACCGTTATTTGCGACATCCGGACGCAAGGACACCATGCCCCCTTTCCCTTTCTTAGAGGATCGCTCAGGTATAGGATCGAAAGCCAAGGCAGAAACGGGCAACACGATGACAGAGTATCAGCACATGATGGACGAACGTCCGGCCTGGCCTGCGATCCGCAACGGTTGGTGCGGGAAATGCCCCAATTGTGGCTCGGGACCACTGCTGCGCGGGTATCTCAAATTGCGCGACACCTGCCCGGTCTGCCGCGAGGAACTGCATCACGCCCGCGCCGATGACGGGCCGGCCTATCTGACCATCCTGATCGTCGGGCACCTGATGGCACCAATGTTGCTGTTCGTGTTCACCACCTTCCGACCCGAGCCGCTGATCCTGTTCACGATCTTTGCCGTTGGATGCGTGTCGCTTTCGCTTTATCTGTTGCCCAGATTGAAGGGTGTGATTGTTGCGATCCAGTGGTCGCGCCATATGCACGGCTTTTCCGGGGCAGCGTGACGACGTCCCCATCGCAAGGGGACAAAGATGACAGCGCCAATCGACAAGAGTGCGATCCGCAACGCGGCAACCGTGATCGTGCTGCGCGACCGTGACACCACGCCACGCATCCTGATGGGGCAACGCGGCGCGACGGCGGCGTTCATGCCCAACAAATTTGTGTTTCCCGGCGGGGCGGTTGACGCTGCGGATGCCGACATACCGCTCGCGACTGCGTTGCTGCCCCTGTGCGCCGCCCGACTGAACGAAGACGCGGCGCCCGGTCTGGCACACGCCCTGGCCACCGCAGCCATCCGCGAATTATGGGAGGAAACAGGCCTTGTGCTGGGACAGCCCGGTGTTTGGCCCGGAACCACACCGCCGCCCGACTGGGCCGGTTTTGCCGCAACCGGCCACGTGCCGACCGCTGACGCCCTGCAATTTGTGTTCCGCGCCATCACACCGCCGGGTCGCCCGCGCCGGTTTGACGCCCGGTTCTTTTTGCTGGACGCCGGGGCGCTGGCCACGGATCCCGATGATTTCTCTGCCGCGTCGGATGAGCTGAGTCTGTTGCAATGGATCCCGCTGGATGCGGTACGCAGCTTTGATCTGCCGTTCATCACCGAAGTGGTGCTGGCAGAAGTCAGCGCCCGCACCCGTGACGCAAATCCGCCCGCTTCGGTGCCGTTCTTTCGCAATAACGATGAAGAGAGCCTGTTTCTGCGCCTTCGCGGTATGCCTCTGCCTGATTGAGGTGATCTGAAGCGAGCGGATCAGATCGCCAGAACCAGCGCCAAGATCGACAGGGTCAGAAACCCGATCCCCGCCAATTCCCTGCGGCTGACCCGTTCCCGAAAAAACAGGACCGAGGCCATCAGAGAAAAGATCAGCTCCACCTGCCCCAGCGCCTGCACATAGGCGGCCTGTTGCAGCGTATACGCGGTGAACCATCCCAGACTGCCCGCCATCGAACTTAGCCCCAGCCAGATCGCCCGCCCGCGCGCGCGCCAGACCGCGCCAAGTTGCCCGGGTTCGCGCCAGCGCAGCCACAACGCCATCGCCGCGCTCTGAACCAGTGTCACGCAAACCAGCGTCACACCTGCGCGCAACAGGGGATCGTCGCTCGGGATCTGCAGCGTTGCACCGCGATATCCCACTGCGGAGAACGCGAACAACAGGCCCGACCCCAGCCCCAGCGCCACCGCGCGACTGGCGATCCGCCGCAGCAACCCACCCGGCCCCGGGGCGTCCGACAACAACAAAACGCCAATCAACCCGATACCAATCGCACCCCAGCCAGCCAGACTGACCCGTTCGCCCAGCACCACGACAGCCAGCAACGCAGTCTGGATCACTTCGGTCTTCTTAAAGGTAATACCGACCGCAAAGTTGCGTTGCCGGAACAGCGCCACGACACACATCGTCGCCAGGATCTGACCCAGCGCGCCCCACAGGGCAAACCCCCAGAATCGCAACGACAATTCAGGAGGTGCCATCCCTTGCGCCCACAAGTACAGCGACACAACCAAAAGCGCGGCCGGCGCAGCATAAGCAAAGCGCGCAAAGGTGGATCCGGCGGTGCTCAGCCCCGTCGTGCTCAGCACTTTGTGCAGCATGAATCGCAACGTCTGAAAGAAGGCGGCAGCGAGCGTGGCAATGACCCAGAGTTCCATACCCGCTCTATGCAACCAACCTCAGGGCTTTGACCAGAGGGGATGCGGCACCGGATCTTTGGCCCGCCAGAAATATCGGGCAAATATTTGCCCGTAGGAGTGATAGACATAGCCGTCATTGCGGCTCAGATAGCGGATGCGGTTGTTGAAATAGAGTGCGGGCAGCCGATACCACGCCACGCGCGGGTGCATATGGTGCACCACATGCAGGTTGTTGTTGAGAAAGAGCAGCGCAAGCGGCCCGCGATCTTCTATCACCACCGTACGGCCACGCGCCCGCACATGCGCCTGATGTTCCAGAAACGTGCGGATCTTGAGGATCGACAACGCCAGATAGACCGACAGCCCCCAGGCCCAAAGCGGCATCTGCGCCACAGCCAGCATCCACCACAGCACCAACCCCAGCGCCGGGATGTGCCACAGCCAGCCCCGGATCACCGCGCGGTCGCCACGCATCGCCAGCATCAGGTCGCTGCGGACAAAGGCAATCGTGCCCAGCAATGGCCCCAGCACCAGCCGCCCGGCCAAACGATTGTTCACACTCAGCAAAAACCGGAACCAGTGCGGCTGTCGTACCCAGACTGCTGGATCCAGATAGTTACTCTCTGGATCATCGTAGGGATCAGTCAGGATCGCGTCCCGGTGATGCGCCAAATGGGTATCGCGGAATCGCAGATAGGGAACGACCACGCTGAGCGCCGGGAACACCAGCGCGGTATCGAGCCATGGCACATGCGTCGGATGCCCATGCAGTGCCTCGTGACTTAGCGAAGAATGCAATGCGGTACTAAGCACAACCAGCACCATGCCAAGCGGCAACCAAAGCTGCGCCACCCAGATCGTGCCCAAACCCCAGGCAGCATAACACAATATCAAAAGAGCAAGTGTCGGGGCTTCGATCGCACAAAACCGCACCCAGACCCGCAGCAGTGCCGCACGCGTCATCCCATATCCCTCTGTCAGAAACTGTCAGCAGGGTAACGCTCTGGTGACATGCTGCGCCAGCCGAGGTACAGTGAACAAAACCCACAATTGGTGAGGAAAATCACCAGATGCTGTATACAATCGACAAACGCGCCCGATCAGACCTGTTTCGCATCAGGCTCGGACAGGCGATGCAGCGCGCAGGCATGTCTCAAAGCGCTTTGGCCCGGCAGATCGGCGTCGATCGCTCGACGGTGTCGCAATTGCTATCCGGTGCGGACGCGCGATTGCCCAATGCACATGTGGCCGGAAATTGCGCATCGGCGCTTGGCGTTTCGGCCGACTGGCTGTTGGGTTTGTCAGACCGGCCGGAAAACGCTGCCGACCTGCTGGCCAGCGCGATGTCGGTGACCGAAGCGCCGCGCGCGCTGGTCGATGAACAGATCTTTGCCTGGCACCAAGAAGCGGCAGGCTACAAAATCCGCCATGTGCCCGCGTCGCTGCCCGATATGCTCAAAACGCGGGCGACGCTGGAATGGGAATATGCGCCCCACCTTGGCCGCACGACCGAGCAGGCCATCAACGCGTCAGCCGACAGGCTAGGCTGGATGCGCAACGCGCGGTCTGATTACGAAATCGCGCTGCCGCGTCACGAATTGCACAGCTTTGCCACTGGCACAGGCTATTACGACGGATTGCCCGCCGACACACGGCGCGATCAGATCGACCACCTGATCGAGCTTTGCGAAACGCTCTATCCCCGCCTGCGCGTCTATCTGTTTGACGCGCGGCGGGTCTATTCCGCGCCGATCACCCTGTTTGGGCCGCTGCTGGCCGTGCTTTATGTCGGGCGCAGCTATCTGGCGTTTCGCGACACCGAACGCATCATCGCTTTTACCAGCCATTTCGACCATCTGGTGCGCGAGGCCGACGTGACCAGCCGCGCCCTGCCCGACCATCTGCGCGTCCTGCGCGACCAGATTGCCTGAAAGCGCAGGCCCGGCGCCCAGCGCCTTTAGTATGGCATCGGATGCGCCTTGTGCGCCGTATCGAGCGCAGTCAGTAATTCCGGTGTCAGGTCGACATCAACAGCCCCCAGCGCATGTTCCAGATGCGCCAACCGCGTTGCGCCAAAGATCGACGATGCCACAAACGGCCGCCGCGCCGACCAGGCAACTGCCATATGCACCGGATCGACCTCAAAATCGCGTGCAACCCGAAGATAGGCGTCCACAGCATCAAAGCAGCGGTCAGATTTTCGCCCGCCAAGATTGCCATTCAACGACATCCGCGATCCGTCGGGCACCGCGCCAGCCTGATATTTTCCGGTCAGTAAGCCCGCAGCCAGCGGCGAATACGGCAACAGACCGACCTCTTCGTTGATCAACGTCTCGGCCAGATCTGTGTCGGCCAGACGGCACATCAGCGAATATTCGTTCTGCACCGAAACCACCCGTGGGCCGCCGGTCTCTTCGGCCAAACGCAGCCACATCGCGGTACCCCACGCGCTTTCGTTCGACAGACCAAAATGGCGGATCGTGCCGCGCTCGACCTCGCACTGCAATGCGCCCAGCGCGTCGTGCATATGCTGGACAGTGTCCGTACGGTTCTGGCCGCTGGGGTCAAAATCCCAGTTCTGCCGAAACATATACGAGCCCCGATTGGGCCAATGGAACTGGTAAAGGTCAATAACGTCCGTCTGCAACCGCTTCAGCGACCCTTCGAGCGTGGGGCGGATCGTTTCTGACGAAATTGGCGCACCGTCGCGAACAAATTTTTGTCCGGCGCCAGAGTGTTTGGTTGCCAGAATGTAGTCGTTACGGCGTCCGGTGCGGGCGAACCAGCGACCCAGAATCGCTTCGGTCAGGCCCACTGTCTCTTTGGCAATCGGGTTGACGGGATACATCTCGGCTGCGTCGACAAAGTTGATGCCTGCATCCAGCGCCAGGTCCAATTGGGCATGAGCCTCGTCCTCGGGTGTCTGATTGCCAAAGGTCATCGTGCCAAGGCACAGTTCCGACACCATCAGGCCGCTGCGGCCAAGCGGGTTCATCTTCATTACATAGCTCCCTGGATTTCCGCCGGGACCTTAGCCTGCAAACTCAGCTCTGCAAGCCCAGACCGATGTCAGTCTGCGCAACTGCCACAGATTTGAGCACGGCAAAACAGGGTCGGCCCGGATTCAACTCCAGTGCATCCGCACTGCGCCGGGTCACACGCGCCAGCAGGCGATCATCTCCGGCCTGAAGCTGCACGATGACCCCTGGCCCATCGCCGCGCCGCAGGGCCACGACCTGCACCGGCAGGATATTGAGCGCTGAGATCCCGCGCGGACGCTCCACAGCCAACATCACATCCTGCGCCAGAATGCGCACACGCAGTTCGGTGCCAACCGCGGTGTCGATTTCGGGCAGGCAAAGCACCCCGCCCGAGACCTGCAATTCCGTCACGCCGTCGTCGGCATGGCGCAGCACCCGCGCCTGTAACACGGCACCGGCATCGCGCACCCCCATGATGCGCACCATCGCCGGGTCCGACAACAGCGCCTCGGCCGGGCCGGTCTGCGCCACCTGTCCATCGTCCAGAACGACAACATGGGTGGCCAGTCGCGCCACCTCGGCCATATTGTGGCTGACATAGAGGATCGGCACTCCGGCCCCGCGTCGCAACCGTTCCAGAAATGGCAGAATCTCGGCCTTGCGGGCACCGTCCAGGGCCGCCAGCGGTTCGTCCATCAACAGCATCGCCGGGTCCGACAACAGCGCCCGCCCGATGGCAACCCGCTGCCCCTCGCCGCCCGACAGCGCGCCGGGGCTGCGATCCAGCAACGCACCCAACCCAAGAAGGTCGACCACCCGGTCCAGCCCCGTGTCGCTGTGCCGCCCGGTAACACGTCGGGCATAGAGCAGGTTCTGCCGCACGGTCAGATGCGGGAACAGCCGTCCCTCTTGAAATACATAGCCCAGACTGCGGCGGTGGACCGGCACGTTAATTCGGGCCTTGGAGTCAAACAGCACACGCCCCGCCACCTCGATCCGCCCCCCGTCAGGCCGCAAAAGCCCTGCAACCGCGTTAACAACCGAGGTTTTGCCCGATCCTGAGCGACCAAACAGTACCGTGACGCCCTCGGGTGCCTCAAACGCGACGTTCAGGGCAAAGGCCCCCTGCTGGTGCGCGATATCCACTTTCAGGCTCATCGTCCTGCGATCCTCTGCGCGACCCGCCGCGCCAGCCATTCCGACAGCAGCAGCGCCGCCATGGCAAGAGCGACAGACACCATCACCAAACGTAGCGCCGCATCTTCGCCACCCGGCACCTGCAGAAAGGCGTAGATCGCCGATGGCACCGTCTGCGTTTGACCGGGAATGTTGGACACAAAGGTGATCGTCGCGCCAAATTCGCCCAGCGCCTTGGCAAAGGCCAGCACCGCCCCCGCGATCACGCCGGGCAGAATCAGTGGCAGCGTGACGGTCGCAAAGACCCGCAGACGCGACGCACCCAAAGTCGCCGCCGCCTGTTCAAGCTTGGGATCGACCGCCTCGATCGCCAGCCGCATGGCGCGCACCATTAACGGAAACGCCATGATCGCCGCCGCCAGCGCAGCGCCCGTCCAGCGAAAGGCCAGCACGATGCCAAACACATGTTCCAGCACACCACCCACCGGGCCGCGTCGTCCGAATGTCAGCAACAGCAAATAGCCGGTGACCACCGGCGGCAGGATCAGCGGCAAATGCACCAACCCGTTCAGGATCTGGCGCCCCGGAAACCGCCCCCGCGCCAGCGCCAGCGCCACCCCAAGGCCAAACGGCAGTGACACAAGCGTCGCCCAGAACGCCACCTTCAGCGACAGTGCCACCGCCTGCCATTCCTGTGGACCCAGAAATTCCATGCCGCCCGCTCTATCCTACTCGGGCGGCAGGACAAAGCCATGATCGCGCAAGATCGCCCGCGCTCCGGTCCCCGCAAGCCAGTCGAGGAATTCTGCGGCAACATCGCCCTCTGACGCTTCGGCAGTGACCGCAGCAGAATAAAGGATCGGCGCATGGCTCTCGGCTGGAAAAGTGCCCACCACATGCACGCGGGTCTCGGCGACCGCATCGGTGGCATAGACGATACCCAGCGGCGTCTCGCCCAGTGCCACCAGCGCCAGCGCGGCGCGCACGTTGTCGGCCTGCGCGACGCGGGGTTCCAGCGCCTCCCATTGACCCAGCCATTGCAACGCGGCCTTGCCATAGATGCCCGCAGGCACCGCATTGACCAGCGCCATAGCCAGACGGTCGCTGGTCGCCAACTCTGCCGTGATATCATAGTCCGGTGCGATCTCCACCGGGGGTATTTCGCCTTCGCCCGCCCCAATCAGCACCAGCGCGTTGCCCATCAGCACCCGCCGCGTCGCCGCGTCGATTCCCCCCTGAGCATCCAGCCAGTCCATCCAGTCCGTGTTGGCCGAAACAAAGACATCTGCCGGCGCCCCAGCTGCGATCTGCCGCGCCAGCGCGGAACTGCCCGCAGGGGTCAGGATCACCTGATGCCCGGTCTCTTGCTGCCAGAGCGCAGTGGCCTCACTCAGAGCATCCCCCAAGGACGCAGCGGCAAATACAGTGATCTCGGCTGCCTGCACGGGTTCGACCATCAACACCATGACCGCGATAGCCCCGGATATTCGCATCGTAGTATTCCTTTCATCCACCTGATCATGGTCAGGCCAGCATCACCGCCAACGATGTCCGGCTTTGACGCCCGCGACAAGGGGCGCAGAGTCGCATCACTGCGTCCTGCGCAGAGTCCGCTCCGCCCCCCACAAAGCTATGGATTTACCATTGCCGGATTGAACGCGATGCGACTTGATCCGGTGCGCGGCAATGCGACGCTTGACCCCGACGGCTTGGGTGGCCAAAACACCCCGACACGTGAACAGGAGGCATCATGGCCCGAGAGACCGCACCGGCCACGAGCCAGGAAGAGCGCGCCAAGTCGAAACGGCTGGGAACTCTGGCACAGCTCTGGCCCTTTCTTGCACCCTATCGCAGCATGTTGGTGGCGGCACTGGTGGCACTGTCCCTGACGGCCTGTGTGTCGCTCATCCTGCCACTGGCCGTGCGCCGCGTGGTCGACAATTTCGAAATCGGCAGCGGCGCGTTGCTGAACCAGTACTTCGGCGCGGCGCTGGGGATTGCCGCATTGCTGGCGGTGGGTACGGCGCTGCGCTACGCGCTGGTGACACGGCTGGGCGAACGAGTTGTGGCGGATATTCGCAAGGCAGTGTTTGACCGGGTGATCGGCTTGTCTCCGGTGTTCTACGAAAAACTGATGACCGGCGAGGTGCTAAGCCGGATCACCACTGACACCACCCTGATCCTCAGCGTAATTGGCTCGTCGATCTCGATCGCGCTGCGCAATGTGCTGATCTTTGCCGGCGGGCTTGTGCTGATGCTGTTCACATCGTGGAAGCTGACGCTGATGGTTCTGCTGATCGTGCCGGCCGTGGTCGTGCCGATCCTGACGTTGGGACGCAAACTGCGGGTGCTGAGCCGGGAAAATCAGGACTGGATCGCGGCCTCGTCCGGCAATGCGTCCGAGGCGCTGAGTTCGGTGCAGACCGTGCAGGCATTTACCCACGAGGCACTGAACCGGGCGGCTTTTGCCGAGGTGACCGAAAAGAGCTATGACGCGGCGCGGCGGCGTATCTGGACCCGGGCGCTGATGACGGCCATCGTGATCTTCCTGGTGTTCACCGGGGTTGTCGGGGTGCTTTGGATCGGGGCGTGGGACGTGCGCGCGGGTGACATGACACCCGGTGCGCTGGTGCAGTTCGTGATCTATGCGGTGATGGTTGCGGGATCGGTTGCGGCGCTGTCCGAGGTATTCGGCGAATTGCAGCGCGCGGCAGGGGCCACCGAACGGCTGGTCGAACTGTTGCAAACCGAAGATGCGGTGCAGGACCCGGAGATACCTGAGGTGCTGAGCGCCCCGGTACAAGGCGAGATCGTGTTCGACCACGTGCGGTTCTCTTATCCGTCGCGGCCCGGTGTGTCGGCGCTGGATGATGTGTGCCTGACGGTGAAACCTGGTGAGACGGTGGCGCTGGTCGGCCCCTCGGGCGCGGGCAAAACCACCATCATCCAACTGGTACAGCGGTTCTATGATCCCGACAGCGGGGCGGTGCGCATGGATGGCGTGGCGCTGCGCGATATGGAGCGGTCAGAGTTCCGGCGCCACATCGCGCTGGTGCCACAGGATCCGGTGATCTTTGCCGCCTCGGCGCGCGAGAACATCCGCTTTGGCCGCCCAGAGGCGAGCGATGCCGAGATCGAGGCCGCCGCAAAAGCCGCTGCCGCACATGATTTCATTGCCGCACTGCCCGAAGGCTATGACAGCTATCTGGGCGAGCGTGGCGTGATGCTGTCGGGTGGCCAGAAACAGCGTATCGCCATCGCCCGTGCAATCCTGCGCGACGCGCCGGTGCTGCTGCTGGACGAGGCGACCAGCGCACTTGATGCCGAGAGCGAGCGCGCGGTGCAACAAGCGGTGGATCGTCTGGCCGAGACCCGCACAACAATCATCGTGGCGCACCGTCTGGCCACGGTGAAAAAGGCCGACCGGATTATTGTCATGGATCAGGGGCGCATCGTTGCGCAGGGCGCGCATGATGCGCTGGTGGCCGAAGACGGGCTATATGCCCGGCTGGCGCGATTGCAGTTTACCGATGGAATGGCGGCAGAGTAGGGTTTTTCCCCTTGCCAGTGACTTCGGTAAAGCCGACCTTGAAGCCAATGCAATCAAGAGGGAGGCCGCAATGGGTCTGTTCAATTTCTGGAAGAAATCCGGCAAATCACTGGTCGGTGGTGGCGATGCAGCCCCCAGCGCGGATGCGCTGAAAAAAGAAGTCGCTGATCTGGGGCTCGATACCAAAGGCGCCGAGATCACGGTTGAAGGCGACAAGGTCAAGGTTTCGGGCGGCACCCTGTCGGCAGAAGAGCGCGAAAAGGTGATCCTGGCGGTCGGCAACGTCGAAGGCGTGGCCGAAGTTGAAGATGACGCAGCCGACACAGCCGTGTTCCACACCGTGGAAAAGGGCGACACGTTGTCGGCCGTTGCCAAGAAAACGCTAGGCAATGCCAACCGGTATCACGAGATTTTTGAGGCCAACCGGCCGATGCTGACCAGCCCGGACAAGATCTATCCCGGTCAGGTCTTGCGGATCCCACAGGACGCCAGCGCCTGAAGTTACGGCGAACGGGCGGGTTCACCCAGCCCCATCCATTACCCGCCGGAGCGCGCCTGCCGCAGCTTCGGCGACATAATCACCCATGACCACAGCCGATCATGAACGGAACGCCGATCGTCTTTTGCGACTATTCGCGCGGACGTGGCGTCAGATCGTAGGTGCCGCAACGTCCCTTAGCCTTGCGCGATGCAAAAAACCTTTCCACACTGACGCCGGGAGGCACGCCCCGGTTACAGGGGCGACCATAAGGGAGGAGACGGAACATGCGCTTTGCGTCCATGGCCGACAGGAATGCCATCGAAGATGAAATGCCCTGGGCCGAGCGGGATCTGCCGCCAACGCTCTATGGTCTGCTGAGCCGCACCGCAGCTGCGTATCCGCAGCGGCCCGCAGTCAGTTATCAGATCTTTTCCGGCCCCAAGGACAAGGCCGAGACGCTTACATGGGAAACCTTGCGCGGCAAGGTCGCGCAGGCGGCGAACCTGTTCCGGTCGCTGGACGTGCAGGAAGATGACGTGGTTGCCTATGTGCTGCCCAATTGCAACGAGACGGTTCTGGCGCTGCTGGGCGGGGCCGTGGCCGGAATCGCCAACCCGATCAATCCGCTGCTGGAACCCGAACAGATCGCATCGATCCTGCGCGAAACCGGGGCCAAGGTCGTCGTCACCCTCAAGGCGTTCCCCAAGACCGATGTCGCGCAAAAGGTGGCCGAAGCCTGCCGTCATGCGCCCGACGTACAAACGGTGCTTGAGGTTGACCTATGTCGTTACCTCACACCGCCGAAATCATGGATCGTGCCGTTCATCCGCCCCAAGAATCCCGGCAGTGGCCATGCGGTGGTCAAGGATTTTGTCCGCGAATGCGCGCGTCAGCCCAAGGAATTGGCGTTTGAGGATGGCAAGAGTGACCGCGTCGCGGCCTATTTCCACACCGGCGGAACCACGGGCATGCCCAAGGTGGCGCAGCACACCTATCAGGGCATGATCTACAACGGCTGGCTGGGGCATAAGTTGCTGTTCGATGAAACCTCGAACATCCTGTGCCCGCTGCCGCTGTTCCATGTTTTTGCCTGTCACGTCATCCTGATGGCGGCGCTGGCGTCCGGGGCGCATGTGGTTTTTCCGACGCCGCAAGGCTATCGCGGCGAAGGTGTGTTCGACAATTTCTGGAAACTGATCGAACGCTGGGACATCACCTTTCTCATCACCGTGCCGACCGCGCTGTCGGCGCTGATGCAGCGGCCGGTAGATGCCGACATCTCATCGGTCAAAACAGCGTTCTCCGGCTCTGCGCCCCTGCCGCTGGAGTTGTTCAAGAGGTTCGAGGCCGCCAGCGGTGTCACCGTGGTCGAAGGCTATGGCCTGACCGAGGCGACTTGTCTGGTTTCGTGCAATCCCGTAGCGGGGGAAAAGAAGGTCGGATCGATCGGGATCGCGCTACCGTATACCGATGTGCGGATCCTGCGGATGGTGGACGGTACGCCGCGTGATTGCGGCGTGGACGAGATCGGGGAAATCTGCATCTCGAATCCCGGTGTCTACGCCGGCCACACCTATACCGAGGCGACCAAGAACGCCGATCTCTATTATTTTGGCACCTACCTGCGCACGGGGGATCTGGGGCGCAAGGACTCTGAAAACTATTTGTGGATTACCGGACGGGCCAAGGATCTGATCATTCGTGGTGGTCACAACATCGACCCCGCCGAGATCGAAGAGGCGCTGTTGGCGCATCCCGCCGTGGCTTTTGCCGGTGCGATTGGCCAGCCGGATGCTCATTCGGGCGAAGTACCTTGTGGTTTTGTTGAACTGGTGGCCGGCGAAACCGTCACCGAAGAGGCGCTGCTGGAACATTGCCGCCTGCATGTACACGAACGCGCAGCGCAACCCAAACATATGACCATTCTGGATGAATTGCCTAAAACCGCCGTGGGTAAGGTGTTCAAACCCGATCTGCGCAAGAACGCGATCACCCGGGTCTACAACGGCGCGCTGGAAAAGGGCGGGCTGGACGCGCGGGTGACAGGCGTGGTCGACGACAAAAAGCGCGGTCTGGTGGCGCAGGTCACGCTGAGCTTTGCCACCGAGGAGCAGGTCGGCACCGTGCTTGGCGCGTTCACGCGGCCCTGGGACGTCGCGGAATAATCCTGATCCTTGGCGACTGAGGTTCTGACAGGTGCGTCCTGTCAGAACCTCAGTCCGACACAGGTGGGGCACCGCCCATGAAAATATTGGCGTTTTGATAGTCGCAGGGCGCCTCTTGCATTTGCAGGTGCAGGCCGCTGCCGGTGTAGGGATGTGCGCGGGCCAGATCCTCGTCCACCTCAATACCAAGGCCGGGGGCGTCCGAAGGCAGGATATAGCCATTCTCGATCCGGATGCTGTCGCGGATCAACGCCTTGTGGAACGGCGTCTCGATGGTTTCGGCGATCAGCAGGTTGGGGATCGACGCGGCCAGAGCAACGTTCGCCGCCCACTCGACCGGACCGGCATAGAGGTGTGGTGCCATTTCCGCGTTAAAGGCTTCGGCCATGGCGGCGACCTTCTTCATCTCCCAGATACCTCCGGCGCGACCAAGCGCGGGTTGCAGGATCTTTGCCCCGCCAGTGCGTAGCAGCGCGGCGAATTCGGCCTTGGTGGTCAGTCGTTCGCCAGTGGCGATAGGGATGCGCACGGCGCGGGCGACTTCTGCGAATTCGAGCAGATTGTCCGGCGGAATAGGTTCCTCGAACCAGAGGGGGCTAAAGGGTTCCAGCGCCTGACCCAGCCGGATGGCGCCCGATGTGGTGAACTGCCCATGGGTGCCAAAGAGCAGATCTGCGCGGTCGCCCACCGCGGCACGGATTGTGCGGCAGAACTCGACGGAACGCGAGATGTCGGACATCGACGGCTGATGCCCGCCATGGATCGTGTAGGGGCCCGCCGGATCGAACTTGACCCCGGTATAGCCGCGCGCCACCAGATCAAGCGCCGAGGCGGCAGCCTGATCGGGATCGTTCCAGAACGTGGTGAGGTCGTGCTCTGGCAGGGGGTAGATGTAGGTGTAGGCGCGTATCTTTGTATGCATCCGCCCGCCGAGCAGCGCCCAGACAGGCCGGTCCAGAGACTTTCCAAGGATGTCCCAGCAGGCAATCTCCAACCCCGAAAACGCGCCCATGACAGTCAGGTCAGGACGCTGGGTAAAGCCTGCGCTAAAGGCGCGGCGAAACATCAGTTCGATATTCTGTGGATGAGTTCCGGCCATATGCCGCTCAAAGACGTCGCGGATCACGTGGGTCATCGCGTCGGGGCCAACAGAGCTGGCGTAACATTCGCCCCAGCCGGTGATGCCGGTGTCGGTGGTCAGCTTGACGAGGATCCAGTAACGCCCGCCCCATCCGGGGGCCGGCGGCGCGGTGACGATGATGTCGAGGTCCTTGAGCTTCATTGCATTCGCTCCGTCCAAAGGTGTGCCGGATCGCAGCGCAATCCGATTGCCGTGCGACCCCGCTTGGGATTTCGCCCGGCAGGGGCAGGCTAAAAGAGGATGACGTTGCGCTTGGCGCCGCCGCTTCTGGTGTCGGCAATCGCCTCATTGATCTGGTCGAGCCGCCAGCGCCCGGAAACCAACTCGTCGAGTTTGAGGCGTCCCTGCCGGTACAGGTCGGCCATCCACGGGATGTCGCGGCGGATCACCACATCCCCCATCTTGGAGCCAACCATGCCTTGCGACATATAGGCCAGCACCACCGGTTCATAAGATGACATGGCGCCGGAATGCGGCATGCCGACCATCACCACCTTGCCACCCCAGCCAAGATAGCGCGGCGCGCTGTCATAGGCGGGGATCGCGCCAACGGTGACAATGACGGCATCGGCACCGCGACCCAGCAACTGGGTGGCAATTTGCCAGGGCTTGGGGGCGGTGGCCAGTACACCGTCGGTGGCGCCGAATTCACGTGCGATGGCCAGCTTTTCCTCGGACATATCGACGGCGACGATGCGGCGGGCGCCGGCAATTCGCGCCCCCTGAATTGCGTTGAGGCCGACACCGCCTGCGCCAATCACCACAACATCCTGACCGGCGCGCAGGCCTGCAGCATTTACCACGGCGCCAACGCCGGTGATCACACCGCAGGCCAGCAGTGCCACGGCTTCGGCGGGCATGTCCTCGGGCAGGGTGACGATCTGGCTTTGGTCGACGACGACGCGTTCGGCAAAGGCGCCGCAGTTCATCGCGGCAATGACCGGGGTGCCATCCGGGCGGGTCAGCACCGGCGGGGCCGCATTGGGGGTATCGCAGATCGTCGGTTTGCCGCTGGCACAGTTTACACAGGACCCGCAGGCGCGGATCAGGGTCACGACAACCCGTGCTCCGATTTCAACGCTTTGGACGCCGTCGCCCAGCGCCGTCACCCGGCCCGCTGCCTCGTGGCCATAGACGGCGGGCAGATCGCCGCCCCAGCCGCCATCAGCAAAGGTGACGTCGGAATGGCAGATCGCGACGGCTTCCAGAGTGACCTCGACCTCGCCCGCGAGGGGGGCGCGCAGGTCAAGCTCTTCGATGGTCAGCCGGGATCTATGTTCGGTGCAGACGGCTGCCTTGATCCGCGTCATGAAACGCTCCTTGTTATTTGGTTCACCCTGCGGTGACGCCTGCGGTAGCTCAAGCGCAAAAGCGACAGGGCGCGTCGCTGTTGGGCAAGGTCCGCGCGCGTGACAACCAAGGTGCGCCTCAGCGATCGAGCACAGCCGTGGCAAAGGTTCGGGCCTCGGCAGGGGCCTGCCCCATCTGCTGTGCAGCATCGAACAATGTCGGCGGTAAATCGGGCCAGCGCGCAAGCGCCGCATCGCGCAGATGTGTACCGTTGGCGATCACCCCTTTGCAGAGCGCCTTGACCGCCGCCTGCGCCTCGGGCCGGGGCATCGAGCGGGTCAACGCAAACGACAGCGCCTCAGCGGCCAGCAACCCTTGTGACGACTCAAGTGTCGCGGTCATGGCATTGGGGTTCGGGGTCAGGTCACGCAGCATGGTGGCGCCTTGCGTCAACGCCGCTGCCAGACCAAGGCAGAGCGGCGGCAGTGTCAGCCATTCGGTGAACCACGCGGCCCCGTCACGCTGCTGCCGGTGCAGACCGCATGCCTGCAACGTGCTGTTGGCTCCCTGCGCCTGATGCGCCAGCGCCACCAGCACCGACGGGGCCACAGGGTTCTGTTTTTGCGGCATCGTCGATGAGGCCCCTGCCCCCCCCAGACGCACCTCACCGATGCCGGATTGGGTCATCAGCAACAAATCCTCACCGATCTTGCCCAGTGCCATGGCGGTGCGGCTGATCCACGCCGCGATCCGCAAAAGAGGTGTGCGGTCATTGTGCCAACTGCGTCCTGGATCCCTAAGGTCCAGCGCCTGCGCCAACGCCGCACGCAGCGCCGGAGCGTCTGTCCCCAGCTCGGTCGCTGTGCCGGCCGCGCCCGACAGCGACACCCACAGGCTGTCGCCACGCAGAGTCGTCAGCTCTGATTGCAAGGTCAGCAGCGGCCAGCCCCAGCTGGCCAGAACCGCGCCATAGCTGGTCGGTGTCGCGTGCTGGCCATAGGTGCGCGCAGCCATCGGCGTGACAGCCTGCGCCCGCGCCTGGGTAGCGAGCGTGCTCAGGATGGTGTCCAGCGCAGCATCGTAGTGACCCAATACTTGACGCAACCGCAGCATCAGCCCGGTGTCGATGATATCCTGCGACGTCGCGCCCCAGTGCAAATATTGCGCATGTTCGGGCGCCTGCATCAGCTGCCGGAAGGCCGCGACAAGGGCCGGAACGCTGACACCGTTCTGACCCGTCGCCTCGGCCAGCCCGGCCGGGTCAACCTGAAGTTCAAGCGACGCGCGGTGGATTGCGGCGGCGCTGAGCTCAGGGATGACGCCCGCAGCGCCCTGCACCCGTGCCAGCGTGCCTTCGACCAGCATCATCGCGCGCACTTCGGCGCTGTCCGTGAACAGACGCCCGACCTCTCCTGTCGGAAAAAGCTTTGCCAAGAGCGCGCTGTCAAAGGGAGTACCGGCCATAATCTCGTCCTCTGGATGGGGTCCACCCTCTATAGGTCGGGGGCCGGTTGAGGGCCAGAGCGCGCCACAGGAACCTTGATGCGCGGCGGGTTCAGGTCTGCTTGGTGATCTGATCCAGAAGCCCAGCCAGCTTTGTCGGGTCCGAGAAAAATGGCGAATGTGAGGTCGGCAGGTGATACACGTCCTGCGATGCAAAATCCGCTGCCATCACCTCTTGAAACTCTGGCGGAATGGCGCGGTCGTCTTCGCAAAGGATGTAACTGCGTGGGATAGTGGCAAATCCGGGGCCGAGCGTGATGGCGGTGGCCTGTGGCAAAATCGGCTGTGGCCGCAGATTGCGCTGCGCGAACTGGACCACCTCCTCTGGGCAATCGTGATAGAATGCGGCGCGCGCATGGGTCGGATCAACAGAGTAGCTCAGACCGTCACCGGATTTGACCAGCGCCCCGTGCAGGGGCTGGCGCGGCGCACTGCGCCGCATGCCGATCAGCGACGCGCCCGCGCGCGGGACATAGGCGCATAGATAGACCAGTCGGGTGATTCCGTCAGACCTCAGATCAGCTGCCCGACTGATCGGAAAGCCACCCGCAGAATGACCAACCACAATCACCGGCCCGTCGATTGCATCCAAAACAGACCCCGCGCACAGGTCGAGTGTCACCTCCTCCAGCGGCGTCGTGTCAGCACCACCGGACGGCAGATCAATCGCACGACTGGAATGCCCCAGCGCCGTCAGCGCCGGGTGGACGTCGCGCCAGCACCAGGCTCCGTGGCACGACCCGTGGACAAGAAGAAAATGTGCGATTTCAATCCTTATCTGGGTGCGCGCGCCCACCCCAGTTCATGCTGAGTGCCCGACACGGGAAAAGAAATCGCTGAGGATCCGGGCATATTCCACTGGTTTTTCAACGCAAGGCAAATGGCCAGCACCACGGATCAGGGCAAAATCCGACCCCGGCACCAACCCTACGGTTTCGCGGACCAGATCCGGGGGGGTCGATCCATCTTCGGACCCGGCGATGCCAAGGGTCGGCAGGCGCAATCCCGAAGTCGGCGTGATCAAATCCGTGCCCGAGATCGCAGCAGAGCAACCGACATAGCCTTCGACCGGCTGGCGGATCAGCATGTTGCGCCAGCCCGCGAATTCGTCGGTGGCGCGGAAATCTGCGGAAAACCAACGCGTCATGGTGGCATCAGCCAGCGATTCGATCCCGCCAGCGCGCACGCCCGCGATACGTTCATCCCACATCTCGCGCGTGGCGATCTTGGCACCCGTGTTCGACAGTACCATCGCGCGCACCAGATCGAGCCGTTTGGCCGCCAGCCCCTGCGCAATCATGCCGCCAATCGACAACCCGACAAAAAGCGCGTCGCGGACGTTCAGATGATCCATCAGCTTTTCGGTATCGCTGACGAGCGTACCCATCGAATAGGGCGCGGGGGTGCATTCCGACAGACCGTGACCGCGCTTGTCATATCGGATGAATTTCAATCCGGCTGGCAGCAGCGGGATCACCTTGTCCCAAAGCCGCAGATCGGTGCCAAGCGAGTTGGAAAAGACCACCGGCGCACCGTCTGGATCTCCATCGAGGCGGTAGTGAATCTGGATGCCGTCGAGGCGGGCGATATGCATATTTTGTCCTATAAGTTGGGATCGGCAAACCCGATCCTAGGCGCGCGTCTGGGGATCATCATGTTAGATCTAACCCAGTCTGCCAAAGTTGGAAACGATTGTAACTGTCTGATCTGGCGCCGCGAAGTGAAAACTCTTGCCACAAGTTTTGCCCGGAGTTTGCAACACATGCACGGCATCACCCTGTCACACCGGAAAGCGCGCAAGCGCCTGTGCAAACACGCCTGCATCGACATTCCCACCCGAAATGGTGACGATCACGGTCTCGCCGGAAATCTCGGCGCTATGGAACAGGGCGGCGGCCAGGGCGACAGCGCCACCCGGTTCTGCCACGACCTTGAGGCGGGCAAAGGCCAGCGCCATGGCGTGTTGTACTTCGTCCTCGGTCACGACCAGACCGGGGCCGCAGAGGCGCGACAGGATCGGAAACGTCAGATCCCCCGGTTGCGGCGTCAGGATGGCATCACACAAACCTTCGGGCGCGCCGCTGTTGCGTTCGATCCTTCCAGAGGCGAGTGATCGCGCGACATCGTCAAACCCCTCGGGTTCTGCAGGCCGCACCCGCAGGCCCGGCGCCCGCGCCTCAAGAGCAAGGGCAATGCCCGAGGTCAGCCCACCACCACCGCAACAGACGATCACATCTGCCTCTGTTACCCCCAGGGCCGCTGCATCCCGCGCGATTTCCAGCCCGGTTGTGCCCTGACCGGCAATCACCAGCGGTTCGTCAAAGGGTTTGATCAGGGTCATGCCGCGCTCGGTGGAGAGGCGCGCACCGATTTCGTCGCGATCCTCGGTTGCGCGGTCATAGAGCACCACATCGGCACCGAGAGCGCGCGTATTGTCAATCTTCAGCTTTGGTGCATCGCTGGGCATGATGATCACCGCCGGGGCATCGTGGGCCCGCGCGGCATAGGCCACGCCCTGAGCATGGTTGCCGCTGGAAAAGGCGATGACACCGCGGGCACGCGCCTCGGGTGACATTGCCGAAACGGCAGACCACCCGCCGCGAAATTTGAAGCTGCCGGTATGTTGCAGGCATTCCGGTTTGACCAGCACCCGGCGGCCCGCAATCTCGTCCAAAAAAGGCGACCAGAGCAATGGCGTCTGGCGGACATGCCCGGCAAGCCGGTCTGCTGCGGCCTCGATCATCGTGATATTCATCAACTGCCTCTCTTGGTATCTATGTGGCTGCGGGTCGAAGCGCTGCACTCATCGCATCACGCCCAGCCAGCGGGTCAGCGCGTCACGCGATTCCGGTTCATCAAGGAACGGGATATGCCCACGGTCCGCAACAATGCTGGCAATCATGTCGGGGCGGCGGCGACGCATCTCGGCAAAGGTCGCGGGTGACAGCAGGTCCGAATTGGCTCCGCGCAGGGTGCAGAGCGGCAGACCCGCCAGCGCGTCAAACAGAGGCCAGAGATCGGGCACCGGCTGAGCACCGGCATCGAGTACTGCGTCACGCAAACGCGGGTCGTACCGGATTTTTAACCCCTCAGGTGTTTCACGATAGAGGTGCGCCACCTCGGTCAGCCACCGGTCCGGCGGCACGTTGGCAAAGCCTGTGAGACCATTGGCCATGGCGGTGGCCGCTTCGGCATGGGTCGCCCAGACCGGATTACGACCGATGTAATTCCTGATGACGTCAAGCCCGGTCTCGGCGATCTCGGGCCCGATATCGTTCAGCGCGACACCCAGCAGGCGGTCGCGGGCTGTGGCCGCCAGCAGCATGGCGATCAAACCGCCGCGAGAGGTGCCCAGAACCGCAGCCTGCTCAAGCCCCAGATGATCAAGCAGTTCCAGCGCATCGCGGGCTTCGACCGGGATTGTGTAGGTTGCCGGGTCGGCCCAGGCCGACTGGCCACGCCCCCGGTAGTCGAGGCGGATCAGACGCAGGTCGCGCAGATGCGGCGCAACATAGTCGAAATCATGCGCGTCGCGCGTCAACCCGGCGAGACAGAGCAGCGGCAGGCCCGCACCTGTGTCGGTGAAATGCAGCGAGACGCCGTCCGAAGTGGTAAATCGGGGCATCAGGCGGCAAGCTCGGGTATGGCCGAAAGATCGGTCAGGACGTGCTGCGGCCTGTGTGCCAGCCGGTCCACCGGATCGCCTGCACGATTGACCCAGGCGGTGGTGAATCCATAACCGGCGGCCCCCGCCGCGTCCCAACCGTTCGACGACACAAAAAGCACCTCGGACGGCGCGCAGCCGAACCGCGCACCGATCATGTCGTAGACCTGCGGCGCGGGTTTGAAGATGCCCACATCCTCGACCGACAACACCGCGTCGAGATAAGTGCCAATCCCCGCACTGTCGACCGCGCCATCCAGCATATCGGGGCTGCCGTTGGACAGAATCGCACAGGTCTTGCCCGCAGCCTTGAGTCGGGTCAACATGGCGGGCACCTCGCGATATGCTGCCAACTCCCAATAAAGCGCCAGCAGGCGTTCGCGCAGTTCTGGGTCATCCGACAGACCGTGACGCTCCATCGCCCAGTCAAGGCCACTCTGGGTCACCGCCCAGAAATCCGTATGCTCGCCTGTGATGGCGCGCAGCCAGCTGTATTGCAATTGTTTAAGGCGCCAATCCTCGGCCAGCTTTGGCCAAATCGCGGCCAACCCGTCGCGCCCCGGCTCACCGGCCGCGACCCGGGCCGCCGACGCGACGTCGAACAAAGTACCATAAGCGTCAAAGACGCAGGTGGTGATCGGCATGGGACCCTCCCTGAACTGGGCTGAGACTGGCATGCTCAGAGCGCAGGGAAAAGAGGCGAAACCCGAGATTGTCGTCATCACGGCGAACTTGTTGCAGCCAATGTGGACCGCTGTTTGCATTTCCGGGCCGGGTTGCCTAAGTTTGGATCTGAGCAAGAGCACCCGCACCGGACGCGGCCTCTGAAAGCAACCCCCCTTCAGACAAGACAGGATTTTCACATGACCGAGGTCAAGACGGGTGACACCGTACGTATTCACTACACTGGCACGCTCAACGATGGCAGCACGTTCGACAGCAGCGCCGGACGCGATCCGCTGGAATTCACCGTGGGGTCGGGCCAGATCATTCCCGGTCTCGACAAAGCCATGCCCGGCATGACCGTCGGTGACAAGAAAACCGTGGCCGTGCCCGCAGATGAGGCCTATGGCCAACCCAACCCCGAGGCGCGCCAGTCCGTTCCCCGCACAGAAATCCCGGCAGACATTCCGCTCGATCCGGGGACGCAACTGCAGGTGCAGACGCCGACAGGTCAGGTGATGCCGGTGACTGTGGTCGAAGTCACGGAGGCCGAGGTCACACTGGATGCCAATCATCCGCTCGCGGGCAAGGATCTGACCTTTGCGATCGAACTGGTCGACATTACGTGAACAGGCCGGAAGGTCAGTGGCCGCGTGTATTTGAATGAAAACCGTCGAATCCTACGGGATTCGGCGGTTTTTGTGCCTGTGCCACCGTGAAAGCCGAGGCGCGGGTTTTGTTGGGCAGCGTCGTAATGCGTATTTGGAAAGAGAAGAAGCGGAAAAGTAAGTGTCTGAATTTTATAGGAAATGACGCGCATGGGTCTTTGGTCCAAGCTGCTATCGGCGCATTTCATTTGATTGGTCCGTTCGATGGTATATCCGACGGCGGAGAAACGGACCACGCCTCAGTACGGACAGATCGTCTCGGGCGCTGCGATAGTCGCGAGTACCGCCACTAAAAATGCCCGCT
The DNA here is from genome assembly GCF_001038505.1 of Puniceibacterium sp. IMCC21224. Classification (NCBI taxonomy): domain Bacteria; kingdom Pseudomonadati; phylum Pseudomonadota; class Alphaproteobacteria; order Rhodobacterales; family Paracoccaceae; genus Puniceibacterium; species Puniceibacterium sp. IMCC21224. Next base: position 3,158,078 of record NZ_LDPY01000001.1, read on the forward strand.
AGTAACGTTACGGTTCAGGCATTGGCTCGTTGGGGCAACGGGACTGTGACGCCACGTTCTGAAATCGTTGAACCGCAGCGGCGCGACGCCGGTGATCAGCGACGCGGATCCACAGCATCTGATCGCCGCGCCGGATCAGACCGACAGCGTGAAGAACATCCGCCGGAACGGGAATAAAACCGTGCCTCTGGGGCCCTTGGGGTAGGCCTTGCCTATCACCGCCTCGTAGGCCGCGATAAGGCGCAGTCGTTCATCCGGTTCCAGTGCATTCAGGATCGGGCGGGCAAACGTGGCCTCAACAAACCGGCGCACGGGGTGCCCTTCACCGTCAGGGGCAAGCTCTTGATAATATTCGGTATCCCACAGCGTCACTTGCCCCATCGCCGACAACATCCGGTGATACTCTGCCGCCAGCAACACATTGGGTCCGTGCGAATGATCAACCCGACCGGGGAAAAGCTCGTCCACAAGCTTGACCCACAGACGGTGCGACGGCGCGTTGTTCTGGTGCGGCAGTTGGATTGCAAGGACGCCCCCAGGCGCCAGCATCTGCACAAGTCGCGGAAACAGCGTCTGGTGATCAGGTACCCAATGCAGCGACGCGTTGGAAAAAATCAGCGCTGCGGGGCGCGTCGCCTGCCAGACCGTCAGATCCTCTTGGAGAAGTTCGTCGTAGACCCCTGTGCGCGCCGCGTGTTCCATCATCGCGGGGCTGGCATCAACGCCGATCAGTCGACGCCGCAGCTGTCCAAGTGCCGGGCCCACGCTGCCGGTACCACAGCCGAGGTCGATAATATCGCCCTCGGGCAAGGGCCCCACGGCCCTCAGCAGGTCCAGCGCGGGGCGCAAACGCAAACCCCGGAACCTGTCGTAGGTCCCGGGGTTCCAATCCTGGTCCGAGGCCTGGCTCATACTGATGGTTCAGGCTCCAGTCCGCCATCGCCAGCGGGTTTGGCTTTGGGTTTGGTTTTCGGGATCGCCGTCACGCTTGGCGTTTCCTCTTCGGCGCTGCCGCTGTCATCCGGTCCCGCCTGAGGCGGCTCGCCGCGCATCACGCGTTTGATCTCTTCGCCGGTCAGCGTTTCGTATTCCAGCAAACCTTGCGCAAGACGATCCCATTCATCCCGTTTGTCGGTCAGGATCTGGAACGCGCGGGTATACGCATCCGAGATAAAGCGCTTTACCTCGCTCTCGATCAGCTCTTTGGTGTTGGCCGAAACCGAGAGGCCAGCGGTATTGCCGCTATACCCTTCGTGCGCTTCGGAATAGTCGATATTGCCGATCTTGTCGGACATGCCCCAACGCAGCACCATGGCACGCGCCAGCGCGCTGGCCTGCTGGATGTCACCAGCCGGGCCGTTTGACACGTTGTCCTCGCCATATTTGATAATCTCGGCCGCCTTGCCCGCCATGGTCATGGCCAGCTTTTCCTCACATTCGGACCGGTGCCAGTTCAGGCGGTCGATCTCGGGCAGGGACACAACCATGCCCAGCGCACCACCGCGCGGAATGATCGTCGCCTTGTAGACCGGATCACACTGCGGCAGCGACAGACCCACGACGGCGTGACCTGCCTCGTGATAGGCGGTCTTTTCCTTTTGCTCGGCGGTCAGAACCATGCTGCGACGCTCGGCGCCCATCATGACCTTGTCCTTGGCGTGTTCGAAATCCTCCATGGTGACGAACCGGCGGCCGAGACGCGCGGCCGTAAGCGCCGCCTCGTTCACGAGGTTCGCCAGATCCGCGCCCGAGAAACCCGGCGTGCCACGCGCGATGATCCGCATATCGGCATCGGGGCCCAGCGGCGTCTTGCGCGCATGCACGTTGAGGATCTTTTCGCGGCCCTTGATGTCGGGATTCGGTACTGTAACCTGACGGTCGAACCGGCCCGGACGCAGCAGCGCCGGGTCCAGCACGTCACGGCGGTTGGTCGCGGCAAGGATGATCACACCCTCGTTTGCCTCAAAACCGTCCATCTCGACCAGCAACTGGTTCAGCGTCTGTTCGCGTTCATCATTGCCACCGCCATAGCCAGCGCCACGGTTGCGACCTACGGCGTCGATTTCGTCGATGAACACGATGCAGGGCGCGTTTTTCTTGGCCTGCTCGAACATGTCGCGCACACGGCTGGCGCCAACGCCAACAAACATCTCGACAAAGTCGGACCCGGAAATGGTGAAGAACGGCACACCCGCCTCACCCGCAATCGCGCGCGCCAACAGCGTCTTACCTGTGCCCGGAGGGCCCACAAGCAGCGCACCCTTGGGGATTTTGCCGCCCAAGCGGCTGAATTTCTGCGGGTTCCGCAGAAATTCAACGATCTCTTCCAGTTCTTCCTTGGCCTCGTCGATGCCCGCCACGTCATCAAACGTCACGCGGCCATGCTTTTCCGTCAGCATCTTGGCCTTGGATTTGCCGAATCCCATCGCACCCCCTTTGCCGCCACCCTGCATCCGGTTCATGAAGTAGATCCAGACACCTATCAACAGCAGGAATGGCAGCAGGCTCAGCAGGAAGGACTGAAAGCCCGATTGCTGCTGTGCCTCGGCCCGAACCGGCACATCATTTTCGATCAGCATGGTTGTGACCGACGCATCCTCGGGCTTGATCGTGACATAATCGGTGCCGTCGCTGCTGCGGAACCGCACCTGCTCACCATCCAGCGTGACCGAGCTTACAGTCTTGTTCTCAACCGCATGGACAAAGTCCGTATAGCTGATCTCGCGACTTTGCATGGTGGTGCTGCCGCCGCTGAACAGATTGAACAGCACCAGAACCAGCACAAACAGTACGACCCAGAACGCGATATTGCGTACATTGCCCAAGGAAAATCTCCTAAAAATCCAGTGCGCGTCTCATAGCACACATCGTGTCGGTGTAACATAGACATCACGGCGTCCGGTTCAATGCGAAAGAAGGAAAGCGTGAAACCCTTCATTCTGTCGCCCCATCGGCCAGAGCGTTGTGGTCTGACCCGGCCCGACCGCCATCGCGTCGCAGGCGACCAGTCGATCACCATCCCACACCGAGGGCAACGCACGCGCATAGCGGAACGCGGGGGTATTGCTGTTGTGCTCTTGGCATTGGCCCCAGCCGTCTTCGCCGAGGGACCGGATAGTCAATCCTATAAAATCATTGTGAAAAAACTTCCAGCGCCTGTCCCAGAGCGTGCCATCCCCCACTACAGCGCGCTGCGCGGCCACGGCGCGAGGCTCGCGCGTCACCCGGATTGCCGCGCCGTTCGCGCGGATTTCGCAGCCATGCAGGGTTCCGGCACCACCCGACTGAACCTTGTCCAACAGAGCCTCAAGCGCCTCTACTCTGGGACGATAAGAGTTGGTCGAGATATACTGAAGCGCCGCAGCCAACAGGCGCAGGCGAGTATCCGCCTCGACCTTGGCCAAGCCATCGCGATCCAGCTGCAAATCCCCCAGCGGCGTATTCCCAGCACAGACCGATGTGCCAATCTCGGTCCAAACCTGTGCGGCGCGGGCCCGCAACGCCGGGCGCGCACGTGCCAGCCGTGTCGCGGTGGCCGATAAAACCTCGGCACCCAGACCTTCGGCGTCGAGATTCTGCAACAACTGTCGCATTCGCACACGGTCATAACCCCGGTCGTCGTTCGACGGATCCTCGACCCAGCGCCCTTTGAGCGTTGTGAGATAGTGTCGCAATTCAGCGCGACGCATGTCCAGACAGGGGCGGATCACCTGGAACCCGTTACGATTTTCGGCTCGCTCGGCTGGATATGCCCCGTCGGGTGGCATGTGCGTCTGGGTGACATCCTCAGGCAAAAGTTCCACACCCGATCCGGGTTCCGAACCCACAAATCGCCGCGCCTGCATCGCCGACAACCCATCCACACCTGACCCGCGGCCAAGCCGCATCAAGAAGGTTTCGGCCAGGTCGTCCCGTGTGTGGGCCATCAGCACATGTGCGATCCCGTTCCGCCAGCGATCAATCAGATTCAGCCGCGCGCGGCGGGCAGCGTCCTGCACGTTCCCCTGCCCATCCCAGTGCCAGCGCAGCGTGGCGTGCGGCCAACCCAGTTCACCGCATTCAGCCGCGACCATCGCCGCCTCGGACGCGGCTTCGGGGCGCAAGCCGTGGTCCACCGTAACCACCCACAGCCGGACTCCCCAGACGCGACTCCAATTATGCGCCAATGTCAGCATCGCCATGCTGTCGCCGCCTCCGGAAACCGCCAGTCCAATATCTGTGGGAAAGTCGGGGCCTAACAGGGATCCCATCGCCTCGGAAAATCGGTGATCGAGCGACGTTGCCCCCGTCACTGACAGCCCAGAGAGGTGCGCGCCTCGATAGCCTGGCCCGCAAATTCCGAGCCGGAGTAACGGTTGCCAACTTCGGACAGCATCACGCAGCCTTCGCTGACACTGCCCAGCGCGTTCAGCGCAAGGCCCAAGCGGAACAACGCCTCTGGCGCGACCGCTGCGTCGGGATAGTTGGAGTAGGTGTCAAGATAAGAGCGCGCCGCGCTGCGCGTGTCACCCAACCCTTCCTGGGCCTTGCCCTGCCCGATCAGCGCGCGAACCTCTAACGGTCCACCCGGATAGGTCTCGCGAAAGGTCGCAAAGAGCTCCGCGGCGGTGCGAAAGTCACTGTTGGCGAGCGCCTCCTGCGCCCGCCGAAAGTCGTCCTGCTCGCTCACGGCGAGCTGCGTTTGCGATTGCTCTGATCCCTGCGGAGCGGCAGGTGGTGGAGTCGCGGCGACCGGAGCCGATCCGCCGCCAATCCGCAGCGTGGTGCCAAGCGTACCAATGTCGCAGGTCGCCTCAAGCTCGCATAGCCGAAACTCAAGATCGCCGATGCGATTGGTGCCATCTTCGACCACCTGACCGATGCGGAATTCTATCTGCTCGGTATTGGACGTCAAACGTTGCAATTCCGCCTCGATTGCATTGACCCGGTCTATGGTTCCGCCGCCAATGGTCATGCCGCTGGTGCCGGTTGTGCTTAGCTCAGTCCTGAGGCGCTGCAACTCAACCGTCAGAACCTGAAGATCCTGACGGATGTCCGCCAACGACTGGTCCTGAGCAGCAACCGGTGTCGCGACGAGCGCAAAGACAACAAGACCGATTTTGATCCGCATTGCGTATCCCCTATCTGCGCGCCCGATCAGCCGACCAACCCGCCGGCAGAAATGATGGTCACGGCACGGCGATTCTTGGCATAACAGGCTTCTTCTGAGCAGATCTCGATCGGGCGCTCTTTGCCATAGCTCACAAATTTGAGTCGCGTCGAAGGAATGCCACGGGCGATAAGGTATTCCATCACCGCATTAGCCCGCCGGGCGCCCAGAGCGAGGTTGTATTCGCGCGTGCCCTGCTCATCAGCATGCCCTTCGATCACGGCAAGGTAGTCACTGTTGGTCATCAGCCACTGTGCCTGACCATCAAGCACACGCTGCCCCTCAGAGCTGAGCGAGGATTGATCCACCGCGAAAAGCACCCGGTCACCGACCGTCTGCTGGAAATAGGCCGAAGAGGTCGGATCATTGGCACTGCCGGGAACAATCCCCCCATCTGCACCCAGTCCGGCGCCACCAGTGTCAGAGAAACTACCCTGATCGGCAAATCGGTCAGGATTGGTACAGGCCGATACGGCAAGGGCCGCGATCAGCATCATAGCCTTGGTTATATATGTCATGGATCGCTTTCCGCTCGCTATTTTTTGGTCAGGTTAACACAGGCGCCGCGCCTTGCAAACGCAACGCGGCGGTGCTGCAGGCGCGGTGCAAGAATTTTGATAAAATTCTTAGCATATTGCCTGGTAACATTCTTAAGAAGAATTTTAGGTCCTTTCTAACGGGTGTCACTGCAAAGGCCCCCAGCTTGGATCAGAGGCCCCATCGGGGGTGCGCACCCGTTTGAGGTTGCGACCAGATATATCTACCGAATAAAGCGCCGAGGCGCCCTGCGCACCCTGCGTCTCGCGCGCGAACATCAGCACACGCCCGTTAGGTGCCCAGGTCGGCCCCTCATCGAGGAACGAAGCCGTAAGCAGTCGCTCCTCCGAACCGTCGGTGCGCATTACACCGATGTGGAACCGACCGGCGTTCTGCTTGGTAAAGGCGATCAAGTCGCCGCGCGGGGACCAGACGGGCGTACCATAGCGTCCGGCACCAAAACTGATACGCTGCGCCTCACCTCCGCTAGCGGACATAACATAAAGTTGCTGGGTGCCGCTACGGTCGCTCTCAAACACGATACGTCCACCGTCAGGCGAGTAGCTCGGCGCCGTCTCGATGGAAGGTCCACTGGTCAGTTGCCGCGCGGCACCACCGCTTATGTCCTTTGCAAAAATGTCGGTATTCGATCCTTGGGCCAGCGAATAAACCACTGTCGCGCCGTTGGGCGCAAAGCGCGGAGCAAAGCTCATTACTCCATCCGATCCCGGCAGAATGCTGCTTTGAACCGCGCCGACGTTGAGAATATGTACCCTCGGGAAACCAGTTTCGTAACTGGTGTAAAGCACCCTGTCGCCAGTCGGCGAGAATCGAGGTGCGAGAACAATTGAGCGACTGTCAGTCAGGAACTGCACATTTGCGCCGTCATAATCCATAATCCCCAGCCGCTTGGCGCGCTTGTCTTTGGGACCGGTCTCCGAAACGAAGACGACGCGGCTGTCAAAATATCCGCTTTCGCCTGTAATGCGACTGTACACTTGGTCGGCCACCTTGTGCGCCATGCGTCGAAAGCCGTCCGCCGTGCCAACAAACTGCATGCCCTGACCCAACTCTGCGCCGGCAAACACGTCGTATACCCGGAACTTGACCGTCAATCGTCCGCTGCCGTCGACGTCTACGGCCCCGGAAATAAGTGCCTGCGCGTTGATTGCTTTCCAGTCCGCGAATTGCACCGGGCTCTGGAACGAGGTGATGCCGCTGATATGGGCCTCTCTCGGGATTTCTCGAAACAACCCACTCCCGCTCAGGTCATCCGCGACAACCCGGCTCAGCTGGTCGGCAATACTCTGCGCCGCCGCGCTTTCGGCCACAAAGGCCGGCACGGCATAGGGCAACGGCTCGACCACCCCTTCGGTGATCTCGAGCCTGAGCGGCCCGCCCTGTGCCTGCGCCGCTCCGGGCAGCGTCAAACTCGAGAGCGCAAGCGCACCCGCCGCAAGTACCGAGGCCAAAGTCTGTCTCATACCACATCCATCCTTCCGGAATATCCGTATCGAACCCGCGCCAAACGATGCGCTGCGGACCGCAGTCCACCCGCCACGCAGTTTGCCCCTGCAGAACGCCGGAGCCATGGGAAAATCAAGCCCCTTTTCCAAACGCTCGCGAATACGGCATAGTTCCACGTCATCGCACCCGCATTCCTTCAGGATTGAAGGTCATTTCGATCTCGCGCCATTGGGCGTATTTTTCGGCGGGCAGCTGATAGCCGTCCTTCTGGCAGCGCAGAATCGCCCGGCGCGCCGTCTGAAACGCAGTCTCGGCTGAGGCTGCAGATCCGCCGTCAGCGTTCAGCATCCGCAGAGATCCGTTCACCACGCGCCCGTCGCGGTCCATTTCCATCGACACTGTTACCGTTACATTTGCCGCCTGACTGCCGACGTCGACCACCCAACATGCCTGCACCGCGACACGCAACGCATCCTTTTCGCCACTGGTCATCGGCGGACCGACCGGCAAATCCGGCGCGGGTGCCGTGCTGCCACCTGCCAAAGCCTGCGCCACCGCATCCGCCACAGCTTGCGCCGTGCTGTCAGACTGGGTCGGCCTCGACGTGAACTCTGCCGCGGGCGCCGGAGTCTCAGCCGCAGCCGACGATGCGACGCTCTCGGTTGCCGGAACCTGTGGCGCGACGGGTCGTTCGGGTCGGGTCCGCGGCCGCATCGACGCGCTGGGGGCGGAACTGGCCGGTTCTTCGGCCTCGGTCACAATCTCTGTTGCCGCGGCGTCGGGGGCGGACGCCTGCTGCTCTGGCTCGGGCGCCACTTCTGTCGGCGCTTCATCCGGCACCACAGCCTCGCGCACGACTTGGTCAATCCGGGTCTCGGGTTCGGGCTGCGCCACTGGCTCGGGCGCCACACGCGGCGCGGGGCGCGGTTGCGGACGTGGCGAGGTAACAGGCAACTGCACTGTTTCCTGTTGCGGCGTCGCCAGCTGCGGGGGCGCGTCCGCAACCTCGGTCTGCGGCGGCGGCGGGGGGGCCTGCGGCACAGATTCAGCCGGTGCGGGCTCGGGTACGGCCTGCGGTTCAGCGACCGGCTCGGGTGCGGCCTCGGGTGCCGGGGCCTCCGGGGCCGGTTCGGGGGCGGGGGCTTCGGGTTGCGCCTCGGTTGCGTCTGTTTCAGGGGTCGGTGGGGCAGCAACATCTGCCGTGCTCTGAGGTGGCTGCAACGGCGCGGTTAGCGCGGCAAACTCGGCCTCGGACAAGATCGACACCTGCGCCACCTCAATCGGGTCGGACCGCGTGCTGAACAATCCGCCCAACAGCACCCACAAGATCAGCGCCGCGTGACCTCCGCCCGAGATATAATGGCCAATATGCACGCCGAACCTGCCTCAGCGATCCGACCCGTCAAGGGCCGGCCCTCCGATATCCGTCACCAGACCGATCGAGGAAAAGCCCCCCGCGTTGAGCGCGCCCATCACTTGCGCCACCTGCTCATAGGGCACAGCCCCGTCAGCACGCAGGAACACCCGGTCATCCGCACGCTCGGTCGCGATTGCCCGCAAACGATTCACCAGATCGGCGCGCGCCACCTCAGTTGTCTGGATCATCACGACACCATCGGCCTGCAATGTGACGGTCAGCGGCTCTTCGTTCTCGGACGGAAGGGCGCTGGCGGCGGTTTTGGGCAGCTCAACAGGCACGCCCACCGTCAACAGCGGCGCGGCCACCATGAAAATGATCAGCAACACCAGCATCACATCCACAAACGGCGTAATGTTGATCTCGGCCATAGGCTGCGCGCGGCTGCCACGACGGCCCCGTCGGCGTCCACCGCCCCCCGCAGATTTGACGACACCGCCCCCCATCGCTCAGCTGTCCAGCTGGCGGCTGAGGATGGTCGAAAACTCGTCGGCAAAGGCCTCGTAGCCGCCGATGATACGGTCGCTGTCCGCGCTTAACTTGTTGTAAAAAACCACTGCGGGGATCGCCGCGAGCAGACCCAGACCAGTGGCCAAAAGCGCCTCGGCAATGCCCGGTGCTACAACGGCCAGGTTGGTGTTCTGCTGCTGCGCAATTTCGATAAAGGCGTGCATGATGCCCCAGACCGTCCCGAACAGACCGACAAATGGTGCAGTCGATCCGACGGTGGCCAAAACCGGCAAACCCTTTTGCAGCGCCTCGGTTTCTTTTTGAATCGCCACATCCATGCTGCGGTCGATTCGTGCCTGCGCACCTGCGATCAGCCCACCATCGGCACGATGACTACGCCGCCATTCGATCATACCGCTGGCAAAGATTTTCTGCGCCCGGCCCGAAGGTTCTGCGCCGATCTGATCGAAAAGATCGTCCAGCGGCTCACCCGACCAGAACGCCTTGTCAAAGACATGCGCCTCGCGCCGCGCGCTGCGATACGCGATCAGTTTCTGCACAATGATCGACCAGGACCAGAAGGATGCCACCATCAACAGCAGCATCACCAGTTTCACTGTCAGCGTTGCGCGCGCAAAAAGGGCCAACAAAGAGAAATCAATCTCCTGCGCCATGGCAAGGGCTTGCGGTTCCATAAGACTGCTCTTTCCGGTTCGGCCTCTATCTTCGAGGCTCTGATTACCGGCCTGTGTAGCTGATTTGCGGGGCAAACGCCAACACAATGCTGTCATACACGGGCGGGTGCCCGCCGATTTCCCCCGCGTCACGCCAGATCCGGGTCAGTTTAGTGCACCAACCCGCGGATCGCTTGCGGAAGCCGCGCAGGATGGCCCGTGGCAGTCGCGCAGGCGACCGTCACCTCGGCCTGAAAAAGCAGCGTTTCATCGCGCATGACCCGCTGCCCCATGATCAGCCGAGCCCCGGTCACACCGCGCATCTCTGTGCTCACAATTAACGCGTCGTCAAATCTGGCGGGTTGCAGGTAATCCGCCTCGACCCGCCGCACGACAAAGACCACACCATCTTCCTCACGCATGCGATTCTGGTCGATACCCAGACTGCGGACCCAGTCACTGCGGGCACGTTCAATATATCTGAGGTAATTGGCGTAATAGACGATACCCGCCATATCGGTGTCCTCATAATAGACCCGGACCGGAAATTCGTGCATCTTATCATGCCCTCTGCCTGCGCGCCGGAACCCTAGCCCCCTCCAATCTGGATGAAAAGGCCGACCGCCGCAAAGGGGTGTCAGCCCGCCAGCCCAATCCGCGCTGCCAGGCGCAGCGCATGTGAGGGATCCCGCGCCGCAACCGGCATCACCGGTTCATACGCCGCCCGCAACACTGCCCCGACTTCGGGGCGCACAACTACGCGTCCATCTGCCAATTGCCCCAGCGGTGAACGGGTGCCAAAGGCCTGATCCGACCACAGCAACAGTGCCTGCACCGCCTGACCAAGCGCCAGCGTGTCAGCAGGAACCGCCACCATCTCGGCATCCATCCGCAGAAAAATGAAACAGGCGCGGATCGCCCCGGCGTCATCAAACCGGAAAATGCGGTATTGGTTGGCACTTGCGGCCTGCAACCGCGTCACCAGTGGACCCATATCCGGCACCAGCCGGTCGAGATTGGGCACCTCTGCCAATTCGTCCCAGTCGCGACAGAAAAACACCATGACGTTGGCGCCCAACTCGGGATCGGTTTCGGCCATCTGGTGCCCGGCCAAATGGCAAACTGCCTCGAACGCGGCCCTGATCACCGACAGGGTGGCATCCTCGACACCAAAAACCACAGGTGCCAGCGGTCGCCCCCAACGCGCGAACAGATATCCACCATCCGAGCGGGTGAACATTGTTTCCACATCCGCTGGCGTCAAAACATCGCTCATCGCGCTGCCCCCTGCTTCTTCTCTTTCTAAATACGTACTTGCATGCCTCGCAGACACACGCAGCGCCTTTGCCCGAAACGGCCCGCTCAGTCAAACAGCGTACTTTGCCCCGGAGGTTTGGGTGTCGACAACCCGAGATGATCCCACGCCTTTTGCGCCAACATCCGCCCGCGCGGTGTGCGCTGAATCAGCCCCTGTTGCAGTAAGAATGGCTCGATCACCTCTTCCAGCGCATCGCGACTCTCGCTCAGGGCGGCAGACAGGGTTTCGATTCCGACCGGGCCACCGTTATAATTCTCGGCGATCAGATTCAGATACCGACGGTCGGCACCATCCAGTCCCAGATGATCGACGCCAAGGCGGGTCAGCGCCCGGTCTGCCAGCGCATGTGTGACCACTCCGTCCCCTTCGACCACGGCAAAATCCACCACCCGACGCAACAGCCGTCCGGCAATGCGCGGCGTGCCACGCGACCGGCGGGCGATCTCGCGGGCGCCGTCACCTTCGGCAGGCACACCCAGTTTGATCGCATTTCGGGTCACGATCAGGTTCAGCTCGTCCACCGTGTAAAACTCCAACCGCGTCGGAATGCCAAAACGGTCACGCAGAGGCGTGGTCAACAAACCCAGCCGTGTCGTCGCCCCGACCAGGGTGAAGGGCTGCAACTCAATCCGCACCGTGCGCGCCGCTGGCCCTTCGCCGATCACCAGATCCAGCTCATAATCCTCAAGCGCTGGATACAGCACCTCTTCGACTGCGGGATTCAAGCGATGGATCTCGTCAATGAACAGCACGTCCCGCGCTTCGAGATTGGTCAGGATCGCCGCCAGATCGCCTGCCTTGGCCAGAACCGGGCCAGAGGTCATACGGAACCCCACCCCCAGCTCGCGCGCCATGATCTGCGCCAGCGTCGTCTTGCCCAGACCGGGTGGGCCGTGGAACAGCGTGTGGTCCATCGCTTCACCGCGCTGCCGTGCCGATTGAATAAACACCTTGAGATTTGCCCGCGCCTCGGCTTGACCGACAAATTCGTCAAGCATCTGAGGCCGCAGCGCCCTGTCATGATCACCGGGCTGCAATTCCGGGCGCAGATCGGGATCAGACTCTTGCATCTTCGCCCCCCAAAGCATGGCACACACCCGCATGGGGCAGTTGAACGGCCCGCATCATGCCTTTGGAGCCAGCAATTTCAGCGCGGCGCGGATCAGCACCGGCGTATCCGCCTCGGGTAACTCGCCTGCGGCCTGCGCAACGGCGCCCGCCGCCTCACCCGCAGCATACCCCAGATTGCCCAGTGCCGACAATGCCTCGGCCTGCGCCGATCGGCCTGCCGATTGCACAACAGGAGATGCCGTAGCGGCGGCAACCGTCGTTGAACCGGCGTCCAAGGCCGCCCCCGGTGGCGCGGCAACAGACGCCCCCATCGCCATCACTATCGGCGCCTTGTCCTTGAGCTCAAGCACAACCCGTTGCGCTGTCTTGGGGCCGATACCCCTGGCCGCCTTGACCGCGTTGATGTCACCCAGCGCGATGGCGCGGCTGACCCCGTCCGCGCCCAACGTACCAAGGATCGCCAGCGACGCCTTGGCGCCGACCCCTTGCACCGACATCAGCAACCGGTGCCATTCCTTTTCGACCAGCGACAAGAACCCGAACAATTGCAACAGATCCTCGCGCACCAGCAGATCGGTATAAAGGGCCACCGCCTCCCCAACGCCCGGCAGCGCCGCCAGCGTCCGGTCCGAGCAATGCACCATATAGCCCACGCCGCGCACGTCGATCAGCACGTGATCATCTGCCTTATAGGCCACCCGGCCCGCCAGATAGCCGATCATACCCTGATCTCCCTGACGCCCGGCGCGCGGGCATGATGGGCGTGACAGATTGCAATCGCCAGCGCATCCGCCGCATCGGGGCCGTTAATCTCGGCCCCCGGCAGTTGCATCTGCACCATATGCAGCACCTGTCCCTTGTCAGCGTGGCCGACACCGACAACGGTCTTTTTGACCTTGTTGGGGGCATATTCTCCGACCAGCAGGCCAAACTGTGCCGGCACCAGCAGTGCTATCGCCCGCGCCTGCCCCAACTTCAGCGTCGCCACGCCATCCTTATTCACAAACGTCAACTCAACCGCCGCCTCTTGCGGTGCATAGCGGTGCAGCACCTCGGTCAGTTGCCGATGCAACATCAGCAATCGCGGAGCAAGCTCGGGCCCGGCACTGGTACAAACACCGTTTGCCACATGCCTGAGTCGGCTACCATCGGCGTCAATCACGCCCCACCCGAGGTTCCGCAACCCCGGATCAATCCCAACCACCCGCATCTGCCCAGCCTTTTGTTGCTTTTCGGACACGCTAGCACGAAACGCGAACACCCGCCAAGCCCCTTGCGTATTAGGTCAAAGACGACACCAATTGTCCAACCGCGACACCGACAATCCAAATGCGTCGCCCCCACACCCAAAAACGACGTTGCTCGTCCTTGATTTATGTCTATTTTTCGGTATGTTGCTACATATCTTGGCTATGCAGCCGGTGCATAAGACCCATGCATAAACGCGCGTTGCGCGTTTATATTCCGCCTCCTATCTATGCGGCAGACATTAGAAATGCCCACCAGATAAAAGGATCAAGGAAATGGCTGTCTATTACACGTCCCGTACCAACCATGAAATCGCAGCCGTCGCCGGCCGTATCGGCGCAATGATCATTTCTGCGTTTGGCTCAGTTTCTGACTGGAACGATGCACGCATCACCCGCAAATCGCTGTCAAAGCTCAGCGATCGTGAACTCGACGATATCGGCCTGACACGCAGCGATATCGACGTCGTCGCCACCCGCTAAGACTCACACACTCTCTCTGGTGGCAAACCCCGAGACCGCGCAGCCGCGAGGCGCGCGGTCTTTTGCACGCCGACGATCAGTCGCGCCAAAACGTAAGAAACGATATTCTGACCCCGTCCAATGGCCCGATCCACGTGGGTGCCGAACGGGCCACTGCCAGCGCGAAGCGGAGTCAGCTCAGGAACGGAGTCAGTTGTTCAAGACCCCAGCGGGTCACCGGATCAATCTGCATCATAAACGCGCCGGCCTTTTCAACCAACGACCCTTGGGTCAGTGTCGCGATCCGGGCAAGGTATTCCACCTCGCCCATAGAATGCAGCAGCAGCCCCTTAAAGGCAAAAAAGCCCAATGCGATCATGACGATCGACCGTGGTGACGCGCCCGGCAGATTGCGGCGGGGATGATGTTGAATCAGACCATTGCGGCCCAGCTTGGTGACATAACCCTGCGCAAGTTGGCGATGCTTCTTGGTCACAGCCCTGTGGCGCTTTTCGAATTTACGGAGTGCGTCGTCCATAGCGACCTCAAATACAATATCTCGGCCCCCACCGGATATACAAAAGTTAGCGCTGAAATGTGGCATAATTTGGGCAATTCGCGCCAGTTTTAGGCAATTGCCGCGAAACCCGTCAGGACCGGCGCAGCGTCAGCGTGGTCCATTCGCCGATTTGCTGACGTAACGTTAAATTAACCCCGTTCTGTTCATATGCAGCGATCACATCGTCGGCTTGTTCGTTCAACAGGCCCGACAGAATCGCATATCCCTTGGGTTGTAGGTGCTTTGCCATGTCGGGGGCCAGCGCAATCAGCGGTGCTTTCAGAATGTTGGCGAACACCAGATCAAAGGGTGCCGCAGCTGTCAGATCAGCATGATCAAAGCCCGTCGCCTCTAGGCATGTGACACGACCCAATAGCCCATTTGCTGCCACATTTGCCTCGGCCACCGCCACGGCAACCTCGTCGATATCGCTCGCCCACACCGGATCAGGCCAGATCCGCGCCGCCGCCATCGCCAGAACGGCGGTGCCACACCCCACATCCACGACCCGTTTGCCGACAAACCCGTCAGAGGCCAGCGCATCCAGCGCCTTAAGGCAACCCAGAGTCGTACCGTGATGCCCGGTGCCAAATGCCATCGCCGCCTCGATCAGAAGCGGTACAGCGGCCTCGGGCACCTTGTCGGCATCATGACTGCCATAGACAAAGAAGCGCCCGGCCTCGACCGGCGTCAGCTCGCGGCGGACTTTGGCAACCCAATCCGTCTCGGGCAACTCAGAGATGACAAAGGGCTTCGCCCCGTAGATCGTGGCCAGAAGTTCCAGACCGGCGACGTCCGGGGTCTCGGTGAAATAGCCACCAACCTCCCAGGTACCGCTGCCATCCTCGATCTCGAAGACGCCAACACCAGTCGGTTCCGGCCACAGACCCTCCAATGCCTCGCCAAGCTCTTCGGCGGATTGCGGACCCCCAAGGGTGGTAAAGGCAGTAAAGGTCGGCATAGTTCGAAGTTCCTTCATTCAGCAGGCGCGGGCAGGATGCCCGAAAAAATCGTCTCGTTTCCCTGCGCAGGATGGCGTGGAATCAATAGCGCCAGCAGCAGCGACACGGATGCCATCGCAGCGGCAAGGATGAACACCGCAGACGGCGATGTCAGCCACAGATAGCCCAACAGCACAGGCAGGAACACCGCAGCTATGTGATTGATGGTAAACGCCACCGCCGCCGTCGGTGCAATATCCCCCGGATCGGCAATCTTTTGAAAATAGGTCTTGAGTGCCAGAGCCAGGGCAAAAAAGATGTGATCGATCACATACAGCGCCGCCGCCAGCACAACACCCCAGCCAAACCAGTATATTCCACCATACGCCAGGAACACCATCACCAGTCCGGTGTACTCAAAAATCAGTGTGTTGCGCTCGCCATATCGGAACACTGCCCGGCCCATCAACGGTGCAACAATGATGTTGACCACAAGGTTGATCAAAAACAGCCCCGTAACTTCGTGGACCTCGAACCCAAAGCGCTCGACCATCATGAATCCGGCGAAAACCATAAAGATCTGCCGCCGCGCGCCCGCCATGAACTGCAACAGGTAGTACAGCCAATACCGCCGCCGCAGGATCATCTTCTTGATCTGCGGGTTTGGCGCCTCGAACTGCGGAAAGGCAAAGACGCACCAGCCCACAATCAACAGCGTCAGCCCGCCCGACGCCAGGTAGACAAAGTTATAGCTCAGATCGAACGCCTGCCAGGCCATCACGATGGCCACATAGGCCACCAACGTGGCCCCCGACGCCGCTGCCACCAACAGACCCAGAACCTTTGGCGCGCGATCCTTGGACAACCATTGCAATTGCAGTGATTGGTTCACTGTTTCATAATAATGAAACCCAATCGACGACAGCATGGTGATGGTCAGAATGCCCGCCATATGCGGAAACCATGCCGTCACCGCCGTAGCCACCCCCAACAACGCCAGCGACACCAGCGCCAGCGTCTGTTCGTGCACAAAGATGATGATAGCGATCACGCCAACCGCCAGAAAACCGGGGATCTCGCGCACCGTATGCAGCAGGCCGATATCACTACCGTCAAAGCCCGCCGCCGAAACGACAAAATTGTTGAGCAGCGCCGACCACGTCGCAAACGACAGCGGCATCGCAATCGCCATCAAAAACAACAACGTCACCGGCCGCCGCCAGACCGGCAATTCGCTGGCATTCGCCAACCGCACAACTTGCCGCATCGCCCACCCCCCGAATGTCGCGCGGGGCCAAATCCACCCGGGCTTCTTCTCTTCTTAAATACGCATCCTTGCGACGGTTCAAACTGGGGCCGGGCTTAGGGCAATACGCCCCCGCCCGGCACCTGCCGTTTCCGCACGCAGGTTGAACAAAACCGTCGGCAGGCCATACCGCTTCAGCTGCGGATGCGCCAGCCCGTCCGAAAGATCCACCAGATCGCCCCAAGGCACAGCCCGGTGAACACCAGAATCGCCAGCAGGCTCAGCCCGATCGGGACATCCGCCATACCAAAAAACGCCCAGCGAAATCCCGAGATCAGATAGACCACCGGATTAAACAGCGTGATGGTCTGCCACGCAGCAGGAAGCATCGAAATCGAATAGAACGACCCGCCCAGAAACACCAGCGGCGTCACAATCAGCAGCGGGACCAATTGCAACTGTTCGAAATTCCCTGCCCAGATACCGATGATGAACCCCAGCAGCGCAAAACTGGTACAGGTCAGCACCAGAAACAGCAACATGGCGACGGGATGCTGGATGCTCAGATCTACAAACAGCGCCGCGGTACCCAAAATGACCAGCCCGATGAACAGCGCCTTGGTTGCCGCCGCCCCCACATAGCCCATGACAATTTCCAGAAAATTGACCGGAGCCGAGAGCAATTCGTAGATCGTGCCGATGAACTTTGGGAAATAGATCCCGAATGACGCGTTTGAAATCGCCTGCGTGATCACCGACAGCATGATCAGCCCCGGCACGATAAAGGCGCCATAGCTCACGCCCTCGACCTCTTGGATCCGGCTGCCGATGGCGGCGCCGAACACCACGAAATACAGCGACGTTGATATCACCGGTGATATAAAACTCTGCATCAGAGTACGAAAGAACCGTGCCATTTCATATAGGTAGATAGATTGTACTGCGCGCCAGTTCATGCCGCGTCCTCCCCTTCGTGCACCATCGTGACAAAGATGTCCTCAAGCGACGATTGATGTGTTTGGATGTCGCGCAGCACCAGCCCGGCGTCGCTCATCCCTGCCATCAGCGTTGCGATCCCGGTGCGTTCTGCCATGGTGTCATAGGCGTAGATCAACGATTGCCCGTCCTCTGCAAGCTCAAGGTCGAACTGGACGAGCGATGGCGGGATAGCTGAAACCTTCTCCTGCAGATCAATGCGCAGCTGCTTTTTGCCCATGCGTGCCATCAGCGCGGCCTTGTCCTCGACCAGCAGCAACTGGCCCTTGTTGATCACACCAACGCGGTCAGCGATCGCCTCGGCCTCTTCGATGTAATGCGTGGTCAGGATGATCGTCACGCCATCAGCCTTGAGCCCGGCGACAATTTCCCACATGTCGCGACGCAGTTCGACGTCGACGCCTGCGGTCGGCTCGTCCAGAAACAGCACCCGTGGTTCGTGGCTCAGTGCCTTGGCGATCATCACCCGTCGTTTCATGCCGCCCGACAGCGCCCGAATCGGCGTGTCCTTTTTGTCCCACAGGGACAATTGCCGCAGAATCCGTTCGATCAGGGCATCATCCCGCTTTTTGCCGAACAACCCGCGCGAGAATCGTACAGTGTTCAACACCGCCTCAAACGGCTCAAGATTGATCTCTTGCGGCACCAGGCCGACAAGGGTGCGGGCATCTCTGTAGGCCTCAACCGTGTCGTGTCCGCCTACATGAATTTTGCCAGAACTTGCCGTGGTGATTCCGCAGATCGTTGAAATCAGAGTGGTCTTTCCGGCCCCGTTCGGCCCCAGCAGGGCCAGAATTTCGCCTTCCTCAATATCCAGCGTGATACCTTTGAGCGCTTCGAACCCTCCGGCGTAAACTTTTTTGACGTTTTCGATCCCGACCATTGTTGCCATCAGGG
Organism: Puniceibacterium sp. IMCC21224; assembly: GCF_001038505.1. Lineage (NCBI taxonomy): Bacteria > Pseudomonadati > Pseudomonadota > Alphaproteobacteria > Rhodobacterales > Paracoccaceae > Puniceibacterium > Puniceibacterium sp. IMCC21224. Next base: position 3,176,509 of record NZ_LDPY01000001.1, read on the forward strand.
GTCTCCTTATTTCCTGGCGCAATCTAGACTGTTCAGTTCAGAACGCAATGTGCGCCAAACCGCCCTATCCTGTGCGCCCGTTCCATATAGGGTCGCCCCCTCGCCCTTGCATCGGCACAGAGGAGATTGTGACGCCATCCTGAAAATGATTTGCTCCGCATCACGCGACCAGCCGCCAACCTATCCAACAAAAAGGTTCATTTTCATGACAAAAACAGCTTTGGTGACGGGGGGAACACGCGGTATCGGTCTGGCGATTGCCCGCGATCTGTCGCGCGACCACAATGTGGGCGTCGTCTGGAACACGACACCACCCAATGACCTGCCCCCAGCTGTACTTGCGATGCAAAGCGACCTGACCCAAGCCGGAAACTGCGCCGCTGTCGTCACCGCAACGATTGAGCGCTTTGGCCAGTTGGATGTCATCTTGAACAATGCCGGCGTTGCACAAACCACCCCTCTGGACAGCTTTGACGCGCCGACCCAAAGGGCGATCCTCGACGTCAACCTGCTGGTTCCGGGTGATCTTCTGGCAGCTTCGCTACCTCATCTGAAATCTGGTGCGGCCGTCGTCAACATTTCATCGGTGAACGCCGTGTTGCCGCCCCGCGCAGCCGCACTCTTTGGCGCAAGCAAAGCCGCGCTGAACCTATGGACACGCGCAATGGCCAAGGAACTGGGCCCGCGCGGTATCCGCGTCAACGCGGTATCACCCGGCGCCATCGACATCCCAGACAAACCCCGCCCCCCGGATCTGACCGCGCTGTTTGTCCAAGACACGGCACTGGGGCGGATCGGAGTGCCCGAAGATGTAGCGCGGGTCGTCCGGTTTCTGACCAGCGACGATGCAGGGTTTGTAACTGGCGAAATTCTGACGGTCTCGGGTGGCTACAGGCTTTGACCCCGCAGCCTTCTTAGCGGTGTCAGGATGCCGTCAGACGCCGCGCACGGTGTCGATCATCAGTTGCACATTCGCCGGATCCGCATCCGGCGTGATCCCGTGCCCGAGATTAAAGATATGCGGCCCGTTCGAAAAGGCCCGCACAATACGCCGCGTCTCGGACACCAGAGCGTCCCCACCGGTGACCATATGCCGGGACGCCAGATTACCCTGCACACAGCCGCCCACCTGCACATGCTCAACGGCCCATTCGGCAGTCACGCTGTCATCCACGGCGACGCAATCTGCGCCGGTGGCTGCATGAAACCCGACATAACCCTTCGCCGCCTGACGCGGAAAGGCGATGACCGGAATCCCCGGATGCCGACGCTTGATCTCTTGCGTGATCAGCCGCGCGGGTTCCAAAGCATAGCGCTGGAAATCCTCATCTTTCAGCGATCCGGCCCAGCTGTCGAATAGCTTCACCACCTCGGCTCCTGCGTCGATCTGAGCGCTCAGATAATCCACTGTGGCTTCGGTCAACCGGTCCAAGATCGCCTCGAACAGCGCCCGGTTTTCCGCCTTCAGCGCATGGGCCGGCCCCTGATCCGGCGTGCCCTGTCCGGCGATCATATAGGTCGCCACCGTCCAGGGCGCCCCGGCAAAGCCGATCAACGTGATCTCAGGCGGCAGTTCGCGACGCAGGATTTTGACCGTTTCGTAGATTGGGTTCAGCGTGTCATGGATCATCGCGCCCCGGCCCAACTTGTCGAAATCGGCCTGCGTGGTGATGGTCGACAGACGCGGCCCCTCTCCCGTCACGAACCACAGATCCGCGCCCAATGCCTGCGGCAGCAACAGAATGTCAGCAAACAGGATCGCCGCGTCAAAGCCATAGCGCCGGATCGGCTGTAACGTGACCTCGGCGGCCAGCTCTGGATTGTAGCACAGCGACAGAAAATCGCCGGCCTGCGCCCGCGTCGCTTTGTACTCGGGCAGATATCGGCCCGCCTGACGCATCATCCAGATCGGAGGGGTCGGCAAAGTTTCGCCCGCCAGCGCGCGCAGGATGGTCTTGGTCATGTTCGGTCCTCTCAGAGTTGCGTATGGGTCCAACGCCAGCGCCGATAAGTCAAGCCGCGACCAAGGTTGTCAGCCGACAACCCCGCGTCTAAGGATAGCGGCATGACACCTGACCTGCCCTCCCCCGCTGCCCCCCTGCGTATCGGCACCCGTGGCTCGCCGCTGGCGCTGGCCCAGGCCCACGAGACGCGCGACCGCCTCGCCGCCGCGTTTGATCTGCCGCGCGATGCGTTTGAGATCGTGGTGATCAAGACCACAGGCGACCGGATTCAGGACCGCCCCCTCAAAGAGATCGGTGGCAAGGGCCTCTTTACCCGCGAGATCGAGGATGATCTGCTGTCAGGCGCCATCGACATCGCCGTGCATTCAATGAAGGACATGCCGGTGCTGCAACCAGGCGGCCTGCTGCTCGACACCTACCTCCCGCGCGAGGATGTGCGCGACGCGTTTATCTCGGCCACCCATACAGGCATTTGCAACCTCGAGCAGGGCGCCACAGTCGGCACCTCGTCGCTGCGCCGCCGTGCGCAACTGCTGAACCGCCGACCGGACCTGAGCGTGGTCGAATTTCGCGGCAACATGCAGACCCGCCTGAAAAAGCTGGCCGACGGGGTGGCGACGGCCACGTTCCTCGCCATGGCCGGCCTCAACCGGATGGCAATGGACCACGTGCCCAAAACCGCCATCGCGATAACCGATATGCTGCCCGCCGTGGCACAAGGAGCCATAGGGATCGAACGCCGCGCCGACGACAGCCGCGTGGCGGATATGCTGGCGGCGATCCACGACAGACCGACCGGTGAACGCCTCGCCGCCGAGCGCGCCTTTCTCGCAGCGCTGGATGGTTCGTGCGAAACCCCGATTGCCGGTCTGGCAGATCTGGAGGGCGGCACGCTCATCCTGCGCGGTGAAGTGCTGCGCCCTGATGGCGCACAATCCCACTCCGGATCACGCAGCGGCGCCATCGCAGATGGCCCCGCGATGGGCCTGGATCTGGCGCGCGAACTGCTCGCTGCGGCCGGTCCCGGCTTTTTCGACTGGCACAGTGGCACGCCAAAAGTTTGAACCGACACGACCCCAGCCCCAAAAACCGCCCCCAGCTTCTTCTCTTTTAAAATACGCTCTTTCGAAAACCTAAGTCACAGAACATCCGTCCCGGCCTTTGGACTACACTGGCAGCGCTCACATTTTTACTTGGCGATCACTCGCCAGCGGCAACGTGACTTGGGCATCAACCCCAGCGCGGCAACACTCCAACAGGGTCACTCGGGATACACTTTGCCCGGATTGAGGATGCCTTTCGGGTCCAGCGCCGTTTTGATCGCCTGCATCGCCGCAAGCGCAACTTTATCCTTGCGCCGCGCCATCGACGGCAGCTTGGTCAGGCCAATCCCGTGCTCGGCCGAGAAAGATCCGCCCAGCGCAAGGACCTCATCCTCAACCGCCTCCATCACCGGTGCCATCATATCGCGGCCAGAGGCCCAGACCGCGTAATGCACGTTGCCATCCCCCAGATGCGACACCACCACCGGGCGCGCAGCGGGGTCGAGCTGCGACAGCCGCGCGTCCATCCGCTCGAGAAACACTGCCACCTTGTCCAGCGGCACCGCGATATCATTGTTGACCGCAAAGGGGCTGCTCAGCGACACCTCGCCCGCGGCTTCGCGTCGCGTCCACATCTCGGCGCGTTGCGATTCGGTCTGGGCGACAATCGCGTCCAGCACCTCGCCACGTGCGGCAAAGGCATTCAGAACATCTTCGAGGTGGTCCATCACCGGCGCGGTTCCATCCGGTCCCGGCTCGGCGTCGCGGGCGGCGATGGCGCCGACCTCAACCAGAACACTCACTTCGTAGGCCGTATCAAATGGTGGCCGACGGTCGGGGAAATGCGCGCCCCAAGCCTCAAGATAACCGCGCGGCATATATTCGAATGCCTCGACCGCGCCGCCAGTCGCCGCCTGAAGCGCATTGAGCAACGACAAAGCCGCATCCAATCCCCCCACAGCCACCATCGCCGTGGCATAGGCACGGGGGCGCGGCACCAGTTTCAGGACGGCGCCGGTGATCACCGCCAGTGTGCCCTCGGCCCCGATCAGCAAATGTTTGAGATTGAGGCCCGAGTTATCCTTGTGCAGCGCGCCCATCAGATCCATCACCCGGCCGTCGGCCAGCACGGCCTCGATCCCCAGCACCAGATCGCGTGTATTGCCGTACCGCAATACGTTGGACCCGCCGGCATTGGTGCTCAGAAAGCCGCCGACCATGGTCGAGCCACGCGCGCCAAAGGTCAGCGGAAACAACAGATCCTGCGCTGCGGCGGCATCGTGCAACGTCGACAGCACCACGCCAGCCTCAACCACGGCGATACGTGCCTGGGGCCGGATCTCGCGGATGCGATTCATCCGTGCCAGCGACAGCATGATCGCGCCTTCGCCGCTGGTTCCCCCGGCCAGGCCGGTGTTCCCGCCAACCGGCACCACGGGTGTGGCCGTCTCATGCGCGATGCGCATCACCGCTGACACCTCTTGGGTCGATACGGGGCGCGCCACACAGAGCGGCGTCCAGCGATATTGCCCCGACCAGTCCCGTGACCACGGTTCGGCGTCCGCACCGGTCAACACCTGTGCATCGCCCAGCGCCGCGCGCAGTGCCGTCAGTATCGTGTCGCTCATTCGTCGGGCACCCGGAACGTCAGCGACGCCCAGAGCGATTCCCAAACCGCGTCATATTGGGTCGCCGGTTCGATTTCCCGCATCACCACTGAATCAACCAGATATTCGTATCCAGGCAGGACAGTCAGCACTGCGCGACCCTGCGCATCGGTTCGATACATCGCCGTCTCAACCGTCCCGTCCGGCGCCTTGGCAAACAGCTCGATCTGGGTGTCGGCGCGCGGCTTTCCCTCGTACAGCACTTGTACTGGAAACCCATCCGACAGATCGTCGGTATAGGGGTTCGCGTTCGCGACGATTTCAGTCAGCAGTCCCATCTCGCGGTCAGCGCCCGCGCCATCCCCTACGGCAATCAAGCTTTTGGCGTGGCGGCTATACGTCTCACCAATGTTGTTTTCCGACAAGCCGCGTTCCTTGTGACGTGCCAACGCCCAGGCAATGTCCTTGTGCTCGCAAAAGCTCTGGAATTTTTCCCATTCGGTCCAGGTCAGACTGTAGTCACGCGTAACATGCACCACCACTGCCAGCCCGTCGCCCGGGACGGTCATGTTCAACGCCGGTTTGTCGCCGGCCCGTCCCTCGACCGGCAGGACCGTATCGCCGAATGCCACCTCAAAACGGCGAAAATTCGGCGGCACATAGGCATAGGTCGAACCCTGCATCGACTGGCCGACCCGCAGATCGGCCATCAGGGGCGCGGCTTCGGCCACCTGATAGTTCTGCGGCGAAATCCAGAATTCATGCGCAGCGGCTGGCAAGGCCTGCGCCAGCAGGATCCCCGCCGCAACCACCCTGCGAACCGTTGCGCAAAAATTCATGTCGATCACTCCGATGCTTTGACGGTCTGGCGCTGGACGCCCAGACCGGCGATCCCCAATTCCATGACATCACCGGGTTTCAGATAAACCGGCGGTTTCTGCCCCATGCCAACACCCGGCGGTGTACCGGTGCAAATCACGTCTCCGGGATGCAGAGTCATAAACTGCGACAGATGCGCGATGATCGTCGCCACGCCAAAATGCATCGTCCGGGTCGACCCGTTCTGGTAGCGATGGCCGTTGACCTCAAGGTACATATCCAGATCCTGCGGATCGGTCACGGCGTCGGGTGTGACCAGCCAGGGGCCAATCGGGCCGAAGGTGTCATGCGATTTGCCCTTGGTCCATTGGCCGGACCGGTGCAGCTGAAAGTCGCGTTCGCTGACGTCATTGACGACGCAATAGCCGGCCACATGAGTCAACGCCTCGGCCTCGGTGACGTATTTCGCGCGAGTGCCGATGACAAAGCCCAGCTCGACCTCCCAATCTGTCGCGACCGAGGTGCGCGGGATCTCGACATCGTCGTACGGGCCGACGATGCACGATGTCGCCTTGGTGAACAGCACCGGTTCGGCGGGCAGATCCATTCCCGATTCCGCCGCGTGGTCGGCATAGTTCAGCCCGATGGCCAGAAATTTTCCAACACTGCCGACGCAAGGACCAAGCCGCGGCGAACCTTCAACCACCGGCAGATCGCGCGGATCAAGCGCGCGCAGCACCTCCTGCCCCTGAGGGGTGAGCACAACACCGGCAATATCCGGCACCACGTCCGACAGGTCGCGGATCACACCATCCGCATCCAGCATTCCCGGTTTTTCCGACCCCGCAGGCCCGTGTCTAAGCAATTTCATAATTGTTCCTCCCTCGGTATTTTCTATGTCCCTGACTGGCGCTCACCAGCCGGATCAGCTCCGGTGTCGTCGCCAGTCGTCTAACCTTTGCCGTCTGATTTTAGGCGCAGTTCAAGATCGCGGGCGTAATCGGCGGCCCGGACACGGAACCGCTTGGTGATATTCGATTTGGCCAGCCGCATCGACTGAACCAACAGCCGGGCCGATAGGGTTTTTGGCTGCATCTCAACCGCCACGCTGATGCGCGTGCGGGTTCGCGACAGAGACACCAGCTCGAGTCGCGTTTCGGTTTCCAGCCCGCCAGACACGGTACGGAACTGCATCATCTGCGGCGGGTCCAGTTGCGCCAGCGTCACTGTCGCATCGCGCATCTTGCCGCGAAAGCGAAAGCCCGCGACCCATTTTGTGCCGACACACACCGGATCCGCATCACTGGCACGCCGCACGTCGATCCCGCGATTGCGCACCGACCGTTCAACGCTGTCAAAGTCACTGACAGCAGCATAGACCTGATCCAGCGGCGCCTCGATATCCTCTTTGGTGGTGAATTCCATCGCCCGTGTGCCCCCTGTGCCGCCCGTCTTTTGATTGCGGGCACTGTTGCCTCAATCCAGCCGGTCCGCAAGCCAGTTGCTAAGCAGAAAATGGGCGATGGCGCCGTTGCGCGCCGGCAGGATTTCCGGGTGCCGACCGGCGAACGCCTCGGCCAGATCTTCGCGGCTGACCCAGCGGGCATCCTCGATCTCGACCGGATCAATGGTGATCGTCTCGTCCAGCGCGTCGCCCCGGCAACCGATCATCAGCGACGACGGAAAGGCCCAGGGCTGGCTGGCCAGATAATCCACCGCCCCGATACGAATACCCGATTCCTCATAAACCTCGCGGCGTACCGCCGCCTCGATCGTCTCGCCGGGTTCGATAAATCCGGCGAGGCAGGAAAACATGCCCTGTGGCCAACCGGGCGAACGCCCCAGCAACACCCGGTTGCCATGGGTGATCAGCATGATCACAACCGGATCAGTGCGCGGGAAATGATGCGCGCCGCACGCGGGGCACGTGCGCTGCCAGCCACCGTGGGACACTTTGGTCGGTTGGCCGCAGCGCGCGCAAAACTGGTGCGTCGCGTGCCAGCCCAGCACCGCCTTGCCGCTCGCTGCCAGTTCAGCGTCACGCGGGCTGAGCCCGGTCATCACCCGCCGTAATTCGACAAACCGCAGATCGCCATCAAACCCCGGATGCTGCTGTTCGCTGGTGTCAGCAAACGCATTCAGTGTGGCAGGATCGCCCCCCTCGGGCAGCCAATTGTCCAGCGACATCGCGACCCGCGCCGCCCCGTCTTCGCGACCCAGCAGGATCGGCGCGCCCGCCGCAGCCAGCACCGGATGATCCATCGGCACAAGAGCTAGCGCGATAGCCTCGTCGCCAGTGATCAGAGGTTTGCCGCGCCAGAACACCACCGCCCGCGTGTCCTTGTGCGTCATCAGGGCTGTCAGCGCCTGCGAATCGCCGCGCACTTCGCCAGCGCGATCGAGCCCGGAGCCACCGAATGTCACCTCTTCTGCATGCCGCATGATCTGCCTCTCGTTACCCACCAAATGTGACCACTCCTTGCCACGGATGCAGCACCCGTGGCAAACGGGATCCACTCCACTCAAATCTTCAACGTAAACGTGTATTTTTTCGCACAGCCCATCCAATAGGCGATATTCAGCTCATAGCAACTTTTCACCAGACCGCCATCAGGGCGGTACGCGGGCGTCACAAATACTGTTATCCTTTTGTCAGCCGCCAGAGGAGACCAGCATGGCCGATTCCCCATCCGTTCACCTTTCCCGCCGGGCATTTCTGTCGGGGACAGCCGCAGGCAGCGCCTTGATTGCACTCCATCCTTATTCCGCGTTCGCGGCGACTGGCCAGGCCCATTTACGGATTCTTGAGACGACGGATCTGCATGTGCACGTCTATCCCTATGATTATTATGCTGACCGCGCGGTTGATACCGTTGGCCTTGCCCGAACCGCATCAATCATCGACGCGATCCGGGCCGAGGCCACCAACACGCTGCTGGTCGACAATGGCGATTTTCTTCAGGGCAACCCGATGGGCGACTACATCGCCTATGAGCGGGGCATGAAGGACGGCGACATGCATCCGGTGATTCAGGCAATGAACACCGTGGGCTATGATGCCGCCACCATCGGTAATCACGAATTCAACTACGGGCTGGATTTCCTGCTGAAATCCGCCGCCGGGGCAAAGTTCCCGATCGTTCTGGCCAATATCGCGACCAGGGCGGGCGGCAATCCACGCAAGGACACCACCCTGTTCAAACCCTATGCCATCCTTGACCGGATGATGACCGACGGCGCAGGCAACATGTTCCCGATCAAGGTCGGCATCATCGGCTTTACCCCGCCGCAAGTGTTGAACTGGGACCGCAAGAACCTTGAGGGCAATGTAACCGCACGCGACATTGTCGCCACTGCCCGCGCCTATGTCCCCGAGATGAAAGAGGCCGGGGCCGACATCATCATTGCGCTGTCGCATTCCGGCGTCGGATCGGCGGATGAGAGCGAAGGGATGGAAAATGCATCTGTCCCGGTCGCAGGTATCGACGGAATTGATGCAGTTGTCACCGGCCATTCGCATCTGGTGTTCCCATCCGAAACGTTTGCAGATCACGCCGCAGTCGATTCCGCGGCAGGCACGATCCACGGCAAGCCCGCCACCATGGGCGGTTTCTGGGGCAGTCATCTTGGCCTGATCGACCTGATGCTGGAACGCGACGGTGCGGGCTGGCGAGTTGTGACCTCCAGTTCCGAAGCGCGTCCGATCAGCCAGCGCGGCGAAGATCGCAGTGTCACGCCGCTGGTCGAAGACAACGCCGCCGTCATCGCTTCGATTGCGAAGGAACATGCTGATACGCTGGCCTATGTGCGCCGCGCGGTGGGCAAAACCTCGGCACCGCTGCACAGCTATTTTGCGCTGGTGGCCGACGATCCGTCGGTGCAGATCGTGTCGATCGCGCAGAAATGGTACATCGGCCAGATGATGCAGGGCTCTGCATACGAGGGGTTGCCGATCCTGTCGGCGGCGGCACCGTTCAAGGCCGGTGGTCGCGGCGGCCCCGAATACTATACCGACGTACCTGCCGGTGCAGTCGCGATCAAGAATGTCGCCGACCTTTACCTCTATCCCAACACCGTTCGCGCGGTCAAAGTGACCGGCGCGCAGGTCAAGGACTGGCTCGAACGATCGGCTGGTATGTTCAATCAGGTAACACCTGGTGACAGCGATCAACCGCTGCTGAACCCAGAATTCCCGAGCTACAATTTTGACGTCATCGACGGGGTGCAATACCGGATCGACCTGTCGCAGCCATCAAAGTTCGCCCCCGGTGGCGAGATGCAGAATCCCGATGCCAACCGTATCACCGATCTGAGCTTTGATGGCACGCCAGTCGCGCCGGATCAGGAATTCATCATCGCCACAAACAATTACCGTGCCAGCGGCGGCGGCGCGTTTCCCGGCGCCATGGGCGACACCACCGTGTTCGAGGCCCCCGACACCAACCGCGACGTGATCGTGCGATATATTGTCGAACAGGGTACGATCAACCCGTCGGCCGATGGCAATTGGTCCTTTGCGCCACTGCCCGGCACCTCGGTTTTGTTTCAAACCGGCCCACAGGCGCGCAGCTACATGGCGGACCTCCGGGGCATAACGATTCAGGACGCAGGTGACGCAGCGGACGGTTTCGCACAATTTCGCATTCTGCTCTGACCCGGAACAGGGCAATATTCCGTTTAAGTAAAGTCGAGGAACCATGCGGAAATGCTCTTGAACCACATTATGCGTATTCCCTGTAGTGTCTCAGTTTGAATTCTCACGATCTTAACAGGGTGTCGAATCCCACCCCGAGTCCGAACCGATGCCCCGCGCCAATTGCCGCAAGCGGAGCGCAAGGGTCGACTTAAAGGGCACGAATGCTACGAACGCGCCCACGTCTTGCCCACCGATCTGAAAGCTGGTCTTTGTAAGACATCTCCCGGCACCGACACGGGTTGAGAGCACGCACTTTGTCGACAGCGCCTCGATGTCAGTCCCCTCTCGCCAGATTTCTCCGCAATCGCCAGTCCCGTTGACCGCTTGCGCGTCGAAAGCACCCGAAAGGCGGCAATGCGCGGGCCCGTCACCCGGCACCAAGGCAACCTCTTGTCCATAATGTACCGAAAACAGATTGAAGAAGCCTTCGGTTCTGCAAAAACCGTCGGAGGCAGGGCGCAATCCGTCTATCACGGGGTCGAACGGGGCCAACCCGGCGTCATTCCGACAATGGCCGCCAACCCCTTTGCGCGACAGCCTGAATTGCTGCGAGCGTGCGGCGGGCGACGCCTGCATGGAGGCCGAAACAAAAAAAGGCCCCCACCATCCGGCGGGGGCCTTTTAGATTGCGTCGGGTGGGCCTCGACCCACCGCGATCAGAGACCAGTCGTCACGTCGATCGTGTTGCCTTCAACAAGCGTCACATAGGCCTTCTTGACGTTCTTGCGACGGCCAAGCATGCCCTTGAACCGTTTGACCTTACCTTTGGTGATCGTCGTGTTCACGGCTTTGACCTTGACACCAAAGAGGGACTCAACGGCCTCTTTGATCTGCGGCTTGTTCGCTGCGATATCCACTTCGAACACGACCGCACCGTTTTCCGACGCCATGGTCGACTTTTCGGTGATGATCGGCTTGCGGATCACGTCGTAATGTTCTGCCTTCGTGCTCATTTCAGTCGAGCCTCCAGTGCTTCGACACCGGCACGTGTGAGCACAAGAGTGTCACGGCGCAGGATGTCATAGACGTTTGCCCCCATCGACGGCAGGATATCCAGACCTTCGATGTTTGCGGCGGCCTTGGCAAAGCCCTCATTCACGGCGGCACCGTCGATGATCAACGCACGCTTCCAACCCAGCAGTTTGATCTGCTTGGCCAGGGCGTTTGTCTTGCCATCGGCTTCGGCGCTCTCGATGATGACGAGCGAACCTTCCTTCAGCTTCGCCGACAAGGCGTGCTTGAGACCCAGCGCGCGCACCTTCTTGGGCAGGTCATGCGCGTGGCTGCGCGGGACCGGACCCTTGTAGATGCCGCCCGACCGGAAGATCGGCGCCTTGCGGGAACCGTGGCGTGCGCCGCCGGTGCCCTTCTGGCGATAGATCTTCTTGGTGGAATAGCTGACCTCGGAACGACCAAGGGTCGAATGTGTACCGGCCTGCGCCTTGTTGCGCTGCCAGCGAACCACACGATGCAGGATGTCGGCGCGGGGTTCGAGACCAAAGATCTCATCGCCCAGCTCGACCGACCCGGCGGTCGCGCCGTCCAGTTTGATCACGTCGAGTTTCATTCGTCGCCTTCCTTCTTCTCAGCATCCGCATCAACCGATGCTTCTGCGTCCTTCAGTGCGGCCTCTTCAGCGGCAGCAGCTTCTGCGGCTGCGGCTGCTGCGGCTGCTTCGGCTTCCGCAGCGGCGACAGCGGCGGCTTCGTCCGCCAGACGCTTGGCTTCAGCTGCGGCAGAGCGCAGAGCTGCGGGCATGATCACGCTCTCGGAGAGCGGCTTTTTGACCGCATCCTTGACTGTGACCCAACCACCCTTAGAGCCCGGAACCGCGCCCTTGATCATAATGATGCCACGCTCGGCATCGGTCTTGACCACTTGCAGGTTCTGGGTTGTCACCTTTGCCGCACCCATGTGTCCGGCCATCTTCTTACCTTTGAAGACCTTGCCCGGATCCTGACACTGACCGGTCGAACCATGCGAACGGTGCGAAACCGACACACCGTGCGACGCACGCAGACCGCCAAAGTTGTGCCGCTTCATGGCACCTTGGAAGCCCTTACCAATCGACGTGCCCGAAACGTCCACGAACTGACCTTCAAAGTAATGGTCCGCCGTGATCTCTTCGCCAACAGCGATGAGGTTCTCGGGGGCGACGCGGAACTCTGCGACCTTGCGCTTGGGTTCCACGGACGCAACGGCAAAGTGACCGCGCATCGCCTTTGAGACGTTTTTCGCCTTGATCGCGCCGGTGCCCAACTGAACCGCGGAATATCCGTGGCTGTCAGCGGTGCGAGTGGCAACGACCTGAAGGTTGTCAACGTGAAGAACGGTCACAGGGATCTGTTTGCCGTCTTCCATGAAAAGCCGGGTCATGCCGACTTTCTTTGCGATAATTCCAGAGCGCAACATGTCTGTATGCCCTCCTTAAACCTTGATCTCGACATCCACGCCAGCGGCGAGGTCGAGCTTCATCAGCGCGTCCACGGTCTGGGGGGTCGGATCAACGATGTCCAGCAGACGCTTGTGCGTCCGGATCTCGAACTGGTCACGGGATTTCTTGTTCACGTGCGGTCCACGCAGAACGGTGAATTTCTCGATCTTGTTCGGCAGCGGGATCGGCCCGCGCACAGCGGCTCCGGTCCGCTTGGCGGTGTTAACGATTTCCTGCGTGCTGGCGTCCAGTACACGGTAATCGAAAGCCTTGAGCCGAATGCGGATGTTCTGGCTTTGCATAATCTTGGCCTTTTGTGGCGTTAGAGTTGAGAGGAGGAGGCAGGATCACCCTGCCCCCTCTTCGAACCCGAATAACGTAGGCGTGCGTCGCGACGCACGCTTTTGCGTAGCTTACTCGATGATTTTGGCGACGACGCCTGAACCGACGGTACGGCCACCTTCGCGGATCGCGAAGCGCAGCTTTTCTTCCATCGCGATCGGCGCGATCAGTTCGACGTTGAACTTCAGGTTGTCACCCGGCATCACCATTTCGGTGCCTTCGGGCAGTACAACCGTACCGGTCACGTCCGTCGTACGGAAGTAGAACTGCGGGCGGTAGTTCGCAAAGAACGGCGTGTGACGGCCACCCTCTTCCTTGGTCAGGATATACGCCTCGGCTTCGAACTTGGTGTGCGGGTTCACCGACTTGGGCTTGCACAGCACCTGGCCGCGCTCAACGCCTTCACGGTCGATACCACGCAGCAGAACGCCAACGTTGTCGCCTGCCTCACCGCGATCCAGCAGCTTGCGGAACATTTCCACACCGGTGCAGGTCGTGGTCTTGGTGTCACGAATACCAACGATTTCAATGCTGTCGCCAACGTTGATCACGCCACGCTCAACACGACCGGTCACAACCGTACCACGACCCGAGATCGAGAATACATCCTCGATCGGCATCAGGAACGGCTGGTCGACGGCGCGTGCGGGCTGGGGAATATACTCGTCCACAGCGGCCATCAGTTCGCGGATCTTGTTCTCGCCGATTTCGGGATCACGGCCTTCCATCGCGGCCAGAGCCGAGCCTGCGATGATCGGAATATCGTCGCCCGGGTAGTCGTACATCGACAGCAGTTCGCGGATTTCCATCTCGACCAGCTCAAGCAGCTCTTCGTCGTCGACCTGATCGACCTTGTTCATGAACACAACCATCGACGGGATACCGACCTGACGACCAAGCAGGATATGCTCGCGCGTTTGGGGCATCGGGCCGTCGGCAGCGTTCACAACCAGGATCGCACCGTCCATCTGCGCCGCACCGGTGATCATGTTCTTGACGTAGTCGGCGTGGCCGGGGCAGTCGACGTGGGCGTAGTGGCGGTTCTCGGTCTCGTACTCCACATGCGCGGTCGAGATCGTGATGCCGCGGGCCTTTTCTTCGGGCGCCCCGTCAATCTGGTCATAGGCGCGGAATTCGCCGAAATACTTGGTGATCGCCGCCGTCAGCGTCGTCTTGCCGTGGTCAACGTGACCAATCGTGCCGATGTTGCAGTGCGGCTTGTTACGTTCAAACTTTGCCTTTGCCATGATGGCCTCCTGTCTAGTCTGGGTGGCGGGGTAACCCCGCCCTACGGGTGGTCGGTAGGGCGGGGTTACCCCGCCATCCCGTTATGCGTATTTCTTTTGGATCTCGTCCGAGATGTTCTGCGGCACCGGATCGTAATGGTCGAACTGCATCGTAAACTGCGCGCGGCCCGAAGACATCGAACGCAGGTTATTGATATAGCCGAACATGTTGGCCAGAGGCACCATCGAGGCGATTGCCACGGCATTGCCGCGGTTTTCCTGGCCCGTCACCTGACCACGACGCGAGGTGAGATCCCCGATCACGTTGCCGGTATATTCCTCGGGTGTCACCACTTCGACTTTCATGATCGGTTCCAGCAGCTTGGCACCGGCCTTGCGCATACCTTCGCGCATGCCCATCCGACCCGCGATTTCAAACGCCAGAACCGAAGAGTCCACGTCGTGGAACTTGCCGTCGATCAACTGGACCTTGAAGTCGATAACCGGGAAGCCCGCCAGCGGACCGGAGTCCATGACCGACTTGATACCTTTTTCGACACCTGGGATGTATTCCTTGGGAACAGCACCACCGACAATCTTGGACTCGAACGAATAGCCTTCGCCCGGCTCTGTTGGCGAGATGATCAGCTTGACCTCGGCGAACTGACCCGAACCACCCGATTGTTTCTTGTGAGTGTAGGTATGCTCGACTTCACGGTCGATCGTCTCACGATAAGCAACCTGCGGCGCACCGATGTTGGCTTCGACCTTGAATTCACGCTTGAGACGATCCACCAGAATATCGAGGTGAAGTTCGCCCATGCCCTTCATGATGATCTGACCGGATTCGAGATCAGTTTCGACACGGAACGAGGGATCCTCGGCGGCCAGGCGGGCCAGACCTGCGGACATTTTTTCTTGGTCAGCCTTGGTCTTGGGCTCGACAGCGATTTCGATGACCGGATCGGGGAAGGTCATCGTTTCCAAAACCACACGGTGCTGCGCATCCGACAGGGTATCACCTGTTGTGGTGTCTTTCAGACCTGCCAGCGCTATGATGTCGCCCGCGAACGCCTCTTCGATCTCTTCGCGATCAATGGCGTGCATCATCATCATACGACCAATGCGCTCTTTCTTGCCTTTGGTCGTGTTCAGGATCGAATCGCCCTTTTTCATCGTACCCGAGTAGATACGTGTGAAGGTCAGCGAACCGACGAAGGGGTCGTTCATGATCTTGAACGCGAGGCCCGAGAACGGCTCGTTGTCATCGGCGTGACGCGCAATGTTACGGGTCTCGGTCTCGTCATCCGGCGAGAAGCCCATGTATGCAGGTACGTCCAGCGGCGACGGCAGAAAGTCGATCACAGCGTTCAGCAGGGGCTGTACGCCCTTGTTCTTGAACGCGGAACCAGCAGCAACCGGCACAAAAGCCAGCTCCAGCGTGCCCTTGCGGATCAGCTTGCGTAGGGTATCTTCGTCCGGCATGATGCCGTCGAGATACTTTTCCATCGCGTCGTCGTCGACTTCGACGGCAACTTCGATCAGGTTTGCACGCCATTCATCGGCCAGATCCTGAAGATCATCGCGGATCGGCTTGCGGACCCAGGACGCGCCCAGATCTTCACCTTCCCAAACCCACTCTTCCATCTTCAGCAGGTCGATGATGCCTTCCAGCTTGTCCTCGGCACCAATCGGCAGAGCGATAGGCGCAGGAATCGCACCGGTGCGGTCCTTGATCATCTTGACGCAGTTGTAGAAATCCGCGCCGATCTTGTCCATCTTGTTGACAAAGACGATCCGCGGAACCTTGTACCGGTCGGCCTGACGCCAAACGGTTTCGGTCTGCGGCTCGACACCAGCGTTACCGTCCAGCAGACAGATTGCACCGTCAAGCACAGCCAGCGAACGCTCGACTTCGATCGTGAAGTCAACGTGGCCGGGGGTGTCGATGATGTTGAAGCGGTACTTGGTATCCGAAGTTCCCTCGGCAGTGGGATCTTCCTGGCGCTGCCAGAACGTGGTGGTCGCAGCGGACGTGATCGTGATGCCACGCTCCTGCTCCTGCTCCATCCAGTCCATGGTAGCGGCGCCATCATGCACTTCGCCGATCTTGTGCGACTTGCCGGTGTAGAACAGAATACGCTCGGTCGTCGTGGTCTTGCCCGCATCGATATGGGCCATGATCCCGAAGTTCCGGTAGCGCTGAAGGGGATAATCGCGTGCCATAGTGGTCGCTCCTACTTTACCAGCGGTAATGGCTGAACGCTTTGTTCGCGTCGGCCATCTTGTGGGTGTCTTCACGCTTTTTCACAGCCGAACCGCGGGTGTTGACCGCGTCCAGAAGTTCGCCTGCAAGACGCTCTTCCATGGTGTGCTCGTTGCGCTTGCGCGACGCGTCGATCAGCCAGCGGATCGCCAGGGCTTCGCGACGCTCGGGACGCACTTCGACGGGCACCTGGTAGGTGGCACCACCAACCCGGCGCGAGCGAACCTCGACCGACGGCTTGATGTTGTCGAGCGCTTCGTGGAACACCTCGATCGGTGCGCGCTTGATCTTGTCCTCGACGCGGATCATCGCGTTGTAGACAATGCTTTCTGCGACCGACTTTTTACCGTCGATCATCAGGTTGTTCATGAATTTGGTCAGAACCCGGTCACCATACTTGGCATCGGGCAGGACTTCGCGTTTTTCGGCAGCGTGACGACGAGACATCTGTAATTCCTCTTACTTCGGACGCTTCGCGCCATACTTGGAGCGACGCTGTTTCCGGTCCTTGACGCCCTGGGTATCCAGAACACCGCGCAGAATGTGGTAACGCACACCGGGAAGGTCTTTTACACGACCGCCGCGGATCAGAACCACAGAGTGCTCCTGAAGGTTGTGGCTCTCACCGGGAATGTAGCTGATGACCTCGAAACCGTTGGTCAGGCGCACCTTGGCCACTTTCCGCATCGCCGAGTTCGGCTTTTTCGGTGTGGTGGTGTAGACGCGTGTGCAGACGCCGCGTTTTTGCGGACATTGCTCAAGGTGCTGCGACTTTGAGCGCTTGACTTTCGGCTGCCGCGGCTTGCGGATCAGCTGTTGGATCGTTGGCATTCCGGTTCTTTCCCCGTGTAGCTCACATATGTGGTGCACGGAGGTTGCCCCCGTGCGGTTTCAGTTACAGCGCCTTACGCGTCCGTAAGTCACCAACGTGCACATCAGGTGCACCTCAATCATTGTGCACATCACATGCACGTCTAGCGGTGCGCCATCAAAATGATGGAGACGCAAAAAACCGCATGCGCTCCCTATATTCGGGAACGACGCGGGGGGTTCCAGAGGATCGGGGTCACAGGACCCGGATCTTGACCGCTTTAGTTCTGTAGATCGGACGTCGGATGCAATGCATCCCGTCTCCGAGATAGCGGGCGTATAGGGGGAGTCGGGGGGCTTGTCAACAGCACCACCCTGCTTGCTTTGCGACAGGCGGGATGCGATGCACACGCTGTCGTCGCCCGAGAGAGACCGAAATGCAAGTGATCGGATTTTGCCGCTTTTCCTACCCCGCCGAGGGGGGATTTCAGGTCGAACATGCCTCCCTGGAGGAGCGGATTGCCTATCTTTACGCCCCTGCCCGCATGCAAGAGCGTCTGCGTCATTTCGAGGCGATCTGCCTGCCCGGACTGCGCGCGCAGACCGACCCGGATTTCTCCTTTGTCATCCTTGTCGGGGACTCGCTGCCCACCGTTTACTTGGACGCGCTTACGGCGCTTGTCGCGGATGTCCCGCAGGCGCGTATCGTCGCCCGCCCCCCCGGCCCCCACCGGCAGGTCTGTGCCGAAGTGATCAATGCGCAGCGGTATGATCTGTCAGCCCCCTGCCTGCAGTTTCGCCATGATGACGACGACGCGGTGGCTGTCACCTTTGTCGCGCGGCTGCGCGAGGCCGCTCAGGATTGCGCCGCCCTGCTGGCGCAACACAGGCTGGTCGGGTTTGACTGGAACCGCGGCTGGGTCGCGCGACCCGATCCTCAGGGACTACGGGCCGAACGCAACGTGACCCCCTATTGGGGTGTCGCGCAAGCCATGGCTGTGCGCGGCGGTACCCGCCAGACCATCATGAATTTTGGCCACCAAAAGATCAATTTGTTTATGCCGACTGTGACGTTCACCCACGAGGACATGTTTGTGCGCGGTCACAACGATCACAACGATTCACGACAAAAGAAGCACGTAACGCCGATCGACCTGCCACGACTGGACGCGGCAGGTGAGACGCTGATGCGCGACACCTTTGCCATCGATGCGGATCAGGTACGTCGAATATTCGGCTGAACACCTTTTTGCCGTCGCGCCAGCGTCGCCTCACGCCACAGCGTGAACACGCCCGTCGCGACAATGATTACCGCACCGATCAGGGTCAGCGTGCGCGGCCACTCTCCAAAAACCAGCCAGCCCAGCAGCAGCGCCCAGAGCAGGCCGGTATAGCGGAATGGCGCCACAAAGCTGACCTGCCCCACCCGCATCACCATGACGCTGCAGACATAACCGCCAACCACCAGAACCGCCGCCGCCAGCACGAACCACGCAAGCGGTGGCGTCAGCGGCATCCAAGGTTCTGACAGCGCCAGCAGACCAGCAAATCCAGTCACCGTTACCGCTCCAAACAGCGTCACCATCAGACTGGGCACGGCCCCTGACAGCCGCCGTGTCGCCAAATCGCGCACCGTGACGCAGAAGACCGAGATCAGTGCATAAACCGTATAAAGGTTAAAGCCTTCGGTCCCGGGGCGCACAACGAGCAACATACCGACAAAGCCGACGCCGATGGCGATCCAGCGCCGCCAGCCGACTGCCTCGCGGAACACCAACGCTGAGCCCAGCGTCACCGTCAACGGCATCATCTGCAACAGCGCCGTGACATTCGCCAAAGGCATGTGAAACAGCGCCGTGAGAAAGAACCAGGCTGCAGCGACCTCGGCCAGACTGCGCAACGCCACCAGCGCCCAGTCGCGCCGCGAAAAGGATATGCGCAACGCGCCCAGCCACCAAGTCAGCGCCAGGATAGCCGTGCTGGCAATCACGCCGCGCAACAGCAACAGTTCCCCCAATGGCAAGGCGCCGCCCGTCGCCTTGAGAAAGGTGTCCCCAAAGGTAAAAGCCGCCATCGAGCACATCATAAAAAGCGCGCCACGGGTGTTGTCAGATAATGTGATCATGCTGCCGCGTAGCACCGCTCCAGTGCCCGCGCCATGCCAAAAGCGCGGTGGGTAGCGCCGCACGCAGGCCCATCGGCATCCTCCCCCTGTGAACGTGCCTGCCCTGCCGATGCAGACAAAAGAAAGCCCCCCGCACCGTCAGGCGCGGGGGGCTGTATCGTAAAGCGAAAGGCCGGTGGATTTATTCGCGGCTCTCGGGTGTATCCACCACGAGATTGTCGAACTCACCACCGCCGACGATATCGTCGCTCGGCTCTGCGACCGGAGCGGCAAGCGCCGCTGCGGCTTCGGCTTCGTTCCGACGCGCGTCGATCACCAACCCGTCACGTTCGGTAGCTATGCGACGCATCTGCTGCGTTGCACCACCGGTGCCCGCCGGAATGAGGCGACCAACGATGACGTTCTCCTTGAGGCCGACCAGCTTGTCACGTTTGCCCTGAACAGAAGCTTCGGTGAGTACGCGGGTCGTCTCCTGGAAAGACGCTGCCGAGATGAAGCTGCGAGTCTGCAGCGACGCCTTGGTGATGCCCAGAAGGATCGGTTCCCCCGTGGCGGGACGGCCGTTCTTTTTGATCGCCTTTTCATTGGCAAGGTCAAACTCGGCCTTGTCGACATGTTCGCCCTTGAGCAGCGTGGTGTCGCCAGAGTCCTGGATTTCCCACTTTTGCAGCATCTGACGGACGATCACCTCAACGTGCTTGTCGTTGATTTTAACGCCCTGCAGCCGATACACGTCCTGCACTTCGTCGATCATGTAGTTCGCCAGCGCTTCGACACCCATAATGGCCAGGATGTCATGCGGCGCCGGGTTGCCGTCCATGATGTAGTCGCCCTTGGTCACATAATCGCCTTCTGCGACGGGAATGTGCTTGCCCTTGGGTACCATGTATTCGACGGGTGACAGCGTGTCGTCCACCGGTTCGATGCTGATCCGGCGCTTGTTCTTGTAGTCCTTGCCGAACCGGACATAGCCGTCGATTTCCGCGATGATGGCGTGATCCTTGGGGCGACGTGCCTCAAAGAGTTCGGCCACACGTGGCAGACCACCGGTGATGTCCTTGGTCTTGGCACCTTCACGCGGGATCCGCGCCACAACGTCGCCGGCCTTGATGTCATCGCCGTCTTCGACCGACAAGATCGCATCCACCGACATGGCATAGGTCACCGGATTACCCGCATCGTTGCGGACCGGTTCACCATCGGCGTCGACCAGAATGATCTCGGGCTTGAGCTCGTTGCCCTTGGGGGCCGCGCGCCAGTCAGAAACAATCTTCTGGGTCATGCCGGTCGCATCGTCCGTCTCCTCGCGCACGGCAATACCGTTCACCAGGTCGACGTGGCGCACACGTCCGTCTTTCTCAGCGATGATCGGCAGCGTGTACGGATCCCATTCAAACAGCTTGTCACCGCGTTTGACGGTTGCACCCTCTTTGACGAACAGCTTGGTGCCGTAGCCCACTTTGTGGCTGGCCCGTTCGGCGCCGTGCTCATCCATGATCCGCAGCTTCATACCACGGCCCATGACCAGCGTCTCATCGCTGGAATTCTGCAGCGTCAGCGCCGCCTCAAATTCGATGATGCCTTCTTGGCTGGCTTCAAGGAACGACTGCTGACCACCCTGGGCGACGCCGCCGATGTGGAACGTCCGCATCGTCAGCTGTGTGCCCGGCTCACCGATCGACTGCGCGGCGATGATGCCGACAGCCTCGCCCTGGTTGACCAGGGTACCGCGGGCAAGGTCACGACCGTAGCACATGGCGCAAACGCCCTCTTCGGCCTCGCAGGTCAGGGGCGAACGGATGCGCGCGGTTTGCACCGCGGCCTCATCCACCAGATCGGCAAGACGCTCGTCGATCAGCTGTCCGTGACGTACAATCACCTCGTCCGTGCCCGGACGCAGGATATCCTCGGCAGTGACACGACCCAGCAGACGCTCAGCCAGTGACGACACAACCTCACCGTCGTTGACCGCTGCTTCTGCGGTGATCGCGTTTTCGGTACCACAATCGTGCTGCCGCACGATGCAATCTTGTGCCACGTCCACCAGACGACGGGTCAGGTAACCCGAGTTCGCCGTCTTCAGAGCGGTATCCGACAGACCCTTACGGGCACCGTGGGTCGAGTTGAAGTATTCAAGAACGGTCAGACCTTCCTTGAAGTTCGAGATGATCGGCGTCTCGATGATGTCGCCGTTCGGCTTGGCCATCAGGCCGCGCATGCCGCCCAGCTGCTTCATCTGAGTAACCGAGCCACGCGCACCGGAGTGCGCCATCATGTAGACCGAATTCGGTTCCATTTCCGAGCCATCGGCATCGGTTTTGGCAGCCGAGATGGTCGACATCATCGCCTCGGTGACCTTGTCGTTACACTTGGACCAGGCATCGACAACCTTGTTGTACTTTTCGCCCTGAGTGATCAGGCCGTCCATGTACTGCTGTTCGAAATCCTTGACCTGAGTGCGGGTCTCTTCAACGATCGGCCACTTGGATTCGGGCACAACCATGTCGTCCTTGCCGAACGAAATGCCAGCCTTGAACGCCTCGCGGAAGCCCAGCGTCATAATCTGGTCGCAGAAGATAACCGACTCTTTCTGACCACAATAGCGGTAGACGGTGTCGATGACCTTCTGCACGTCTTTCTTACGCAGCAGGTTGTTGACCAGATCGAACGGAGCCTTGGCGTTCATCGGCAGCAACGCCCCCAGACGTACGCGACCAGGCGTGGTCTCGTAACGTTTGATGATCTCGTTGCCCTCTTCGTCGATCTGCGCAACGCGGCACTCGATCTTGGCGTGCAGATGCAGCTCGCCAGCGTTCAGAGCATGATCCACCTCCTCGATGGACGAGAACTTCATGCCCTCACCCTTCATGCCATCACGCGCGATGGTCACGTAGTAGAGGCCAAGGATCATATCCTGCGACGGAACGATGATCGGTGCGCCGTTGGCGGGCGACAGAACGTTGTTCGTCGACATCATCAGAACGCGCGCTTCCAACTGGGCCTCAAGGCTCAGCGGAACGTGCACGGCCATCTGGTCACCGTCAAAGTCGGCGTTGAAGGCCGAGCAGACCAGCGGATGTAGCTGGATGGCTTTCCCTTCGATCAGCATCGGCTCAAATGCCTGGATTCCCAGACGGTGCAGCGTCGGTGCACGGTTCAGCATGACCGGGTGTTCACGGATCACCTCGTCAAGAATGTCCCAAACCTCAGGACGTTCCTTTTCAACCAGTTTCTTGGCCTGCTTTACGGTGCTGCTGAGGCCCTTGGCCTCGAGCCGCGAGTAGATGAATGGCTTGAACAGCTCCAAAGCCATCTTCTTGGGCAACCCACACTGGTGCAGTTTCAGTTCCGGTCCGGTCACGATGACCGAACGACCCGAGAAATCGACGCGCTTACCCAAAAGGTTCTGCCGGAAACGGCCCTGCTTGCCCTTGAGCATATCGCTCAGAGATTTCAGCGGACGCTTGTTCGCGCCGGTGATGACGCGGCCGCGACGGCCGTTGTCAAACAGGGCGTCAACAGATTCCTGCAACATCCGCTTTTCGTTCCGCACAATGATGTCCGGCGCGCGCAATTCAATCAGCCGCTTGAGGCGGTTGTTCCGGTTGATCACACGACGATAAAGGTCGTTAAGGTCGGAGGTCGCAAAACGGCCACCGTCCAGCGGCACTAGCGGGCGCAGTTCGGGCGGGATGACCGGAATGACCGTCAGAACCATCCACTCGGGGCGGTTGCCGGATTCCAGGAAGCTCTCAACCACTTTCAGGCGCTTGATGATCTTCTTGGGCTTCAACTCGCCGGTCGCTTCCTTGAGGTCGGCGCGCAGGGTCTCGGCTTCCTGCTCAAGGTCGATGGCAGCCAGCATTTCACGGATCGCCTCGGCGCCGATGTTGGCGGTAAAGGCGTCCATGCCATACACGTCCTGCGCGTCCATGAACTCTTCTTCGGTCAGCATCTGACCGTAGGTGAGGTCCGTCAGGCCCGGTTCAATCACCACGTAGTTCTCGAAATAGAGCACCCGCTCGAGGTCACGAAGCGTCATGTCCAGCATGAGGCCAATGCGCGACGGCAGCGATTTCAGGAACCAGATGTGGGCACAGGGGGCGGCCAGTTCGATGTGGCCCATCCGCTCGCGACGGACCTTCTGCAATGTGACTTCGACACCGCATTTTTCGCAGACGACGCCGCGATATTTCATGCGCTTGTACTTGCCGCACAGACATTCGTAGTCTTTGATCGGGCCAAAGATCCGCGCGCAGAACAGACCGTCGCGCTCGGGCTTGAACGTCCGGTAGTTGATGGTTTCGGGCTTTTTGATTTCGCCAAAGGACCACGACAGGATCCGTTCCGGCGAGGCGAGTGAAACCTTGATCTCGTCAAAGGTCTTGACCGGAGCGACCGGATTGAACGGGTTGTTTGTCAGTTCCTGGTTCATTTTGATACCTCGAATATCGGGTGGAAAGATGGAGGGAGCCGCCAAGATTTTTCATCCGAAAAATCTTGGCGCAAAAATCTTCGAAGAAGATTTTTATTCTTACTCGTCCTCTTCCGCATCCAGGAGTTCCATGTTGAGGCCCAGACCCCGGACCTCCTTCACAAGCACGTTAAACGATTCCGGGATCCCGGCCTCGAAGTTGTCTTCGCCTTTGACGATCGACTCGTAGACCTTGGTCCGGCCCGCGACATCATCGGATTTAACTGTCAGCATTTCCTGCAAGGTGTAAGCCGCGCCGTACGCCTCGAGCGCCCAGACCTCCATCTCCCCAAAGCGCTGACCACCGAACTGAGCCTTACCACCCAGCGGTTGCTGCGTGACGAGGGAGTACGGCCCGGTTGAGCGCGCGTGGATTTTGTCGTCCACAAGGTGATGCAGTTTCAGCAGGTATTTAACACCCACCGTCACCTGACGGCTGAACTTTTCGCCGGTACGGCCATCGAACAGATCGGATTGGCCCGACGTATCGAAACCGGCCCGGATCAAAGCATCATTTACGTCATTCTCTTTCGCGCCATCAAAGACCGGCGTGGCGATCGGAACCCCGCGGGTGACATTACCTGCCGCTTCGACAAGATGCTCCTCGTCCATGCCGACAATGCCTTCTTCATAGACATCGTCACCATAGGCGATCTTCATCGCCTCGCGTACAGGGGTCAGATCTCCGGAGCGTCTATAATCCTGCAGCGCCTCGTCAATCTTGATGCCCAGACCACGTGCGGCCCAACCCATATGGGTCTCCAGGATCTGACCGACGTTCATGCGCGACGGAACACCCAGCGGGTTCAGACAGAAATCGACCGGCGTACCATCTGCAAGGAACGGCATATCCTCCATCGGCACCACTTTCGAGATCACGCCCTTGTTGCCGTGACGGCCAGCCATCTTGTCGCCCGGCTGCAGCTTGCGCTTGACCGCGACGAACACCTTAACCATTTTCATCACGCCCGGGGGCAGATCGTCGCCACGACGGACTTTCTCGACCTTGTCCTCGAACCGCGCATCCAGAGTCCGCTTTTGCGCCTCGTACTGCTCGTTCAGGGCTTCAACGATCTTGGCATCATCCTCGTCCGTCAGCGCCAGCTGCCACCACTGACCACGGGTCAGCGAAGACAACAATTCATCGGTGATCTCGGAATTCGGACGCACGCCTTTGGGGCCTTTGACCGCAATCTTGCCTTCGATCATCGAGCGCAGACGCGCGTAGATGTTACGGTCCAAGATCGCCAGTTCGTCGTCGCGGTCACGCGCCAGACGCTCGACTTCTTCGCGTTCGATCTGCAACGCGCGTTCGTCCTTTTCCACACCGTGGCGGTTAAACACGCGCACCTCGACAACCGTACCGTAGTCGCCCGGTTTCACCCGCAGCGAAGTATCGCGCACGTCCGACGCCTTTTCACCAAAGATGGCGCGGAGGAGCTTTTCTTCCGGCGTCATCGGCGATTCACCCTTGGGGGTGATCTTGCCCACAAGGATATCGCCCGGCTCAACGTCCGCACCGATATAGACAATGCCAGCCTCGTCGAGGTTGCGCAGCGCCTCTTCACCGACGTTGGGGATGTCGCGTGTGATCTCTTCCGGCCCGAGCTTGGTGTCGCGCGCGGCCACTTCGAATTCCTCGATGTGCACGCTCGTGAACACGTCATCCCGCGAAATCCGTTCCGAGATCAGGATCGAATCTTCGTAGTTGTAACCGTTCCACGGCATGAAGGCGACGATGACGTTCTTGCCAAGCGCCAGTTCCCCCATATCCGTCGACGGACCGTCGGCGATCACCTCGCCCTTGGTCACGGTGTCACCGACCTTTACCAGCGGACGCTGGTTGATGCAGGTGTTCTGGTTCGACCGCTGGAACTTGCGCATGCGGTAGATATCGACCCCGGCATCGCCCAGTTCCAGATCGTCGGTGGCGCGCACCACGATCCGCATCGCATCGACCTGGTCGATGATGCCAGAACGCTTGGCCATGATCGCCGCGCCGGAATCCCGCGCCACGATCTCTTCGATGCCGGTGCCAACCAGCGGCGCCTCGGATCGCAGAGTCGGAACCGCCTGACGTTGCATGTTCGACCCCATCAGGGCGCGGTTGGCGTCGTCGTTTTCCAGGAACGGGATCAGCGACGCCGCAACCGAAACCAGCTGTTTCGGGCTGACGTCAATTAGATCTACATTTTCGTTCGGCGACAAGGTGTAGTCGCCGGATTTCCGGGTCGACACCAAGTCGTTCACAAAGCGCATGTTCTCGTCGAGATTGGCGTTGGCCTGCGCCACGGTGTGGCGCATTTCTTCGGTCGCGGACATGTAGTGCACTTCGTCGGTGACGACGGAGTCTTTGACCACCCGGTAAGGTGTTTCAATGAAGCCGTATTTGTTCACGCGGGCAAAAGTGGCCAGCGAGTTGATCAGGCCGATGTTCGGGCCTTCGGGCGTTTCAATCGGGCACATCCGGCCATAGTGGGTCGGATGCACGTCGCGTACTTCGAAACCGGCACGTTCACGGGTCAGACCGCCCGGCCCAAGGGCCGACAGGCGACGCTTGTGCGTGACTTCCGACAATGGGTTGGTTTGGTCCATAAACTGCGACAGCTGCGAGGAGCCGAAGAATTCGCGCACAGCAGCGGCGGCCGGCTTGGCGTTGATCAGATCCTGCGGCATCACCGTGTCGATCTCGACCGAAGACATGCGTTCCTTGATCGCGCGCTCCATGCGCAGCAGGCCAACGCGGTACTGGTTCTCCATCAATTCTCCGACCGAACGCACACGACGGTTGCCGAGGTGGTCAATGTCATCGATGTCACCACGTCCGTCACGCAGATCCACCAGCGCTTTGATGCAGGCGACAATATCGTCACGGTCCAGCGTGCGCTGGGTGTCCGGTTTGTCCAATGCAAGACGCATGTTCATCTTCACGCGACCAACAGCAGAGAGGTCATAACGCTCAGAATCAAAGAACAGCGTGTCGAACAGGTTCGACGCCGCCTCAACGGTGGGCGGCTCGCCCGGGCGCATCACACGATAGATGTCCATTAGCGCGGTATCGCGACCGGCATTCTTGTCCATCGCCATGGTGTTGCGCATGTAGGCGCCAACCGTCACGTTGTCGATGTCCAGAACCGGGATTTCGGTCACACCGGCATCCACAAGATCCTTGAGTGTCCCGCCAGTGACCGCACCATCCTTGTCGACGGTCCAAGTCAGCTCGTCCCCGGCTTCGACATAAATCGCGCCGGTATCTTCGTTGATGATGTCCTTGGACACAAAGCGGCCCACGACATTTTCGAACGGTACGAGCAAATCCTTGACCTTGTCGTCGTCAATCATCTGCTTGACGGCACGCGGCGTGATCTTCTTGCCAGCTTCGGCCAGAATCTCACCGGACTCGGCATCAACCAGATCAAAGGTGGGCCGGGTTCCGCGCACACGCTCGGGGAAGAATTTGGTGATCCAGCCGCGCTGGCCCTGCGCCGCTGTGAAGGTGACTGTGTTGAAATAGGCGTCCATGATCGCCTCCTGATCCATACCAAGGGCATAGAGCAGAGTGGTCACCGGCAGTTTGCGGCGGCGGTCGATCCGGGCATAAACATTATCCTTGGCATCGAATTCAAAGTCGAGCCAGGAGCCGCGATAGGGAATGATGCGGCAGGCGAACAGCAGCTTGCCCGAGGAATGCGTCTTGCCCTTGTCATGGTCAAAGAACACACCGGGGGAACGGTGCATCTGGCTGACGATAACCCGCTCGGTGCCGTTGACAACAAAGGTGCCGTTGGGTGTCATCAGGGGCATATCGCCCATGTAGACGTCCTGTTCTTTGATGTCCTTGACCGATTTCGCGCCGGTATCTTCGTCGATATCAAACACGATAAGACGCAGCGTCACTTTCAGCGGTGCAGCATAGGTCATGTCGCGCTGCTGACATTCCTCAACATCATATTTCGGCTTTTCCAGCTCGTAGCTGACAAATTCCAGGATCGATGTTTCGTTGAAATCTTTGATCGGAAAGACCGACTGGAACACGCCTTTGATGCCTTCGCCGTCAAGCGGCTGCGGCTGGTCGCCGGATTTCAGGAAAAGATCATAGGACGATTTCTGAACTTCGATCAGATTCGGCATTTCCAGAACTTCGCGGATTTTGCCGAAATACTTGCGAAGACGTTTCTGGCCAAGAAAGCTTTGCGCCATGTCAGGTGTCACCTTTTCAGTTTCTCAACGGACGCGCGGCGCTGTCGGGCCACAGCGGCACACCCATCAGAGACGGCAGAGTTTCGATCCATTCATGGCGCCCGTCCCACCGGACGCCTCCCGATCCTTGAACCTCGCCTTAGAAAAGCCCTTTGCGCCGATATGGCTGATAAGGGCCTCTCTGAGACAGGCTCGGCTGGACCCGGCAATCTCCGGATCCAGCCTGTTTTTTCAGTATTCCGGGCGCACCCGGAACCGATTACTTGAGCTCGACTTCGGCGCCAGCTGCTTCCAGCTTGCCCTTGATCTCGTCGGCTTCGGCTTTCGAAACCTGCTCTTTGACGGCTTTGCCGCCCGCTTCAACCAGGTCTTTGGCTTCTTTGAGGCCCAGACCGGTGATTGCGCGGACTTCCTTGATCACGTTGATCTTGGAGGCGCCGGCCGATTTCAGGATGACGTCGAATTCGGTCTGCTCTTCAGCAGCGGCACCGCCGGCATCTGCCGGGCCTGCCATCATCACTGCGCCGCCAGCGGCGGGCTCGATGCCGTACTCGTCTTTCAGGATAGTTTTCAGTTCTTGTGCTTCCAGCAGCGTGAGGTTCACGATTTGCTCAGCAAGTGCTTTCAGATCAGCCATTGTGACTTCTTTCCGTATCTAAATGTGTTCCAACGTCGGGATTACAACCCCACGATGATCCCATAGGTTGCTTACGCAGCCGCCTTGTCCTCGATTGTGGACAAGATGGATGCGATATTCGAAGCAGGTGCGCCAATGGCCCCGGCAATGTTCGATGCGGGTGCGCCGATGCAGCCAACGATCGAAGCAATAAGCTCCTCGCGCGACGGCATCTTCGACACGGATTCCACACCGGCCCGGTCCAGAGCATTCTCACCCATTGCGCCGCCAAGAATTTCAAACTTCTTGTTATCTTTGGCGAAGTCCTCGGCCACCTTGGCTGCTGCCACGGGGTCCTCGGAATAGGTCAGAACGGTCATGCCCGTCAGGAAGTCAGCAATGCTTGCGCAGGGCTTTCCCTCAAGGGCGATCTTGGCGAGCCTGTTCTTGGCGACGCGTACGGATGCTTCGGCAGCGCGTGCGCGCCCCCGGAGATCCTGCATCTCTGCAACCGTGAGACCTTCGTAATGTGCTACCACCACGACGCCAGAGCTTTCGAAGATCTGGCCGAGTTCCTCGACCAATTTCTCTTTCTGGGCTCTATCCACAGTTTTACTCCAAATTTGGGGGTCTCCCCCCGGCTCATGTCAGGGTGCGGTCAGACCGCACCCGTTACGGGTCCGTAGTCAGGGTCCCGAGGCCGTGATCGCCCGAAGGTCAAAGACCTGTCGGAAATCTTGTCTCGTTTCCCATCTCAGGAAGGAATTATTCCGGATATATCCCCGGAACCCTCCGTCTCGGACAGAACGAGGCCGATATTCTGGCCCCGCATTCGCCCCGAGGCTCGCGCCCCGGAGCCAATCTGTTATTCGACGTTTGCTTCGGCCACGTCTACAGTGATACCCGGGCCCATGGTCGAGCTCAGCGCGATGCGCTTGAGGTACGTCCCCTTGGCACCGGCCGGCTTTGCCTTGGTCACGGCCGAAACGAAGGCGCGGATGTTTTCCACCAGCTTGGCCTCGTCGAACGAAACCTTGCCAACGCCTGCATGCACAACACCGGCCTTTTCAGCCTTGAACTGAACCTGACCGCCCTTGGCTGCCGTGATGGCCTCCTTGACGTCCATGGTCACAGTACCGACTTTGGGGTTCGGCATCAGGTTACGCGGGCCCAGAACTTTGCCCAGACGACCGACGATCGGCATCATGTCAGGCGTCGCGATGCAACGATCAAAGTCGATCTTGCCGCCCTGAATGGCTTCCATCAGGTCTTCGGCACCAACGATATCAGCACCAGCCGCCGTGGCTTCCTCGGCCTTGGCGCCACGTGCAAAGACAGCGACGCGAACCGTCTTGCCCGTGCCATTTGGCAGACCAACGACACCGCGAACCATCTGGTCAGCGTGACGCGGGTCAACACCAAGGTTCATGGCGATCTCGACGGTTTCATCGAACTTTGCATTGGCATTGCCCTTGATCAGGGCGACGGCCTCGGCAATCGTGATATCCTCTTTGCCGGCAAAGGCCTCACGGGCCGCGCGGGTGCGTTTTCCAAGTTTAGCCATCTTACTTAACCTCGATGCCCATGGACTTTGCGGAGCCCAGAATGATCTGCATGGCGGCCTCAACGTCGTTCGCGCTCAGGTCCTTCATCTTTGCTTCGGCAATTTCACGTACCTGCGAGACAGTCACCGATGCGACAGTCTCACGGCCCGGAAGAGGCGAACCCTTAGGACGATTGCGTTTGCCCACTGGTTTCATGCCGGCTGCCTTCTTGAGGTAATAAGACGCGGGCGGCGTCTTGATTTCCATCGTAAAGGACTTGTCCTGATAATACGTGATCACAGTCGGGCACGGCGCGCCAGGCTCCATTTCCTGCGTCTTGGCGTTGAACGCCTTGCAGAACTCCATGATATTGATGCCGCGCTGACCCAGCGCCGGACCCACGGGCGGGCTCGGGTTGGCCTGCCCGGCCTTGATCTGCAGTTTCATCTTGCCAGCAAGCTTCTTTGCCATCTGGCTACTCCTTTATGTCCAACGGCCCCCTGACGCGTCAATCGGGCCTTGTCGTTGCCGTGGTGCGGTTCGGACATCGCGATGCCAACACCTCCCACGCTTGCGGCGCCCAAAGGCGCCCTACCCTCAGGCCCCCTGCTTGGTGACCTGAGTGAATTCCAGCTCGACCGGAGTTTCCCGACCAAAGATCGACACCGCGACCCGCAGGCGCTGGGTGTCTTCGTCCACACCCTCAACCATGCCGTCGAAATCTTCGAACGGACCATCGTTGACCTTGACCCGCTCACCGATCTCAAAATGTATTAGCGTACGCGGGCTATCCTCGCCTTCCTGCACATTGTGCAGGATCGCGCTGACCTCGGCGTCGCGCATCGGCATCGGACGCCCCTGCGGACCCAAAAACCCGGTTACGCGGTTGATCGAGTTGATCAGGTGGTAGCCCCGGTCGGACATTTCCATCTTGACCAATACATAGCCCGGCATGAACCGGCGCTCGGTCGTGACCTTCTTGCCGCGGCGGATCTCGATCACCTCTTCGGTCGGCACCAGAACCTCTTCGATCTGATCCTCAAGCTCCTGTTCGGCAACCGCCGTCCGGATCTGTTCGGCGATCTTCTTCTCGAAATTCGAGAGCACGCTCACCGAATACCACCGCTTCGCCATCTGGCCTCAACCCTTATTCCTGCGCCGGGCCATACCCCGCGTCTTTTTAGACTTCCGACCTGTGGGGTCGTTCTCCGAAACGAAAATCGGCGTGCAAAACGAATCATTGCACGCCCGTATGCGGAAAGTTGCCGTTGACTACCCGTCGCGCCGCCCGAGTTCAAGTGTGCCGGGCAGCTTTTCCCAACGTTTGGGCACGTCTCAGCCGAAAAACGTCAGCATCTCCTGCACGCCACTGCGGATCACGATGTCAACCAGCGCAAAAAATACCGCCGTAAGCGACGCCATGACAAATACCATGACAGTGGTCAGCAACACCTCGCGACGCGACGGCCAGACGACCTTGGCCACTTCCGACCGGACTTGCTGAACGAACTGGAGCGGGTTTGTGCGGGCCATGGATATCTTCTCTGTTAGGTTGGCCGCTGACATACGGGGTTGCGGTTCCGGTTTCAAGTGCGCACACACCCGCCCGCCTGTAGCGGGATCGTGATAGCAACACTGCGTCGCGACATGGAACCGGACGCCAACTAAATGCGTTCATGCGATTCCTTTTGTTTGATTTGTCTTTCCCTAATATTATCAACCGTTTGTGAACTCGGAATTCGACGGGAACGAAATTCGTATTTGCTGGTTGTCCTTTCATACCACGGCGCATGACGATGAGAGCGCCGGGCGAAAACGATAAAGGAGTACCATTATGAAACGCTTTATGATTGCAACCGCCCTTACCCTCAGCATGGCCGGTGGCGCTATGGCCGCGACCGAAGGCGAGATCGTCCAGATCGAAAGATACCTGCCCGATGTTGACGCGTCGACGCTCACCGATACTCAGGTTGCGAGCGCCATGAACATCATCAACAGCAGCGACATGACCAGCGAAGACATCGCCACACTGCGCAGCGTTGTAGAGGGAGCTGAATTCAAGGCTTCGCACTCATCTTCCTCGATGCTAAGTGCCGAAGAAATCGCGATACTTCAGCCGTATACCCCCGGCGTTGATCTGACCATGGTGTCGCGCGCTCAGGCACAGCCCGCTCTGGCAGTGATCAACAGCGGTGAGGCAAATGCCGATATGGGCGGCACTGTCTCTGCGATTATCATCGGCACGGACGAGGCCATCGGCGAAGGCAATTCAGCCACCGCCGGTCAGGTTGCTGCCCTCAAGCACTTCATGCCCGATCTGGATGTGAGCGCGCTGTCCGAAGCCCAGTTGAAATCGGCCCTGGCGGCGGTGAACAGCGGTACGGGTACCAACGAAGTCCGCTCCCAGCTGGAGACGATTGCGAAAAGCTGATTCAATTATCGGCCTAAGTGAATGCCTAAACAACAAAGGGGGACCATCTTTGGATGGTCCCCCTTTCTCTGTGCCGCAAGGACTTTTACCGTCTTTCCCCGCCCCCAGCGCACGAATGGGAAAATTCCGTTGCGGAACGCTTCCTATCACCGTCGATGAAGCGCCCAGACCTCTTGCATCCCGCGCGCGACACGCCATGCTGCGCGAAAACCCAAGGGGGCATTGCTGAAATGAACTGGCTGACCGACTACAAAATCCCGGTGGGGGATGTGGCCGAGGCCGTCTTTGGCTGGCTACAACAGAATGGTGGCTGGTTTTTTGATGGTTTGGCACTGGGCCTTGAGGCGATGATCGACGCAGTGCTCTGGGTGCTGCAGACGCCGCCGACGCTGTTGGTGATCGCCGCCTTTGTGGCTGGAACATGGGCCTTGCAGCGAGGCTGGAAAATTCCGCTTTTCGTGGGCCTCGGGTTCCTCTTCATCGTCAATCAGGGCTATTGGGAAGAAACAACCGAAAGCCTGACCCTCGTCTTGTCAGCCTGTGTTGTCTGCATGGGCGTGGGTGTTCCCATTGGTATCGCTGTGGCGCATCGGCCCAGATTATATGCCGCGATGCGTCCAGTGCTGGACCTGATGCAGACGCTGCCAACCTTTGTATACCTCATCCCGGCGATCGTGTTCTTTGGCATCGGTATGGTGCCAGGGCTGATCGCCACGGTGATCTTTGTGGTGCCTGCGCCGATCCGGCTGACCCATCTCGGGATTTCCAGCACCCCTACAGAGCTGCTGGAAGCAGCCGAGTCCTTTGGCGCGAAACCCAGCCAAACCCTTTGGAAAATCGAATTGCCTTATGCCCTGCCGCAAATCATGGCGGGGTTGAACCAAACAATCATGCTGTCGCTGTCGATGGTGGTGATCGCAGCACTTGTAGGTGCCGACGGGCTGGGCGTCCCGGTGGTGCGGGCGCTGAACCGCGTCGACACTGGCCTCGGATTCGAAAGCGGTTTTGTCATTGTGGTGGTTGCCATCATGCTGGATCGGATGCTGCGGGTGGGTGACAAATGAACAAGGCAGTTTCATTCGACAAAGTCTCGATCGTCTTTGGCCCGAAACCCGAGGCGGCGCTGCCACTGATGGACCGAGGACAAAGCCGGTCCGAAGTGCAGCAGGCGACCGACCAGATCCTGGGCGTGCACAATTGTTCGCTTGATGTGGAGGAAGGTGAGATCCTGGTTCTAATGGGGCTCTCAGGATCGGGTAAATCGACGCTGCTGCGGGCCGTCAACGGGCTGAACCCGGTGGCACGCGGTGCGGTGAGGGTGAATGACGGCGGCATGATGGTCGACGTTACCAAATGCAACGCCAACGCCCTGCGCCGCATCCGCCAGAGCCGTGTGGCCATGGTGTTCCAGCAGTTTGGTCTGCTGCCCTGGCGCACGGTTGCCGAAAATGTCGGGTTTGGCCTTGAGCTGGCCGGCGTCCCCACAGCGGAACGGGCGCAGAAGGTTTCAGAACAACTTAGCCTCGTGGGACTATCCGAACGGGCGAACGCCAAAGTGGCGGAACTGTCCGGCGGCATGCAACAGCGCGTGGGCCTGGCGCGGGCCTTTGCCACTCAGGCGCCGATCCTACTGATGGACGAACCATTCTCAGCGCTCGACCCGCTGATCCGATCGCGCCTTCAGGATGAATTGCTAGACCTGCAACGCGATTTGAAACGCACGATCATCTTCGTCAGCCACGATCTCGACGAAGCCTTTAAACTGGGTGGCCGGATCGCAATCATGCAGGGTGGACGCATCGTGCAATGCGGCACCCCACGCGAGATTTTTTCAGCTCCAGCCTCAGACTACGTTGCCGATTTTGTCGCAAACATGAATCCGCTCGGAGTACTGACCGCACGCGACGTGATGCTGCCTGCAAAACCTGCGGGTCTACCTACGGTGAATGCCGAGATGCCGGTGCGGGATGTCATGGCCCAGCTTGCGGGGCGACCTTGGCTGGCTGTTGAACAACTAGGCACGGTGATTGGCAGTGTCAGTGCCGACTCTATCGTTGCCCGGTTGAGCGCATAGGCTAGCGGCTGACCCCAAGAATTTTCGTACGAAAATTCTTGGGGTATACTTCGAGTGTTGCGGACTATTCAGCCGCGATCTTGTCCTGCGTTTTGGTGTCAAAATCCGAAGCGTCATGGCGCTCGCGCAGCTGGGTTTCCGGCTCACCAAAAGCGCGATTCACCATACGCCCACGCTGTACGGCGGGACGGGCGTCGATCTCGGTCGCCCACCGCAACACATTCGCATAGCTTTCCACGTCAAGGAATTCGGCCGCAGAGTAAAGCCGCCCCAGAACAAGCTGCCCATACCACGACCAGATTGCCATATCGGCGATGGTATAGTCGGGGCCCGCAAGATAGGGCGTTTCGGCCAGCCGCTTATCCAGAACATCTAGCTGACGCTTGGTCTCCATCGCGAAGCGGTTGATCGGATATTCCCACTTTTCCGGGGCGTAGGCGTAGAAATGGCCGAAACCGCCCCCCAGATAGGGCGCGGACCCCATCTGCCAGAACAGCCAGCTTAGCATTTCGGGCCGCGCCGAAGGGGCCCCCAGAAAGGCGCCGAACTTTTCCGCAAGATGCAGCAGAATAGCACCGGATTCAAAAATCCGCACCGGGGTATCGCCACTGTGATCCATCAACGCTGGAATCTTGGAATTCGGATTCACGCTGACAAAGCCGCTGCCGAACTGATCCCCATCGCCGATCTTGATCAACCATGCATCGTATTCGGCATCTCTGTGTCCTGCGGCCAGAAGCTCTTCGAACATCACGGTGACCTTGACCCCATTGGGCGTCGCCAGTGAGTAGAGCTGGAACGGGTGTTCGCCCACTGGCAGTTCCCGATCCTGGGTCGGACCGGAAATAGGACGATTGATGCTGGCAAACTGGCCACCGCTCGCGGCGTCCCAAGTCCAGACTTTGGGCGGGGTATAGGTATCGGTCATGGCAGAGGCGTCCTTTGATTTCTGCATCGAAAGAGAGATGTCCCGACACAAGATATGCAGGCGAGCAGAAAATGCCAGACGCGACCTCGGATTCGATACCTGTATCACGGCACAAGCTCTGTCCGGTGGGCAAGAACTTCGCCCCATTCGCTGTTGCTGCGGCGTTCAGAGCACGCCAATCTCGGCCAGCGCCCCAGCAAGTTCAGGCGGCAGCGCGTCCTCATGCGCCCGGGCGCCGGACAGGTCCACAGGCGCGTCGCCAGGGGCGAGATAGCGCCAGCCCTGAAACGGGCGCCGCGTGGCGGGGGTGGTGCGGATCAATTCCGGGTCCAGGACGATGGCACAGCGCCGTATGCCGTCGGCGCTGTCATGCTCATCCAGCCGCAGGATACGCTGGCGACATTGCACCAGCCCCTTGATCACCCAGTAGATCGAACCGCCGTTCAGCACGTCGGCCTCGCGGCGCGGCCTCATTCGGGTGACATGGCGCGGCAAACCGTCCGCTGTCTGCGCTCGGCCCGATGCCTGCCAAGCGGCGAGATCCTCAACCGACTCGGTGCCGACGCTGAGCTTCAGGATGTGCGTGATTTTATCCACAGTGATATCCCCCAAACCTTCCCCAGCGGCAGAACATATGGTATGTAGTTCACCCTGTTCTCCAAGCGCTGGTATGCTATCTCGCAGATAATCCTATTGCACGCCGAATCCAAGGGAATCGCCACATGACCCGCTTTGCAGCCCCCATCGCCGAACAGATCTGGGACATGAAGTACCGTCTGAAAGAAACCAACGGTACACCGATAGACGCCACAATCGAAGGCACCTGGCGGCGTATTGCTCGGTCTCTGGCCGAGGTCGAGGACGCGCCCGCGGTCTGGGAAGAGAAATTTTACGCCGCGCTGGAGGATTTCAAATACCTCCCCGCCGGGCGAATCATCGCCGGTGCCGGCACCGGGCGGGCCGTGACGCTGTTCAACTGCTTTGTCATGGGCACGGTCCCCGACAGTATGGGGGGCATTTTCGAAATGCTGCGCGAGGCGGCGCTGACCATGCAGCAGGGCGGCGGCATTGGCTATGATTTCAGCACGATCCGACCCAAGGGTGCAGGGGTCAAGGGCGTGGCGGCGGATGCCTCGGGCCCGCTCAGCTTTATGGATGTGTGGGACGCGATGTGCCGCACCATCATGTCCGCCGGCAGCCGCCGCGGCGCGATGATGGCGACCATGCGTTGCGATCACCCCGATATCGAAGGCTTTATCGCTGCCAAGGCGGACTCGGCCCGCTTGCGCATGTTTAACCTGTCGGTGCTGATCACCGATCCCTTCATGGATGCGGTTAAGGCGAACGGCCCCTGGGATCTTGTGTTCGGCGGCACCGTCTACCAAACCGTTCAGGCCCGCGACCTATGGAACCGGATTATGAAGGCAACCTATGACTACGCCGAACCCGGCGTAATCTTTATCGACCGGATCAATCAGGCCAACAATCTGAGCTATGTCGAAACCATCGCCGCCACCAACCCCTGCGGCGAACAGCCCCTGCCCCCCTACGGCGCCTGTCTTTTGGGGTCGATCAACATGGCCCGTCTGGTTACGGACCCGTTTGGCGATGCCGCCGGACTGGACGAGGCCGCGCTAAGCGAGCTGGTCGCCACCGCCGTGCGGATGATGGACAATGTCGTCGATGCGTCGAAGTTTCCGCTGCCGCAGCAGGCCGAAGAGGCCCGCAACAAACGTCGAATCGGTTTAGGGGTCACTGGGCTGGCCGACGCCCTGCTCATGGTCGGTCTGCGCTATGGCTCTGAAGAGGCGGCGCGTCAAACCGAGCAATGGCTGCATGCGATCGCCCGCGCCGCATATCTGGCGTCGGTGGATTTGGCAAAGGAGAAAGGCGCGTTTCCACTGTTTGACGCCGACGCCTATCTCTCAAGCGGAACCATGCGCGGCATGGATGACGGAGTGCGCGCGGCCATCCGCGAACATGGTATTCGCAACGCCCTGCTCACGTCGATTGCGCCCACCGGGACGATCTCACTGTTTGCCGGCAACGTGTCTTCGGGGATCGAGCCGGTGTTTGCCTATGCCTACACCCGCAAGGTACTGCAAAAGGATGGCACAAGAACCGAAGAAGAGGTCGTCGACTACGCAGTGCAGATGTGGCGCGACCGGTTCGGCGACGCGCCCTTGCCCGACTATTTCGTGAACGCCCAGACGCTTGCGCCCCTGGACCACGTGCGGATGCAGGCGGCGGCGCAGAAATGGGTGGATTCGTCAATTTCCAAAACGATCAACTGCCCCGAGGATATTTCCTTTGAAGATTTCAAAGAGGTTTATCTAGAGGCTTGGGATTCGGGATGTAAGGGCTGCACGACTTACCGGCCGAATGATGTGACCGGGTCAGTTCTGTCGGTGTCGGAGGAGAAGGTTCAAGGACGCGGAGACTTTGCTTCTCACATAAAAGCACTTTCCAGAACAAAGAACATGAGCTTGAGAACAATTTCCACTGAGGCGGGGCTTGGCCAGAATTTTCTACAGCAAATGCTGAGGGATGGGAAATCCCCGTCGTTAGAAAACGCTGATAAAATCGCAAAGGTTCTGGGCATACCAGTGACTGAACTGATGCCTCAAACGAATGCACCCGAAGTCGTCACCACCTCCGATTCCGAACCACAGCAGCCTCATGGTGATGTGGTCTACATGACAGAACCGCTAGACCGCCCCCAGCAGCTTGAGGGCAACACCTACAAGCTCAAATGGCCCGACAGCGAACACGCGATCTATCTGACCATCAACGACATCATTGTCGGCGGCCGCCGTCGCCCGTTCGAGGTGTTCATCAACTCCAAGAACATGGAGCATTTCGCCTGGACCGTGGCCCTGACCCGCATGATCTCGGCGGTGTTCCGACGCGGCGGCGACGTGACCTTTGTGGTCGAGGAACTGAAGGCCGTGTTTGACCCACGCGGCGGCGCCTGGGTCAAAGGTAAATACATCCCCTCTATCCTCGCCGCCATCGGCGGCGTGATCGAAGAACACCTGATTTTCACCGGTTTCCTCGAAGGCGAAGGCATGGGCCTGAAATCCGACCCCCAAGCCCAAGCCATCGGTCGCGACCAACCCCGAGGCAAAGCCTGCCCCTCCTGCGGCCAATTTGATCTACGCATGCTCGAGGGCTGCATGACCTGCGGGAGCTGCGGTCACTCAAAGTGTTCTTAGCGAATTACTAAGTTCAGTTGTAGGCAGTCCAAGGAGAAGCGTGCGCAGAGAAAACTTAAAAGCGTGCGCAAAACCTTGGAGGTGCTTGGATTTCTACGCTGCCTCAGTCACAAGTCGCTGAAATAAAAGGGAAAAGAATCGCCACCTTCGTTCCTTTCCCTTTTTCAGATGCAGCAAAGAGCGCTTAAAGGTCCGTCGGTATGTCTGAGCGCAGTTAGACACTCCCACACTCTTCCCCATCGGGAGAGAGGGCGTTGACCGATCGGGCCCTCGATTTGGCGGACAGCTTTTTTCAGCTTATGACACAGTGAAGGGACATCGTGCGCGGCGTGAAATACCGTTCGTGGAAATACGCGGCATCCTCATCGGTGATGTAGTACTGCAGGCAGTGAAACCAGAAGCGAGCGCATGATCCTCGAATAACGGTCCTGCTCGGCATCACACTTCGCAATTCAGCTGTACTGCCGAACCGGGAATGGTTCGCTACGAAACTGAAAACAAATAGGGCGGAGCATTCGGCCCCGTTCACCTGTTGGAGTTCACCCGCGGTATTAACCTACTGCTGAGTCCACTTCTGCCCGGAGAAACACTTTTCCATAGTCAATCTCGTCAGGGCTGAACGGCTCAATGCCAGCGGCCGCGAGAGCGCCTGACATGTTTTGCCAAGATCTACGATGCGCTTTCGCCATTGTCCGGAATGTGTAGAATTTCTCGTGGAACTGAACTGAGTCCGCCTCGGTGAAATACCGTTGCATGGCGCGGGTGCGAGGGTTTTGAATTGTGGTCGCCGTCGTGTGACCATTTGATACTAGTCTGTTCAGGAACGCGGGCTGCCCGATGCCCACGGTCTTGGCAAACAGTTCCAAAGACATGGCGGGCGGCCCATCGTCCGAGAAAGTCGCTGATACTTCGTCGTGATATACGTAGACAGCCTTGTACCCATCGAAGTCGGAGTGATTGCCGACCCGTCGGATCCGGCCTGCCTGGATTGCCCTGACGATATCGCCGGGTCGGATCTTCAATCGCGCCGCAGATTTCGAGATGTGTGCCCATCTGTGCTGGGCCTGCCGGAGAGGCTCGGCTCCGGCAAGCAGGCTGTCGATGAAGGCCTGCCCTTCCCGAGGATCCCAGATGTTCTTTGTAGTGGCGTCCGTCAACTTCGGAGCGAGGACACCATCCTCCGCCAGCCGGTCGAACTGGGATCGTGACATGCCGAGACCTTCGGCAAAGGATTTTGCCGGCAGCAGGGTCGTCAGTGAATCGAGCAGGGGCGCGGCCGCGGCCGCGTCGAACACGGCCCATGCGTCGGGACGGTCGTCGTTCAGGATACCAGCGCTCTCGAGCATCTTCCGCATACGGCGTGGATCGATCCCGGTCTCCCGGGCGGCGGAGCGCACCGAATGCAACCGTCGCCGCTCCACCGGTTCCCCGAGCAGATCATCTCCGGCATTAAGGGGCCAGGTTTCAAGCAGGTGATCCCGCAGGATGGCCCGGAAGGGAGCATATGCAGGAACATCGGCGTAATCACGGGACAACCGATCGTACAGAACCGGATAGATTGCCTTGGGTCCCTGATGGGGATCTCCGGGCAGGTCCTGTAGGCGCTGCAGGGCGGTCGTGATGGACTTTGGACCATGCCGGGCGACTTCATAGCCCATTTGCAGAAGCGCCCAGCGATCCTCTGGATCGACGTCGGATGGTGCTGTGGTCTCGTGGCGCATGCGGGCGCTGCCCAACAGAAAACAGAATGTGGAAGCTGCGTGCAGAGGATGCATATCCAGCCAGCCGTTTCCTGGCCCATCAACAAGCCTTGCTTCCAGCCATTCGTCGAAGTCCGTCAGTTCACGGATCTCACGGTCAAAGTCACCGGCAACGATGGCAGGCGCGATAGACCGGAATTGCGCCACGGTGTCATATCGCGCGAAGGGCTGGGTCTCTCGCCACAGCGGGACCAGCGGGTGCTCATGGGACAGGCAGATGGTCACGTCCGGGACGAGACAGTGTCCGCGAATTGCCATAGAATGCTCCGGTGGACGTTTCGACCCAAATGCATCCTGTCTCAGGCAGATGGGACATCCCCGGATTTCGGGTTTGCGGATGGTTTTTGCCGGAAAGATTTCGCCGCAAAGCTCGTGGCGACGACCTTCAAGTTTCGTTCCAGACCAGCGTTCCAGGCACTCGTGATCAGCCCCGCCCAACAAGGCCAGTATCTTGATCGTATCCTGTTCACCGTCCATAACGCGCTGGAAAGAGACCCCCAGTTCAATGCCAAAGTCCCGTGCGTTGACCCCGTTTGCGGCCGCCAGCCGTGACATGTAGGAGAGCGCGGTTTCCCGCGGGACGGGCTCCGTCTTGAGAGGGAGGGGCGCGATATCGGTCATGAACTGCTCTTGTTGCTCGCTTCATGACCCAGCTATGCCACGTTTCGGCAAGCGCAAGCCAACACCGTGTTTTTCTGGCAGCCTTTCAGACCAAGCCGGATACACAGCGACAATTCTCAATCAAAATTCGAATACGCA
This sequence comes from Puniceibacterium sp. IMCC21224, assembly GCF_001038505.1. Lineage (NCBI taxonomy): Bacteria > Pseudomonadati > Pseudomonadota > Alphaproteobacteria > Rhodobacterales > Paracoccaceae > Puniceibacterium > Puniceibacterium sp. IMCC21224. Next base: position 3,217,842 of record NZ_LDPY01000001.1, read on the forward strand.
GTCAGGCATAGCCCACCTAGACCATACAGCAGGATCTGAGCGTTCCATTTACGCAATGGCGGGAAAGGGCGCGCATCGAAAGAAGGGCAGGATAGCCGACCTTGCATAGCTGCTAAGCGCGATCGCCCGTCGGGACGCAACCGGCCTGGATCCGCTCTCGGTCATGGTCGTCATCGCTGCCATGCAGCCAGCGCGTTACTTAAACCGCACGCCGAAATTGACTGACTTTGCCTTGGGCACCGCTGGTCCGGCTTTGCGCCTGGCAACGGTAAACTATGCTGCGCCCTTCCATATGTCGGGCGTGACATAGACGAAACTCTCATCGACGCCGACCATGACATCCCCGTCCTGAATATTGATTTGGAGCTTCATCGAGCGGCTGGCCAGTTCTGCCAGTGCGGACGTCTCCGTTTCAGGGAAATTGATCACCTCGAGGTTGTCGAAACGGGTCGTGCCGTTCCTGACCTTGTCCCACCACATTTCGGCATTCCTGCCGCCATAAGGATAGACAATGACCTTCCCGGCTTTGTTGCAGGACTGATGTAAGACCTTCTCGCTCGGAAGCCTCAGCGCCACCCACAGATCGATCTCCCCGCTCAGGCTCTTTTGCCAGATGTCCGGCTCGTCGTCCGTCGACAATCCCTTGGTCATTTCCAGATGGTCGCGGGCATTCAGGGCAAAAGCGAGGATGCGCACCATCAGTCGCTCATCTGTTTCCGAGGGGTGTTTTGCAACGGTCAGTTTATGGGTCTCGTAGTAGTGGCGATCCATGTCGGAGACCGACAGCTCAACCTTATAGATGGTGGCATTCTGCGCCATGATCTTTCCCGAATCTTTGAGGATCGGGATGCCTACCTTGTCCGGCAGTCCTTGGAAAGCAGACAATGCTTCCCCCGAAAGACCGGCCAAGACGCTTGACGTCCGGGTGGAGGGCATCACGGCTGGCAAGGCCGCTCTGCGTTCTGCAACACGCCGTCGTGACCGCCTTGGCAGGGGGCGAATCGAGCCTGACAAGATGCGTCCCATTTCGAACAGTACGTCATGACTACTCTACCCAACAACTTCGACGTACCCGGCCCAGCCGCCATGGAGAACAGGCGCAGACGCCACCTTGCCGCTATCCGGAAGTAGCCGTTTGTTTTAATCGAGCTGTGAAGAGATTGGCCGCCTGTGCAGCGCGCAAAAGCCTTTGAAGGCATTGTTGAGACGTCTACTGTCGCCGACATGAGGAAACGGGATCACATGCGCGCATTCTTTCGGCGCGCCACGGCGCTTGCAGCCTTTGTTGCACTGCTCTGGGCGGTCCAGGTCGTAAACTGGATCATCGGCTACGGCTTCAACCCGGCCTTCGGCCTGATCCCCCGGCACGTCAGCGGATTGGATGGCGTCATCGCAATGCCCCTTCTGCACGGAAGCTTCACGCACCTGATGGCCAATACGCCGCCGCTATTGGTGATGGGTGGGCTGCTGGTGGCCACTGCCACGCGGGCCTTGCTGGCCGTGAACGCCGTGGTGATCGGCCTCGGCGGCGGTCTCGTCTGGCTGTTCGGAAGCTCCGCCATCCATATCGGCGCGTCAGGTCTGGTCTTCGGCTGGTTCGGCTTCCTCGTGGCGCGCGGCCTGGTGGATCGCTCGCCGGTCACGCTGGCCGCGGCGCTACTGGTTGGTGCCCTGTACGGCTCCATTCTCTGGGGCGCTCTGCCGGGCCAACCTGGCGTCTCATGGGAGGCCCACCTGTTCGGTGCCATCGCGGGCGCTGCGGCTGCATTCCTTTTACGAACACACGTCCATGCTCCGCGCCTCGGCGCCGTCAATCAGGAATGAAGCAGCACACTTTCGGCCCAGAGCCGACCTTTAGCATTGCATCGCGATGCTGCGTTGCGGCACGCCGAAGCGGATGTTTACACGGTTGCCAACACCAACTGCACGAACCAAGATATCGTCGATAGAAAACTAATGATTGAGACTGGTGAATCATAGTGACCGAATTCCTGACAGAGCAAGATCTCCGCGATCGCATCCGCAAGGTGATGGCTGGAAGCCGCCCCAGAATGTGCGTTGCCTTCCTCGGCCCAGATTGGGTCGAGGAAGTTTTTGAAGGGAAGTTGCCGAAAGATGCCCAAGTGATCTGCGATCTGCGGATGGGTTTCACCGTCCGCGCAGCGCTACAGGCAGGGGGTGCGCCGAATAATGAACGCCTTCGCTACCTCCCAGATACTGAGATGCATGCAAAGGTCTACCTATCAGATGACGGTGCCGTAGTCTGCTCGGCGAACGCGACGAACGCGGCGCTTTCGGGCAGGTGCAGGATCGAGGACGGCATCTGGGTGAAGGCTGGCGGCGCAACGCATAAGAAAATCTGTAAACAATTCGAGGAGCGCTATGAAGCAGCCGAGCAAGTCAACAATTCGGCCCTTGATCGAGCCCCGGTATGTTTTGGCCGACCAAACTTGGCTGAGGGCCTTACACTCGTAGAAGCCCTTCGGAGTGACCCGATTGCGTTTCAGAGCGTTTACTTTGTTTGCTCCACCGATGTCGTGGTCCCGGAAATCCGCACCGCGGCAAACAGACGTCTTGATGAGGAGGACGGCCAGTCGGATCCGCAATGGGAAGTCGGTCGTCCCGGTTCACGTGATTACTTTTCGAACTGGAATATCGCACCAACCGACTGGCCTGCGCTGTTCTTCTCCGTCCATCGTGGTCCGCAAGGCGGTTTTTACTTGAGCAAGCATGACAGTCCCAGATTCTTCAAGGACGTCCAAGCAATAGGCAGGAGCGATCGGGAGGACGTCTTCGTTTCGCGCAAGCTCGATTGGCGCGCCGCCGGCCCCGCGTTCGGCGGCCTACCACAGCTCGCAGGCCACGGAAAATGTCGAGACGAATTGCGGGCGATGTTCCTGACGGAGGATTCGTTCGAGCCCTTTGAAGGTGAAATTCTGACGGGCCCTGAATTTGCGGATCGTCTGTTCCAAACCCGGATAAGAACGTCCGGTTAACCTCATCGGCTCAGCCGCTTCTGTGTCTGACGTCAGCGCTTTTGGGACAGATTTGAGGATTTGAACAACGGAGGATTTCTGGTTCATCGTAGCTTTCAAGGAGCGAAGATGAACAAGACATCCGGAACGTCGAAGGACGCAGCTGACAAGCTGGTCAAGAACATCCGCCGCAAGACGCGGCAGACCTATTCTGCAGAGGAGAAGATCCGCATCGTCTTAGCTGGCCTGCGCGGTGAGGAAAGCATTTCGGTGCTATGTCGGCGGGAGGGTATCGCCGAGAGCCTGTATTACAGCTGGTCGAAGGAGTTCCTGGAGGCTGGCAAGCGTCGCTTGTCTGGCGATACGGCGCGCCAAGCCACGTCGCCGGAGGTGAAGGAGCTTCGCTCTGAGTCTTTGGCCCTGAAGGAATGCGTGGCCGATCTCACCCTGGAAAACCGTCTGCTCAAAAAAAGTATGACAGGGGCTGGGGAGGTGGAGGAATGAGATACCCTGCAACCGAGAAGCTTGAGATCATCCGCACCGTTGAAGGTTCGCATCTGCCCACCAAAATGACGCTGGATATGCTGGGCATTCCGCGCACGGCTTTCTACCGCTGGTATGATCGCTACGTCGAGGGCGGGTTCGATGCGCTGGCCGATCGGTCTCCTCGACCAGGGTCGGTCTGGAATCGAATACCCCAAGACCGGCGCGATGACCTGATCGAGTTTGCGTTAGAACATGAGGCGCTGACGACACGTGAACTGGCGGTCAAATACACCGATGAGAACCGGTATTTTATCTCGGAATCATCGGCTTACCGCATTCTTAAAGCAGCTGATCTGATCACGGCGCCGGACTATGTGGTGATCAAGGCCGCGGACGAGTTCACGGACAAGACCACGGCCATCCATCAGCTCTGGCAGACCGACTTCACCTACTTCAAGATCATCGGCTGGGGCTGGTATTACCTGTCCACCATCCTCGACGACTACAGCCGCTACATCATCGCCTGGAAGCTTTGCACAAACATGCGGGCCGAGGACGTGACGGACACGATTGAACTGGCTCTGAGCGCATCGGGCTGTGACCAAGCCGTCGTCCGGCACAAGCCGCGCCTGCTGAGTGACAACGGGGCCTGCTACATCTCTGGCGACCTCGCCAAGTGGTTGGGAAATCAAAAAATGGACCACGTTCGCGGGGCACCATTCCATCCGCAAACCCAGGGCAAGATTGAGCGCTGGCACCAAACTATGAAGAACCGGGTTCTGCTGGAAAACTACTACCTGCCCGGCGATCTCGAACGCCAGATCGGGGCCTTCGTAGAGTATTACAACAACGCGCGATACCACGAGAGTCTCAACAACGTCACGCCCGCCGACGTCTACTTTGGGCGCGACAAAGCCATCCTCAGAGAAAGGAAGAAGATCAAGATACTGACAATCCGCGAACGCCGCTTGCAACACCAAAAACAAGCCGCATAATCAATCACACAAACGAGCCAGAGCCTCCAATGCTCAAGCCGCTCTGATGTCCCATTTTATATGACGACGGACACATGGCGATCTTCGATCCGTTCGAGTTGTCGGTGTTCAGGACGGGCGCGGTCATAGCAATGTCGCGCCCTCCGGTGTTCGTGCCCGAAATATAATCGAAAAGACGGCCAAACGCCGCGCGTGATCCTTCGCCCATGGGGGTTTTCGCAACGACCAGTTCGCCGTAGCCGCGGACCTCGAATGGTGGGTCGGACAATGTCACCCGGTACTCCGGCTCCGGAGCTGCCGCGCTGCCGAAAACGGAACAGGCCGTGACGGACAGCAGACTGGCGAAGGCGGTGACTGCCCGGGTGGCGCGTGAAAACATCCTTGTCTCCTTTTCATCCAAGGGTGCGCATCCGATCAGCTTATGCCCCGAACGTGTCCTATTCTGATTGAACGCATCACAGCAGAGAAATGGATCAGCACACCGCCCTTTAGCTTACCATGGGCAACATTGGTGTGAATTGAAACGTGCCGCGAGGGTCGTCGCATCAGCGTGGCAGCTTGCGCTGCTCCAGGGTTTCGTCGTTGCCATCCGCCTTCATGACATCGGCAATCAGATGCTCGACCATGTCGCCGAAATACGCGGTGAGTTCCCGGTGCAGTGCTCGGAACTCCTCTCCCACCGTACTCTCAAAGGTCGGTTGATGCACCCGGACCATGACAGTTGTGCGCCGTTGCCTGGGATAGCGGTACGGCTTGATGTCATGCTTGCGGCAAAGCGCCACAAAAATCCGGACCGACCAGACATCCGGCAGCGAATACTGCAGTTCGGGCTCGGGTTCGCCTTTTCCATCTGCTTCAAGGACAATCCTGGCTTGCAGGCGGTCACGTGCCGCACCTGCCGCCGCACGTTCACCCGCCGTAGCGCCTCGTGAGAACAGCGCCTCAAGCTTCGCGAGCTTGTCCTGAATCTCTTTTTCCCCAGCCATCGTCGACCCTCCTTCTGCCCGGACCTTGAACGCCATGGCAGAGAGCAGGTCAAGCAAGCCCCAACGGGCGCCCGTTGCCAACCCGGTGGGATATTGATCCGGGCATTGGCAAAGTATCTGGTCCCCGGAAATGCCATGTGGCAGCATCCCGACATGATCACGTTTCAAACCCTGTCAGATGACCATCCCGACCTCGCGCATTCGCCGATGCTGCGCGCGGCCTTGCTGACACTTCAGTACACGCGCGAACACGGGGCCATCGGGCTGACCAAAACCATGGCGTTCAAGCGCGTTTTCGTTCACTGGGCGGTCGAACACTTTGACTGGCCGGGACGCAGTGCGGAAGAAATGTTTCGGTACAACAAGGTGATCAACGAATATGAGTTTCCCCCGCTCGAACTACTCCACTTCCTTTTGATTAGGCTGCGCCTGGCGCGGCATTTCAAAGGAGAGTTCAGGCTGACCAAGCGGGGAGCAGACCTTGCGGAAGCCCCGGGGCGGCTGTTTTCTGAACTGGTACCGTTCTTCGTTCTCGAGATCGACCATGCGGCGTACTCCCGTTTTGAAGAGGCGCCGTTTGGAAAATGGGATGTCTGGATGAACGTCATCAATGTCGAGGCCGACCACGGCACAACCGAGAAAGCGCTCTTCGGTGCCTTCTACGGAGACGGCCCGGACTGGGACAATGCCGGCTGGCGGCAGATGGCGGCGTTCTCCTCCTGCGTCTTGCGACCATTGGAATGGGCGGGCTTGGTTGTCCTATCCGCCGATGAACTCGCCGGGAAGCAAGTGCATCATGTGTTCAAGACACCGCTATGGCGCAGTGCCCTGAAGCTCGACACCGACGCCCAGCTTCAGCCGATCTCCGTCCAGTGAAATGTCCAACTCAAAAGCGGCAATAAACTAGATGACAGGCGGAGGGGATAGCCGTTGCAAGGCGCCGACTAGACGCAGAAAAGATCGATGATCAGTACTTCTAGGGCAGTTGATGTAGGATTTTCCCTGCCAGAAAACACGTCTTGAAGGGCGGGGAACTGCCGTTCGCTGCGCTCGTCGCGAACGGCAGCAAAGCGCAGGAAGCGGTCGCTGCAAAGTTGTGAACCATGGTCGGCCTTGATGACGCGACCCGCCCACAGCAGTCATACGAGCCAGGCGCAGCCTATGGCCGCTCCCAGCCCGAAGCGCCCCCGCAGTTCGGCTTGCTTTGCCTCGGTTCGACAGCCGTGCTCAATGTAATCCCTGATCCGCCATCCGGGTGTGATGCGCGCATCATCGAACGAGAGGTAGAGCGTGTAGTCGTCCTGATCGGTATCGGACGGCATCGCGCCGTCTTCGTCGAGAAACTCATCGATGATAGCGCGAACTGGGGCTCGAAGTCAGTTCGGAAGCTGCGGAATACTCAGTTTAGCGGCCTCGCCTGAGAAGGCTCCGTTTGCCTTGAGCCTTCTACTCTCTCGCAGCATCATGCCACTCTTGCACAGAAAACTCACCTACCCGAGCTGTTCAAAATTCCCTTCCACTTCTCCACCAAAGTGAGCCAAAAGCTCTACAGAAAACTGGGTCAAGTCCAAGTAGTGTCACTTGCCTTTCCGAGGCTTTGAAGCAGGGAGCAAGCGTGGCAGGATGAGGCCTGCGGCGTGACGGGTTTCCGGATTCACGTCGCGCAAGCTTGCCTCGCCATGAACGGCAGCCTTCAGCGCGGCATGGATCGGGGCATATCGATTAGCCAGACGAGTCTCTTCGAACCAGTCGACCAAACGCTCGCCAAGTCCAGCCGTGATGGAGAGGCGCAGCAAACGTTCCAGGTCATCGGTGAAATTCCAGCTCTCCGGCACCAAGCCTCCTTGCAGGGCCTTGTTCAGATGCTCCGTGGCGTCTCCAAAATTTCCTGCCTGAACGGCAAGCGCTGCATCCATCAACGCACGCCCCTCGGTCGGCATGTCTTCGAGATGGGGCAATGTCTCTCTCGCCTTGGAAAGCTCTCTCGATGCAACATACAGCCAGAACAAGTTCCCGTAAGCCAAGGCTTTGTGGCTTTCCGTCACGCTTTTCAAGAGCGCTTCAGTTCGGCCCCCCTCGACGCCAGTGTCGATCAGGCGATTGGCTAGAGAGACCTTCGCCTGCGCGACCTCTTCCTGCAGCGGGAGGGCGTCGTTGTCGCCGTAGCGGGCGATGAGAGCGTCGTAGGTCTCGATCTCTGCCGCAGGATCGCCGGTCTGGCCCAGCGTGATCCCCTTGCTGAGCATGGCCCGCGCGACCTGTTCCTGCAGCGGGAGGGCGTCGCTCTCGCCGTAGCGGGCGATGAGAGCGTCGTAGACCTCAAGCGCCGCCGCAGGATCGCCGGTCTGGCCCAACGTGACCGCCTTGTTGAGCATGGCCCGCGCGACCTGTTCCTGCAGCGGGAGGGCGTCGCTCTCGCCGTAGCGGGCGATGAGAGCGTCGTAGACCTCAAGCTCCACCGCAGGATCGCCGGTCTGGCCCAACGTGACCGCCTTGTAGAGCATGGCCTGCGCGACCTCTTCCTGCAGCGGGAGGGCATCGCTCTCGCCGTAGCGGGCGATGAGCGCATCGTAGGTCTCGATCTCTGCCGCAGGATCGCCGATCTGGCCCAACGTGACCGCCTTGTTGAGCATGGCCCGCGCGACGTGTTCCTGCAGCGGGAGGGCGGCGCTGTCGCCGTAGCGGGCGATGAGCGCGTCGTAGGTCTCGATCTCTGCCGCAGGATCGCCGGTCTGGCCTAGCGTGATCCCCTTGTTGAGCATGGCCCGCGCGACCTGTTTCTTTACTTGCTGGTCTGGGCTGTCGCTGTAATGAGCGATCACCTCCTCGAATATCTTGAGCGCAGCTACACCCTCTCTGTCTCTACCTACGGATACGCCCGTGTCGCCCATCTCCTTCGCCTTTTTGGCTTCGGGCGAAGCCGGATAGTCTGCAACGATCATGTCGTTGTGGCAGGGCCCCGCCGACTTCAGGCCGAGACGCTCGCGCGCTGGTGCGATCTGCGTCGCCTGTTCGAACGCATGCACGTATTCCCGGGTCCAGAGATCGAAGCGGCCCGTTGCGCGTGCGGTCCGACCGATTTCTTCCAACTCGTCCTTGCAGTAGAAGCTCGACAGGAACGCGACGAGCCAGCGCATCCGCTGCCTGATGCGGCGCGTTCCGTGCCGCATCAGGTACCAGATATTGAGGAACCGTTCGACGACCTGATGGCCCGCGTAGGAGCCCGAGGTTTCGATCCTTTCAATCAGACCATCCTTGCGCAGCCGGGTCAGCTGCGGCGACAGCGTCGTGGTCGGGATGCCGGTTATGTCGGACAGGTGCCCGGTGGTGACCGGGTCCCAATGCAGCGCGATGGCATCGATGATCGCCCGTTGCAAGGGGGTCCGATATTCCTCGACGCGGGCCTTGTAATAAGGCGTGACCTCGTCCAGCAGCCGCTCGAGATCGGCCATCGCGCTGTGGGAATCCTCGGTCTCGAGAAGGCGATATGTCAGGGCTAAGATCCGAGGGTTGCCACCGGTCAACCGGTGAAGGACGCGGAGCCGTGCGCGATCGGTGTGCATTACATGGAGGACGCGGCGCCCGACCTCGCCGCGCTGGTTTGCGAGAGCTCGCATGCAGGTCTCGGTTTCCTGCAACTCGAGGGGCTCAAGGTAATAGGGTTGGAAGAACTCGTAGAAGGCTGCGTCGCGGTCCGCGGTTTCCTTCAGTGACTGGGTTGCGGCACCGACAAGGATTGGCCCGCCCCGCGCCTGCAAACTGGCGCGCAGGGTCCAGCGGTCCTCGTCCTTGAGCGCATCCAGAATCAGGTCGAGGTTGTCGATCAGCAGAACTGCCCGTTTGCCAAGCGCCTGCATCTCCGCCTCGAACTGCTCTGCGGCGCCGTCGTCGCTGTCCCAACTGCTTGAGAAGACCACGTCGTCAAGATGCTCCGCCAAGTCGTCGCGCCCTTGGCTTTCCGCCCATCCAGCGAGGGATTCCCCGCAGTTGCGCCAGAAATCCTGCAGTCGCAGCACATTGTACTGCTCTTCGCGGAACATGAGCGGGACAAAACGGTCCGACAAGTCGTGATCGCGCTTGATCTCAATCGCCATGCGGCGCAGCAGGGAGGTCTTGCCCATCCCCCGCGTGCCGATCAGGATCTGATGCTGCCCGTCGTCCTCCGGTCCGACAGATTTCAAGCGGCGGCACATCGTCTCGAGCGTGTCGCGGCGTGCCACGAAGCTGGCGACGAAATCATCGTCATTAAGGATGGTCTGATTGTAGAGCGTCGACTGCGGGATCACGGTCAATCCGCCTCGTACTGCTGCCAGTAGCGACGGATCAGGCCGGACCGGAACCTGTAGCGCCCTTCGGTCAGGTCAGTCAGGCCATCGCTTTGCAGGATGTCAAGAATGTCCCGCACGGCTTTCGGTTTGGCGGGGGCCATGGCAGCTTGCAGCGTGTCCAGCGTCTCGCCATCCGCAGCGGCCGACACACGGCCCAGCACCCCGCGCGCGAGGTCACGATCGGTCTGGGGCAAGTTCTTGTCGATATGCTCGCGCCAGACGGCGAACTCGGATTTCCGGGTCGGTTCAAGTAGTTTTTCCATGGCGGCCCGCAGGTCCTCCGGCTTCGCGGTCAGCGTGCCGCCTTGTTCGGGGCCAGATGGGCGGACTTCATTGCCGACCAGTTTGAGGTAGTAGGGCGCTAGCCAACCCAGTTCTTCGAACAAAACCTTGAGGTCTTCGTCACTGGCGTGGAACTGGTGGTTGAACCCCATCTGCGTGGCCGGATCACGGAGAAAGGACCCGGCTTCGGCTTCGTCGAACGGCTCGAGGATGAACGTGGTCAGATCCACGAACGCGCCGCCAAGGCCGAACCGTTCGGCCACAAAGTTCAGGCCGATCGAGCCGGTGAAGAGCCAACGGACGTTCGAGTATTCGGCCTGCAGTTTCCTCAGCTCGTAGAAGAAGTCCTTGGCGTCGTTCTCATTTCTCTCTGCGAAGCCGAGAACGAAATAGGCGATCTCGTCCACGAAGATCGCCGATTGCTTCTCTTCCTTCTCTAGTGTTTCCAAAAGCGCGTCCAAGAAGGCCACGGGGTCGACTTGGCCGATCACGTTGATAGGGTTGGTGCCCCAACCTCCCCCGATCAATGCCTCGAGCCGGTTTTTGAAGGCTGCATGCAGACCTGACGTCGTGGGCAACTGACCTTGAATCTTCTGGCACAGGCGCCGCGCGAACTTGTCCGGAGCGGACATGCCTTGGACATCCACCTCGACGATCAGCCAGCCCTCTTTCCGCATGTCTTCCGCGAGCCTGTTGATTGTCCAAGTTTTCCCGATGCGACGAGGGGCCGGCATGTGAATGTTCTGTCCGGCTTTAAGCTTGCGTTTCAGAGTGTCGCGTTCATTCTCTCTGCCGTGCATGAATTTATCCCGTCATGAATTAATTCCAGGATGAATAAATCCATCGAGCTTCGAAGTCAACTGGCCTGCGTCCCTGCCCGAGCATCTCCGTGATGACGGTTCTCTGCGCATCGCTGCCGTTCGTCCAGGTCGCAGCGAAGGGCCACTTCCCGCCCTCATGTCCTGGGCTCGGCTCAATGCTGCGCCGGGCACGAATGTCGTAGAAGGGCTGGCTGCCGCCGGTTGTCATGATCGCCGAGGCGGTTCGGGCTCGGCATTTTCATGCTGCACCGCCGCGAGGAGGCTCTGAGCCCATAGTGATCATTTGGGTTCAGATAGATGGATCCACACCTCAGCATCTGGTTCGTGTTCAGCACGCGTGCCATCCGTGTTTGCTCCGAGACGTTTCGCAACCGCTTGCGAACGATGATTTTCGCAATCAATGTAGCTAACCAATTGGTTGAATCCATGGGTTTGATACGCCCAGCTACGAACGGCCTGCCCAGCTTCGGTTGCGTATCCTTTGCCCTCGGCTCCTTCAAAAAGATGCCACGCCAACTCAACTTCGGGCCAATTTGAATGCTTAAGCAGCCCGACACGACCTATAGGAAGGCTCTGTCCACGTTCAATTAGCGTAAAGAATCCAAATCCGTGCCATCGCCAGTGACCAATCCCGGTCAAGAAGCCAAACCAAGCTTGTTCTTTGCTGACCGTTTCTCCCTGAGCCTGCATCCTCGGCGAACTCGTCATGAATCGGGTAAACTCGGGTAGGTCGCTTTGTAGTGGTCCGCGTAGGGTTAGGCGTTCCGTTTCAAGGACTGGCGCGGACGTCAAAGGTTCGGTCATAGCAGAATCCGTTTGGACATTGGTTTAGGAACGATAACTCGCAATAGCATGACCAATACACCACCCTCGGCCTTGAAATGGAGGTCGGAAAAGTCCGCAGTGCTGTCGGTCGTCGGTGATTGGATGATGCAATTGCGGCGAACGGCAGCTCCCGAGCCCGGCACCGCAACATAAAAACTCGGCTGATCTTGCCAAAAGCTTGAGTTTGCAAATGGCGCTTCCCTGCGCCTTGCTGACACTCACGCACCGCATGACGCTCGACCGCTCCCAGCCCTCCTACGACATTCGTGCCCGGCGCAGCATTGAGCCGAGCCCAGGACGTGAGGGCGGAGAGCTGCCGTTAGCTGCATTTGCACATATTGCGCCCCAATGATGATAGCGGACATATCACGGATATCCAGCAATAGTGCGAGACAAAACTCCTTAGGCGCGGGCCTATGGCGCGTTCAACCACTGCCCCTTGTCTTTTCCGCTTGCCGCAGCATGTCCGTAAAAACAGACACTTTTGCGGCGCGGAATTTTGACGCCGGAAGCACCACGAAGATCCCCCCTTCGGGGAGTTGCCACGCGGGCAATACCTGCGTCAGCGCGCCCGAGGTCAGACGATCACGCACCAGATAGTCAGGCAGGATCGCCAAACCTGCTCCTTCCTCCACGGCGGCCATGATCGCGGGCGCGCTGTCGATTGAAAGATCGCTTTGCATTGTGACGGAGACCGTTTCGCCAGCGGTGTTTTCGAACAGCCAGTGCAGCGGGTCGGACAGCGCCTTGTTGGCAACAAAGGGCACCGTGGCGAGATCGCTGGGGTGTTGAATGTGATCGAACCGGCCGGACTTGTCGCCCGCGCCGACGAGAAACTGTCGGAACCCGCCCAGTTTGCGCGCCAACAGGGTGGAATCGCGCAGCCACCCGACCCGAATGGCCAGATCAAGCTCTCCCGCCATAAGATCGCTATGATCATCCCCGAGATATAGCTCCACCTGACACTCGGGGTATTGGCGTCGAAACGCTGTGACCAGCCGGGCTACGACCGCCGTGCCGTAATCATTCGGGGCGGTCATGCGTAATAGGCCCACGGGCTGCTCCGAGAGGTGCGACAACTCGCTGAAGGCCTCTTCCGCCTCGTTCAGGATCGATGTGCAGCGCATATAGAAAAGCCGCCCCGCCTCGGTGGTGCTGACCTTGCGCGTGTTGCGCACCAAAAGCGTCGCCTTCAGCTCGTCTTCCAACTGCGTCACCTGACTGCTGACCACGGCTTTGGTCACGCCAAGGCGGTCAGCGGCATTGGTAAAGGATCCGGTTTCGACAACCGCGGCGAAATACGCCAGCCGGTTGAGATTATGTGATCTAGCCATGCTTTCAGTGTTAGCCTTTGACATACAGTCTGTCAAAATAGTTTGTCTTATCAGGGGCAATGGAAGCGCCTATATCCCTCCCCAAGGAGACAGATCATGACACAAACAGTGACACTGCACTACCTTTTCGATCCGCTCTGCGGTTGGTGCTACGGTGCCTCGGAGACCATCGCCACGCTTGCGAACCACCCCGACATCGACCTTCAACCATGGGCCACCGGCCTGTTCGCAGGCAATGGCGCACGGCCGATGAAAAGCTTTGCCGCGCAGGCTTGGGCGAATGACCAGCGCATTGCCGCGCTGAGCGGTCGGCAGTTCACCGAAGCCTATCGCCGCGACGTGCTGGGGGCCGACGATGCGTCTTTGGACTCCACCATGGCGACGCTCGCCGTCACGGCTGCGGCCGACACCGTCCCCGATCGCGTGATCGAGGCCCTCACAGCCATTCAGACAGCGCGCTATGTCGACGGCAAAGACGTGACCTCTTCCTCAGTTGTCGCAGGCTTGCTGACCGACCTCGGTCTTGCAGAGGCGGCCGCGCGTATTCTGACCCCCGATGCAGCCCTCACGGGCCTAGCGCAGACGCGCAGCGCGAAAGCACGCGATCTGATGACGTCTCACAACCTACAAGGCGTTCCCGCCCTGATTGCCGAGGTCGACGGCACGCAGTTCGGGCTGGATGCAAGCAAACTTTATTCCGGACCTGATGCAATACTGGCCACCCTCGGGCGCGCCTGATCCCACCATACTGAAAGGACAAAAAACATGAACCGCAGAGATCTCCTGAAACTCTCCACCGCAGCGGGCGCAGCCGCCCTGATCGCGCCCGGCATTTCGCTTGCAGATGCGAACGGCTTGACCTGGACCCATTTCCCCGCAGGCGAGAACGGCTTTTTCCGCGCGCCCGTTCTGATCCAGGGCGAAACCGAGGCCGTGTTGATTGACGGCGGGTTCACCCTCCCCGATGGCCGCGCATTGGCCGAAAAAATCAAGGCGACGGGCAAGACCCTGACCACGATCTATATCAGCCAGAGCGACCCTGATTTTTACTTCAGCCTGCGCCCGATCGTCGAAACCTTCCCCGAGGCCCGCGTCATCGCAACCAACGAAACCGTTGCGGCCATCAATGCCAACGTGGCGAAAAAGGTCGAAACATGGGGGCCGCAACTGGGCGAGAACGGCCCCGCGACGGTGGCAGAGGTGGTTATTCCCGAAGCCGATGACAGCACCACCCTGACGGTAGACGGCCACGCCATCGAAATCGTCGCGGCCGAGGGGCTGACGAACCGCCGCTATTTGTGGGTCGAGGATCTGAAGGCCGTGTTCGGCGGCGTGATGGTCTTTTCCGGCACGCATGTCTGGACCGCAGACACCCCGACCAAGGAACAGCGCGCCGCATGGATCGCCAATCTTGACGCGATCATCGCCCGCAATCCGCAGGTTGTCGTGCCCGGTCACATGACTCTGGACGCGCCGATGGGCCTCGATGCGGTGGAATTCACGAAAAGGTATCTTCTGGCCATTGAGGAAGAGCTCGCCAAGGCAGATGGTTCGGAAGCGTTGATCGCAGCAATGACGGCCCGCTATCCCAATCTGGGAATGGGCGTGGCCTTGAATGTCGGCGCCAAGGTTCTGACCGGCGAGATGAAATGGGGTTGACCCGCGCCTGATCCGTTTCGGGGCGCTTGCCATTTGAGAAATCAATCAAACGAGAGCGGCCGAGAAATCTTGGCCGCTCTCCCGCCGTTTCGGATATGCGCACCTTGAGATCGTCGCAAAATGTAGGGCGGCGGCGGCGCTGCGGTGGTCGGTCAGCATTGTGGAGGATGTTATCCGCCGGCTCAAAAGACCGCTTCGAGAAAGTCGCGGCGCGGCTCCAGTCGTGGTGATGAAGGTCGGTTCAGGGCCGATCGATGCGGTGGACACTCCCACCTAAATCAGGGCAGGTCGCCATGGGTAATGACAAGATCGTAATGTCCCCCGCAGGCTTCAACGTACCTGCTGATGGAATCGAGGCTGGGCACAGGCCCGCTAAGGGCCTCCATACGGGCAATCGTCGGCTGTTTCATATCCGAGTTTCGAGCCACATCGGCCTGGGTCATGCCAACCGCGTCCCTCAGGACACGGAGTTTCATGGCGATCTTGCGCTTGTGGACATTCTTTGCCTGCCGTTTGACCACATCGGGACGCGCGTCGCGTATTCTCTGGTGAAACGTTCTGGTAGCAGTGGTCATTGTCATGTCTCCCAGGATGGGTTAATCAATTCGAACTGCTGGAACGCAAGGGATGCGCCCTGATTACTGCTTTAGTCCGGTGTCGCGATCACGCCGTGCAGCCATCTCCACCGGGAAGAAATCCGCCTGTCGATCGACAGGATGATCCTCGACTCCACTCATTCCAGCAGATGGATGGCATCGACCTCGTAGCAATCGACAAGCATTTCGCATCGATGAAGGCTTTCCGTCTTCGCACCCGGGAACCTGTGCAATACTGAAGATGGCATGGCGCTTCCGACGCCCTCTGTATAGCAAATGTGTTATCAAAATTCAAGATCAGGCAAGGCTGTGAGGCAAAGTCATCTGGCCGTCAGGGGAGCCTGGTCAGGGTTCCATCCGGAAGCGGCCGCTGAAGCGCCTTTGCTTCCGACCAGGCCGCCGTCATCCAGGTCTCCCATTCCGCGGGCTCAACAAAGATGACCGGCATCGCTTTCGGATGAATTTCGGCCACCTCGCTATTCGGCTCGGTGGTGAGGAACCCGTAGAGATCGTCTGTGGTCTCGCCATCCTTCAGTCTTCGGATGCTGGTCCATTCTGACACCCAGAGCCCCGCGAACATAGCCGGGGGATCGTCTGCGATCGCGAACCAGGCGTTCCCCTCCCCCTTGCCGGCCGGTTCGGCAAGCAGACCTGCTGCCGGTGCGTTATTTCCATCTCGTCTTCACTTTACCCAAACCGATTGCCGACATCGCACACCAAAACAAACGCGAGCTTTACAACCTGCTAATGCGAGCACCAATCGTGCGGCGCGGATGATCACTTGTTTGGTCCTTCGGTTCAGGCTCCTGCCCGACGCCTCGGCAACCACAGCGGCTTTGGCATCGTTCTCACCCTGCAGACTCAATGTGCAGTATGTAGAAAAAGGGCCTACAAAGATAAGCGAGCAATGCCTGTAGAGCGTCAACCACCTTGTCCGCGGGCGACAACCAATTTGACCGGTTCTGAGGCCGCTGTGGTTGGCGTGTCGTTCAGTGTTTTGGGTTAGGTCTCTCCTTCGTTTTGCTTGTCGTTGTTGGTTGTCGCTGACGCTTCGGCCAGTGCCATCCTGTTGGTGGCCGCGGCCCGCTGACGGAAGCTTTCGGCGTTCATCTCCAGGATGGTCGCGTGGTGGACCAAGCGGTCGATGGCCGCGACGGTCATGGCCTTGTCCGGGAATATCTGATCCCAGCCACTGAAGGGTTGATCGGCCGCGATGGCGATGCTGCGGTATTCATCGCGTCGGGCGATGAGTTCGAAGAGGACGCCAGTTTCGGCCTGGTCCTTGTGGGCATAGGTGATGTCGTCGAGGATGATCAGGTCGAACTTGTCGAGCTTCGCCAGAGCCGCCTCGAGAACGAGATCGCGGCGGGCAGCTTGAAGTCTCTGCACCAGATCGCTGGTCCGGGTATAGAACACGCGGTGTCCGGTCTCGATCAGGGCATGCCCGATGGCGCAGAGGATATGGGTCTTTCCGGTGCCGGAGTTCCCGATGGCAATCAGGTTGCCGCCACCGTCCAACCAATCGCCCGCAGCCAGAGCCTCGACGCGGGCACGTGGCAAGGTCCGCAGCGCCTTGAAGTCGAAGTTGGCCAGCGTCTTGCCGACCGGCAGCTGCGCCTCGTTCAGATGGCGCCGGATGCGGCGCATGTCCCGCTCCGCCAGCTCATATTCCGCCAGCACGGCAAGGAAACGGGCGGCAGGCCAGCCTTCGGTGTCCGCGCGGGTGGCGATCTCGGCCCAGAGCTTGTGGAAGCTGGGCAGCCGCAGCGCAGTCAGCATGCTGGGCAGCGTGTGGATGTCGATCTCGCGGGCGGTCATGCGCTTGCCCCCAGCAGCGCATCGAAGCTGCGGACACAACATCCGCAAGATCTTGGCCTCGCTGAAGGCTCTTTTGGTCCTGTTGTTCGAGGGCCCATCACGGGCGCGGCGCGCGATCAAAGTCTGCACCGTCCGATCAATAGCAGTACAAATCGCTGCGTAGGTGTTGTTCAATGTCGACGAACCAGATGATATCGATAATGAACCAATCAACATCAAGTGCCTCCCGTCGATTACCCAGATGCCATCTATTTCCGATCAAGACCGGCAAAGAATGTTCTGGATGCAGCTTTTTCTTCGGCTGCCCCTAGGCGGCGTTGGCCTGCGGTTCCCAGACGAAGCCGCCTGTGAACAACGCTTCCGAGAAGTACGTTGGCCCGAAGGAATTCGCTGCCTCAAATGCGGTGGCGTCCAGCTCAAGACCTGCCGAGCGCGAAAAACGTTACGGTGCAGAGATTGCGGCCGTGAGTTTTCCTTGAAAGTCGGCACCTTTATGTTCCGGTCTCGACACAGCATTCGCGATTGGTTCCTTGCAGCCGAGGAGCACATGACCCTGTGCGCCTTCGGGCGCGATCGCCTCGACACCGGGCGGGACATGGCCGACAGAAATGGCATTGCCTACACAACAGCGTTTCGGATGAGGGAAAAACTCCGAGGAGAGCTCCGGAGGGATCCCAGCTTGCTGGTATCCAGCATCTGCATAGAGGACCTTTGTCCGCCACAGGATGTGGTGGATGATGAGTTTCGTTTCCTCATGTGGCTCCTCGATTCTTGTGCCTCCCGTGAGCAACAAACCCGCGAGGGGTGAGTTAACGCTATCGCCGCTCCACAGTTGAAGAGTTCGTCTGACTTCCCTGCAGACCTGTCGCCTACTAAGTCAAATCGTAAGACAACAAGCCAACCCGCAAATGGAGCAGGTACCTTGGTCTATAGGAGGCCGATGAACTAGAGAATAAACAGAAGTAGGGAGTTTTTCGCATTATTTTCAGACACTTGACTCGAATCGGTCAAGGAAATCTAAGGCCGAAGGGAATTTTTCTTTTCGGTTTTTCACGACTAACGCGCACATCAATCACGAAGGCTACAAAGGTACAGCGACCAGGAACACAAACTGTCTGACGTCAGCGCTTTTGGGACAGATTTGAGGATTTGAACAACGGAGGATTTCTGGTTCATCGTAGCTTTCAAGGAGCGAAGATGAACAAGACATCCGGAACGTCGAAGGACGCAGCTGACAAGCTGGTCAAGAACATCCGCCGCAAGACGCGGCAGACCTATTCTGCAGAGGAGAAGATCCGCATCGTCTTAGCTGGCCTGCGCGGTGAGGAAAGCATTTCGGTGCTATGTCGGCGGGAGGGTATCGCCGAGAGCCTGTATTACAGCTGGTCGAAGGAGTTCCTGGAGGCTGGCAAGCGTCGCTTGTCTGGCGATACGGCGCGCCAAGCCACGTCGCCGGAGGTGAAGGAGCTTCGCTCTGAGTCTTTGGCCCTGAAGGAATGCGTGGCCGATCTCACCCTGGAAAACCGTCTGCTCAAAAAAAGTATGACAGGGGCTGGGGAGGTGGAGGAATGAGATACCCTGCAACCGAGAAGCTTGAGATCATCCGCACCGTTGAAGGTTCGCATCTGCCCACCAAAATGACGCTGGATATGCTGGGCATTCCGCGCACGGCTTTCTACCGCTGGTATGATCGCTACGTCGAGGGCGGGTTCGATGCGCTGGCCGATCGGTCTCCTCGACCAGGGTCGGTCTGGAATCGAATACCCCAAGACCGGCGCGATGACCTGATCGAGTTTGCGTTAGAACATGAGGCGCTGACGACACGTGAACTGGCGGTCAAATACACCGATGAGAACCGGTATTTTATCTCGGAATCATCGGCTTACCGCATTCTTAAAGCAGCTGATCTGATCACGGCGCCGGACTATGTGGTGATCAAGGCCGCGGACGAGTTCACGGACAAGACCACGGCCATCCATCAGCTCTGGCAGACCGACTTCACCTACTTCAAGATCATCGGCTGGGGCTGGTATTACCTGTCCACCATCCTCGACGACTACAGCCGCTACATCATCGCCTGGAAGCTTTGCACAAACATGCGGGCCGAGGACGTGACGGACACGATTGAACTGGCTCTGAGCGCATCGGGCTGTGACCAAGCCGTCGTCCGGCACAAGCCGCGCCTGCTGAGTGACAACGGGGCCTGCTACATCTCTGGCGACCTCGCCAAGTGGTTGGGAAATCAAAAAATGGGCCACGTTCGCGGGGCACCATTCCATCCGCAAACCCAGGGCAAGATTGAGCGCTGGCACCAAACTATGAAGAACCGGGTTCTGCTGGAAAACTACTACCTGCCCGGCGATCTCGAACGCCAGATCGGGGCCTTCGTAGAGTATTACAACAACGCGCGATACCACGAGAGTCTCAACAACGTCACGCCCGCCGACGTCTACTTTGGGCGCGACAAAGCCATCCTCAGAGAAAGGAAGAAGATCAAGATACTGACAATCCGCGAACGCCGCTTGCAACACCAAAAACAAGCCGCATAATCAATCACACAAACGAGCCAGAGCCTCCAATGCTCAAGCCGCTCTGATGTCCCATTTTATATGACGACGGACACCTTGATCTGCGCATCCAGGCATTGCGGACACATGCGGGTGTGCCGGGAATGCGCGGGACCGGCGAGCGTATTTTTGGCACTTTCAGCACCGATTTGATGCCGCGTCTTGTGGGTCGCACCTTCTCCAATTCCATCGAGCGCGGGGATTATAAATCGCAGGACAGGGCCTGCCTGAACGCCGAGGATGTCGCCTTCATCCTGGTGCGCTGGGTCGTCGATATCTACCACAACTCGCCGCACCGTGGTCTTGGTGGCCGCACTCCGCTGGAGCAATGGGAAGCTGACATGGACGACGGAAATTACCCCCTGAGCGGGCTGCCGGATGTGGCCTCCAAGCGTCTGGCATTTGGCAAGCGCCTTGAGTGCAAAGTCTCGCTGGCAGGCATTGTGGTAATGGGGATCCAGTATCAGAGCCCCGAGCTCGGGATGTACTTCATGGGGATGGAGACAAAGCTGGTCGATGTCCGCTGGGATCCTGAGAACCTTGGCGCCATCAGCGTTTATCTGGAGGGCAAATGGCAGGTCGTTCCGTCCGTGCATGACCGGTTTGTCGGAATGCATTTCCATGACTGGATGAAAGTTCGCCGGGCGCTCCGCGCCAAGTCAGCGTCGCGCAAGGTGTGGAACCAGGAAATCGTATTCAACGCAGTCGATCAGATTGAAGACCTGGTCAAGGAGCGCTCCATGGCGTTCGGTATCATCGATACCACGATCAGCGACAGCCAGTTCAAAAAGATCCAGGAGGACTTCTTCTCATCCTTCCGTATGGATGACGCGCCACGCCTGAAGGCCGATGACACGGGACCGGGCCGCGTGATCACACCGCGTGCGCCAGACCCTGACATCGCGCCTACGGGGTCCAAGGCACCTGCGAAGTCCGCCGTGGTCAAGCCGTTCCATGATGTGGAGCAACACGCAGAGGCGGCGGATGCTTCCGACGGGCCGCGCAAGGCTCGCGCCGCGGCGCCGAAGTTTGGTGTGCCGCCCAAGCGCGGGGACTGACACCGGTCATTCGTTGCATAGTGCAGGCCCCCACTGTCACACAGGCATTGGGGGCCTGCTTCGTACCCGTGGCGACAGCTTTCGGTTGCCCAGGGCGCGGTGCGGCAAGTGCAAATGACCACTGGCCATCGCTCTCCGCTGATCGACGCTGACAGACCAGAGCCGCACCTTGCATCCAACCGCTGCACCGCTGATTCACAAAAGGGATGCCACTGTCGCGTCGCGCAGTGTTTTCGATAGTTGAATGCCAACAGAGCGGACAAGATTGACGTTGTACCTTTTTGAAAAGCCGAAGCTGTTGGGAAGTTCTTTGATACCCTGGCAGCGGCTTTGAAACAGGATCGCCTCGAGCGAAGAGCCGAGCATTCCAAAAATTGTTGCCCGGCACTCTCGACGTCATGCTTGCGCCAAGTGGTGCGACGAACCGTCAAATCGTCCCGACAGTCGCGTCAGACAGACACCGGCTGAGACGGCCAGTGCGCCGATGAAAGGTGTCGCAGCCACTCCGATGTGATCGACAACCAGGCCGCCCGACCATGCGCCCAACGCGATGCCGAGGTTGAAGGCACCGATGTTCAGACCGGATGCTACGTCGACCGCACCGGGACTGACCTCCCGCGCGATCTGGACAACATAGGACTGCAACGGCGGTACGTTCGCGAAGGCAAAGCCGCCCCAAAGTGCGATGACGGCGATGGCGGCAACGGGATGCGCAAGTGCCAATCCAAGCGCGACCAGCATCACGGCCAGCCCAACAAAGATGAGCGTCAGCGCAGGGACTGGCCCCACGCGGTCGGCCAGCTTGCCGCCTAAGATGTTTCCCCCAGCTACGGAAGCACCATAAAGCAGGATAACAAGGCTCACCATACCGGCCGACAGGCCGGTGACTCCGGTCAGCATCGGCGCAAGATACGTGAAGGCCACAAAATTGCCGCCATAGCCGATCGCAGTGATCAGGTAGACCAGAAGCAACCGAGGAGAGGTCAGGACCTGCGCCTGCGCCCGCAGGCTTGGCGCCGCTGTCTGCGGCAGATCGGACGGCACCAGAACGGCGCTTGCCACCAGCCCTACAATGCCAAGCGCCACCACACCCAGGAATGTCGACTGCCAGCCAAATGTCTGTCCGACCCAAGTGCCCAACGGGACGCCCGTCACAAGTGCGACCGTCAACCCCATGAACACCATGGCGATTGCCGAACTTTCCTTATCACGCGGCACGAGGCTTGTCGCAATGGTCGAGGCGATGGCGAAGAAGACGCCGTGCGCCAAGCCGGTGATGAACCGGGCGATAATCAGGCTGCCGTAACCGGGGGCGAAGGCGGCAAAGGCATTGCCGACGATGAAGAGCGTCATCAGTGCCAGCAGCAGCGTCTTGCGTGGCAGGCCCCCGGTCAGGGCCGTCAGGACCGGTGCACCAATGGTGACGCCAAGAGCGTAAAGACTGACCAGAAGGCCAGCGGATGGGAGTGATACGCCGAGGCTGTCAGCGATGGTGGGCAGCAGGCCGACGATGACGAACTCGGTCGTGCCGACGGCGAAGGCGCTGATCGTCAGCGCCCAGAGGGCGAGAGGCATGAGGTGATCTCCGGAAGAATGAACTCGACCCCGGAGATGGCAGGAATTAGCTATTGCGTGAACAAGCCGAATTGGAAAGGGCCTTTGCGTATGGCGCACGACTTGCCACAAGCGGCTGACCTCGCGGTTTTCATCGCGGTGATCGAGGATGGCGGCTTTGCAGAGGCTGGGAGACGGCTGGGGGCTGCACCATCCACGCTCAGCCGCACGGTGACGCGGTTGGAACGGCAGTTGAACGTGACCCTGCTGCGCCGCTCGACGCGCGGGATCGAATTGACGCCAGAAGGTCGCGACCTGCTGATGGCTGCGCAAGAGATCGTCGCGCGCACAGAAGCCTTGGCGGATCTGGCAGCAGGCAGTCGTGCGCCGCGCGGCCCCCTGCGGATCAATGCGCCGGTGCCCTATGTCCTGCACGTCATCGCGCCACATCTCGCGGCGTTTCATGCGCAATATCCGGACATCCAGTTGACGATCGACATGACCGACCGCATCGTCGATTTGATCGACGCCCACGCTGACGTTGCGATCAGATTCGGGCCGTTACCCGACAGTGATTTGCTGCAGCGCCGACTTGGGCAGGCGCAGTGGCGGCTGGTGGCCGCACCAAACTATCTGGAACGCACGGGCCGCCCAAAGGAGCCCGCAGACCTGGCGGATCTCGAACAGGTGCAATTTGCGTCACCGGTCCACATCAACCACCTGCAGTTCAAGAATGTGAGGGCAGCCATCACGCCGCCCGCCTCTGTCACTGCAGCGAACGGCGAGGCTGTTCGTCAACTGGTGCTGAACGGCATGGGCATCGCCCGGTTCTCAGACTTCATGATCGACGCAGACATTGCGCACGGGCGCGTGGTCGAACTGTTTCCGGGTCAATTGGACATTCCCCCGCTGAACATCACCGCGCTTTACCTGACCCGGGCGTCAGGTCTGCGGAGGCTTGCGGTGTTCTTGGACTGGCTGGAAACACTGCAGCACTGAGCTGCTTTGAGTAGCCATTCGCGGCAGACATTTTTCCCGCAGTTCCGTCTTGCGGCAGCGCGATACTCAAATTCTGGCATGGGGAAACCACGCGATGTTCAATGCTGTCCCCGGTCGACGGCTTTCAGCCCGAAACGAAGCTCCGAAGAATCGCCGAGGCAAGGGAGATGCACCCCCATGGTTGCTCGAGGAGCGATATTTCTTTGCTGCGCGACCCACTGTGAACCGGTCACGATTTGTGAGTTTCGCCCATCCGGAAGGAACGCGGTGACATTCAAGTTCCCATTCTGTTCTCTCTGCTTTAACATTGTCGTAAGAACCGCAAGAGGGAACCGGGCATGGCAGAGGCAGGCTATCTCGACAAGCTGAACGACAACCAGCGCGCTGCCGTGGAATTCGGCGTCGGAGGTGACACCCTGCCCCCGCCGTTGCTGGTGATCGCCGGGGCCGGGTCGGGCAAGACCAACACTCTGGCCCATCGCGTGGCGCATCTGCTGGTCAACGGAGCCGATCCGCAGCGCATTTTGCTCATGACATTCTCACGCCGCGCCGCGACCGAGCTGACCCGCCGGGTCGAGCGCATCACGGCGCAGGCGATGGGCACCTCCGTCGCCGCCGAGGCGCTGACCTGGGCAGGGACGTTCCACGGAATTGGCGCGCGGATCTTGCGCGAACATGCGCTGTCGATCGGGTTGAACCCTGAGTTTTCGATCCATGACCGCGAGGACAGCGCGGATCTGATGAACCTCTCTCGCCACGGCTTGGGGTTTTCAAAGACCGAGAGCCGCTTTCCATCCAAGGGCACCTGCCTTGCCATCTATTCCCGCGCTGTGAATGGCGAGGCACCGCTGAGCGACATCCTGCGCGACCACTTCCCCTGGTGCGCCCCGTGGCAGGTCGAGCTGAAGCAGCTGTTTGGCGCCTATGTGCAGGCCAAGCAGGCGCAGTATGTGCTGGACTATGATGATCTGCTGCTGGCCTGGGCACAGGTGATGGCGGATCCGGACTTCGCCGCGCATATCGGCGCGACCTGGGATCATGTGCTGATCGACGAATATCAGGACACCAACCGGTTGCAGGCGCGGATCCTGATGGCGCTCAAACCGGATGGGCGCGGCCTGACCGTTGTGGGTGATGATGCGCAGTCGATCTATGCCTTCCGTGCCGCGACCGTGCGCAACATCCTCGACTTCCCTGACGCTTACACGCCCCGCGCCGATGTCATCACGCTGGATCGCAACTACCGCTCGACCCAGCCGATCCTTGCCGCCGCGAACGCCGTCATCGGCCTTGCGAAAGAACGCTTCACCAAGACCCTCTGGACCGAGCGCACCTCGGCACAAAAGCCCCGGCTGGTGACGGTTCAGACCGAGGCCGAGCAGGCGCGGTATATGGTGGACCGCATCCTCGAGGACCGAGAGACGGGCATGAAACTCAAGGACCAAGCGGTGCTGTTCCGCACCTCAAGTCACTCTGTGCAACTTGAGGCCGAGCTGACCCGCCGCAACGTGCCTTACGTGAAATTCGGCGGTCTGAAGTTCCTCGATAGCGCCCATGTGAAGGACCTGCTGTCCTTTCTGCGCCTTGCCCGCAATCCCCGCGACCGCGTGGCGGGGTTCCGCGTGCTGCAGCTGATCCCCGGCATCGGGCCAAAGGCCGCAGGGGATGTGCTGGAGGCGCTCGACCTTGTCCCCGATCCCCGCGCCGCCCTGTCGGATGTCGCGCCCCCTGCCCGCTCCGGGGCCGACTGGCCGGGGTTTGTCGCGGCGATGACGACAGAGGCGGCCTGGCCCGCCGCATTAGGCCTGGCCCGCGCCTGGTACGACCCGCATCTCGACCGCCTGCACGAGGATGCCGAGTCCCGCCGCGCAGACCTGCTGCAACTCGAGCAGATCGCCACCGGGTACGCTTCCGCCGAGGCCTTCCTGACCGACCTCACACTGGACCCGCCCGATGCCACCAGCGATCAGGCCGGTGTGCCGCTCAAGGACGAGGATTACCTGATCCTGTCGACCATCCATTCGGCGAAAGGGCAGGAATGGAAGTCGGTCTATCTGTTGAACACGGTTGACGGCTGCATGCCCTCCGACCTCGGCACCGGATCGACCCACGAGTTGGAGGAGGAGCGCCGCCTGCTTTACGTCGCGATGACGCGGGCCAAGGATCACCTGACTTTGGGCCTGCCGCTGCGGTTCTACGTCACGCAGCAGACCCGCAACGGCGACCGGCATGTCTATGCCATGCGGACGCGGTTCATCCCAAAGGAGATTCTTGAGCACTTCGAAGCGGTCCACTGGTCGCCGACGCAGCAGGGCAGCGCCCTGCGGCCTGCGCCCGGGTCGATTGATGTCGCCGCGTCGATGCGGGACATGTGGAGTTAGGCGCATGGAACTGTCCTTTTGACTTTGACTCCGATCAGAAAAGAGGGTGCGGCTGCAAAACCCTGGGCTGGGTCACATGGGAACAGAGGTGGTTCTGTAGAGGTTGTCCGGGAAACATATGAATGAGGCAGAGATGAAGATCGACACAGTCACGCTCAGGAACTCTGGCGACATTCGCATGCCAAAGATTGGCATCGGAACATGGCACATGGGCGAGCAGATGCAGACCGCCGAAACCGAAATCAGCGCATTGCGCCACGCCTGCGACCTTGGGTTCACGCATTTTGACACGGCAGAAATGTATGCCGATGGGGGTTCCGAGGACATACTGGGGCGCGCCATGGCCGGGCAAGACAGGGGCCGTCTGTTCATCACGTCCAAGGTCTATCCCTGGAATGCCGCACGGAACGACATGATCACCGCCTGCGAACGCTCTCTTGATCGCTTACAGACAGACTACGTTGACCTCTATCTGCTGCACTGGCCGGGATCGGTGCCGTTCGATGAGACATTGGAAGGTGCGCGGGCCTTGCTGGATCAGAGCAAGATCCGTGCCTTTGGCGTCAGCAACTTTGACACCCGGGGCATTCAGCAGCTGATCGGCGAGGGGCTTGCCGACTTGGTGACCGTGAATCAGGTGATGCACAATATCCCGAACCGGGGTGTCGAGCTGGATCTGTTCCCCCTGATGGCGGAGCATGGAATCGCGGCCGTCGCCTACTCGCCGCTTGAGGTGGGACCGACCCGTGCGATCCCCGGCATGCAGGACCTCGCCCGCGAAGAAGGCCTGAGTGTGGCGCAGCTTATCCTTGCCTGGCATATGAGCCGCGGCCTGGCCGCACCCATTCCGAAATCCAGCCGGATCGAGCACCTCAACGATCTGGCGGCCGCCGCGCAGACACAATTGTCTTCGACAACGCTCGAGCGGATCGACTCGCTTGCACCTGCGCCGGATCGCCCAGTGCCGCTGGAAATCCGCTGAGCGGCATTGTGAGATCTCGAATAAAGGCAAAGGCGTGCGTGACAAACCGAGGCTACCGGGCCCATCATGCCCCCGTGCGATCGCTTCGATGGCTTTTGTCGAGCCAAAACCAGATGGCAAGGCCTCAGTAAACTCATAGGAGATCTTGGTGGTCATGCACTCACTTTCGCGCGGTGGGCAGATTGTCCAAAACGGTCACTCAGCACGCTGCTGCAACACTCGACGATGCTGCGGACCGCACCAGCCGCAGTGATGCGCAGATAGCGGCCTATGCAAATTCGAGTTGCCACAGCGGGATCAACAGGCAGGACCGGCCCAAAGTTGCCACTCGTCGCAAGCCATGTTGCCGCAGTGCAGCTCACGAAAACTGCCCGCCATGCATTGCGCAGTATTTTGACATCTCAGACTTCGGATAGCCGACAAAGCCGACACTCTCAATTATCGTCCCATGTCGCTCCCAGGCGCGCATCCGGCAATCTCCCGACTGAGGATGGTCAGTTGTTTCCGTTCGCGGTTTGGCACACTTCAATGAATGCCCGCAGGGGTGCCGCGGCAGAGCGGCTGGGGTAATAGAGATGCGGCCCTTCCATGTCCGGCCACCAGTCCGGCAGGATGGGCAGCAGCTTTCCGGTTTCGAAATCCTGGTCCAGCCACTTGCGGAAGGTTTGGATGATCCCCAGCCCCGCATGCGCGTACCGCAGGCCCGTGTCGAGCGCGCCTACGCTCAGAATGAGCACGTTGACGGGCTCGACCTGCAGAGATCGCCCTTGGTTCTGCAGCACCCACGGCAACAACCGACCGCCGTCGAAACGGTAGCGGATCGCGTCATGGGTGGTGAGATCCTCGGGGACCTGCGGCATCCCTCGGGCCTCCAGGTAGGCGGGGGATGCCCCGAGCGCGGTCTGTTGTCGGCGCGGCCCGATCGGGATCGAGATCATGTCATGCTCCAGCACGCTGCCATACCGAATGCCGGCGTCACAGCCCGCAGCGACGATATCAACGAGATCGCTTTCCACCATGATCTCGACCTCCACACCCGGGTGCCGCGCGTGGTATTTGGCCAGAATCGGCGGCAGAATGTCGGGCATGACCGCCCCGGGCACATTCAGCTTCAACCGCCCCTGCACCTGACCGCCAAGCGTTGCCACCTCGTGGCATGCGGCCTCCAGCGCCGACAACAAAGGTCCCACGCGATCCACCAGCAGCTGCCCCGCATCCGTCAGGTGCAGGCTGCGCGTTGTTCGCCGCAAGACAGGGGTGCCAAGTTGCTCCTCGATCCGTGAGACCGTGGTGCTGACCCTCGAGGGGGCCGTGCCGAGCCGCCGGGCGGCGGCGCGGAAACCGCCTTCGCGCAGAACCGCCAGCAGAATGGTAAGATCGTCAGCCGAAACATTGTTCTTCATGCAGAACAGACCATTCCAATTTTGAAAACTTATGCAAGTAATCAAGAACAGTCATCTTGTCAATCATCATCATTACGCACGGCGCCTTTTGGCGCGATACAATGGATTGGAGATCGAACATGTTCATCGTTACGGGCGCTTCAGGAAAACTGGGCGGGCTTGTGGTGGAGGCTCTGCTACGCCTCGTGCCGACCGATCAGATCGGAGTCAGTGTGCGTGACCCGGAAAAGCTTGCCGGGCTGGCAGCCCGCGGGGTGCGCGTCAGGCGCGGCGACTACGACGACGCAGACAGCCTGCGCCATGCCTGGGAAGGCGCAAGCCGCGTGTTGCTGGTATCGTCCAACGTTGGGGCCAGCGGAGGCAATCCACAGAAGCAGCATGAAACGGCGATTGCGGTGGCAAAGGAGCTTGGCGTCGATCGGTTGCTCTACACCAGCCAGGTGTCGAGCAGCGCAAAGTCGCATTTCCCGCCAGGCCGGGACCATGCGGCGACCGAGGCGATGCTGGGGGCGTCCGGCTTGGCCTGGACCGCGCTCCGCCATGGTTTCTACGCCGACAGCGCCATGGACATGAATGCGCATGGCTTCGCAAGCGGCAGGCTGGCGGGACCCGAGGACGGCAAGGTGGCCTGGACGACCCATGAAGACCTGGCAGAGGTTGATGCGCTTCTGCTGGCCGGGCGTGAGACCTTCGAAGGCGCGACACCGCCCCTCACCGGAAGCGAGGCGCTCGACCTCGCGGACCTGGCGCGCATGGCGAGCGAGGTGACAGGCCGGACGATCACCCGGCAGGTCATCAGCGAAGACGCCATGATCCGGAACGTGCAAACCTCGGGCGTGCCGGAAAGCGTCATGGAGATCATTCTGGGCTACTATCGCGCTGCCCAGGCCGAAGAATTCGCGACCATCGATCCGACACTTGCGCGCATTCTGGGCCGTGCGCCGCGTCCGATACGGGGCGTTCTGAGCCGATATCTTGGATAAAGTCGAACCGGGCAGCCCAATATGGAGTTCCGCCCACACGCCGCCTGGGCACCGGAGCCTTTGTGAAACCTTGGTCGCCTTGGGCGATCGGTACTTTGGGCTCACAGTAGTTATGCGGCGACGCGGCATGGCCGCGCATCGACGGCTTGGCTGACCGTCACTCGCGGCCCTTTGCTGCCCTTCGCGCCGGGCGCAGCGGATGACCGGTCTCAGCTAAAACAAGGTAGACGGGGTGGCAACCTTCCAGATTCGGCGTGCTTGCGGAGCGGTTCGATTAAGCTCTGAAGCCCCCATTGCAAAACCAATCACTATGGGACGCTGCTTCGTATAACGCGCCTTCCCAAGAATTGAGGCTAACGTCGGCACAACTCAAGCTCCTTTCCAGCAGATCCGCGCTGACCGCATCAGCTCCGGCTGCGTCGTAAATATTGGATAGAGAACGTCGGATGTTTTGTATTTGTCGACCGGCTTGGGACGCATAGAGCCTCGCCAGCTTTAGTTTGTCTGACGTCAGCGCTTTTGGGACAGATTTGAGGATTTGAACAACGGAGGATTTCTGGTTCATCGTAGCTTTCAAGGAGCGAAGATGAACAAGACATCCGGAACGTCGAAGGACGCAGCTGACATGGACTTGTCGCGATTTAGTTCCGGTCTCTTTCGAGCGATATTCGCAATGAAGGAGACACAAATTGGCACCAAGATACAGCGACGAGTTCAGACGTGATGCGGTTCGCATTGCAACAAGCAGTGGACTGACGCGACCTCAGATTGCGTCTGATTTAGGGGTTGGTGTTTCGACACTGAACAAGTGGGTTCAACACCATCAGAATGATGACCTGATGTCCGGCCCGCATGAGGATGTGGAGAAGGAGAACGCCCGCCTTCGCAAAGAGAACCGGCTACTCCGCGAGGAGAGGGAAGTGTTAAAGAAGGCGACGATCTTCTTCGCAGGCCAAAAGGCGTGAGGTTTGCCTTTATCGACACCTGGAAGAAGATCTGGCCCATTGAGTTTCTATGCCGCGTTTTGCGGGTAACTTCCCGTGGGTTTCGCGCCTGGAAGATCCGCCCTATCAGCCGAAGCCAGCGAGATGACATGGTGCTGTTGGCCCATATCAGAGAACAACACCGCCTTAGCCTGCAAAGCTACGGCCGACCTCGCATGACGGAGGAACTGCGCGATCTCGGTCTTGTTGTCGGGCACCGCCGGGTAGGCCGGTTGATGCGTGAGAACGCGATCAAGGTTATTCGAACCCGTAAACATAAAGTCACGACTAACAGCAATCACGCCTTCAATGTCGCCCCCAACTTTCTTGATCAGGACTTCTCTGCTGATGGCCCAAACCAAAAATGGGCAGGGGACATTTCCTACATCTGGACGAGCGAGGGATGGCTGTATTTGGCCGTGATCATCGATCTTTACTCCCGCCGGGTCATTGGCTGGGCGGTCAGTAACCGGATGAAGCGGGACCTGGCCATCAAGGCATTAGACATGGCAGTAGGGCTGCGAAAGCCACCCAAAGGCTGTATCCATCATACGGATCGTGGCTCTCAATACTGTTCAGGTGACTATCAGAAAAGTCTGAAGCAGCATGGATTTCTGGTCTCAATGAGCGGCAAGGGAAATTGTTATGACAATTCCATGGTCGAGACCTTCTTCAAATCTCTGAAAGCCGAACTGATCTGGCGTCAGAAATGGGCGACCCGCAGACAAGCAGAAGGAGCAATATTCCAATACATCAATGGGTTCTACAACCCGCGAAGACGGCATTCATCCCTTGGCGGGAAAAGTCCCTTGGCTTTCGAGAGACGGGCTGCCTAACATGAGCTGAGAGACCGGAACTTTTGCGTGGCAAGTCCACCATCGAAACGGCGCCGTTCCTGGCCGCAAGCCGCGACAGCAAGGAAGTGGCCGGCTCGCAGGCGGCATGCGCCACCGTCAGCGGCAACTGCGGGAAATTCGTTCCGGGAGTGGCATGTAGGCTTTTGACCAAGCGAGGCTTCCGAGATCAGACAAAGGCTGGATTGGCCGAGTCTTACGATCACCCGCTCAACTGAGCAACGCTGCTATGATTTCTAGAAGTACTGCCGACTGGGTCAGTTGTCTGTCACAAAAGTTGGTTTTGCTTGGCATCTGACAAAAGTGAGATGGTGCACCGAGGAGGATTCGAACCCCCGACCCCTTGATTCGTAGTCAAGTACTCTATCCAGCTGAGCTATCGGTGCGTGAGGGCAGCGTTTAGAGATATCTGGCAAGGATTGCAACAGACAAACTGCAGGAATTTTCAACCTTACCCCAGATCACCCATCGGAAGCCAGATCGAGAAACATGTCCCTGTTTTGTCGCTACTTTTCAACTCGAGCCGACCACCATGGCCGCGCACGAGTTCTGCCACAATCGCCAGACCCAGTCCCGAACCACCTTTGCGCACACCACCCTGAAATGGCTGGAACAGATGTTCGCGCGCCTTGGCTGGCAAACCCGGGCCGGTATCTGTCACTTCGATGATCCAAGCAGTGGGTTCGACACGGGCCGCGACGCCGATTTCGCCTGCCAAACCCGATCCGACAATAGCCTGCCGCGCATTGCGAACCAGATTCGAAATCACGCGGTAAAGCTGCTCGGGGTCACCGCGGATCATCAGCGTGGCCGGAATGTCGCCTGCCAGGCTAAGATCAAAGTCGTCGATCGCAAGACGTTCACTGTCAAGCACGTCATCCACAACCTCGGCCAGACGGAACAGCGTCATCATCGGAGCCGGTTCTTCGGCTTTGCCGAAGGCCAGCGTGGTTTCGCACAGCGACACGGCGCGGGCGATCGAATTGACCAGTTTGGGAGCCAGCCGCTGGACTGTTGGATCCTCGGACATTTCGATCCGGTCGGTAAAGAGCTGTGCAGAGGTCAGGATATTGCGTAGGTCGTGGCTGATCCGCGCCACAGCCCCGCCCAGTTGTGCCAGACGTTCTTTTTGCCGTAGCGCCTGGGTCAGTTGGGTTTCCAGTGCATGCAGCGCATCCTCGGCCTCGCGCAGTTCGGTTACACGGGCCGTTGGCTGAATGATCCGGCGCGCATCCTCAGGCGATTCAGCATAGCGTTGCATATGGCCCACCACATTCTTGATCGGCTTGACCAGAATGACCCGCACCGCAAGGAACAGCATGCATGCCGTGATGACCGAAATCACCGCAGACAACAGCAAAATGCGCAGACCGTAGTCGATCATTGCACGTCGCAGCTCGTCCGTCTCCATCGTGATCTCGATCAGCAGGCCAGCATCGCGCAGCGGACTGCCGATCACCCGGATCATCTGCGGCGTCGGCGTGACAAGCGTCATCAGGGCGTCGCGCACCAGTTCAGGTGCAGCATTATCGCGCAGATCAAACGTCTCGCTGACCGGCATCGGCACGGGCGAAGACAGGACCAGTTGGCGCGCCTCGTCGCGCCGCAGCACGATGTTGAACACCCCGGCGTTGAGCAGCAGCTCCTCTTCGAGATCTCGGTCAATCATGTCGTTGGCAAGCAACGCCAGCGATGCGATCTGCGCCCGTTCGAGCCGGGCCAGCAGGTAATCTTCGCGAAAACGCGCAACCGAGGGCACAAAAATCATGATTTCGGCCAGCATCACAAAGATCGTCGTCAGGATCAGGAACCGGCCAGAGAGCGAATTGAGCATGGCGGTCCTACTTATCATTCCTCACGGCAACCAGCGCTGCACAAACCCGACAACACGCTTGACTGTAGGGCTTTGAAACAGCCTTGGTGTAAAATAGGCACCCGCAGCGCGTTTGTTAACCTCCCCGATTGTAGGATATGGGGAAACCATGGCGGCAACATGCTTCATCTTCAGCTTGTTGGCCAGCACCAGCGCCCAGAGGTTGATCAGCTCGCCTGCCTGATAGCCGACAATCGACACCCCGACGGGGCGGCCGCGAACCACCATCACCTTAATCAGCCCCTTGGTCTTGCGCTCGGCAATGGCGCGGTCGTTATGGGTATAGTGGAACCGCACAACTTCGGTGTTCAGACCGTGCCTCTCTTTCGCCTGTTCTTCGGTCAGGCCAACCTGCGACAGTTCCGGGTCTGTGTAGGTGGCCCAGGGAATATGCGCGGTGCTCGCCTTGGACGGCAGTCCAAATAAGGCCGAACGAATCACGATCCCCGCGTGATAGCCCGCCACATGAGTGAATTGCAGCCCACCCGCCGCGTCTCCGATGGCGTAGACGCGTTTGTTGGTGGTCCGCAGGCCGGCATCAACCTTGATCCCGGTGCGGGTCGTCTCAATCCCGGCCACATCAAGGCCCATGTCACCCGTATTCGCTTTGCGCCCCACTGCGATCAGCACGTGACTGCCACGGAACACCGCGCCGCCCTCGACTTCGACCTCGATCCCATCTGGTGCGCGGCGCACCTCTTTCGCCAATGCATGTTCGGCAATGTGGATACCTTCGTCGTGCAGCGTATCAAGCACCACGGCAGCCATTTCAGGATCATCCTTGCCCAGAGCCTTGGCGCCTTCGATCACAGTGACGTCACTGCCCAGCCGCCGATGCGCCTGCGCCATCTCCATCCCGATGGGTCCGCCCCCAATCACCAGCAGGTGCCGTGGCTGTTCACGCAGGGCCCAGAGCGTTTCATTTGTCAGATAGGGCACATCAGCCAGCCCGGGAATCGGCGGCACCAGCGGTGACGATCCAGTGGCAATCACGACGCGGCGGGCGGTGATGATATGGTCCCCGGCCTGCACCTCGGTTTCTGAGACAAAGCGCCCGCGTTCGCGGATCACCCGCACGCCAAGGCTTTCGAACCGTTCCTGACTGTCAACCGGTTCAATCTGCCCGATCACATCTGCCACATGATCTTTGGCGGCGGCGTAGTCCACTTGGGGCACGACATTGCCAACACCAAATTGGCTGGCATGGGTCATGGCATGCGCCGCTTTGCCGCTGGCGATCAGCGCCTTGGATGGGACGCAGCCATAGTTCAGGCAATCTCCGCCCATCTTGTGATCTTCAAGGAGGACAACCGACGCCCCCATCTGGACCGCGCCTGCCGCCACTGACAAGCCGCCTGACCCGCCGCCTATGATTAGAAGATCCGTCTTGATACGATCCATGGTCACAGACCTTTCTTGCCACGCAGTGCTTTGAGGAGAATGGGAAGCGCCGCCAGCACACACAGCCCCAGAATAGGCAGCAGGATCTGCGGCTCGAAGATGATGCCAAGGTTCGGCGTCTCGCCACGGGCGAACACTTCCCCTAGGCCAGCGCCGACAGAGGTATAGACGACACCGCCCGGAATAATTCCCAGAAAGGTCGAGATCACAAACCGGCTTAGCGGCACACCAACAAGAGCGGGTACCAGATTGGCGACAAAGAACGGCACTGCGGGCACGAGGCGGATCAGGAACAGCATGGACCACTGATTCTCGTCGATACCGTCCTTGGTTTTTTTGACGACACCCGCGCCAGTGTCCATCCGCGCAGAGAGCCTTTCACCCAAGCCCCAGCGGGCGGCGAGAAAGATCAGCGTCGCACCCAGCGTTGCGGCCGTAACGTTAAAGATTGCACCGGGAAAGGTTGCGAACAGAAACCCACCTGTCAGCGTGGCCACCGTGGCACCCGGAAGAGAAAAGCCGACAATCACCACATAGGCCAGCATGAACACCGCCACCGTCAGCACATAACGGCTGTCTCGAAAGGCCAGCAGCGCCTCCCGGTTGTCGCGCAGCGTATCAAAGGTCAGGTAATCGCGCAGGAGATATCCGCCCGCCAGTGCGCCGCCGATAATAGCAATCAGCGGCAAATTTCTGGCAAAGCCTGATTTGGCGGAACTCTCGGTCATATGGCTCATCTCTTGGGGCCTCTCGGGCGGTACTTTCTGTTTGCGTTGTCAGAAACATGCGGGCACAGCAGGCAAAACAACAGCCGCCTCACGGGTGCTTGATGCCTGTGCCCCGGTTCCGTGAGAATTGACGCGCCAAATAGCGGTTCTGAAACATAAGACGCGAACATGCGGGCCAAAATGTTGCAATTCCCCTGCCCGAGGCGTTTGACTTATGCGGATACCCTGCCTATAGCACGGGCTTCGAATGGAACGGCCCCGCGATTCCGCGCACCTGGGCCCGCAATTGTACGGAGACCGCGTGATGACGAAACGCACATTTCAGCCCTCGAACCTCGTGCGCAAGCACCGCCACGGATTCCGCGCGCGCATGGCCACCAAGGCCGGCCGCAAAATCCTGAACGCACGCCGCGCCAGCGGCCGCAAGTCGCTGAGCGCATAAACACGCCAACGATCTGCAGACGGATATGACACCGCCGGAGACCCCCGCAATCAATTCGGGGAATACGTCCCCGGCGGATTTGTCATGTCCGGAGGCAACCCGGATTGAGAAACTACGCAAGCGCGCAGAATTTCTCAGCGCCGCCCGGGCACGCCGTCAGGGAACTGGCGGCATGATGGTGCAGGCGCGATTCCGGGACGATGGCACAGTCACGATTGGCGTGGGGTTCACCTGCTCCAAAAAGGTTGGCAATTCCGTCGCCCGCAACCGGGCCAAGCGTCGCCTGCGCGAAGTGGCGCGGCTGTTGTTACCGTCTCTGGGCAAACCCGGTTGGGACTATGTTCTGATTGGCCGGTTCGAGGCGACGGCCAGACGGCCCTTTGCTGATCTTCAGGGCGATCTGCGCTATGCGTTGAAAAAGCTGCACCCATGACACCACTGGCGCATCTTTTTGCCCTGCCCGTGCGCCTGTACCGGCTACTGTTTTCACCCTGGGTTGGCCACGGCTGCCGGTTTCAGCCTACCTGCTCGGCCTATGCGCTTGATGCGCTGCGTCATCACGGCGGGCTGCGCGGTGGCTGGCTTACTCTGCGCCGGATCGGGCGCTGCCATCCCTGGGGTGGTCACGGGTATGACCCGGTGCACGGGGCAAACCCTGACGCCTGAGCCCTCGGAACAGAATATTCGGGCAGCACGCTCAAAAGCCAGACACACAATCCAAGTGCGACGCAAAGCTATGCTGACAGGGGTTTGCGCCACTTTCGCGGCCCTTGCTGGATGTCGGGAAACGGGCTAAGCCCGCGCCATGTTAGATGATGCCGATGATATCCATCCACTGTTTTACGGCGCCCCCAAAAGCACCGAATTCAAGAAGCTGCGCAAACGCATCGTGCAGAACGTCCGCGAGGCGGTCGAACAATATGGTATGGTCCGGCGTGATGATCGTTGGTTGGTCTGCCTTTCGGGTGGGAAGGACAGCTATACCCTGCTTGCCGTACTTTATGAATTGAAATGGCGCGGTCTGCTGCCGGTGGACCTGCTGGCCTGCAATCTGGATCAGGGCCAGCCGGGATTCCCCGCGACCGTGTTGCCCGAATTCCTGGCGAAAATGGGCGTGCCGCACCGGATCGAGTATCAGGACACCTATTCCATTGTCATGGACAAGGTGCCCGCAGGTCGTACCTTTTGTGCGCTCTGCTCGCGGCTGAGACGCGGAAATCTCTATCGGGTTGCGCGCGAAGAAGGCTGCTCTGCCGTTGTGCTTGGCCATCACCGCGACGATATCCTCGAGACGTTCTTTATGAACCTCTTTCACGGCGGCCGTCTGGCCACGATGCCGCCCAAGCTGGTCAATGAAGGGGGGGATCTGTTCCTCTACCGCCCCCTCGCCCATGTCGCCGAGGTCGATTGCGACCGCTTCGCACGTGCGATGAACTATCCGATCATTCCCTGCGACCTCTGCGGATCGCAGGACGGATTGCAGCGCCAGCAGGTCAAGCAGATCCTCGATGGCTGGGAAAAGAACAGCCCGGGTCGGCGTCAGATCATGTTCCGCGCATTGATGAACGCCCGCCCGTCACATTTGCTGGATTCTAAATTGTTCGACTTTGCCGGGCTGACTCTGGACGCCGGGCAATTGGATCAAATCTGAGCGATCTTCCTTTTTCCGTTAACTCCTGCGTGAGTATTAGCGCCTAGGTTGACCTGAAACCACTTCGGTTTGCATGGCACCAAAAGGTAAAAATATGGCGCTCGACATGACAGCCCAGACATCAAAAATGCGGCGGCGGCTGCGACAATCGCTATTGGGCCCGCATGTTCTGGCGTTTTTGCCGGCACTGGCACTCGCCGCCTTCTGGTTAGGGGGCGAGACCTTGTTACTGGGTGTCGCACTGGGCATCCCGTTGCTGTTTGCCCTCTCTGGCGGCTTTGCATTTGGCGCTTCTGATGGTGGCTTGACCAGACAACTCGACCTAACCGACAGTCACGGTCTCATCGAACTTGCGGATCTTGCCCTTGCGCGAGCCCGACTTGCGCAGATGTCCACCGCCTGCTTCCTGATCGAGGCAGATGGTATCGCGGCACTCGAACGCCGCCATGGCGAGGTTGCGGCGCGCGGCGCCCGCGACTTGCTTCTGGGGCGCCTCCGCTCTCTGCTACGCGACGGCGATACTGCGATCCGCACTGGCGATATCCGCTATGCCGTATTGTTGGCACCCAATCTGCGACTCGATCTCGAATCACTGCTGCAAATCGCGAACCGCCTGCAGGCCACGCTGGAGGAACCCACCATATTCGATGGGATCACGCAATATATCTCGGTCTCGGTCGGCTTTTGCGGTAGCCCCCGCCTGCCGCACAATGCCATGGGCGAACAGCTGGTCGACGCTGCAACAACAGCACTGGCCGAGGCGCTCGCCAACGGTCCCTCCGCAGTGCGCGCCTGGTCAGACAGCATGCGCACGGCCAGAACCGCGCGACAATCGCTCCGCAATGAGGTCGCGCGCGCGCTGGAAAACGGGCAAATCCAGCCGTGGTATCAGCCGCAACTCTGCACTTCGACCGGTCGCGTCAGCGGAGTCGAAGCTCTGGCCCGCTGGATTCATCCCGACCGCGGGGTGATCGCCCCCGCCCAGTTCTTTCGCGCACTTGAGGATAATGGCCGCATGGACCGGCTGGGCGAAATTATCCTGAACCACACGCTGTCCGCCTTACGCAGCTGGGACAAGGCCGGTGTAGAAATTCCACGCGTTGGTGTTAACTTTTCAATGAACGAGTTGCGCAATCCCAAGCTGGTCGACCGGATAAAATGGGAACTGGACCGTTTCGACCTGACGCCCGACCGACTGGGAATCGAAGTCCTGGAAACCGTGATCGCCGAGACCGACGACGGCATCGTAGTCCGCAACATTGCCGGGCTCAGCAAACTCGGGTGTCAGGTCGATCTGGACGACTTTGGCACCGGCCACGCCTCGATCACCTCGCTTCGACGCTTTGCGATTGCACGCCTCAAGATTGATCGCAGTTTTGTGTCTCAGGTCGACCGGGACGAGGAACAGCGCCGCATGATCGCCGCCATCCTGGGAATGGCAGACAGGCTGGGCCTGGAAACACTGGCCGAAGGCGTCGAGAGTCTTGGCGAACATGCGCTGCTTTCACAGCTGGGATGTGATCATG
The DNA here is from genome assembly GCF_001038505.1 of Puniceibacterium sp. IMCC21224. NCBI lineage: Bacteria > Pseudomonadati > Pseudomonadota > Alphaproteobacteria > Rhodobacterales > Paracoccaceae > Puniceibacterium > Puniceibacterium sp. IMCC21224. Next base: position 3,256,332 of record NZ_LDPY01000001.1, read on the forward strand.
TTCAGGGCTTTGGCATCGCACGCCCGATGCCAAAGGACCAACTGGCCGAATGGGTCACGGATCACAACCTGCGCATTGCAGAAACCCCGACGTTGGGACGCAATACCATCTGATTGCCGCCGCGAATGGCCACAGTTGACAGTGGATTCCCCCGAAACCGCTTGACCTTTGCTGCCACTCTCTGTTGAACCCAAGCCTGACTTACAAAGGACAGGTGTGGTCCCACATGGACGATCAAAACAAGAACCTCATCCTCGCAACGGCGCTCAGCTTCATCGTGATACTGGTGTGGTTCGTCCTGTTCCCACCGCCCGAGCCTGACGCGGTTGACCCGAACGTGCCAACGGTGAGCGAGAGTGAAGCCGCGCCCGTGGCATCGCGGCCCGCGGCAGCAACCGGTGGTGCAGCCCCCGTTGACACCATGGCGACAGAATCGGTGCCCGAAGCGCCGCGCCTGGCGATCAGCACGCCGCGCCTCGATGGCTCGATTTCGCTCACAGGCGGGCGCATCGACGACCTGAAGCTCAAGGATTACCGCGACTCGATTGATCCGGGATCGGACACCGTACAGCTGCTGGAGCCCGCTGGCCGCGAACATCCCTATTATGCGCTCTACGGCTGGGCACCTGGTACCGGGATGGCAATCGAAGATGTTCCAGGCGCCAACACACCCTGGGCGATCGAGGTGGGTGATACCCTCACCCCCGATACCCCGGTCGTGCTGCGCTGGGACAACCCGACCGGCATTATCTTCCGTCGGACACTTGGCGTCGACAACGACTTCATGTTCACCGTGACGCAATCGGTCGAAAATGCCTCGGGTGGCACTGCTGCGATGGCCCCGTACGGTATCATCGCCCGCAACGGTGAGCCGCCGAACCGCAAGAAGTTCTTTATCCTGCACGAAGGTGTTGTCGCCATGTCTGATGGCGAACTGACCGAAACTGACTATTCCGACATGCCCGACCTTGATGTTATCCCGTCCGAAGGCGCCCGCGCTGAGGTAGTGCAGGTGGCGCAAAATGGCTGGATCGGCTTTACCGACCACTATTGGATGACGACGCTGATTCCCGCGCCGGGTACCGCGTTCAAGGCGGTCGCGAAATATGACGAGGCACGCGACATCTACCAGACCGAGGCTGTGCTGCCGACACTGACCCTCGCGCCCGGCGAAAGTCAGCAGGTCACAACACAATTTTTTGCCGGTGCCAAAGAATGGGAAACGATTCGCGAATATCAAGCCGCTGGTGTCGATCGTTTCGTGGACAGCATCGACTGGGGCTGGTTCTTTTTCCTGACCAAGCCGATCTTTGCCGTGCTACATTGGCTGAACGGTGTGATCGGCAACATGGGCTGGGCGATCATCGGCCTTACCCTGCTGATCAAGGCACTGCTATTCCCGCTCGCCTATAAATCTTACGTCTCGATGGCCAAGATGAAAGAGCTTCAGCCGGAGATGGAAAAGCTCAAGGAATCCGCAGGCGACGACCGCCAAAAGCTGCAACAGGGGATGATGGAGCTTTACAAGAAGAACAAGGTCAACCCGGCTGCCGGCTGCCTGCCGATACTGATGCAGATCCCGATCTTCTTTTCACTCTACAAGGTGATCTTTGTTACCTTGGAGCTGCGTCACGCACCTTGGATCGGCTGGATTCGCGATCTGTCGATGCCCGACCCCAGCTCAATCCTGAACCTCTTTGGCCTGTTGCCATTTGCACCGCCAGATCCGACCTCGTTCCTCGCGGTGATCAGTCTCGGCGTCCTGCCGATCATCCTTGGCATCTCGATGTGGTTGCAGCAAAAACTGAACCCGGCCCCCACTGACGCTACTCAGGCGATGATCTTTGCCTGGATGCCTTGGGTCTTTATGTTCATGCTGGGATCGTTTGCCAGCGGGTTGGTGCTGTACTGGATCGCGAACAACACGATCACGTTCACCCAACAATATCTCATCATGCGTACTCAGGGCTACAAACCCGACGTCTTTGGCAACATCACCCGCGGCTTTAAACGCAAGTCAAAGACGGACAGTAAATGAGTGCCCGCGTCACCGATATTTGGCGGCATCCGATCAAAAGCCACGGTCGCGAAGCACTGGACACGGTGACGCTAAGCGCGGGCCAGACCCTTCCTTGGGACAGGGTCTGGGCCGTCGCTCACGAAAAATCTGACGCTGACGGCAATATCTGGGTGCCCTGCCAGAATTTTAGCCGCGTCAGCAAGGCGCCGCAGCTCATGGCTTTAACCGCCACATTGGACGAAGCCACAGAGGTGATCACGTTGCGCCACCCGGCGCGACCTGATCTGCGCCTGGCACCGGATCGCGACGGCGATGCCTTTCTTGACTGGGTGAAACCGCTGATGCCAGAGAACCGGGCCCAATCCGCGCGCATCATTCGCAGCCGCGAACGCGGTATGACCGACAGCGACTTTGCCAGCGTTACATTATGCAACATGTCGTCGCACCGCGCCGTTGAGCAGAAACTTGGGCAGCCATTGTCGATTCATCGCTGGCGTGGCAACATCTGGATGGACGGCCTCGCCCCATGGGAGGAATTCGACTGGATGGATCGCGAAGTGCAGGTCGGCAATGCCGTCTTCAAGGTCCGCGAACGCACAGAGCGCTGCGTCGCCACCACCACCAATCCCGACTCTGGCGTGCGGGATGCCGATACACTTGGCACGCTGCGCAGTTGGGGCCATAGCGATTTTTCGGTCCGGGCCGAAGTGGTGCGCTCGGGCGATGTGTCCCTTGGTGATCCAGTGAGGCTACTCTGATGCAGATTCCCTTTGCCTTGGCCGAGAATCCCGACGACAGCGTCCTCGAACAGGCGCGCAAACTATTCGCGGGTGAAACCGATTTCTTGAAGGGGGTGGTGGCCATGTCCGGCATGCCACCCGACGACCGGCTCGAAGTTTGCTTTGCCGGTCGGTCCAACGTCGGGAAATCGAGCCTGATCAACGCCCTGACGGGTCGCAAGGGGTTGGCACGTGCCTCAAACACCCCCGGACGGACGCAAGAGATCAACTTTTTCACACTGGCAGACAGTCATTATCTCGTCGACCTGCCCGGCTATGGGTACGCCAATGCCCCGCTCGCAGTTGTCCAAAAGTGGCAGCGTCTGCTGAAACAATACCTGTCCGGGCGTGCGACCCTGCGCCGAGCCTTTGTCCTGATCGACACCCGTCACGGTATCAAGTCGGTCGACGAAGACATCCTGACCCTGCTGGATCAGAGCGCCGTCACCTTTCAGGTGGTGATGACAAAAACCGACAAGGTGAAAGAAGCTGACCGCGAGAAAATTCTGACGCAGGTCCGGGAAAAGCTGGCGAAACATCCCGCCGCCTTCCCGGAAATCGTGATGACCAGCGCCGATAAAGGTGACGGGATTCCGCTGTTGCGCAGCATTATTGCGACACTGATCTGACGGACACCCTTGCACGCAGGCGCGTCCCATCGGATAAACTGCGGCACGTCTCAGGAGATCAGCAAGGATGAGAAATCAGACGATGAATCCCGACTGGATTGCCACCGCCCGCACCTTGTCCGAAGCCCTGCCTTATATGCAGCGCTATTCTGGTGCCATCGTAGTGGTGAAATTCGGCGGCAATGCCATGGGTGACGCCGATGAGATGGCCGAGTTCGCCCGCGACATCGTGCTGATGCGTCAGGTCGGGGTGAACCCGGTGGTCGTGCATGGCGGCGGGCCGATGATCAACGACATGCTGAAACGTCTGGGCATCGAATCGAAATTTGTGCGCGGCAAGCGTGTCACCGATCAGGCCACGGTCGAAGTGGTCGAAATGGTGCTGACCGGCCTTGTGAACAAACGGATTGTGCAGGCGATCATGGACGAGGGCGGACGCGCCGTTGGCCTGTCTGGCAAAGATGACGATCTGATGGTCTGCGAACCCGATGATCCCGAACTTGGGTGGGTCGGTCGGCCGGTTGAGATGAACGTACAGGTGCTGCGCGATCTCTTCAACGCCGGGATTATCCCTGTTGTCGCGCCCGTCGCCACGGGTATGGACCCGGTCGAGACGTTCAATGTTAATGGTGACACCGCCGCCGGTGCAATTGCCGGTGCGCTTCAGGCTGACCGACTGCTGCTGCTGACCGACGTGACCGGCGTCAAGAATAAGGCCGGTGAAGTTGTGACTTCGATGACGCCTGACGATGTTCACGCGATGATCGAGGACGGCACCATCGCCGGTGGCATGATTCCCAAGGCCGAAACCGCCCTGAAAGCGATTGAGGAAGGCGTACGCGCTGTGGTTATTCTGGATGGCCGGGTGTCCAACGCCTGCCTGCTTGAACTCTTTACCGAACATGGCGCCGGGTCGCTGATCCGCGCGACAGATCTGGCACCGCGCAAGGATCCGTGACACTCGCGACGCTGGAAGCCGAGGCGCAGACCGTCGGTCTGACGATTCGCGGCGCGTTCCACCCCACGCCGGGCGATATGCCCCCGGCGGGCTGCGCCACACTACTACTTCTAGGCCCGAACGAGCCGGTATTCTGGCAACATTACGCGGCAGCGCCAGAGTCGCGGGACGCAGGCCCGGATCCGCTCGACCGCTGGTCGAAGCGGGTGATTGGCGCGCTGGCACTTGGCTGGGGTGGATTGGCGCAATTTCCTTCGGATGGACCGCCCTACCCGCCGTTCCAGAAATGGGCCGAATCTTCGGGCCGCTGCTGGCCATCGCCCACCGGGTTGCTGGTTCACGACGATGCCGGCCTACTGATCAGCTTTCGCGGCGCGGTCGCCCTGCCCCACCGCATTGTCCTGACCGCCGCGGCCGTACCCCCCTGCACCACCTGTGCCGAACATCCCTGCGAAACGGCTTGCCCGGTGGCTGCCTTGCGCCCCGACGCGCCCTATGATGTCCCCGCCTGTCAGGCATTTCTGCGTACACCACAGGGGGCGGACTGCCGACATAATGGGTGTCTTGTGCGCCGGGCCTGTCCGGCCTCGGCCCGCCTGAACCGCGCGCCGGAACAGGCTGCTTTCCACATGGCCGCCTTCGTGAAAGACTAAGCGCAATTCAGACCCCAAAAGGATCCGCCCCCCATGCGCCTTGTCCTCATGCGTCATGCCAAATCCGACTGGTCCCTGAATGGTGAGGACCACGACCGCCCGTTAAACAAACGCGGCACAGGGAACGCCCGCAGATTGGGCGACTGGCTGCGGACCAAGAGCTACTTGCCGGACGAGGTGCTGTGTTCGACATCCATCCGTACGCGGCAAACGCTGACGCTGACCGGCCTCGACGCGGCAACCGTGCGATTCGAACAAGCGCTCTATCACGCCAGCCGCGAGACCATGATGGAGCTGCTGCAGAGTGCCAGTGGAAATTGTGTTTTGATGATCGGCCACAATCCCGGCATCGCGGCGTTTGCCACATCATTGGTCGCGGTACAGCCGCTGCATCTGCGGTTTCGTGATTACCCGACCTGCGCCACCCTCGTTGTGGATTTCAATATCCGCAGTTGGGAGGAACTGACCCCCCAAAGCGGAAACGCGCGGGATTTTGTGATCCCGCGCGAATTGGTCACGCCTTAACAGATCGCCCACGCGGGCGGTATTGCCGCTCTCAGTGCCCCAGAATCTGGCTCAGGAACAGCTTGGTCCGTTCGTGCTGCGGGTTGTTAAAGAACTCTTCAGGCTCGTTCTGCTCAACAATCTGGCCCGCGTCCATAAAGATCACCCGATTCGCCACCTGCCGGGCAAAGCCCATCTCGTGGGTGACGCACAGCATGGTCATGCCCTCTTCGGCCAGCTGCACCATCGTATCCAGGACCTCCTTGATCATCTCGGGATCAAGCGCCGAGGTCGGCTCGTCAAACAGCATGATGCGTGGCTGCATACACAGCGAACGGGCAATAGCCACACGCTGCTGCTGACCACCCGAAAGCTGCCCGGGGTACTTGTTCGCCTGATCGGGGATCTTGACTTTGGTCAGGAAGTGCATCGCGAGTTCTTCGGCTTCCTTCTTGGGTGTCTTGCGGACCCAGATCGGCGCCAGCGTGCAATTCTCAAGGATGGTCAGATGCGGGAACAGGTTGAAATGCTGAAACACCATCCCGACCTCGGACCGGATCCGGTCGATATTCTTGAGATCCGAAGACAGCACCGTGCCATCAACGGTGATGCGTCCCTTCTGATGTTCTTCCAGTGCGTTAATACAGCGGATCAGCGTGGATTTACCTGACCCCGACGGGCCGGCAATGACGATCCGTTCACCACGATAGACCGTGAGGTCGATGTCGCGCAGCACATGAAAAGTGCCGTACCATTTGTTCATGTTCTCGATCGCGACGGCGACCTCGTCGGACACTTCCAGTTTTGCAGCTTCTTGTTTTGCCAAATCAGCCATGTGTCAGCCCCTTAACGATGATCGGTCTGAAGCTGACGCTCCAACCATTGTGAATATTGCGAGATCCCGTAGCAGACGACAAAGAACAGCAACGCCGCAAAGCCCAACAGCTCCCAATAGACGCCGTTCCATTCGGTCGAGGCCAGGACCGGCCCGCGAATCATGCCAACCAGATCAAACATCGAGATGACCGAAACCAGCGTGGTGTCCTTGAACAGTCCCACCGCAACGTTGACGATCCCAGGGATAGATATCTTGAGCGCCTGCGGCAGAATGATCAGCCGCATCGCCTGTGGATAATCCAGCCCAAGAGAATCGCCCGCCTCGTACTGGCCGCGCGGCAGTGCCGCCAGCCCGCCCCGGATCACCTCCGCGATATAGGCCGAGGCGAACATGGTGATCATGATGATCACCCGCAGGATCAGGTCAAAGTTGGTTCCCGGCGGCAGGAAGTAAGCCAGAACCACGCTGGCCACGAACAGCAGCGTGATCAGTGGCACGCCACGGATGAATTCGATGAACACCACGCAGATCCACTTGATGATCAGCATGTCCGACTGCCGCCCCAACGCCAGCGCGATGCCGAACGGAATCGACAGCGACACGCAAACCGTACCGAGGATGAGGTTCAGCATGAAGCCCCCCATCAGTCGCGATGGCACCGCCTCGATGGCGATGAGCCCCTCGACCGGCAGGAAAGACGTCACCCACCAGAACAACATCGCCGCGATGACCCCGCCAAAAAAACCGGCGGCAAAGCTTTGTTGTACCAAACGGCTGTAGATCAGATAGCCCGCGACAAACCCCAGAAACGCAAAGATCGGCGTGAGGATCGACCCGCCCCAGATCAGGAAAAACGCGACAAAGGGATAGAGCCCGGTAAAGATCAGCATCTGTTTCGGGAACACCTTGCTGAACAGTATCGGCGCAATGGCGACGAACAGCAGCAAAAAGGCGAGTGCTGGGCGCCAGTAAATCTCGTTCGGGTATTGGAACCCGAACAGCAGTTGGGTCCAGCGCTCGGTCAGCACCGCAAAGCAGCCGCCGACGTTGCCTTGCAGGATTTCGCGACATTCGCGGATGCTGGGGGCGTCCCAGACGCCATTCAGAATCCACGGCACCACCCCTGACAGGATGGAGTAGACCGCGACAATTGCTGCCAGGGTCAGAATGCCATTGGCGATGGATGAAAACAGGTTCGTCCGCATCCATTTGACGATACCGCGTTCTGCCCCGGGTGGCTCAATCTCAGGCAACATCGTGTCGCGGACAAACGGGATGGAATGCTGGTGCGTATCAGACATATCAGCGCTCCTTCAGCCGGACAGAATTGTTGTAGACATTCATGATCGCTGAGATCGCAAGGCTGATGCAGAGATAAAACAGCATCAGGGCAAGGACACATTCGATCGCCCGCCCCGTCTGGTTCAGCGTGATCCCCCCCAGCGTACCGGTGATGTCCATGTAGCCAACCGCAATGGCCAGCGACGAGTTCTTGGTGATGTTGAGGTAATTCGAAATCAGCGGCGGGATGATCACCCGCAGCGCCTGCGGTAGCACCACCAGCTTCATGATCCGGTTCGGACGAATTCCCAGCGACGCCGCCGCTTCGGTTTGTCCCCGGCTTACCGCCTGAATGCCGGCCCGGACGTTTTCGGCGATGAAAGCGCCGGTGTAAATTGCCAGTGCGAACCACAGGGCGATCAGTGAACCGAGGATCTGGATCCCCCCCTGAAAGTTAAACCCTCTGAGCTCGGGGTAATCCAGAGTGACCGGCCGCCCGAGCAGGAAGTAGAACACCAGCGTCGGAAGAAAGAAGATCGCCACCGACGGCCAGCCCATCGGCAACAGCCTGCCCGTGTCGAACAGCAGCTTGGTGGCGTAGCGGCGATAAACAACAACCCCGATAACCGACGCGACAAAGATGGAGGCCAGAAGCAGCGACCCCGGTCCCCAGACCGGCGCTGGCAGATATAGCCCACGGTTGGTAAAGGCGAACGCGCCGAACAGCATCGACGACGTCGCATTCTCGCCGCGAAACGCATTTGGAGCGGGCAGAACGGCTGTCATCACAGTAAAGATGATGATGATCCAGATCAGCACTGGCACGTTACGGAACATTTCGACATAGATCGCCATCAACTTGCGGACCAGCCAGTTTGGCGACAGGCGCAGCACCCCCGCGATCACGCCGATCACCGTCGCAGTGATGCACGCCAGGAACGAGACAAGCAACGTGTTCAAGATACCAACCACAGAGGCCCGCAGATGCGATGACTGACTGGTATAGTCGATAAGTGTTTGATTAATATCGTAATTCGACGGTTCAGACAGAAATCCATATCCGATCGTCAGACCGGCAGCGCGCAGGTTGGCGACCAGATTAGCCCCGAGATAGGCAAAAACGGCAATCACAATGATAAGGGCGATCGCCTGAAACGTGTAAGAGCGGTAGCGCGTGTCGTTGATCAGCATCGACAGCCGAAACGACGCCTGCGGAGGGTCGCTGAATGTGGTCATGAAAGACATCCCTGGTGTCCCGGGTCTCTTGTTCGACGGGTTGATCCCACCTGATGGCCCTGGGCGTTTATTGTGTCTGGTGTCGCAATGCAGAAAGGGCGCAGGAATGTCCCGCGCCCTTTCCTGTTCCGTTTAACGGAACGGCGGGGAGTAAAGCAGACCGCCATCGGTCCACTGCGCGTTCAGGCCGCGCGACAGGCCGATCGGAGTATTCTCGCCGATGTTCTTTTCGAACACTTCGCCATAATTTCCACCTGCTGCGATGGCCATCTTGGCCCAGTCGGCACTCAGCCCCAGCATCTCGCCCAGATTGCCCTCAGTACCGAGCAGACGGTTGATTTCGGGGTTGTCGGTGCCTGCGGACATCTCTTCGAGATTGGCCGAGGTGACGCCGTATTCTTCGGCGGCGATCAGCGCGTTCAGTGTCCAGCGCGCGATGTCGGCCCAGTCATTGTCGCCATGACGGACCAGCGGGCCAAGCGGCTCTTTCGAGATGATCTCGGGCAGGACGATGTGATCCTGCGGGTTCTCAAACGCGGCGCGGGTCGCGGCAAGACCAGAGGCGTCTGTGGTATAGGTATCACAAGCACCTGCAAGGTACTGCTGCTGACCTTCGGCATTCGTCTCGATCGGGACGGGCTGATAGCTCATGTTGTTCTTGCGGAAGTAGTCCGCGAGGTTGAGCTCGGTCGTGGTACCGGTCTGGATGCAGACAGTCGCGCCATCCAGCTCCTTGGCCGAGCTGACGCCCAGTGCCTTGGGAACGATAAAGCCCTGACCATCATAGTAGTTGATTCCAACGAATTCGAACTTGAGGTCGACATCGCGGCTAAAGGTCCAGGTGGTGTTGCGCGCGAGCAGATCAATTTCACCCGAGGCAAGCGCAGTAAAGCGGGTCTTGCCGGTGGTTGGGACGAACTGCACGGCAGTCGGATCGCCCAGAACAGCCGCAGCGACAGCACGGCAGACGTCGACGTCAAAGCCGGCCCATTCGCCGTTTGCATCCGGCGCGGCAAAGCCTACCAGACCGGTCGTCACGCCACAGTTCAGCGTGCCGCGTGCCTTGACGTCGTCCAGTGTCGCAGCTCCGGCCACACCGGCCGAAAGGCCTGCAACCGTCAGTGCGCCAAGAATTACGGATTTTTTCATTTTTACCTCTTCCTGTTTGGCCGCCGCAACGCGGGACGGCTCATTCGACCCGTGCGGGCCGTTCATAACAAAGTAGGGACTGCGCCCTCTCAGTGTGCAAGAGTTTGGGTTGATTCATCTGGCAAGGTCAACCCAAACCGAGGGTAAGATGCTCAATCATTGCGCAATTGCCCGGCGATGTCGCGACCTGCCGCGTCGCTCAGGCTGATCGCGTCAATCGGTAAAACCGATATGCGCGTAAAAACGCTGTTCTTTTACGTTCAGCGGTCTGTTGCGCTTCGTCGTCAGCGCCCCATTGCTCTTCTTGCCAGGTTTCGTCCAGACGAGACACCTGCCAGAGGTCTTCGGGCGGCTGCATGTCGTGGATGGCGGCAAACGCCAGGATCAAAGACCCCGAAAGCGCCACCAGATCGTGAAACGCCGCCAGTTCGAAATCTGACAACTGATGCACCTGACGGCGCAATTGCGTCAGCGCTCCCGCATCCTGCGGCACATGCATCAGGCCGGTGCGTTCATGCAACCGCGCGCCCAGAACCTCGGCCGCCCAGTCCAGATAGGGGGTCCAGATCATGGCCTGCCGGTCCACCAGCGCATCCGGGCTGTCAGCCCGGTAACACAACAGATCGGCGTCACCGTAATCGGCCAGCATATCGGCCACCTCGATGCGTTGCAGGCCCAGCTTGTCGATGGCAGAGTTCGCTGCCTGAGTCATAGGCATGCTCATCGGGTCAACTTTTTCAGCCTGCGCATCCCATTCCGCCGCGACGGCCTGCGCAAGAGCGCGGGTCGGTACAATCAGACCGGCCTTGGCCGGCGTGCGTACACGGCGCCCGTCAAGTGCGACGCCAAAGCCACCCTCTTCCTCGACAACATCTGCGGATGTCCAGAATCGTTTCGGCGCCCAGTCGGTCATGCCGTCTGTTCCCATATCTGTTGAAGCAGGCCCGGTAGCATACGAATGTCATCCAGCAGCACATGCGCCTCGCGCAGCCGCGCACGGTCATGATAGCCCCAGGTCACACCGATCGCCAACATGCCGGCTGCGCGCGCCATTTCCATGTCATAACTGGTGTCGCCGATCATCACCGCGCGGTGCGGTTCAATCCCGGTCTCGGACAGGGCCGAACGCAGCATGCCCGGATGCGGTTTCGACGGATGATTGTCCGCAACCTGCTGCGTTACAAAAAGGCTGCGCAGGTCATGCCCGTCCAGAAGTTTGTCCAGCCCCCGGCGCGATTTTCCGGTGGCGACGCCCAGCAGCACTTCTGGCACCGCATGCAGACCATCAAGCACGTTGCGCACATGGGGATAAAGCGGCGACGACACCGCAACCCCGTTGTCGGCCCGCAGCGTCATGTAAGCCGCCTTGTAGCCGTCAACCAATATGCGCCGCTCAGCGGTTTTGATCCCTGGCACCAGTTGCGACATCGCCTCGGGCAGGGACAAACCGACAATGCCCAGAACTGCGTCGCGCGATGGCATTTCCAGACCCCCGCCATCAAACGCCGCCTGCATCGCCGCGAGGATATCGGCCTGACTGTCGACCAAAGTGCCGTCAACGTCAAAAACCACGAGTCGCAAGTCGCTCATCCCAGAATCGACTCGAACGGATCGTCAGCCGCCAGATCCTCAGTCCAGCCCAAGGTATCCCAGCTTTGGGCCATGTGATCGGGCAGCGGCGCGGTGACGGTAATCATCTTGCGCGTAACGGGATGTTCAAACCGCATGGTCCGCGCGTGCAGGTGCAGCTTTTTCGAGATGATGCCGCCCAGCTGCGCGCCCCAGCCGTCGCCCATATTCTCCTGCCCCGAACCGCCATATTTGCCGTCGCCGATGATCGGATGCCCGATCTCGGCCATATGCGCGCGCAACTGGTGGGTCCGCCCGGTCAGCGGCTCCATCGCCACCCAGGACGCACGACTGGCCACCCGGTAGAGCGTCGCATACAGCGTATGCGCCCGCTTTGCCCCGGGCGTGCTGTTCATATCGCGCGGATGCACGGCAATCATCTTTTCGCCCTCGCCCGCGCTGCCATGGCCTGCGGCCTTGACCAGACCATACTTTATCTCACCCAGATAAGGCGTCGGCACCCCGGCGACGAGCGCCCAATATATCTTGCGCGTCTGCTTGTGCCGCATCGCGGCTGTAAGCGTCGCGGCCACCGCACGGCTGCGCGCCAGCAGCAGCACACCAGACGTGTCCTTGTCGAGGCGATGCACCAGACGCGGCTTTTCGTCATATTCTCCTCGCAGAGCCTCGGACAGGCCGTCCACATGGCGCACCTGCTTACTGCCGCCCTGTGTCGGCAGGCCCGGCGGCTTGTTCAGCGCGATGACGTGATCGTCACGGTACAGCACCGCGTCCTGCATCATCCGCGCATCAGCTGAAGTGATCTCGGTCTTGGGGCCTGACACAATCTGTCCGGGGTCCGGCAGCGGTGGGATTCGCACGCTCTGTCCCGTAGCAAGCCGCGTGCTGGCCTTGACCCGGCCGCCATCAACACGCAGATCGCCCTTGCGGCACATCTTTTCGATGCGCGTCTGCGCGATATGCGGAAACAGCCTGCGCAGCCAGCGGTCAAGCCGCTGATCCGCGTCATCCGGTCCTACCGTAATCGTTTGTACCCGGCTCATGCCCAGATCCCCCGCGCGGCCAACAGACCCGCCATCAATGCCAACAGTGACACCACAACCGACAGCGCCACATAGGCCATTGCCAGCGTCACAGCGCCCCGTTCATAGAGGCTGACCGCATCCAGCGAAAACGCTGAGAATGTGGTGAACCCGCCCAAAAAACCCGTCATCAGCAGAGGCGCGAAACGGTTGCCCCCCAGATGCGCCAGTGTCACTACCAGCCCCCCCATCAGGAACGATCCCACGATGTTGACCGTCAGCGTTCCCCAAGGGAACCCCGGCCCCATCACGCGGATCGCCGCAAGCCCTGTCAAATATCGTGACACGGCCCCAATTGCGCCGCCCATAGCGACCTGAAGCAGGGTGAATATCATCTGCGGTGCATCGCGCCTGACCGTGCGGATGTCAAGCGACGCGACGGGACGTCCTGTTTGCAATCTCAACCCTGACGATTGGCCCGCAGCTTATTGAAATAGTCGACGCGTTTCTTCAGATCCCGCTCAAAGCCGCGTTCGACTGGGGCATAAAATTCGGTCCGGCCCATGGTTTCGGGAAAGTAATCCTGACCCGAAAACCCATCTTCAGCATCGTGATCATAGGCATAGCCCTCGTTATAGCCGAGGCTCTTCATCAGATCGGTTGGCGCGTTCAGGATATGTTTAGGGGGCGGCACCGATCCGGTCTGTTTGGCCGCCTTGCGCGCCGCCTTGTAGGCCACATAGACCGCGTTCGATTTCGGAGCGAGCGCGAGGTAAACCACCGCCTGCGCAAGCGCCAATTCGCCCTCGGGACTGCCCAGCCGTTGGTAGGTGTCCCAACCCTGAAGACAGATTGCCTGTGCCTGCGGATCGGCCAGGCCTATATCTTCGACCGCCATGCGAGTGATCCGCCTTGCTAGAAACCGCGGATCCTCGCCCGCATCCAGCATCCGTGCAAACCAATACAGCGCGGCATCCGGATCCGACCCACGCACCGATTTGTGCAACGCCGAAATCAGGTTGTAATGCCCGTCGCCGGACTTGTCGTATTGCGCCGCCCGCTTCATCAGCCGAGTGGTCAGGGCGTCGGTGTTCAGCTTGCCCTCAACTTTCCACGCCGCCACCTGTTCAATCAGGTTCAACAGGGCGCGTCCGTCACCATCCGCCATTTCCAGCAAGGCCTCGCGCGCGGGACCATCCAGCGGCAGCGCACGCCCCAGATCCTGCTCGGCCCGCTGCGCCAATCTTTCCAACGACGCGAGTGTCAGCCGCTCAAGCACCAACACCTGCGACCGGCTCAGAACAGCAGCGTTCAACTCGAATGACGGGTTTTCAGTCGTGGCACCGACCAGCAGGATTGTCCCATCCTCCATATGCGGCAGAAACCCGTCCTGCTGCGCCTTGTTAAAGCGGTGGATTTCGTCAACGAATAGCAAAGTCCCCTGCCCGTTGGCGCGGCGATGCTTGGCCGCCTCGAACACCTTGCGCAGATCCGGCACGCCGGTGAAAATCGCGCTGATCTGGACAAAATGCAGATCCGTTTCAGCGGCAAGCAACCGGGCGATGGTTGTCTTACCCACGCCCGGCGGCCCCCAAAAAATAATTGATCCCAAAGACTTAGACGCCAGCATCACGCCCAACGGCCCCTCGGACCCCAGCAGCGCCTCTTGCCCGATCACCTCAGACAAGGTGCGTGGGCGCAACCGGTCAGCCAGCGGGCGCGGGCCGATGTCTGGCGTGTCACCTGAATCAAACAGATCTGCCAAGGTTCAGACCCGGAACCGCAGCAACACCCGCTGCGCGCCGCGCTGCGCCTCAATCGCGATCCGGGGAGCGGCGCGTTCCAGCGCCGGGGCGATCTGGTCCGCGCTCTCGACGTCATCACCGTTGACGGCGCGCAGAATGTCCCCCGCCCGCAGACCGGCCCGCGCGGCATAAGGGCCCGGATCCTGCACCACCACTCCATCCGCAGTCAGCGGCAGGCCGAATTCCGCAATCACCGCGGGGTTGATATTGACCACCTGCAAACCCGGCAGGACCTCGCCTTTGGCTAGGATATGCAGATCGCGGGCCGGGACCTCAGGTGGCGCGATCATCTGCACCGGCAGCGTTTCGCTCACGCCGTCGCGCGCGCGCGTCACCTGAGCCGTGGCACCAATTCCCCGCACCGACATGCGATAGATCATCTCTGGCGGCGTGTTCACCGGCTGGCTATCCACCGCAAGCACGACGTCTCCGACGTCAAACCCCGCCGCCCGAAAGGGGCTCTGCTCGTGCAGGTCCGAAATCACGATCCCCCCCGGCACAATCAACCCAAGCGATTCCGAAAGCTGCGCATCGACTGGCTGGCCACCAATTCCTGCCCATGGCCGCCCGAACCCGGTCTTGCCCGCCCTTGCCTGATCGACAAACTGCGCGACCAGCGCCGACGGAATGGCAAAACCGATACCGTTCGACCCACCCGAGCGAGTGAGGATTGAGGTGTTGACCCCAATCAACCGCCCCGCCATGTCAATCAGCGCGCCGCCGGAATTTCCCGGATTGATCGGTGCATCGGTCTGGATGAAATATCCGCGCGCATTGCCCGTCGCAGTGCCCGACCGCGCCAGCCCCGAGACGATGCCACTACTCACCGTCTGCCCGACACCAAACGGATTGCCAATCGCCAAAGCCAATTCACCAACCTCGACCGTGTCACTGTCGCGCAGGTCGAGATGCGGCATACCCTCGCCCCCATCAATTCGCAAAATGGCCAGATCGCTTTCCTCGTCGCCCAACAGCACGCTGGCAGAAAACTCACGCCGGTCATTCAGAACCACGCGAATGTCTGTTGCCTGCCCAACCACGTGATAATTCGACACCACGATCCCATCAGCCGATAGAATTACGCCGGACCCCAGAGAATTTTGGACACGCGGGCGTGCCTGGCCAAACTCTCTAAAAAAATCGCCAAAGATCGGATCACCCTGAAACGGACTGCTCGCCTGGACCACGCGGCTAGCGTAGATATTGACCACAGCGGGTGCGGCCTGCCGGACCAGCGGCGCAAAGGATAGCGCAATTTCGGTCGTGGACGTCGGCACACGCGGTTCTTCCGCGCTCAAACTCGTGCAGAAAACCATCAGAAAAATCAACAGGATGCGCATCACCGCCCTTTCATTCGACAGGCTAGATATGTCCCGGCCTGCCCCCCAATGCAAGGGTTGGTGAAAACACAAACCCCACGCTTCTTCTCTTTAAAAATACGCACTTCGCAACGCACAAGACCTTCGCCCCACAACGAAAAAGGCCCCCGCCGTCTCCGGTAGGGGCCCTAAACAATTGATCCAAATGGATCTTAAGCGTCAGCAGCGGCTTCTTCGGCAGCAACACGCGCCTTGTCGCCGGCACCCTTGGCCGACACGTCGCGGTCGACAAACTCGATGATCGCCATCGGCGCCATGTCACCATAGCGGAAACCGGCCTTCAGCACGCGGACATACCCGCCCTGACGTTCAGCATAGCGCGGGCCTAGAACAGCGAACAGTTTCTCAACATACGCATCCTGCTTTAGCTGCGATGCAGCCTGACGGCGCGCGTGAAGATCGCCGCGCTTGCCCAAGGTGATCAGCTTTTCGATCACGCGCTTCAGCTCTTTGGCTTTTGGCAGCGTGGTCTTGATCTGTTCGTGTTCGATCAGAGAGCCGGACATGTTCGCCCACAGCGCTTTGCGGTGCTCGTGGGTTCGGTTCAGGCGGCGGTAACCTCTGGCGTGACGCATTTTCTGTACTCCTATTTAGGCTTTGAGAAGCCCTATGCTTTGTCCGGGGCGAGATGCGTGTCTCACCCGTCATTGGGGCGGAATGCCCGGGTCGTATCGGGGCGCCAACAGGCACCCCGGTGTGATATCAGAACGTGTCTTCCATCTTTTTTGCGAGGTCTTCGATGTTGTCTGGCGGCCAATCCTCAACATCCATGCCAAGGTGCAGACCCATGCCGGACAACACTTCCTTGATCTCGTTGAGCGACTTGCGGCCAAAGTTCGGCGTACGCAGCATCTCGGCTTCGGTTTTCTGGATCAGATCGCCGATATAGACGATGTTGTCGTTCTTGAGGCAGTTCGCGGAACGCACCGACAGCTCCAGCTCGTCGACTTTCTTGAGCAGCAGCGGGTTGAATTCCAGACCGTCGTCGTCGTCCTGACGGTTGGCCGACTCGGGCTCGTCAAAGTTGACAAAGATCGACAGCTGATCCTGAAGAATACGCGCGGCATAGGCCACGGCATCCTCGGGTGTCAGCGATCCATCGGTTTCGATCTTCATGGTCAGCTTGTCGTAGTCCAGCACCTGGCCCTCGCGGGTGGGCTGCACATCATAAGCGACCTTCTTGACCGGCGAATAGATCGCATCAATCGGGATCATCCCAATGGGGGCATCTTCGGGCTTGTTCTTGTCAGCCGAAACATAGCCCTTGCCGGTGTTGACTGTCAGCTCCATGAACAGATCCGCCCCATCGTCGAGGTGGCAGATCACGTGGTCCTTGTTCAGGACCTCGATACCGTTGCTTTCGGTGATATCGGCGGCAGTCACAACACCAGGTCCCTTGGCATTGACCGAAAGGCGTTTGGGCCCTTCGACTTCCATGCGCATGGAAACCCCTTTGAGATTCAGTACAATGTCTGTAACATCTTCACGAACACCAGCGACGCTGGAAAATTCGTGCAGCACGTTGTCAATCTGTACCGAAGTGATGGCCGCGCCTTGGAGCGACGACATCAGAACCCGGCGCAGGGCATTACCCAGCGTCAGACCAAAGCCACGCTCGAGCGGTTCGGCAATCACGGTAGCGACGCGGGTGGGATCATTGCCCGGCCTGACGTCCAGCTGCGTCGGTTTGATCAGCTCAGCCCAGTTTTTGTGGATCATACGTCCCTCCATTCCTGTCTCGGCCTCATGTCCTAAAGGCGCGAGACGCCCGAGGTTAAAATGACGAATTGGGGCCGTGCGCAAACCGCGCGGCCCCAGGTAGAAAAATGTGGGATCAGACCCGGCGACGCTTTGGCGGGCGGCAGCCGTTATGCGCCATCGGCGTCACATCGCGGATCGAGGTGATGTTGAAACCAACTGCCGCCAGGGCGCGCAATGCGGATTCACGACCTGAACCGGGGCCCTGCACTTCGACTTCGATGGTCTTGACGCCGTGTTCCTGTGCCTTTTTGCCGGCATCTTCTGCGGCAAGCTGAGCAGCATAGGGAGTCGATTTACGCGACCCCTTGAAACCCATGGTACCAGCCGACGACCATGCAATGGCATTGCCCTGCACGTCAGAAATCAGGATCTTGGTGTTGTTGAAAGAAGAATTCACATGCGCCACACCAGCGGCGATGTTCTTGGAGACTTTCTTCTTGGTGCGCTTTGTATCACGTGCCATTCGTTCAGCCCTCCCTTATTTCTTCTTGCCGGCAATGGCCTTTGCGGGGCCTTTGCGGGTGCGTGCATTGGTATGAGTCCGCTGACCGCGTACCGGCAGGTTGCGACGATGACGCAGGCCACGATAGCAGCCAAGGTCCATCAGACGCTTAATGTTCATCTGGGTCTCGCGACGCAGGTCACCTTCGACGGTATAGGTCGCGTCGATATGCTCACGGATGGACAGAACTTCGGCATCCGACAATTCGTTCACGCGACGGCTGGCGTCGATGCTCACGGCTTCGCAGATAGCTTTGGCCGATGTGTGACCAATTCCGGTGATGTAGGTTAGGGCGATCGGGACCCGCTTGTGGGTCGGGATGTTAACGCCGGCAATACGTGCCAAGTTTCACGTTCCTTTACGTTGCGGGTCCGTAGTTCCAGACCCTTTTTTCACAACATCAAGCCCGAGGCGATGACCTGCGGGCTTGCGGCTGATCAGGTGTTCGTGCTGAACCACGCTCTGGTGGTCGTCATTCACGATTCTCTCATAGAGATGGGGGTGGGTAAGAGGATTCGTCAGGGGCGTCAAGTGTCAGATTGACTTTCAACCACAGAGCCGCTGCGTCACCTAAAAAAGGGGGCTAATGCCCCCTCCCCTACGGCAAAATAGTGCCGATACTGTATTCAGACGTCGAGGATTGCGTCGACCGCCACCTTGACCTCGAGCATCTCGCCCAGACCATTAAGACGGGACAGTGCACCCTTGGCATAATAGTACCCGATCAGCGGCGAAGTCTTTTTGTAATACTCCATCAAACGCTGCTTGAGGCTCTCCTCATTGTCGTCGGCCCGGCGCTTGAATTCAGTACCGCCGCAATTGGTGCATTTACCGTCCGCCGGAATCGGCTTGGTATTGTCGTTATATACCTCGCCACAATCACCACAGGTCGAGCGGGCGGTGATGCGCGCCACAAGCGCGGAATCATCCACTTCCATCTCGATCACCGCATCAAGGGTCTCATTATTCTCGGCGAGCAGCGCTCCCAAAGCATCGGCCTGAGCCAGAGTGCGCGGAAAGCCGTCAAAGATAAAACCGCCCTGCTTGTCGCCCTGCAGTTTTTCCCGAATCAGACCAATAACGATCTCGTCCGTCACCAGATCGCCGCGGGCCATGACATCGGCCACGATCTTGCCCATCTCAGTACCGCTATCACGAGCTTCGCGCAGCATGTCGCCAGTCGACAACTGAATCATGCCTCGCTCTTCCACCAGAAAGCGTGCTTGGGTGCCTTTGCCGGCGCCCGGCGGTCCTAGAAGTATGATGTTCATCTGCGCGAGGGTCCCTTGGTCTTGCGAGGCTTACCTTTGCCGCGCAGCTGCGACTTTTGAATAAGACCTTCGTATTGATGGGCCAGAAGATGGCTCTGCACCTGCTGGATCGTGTCCATGGCCACAGAGACCACGATCAAGACGGATGTGCCGCCAAAGTAAAACGGAATGGCGAACTGACCGCGCAGGATCTCAGGCAGCAGGCAGACGGCCGTCAGATAGGCCGCGCCCATAACCAGCACGCGGGTCACAACGTATTCCAAATACTCGGCGGTTTTCTTACCCGGACGGATACCGGGAACAAACCCGTTCTGGTTCTTCAGGTTCTCGGCCACTTCATCGGGTTTGAACGACACGTTGAAAGTGTAAAAGAAGGCAAAGAAGCAAATCATCGCAGCAAAGAACAGCAGGTACAGCGGCTGACCGGGACCAAAGTAGGCCAGAATCGTCGACATGATCGGACCGGTCTGGGTCTGCTGCGAGAAGGTTGCGATCGTCGTCGGCAACAACAGCAGCGACGAGGCAAAGATCGCCGGGATAACGCCCGCCGGGTTGACCTTGACCGGCAGATGCGAATTCTGCGCTTCGGTCATCTTCATGCCGACCTGACGGCGGGGGTACTGAATGGTGATCTTGCGCAGGGCGCGCTCCATGAACACCACGAACATAATCACCGCCACAACCATGATCATCACACCGATGATGACAGCGGGGCTGATCGCACCCGAACGACCCGAAGCAAAGAACTGTGCCAGAGCGGCGGGAACCTCGGCCACGATGCCAACATAGATGATCAATGAGATACCGTTACCAATGCCGCGCGCGGTGATCTGCTCACCCAACCACATCAGGAACATGGTGCCGCCGACAAGCGTAATGACGCAGGAGGCACGGAAAAACATCCCCGGGTCAGTAACAAGATCGCCCGCCTCAAGGCTTACCGCCAGCCCGTAGGCCTGAAAGGTGGCTAACAACACCGTACCGTAGCGGGTGTACTGGTTGATCTTCTTGCGGCCCGCGTCCCCCTCTTTCTTGAGCTGCTCCAGCGCCGGAACCATCGAGGTCAGCAGTTGGATGATGATCGACGCCGAGATATAAGGCATGATCCCAAGGGCAAAGATCCCCATCCGCCCCAGCGCACCGCCGGTAAACATCGTCAGGATGCCACCGATACCCTGCTGTGCCTGTTCCATGAACTGGCGCAACGCCGCGCCATCGATGCCCGGAACCGGAATATACGTGCCAAGCCGGTAAACGATCAGCAGGCCAAGCGTAAAGAAGATGCGATTGCGCAGATCCGTCGCCTTGCCCAGAGCGGCCCAGCTCGTGTTCGCGGCCATTTGTTCTACTGCGGATGCCATAAAGGATCTCTCTTGTCAGACGAAACGCCGCCCGGAGCGGTTTCCTGCTCGGGCGGCGTCGGGGAAAACCTGTGAGGTATGTAAGCGGCGTTGCCCCCGCTCACAACCGGTTATTCAGCCGCGTGAGCCGACGTGATCGTCAGCGTTCCACCTGCCGCTTCAACCGCTGCCTTGGCAGAGGCCGATGCGCCCGTGACCTGAAGGTCAAGTTTGCTGGTGATCTCGCCTTTGGCAAGAACACGAATCCCGTCCAGCTTGCGACGCACCAGACCCGATGCAATCAGCGTATCTTCGGTGATGGCGGAACCGGCATCAATTTTGCCCGCTTCGACAAATTTCTGGATCAGGCCCAGGTTCACAACAGCGTAATCCTTGCGGTTCGGCTTGTTAAAGCCGCGCTTGGGCAGACGCTGATAGAGCGGCATCTGGCCGCCTTCGTAGCCTTTGATCGCTACACCCGAACGGGATTTCTGACCTTTGATACCCCGGCCGCCAGTTTTACCCATGCCGGAACCCGGACCGCGACCGATACGCTTCTTGCGCTTGGTGGCGCCCGGGTTGTCATGCAATTCATGCAGTTTCATGTCGCTTCTCCTTTGCCGGAACTGCCCTCCAGCGACGGAGTGGGCAAACACGGCGTTATATCAAAATGAATCGCAGCCCTTTGGGCCACCGTGGGCGTATAGACGGGGAATTGTTTCGGTTCAAGGCTCTCCTACACCCGCCGTCTTCTCTTTCCAAATACGCCGGGGAGCGCGAGGGGCTAGCCCCTCGCTTTTCTTACGATACCAAACAGTCACGTCCCCCGGTATCGCGGAGGACGCGACACTCAAACCGCGCAGAATTCAGGCCGACGCGGGCCAGGCAAAGTCCGGGCGAAGCCCCTCATAGACCGGACGACCGTCTGACGGTTTGGCATAATCCTTGGTCTCGTCATAGAATGCATGATAGCTGGCCGCCGGAAAGGCGGCATCGTCGTATCCCATTACATTTGGCACCGCGACGCGGATCCGCTTTTCCTTGTCGTCCAGCATCAATGCGGCGCCACAATCGGCGCAAGTGCACAGCTCAAGTGGGCCGTTCGGGTTGGCCGAATTGAATGGCTGACGATTCACCTTTTCGGGATGATCTACAGTAACATCGCCATAGTTGAAAAACGCCACATGCGTGTGCTGCTGCCCAGTCACGCCCTTGCAGACATTGCAGTGGCATTCGTGATTGTCGATCGGTTCGGCATTCGCCTTGATGTGAACGTGGTCACATCCGCCCTGATAATTGGACATAAGATTTCCTCCTCCATGGAAGCGCACTTTGAACATCGCGCGCGGTCCCATGGGACGACAAAGCCGTTCAAATAGCGATACACACTTTCGGATCGCCAAACGCAAAACGCCCTCCAGAAAACTGGAGGGCGCCTTGAATTTCAGACGCCGGGGCCGTGCCCCGACAGCGGGCTTAGCCGCGCTCTTCGATGATCTTGACCATGTGCGGGATCTTGTTGACCATGCCGCGCACAGCGGGCGTATCTTCAAGTTCGCGGGTCTTGTGCATCTTGTTCAGGCCCAGGCCAATCAGGGTCTGGCGCTGCTTGGCGGGGCGACGGATCGGCGAACCGATCTGTTTCACGACGATAGTTTTTGCCATGTTCTCAGCTCCTTACGCTTCTGCGGGCTCAGCCGCGGCGGCTGCCGGTGCGTCATCCTTGGACCCAAGGATATCAGCGACCTTCTTGCCACGACGCTGTGCAACCATACGCGGGCTTGTCTCTTTTCCGAGACCGTCCAGCGTGGCACGGATCATGTTGTAGGGGTTCTGCGAACCGATCGACTTGGCGACAACGTCCTGTACACCCAGCATCTCGAATACGGCACGCATCGGACCACCGGCAATGATACCAGTACCCTGCGGTGCGGTACGCATGACCACTTTACCCGCGCCATGACGGCCCTCAATATCGTGGTGCAATGTGCGGCCTTCACGCAGGGGCACGCGCATCATCTTGCGCTTGGCCTGCTCGGTCGCCTTACGAATCGCCTCGGGGACCTCTTTGGCCTTACCCTTGCCGAAACCAACGCGGCCCTTCTGGTCGCCCACAACCACGAGGGCTGCAAAGCCAAAGCGCTTACCGCCCTTGACCGTCTTGGAAACCCGGTTGATTGCGACCAGGCGGTCGGCAAATTCCGGCGTTTGTTCTTCGCGACGTCCGCGACCTCGGTGTTCACGTTCTGCCATTGTGAGGCATCCTTGTCTTAACTGGCGCCGGAGCGCCGAATTGTCCAATCCAGGTGGGTAGCGACCCCCGGATCATCGAAGCGGCATGCCGCCTGCGAATTGCGTGGATGGGGTCACCCCCAACCGTCTGAAAGAAAGGGAGGGTGAGGTTGCCCCCACCCTGCCCGATCAGATCTTGAGACCAGCTTCACGAGCGGCGTCGGCCAGAGCCTTGACCTTGCCGTGAAACAGGAATCCGCCGCGATCAAAATACGCAGCCTCAACCCCGGCCTTCTTGGCGCGCTCGGCAATCGCGGTGCCCACCTTGGCGGCGGCCTCCACGTTGTTCTTGCCCACGATGCCCAGATCCTTCTCAAGCGAGGAGGCCGAGGCGAGCGTGACGCCGTTTACATCGTCGATCAGCTGAACGCTGATGTTCTTGTTCGAGCGGTGAACCGACAGGCGCACGCGCCCTGCATTCACTGCCCGCAGCTTGTTCCGGACGCGCAGACGGCGCTTGAGGAACAGATCTCTTTTACTGTTTGCCATAGCTTCCGTCCTTACTTCTTCTTGCCTTCCTTCTGGAACACATATTCGCCTTTGTACCGGATACCTTTGCCCTTGTAGGGCTCGGGCCGGCGCCAGTCACGAATATTGGCGGCCACTTGACCGACGAGCTGCAAATCGTGACCTTCCACGATGATCTCGGTCGGCTTGGGTGCGGTGACCGTCACTCCAGCAGGGATTTCAAAGTTGACATCGTGGCTGAGGCCAAGGTTCAGTTTCAGGACATTGCCCTGAAGCTGAGCCCGGTAACCCACGCCGCGGATCTCAAGCTCTTTCTTGAAGACGTCGGACACGCCATGCACGGTGTTTGCGACAACAGTGCGGGTCATGCCCCACTGCTGGCGCGCGCGCTTGGATTTGCCGCGCGGTGTAACGGTGATCTCACCCTCACCCACGACCAGCGTCACGTCGTCTGTTGCGGTAAAGCTCTTGGTCCCTTTGGGACCTTTTACTTCAACGGTCTGGCCGGACACCGAGGCTGTGACACCTGCGGGCAGCGGAACCGGTTTTTTGCCAATACGAGACATTGCCAGGGCTCCTTAGAAGACCGTGCAGAGCACTTCGCCGCCAACGTTGGCGCTTCGTGCTGATGCATCCGACATCACACCCTTGGATGTGCTGACAATCGACACGCCCAGGCCCTGACGGACCGTAGGAATGTCACTGACGGCCATGTAGACGCGACGCCCGGGCTTGGAAACCCGTTTGATTTCGCGAATGACAGGGGTGCCGTCAAAGTACTTGAGGCTGATCTCAATGGCCGGGTGGCCATCTTTACCAGTGGTTGCCTCGTAGCCGCGGATGTAACCTTCGTCCGCGAGCACGTCGAGGACCCAGGCGCGCAGCTTGGATGCAGGCGTCATCACCGTGGATTTGCCGCGCATCTGAGAGTTGCGGATCCGGGTGAGCATATCGCCGATAGGATCGTTCATATCATATGCTCCTTACCAGCTTGACTTGACCATGCCGGGCAACTGGCCTTTGGAGCCAAGATCGCGCAGCATGATACGGCTGATTTTCAGCTTGCGGTAATAGGCGTGCGGACGCCCCGTCAGCTGGCAGCGGTTGTGAAGGCGCGTTGCCGAGCTGTTGCGCGGCAGTGCGGCCAGTTTGAGACGCGCCTTGAAGCGGTCCTCAAACGGGATGGATTCGTCGACGGCGAGTGCTTTCAGCGCGGCGCGCTTGGCGGCGTACTTGTCCACCAGCTTCTGGCGCTTCTTCTCGCGTTCGATCATGGATTTCTTTGCCATGTCTCTGGTCCCCTCAGCTGTTGAACGGCATGTTGAAATGCTTCAACAGCGCTTTGGCTTCTGCATCGGTCTCGGAGGTCGTGCAGATCACGATGTCCATACCCCAGTTTTCGTCAACTTTATCAAAGTTGATTTCCGGGAAGACGATGTGTTCCTTGAGGCCGGTGGCATAGTTGCCGCGACCATCAAACGACTTGCCCGACACGCCGCGGAAGTCGCGGATACGGGGCATTGCCACGGTGATCAGACGGTCGAGGAATTCGTACATCCGGTCGCCACGCAGGGTCACTTTGGTCCCCAGCGGCATTTCTTCACGGACACGGAAACCAGCGATCGACTTTTTCGCCTTGGTCACAACAGCCTTCTGTCCGGCGATGGCGGACAGATCGTCCTGCGCCGACTTGGCTTTCTTGGAATCGCGAACGGCCTCGGCACCACAGCCAATGTTCAGGACAATCTTGTCCAGACGCGGGATCTGCATGTCGTTCTTGTAGCCGAACTCTTCCTTCATCTTGGCCTTGATCTCGGACCGGAAGAGCGCCTTGAGACGCGGTGTGTAATTTTCTGCATCAAGCATCGATCACGTCCCCCGTGGTCTTGGCAAAACGCACCTTCTTGTCGCCTTCGATCTTGAAGCCGACGCGGGTTGCTTTGCCGTTAGCATCAACAAGAGACAGGTTCGACAGCTGGATCGGCATCGGCTTGGAGATGCGGCCACCTTGCGAGGTCTGGCTCTGACGGGTGTGACGGATCGCCACGTTCACGCCTTCGACGACAGCCTTGCCCGATTTGGGGTCGACGGTCAGGATGGTGCCCTGAAGGCCCTTGTCCTTGCCGGCAAGGCAGATGACCTTGTCACCTTTGCGGAGTTTAGCAGCCATTACAGCACCTCCGGCGCGAGCGAGATGATCTTCATGAAGTTCTTGGCACGCAACTCGCGAACAACCGGCCCGAAGATACGGGTACCGACCGGCTCACCTGCGTTGTTCAGGATCACGGCGGCGTTGCGGTCGAAACGGATCGCGGTGCCGTCATCACGACGGACTTCTTTGGCGGTGCGTACGACGACGGCCTTACGGACGTCACCTTTCTTTACGCGGCCGCGCGGGATGGCTTCCTTGACCGAGACGACAATGATGTCGCCTACGGATGCGTACTTACGCTTGGAACCACCCAGGACCTTGATGCACTGCACCCGGCGTGCGCCGGAGTTGTCAGCTACATCCAGATTGGTCTGCATCTGGATCATGTGGTTTCTCCTGACCTTTGGGGGGCTTGGCTAGCCTTCTCCCCATGGTTTCGATCAAACCGGAAAGTTGTTCCGGAAATAGAAGATCAGCCCGCCCGCCCCGCAGATCCCGTTTCAGGGACGCCGCAAGACCGGAGGGCTGCGCAACTTATTCTGTCACAACTTCCCAGCGCTTTGTTTTGGATCGTGGCGCGCATTCGATGATGCGAACCATGTCCCCAACCTGAAACTTCTCAGCTTCGTCGTGAGCCCGGTATTTCTTGGACTTACGAATGGTTTTCTGCAGAACCGGGTGCTTAAAGCGCCGCTCGACCGAAACCGTGACGGTCTGGGCGTTGGCAGTGCTGGTCACGGTGCCGGAAAGGATACGTTTGGGCATCTGTCAGGCTCCCTTATTCTGCAGCCGCAGATGCGGCTTTCTGGTTGAGCACGGTTTTGACACGTGCTGCATCGCGACGCACTGCTTTCATGCGCGCGGTATTTTCCATCTGGCCAGTTGCCTGCTGAAACCGCAGGTTAAAGGCCTCTTTCTTGAGTGAGACGAGATCGTCGCGGAGCTGGTCCGGCGTCTTGTCATTCAGTTCCTTGGCGTTCATTTCGCCGTTCCTTTCAACATCACTGGCAGGCCCTGTGCCGATTTGCACGGGTCACCCTGATTCCAGTGGAGTCCATGATGAAGGGGCCATATAGGAGGCGCGGTTCAAGTTGGCAAGCAATTTAACCGCCCCCCGGCCCTTCGGTTCGCTTTGCGCTGAAAAATCGGTGAACTGGGTTCATCTCGAGCCAGCTATGCCGGTCTACATCGTAACGCAGCGCAACTGGATGCTGTGCCTGTGGCCCCTATTCGCCGCTGATTCGCGAGATACGCGGCCTGCGTCAGCCGAACGCGCTTTTGGCGCCACCGGACGCCTGGGTCTTGAAGATCGATGTAATGTCGGCGGCGGGTGGCAGCGGCATCCGCACGGGAACATTTTCCAGACGCGGTGTCAGACAGGGTTTGCCGGTGATGGTACGATCCTGAAGGTCGTCCCAGAACGCCCGCTGGCCCAGAGCATGGATATATGAGCTGGCCCCAAGGATCGGCCAGGCATCGGCACGGGCGACCTCAAAGAACAGGATCTTGCGGGCGCGGTCCGACACATTCGGGGCCGACCCGTGCAGCGTGCGCACGTGATGCACCGACAGTGACCCCGCCTTGCCGGTCAGCGTTACCGCCCTGTCCCGTTCGAACAGCGGATCGTCGGGGTTAATCGCACCACAGAACACGCCCCCCGCCTCATGGCTCAGGATCGGCCCCTTGTGAGTGCCCGGTATGACCAACAACGGACCGTTATCAGGCTCAACATCCTCAAGCAGCAGACCCACGGCCAGCAGATCGTCGTTGGTATGCGGGTAAAAGGCCCAGTCCTGATGCCACTCCACCGCAGCCCCGCCGCCCGGCGCCTTGGTGTTCAGCTTGGATGTAATCAGGTTGATGTCCGGCCCCAAAAGGTCGTTCAGCACCTGCGTCACGCCGGATCGGGTCAGCACCTCGTGGAATACCGGGTCACGTTTGTGCGGCAGCTTGATCCGGGTCAGGCGCGGGCTGTCGGGGCCGTGGCCCCGGTCCAGATCATAGACGTCATCGCTCTGGCTCACGCTGCGCGAGGCGTCGATCAGTGCCGCCGTGACATCCTGCATCCGCTGCAACTGATCCGGGGTCACGGCATCCTTGACCATGACATAGCCGTTTTCGGCGTAGAACGCCTTTTGGACAGACGTCAGCATCAGTCACGTCCCTTTGCTGCCTCGGCCTCCATGTCCAGACCGTTCAGGCGACCGACATGATCGGTGATCATCGGGACATAATCCCCACCATGGCCGCTGGCCTCGACCTGCGCGAAATACTGTTTGGCTGCCGCCGCCATCACCGTCATCAACCCGGCATTGTCCGCCATGGCGTTGACATAGCGCAGATCCTTGGCGGCATTTGCGATGGTGAATTTGTGAATCTCGCGGTCGCGGTCAACCGCGTAGGTCATGAAGGTGTCAAAAAAACCGTTCGTCAGGCGGCTCGACCCGATCACCTGACGGACCTTGGCGGGTGGAATGCCCACGGCGGCACCCAGCACAGTTACCTCGGCATATAGCGACGCATAGCCCATCGAGATAAAGTTCATCAGCAGCTTCATCTTGTGGCCGCTGCCTGTCGGGCCAACATGGGTGATGTTGCCCGCCCAGCAATCCAGCACCGGTTTGATCGCGGCAAAAGTTGCATCGTCGCAGCCGACCATGGCGTCCAGCGTCCCGGCCTCGGCCTCTTTGGGCGTGCGGCCCAGCGGAGCATCGACAAAGGTGCCGCCCTTGGCCGCAAGTTCCTGCGCCAGAACGGCGGTCGAGGTTGGGTCGGCTGTGGTCGTGTCAATCACGATCAACCCTTTGCGCGCCCCCGCCAGAATGCCGTCAGGCCCGCGAAAGGCGCTTTCGACCTGTGGTGAGTTGGACAGGCAAAGATGGATAATATCGCAGGTTTCGGCCATTTCACGCGAGCTGGCCACTTCGGTCGCGCCCAGACGAACCAGATTGTCCACCGGCGTGCGGTTGCGGTTGCCCTTGATCCAAAGGGGATAGCCCTTTTCCATCAAATTTTTAGCCATCCCGTGACCCATAAAGCCCACGCCGATAAAGCCTATTTTCGTCTCGCTCATGTTGCTTCCCCTCAGAGGCTTGCTGTGATGCCGCCATCCACAAAAATGGTCTGGCCGTTGACAAAATTCGACGCGGGCGCCGACAGGAAAACGCAGGCCCCCACCAGTTCTTCGACTTTTCCCCAGCGCCCGGCGGGCGTGCGTTTTTCCAGCCATGCGGAAAACTCGGGGTCCGCGACCAGCGCAGCATTGAGCGGTGTGTCGAAATAACCCGGTGCAATCGCGTTACAGTTCAGCCCGTGCCGCGCCCAGTCCGTGGCCATGCCTTTGGTCAGGTTGGCAATCGCGCCCTTGGACGCGGTGTACGGCGCGATCCCTGGCCGCGCCAGCGCGGTCTGCACCGAAGCGATGTTGATGATCCGGCCCGCGCCGCGATTGATCATGTGCCGCCCGACAGCCTGTCCGACATAGAACGCCGAATTCACATTGGTCCGCATCAGCCGGTCAAAGGCGTCCACGTCAAAATCCTCAAGCGGGCCGCGATGCTGCATCCCGGCGTTGTTCACCAGAATGTCGATGGGCCGCTGCGATTCGTAGCCATCGATCGCGGCGCGCACGGCTGCCGCATCGGTCACATCAAACACCAGCGTGTCGACGGTGGCACCTTCGCTGCGCAGCATCTCGGCGGCCTGTGTCAGCCGGTCACCATCACGCGCATTCAGAATGATGCGCGCGCCAGCCCGCGCCAGCCCGCGTGCCAACGCAAAACCGATCCCCATCGAGGAACCGGTGACAAGGGCCGTACGGCCAGTCAGATCGAACAGGTTCAAAAAACTCTCTCCCTCTTTGCAATCCCCCGCGCGGCATTGACAAAGCCCGCCGGAACCGCCTTGATAAAATGGTATACCATTCTCGTGGTGATGCAAGGACCCCCGAAAGGACCACCATGACCAAAGCGTTATTCGTTCATGCTGCCCGCGATCTGCGACTGGGTGATGTGGCCCCTGACACCCCCGGCCCCGGCCAGGTTGCCATCGCAATGCAGCGTGGCGGCATCTGTGGGTCGGATCTGCATTATTTCAACCACGGCGGTTTCGGCGCGATCCGCCTGCGCGAACCGATGATCCTGGGGCACGAAGTGTCCGGCGTTGTGTCCGGGCTGGGACAGGGGGTTGAGGGGCTGGCTCTTGGCGATCTGGTCGCTGTATCGCCCTCGCGCCCCTGTCGCAGTTGCACCGAATGCCTGCGAGGCCTGCCAAACCATTGCCTGAACATGCGGTTCTACGGCTCTGCCATGCCGTTCCCCCATATCCAGGGCGCCTTTCGCGAAGACCTGATCGCCGATGCCAGTCAGTGCAGCGTCGCCAATGGCCTGACCGCCGCACAGGCCGCCACGGCCGAACCACTGTCAGTCGCGCTGCACGCTGTCAGCCGCGCCGGGGACATGTTGGGCAAGCGGGTGCTTGTCACGGGCTGCGGCCCCATCGGGATCCTCGTGATCCTTGCCGCGCGGCGGGCTGGTGCTGCCGAGATCATCGCCACTGACATTGCGCCGAACGTGCTGGACATCGCCCGGATCGCTGGGGCCGACGTCGTGCTGGACACCGCCGCCGACCCGGATGGGTTGGCGCCCTACAGCACCGGCAAGGGCACACTGGATGTCCTCTTTGAATGCTCCGGTGCACAGGTCGCTCTGGTCGGCGGCATCGCCACGCTGCGGCCGCGTGGCCGGGTGATCCAGTTGGGCCTGTCGGGCGACATGTCGCTGCCGATGATGCAGATCACGGCGCGGGAACTGGCGATCAAGGGATCGTTTCGCTTTCACCAGGCGTTTCCGCTCGCGGTGAGAATGATGCAGCAGGGCCTGATCGACGTCGCCCCGCTGCTGACTCACAGCTTTCCGCTGGCTGACTTTGCCGAGGCCTTTGCCACCGCCAATGACCGCAGTCGCGCGATGAAAGTCCAGTTGGTGTTTGGCGCGTGATCACCTTTGCCTTTGCCGTCCTGTTTCTGATAATCACCCCCGGCCCCGGTGTGCTGTCCACGGCGGGCGTTGGCGCGGGGTATGGGTTTCGCGCCGGGTTTCGCTATCTGACCGGGCTGTTTATCGGCACCAATATCGTCGCCTTTGGCGTGATCACCGGGCTGGCCGCCGTGGTTCTGTCGGTGCCGGTGATCCGCTGGGTGCTGATGGGGGCATCGCTGCTCTATCTTCTGTACCTTGCCGCGCGGATCGCCTTTGCCGGGGCGCGTGTCGCCTTTATTGCCGCCGGTTCCGCGCCCGGCATCGGTGCGGGGCTGTTGCTGCAAGCCATCAACCCCAAGGCCTATGCCGTGAACACCACACTCTTTGCCGGCTTTCCCTATGCGCCCGACAACCTGCTGTTCGAGACCGCGACCAAGCTGCTGATCGCCAACGCCATCTGGATTCCAATCCACCTTGGCTGGCTCTGGGCGGGGGCAAGCCTGCATCGTCTGAACCTGTCGGACAGAGCCCAGCGCCGGATCAACTATGCCATGGCCGCGTCGATGCTGGCGGTGGTCATTCTGGCCCTGATCGCGGGATTGCGCCAATGATGACCCCAGCCGCACAAGAGGCACTGACTGCGCTGCTTGGCACCCGCCTTGTCACCTCGGATGCCGACCGCGCTCAGCATGGCCGCAACGAAACCCACTTCCCCGAGACACCGCCCGACGCAGTGGCCTATCCGCAGACCACCGCCGAGGTCGCGCAGATCATCTCCATTTGCGCCCGGCATGGTTGCCCCGTGACCGCCGTTGGCGCGGCCACGGGGCTTGAGGGGCAGCATCTGCCGGTTCAGGGCGGCATCAGCCTTGATATGGGACAGATGAACCGCGTCCTTGCGGTCAATGCCGAGGATCTGAATGTCGTGGTCCAGCCGGGTCTGACGCGAATTGCACTGAACACGGCGCTGCGCGACACTGGCCTGTTCTTTCCGGTCGATCCGGGCGCCGATGCCTCGCTCGGTGGGATGGCCGCGACGCGCGCCAGTGGCACCACCGCCGTGCGCTATGGCACAATGCGCGACAATGTTCTGGCGCTTGAGGCTGTCATGGCCGACGGCAGCATCATACGCACCGGCACCCGCGCCCGCAAAAGTGCGACCGGCTACGACCTGACCCATCTGCTGGTCGGATCCGAAGGCACGCTGGGCATCATCACCGAACTGACGCTGCGCCTGCAGGGCATCCCCGAAAGCACGGTTGCCGCGACCTGCCGCTTTGCGAGCGTTGAGGATGCGGTGAACTGCGTGATCCTCACCATCCAGTCCGGTCTGCCGATGGCGCGGATCGAACTGCTGGACCATATGATGGTGCGCGGCTTCAACCTCTATTCCAACGCAGGGCTGCCAGAGCAACCGCATCTTTTCCTCGAATTTCACGGCACGCCTGCCAGCACCGCCGAACAGGCCCAAAGCTTTTGTGATATCGCGGATGAATTCGGCGCGACCGGCTGGGCGCAGGCCAGCACAACCGAAGAGCGTACCGCGCTGTGGTCCATGCGGCACAAGGCGCATTACGCCAGCGCCGCGCTGGGTCAGGGCAAACGCATCTGGGCCACCGATGTCTGCGTGCCGATCTCGCAATTGGCGCAGGCGGTTGTGCAGGCGCAAGAGGATGCTGTGCGATTGGGCCTGACCAGCACCATCGTCGGCCATGTGGGCGACGGAAATTTTCACGCCGGTATCAGCGTTGATCCCGATGATCCCGACGAACTGGGCCGGGTACACCAATTCACACACGCGTTGGCCGACACCGCGTTGCGACTGGGCGGCACGGTCAGCGGCGAACATGGCATCGGCCTGGGCAAACAGGACTACATGCAGGCCGAACACGGCCCAGCCCTGCGCTATATGCGGATGATCAAGGCGGCGTTTGACCCGCTGAACATCCTCAACCCCGGCAAGCTGTTGCCGCCAGACGACACGACAGTCACGCACGACGAAAAGGGAGAGACATGAACATTCTGATCATCGGGGGCGGCGGCGTCGTCGGCCAGAAGCTGGCCCATGCGCTGGCTGCCAAAGGCACTCTACGTGGGCAACCCATCGACCGGCTGACACTGGCCGACATCAACGACCCAACACCCGTCACCGCGCCGTTTGAGGTTACGACCGCGCGCTGCGACATCGCCAGCGCCGCCTCGGTCGCCGAAGTTATCACGCAAGATACAGATGTGATCTATTTGCTGGCCGCCATTGTGTCTGCTCACGCAGAAGAGGATTTCGACGCCGGCATGTCGATCAACCTGTTCGGCACATATAACGTGTTCGAGCGCTGCCGCACGCTGGAAACCAATCCTGTCGTGGTCTTTTCCTCGTCCATCGCCATCTATGGCGGAGAGGTGCCGGACCCGCTGGGCGATCACTCCTACCCCAATCCGCAAACCTCATATGGTGGACAAAAGGCCATCGGGGAAATCCTGCTGAACGATTATTCCCGCAAGGGCTATATTGACGGGCGCGGCTTTCGCCTGCCGACCATTTCTGTCCGGCCGGGCAAACCGAACCGCGCCGCGTCCAGCTTTATGTCGTCAATCCTGCGCGAACCGTTGAACGGACAAGAGGCCGTCTGCCCGGTCGATCCGGAATTCCTGCACTATTACCTCAGTCCGCGCAAATGCGTCGAGAACCTGATCAAGGGCGCCGAACTCGACGCTGCTGATCTGGGGCAGAACCGGGTGATGCAGATGCCGGGGCGCACATGGTCCATCGCGCAACTGATCAAGGCGATGACCGCCATGACAGGCCCCGAAGCAGCCAAGCTGATCCGCTGGGATCCGCAACCCGAGATCCGGCGCATCGTATCCGGCTGGAAATGGGACATCCACGCGGACAAGGCCGAACGGCTGGGCCTGAGTGCCGACTCCAGCTTTGAGGATAACATCCGTTACTATCTGGAAGACGACAAACCGTCGGCCTGATGGCCAGAACTCCGGCCCCGGGCATTCGCGGACTGCGTACCGGGTCCGGGGTCAATCACCGGTGGAATAGTAAACCCGCAGACATGGTCGCCCCGGAACAACCGGGGCGACCGGGGTTTAGTTAACCGGCGTCAGCAACGCCGTGCCAGCCAGATGCGCCGCGATATTGTCACGCTGTAGTTTCGCCATCGCGGCGCGAGTTTCGACCGTGCCGGACCCCTGATGCGGTTGCAGTGCCACGTTGTCGAGCTTGAGGAACCTGGGATCGACCTTGGGTTCGCCAACAAAGACGTCCAGCCCCGCCCCCGCAATCGCGCCGCTTTCCAGAGCGTCCAGCAGCGCGCCTTCGTCGATGCAACTGCCGCGTGAGATGTTGATCACCACGCCGCGCGGACCCAGCGCCGCGATCACCTCTTTCGAGACGTAGTTTTCGGTCTCCGGTCCACCGACCAGCGCAACAAACAGGAAATCCACCGCCTGTGCCAGGTCCACCGGATCGGCGTGATAGGTCCAACCGGGTGTCTGCTTTTCGCTGCGGGCGTGGTAATGAATATCCATCTTGAACGCGGCCAGACGGTCGGCAATGTCGCGCCCGATCCGGCCCAGCCCCATGATGCCTGCTGTGCCACCGCTGAGCTTGCGGTTCAGCGGCACGCTGCCGACGCTCTCCCATTTGCCGTCGCGCAGCCACGTCTCGGCCTGCCGCATTTCTCGCCCCTGTTGGAGCCACATGGCAATGGCCAGATCAGCCACATCATCGTTCAGCACGTCCGGTGTGTTGGTGACACGGATACCACGTGCACTGGCGGCGGCGACGTCAATCGCGTCATACCCAACGCCGTAATTGGCGATCAGACCGATGTTCGGCAGCAGATCCATCTCAGCCGCACCAAAGGGGTGATGCCCCTTGTAGGCCACGGCGCGGAAGGCGTCGCGCAAACCTGCGTCGATCCCGGCAATATCGGCCGGTCCGGCGATCAATTGCGCGTCAAAGCTGTCCTTGAGCGGCGGGCGCTCGGCCTCGTTATAGGGACCAATGGCGAGCGTGGCAGTCATGGCGCAACTCCTGTGCAAAAATGGTATACCAGAGTTTTCGCGGCAACGCTGGCCAGAGTCAACCGCGCGTCACCGCCCCTTTGAACGCAGTCAGCGCCGCCGCCAGTTCCGGTCGATCCGCCGCGTGGTCGCTCAGGTCGCGGCCCAATACATGCGCTTCGGCGGCCTGACGAAAGCTGGTGATCCCGGCCGCCGGGCCCTGCGGGTGGCTCATGATGCCGCCGCCAGCGCATATCAGGAAATCGTCATTGCCCAGCGCGTCCGCAGACGGGCCAACCTGCCAGGCGGTCTGCCCCGACGAAAACACCGGCAATGCAGTATGCGGCACGCCATCACTGACCGGGGCCTGCACGGCCCGCGCCGACCCGGCCACAACCGAATCCGGTTCGGTGAACTTGCTTGCCAGACCGTTGACGTGCAGGTGGTCCGCCCCGGCCATGCGCCACAGTTTTTGCAGCGCAGGATAGGCAATGCCAATATCCGGCGAGCGCGACATCAATCCCCAGCCGTTGCGATGGGCATGGATCGGCAAAGGGCTTCGGTCGCGCACCGCCCGCAACCCGGCCAGTCCGACCGAATTCAGCGACACCATCGCGCAGCTTGCTCCTAGCCGTTCGAGCATCTCAAGATGCCGCCACATATCAGTCACCTCATCGGTGATGTTGAACGCATACATTGCTTTGCGCCCGGTGGTTTGTGCCGCACGGTCCAGCGCTCGCATCACCGCCTCTGCGCGATCCGCCAGCGGGCAGCCCGGACCGTTGCCCTGCAATTCATCATCTTTGATAAAGTCGATCCCGGCCAGCGCCAGATCCCCGGCCAGAGTCGCGGTTTCCTCGGCGCTCAGCCCGATGCTGGGTTTAACGATGGTGCCAATCATCGGCCCTTTGGGCACCCCCATCAGGCGACGGGTGCCAGTGATACCGAATTGCGGACCGGGATTGGCGCGCGCTACGCTGTCGGGGATATCAAGCGACACCAACCGGATGCCCGACACCTCGGCCAGCTCAAACAGGTTGCCCGCAACGGTCGCCAGAATGTTGGTCAGCGACGGACCGAAATTCGACACAGGCCAGGACAATGTCACCCGCCCACGTTCGTATTCGGTGCCAGTCAACCGGCAGGGCAAGGACGGGTGATCCGAAACGCCCGTAACCTCTACCAGCTCGACCCGTGCCGAGGACCGATCACGCAGCGCGTCCGTTTCGGTTGCCAGCCGTACAAAGGTGCCGGTCGATTGTTCCCCTGCGATGACCGCAGCCGCATGGGCCACACCCAGCGGGCTTTCAATATCATACGTCGCCTGCAAGCGTGTCATCGCGCGCCACCTCCGTCCAGTACCCAGCCAAAATAATCTATGCTGCCCATCTGCCCGCCCTTGAGCGCCAGCGCCAGTCCGTCCATCGACCCCCTGGCATGGGCACGACAGATCGCGGCGCCCGGAATTGTCGGCGCCAGCGCGGTCAGCGCGTCAATCCCCAGCACCTGGCACACATGGCCAGAAGTATCGCCGCCTGATACCACAGCGCGATCCAGCCCGCCGCGCTCGATCAGTGCCCCTAGGATGCGGCCCAGTGCCCGCCCGATGCGTTCGTTCACGGCAGTCAGCCGATCGCCCGCCGCGGCGCGCAGCCGCGCCACCGCCGGATCGTCCGGTCCCGCTGCGGTATAGATCAGGGGCACTTGCCCCCTATCCAACGCGTCCAGCCCGGCGGCGATGGTCGCACCTTCAGCCGCCAAGAGCCCGTCGCCGCAGGCCGCTGTGGCGTCCAGTGTGATTCCTTCAAATCCATTGGCGCAGGCCCAGGCGATCTGATCCGCTGCAACCGGAGACACCGACCCCGACACCACGGCCATGCCACGTGCGCGTCCGATCCCCGGCACGGGACTCTCGGGCGGCAACAGACCCTGCGCGCGGAAATACGCCACCAGCGCATAGGCCGTGCCCTGCGATCCCACGACAAAGCGGTTGGTCTCGCGATGCTCCCATAGCAGCCGCCCGGCGGCGACCTGATCTGCTGCGCTCATC
Source organism: Puniceibacterium sp. IMCC21224 (assembly GCF_001038505.1). Taxonomy (NCBI): domain Bacteria; kingdom Pseudomonadati; phylum Pseudomonadota; class Alphaproteobacteria; order Rhodobacterales; family Paracoccaceae; genus Puniceibacterium; species Puniceibacterium sp. IMCC21224. The sequence goes on from NZ_LDPY01000001.1 coordinate 3,293,004, forward strand.
TGATCTATCGTCACGCCCTGCCCCGGCACCAGCGCGGCTGCGGCCAATTTCGCATCGGCGAGTCTCTCAAGATCCAAACAGGTCAGAGCCATACCGGTCTGCGCCGCCAAATGGCGGGCGACATCCGCTTCGCCCATCGGCGTCACGGGATGACGCGCCATAACCGGGTGACGGTCCAGACGGAACACACCTGCATCGGTTCCGGCGAACAACTGCCCGAACGCCTGATACCGCCGCATCTGTGGCGCAGCGACCAGCACGGGAACCGCTCCGCCGAATCGGGCGGCACCAATCTCCATCGCCCGCCCGATTGATCCGATATGAGGCGCGGAATCGAGGGTCGAGCAGACCTTGTACTGCACCAACCCGGCACCCGTCGCCGCCAGCGTGTCAAAAAGTGGCGGCAGATGCTGATCCATCCACGCCGGCGAATAGGTCCGCGCCAGTGATGCGATGCCGATCCCGCGCACCCCCGGAAACGCCGCCAGCCTTTCGGCATCCGGCGGGCTCAGGAACAACACCGATGGCAACCCGGCAAAGGCCAGCGCCTCCATCACCGCCGCCGCGCCGGTGAAATCATCCCCAAGCCAGGCCAGGATCGGCGATTCCCCCGGCGCGCCCTGCCCAAATATTTCTGTCTGCACTTGACCCATTCCGCGTTATCTCATCATACCAGTTGGGACCATCCAGATCCCGAGACCCCGATGCCCAACCATGACAGCCCCGATCCCATACCCCGGCGCAAGCTGTCGGACGCCGTGTTTGACCGACTGCACGCGATGATCCGCAGCGGCGAACTGCTGCCCGAAGATCCGCTGCCGTCTGAACGCGCCCTGATGGACCGCTATGGCGTGGGCCGACCGGCGGTCCGCGAGGCGCTCCAGGCGCTGCATACCATGGGGCTGATCACTGTCAGCCACGGCGAACGCAGCCGGGTTAAACGACTCACCCCCCAAAGCGCGGTGCATCAGCTTGACGGCATCGCGCAAACGCTGCTGTCGGTCGCGCCAGAAAACCTTGACCACCTCAAGGACGCGCGCAAGATGTTCGAAACCGGCCTTGTCCGCGTCGCCACCGCGCGGTGTACTGCGGCGGATATTGACGCCTTGCGGCAGATGATCACAGATCAAAGCGCCGCGCGCGATAACCCCACCGCGTTCATCGCGGCCGATATCGCGTTTCATGCGCGGATCATCGCCATTGCAGGCAATCCCGTCGTCTCGGCAGTGGCGGATGCCATGCTCAAATGGATTTTTCAGCATCACAGCGCCCTCTTACGCTGGTCCGGGCACGAAGATGTCACCCTGACAGAACATGGACAGATCGTCGATGCCATGGCCGCAGGCAACGGCGGCGACGCCGCCCGCCTGATGGGCGTGCATTTGGACCGCTCGGCCCATATGACCGAAGTGCCCGCGAACCCCAACGATGTCCAGTAGGTCCTGCGGCTAAGTGATGCGCTGAATGCTGGCGGCAATCTCGTCCGGTTCAAAGACCCGTTTCCAATCGTCGCGCATCAGGGCCGGTTTGCCAAAGGTGATTGCCTTGTTGCAGGCATCCGAGAACACGCCGTCAATTTCCTTGAAAATCACCGCGCCAAGAATGTTCATATGCCCCAGCAGGAAATCCCGCGCTGCCTCTTGCGGCACACCGCGGGCGACCACCTCGTCCATCGCCTCTCGCATCACATCCAGCAACGAGGCGCAGACAGTCTCGGACAGGCCCGGTTCCAGCAGCGCCATCTGTTCCACGGTGACACGATGGCTGCGCGCGACCGGCGCATAGATCGCGCGACCGACCTTTTCACCGATGGCGTAGTGTTCGTCTGGGCCTTGCATCAATGCGTTCACGATGCCCTGTTGTGCCGCGATACCGCCAAAATAATCCTTGCGCCCGGCCTCGGTCATCTCATTGTTGTAGATCGGCGGATGGCAGGGATGGCTGACAAAATAAGTCACATCGGCGCGCTCTGGCAGATGACCGGCAAACGGCCCCGCCGCGTCGAGGCAAATCACCATCGCGCCGCTGGGCACCTTGTCGATGATTGCCGCCGCCACGGCGCGGATTGCCGTATCCGGTACCGCCAACAGCACGACATCGGCGCCGTTCAGGGCGTCGTCGACCGGCACGCAATCCACACCGACTGCCGCTTTCAGCCGCGCGCGCCCGGCTTCTGATATTTCGACATGCGCCACCTCAAAATCGCTCTCCAGCAGGTTGGTTGCGCTGCGCACGCCCATTTTACCCCCAGCCCCCATGAGTGCCAGTTTCATCCCCGTCTCCTCCCGATTCCGCTATCAATTCAACTGGTATGATGACATGATATCTGTGCCACGAAGTCAAGCCCACCCGGCGCGGCGGTCCAGACGCGGGTTGGCTTGGACAAACCCGAACGGCTGCTTAGGATGCGGCGGTACGCTCCAAAACTGAGGTCACAACCATGCCACCCTATGAGATCATCGAACCGGTGTTTCAGGACTACATTCTGGGCAATGCCCAACTGAAACAACTGGCCACCGGCTTTGACTGGGTCGAGGGGCCGGTCTGGTTCGGCGACGCAGGCTGTCTGCTGTTTTCCGATATTCCAAACGACACAATCCATCGGTGGACGCCGAATGCCGGTCTGTCGACGTATCGCGCGCCGTCACATTTTGCCAACGGCCATACCCGCGACCGGGCCGGTCGGCTGGTCAGCTGCGAGCATGGCACACGGCGGGTAACGCGAACCGAATATGACGGCACGATCACCGTTCTGGCTGACAGATATCAAGGTAAGCGGTTGAATTCACCCAATGATGTTGTGGTCAAATCCGATGGCAGCGTCTGGTTCACCGACCCGCATTACGGCATCGTTTCGAATTACGAAGGGCATCAGGCCGAAGAAGAGCTGCCCTGCAACGTCTACCGTATCGACCCGATCACCGCGACGATTGAGGCGGTCCTGACTGATTTCGACTGCCCCAACGGGCTGGCGTTTTCACCTGACGAAACCGTACTGTATGTGGCGGACACCGGGCGTAAATTCGACCGCCCGCGCACGCAGCATATCCGCGCCTTTGCGGTTGCGCCCGACGGGACACTGTCCGGCGGCGCGGTATTTCACAAGATCGCGCCCGGCGCGGCAGACGGCTTTCGGGTGGACACGGACGGCAACCTCTGGTCCTCAGCGGCGGATGGCGTGCATTGCCTGTCGCCCGCCGGCGTGCCGCTGGGCAAGATTCTGGTGCCCGAGCTGGTGTCAAACCTGTGCTTTGGCGGGCGTGGCAAACATGTGATGTTCATCACGGCCACCACCAGCGTTTATTCCATCGCGCTGATCCGGGCGGGCGTATAAACGCCCGGCCCCTTGTAAATCAGAACATCGGATCGGGGCGGAACCAACCATCAGGAAACCTCTGAGCAGGCCGTGACGTTCTGATCCGACAGCCAGTGCGTCACAAGATCCGCGATCTCGTCAGAATTGGCGTCCATCATCGGCATGTGCGAATTGCCCCGAATGCCCATCTTTGGCAGGTCGAAATGTTCCGCCACCCCGCCCAGCGCCCTCAGCCGGTCTGACTGCGCGATGGCGCCCGCCTTGTAGGTTTGCCACGCTGGATGATCTTCGCAATTGTCACCCCAGACATACAGATGCGGGACGCGGGACGCTGCGGCACACCCAGCGGCGTCCAGCGTTGGGGCCCCCGCGGGCTCTAGCAGCACAATCGCCGCGATTCGGTGCGGCATCTGCGCCGCGACGCGCTGCGCGAACCATCCACCCTGCGAATGCGCAACGATCACCACGCGATCAAACCGTTCGACAAGCGCCGCGTAGGCCACGACGGAACTGGCGGCGTTGGTTGTCCAGCGCGGCACAAACTGGGCGCAGAGCTGATCAAACTGGTCCAAAGGAAACTGTTGCCCGGCAAAGGCGCGCCGGGCCGCAGGATCCGCCGAGAACCCATCGGATGGACCCATACGGAACAGATACCAGGCATCCTCGGCCGTGCGGAACAATGGCGCGCTGTCGTAGATCTGCGGATAGGGCGACCACGAGGATCGTCCCCGTTCAACGGCATCCGACACCACCACGTCATAGCCGCGACGCAGAAAGATCGACGACCAGCCGGGCCTGTCGTCCGGCGTCGTCTCCCATGTCACTCCGGTCATCGCGCCGCCGTGCCAGAACAGCACCGGCACGTCTGATTGCGGCTGCTCCAGCATGAATTGCTGCGCATAAAGCTGACCACTGACGTAATGTCCGTTCAGATCCACCATACGCGGCGGCGAATCCGGCGACACGCGGAACTCTTGCCGGGGCTGGCCGGTCAGTTCGACACTTTTTCCTCCGACGTGAAACGATCGGATCCCACGCAACGAAATCGGCTGAACCGTCATTTCAGCACCTCCGGGCTGTCCACAGCGGCGATATCCTCGGGGGCGAGCGCGATCAGACGCACCCGGACCGTACCGCCGGTTGCCTGTTGCAGCGCGTCGTGTAGCTGTTGCGCGGCGGCCTGTCGGATATACCCGTTTCGCGCAATCGAGGCGCGGTGCTGTACTTCACACAGCACATCGCACCCCTGGGGCGTCGCCAGAGCAGCCGACAGAACCACCTGGATCAGCTCGACTCTGGCATCCAGCGCCTGTTTCAGGATCGCGGTGACGGTTTCGGTGATGTCGCCTGCCTGCGCAGTGACCTGCGCAACCAGTTCCGGGGCAACGGTGATATGGGCAATAGGCATAGCGTTCCCCTAGTTTTTGCCAAAGACAAGGTCCGGCAGCCAGGTCGAGACTGCGGGCACAAAGGTGATAAAGACGAGCAGGCACAGCATCAGCAGGATGTAGGGGGTCACGCCCCGGATCACCTTGTCGATGCCGGTATTGGCCACCGACTTCAGCACAAAGAGGTTAAGGCCGACCGGCGGCGTCAGCAGCGCGATCTCCATGTTGACCACAAGGATGACGCCAAAGTGGATCGGGTTGATCCCCAGTTGCAGCAGCGCAGGCACCACCAGCGGCACGAAAATCAGAATGACCGAGATCACTTCGAGGAACATGCCCAGCACGAACATGATGACATTCGCTGCAATCAGGAATTCCCATGGGCTAAGGTCCATGGTGTCGATGAAATTCACCAGCGCCCGCGTCACACCTGCCCCGGTCAGCCAGTGGGCAAAAGTCAGCGCCGCCAGCACGATAAAGATGATCACTCCGGTTTGACGCACACCATCGGCCAAAATCGACAACACGTCGCGCAGCCGGATTTCACGATAAAAGGTCAGCGACACGATCAGCGCAACGATGGCTGACAGGCCCGCCGCCTCGGAAATCGTGACAAGGCCGGAATAGATGCCACCAAGGATAATGATCGGCACCAGCAGCGCAGGCAGCGCGTTCAGGTTGGCGTGGATGAACTGATCGCGGTCCATCGCCTCTTCCACCGGAAGATCATAGCGCACCGCGTAGTAGCGAACGTAGACCATCAAAAGCGCGGCCTGCAACAGCCCCGGAACCACACCAGCCAGAAACAGCCGCGGGACAGATTCATCAACGATGATACCGTAGATCAGCATGGCAAGAGAGGGCGGGATCAGGATACCGAGCGTGCCCCCGGCGCCGATTGTACCGGTGGCAAAGGTGATCGGGTACCCGCGCTCTTTCATCGCCGGAATCAGCACCGCCCCGATCGCCAGCGCCGTCGCGACCGAAGAGCCCGAGATTGCCGCAAAAACAGCGGTCGCCAGAATGCAGACAATGCCCAGCGCGCCACGTGTCCGACCAACCCAGGCCGAGGCCATGTCGATCAGCGCCTTGGCCACACCGCCGCGCTGCATAAAGGTCGCCGCGATGACAAACAGCGGCACAGCGACCAGCGTATAGGAATTCAGGTGGTTGGCATATTGTTGCCCAAGTGACACCAGCGGTGCGCCTTCGACCACCCAGGTCAGTACGGCAAGGCCCGACAGAACCAGATAGATCGGCACCCCGATCAGCAACAGCAGAAAGAACAGGATCAGCACAATCGTCAACAGCATCGGATCAGCCCTCCTGTCCGGTAATCAGCAGTACAAGCTGCCAGAGATATGTTGCGGAACACAGCGCAAACCCCACCGGAATTGCGGCGTAATACCCCCACATTGGAAAGCGGATCGAACTGTCAGATCGCTCGCCCAGCATCAGCGCGAAATCCACCATCAGCCATCCCGCATAGGCGATGAATCCGGCGATCACGACACCAAAGAGGCAGGTAAACACCCGCAGCACCCAGCGGGTCCGCGGTGGCAGCGCCTCGACCAGCATGTCAACGCTGACATGCATCTGATCGCGGATCAGCCGACTTGCCCCCAGCATCACCGCCCAACCAACCAGGTAGACGGTGACCTCGGCCCCCCAGTCGGGCAGCAGAGTCGGTGCCAAATAGCGCAGGATGGATTCGCTGACTGTCAACAATGCAGCGGCAAGAGCAAGGAGACCGGTCGCCCCGGTCTCCAACCCGATGAGGATCTGTTTCATCGTCAATCCGCTGGATCAGCCGTCGATGGCCGACGACAGCATGTCAATGAACCCGCCGTCGATGCCAAGTTCATCGATCAGCGCGGGTTGTGCGGCCAGCAGCTGCTGGCGCATCGCATCCAGATCTTCGGCACTGGGATCTGAGGTAACGATGCCGTGCTCGGCGTTGACGTCGCGCGCCTTGGCCTGCCGGTCCGCAGCAAAGTCGCGCTGACCATCGACCATCGCATCCCATGTGTCGATCAGCAGCGCCTGAAGATCCTCGGGCAGCGCGTCCAGACTGCGCTGATTGATCAGCGGCACATATTGCACGATGGCCTGACGGTCCTCCATTGCATAGGCGACACCTGCGTCCCACAGCTTGGCCGAGGCCACGGATTCCTGCGTGGCCCAAAGCGACGAGATCGTGCCGGTCTGCAACGCCTGCGGCACGTCGGGCCACGAAATCTGCACCGGGACCGACCCCATGGTTTCATAGCGCTGCACCGTCGCCGGACCACCCGGCACCCGCACCTTCAACCCCGCCAGATCGCCCGGCGTTTTCAGCGCCACTTCGGTCGAAAAGACTGTGCCAAAGCCCAGATCAATCGGACGGCCCAGCACCTTGACACCCAGCTTGTCCTCGATCCGTTTGTGCAGATCGTCGCCGACCGGGCCATCGACCACAGCATAAATCTGATCACGTCCAAGGCCATAGAACATCGGCAATTGCTCAAAATCGCTTTCGGGGACAAAGCGTGAAATCAGCTGGTATTGCGGGATGGCGATGTCGATGGCGCCCTGCGCCACGGCGGCGGCTGCCTCGCTGTCCTTGTACTTGGCGGCAGCTTCAAAGATCTCAAGCTCAAGCCGACCGTCGGACGTCTCGTCAATCGCCTTGGCAAAATCCTTGAGCCAGACGTTGCGCACGTGCTGCGGGCTGGTGTCCAGCGTCACCGACAAGGTGTAATCTGCGGCAAACCCTGCGCTGGCGGTCAGTGCCGCCGCAATTGCGGTTGCGACGATAAATCCGGTTCTGATCATGGTGTCCTCCCTAAATATTGTCGGACCCTGATAACGGCCTCTGGCACAAAAATCTTATATGGATTAACTATTCCGACATAATTAAATTCATATGGCAAAATGGCGCAGCTCGTTCATCAGTTTGACCTTGGTCGATTACAGGCCTTTATGACCGTCGCCGAAGAGGGGTCGATCACCGCTGCCGCCGTTAGGCTGGGAGTAGCGCAGCCAGCGTTGTCAGCGTCGGTCCGACGACTCGAGGCGGACCTTAGACTCGACCTCTTTGAACGGCTGCCGCGCGGTGTTGCGCTGACCGCCGCAGGGCGACGCCTCCTGCCACAGGTCTACGAGGTGTTTGGCATCCTGAGGGCGCTGCACAACGAGCTGACGGACCTGGTCAGCGAACCCTCTGGCGAGGTCTCGATCGGCCTGCCGCCGTCGGCAGCGGTCGTGCTGGCCCAGCCATTGCTGCGCGGATTGTCGTCCCGGTTCCCTAGGGTGTCACTGCGGCTGGTCGAGGCGATGTCAGGCTATCTCTATGACTGGGTCGAGGCGGGCGAGTTGGATATCGCGCTGACCTTTAACGGCGTCGACACCGACACCATAATTTCACGCCCGCTGCTGCGCGAAGAGATGATGCTGATCGGCGAAGCCGGTCAGATGCGCACCATCCCTGATCCTTTTCCGATTGCCCGCATCGCCGAACTGCCGCTGATCGTCACATCGGCCCGCCACACCCTGCGCAGTCTGCTGGAACGGCAGGTTGACGCGCTGGGGCTAAAACTGAACATCCGGTTCGAGATCGACGCCGGCCAGCAATTGGTCCGCATGGTCAGCGCAGGCGAAGGATTTGGCGTCTTTGCCCAAAGCGCCTTTGCGCCGGAACTGGTCGCCGGACAGGTACGCGCGGTACCGCTCGACCCGCGCTACCAACGCACGGTCTGCATGAGCTATCACCGCCGCAACAAGGCGGATACCGTCCATAGCCAGGTCCGCGACGAACTCGAACGCTTGACGCTTGATCTGCATGGATCTGGGGAATGGCCCGTCGGTTGAAACACGGCGCGGTAGGTTAGCCAGCCTCACGACAGTTGCATAAAACACAACTATCGCTGCAAACCTAACAGTTTACGCATCTGTTTTCTGTACCTATCGTCCGACGTACACTTTTGGGAGGAGTAGATATGACATACCTTGTGACGCGGGCGATCGTTCCGGCATTTATGGCCGCCTCGCTGGTCGGTGCGCCGGTGCAGGCGGGCAAGGCCGACGACACGCTGCGCGTGGCCATGGCCGAAGAAATTCTGAACCTCGACTATAATTACACGACCAAGCGCGAATACATCATCCTTGCGCAAATGACGGACACGACGCTGTTCGATCTGGACCCGGTGACGCAGGAATTCCACCCCGCCGTCGCGACAGGGCATGAGTTCGTGGACGAAACCACGCTCGACATCACATTGCGCGATGATGTGCAGTTTCACGACGGCAGCCTGCTGACGGCTGAGGACGTGGCTTATACCTACAACTGGATCAATCGCGACGACAGTGAATCGAACGCGCAGGGCGTGGTCAGCCGCTGGCTCGACAATGCCGAGGTGACGGGCCCGAACACCGTTCGCTTTCACCTGAAGTCGGTCTACCCGCTGCTGCTGCGCGACATGGCGCAGCGGATCATGTTGCGCAAGGCCGGTGCCTATGACGTGGACGGCGAGATTGACCGCGATGCGATGGCGCAGGCGCTGATCTCGACCGGCCCGTACAAGGTTGCCAGCTTTGAACCCGGTCAGGAGCTGGTGCTTGAGCGGTTCGACGGATATTTTGGCGAAAAGCCAGCCATCGAAAAGATCATCGTGCGCAATATTCCCGACATCGGCACCCAACAGGCCGAGATGATGTCGGGCGGAATCGACTGGATGTTCAAGGTGCCGCTGGATCTGGCCAACAGCCTTGGCGCGACGCCAATGGCCACACATCTGAGTGGACCGGACCTGCGCATCGCCTTTGCCGTGCTGGATGCGGCCGGGCACACTGGCGCCGATGGTCCACTGACCAAGGTCAAGGTGCGTCAGGCGATCAACCACGCCCTGAACAAAGCCGAAATGGCCGAGTACCTGATCGGCGGCTCTGCCGAGGCGATCCACACCGCCTGCCATCCGGCGCAGTTCGGCTGTGACACCAGCGTGCAGGATTATCCCTACGATCCCGAAGCGGCCAAGGCGCTGCTGGCCGAGGCAGGTTACGGCGACGGCTTCCCGCTCGAGCTCTGGGCCTACCGCGACAAATCCGTGGCCGAAGCGGTATCGGCGGATCTGACGGCCATCGGCATCGATGTGAACCTGCGCTACGTCAAACTGGAATCGCTTAATCAGGCTCGCGCGGCCCGCGATATCCCCGCCTATATCGGCACTTGGGGTTCGGGCGGCACGGCGGACACCGCAGCCATTGCACGCATCCATTTCTCGATGGAGAGTGACCGCAACATGTCCGGCGATCAGGCTCTGGCGGACGAGGTGCTGGCGGCAGAACAGACCAATGATCAGGAAAAGCGCGCCGAGATTTACTCAAGTGCCCTTGGTACTATCGCTGATCAGGCCTACTGGGCGCCACTGTTCACCTATTCGGCAAACTACCTCGTGTCGCCGGATCTGGAATTCCCACTGGATCCCGACGGCCTGCCCCGTCTGCAAAACGCCAGCTGGAAATAAGCGGCGCGGCCCCGCAGCCATTGCGCAGCGGGGCCATTCCGGGCCAGGGGATGCTGTCCCCCCGCCCCACAGAACACAAGGTCTGAGCTATGTTGAAATACATCCTGCTGCGCGCTCTTCTGGCGCTGGCCGTCGCCTTTACCGTATCGCTCGCGGCGTTTCTGCTGCTGAATGTCGCCACGGACCCCGCCCAGGCCATAGCGGGCGAGGATGCTACCCAGGACGTGGTCGAAACGATCCGCGCCCGTTATGGCCTGAACGACCCGCTGCCCGTGCGCTATGCGAACTGGCTTGGCGGCGTGTTGCAGGGCGATTTTGGCGAAAGCTACTATTGGCACAAACCCGTGGCCGAACTGGTGGCCGAACGCGCAGGCGTCACCATCGCGCTCGCCCTGTCCGCCCTTGGCGTCACCATCGCGATCGCCATTCCACTGGGTGCACTGGCGGCGCTGAACCCGAATTCGTGGATCGACCGAATGGCGCTGGGTGTTGCCGTGTCGGCGCAGGCGGTGCCGAACTTCTGGCTGGGTCTGATCATGATCATTCTCTTTGCGGTGATGATCCCGATCTTTCCGGTGTCGGGCGACGACACATGGCTGCATTTCGTATTGCCGGCCTTTGTGCTTGGCTCCTCATCTGTGCCTGCCGTGATGCGCCTGACCCGCACCGGATTGATCGAGGTGATGGGCGCTGATTACATCCGCACCGCCCGCTCCAAGGGGTTTCGCAGCGGGGCACTGTTGCGCCGTCACGCGCTGCGCAACGCGCTGCTGCCGGTGATTTCGGTTCTGGCCGTACAACTGGGCCAGAAATTCGGCGGATCAGTCATCACCGAGAGCATCTTTGCCATCAACGGCCTTGGCCGACTGGCACTGGAATCCATCCTCGGGGCCGATATCCCGACGGTTCAGATGCTCATCTTTGTTTTCGCCATCGTCTTTGTAGCGATGAACCTGTTGGCCGACATCCTGAATGCGGCTCTGGACCCGAGGATCCGTATCGGATGACCGACGCACCTACATTCACCGTCGCGGCGACCGACGAGGCCGCCCCCTTTACCCCGCGCCAGCTGATGCGCCGCCGTGCGCGCAGCCATACCGGATTTCTGATCGGTGCCGGGCTGATCGTCACGCTGGCCCTGATCGCGATCTTTGCGCCGCTGCTGGCCCCGCATGACCCGTTTGTGCAATCGCTAAGCAGCCGGATGCTGCCCCCGGTCTGGACTGAGGGCGGCACCTGGGATCACATGCTGGGCACGGATCAGAACGGGCGGGACTATCTCAGCCGCCTGATCTATGGCGCGCGGGTGTCAATCTCGATCGGTCTTGGCGCGGCCACCATCGGCCTGCTGATCGGTGTCACCCTTGGTGTTGTCGCCGGCTATTTCGGCGGCTGGGTCGATCACGCCGTCAGCTTTCTTCTGACGGCTCAACTCGCCCTGCCGGGCCTTCTGCTCGCCATGGCACTGGTGTTCATCATCGGCCCGTCGATCTGGGTGGTAATCGGTATCATCGGTGTGTTGCACTGGACCTATTACCTTGTCGTCACCCGCTCGGCGACGCAGCGCATCCGAAGCCTTGATTTCGTCGCTGCCGCACAGGCATCCGGCGCAACCCCGCGTCAGGTCATCTGGCACGAGATCCTGCCAAATCTGGTCAGCCAGATCATCGTGATCTTCACGTTTGAGCTGGGCATCGCAATCCTGGCCGAAGCGTCACTATCGTTCCTTGGCGTCGGCATTCAACCACCCACACCCAGCTGGGGCCTGATGATCGCCGAAGGCAAACAGGCGATGTTCTACCGCCCGTGGCTGGTGGTTCTGCCCGGCCTCTGCCTGTTCACCCTTGTGATTGGGGCCAACCTGATGGGCGACGGCCTGCGCGACATCACCGCACCGGAGGGCCGCAGCTGATGCCCAAATTCCTTGATATCCAGAACCTTTCGGTTTCCCTGCCCCTTCCCGCCGGTCGCCTGCACGCGGTGCGCGACGTCTCGATCAGCCTTGATCGGGGCGAGGCGCTTGGCATCGTCGGAGAAAGTGGATCGGGCAAGAGTATGTCCGCGCTTGCACTGATGCGCCTGCTGCCGCGAGGTGCTGAAACCAAGGGCAGTCTGCACCTTGATGGCACTGACCTTGGCGTGCTCGACGACAACGCCTTTTCGCGGCAATTCCTTGGCCACCGGATCGCGATGATCTTTCAGGAGCCGATGACCTCGCTCAACCCGGTCTACACCATCGGGCGGCAAATGACCGAAGCGGCGGTGCAGTTCGGTGGCCAAAGCCCGCGCGCGGCCCAAAAGCGCGCGCTTGGCCTGCTCGACCGGGTCGGCATTCCCGATCCCGTCGCGCGATTGTCGCAATACCCGCACCAACTGTCAGGCGGTCAGCGACAGCGGGTGATGATCGCCATGTCCCTGATGCTGGAGCCTGAGTTGCTGATCGCGGATGAGCCGACAACCGCGCTGGATGTCACGGTACAGGCGCAGATCCTCGACCTGCTGGCCGGCCTGCGGCGCGAAATGGGCATGGCGATGATCCTGATCACTCACGACCTTGCCGTCGTGGCCGAACAGACCGACCGCGTCGCGGTGATGTATGGCGGCGAGATGATCGAGGAAGGCACGGCGCAGGCCGTCATGGCTGACCCTGCGCATCCCTACACGCAGGCGCTGTTGGGGGCGATACCGCGCATGGATGGTCCCCCCCGACGACTGGGCGCGATCCCCGGAACCGTGCCGTCGCTGCTAAGCCCACCGACGGGCTGCATCTTTGCCCCACGATGCAGCTATGTGCGCGCAGAATGTGTTGCCGCACGGCCACCACGCCTTGGCACCGCAGCGCATACCCGCCGCTGCATCCTGAGTGACGGCGAACGTCCCGCCCCTGTGCCCGCCGCCCCCATACGCGCTGATCACGTCAAAGCCGCCAATGAGGACGCGATGATCGAAGCCCGCGACATCATTCAGGTCTATTCCTCGCGCAAAGGGCTGTTCGGCGCCAAGCACCAAATCACCGCCGTCGATGGCGTCAGCCTGACACTCAGGCGCGGCGAAACGCTGGCGCTGGTCGGGGAAAGCGGTTCGGGTAAATCCACCCTTGCGCGGATCATGTTGGGCCTGTCGCTGCCGACGTCGGGAACGGTCACCATGCTGGGCCGCCCGGTCGCGGACCTTTCGCCGTTGGAACGTGCGGCCCTTGTGCAGCCGATCTTTCAGGACCCGTATTCCTCGCTCAACCCGCGCCGTACACTGGCCGAGATTATCTCGCGGCCGCTGACGCTGCGCGGCACGGACGACGCAGCAACCCGCGACACCAAGACCCGCGAGGCGATGGAGATGGTTCGCCTGCCAACGCGGCTGCTGTATTCCTATCCGTCGCAACTGTCCGGCGGTCAGCGCCAGCGTGTCGCCATCGCCCGCGCCCTTGTCACCCGGCCACAGGCGCTGGTCTGTGACGAACCGACCTCGGCGCTGGATGTATCGGTGCAGGCGCAGATCCTGAACCTGCTGACCGACCTGCAGGCCGAACTTGGGCTTAGCTGCCTTGTCATCACCCATGACATGGCGGTGGTGCATCAGGTTGCCGACCGGGTCGCAGTGATGCTGAACGGCAAGCTGGTTGAACAGGGCACCTGCGACGCCGTTCTGCGCCACCCGTCCAGCGAATATACCGCGCAGCTTTTGGCTGCGGCACCACAGTTCCGCCCCGAGCAGATGACCAGAACACCCGCGCAGGAGGCGACGCGATGAACCTGACCCCGGACACGCTTTTTGCCCGCGATACGCTTTGGCAATCATGGCTTGATGTCGAGGCGGCGCTGGCGCGGGCGCAGGCCGAATTGGGCATGATCCCCGATTGGGCCGCCGCCGACATCATCGCCGCAGCCACGCTCGACACGATTGGACGCGATGCGATGGAGGCCGATGTGCGCCGCACGATGGCGCCCATCCTGTCGCTGACCCGACTACTGGGCGCTGCAGCGGGCGAGGCCGGGAATTATGTCCACTGGGGGGCAACAACGCAAAACGTGATGCAGACCGGGCGATTGCTGCTGTTGCGAAAGGCAGACACCGCGATCCGCGCCAACCTTGGCCGCGCGGTGAGCCGCATGGGCGATTTGGCCCAGACCCACGCCAGCACCCTGATGGCCGGGCGCACCAACCGCCAACACGCGCTGCCAATCACGCTGGGCTTCAAGATTGCCGGCTGGATCGAAGAGATGGACCGCGCCGAGGCCCGCCTGACCGACGCCGCCGGGCGCATGTTCGCCCTGCCCTTTGGTGGCGCAGTCGGCGCGATGCATGCCTTTGGCAGCCAAGGTCGCGCGCTGAACCGCAAGCTGGCCGACGATCTGGGCCTGCGCGAACTGCTGGTGCCGGGACGCGCGGTGAATGATCTGTTCGCGGAATACGTGGTGCAACTTGCGATGCTTGCCATGACGGTAGAACGGACCATGTCCGAGGCCTATGCGCTTATGACCGAAGAAATTGGCGAGATGAGCGAGCAGCTGGACAAGGGCACCGTCGGATCGTCGACCATGCCGCAGAAAATCAACCCGAAATACGTGGTGCGTACCATCGCTCAGGCGGTCGAACTGCGCGCCCTTGCCGCTCCGGCAATGGAGGCCGGGCGCAGCAGTCACGAAGGCGATGCCTCGGCCAACCAATTGCTGTCGTCAGTGCTGGATCGTGCTGTACCACTGGCCTGGCGGATGAGCGAAAGCTTTGCCGACACGTTGGTCCGCCTTACCCCCAGCCCCGCCCGTATGGCCGCGAACCTCGCCCGCAGTCAGGGCGCGATTGTCGCCGAGAACCTGATGATGGTGCTGGCCCCCGTCGTGGGGCGTGGATCTGCCCACGATATCGTGCACCACGTGCTGGAAACCGGCGGCGCGCAGGCGCTGAGAACCGCCCCCGAAATCGCCGCCCATCTGTCCTACGAAGCGATTGCTGCGGCTCTTGATCCGGCCCAATACACCGGCGACAGCAAGGTCATCGCCCATGAGGCCGCGACGCTTGCGATCAGCCTCGCTGCGCGGCTGGGCAGCGCGTAGACCCGTGCGCTAGATCAGCTCTAGAAAGTCATGCGCCTGCGCCTCGCGCAGGCGCAGCGCCTCAATATGATCACTGATCGCATCCAGAAACTTTTCCGCCAACGGGGCATAGGGGCCGCGCGGATGCAAACTGGCATACGTGATCCAGTGCTCGCCTTCGACCGGGCGCAGCACCAGACCACCGCCCGAAACCGGCGGCGCACAGACCCTGTCGATCAGCGTCAGGCCAAGGCCCGCGCGCACCATCTCGACCGTCACCACGGTCGATCCGGTCTCAAACGCGATCGTAAATGGCTGCCCCGCCAGACCCATCAATTCGTCCAGCCGGTTCCGCCAACGCTGCCCCGGTGAAAGCGTGACAAACGTCTGCCCGGCAAGATCCTGAACCCGGATCACCTCATGTGTCGCCAATGGATGGTGTTCAGGCATCAGCACACACAGCTTTGATCGCAAAAACGGCACAACCTGCAAATCAATGATCGCATTTTCGACCGGCAATGAAATCAGGCCAAGGTTGTAGCCGCGCACCGACACCTTGCTTTCGATGTCAAACCGGCTTTCGACGCTGACCGTACATTGCAGCGACCGCGTTTCTGCCGCGAGCCGCCCCAAAGCCGGCACAGCCAGCCCGTTGGCCAGCGGTGCTGCTGTGACCACCGACAACCAGCCCTGCGCCCGGCCGCGCACATCGGCCGCAACGCGCGGTATCTCATCAATCCCGATCAACGTGTTGGCAACCTGCCGAAAGAACAACTGCCCCTCTTCTGTCAGTTCCAGCCGCCGTCGGGTCCGCGAAAACAATGTCAGACCGATATCGCTCTCGAGCTGCGATAGCAGCCGACTGGCGGCTGACGCGGAAATGTTCAGCCGTGCGGACGCTTCGGAAAGGGCACCGGTCAGGACGATTTGCCGGAATAACTGCAAAGCGCGAAGGTTCATCCTAGCACGCCCCGCCCCATAGAACCGGGGCGACGTGCCACAGATCGCAGCGGCGCTGCCGGTCTGCCGTTTGCAGTGTCACGGCGATCAACCTGACGGTCATTTCACTCTCCCTCCGCGATGATCAGGACTGAGCCGCCGCGACCGAAAATTCCGAGCAACCCTATTTTGGAGCCACTGGATCGGGTCAGTGCTCAGACAAACTGCTCCTGAATCAATCGCTCTTCCAATCCGTGGCCCGGATCAAACATAACCCGGTGCTTGATATCAGGTTCGGATCGGATATCGACCTGCACAACGTCGCGCACCGCGCGTGCGTCCGCTTCGGCCATGACCGGGCGCTTGGACGGGTCAAGCACCTCAATCCGGACTTCTGCGGTTTTGGGCAGCAACGCGCCGCGCCAGCGTCGCGGTCGAAAGGCTGACATCGCGGTCAGGGCCAGTACATCAGATCCGATCGGCAAAATCGGCCCGTGCGCCGAATAGTTGTAGGCCGTCGATCCGGCCGGCGTCGCCACCAGCGCGCCATCGCAGACCAGCTCGGACATCCGCAGCCGACCGTCGACGCTGATCCGCAACCGTGCCGCCTGTGGACCGGCCCGCAGCAACGACACTTCGTTGATGGCAAGTGCCTCGTGGATCGTCCCATCCGCGGTGATCGCGCGCATCGACAGCGGGTTGATCACCGTCTCTTCGGCCGCGCGCAACCGCTCTTCCAATCCCTGACCCGAATATTCGTTCATCAGAAAACCGACGGTCCCGCGGTTCATCCCATAGACCGGAGCCGCCAGATTCTGCGTCCGGTGCAGCGTCGCCAGCATAAAGCCGTCGCCGCCCAGCGCCACGATCACATCCGCGCCTTGTTCAGCGTGATCGCCATATTGCCGCGTCAGCGCCTCCCGGGCCGCCTGTGCTATTGGTGCCTCGCTTGCGGCAAAGGCTATTCTCAGCGACATCTTGTCTTCCCCGGTTATGTGTTTCCGAAACAAGCACAAGTTCCCGTCAGGCACCAGCAATGCCGTGCACATTGGCCAACAAGTCGCTTTACGTGCTTTTCGCGCGCCCCGTGTTCCGATAGGAAACGCGCATCTTACGGACCACCCAGCAACCCAAGAGGGAGGCACTGCCCATGAACGCCCCACACCGCGACACCGGTTTTTTCACCGAATCCCTGGCTCAGCGCGATCCGGAACTCTTTGGCACCATCACCAGTGAGCTTGGTCGCCAGCGCGACGAGATCGAACTGATCGCATCGGAAAACATTGTTTCGGCCGCTGTGCTCGAAGCGCAGGGTTCGGTTCTGACCAACAAATATGCCGAAGGGTATCCGGGCCGGCGCTATTACGGTGGCTGTCAGTTCGTCGACATGGCCGAAGAGCTGGCCATTTCCCGCGCGTGCCAACTGTTTGGCTGCGCGTTCGCCAACGTTCAGCCGAATTCCGGCTCGCAGGCGAACCAGGGTGTGTTTCAGGCGCTTTTGACGCCGGGCGACACCATCCTGGGGATGTCGCTGGATGCCGGCGGCCACCTGACCCACGGTGCGCGCCCCAACCAGTCGGGCAAATGGTTCAACGCCATTCAGTACGGCGTGCGCCGCGACACGCTGGACATTGACTATGACCAGATTGCCGCCCTCGCAGCCGAGCATAAGCCAAAGATGATTATCGCTGGCGGCTCGGCCATCCCGCGCAAGATCGACTTTGCCAAAATGCGCGAGATTGCTGACTCAGTGGGTGCCTACCTGCTGGCTGACGTGGCACATTTTGCCGGCCTGATCGCGGCAGGCGAATATCCTGATCCATTTCCGCATGTCCATGTTGCCACCACGACCACGCACAAGACCCTGCGCGGTCCGCGTGGCGGCATGATTCTGACCAACGACGAGGCGATCGCCAAAAAGATCAACTCGGCGATTTTCCCCGGCATTCAGGGCGGCCCTCTGATGCATGTGATCGCGGCCAAGGCGGTCGCCTTTGGCGAAGCCCTGCGCCCCGAGTTCAAGACCTACATCAAGCAGGTCATCGCCAATGCGCAGGCGCTGGCGGATCAGCTGCACAAGGGGGGGTTGGAAACTGTGACCCACGGGACCGATAGCCATATCGTGCTGGTTGACCTGCGCCCCAAAGGCGTCAAGGGCAACGCCACAGACAAGGCTTTGGGCCGGGCGCACATCACCTGCAACAAGAACGGCGTACCGTTTGACGACGAGAAACCGACTGTGACCAGCGGCATCCGGCTCGGCTCGCCCGCCGGGACGACGCGTGGTTTTGGTGAGCTTGAGTTCCGCGAGATCGGTGACTGGATCAACGAGATCGTTGATGGTCTTGCGGCCAACAGCGAGGACGGAAACCGCGCGGTTGAGGACAAGGTCAAGGCAGAGGTCGCGACGCTTTGCGACCGCTTCCCGCTGTACCCGAACCTCTGATCGGGTGCTGATCCGGACCGCCCGTGCGGTTCTGGTCAGGCCTCGGTATATCAGGCCCCGGAATCACGGCCAAGTGACGCAAAACGGGGTCGCCAGATGGCGACCCCGTTTCATGTCGTGTATCGTCTGAATTATAGACCGTTGATGAAGTGATCCACTTCCTCTTTGGCCTGTTCTTTCGACTTGCCGTATTTGGCCTGGATCTTCCCTTCGAGCACTTCGCGGTTGCCGTTAATTTCGGCCACTTCATCGTCTGTCAGATCGCCCCACTTGGCTTTGACATTACCGCTGAGCTGCTTCCAGTTGCCTTCGATTTGATCCCAGTTCATGTGATATTCCTTTCATGGTTGGTTGCATTTGATTGAGACGTGCGGCTGCGTCCAGGACATCCCGGGCATAGCCATAACTTCTGAGCGGCCGGAACCGCACCCCGTCCCCGTAGATCCGGGTGGCGAGGACAGAGGCGGCACCCACCGCATCTGGTCATTCTTTGATTGCCCTGCCCCGCCGCCGCCGGAGCGGCCGTTGTCAGGGCTTGCCGGGTTGAAACAGCGGCACAGTCGATATCGCCATCTTGGCCGAACCGTTCTGCACATCGCGAGCGTGCGAAATGTAGATCAGCGTCTGGTTCGCTTCATCGAAAATCCGCTTTACACTTAGCGACTTCCAGATGATCGACCGGCGTTCCGAGAACACGCTTTCGCCTTCGTCCGAACGATCAATATCACCCAGCTCGATTGGCCCTGTCTGCCGACAGGCAATAGACGAATTTGACGGATCTTCGAACCAGTTGCCTTTTTGCAGCCTGTCGATCAGACCGCGTTCGAAATAGGCGACATGGCAGGTGACACCCGCAACTTCGGGGTCAGCAAAGGCTTCGATGATGATGTCATTGCCCAGCCAGTCCACATCGACATTTCCGACCTCCTCGGCCTGAGCGGCTCCGCTAGATGCAAACAGCGCCATCAGGCACGTGATAACGGAACCTGCGGCTCTGCGACCGCCTGATTTCATCGTAGACCAAAGAACGAAAGAATGGCCAATACGACAACGATCAGTCCGACGATATAGATAACCCGGTTCATGGTATGTCCTCGCTTTTGCGTTTTGCTATATGTGGGCCTGCGCCCCGGCAGCTGAACTGCCTGTCTGGAGAATGAACGCAGCAAATCGCAAAACGTTCCCGTCTTTGATTACGCCAGCAGTGCAATGCTATGGCCGCGTCCTGTGGTGACGGCTTCGCTGGTCTCCGTTTTCATGGCATTCAGGCGGCAGCGGCAGCACGCCAAACGCGCGACCTTACAGAAAACCGCGCGCGATCAGCAGGGCCAGCAAACCGCCCGCCGCGAGCAAAAGGTTGAACGCAAGCGTTCCCAGAACACTCAGGATTCGCCCTTTGCGCCGATCAGCGACGTCGACGCGCTTTAACTGCGCCTCGGCGCGGGCAAAGGCCGCTGCAACCGCCCGAGGGTCGGCCCTGTGGGCGAGCTTGGGGTTGCCAGCCATCCGCGCCGCCTCGGCCACCAGGCCTGCGTCGCGCCGGACCGATCCCGGCAATCCGCGCCCCACCCGTGCCAGACGCTGGGACAGATCGCCCTCGCGCGCTCCAAAGCGTTCGGCCAGCAGCGCCTCGAGTCGCTTTGCCTGGCGTTGG
Organism: Puniceibacterium sp. IMCC21224; assembly: GCF_001038505.1. Taxonomy (NCBI): domain Bacteria; kingdom Pseudomonadati; phylum Pseudomonadota; class Alphaproteobacteria; order Rhodobacterales; family Paracoccaceae; genus Puniceibacterium; species Puniceibacterium sp. IMCC21224. The sequence continues at coordinate 3,313,284 of NZ_LDPY01000001.1, forward strand.
ACATCCTTCACTTCGATCATCGTCGCACGATACCCCGCCGCTGCGGCAGACAAAAGATGCAATCCCCAGCGCCAGAACCGCCAAACCGTGGCGCCATCAATGCAAAAGCCAGTTCCATTGAAACAAAAAGCCGCACAGCAGAGCGGCGCCACTTTTCTCTCGCACCGGGGCGCAGTAGACCTGATGTCATGCTGAATACAATCACCCATGGCTCTGCCACCGATCAGCTGCCGCTGGTCATCGTTCACGGGCTCTATGGCTCTGCCCGCAATTGGGGGGTGATCGCCAAACGCCTGTCAGAGGACCGGCTGGTGGTGGCCGTTGACCTGCGCAATCACGGTGACAGCCCATGGACCGACAGCCACAGCTACCCCGATATGGCGGCGGATCTGGCTGGGGTCGTTGCGACGATTGGCGGTCGCGCGAATGTTGTTGGGCATTCGATGGGTGGCAAGGCCGCGATGATGCTGGCGCTAGGCTATCCCGACACGGTAGACCGCCTGATCGTGGCCGATATTGCGCCGGTACGCTACAGCCACAGTCAGGTGCAATTCATCCACGCAATGCGGTCGGTCGATCTGAAAAGGGTCGAGAAACGCTCGGACGCGCTGGCGCAACTGGCGCTGACGGTGCCTGATCCGACCCTACAAAGCTTTTTCACCCAGTCTCTGGACCTCAAGGACAAGCGTTGGAAGCTGAACCTCGACACGCTTGAGGCCGAGATGCCCAAGGTGCTGGGCTTTCCCGAGGTATCCGCCACCTTCGACAGGCCAACACTGTTTCTGTCGGGCGGCGACTCGGATTACGTGACGCCGGAATATCGTCCCCAGATCCGGGGGATGTTCCCCACGGCGCGCTTTGCCCGCATTCCCGGCGCCGGTCACTGGCTGCACGCCGAAAAACCCCGCGAATTCGAAGCAGCGGTGCGCGCCTTTCTGGCGCTGCCCGGCTGACATCGCGGGCCAGCTTCGGATTTTCGAAATCGGCGAACCGCTCTTGGCAAATGCGATCCGCGCCCCCTTGTGCGCGGGCGGTTCTGCGCGCTCATGCTGGTGGCACAAGGAAACAAACCCATGCCGCCACAGACACCAATCACCAACACAGCCGCAACGCCGCAGCGCCGCGCCCTAGCCGTCGAGCACGCGCAACTGACCATCGAGCCAGGGCAATTGCCGCTGCGCCGGGTCGATCACCAGTTCCTGCACCAGATTGCGCATGGTCCGCGCCACGTCGCGCGGCACCCGATCAGCCCAATCGGTATGGGCAAACAGCGATATGGTGCGCGAAAACGGCTTGAACGGCAGCACATGGGCCTCGATCTCATCGTGGAACCGACCGGCCCGCATGTATCCCAGCGGTGTGGTCACACCCCAGCCAACACCGCGCGCCACCAGCGTCATCAGCGACAGATGTGTGCCAATCTCAAACCGTTCGGCAAAGACCAGTTTCTGACGCGCCAGATGCGCCTCGACCTGTCGCCCGATCAGCTGTTCACGGTCGTGGCGCAGCAGCGGAAGGCGATGCATCACCTCTTCCAGCGAACCGGCCTCAGCTACAGATCCGCGCGGACAGACCAGCATGAACGGGTCGCGCACCAGCGGATATTCGATCACGCCGTCCATGACCTGTCCACTGCTGGCCGCCACGGCGATATGCAGCTTGCGCGCCTGCATCGCAGCGCTGATTTCGTGGCTGGGGGCGCTGATCAGTTTGAACCGGCAACGCGTCAGGTTTTCGGCCAGAATGGTGACCAGACGCGGTGTCAGATCATTGTCGAAATCGTCGATCATTCCCAGGTTCAGCGTGCTCAGATGTGTGAGATCCATCACCGTCAGTTCGTTCTGCGCCAGTCGCAGTTGACTGAGCACCACTTGCGCGCGGACCAGAAACGACCGGCCTGCGGGGGTCAACATCATCGGGCGCCGCCCGTGATCGATCAGGTCCGCGTGCAGTGCGGTTTCAAGGTTGCGCATCTGCTGGCTGACGGCGGGCTGGCTCAGCCCCAGGTTTTCGGCGGCCTGCGCGACCGAACCGGTAGCAGCCAGTGCCTCAAACACTTCAAGTCCCCGCAATGTGACCCCTTTCATCAGCATACCAGGTCCCCTGTGCGCCACCATAGTTTCATCTTTTGTGAAACGATCACTCGCCCAACCACTGGCCTAACCACTGGCCTAACGTCAAGCAATACCCGCCTAGCCACCCCCGCCCCGCCACCCTTGCGATCAATTCGCCTGCTCCGGAGTCACTCATGCCGCTGACACTGAAAACCGCCCCCGGCCTGCCACCGAACAGCAGCCGTGACACAACCGACACCGTGCAAATCATGCTTGCCCGCATCGCGACGCAGGGCGAGGTCGCGGTCGCGGAATACGCCGCAACACTGGATGGCTGGACCGGCCCAATGATCGTCCCACAAAGCGAACTGGAGGCCGCAGCTGACAAAGTGGCCCCAGCGCTGCGCAACGCCATCACCTATGCGCACGCCAACATTCGTGCCTTTGCCCTGGCCCAGCGCGCCAGCGTCACCGATTTTGAAACCGAACTGCGCCCGGGCCTGATCGCAGGTCAGCGACAATTGCCTGTCACTTGCGCCGGGGCGTATGTGCCCGGCGGTCGCTATGCCCATATCGCATCAGCCCTGATGACCATCACGACCGCCCGCGCCGCTGGCGTCAGCCATGTCATCGCGTGCTCTCCGCCACACCAAGGCGGCATACCGCCCGCGATTCTGTATGCGATGCATCTGGCCGGTGCGGACAGGGTGCTGAACCTTGGCGGGGTGCAGGGCATTGCAGCCATGGCGCAGGGCCTCTTTGGTTTGCGCGCCGCCGACATCTTGGTCGGTCCCGGCAATGCCTACGTCGCCGAGGCCAAGCGGCAGATATTCGGCCCAACCGGCATCGACATGATCGCGGGCCCCACCGACAGCATGGTCGTCGCCGATGCCACCGCCGACCCGGCACTGGTCGCGCTTGATCTGGCGGGACAGGCGGAACACGGCGCCACCTCGCCGGTCTGGCTGGTCACAGATCACGCACCACTGGCCCGGCAGGTGCTGGCCTTGATGCCTGCTACGCTGGCCCGTCTGCCCGAACCCAACCGCACGGCCGCCGCCGCCGCCTGGGACGCATTGGGCGAGGTCATCCTGTGTTCCAGCCGCGAAGAGATGGCCCAGACCGCCGACACCTACGCCCCCGAACATCTGCACGTGCAGGCGGCTGATCTGGATTGGTGGCTCAAACGCCTCTCGGCCTATGGCTCGCTGTTTTTGGGGGCCGAAACCACAGTGGCCTTTGGCGACAAGGCGGCAGGTCCCAACCACGTGCTGCCCACCGGTCGCGCGGCGCGCTACACTGGCGGTCTGTCGGTTCACAAGTTCCTGAAGACAGTGACCTGGCAACGCGTCACAGCACAGGCCTTGCCCGACCTTGCCACCGCCACCGCCACAATATCACGCGCCGAAGGCATGGAAGGTCACGCCTTGACTGCCGATGCCCGGCTTGACACGTTCCTGAACACGCCCCTCCGGGCGGCAATGACCAAAGGATAATCTATGAACCTCGCCCGCTTTCCCCGCGCCCGTCTGGCCCATTTGCCCACACCACTGGAATTCATGCCACGCCTGACAGCAGCATTGAACGGCCCCGATATCTGGATCAAGCGCGACGACTGCACCGGGTTATCAACGGGCGGCAACAAGACCCGCAAGCTGGAATTCCTGATGGCCGAAGCTCAGGACATGGGTGCGGACATTGTCCTAACCCAAGGCGCCACCCAGTCGAACCATGCCCGCCAGACTGCGGCCGCAGCGGCCAAGCTGGGTATGGACTGCCACATCCTGCTCGAAGACCGCACCGGCTATAATCACGAGAACTACCGCTACAACGGCAACGTGCTACTGGATGTACTGCACGGCGCGTCAATCGAACACCGTGGCCCGAACCTCGACATGAATGCCGAGATGGAGGCCGTGGCCGACAAGATGCGCAGCGACGGCCGCAAACCCTACACTATCCCTGGCGGCGGATCGAACGCCACCGGCGCACTGGGGTACGTCAACTGCGCATTTGAGATGCTGGGCCAGTTCATCGACACCGGCCTGCGGGTCGATCACATCGTCCATGCCACCGGATCCGCAGGCACACAGGCCGGACTGATCACCGGCCTCAAGGCCACCAACGCGCAGATCCCCCTGCTCGGCATCGGCGTTCGTGCGCCCAAAGCCAAACAAGAGGAAAATGTCTATAACCTCGCCGTCAAAACCGCCGAAAAGCTCGGCTGCCCCGGCGTTGTCCAACCCGAAGACGTGATCGCCAACACAGATTATGTTGGCCCTGGCTACGGCATGCCGGGCGCCGACACGCTGGCCGCCATCGACCTCTTTGCCCGGACCGAGGCGATCCTGCTCGACCCGGTCTACTCCGCCAAAGGCGGTGCGGGTCTGATCGACCTGATCACCAAGGGCCACTTCAAGAAAGGCGAAACGGTGGTCTTTATCCACACCGGCGGCGCTATCGGCCTGACCGGCTATACCCACGAATTCGACGTGGCCTCAAAGGCATGAACCGGGTCGGCATCCTCGGCGGCATGGGACCACAGGCGACGATCCTGCTGATGCAGAAACTGATCGACGCCGTGCCCGCCACCGACGATGCCGACCACATCCCGCTCATCGTACACCAGAACCCACAGGTGCCGTCGCGGATCGCCGCGCTGATCGACGGCACCGGCCCCGACCCCACGCCCGTGCTGATCCGCATGGCGCAGGATCTGGCAGCGGCAGGCGCGACCGCGCTCGCTATGCCATGCAACACCGCGCACCACTATGCCCCCGCACTGCGCGCAGCGACGCCGCTACAGCTGCTCGACATGCTGACAGCCACGGCCCGGACCCTGCGCACGGTCGGCACGATTGGCATCCTCGCCTCGCCCGCCACCCGTCTCACCGACGTATTCGCGGGCTACTTCCCGGACCAAACATTGCTGTATGCACAGGATGACGCGCCCATGCTGTCGATGATCCGCGCAATCAAAGCGGGCGGCACCCCGTCCAGCATCCTCGACGCAATGACGTCTCAGGCGCTGGCTCTCCTCGATCAGGGCGCTGATCACCTGCTGGTTGCCTGCACCGAACTGTCGCTGACCGCGCCGCTTCTGCCCGCCACGATCCCACGCACCGACAGCCTAGATTGCCTCACCCAAGCGATCCTCGACCACGCCAAAGATGCATAACGCCCCGCGCTTCTTCTCTTCAAAAATACGCAGCCTTCCACACTCGCGACCCTGACGGTCAGTAGCCCCGGCAACTCGCCTCGGCCTGCGTGGAATAGCTCTTGTACCGCTTCCAAAACAGCTCATGAGAGCCGCGATCCGACTGGCGGACCTCCTGCGCCTTGTGCGGATCCTTGTAAAAGCTCACCGCCATCTTCTGATCCGAACGGCTCAGCTCGCGATTGGCGACGGTCTGAATACAGCCGCACAACTGCGAATTGCGCGCCTTGCGATCACTGGCCAGACAGGCCTTGCTGATCGGCCCCGAGGCAAAGCGCGTCACCTGCCCGCTATAAGACCGCTTCGCGCCGCCACCACAGCCCGCCACCAGCGCCAAAACCACCATCATTCCGACAATCCGCATCGACCTGTCCCCGCTCTGCCCGTATTGAACGCCACCTGCCCGAGGGGTTCCACCCCTCTGATCCACGCGGCCCTTGCCTGACAGCATCCTACCCCATGCAACCCCAAAGGTTCAATTCACGTTTATTCCAGCCAGATGCCCCCTTACAGCAAGGCTCAAACCGCAAGCGACGGACAACGCGCCCACCTTTCGGCGGGCTAAGAGAAAAGCCCGATCAAACCATCCGACACCTTGTAAAGGAACTGCGCGAACTTTGCGGCCTTGTAGCCAGTCGATCCATCCGCCCGCTGCACCACATCATCAATCGTCTCGCGCATTTTAAGCAAGCGATGCGCCAGCTTGGCAGTATCTCCTCTCGGAGGCGTGTCAGCCTCTGTCACGTGGCGTGCGCTGCGTTCAAGTGCCTCAGCCAGCTCAGGATCAACCATATCTGGCACTTCGTCCGGCACGGCATCCAAAAGCACGCGCAACTCGGGCGAAAGATGCTTTGGCGTTTCCAAGGCGTCATAAAGCGCGCAGCGTTCTTTTGCCTTTGCGTCAAACCCGCAAATTTCTTCTTTGCCTGCCCACAGCGTGTTGGCCAGCAAATTGTAGGACGAAAGATCCGGGTATGTGTAATCGCCAATCTTGAACAACAGGCTTTGGCGCGCATCCGCGAATGCCAGCGCAACCGCGCTCGCGTTGGTCCGCTTTCTGGGGGCAAACGCATCGTCTCTCAGGATTTCGGCCTCAAGGCTGTCATCGCGAAGCCCGTTGCCACGCCCTTCGCGGATAGCCCGGGACAATGCGACCGACACACGCTCAACACAGAACTCTAGCGCATCGCTGGTGGTGACTTCGGCACGTTCTAGGCGGTAAACGCCGCTGTCATCGTCATAGACAACAGTTTCACTGATCGCTGTTTTCAGAATGACGCGCTGGCGCTGGATCGACTTTATCTTGGCCGCAACCGCCTTTGGCCCCGCGTTCCACACCTCATCCTCGATCAGCGCGACTTGCAATTGCAAATCCCAATTCATGGGGTCGCCGTGCAACATGCTGCGATACCAGTCCCGCCAGAACACCCATACCCCGTCTGGGTCAGGAAGGGCCGAAAACCGGTCCCATTTCGAAACGATCTTTTGCACCGGTTCGACATCCGTCCAAAGGACCTGATTGAACACACCCAGAGATCCAATCCGCTGACCCTGTTCAGCGTCCTGATAGATGGCGGAGCGGGCAGCGGCAGCGGCGTCGTCGACGGCGTCGGCGGAGGCGGAGGCGGCGGCAGCGGCAGCAGCAGAGGCTGTGGCGAAGGTTGTGGCAGCGTCGGCAGCGGCGGAGGCTGTGGCGAAGGCGGCGGAGGTGGAGGCGGGGGTTGAGACGGGGGTGGGAACGACGGCGATAGCGAAGGCGGCGGAGACTGTGGCGGCAGCGGTCTCAACCCGTTTCATATCCGGGGTCGGGCATGTGCTCGCAACCCCGGATATGAGCGTCGCCCGCAGGCAAGACAAAACCGAGTCTTTTCCGTCCCAACTCTCGGACTTTTGATCGACCACGGCCATAACTGCTGGCAGGCTACGCAGGCTGGACCGCGCGGCGATCATCCGGCTCATCCGCATGTCCTGGTTCTTCAGCCAATTTGCCAGCTGTTCCCGATCTTCGATCTTCTCAAATTCAGCCACGCGTTGATGCCACCTTGACCAAGTCCCAAAACCCTTACATATCCCGAAACATGACCCAGCTCAGCCATATCCGCAACTTCTCTATCGTCGCCCATATCGACCACGGGAAATCCACCCTGGCCGACCGGCTGATTCAGTCCACAAACACCGTCACCGCGCGGGAGATGAAGGAACAGCTTCTCGACTCGATGGATATCGAGCGCGAGCGCGGCATCACGATCAAGGCGAACACCGTCCGCATCGAATACAAGGCCGAAGATGGGGAGGTGTATATCCTCAACCTGATCGACACCCCGGGCCATGTCGACTTTGCCTACGAGGTCTCCCGCTCCATGCGCGCGGTCGAGGGTTCCTTGCTGGTGGTTGACGCGACGCAGGGCGTCGAGGCGCAGACGCTGGCCAATGTCTATACAGCCATCGACGCCGATCACGAGATCGTCCCGGTCCTGAACAAGATCGACCTGCCCGCGTCCGAACCCGAACGGGTCAAGGAACAGATCGAGGATGTGATCGGCATCGACGCCTCCGAGGCGCTGATGATTTCGGCCAAGACCGGGGTCGGTATCCCTGCCGTGCTCGAAGCGATCGTCAAACGCCTGCCGCCCCCGCACGAAGGCGATGCAACCAAACCGCTGCGCGCGATGCTGGTCGACAGCAAATACGACCCCTATCTGGGCGTTGTGGTCATTGTGCGCGTCATCGACGGTGTGCTGAAAAAAGGCCAGCGTATCAAGATGATGAAGACCGGCGGCACCTATGATATTGACCGCATCGGCGTCTATCGTCCCGCGATGCAGGAGGTCAAGGAACTCGGCCCCGGCGAGATTGGCTATATCACCGCGCAGATCAAACAAGTCCGCGACACCCGCGTCGGTGACACCATAACAACCGAGAAAAAGGGCTGCGAGACGCCCCTGCCCGGCTTTAAACCGTCGATCCCGGTGGTGTTCTGCGGCCTGTTCCCGGTGGACGCCAATGACTTTGAGGATATGCGCGACGCTATCGAAAAGCTGACCCTGAACGACGCGTCATTCTCGTCGGAAATGGAAACCTCTGCCGCGCTGGGCTTTGGCTTTCGCTGCGGGTTCCTGGGTCTGCTGCATCTCGAAGTCGTGCGCGACCGGCTTGAGCGGGAATATGACATCGACCTGATCACCACCGCGCCGTCGGTGATCTACAAGATCCACTTGCGCGACGGGTCCGAGATCGAACTGCATAACCCCGCCGACATGCCCGACCCGTCCACCATCGACCATATCGAAGAGCCGCGGATCAAGGCGTCGATCCTTGTACCCGACGACTATCTGGGTGACGTGCTGAAACTGTGCCAGGACCGGCGCGGCGAACAGCTTGACCTGACCTATGTCGGCTCACGCGCGATGGTGGTCTATGACCTGCCGTTGAACGAGGTGGTGTTCGACTTTTACGACCGGCTGAAATCGGTGACCAAAGGCTATGCGTCGTTCGATTACCAGATCATCGGCTACCGCGAGGATAATCTGGTCAAGATGCAGATCCTTGTGAACGATGAACCTGTCGACGCCCTGTCCACCATGGTCCACCGCGACCGGGCCGAAATGCGCGGCCGCGCCATGTGTGAAAAGCTCAAGGATCTGATCCCGCGCCATATGTTCAAGATCCCGATCCAGGCGGCCATCGGCGGCAAGGTGATCGCGCGCGAAACTCTGGCAGCGATGCGCAAGGACGTGACGGCCAAGTGCTATGGCGGCGACGCAACCCGCAAGAAGAAACTGCTGGAAAAGCAGAAGGCGGGCAAGAAGCGGATGCGCCAGTTCGGAAAGGTGGATATCCCGCAGGAAGCGTTTATTTCCGCCCTGAAGATGGATGGCTAAACCCGGTCAGACTTTGTTTGTGGCGGCCAGGGTGCGGGTTCGATCCACGATCTGAATCGTGCGGACGCCCAGAATGACCGCAACCGTTGCGATAACTTACGGCTGCGCACGAAAATTGGCATAGTTGCTGACAGCCCCCGCGAAAGTGGGCACCTTCGCAAAAGCTGGCTTTAAATATTCGGGTCTGCGCCTGCTCTAAATGGCGTGGTCGCCGGACCTTGCGCAGCGCATACCTGACGGGGAGTATCGGCATCTTGCGTGTCATTTTATACCACGCCAAGAATTGCGTCCGCTGATAGACGGCATAAAGACATCAGCGCACGCTTGCTACTCAGAATTGGTGCTGCTGAACTCCACGCATCATACGGGGCGTTCGTCTGGCAACGACAAGACCACAAATGCCTTGGACAGCGCGAAAATCTGAGCAGCCCGCCAGCTCCTCCACAGCGCATTGCCCCTGACGCGCGCCTTCGTTATCAGGGTGCCAATCATCTACCCACAAATCCACGAAGGAGGCTCTGATGGCAGCCTATCAATATGTCTACCACATGGATGGCGTCTCAAAGGCCTATCCGGGTGGAAAAAAATGCTTTGAAAATATCAAACTGAACTTCCTGCCCGGTGTAAAAATCGGTGTCGTTGGCGTCAACGGTTCGGGTAAATCGACCCTGATGAAGATCATGGCCGGCCAGGACAAGGACTTTACCGGTGAGGCCTGGGCCGCCGAAGGCGCCCGCGTCGGCTATTTGCCACAGGAACCCGAACTGGACCCCGCGCTGGACGTGCGTGGAAATGTCATGCTGGGTGTTGCCGAGAAAAAGGCCAAGCTCGATAAATATAACGAATTGGCGATGAATTACTCCGAAGAGACCGCCGACGAGATGGCCGCGCTTCAGGATGTCATCGACGCAGAAAACTTGTGGGATCTGGATAGCCAGATCGACATCGCGCTTGAGGCGCTGCGCTGCCCGGCGGACGATTCCGATGTAACCACCCTGTCCGGTGGGGAAAAACGCCGGGTGGCGCTGTGCCGCCTGCTGCTCGAAGCGCCGGATATGCTGCTGCTCGATGAGCCGACCAACCACCTGGACGCCGAAACCATCGCCTGGCTGCAAAACCACCTGATCGCCTACAAGGGCACGATCCTGATCGTCACCCACGACCGCTACTTCCTCGATTCCATCACCTCGTGGATTCTCGAACTCGAACGCGGCCGCGGCATCCCCTATGAGGGCAACTACTCTGCCTGGCTGGATCAAAAGGCCAAGCGCCTGCTGCAAGAAGCGCGTGAAGACAAGGCCAAGCAGAAAACGCTTGAGCGCGAATTGGAATGGATTCGTCAGGGCGCCAAGGCGCGTCAGGCCAAATCCAAGGCGCGTATTTCGTCTTATGAGAAGATGGCCGACCAGTCGGTGCGCGAACGCGTCGGCAAGGCCCAGATCGTCATCCCACACGGGCCACGTCTGGGTGCCAAGGTGATCGAGGTCGAGGGCCTGAAAAAGGCGATGGGCGACAAACTGTTGATCGAGGAGTTGACATTCTCGCTGCCGCCAGGCGGCATCGTCGGCGTCATCGGGCCCAACGGCGCCGGCAAATCGACACTGTTCCAAATGCTCACCGGCCACGAAGACCCCGATCAGGGCAGCGTCAGCCTGGGCGACACCGTCAAGCTGTCGTATGTCGACCAGTCCCGCGACGATCTAGATCCAGACAACAACGTCTGGGAGGCAATTTCCGGCGGTGCCGAACTGATCACGCTGGGCGATGCCGAGATCAACTCCCGCGCTTATTGCGGCGCCTTCAACTTTAAGGGTTCGGATCAGCAGAAAAAGGTTGGCCTGCTTTCGGGCGGCGAACGCAACCGTGTTCACATGGCCCGTCTGCTCAAGGAGGGCGGCAACGTCCTGTTGCTGGATGAACCGACCAACGACCTTGACGTCGAAACCTTGCGAGCGCTCGAAGATGCGCTGGTGAATTTCGCCGGTTGCGCTGTCGTGATCTCGCACGATCGCTTTTTCCTCGACCGGATCTGCACACATATCCTGGCGTTCGAAGGTGACGCCCATGTGGAATGGTTCGAAGGCAATTTCGAAGATTACGAGGAAGACAAGAAACGTCGCCTTGGCGCTGACGCGCTGGAACCCAAGCGGGTCAAGTTCAAGAAGTTCTCTCGCTAAAACGCTGCGGGGGCGGTTACATCCGCCCCCGACCGAGATTCACGGCTAACGCGCAAAAATCGCCACCGGCTGGTCGACTGCGATACGGGCGCGCCCATTTCCAATACGCACAGCTTCGGTAGCAATTGCCTGATCAGTCAGGGCCAGACAGGCTGTGGCGAGATGTCCCGCCACAGCCCCTTGGCTCTTGCTGATCAGGCGATATCGAACCGGTCGAGGTTCATCACCTTGGTCCAGGCATCAACGAACTTTTGCACAAAGGCTTCGCCAGCGTCTTCGGTCGCGTAAACCTCGGCGATGGCGCGCAGTTGCGAGTTCGAGCCAAAGACCAAATCAGCGCGGGTGCCAGTCCATTTGACGGCGCCGGTCTTGCGGTCGACCGCCTCATAAATGCCGTCAGCCGCCGGTTTCCAGACGATTCCCATATCGAGCAGATTGACAAAGAAGTCGTTGCTCAGCGTATCGGTCACGTCGGTAAACACACCATGCCTAGTCGCGCCGGTGTTGATGTTCAGCATCCGCAGGCCACCAACGAGAACCGTCAATTCCGGCGCACTCAGCGTAAGCAATTGCGCACGGTCGACCAGAAGTTCTTCGACCGATACCGAAAGCTCGGTCTTGAGGTAGTTGCGGAACCCGTCCGCCGCCGGCTCAAGAACCTCGAACGCTTCGACATCCGTCTGCTCTTGTGACGCGTCTGTACGCCCGGGGGTAAACGGCACCGCTGTCGGGTAGCCTGCGTTGATTGCAGCCTTTTCAACCGCAGCACAGCCACCCAATACAATGATATCCGCAAGCGAAACGCGCTTGGTGCCCGTTTGCGCATCGTTAAAGGTCGATTGCACAGCTTCCAGCGTTTTCAGCACCGGGGCCAGCACGGTCGGCTCGTTCACGGCCCAATCTTTCTGCGGAGCAAGACGCAGGCGCGCGCCATTGGCCCCGCCCCGTTTGTCAGATCCGCGGAAGGTTGAGGCCGAGGCCCAGGCGGTCTTGACCAGTTCCGAAACGGAAAGGCCAGTCGCCAGGATTTGCTCCTTGAGCGATGCAGCATCTGCCGCGTCGATCAGCGCGTGATCGGCAGCCGGAACCGGATCCTGCCACAGCAGCTCTTCGGTCGGCACTTCGTCCCCGAGATACCGCACCACTGGTCCCATGTCGCGGTGGGTCAGCTTAAACCATGCACGCGCAAAGGCATCGGCGAACTCGGCCGGATTTTCGTGGAACCGACGCGAAATCTTTTCGTAGGCCGGGTCCATCCGCAGCGCCATATCAGCGGTCGACATCATGATCGGCACCGTGCCGTTGCCATCAACCTGTGGCGCACGGTCGCTGTCCTTAAGCTCTTTGGCCTGCCACTGGTTGGCCCCGGCCGGGCTCTTGGTCAGTTCCCAATCATACCCGAATAAAACCCCAAAATAGCTCATATCCCATTTTGTCGGTGTTGGCGTCCATGGTCCTTCCAGACCACTGGTTATCGCATCAACGCCGCTGCCCGACGCATGAGTGCTAAGCCAGCCAAAACCCTGTGCTTCAATCGGTGCCGCTTCTGGTTCGGGCCCAAGCAGGCTCGCGTCGCCATTGCCGTGCGTCTTGCCAAAGGTGTGACCACCGGCGACCAGCGCCACGGTTTCCTCGTCGTTCATAGCCATACGGGCAAAGGTATCGCGAATATCAAACGCCGAGGCTAGCGGGTCGGGATTGCCATCCGGCCCTTCGGGGTTGACGTAGATCAGACCCATCTGCACCGCGGCCAGCGGATTTTCCAGCGCCCGGTCTTCAGCGTAGCGGCTGTTCGCCTTGTCACTCGTGGCGAGCCATTCGTCCTCGCGGCCCCAATAGATGTCCTCTTCGGGTTCCCACACATCGACGCGGCCCCCGCCAAAGCCAAAAGTCTTGAAGCCCATGGTTTCCAGCGCGACGTTGCCCGTCAGGACCAGCAGATCCGCCCACGAAATCTTGTTGCCGTATTTCTGTTTGATCGGCCACAACAGGCGTCGGGCCTTGTCGAGGTTGCCGTTGTCCGGCCAGGAATTAAGCGGCGCAAACCGCTGCGATCCCGATGACGCGCCGCCGCGGCCATCCGCCGTACGGTAGGTGCCCGCCGAATGCCAGGCCATGCGGATAAAGAACGGACCGTAGTGGCCATAATCCGCCGGCCACCAATCCTGCGAATCTGTCATCAACGCCTCAAGATCCGCCTTGAGCCCGGGCAGATCGAGTTTCTTGAACTCTTCGGCATAGTCAAAATCAGCGCCCAACGGGTCCGAGACAGATGCGTTCTGATGCAGAATTTTCAGATTTAGCTGGTTCGGCCACCAATCACGGTTCCCACGTCCCTTTGATGCGCCGTGCATCACCGGACATTTTCCGCCGCTTCCAAAATCATTTCCATCCATTTTTCTCTCCGATCATGGTCTGTGTGTCTGAGCATGTGCCGTTCAAAAGAGTACCGTATTCGTATGACACCCATTCAGGCGTCGCCGTGCAGATCTTGCCGACCTTGCACCAGCTGCGTTCCATGCAACGAATCAACCGCCCTGCCGTGAACTGCCGACTGCAAGTGTCAGAATCAGCCTGAAACGTCTTTGGCGCCTTGGCAGGGTCACATTGGTTTGTCGGGCACTCTTGAACCGCGATGCCCTGACCTATCAAACATCTCTCATTAGTTTAAGTTGTATTTTCTGATAGCTGTGATAAGTTTATTTTATAATGAACCTGACCCTCAAACATCTCCGATATTTCGAAGCTTTGGCCCGTCACGGACATTTCGGCCGTGCCGCGGACACCTGCGCCATTTCACAACCTGCATTGTCCATGCAGATCAAAGAGCTCGAAGAGCAGTTGGACACGCGGTTGTTCGAACGCAACGCCCGCCAAGTCCGCCTGACCCACTTTGGTGAGGCATTTGCCCTGCGCGTCCGCGACATCCTTCGGTCGGTGGATGAATTGGGTGACATGGCCCGCGCTGCCAAAGGTCGGCTGGTTGGCCGCCTGCGCATCGGCATGATTCCCACCGTCGCACCCTATCTGCTGCCGTCGATCATCGGGTCTCTGCACCAGATGCAGCCTGGCCTGGATGTGCAGATGCGTGAAACCCAGACCAAACGATTGATCCAGGAATTGGCCGATGGTCGGCTCGACAGCGCGATTGTCGCCTTGCCGATCTCTGAACCCTCATTGACCGAAGTTGCTCTTTTTTCAGAGGATTTTGTGCTCGTGCGTCCCAGCGCCGATGCAGACAAGCCGGTGCCGTGCGCCGACACCCTGCGCGAGATGAAATTGCTGCTGCTCGAAGAGGGACATTGTTTTCGTGATCAGGCGCTGTCCTTTTGCAATATACAGTCCAAGCAGCCAATGGATGGACTCGAAGGCAGTTCGCTGTCGACGCTTGTGCAGATGGTTGGTGTCGGGATTGGCGTCACCTTGTTGCCAGAAATGGCCGTGCCGGTCGAAATTCGGTCCGCCAATGTGTCGGTCGCGCGATTTGCCGGGCTTCAGCCATCCCGCACCATCGGAATGATCTGGCGCAAGAGCAGCCCACTGGCCAGCCAACTCTTGCAGATCGCGGACTTGGTGCGTCAGGCCGCACTAGACATGCGTGCGGGCACAGATACGGCAACCCCACCGCCGCGCGCCAAAGGGTAACCCCCGTCGCGACCGCAGAACCATCCGAACGCCCGAAGGGACTGTTGCTTGTCCGCTCCCAGAGCGCCTGCTAGGCAGGGCGCGTGCCAGAGGAGCAGGCAAATGCGCGCAGCCATCGGAACCAGTGATTATCACATCGGCGGTGAGACCTTTATCAATCGCCATATCGACCTGCTCTTTGGCGGCGATACGGTGGTGCTGTGCGGTCGGTTCAACGGCGAAAATCCCTACGACAAGGCGGTGTTCGAACGCCGCACCACATTGAGCGGCATGGATCTGCTCACCGCCCCGTTCTGGACGCTGTGGAATCGCGCCCGCCATGGCACCTCACGGCTGCCTTTTGGTCAATCCAAACACGATCTGGCCACCTTTCTGCGCGATCAGCGGGTCGAGGTGATCCTGGCAGAATTCGGCACGCAAGCACTGGCTTTGGCGCCACTGGCCAACGCACTCAACATTCCGATCTTCAGCTATTATCGTGGAACTGATGCCTCCAAGGCATTGCGATCACGTCGGATTCAGCGTGCCTACCGCTTGATGATGCCACGCCTGTCGGGCGTGTTCTCGGTATCGCAATTCTTGCTCGACAATCTCGCCCGCTGTGGCGTGCGCCATGACAATGCCCATGTGATCCCCTCTGGCGTGAATGTGCGCCGGTTTACGCCTACCGAAAAGACCCCGCTCAGCTTTCTCGCTGTGGGTCGGTTTGTCGAAAAGAAAGCACCGTTGATCACCCTGCGCGCCTTTGCCCAGGCGACCAAGGGCAGCCAAGCAAGGCTCGATTTCATCGGCGACGGCCCGCTTCTGGACCCGGCGCGGGCCTTGGCACAGCAATTGGGTGTGACGGACCGCGTGCGCTTTCACGGTGCGAAGAAACATGAATTTGTGCGTGAAACCCTACGGAAAACGCAGTATTTTCTACAACATTCGGTCACCGCAAAAGATGGCAACACCGAGGGCCTGCCCACCGCGATTCAAGAGGCGATGGCCTGCGGTTGCATCACCATTTCAACCCGTCACGCTGGTATTCCCGAGGCAATCGACGAAGACGTGACCGGGTTTCTGGTGGACGAGCATGATTACAATGGCTTTGTCCGCGCGATCGGTGCCGGATTGGCTGTTGCTGACCCTGTCGCGATGTCGCAGCGCGCACGTACAGTCGCTGAGACCCGGTTCGACAACGACATACTTCTGACGAGACTTGAGGACCAGATCCGCGCCACGCTCGGGCGCTGACCCGCCAGGGTCAAGTATCTCGCCCAAGGCTATATATATAAAACAAAATCCGGCGTGAGCACCGGTAATCGGTCTTGTTCGCAGCACAACGCTAATCGGCATGAACAGCGCCGTTGTGTATATCTCTGTGGGTTGATCGTGTATATGAAACTTTTAAGCGCACAGATGGGCATCCATCTACTGTCTCAGCGCTTAACGTCTATTGTTGTGTCCCGTTCCAGGTCACTAATTCGCGGATGCGGTTGGTCTTTTGCTCGGTGAGATCCTCGAAAACCCAGATACGCCAAGCTTCGGGAATCATACCGTTCATGCGTGCAGTTTCGGTGCATGTGTAGGCGGTCGGCGCAGCGGTGCCGCCACCTTCCGATCCCATGAAGAGATCGTTTTCCTGCTGACTTGAATGCCATTCCCGAGCATTACGCGGCCCGTACGTCCCCTCGCGTCGTGCATTTTCGACAATGGGTAGACATTCCTGTAAATACCACACCAAGGCCCAGAACCAAGAGACAGTCACTCGCGACGCGGCCGACCCAGTATCCATTCGCTTAGAGCCGTGGAAAGCCCGGTGCTTGGCTTGCCCGGAGGCCGTGTAAACGACCCGTGGCAAGCGCCGTTGGGGAACAGGCGGGCATGGGATACGGCTTGAAGGGCTGCGGCTTGTACTGGGTCAATCAGGGTGCATGGTACGTCGCCAGCTATGTCGCGGGCCAGCCCGGCAATCGGAGCCCCGGCAAGAATCAGGACATCTGCCTTTGCTGCAGCCCGCAAGCAGGTGTCGATCAGCGGGGCGCGCAAGTCGTCCGCCACGTCAGAGATGTTTTTCATGGTCTCTGTAGGTGTCCAGATCCCGCCGAACCTGCCCTCGAGTCCCGCAAGCCGGACCTGCTCGTGATACCAGGGGGCCAAGGTTTGGCTGAAGGTGACAAAGGCGAAATTCTGGCCAAGTGACAGCGCCATGAGCATCGAGGATTCGGTCATGCCCATCACGGGACAGTCGAACAATTCGCGAGCAGCAAGAAGGCCCGGATCGCCAAAGGCAGCGATGATCGCCGCGTCATACTCTCCTTGCCGTTCGGCCAGTGTTTGAAGTACGTCGGCGCCCGCGATCTGCGCCTCGGCCCGGGAGGAAATATAAGGGAATCCGGTCGCAGCCGTGGTGGGAATAAGGGTCGCATCCTGTGGCAGAACAGCCGAAACCGACGCGGCGAGGCGCTGTGTCAGTGCGTTGGTGGTGTTGGGGTTAATCAACAAAAGTCGCATCAATAGCCTAACCTTTCCGGCAGCCAGGTCACAACGCCCGGCACCAACATGCAAAGCAGCAGCACCGCGTACATCGCCGCGATAAAGGGCCAGCTTTCGCGCACCAATTCGCCCATTTTCACGCCCGTGATGCCGCAGACCACAAACAAGACCACCCCGACAGGCGGCGTCAGCATTCCGATCACAAGGTTCAGCACGAACAGAAAACCGAAGTGTAGCGGATCAATGCCGTATTGCAGCGCGATCGGGTGAAACAGCGGCACCAGCATGATGTAGGCCGCGTTGGATTCGAGAAACATGCCAACGACCAGCAGCATGACCGCGATCAGGCAAAGAAAGACAAACGGATCGTCGGTGACACCTTGCAGCAACGCAGCCAGCTTGAACGGTAGCATGTCGATGGTGAACAGGAACGTCACGGTCGAGGCAAAGGCGATCATCGCGCCAACCAGGGCCGCGGTCTTTGCCGCCGTCAAAAGCACTTCGGGCAGATCCGACAGCTTTAACTTGCGTGTCACAAAGAAGCCCAGGAACAGCGCGTAGCAAACTCCAATCGCCGCACCCTCGGTCGGGGTAAAGGCACCCATGACGATGCCGCCGATGACAAGGACAGGCATCAGGAAGACAACAAAGGACCGTCGGATTTCACGCAGGATGTTGCGCAGGGTGACGGGGCTGCCAGTGAGCGGATAATTCCGCGTCCACGCGATCAGCCAGCACAGCACCATGAAGGTCAGAAACAGGATCAGACCGGGGATCACACCGGCCATGAACAACCCCCCGACAGAAACCGACGATCCTGCCATAAAGGCATAGACGATCATCGCGCCCGAGGGTGGAATGATCGGGCCGAGGTTGGCGGCGGCGGCAACGATGCCGGTCGAAAACCCAAGCCCGTATTGCTTTCGAAGCGAGGGAACCAGCGTCGATGACAGTGCCGAGGCATCAGCAACCGCAGCCCCCGAAACCGAGGCTAGTCCAGCGCCCGAAATGATCGCCACCTGTGCAAGGCCGCCCCGCATCCGCCCGATAAAGGCATTGGCGAAATCGACGAGGCGGTCCATGATCCCGCCCTTTAGCATCAGTTCGCCCGCGACCATGAACAACGGGATCGACATCAGCGGAAAGGAATTAACCGCATTCATCAACCGCGGCGGCAGAATCAGCAGGTCGAACCCCGCCATCCACAGCCCGGCCAGCGCCGAAACGCCAAGGGAAAACGCCAAGGGCATCCCCAGGAAAGCGAGCAGGAGGAAGGTAATGATAACAAAGAGGCTCATGCCTTGGCCTCCGGTTGTGACGGAAACACCGCCATGTGGGCCAGGTGCAGTGCGGAATGCAGCGCGCCAAGGATGACCGGAAAGAAAAACACGCTCGACGTGATGTTGATCGCGCCCAGTCGTTCGGACCATGTGGCAAGCGCCACGATAATCGAGGTCCAGAAGACGACAAACATCATCGCCGCCGCCAAGGCATTCATCACGCGGGCCACCAGTTTGCGCAGTGCCGGGGGAAAACGGTTCACCAGAAGTTCGATGCCCACATGGGTTCCGTCGCGGATGCCCAGTGGAATGGCAAGGAAAATGGTCCAGACAAACGCAATGCGCGACACTTCGTCGGCCCAATCGAAAGAGCCGTTGAAGACATAGCGCATGACGACCTGACCCGACACGACGGCGACCATCGCCGCCGCCCCCAGCATCACCAGATAACGCGCGCCAGTGTCGGCGCGCGTCAGGATCGAGGTCACAAGGCGATCCGCAAACATGGGATCACATGCCGAGCTTGGCAATCTCTGCATCCAGCAGAGTAACCAGTTCCGGGTCGAGGCGCGACTTGGTGTCTGCCGCGACGCCAGAGGTCTTTTCGCGCAGCGCGGCAGCCAGTTCGCCGGAAACCTCAGTATAAGTCATGCCCTTTTCAACCAGCTGTCCAAGGCCGGCGGCGTCTTGTTCAGCCGCCAGAGTGCGCTGATAGGCAATTGCGGTATCCATAGCGTCGCGCACCATTGCCTGCGTATCGGCATCTAGGCCATCGAACCATTTCTTGTTCGACACAACCGAGATGAAGTCAAAGAAATGCCCAGTGTTCGAGACGTATTTCTGCACCTCGGCGTAACCCGCCACGTTGATGATCGCAAACGGGTTTTCCTGGCCGTCGATCACGCCCTGCTCCAGCGCGGAATACAGTTCCTTGACGTCCATCGCCACCGGGTTGGCACCAAGGGCACGGAAGGTGGAAAGGTGGGTTTCGTTCGGTTGCAGGCGGATTTTCAGGCCTTCGGTGTCTTCGATATTTACGATCGGGCGGACGTTGTTGGTCAGTTGACGAAAGCCCAGCTCCATATATCCCATCGAGGTCATGCCTTCGGCAGCCATCTTTTCGTCAAGGGCAAGGCCAACAGGGCCATCGACAACGGCAAAGGCAGTTTCACGGTTGGGAAACTGGAACGGCAGACCAATAACCTCAAGTTCGGGCACGGTGCGGGTCAGGTATGCCGTACCAACCCACATCAGTTCGATTGCGCCGATCTTGACCGCCTGCACGTTTTCGGCGGCACCGCCCAGCTGCTGCGCCGGAAAGATGTTCACGTCAATCTCGCCGTTCGACAGGCGCTCGAGCTCTTCCTCGAACTTCACCATGGCGAGCGAGGACGAATGTTCGGTGGCAAAGTTACCTGCGACGCGGATCACGTCCTTGGCCTGCGCCGAAGCGGCAATCAGGGCAATCGCAGAGGTGGTGAGCAGGGTCTTGAAGAGGGTCATGTCAGTTTACTCCAATGTTTCTGTTGGGATGAAGGGGTATGGTTCGATAATCTTGACTGTGGGCCCATAGGCCCGGGCGGTTCTGGCGCGGATCACCGAGGCGATCTCGGCCAGAGTGGTGGTGTGTTCTTCGATCGGCGTGGCACCAAGACGGCGGTCAAAAGTGGCAAACAGCGACGGCAGGTCAGCCACCCGGTGCAGCGCAATGATGAATGGATGGCCAAAACGCGCACGATAATCAGCGTTCAGCTGTCTGAGCCGAGCCATATCTTCGGGCGCGACGTCCAAAAGGCCCAGACGGCCCTGTTCGCTTTGCGAATCCTCTGTCATCGAACCTTCCAGCGCTTCGCGTCCAGCAAGCTCTGGGTGCACCTTGAACATCTCAAGCCTTTGGGACGCGTCTGCAGCCAAAATCTTTTCGACCAGCGCCTCGGCCAAGGCTTCGTCGCTGTCAAACGGGCGCGCATCGACGGTGGCCTCGCCGACCCAGTCAGACCGCTCGACCAGCGGTGCGATCATCGCGACAGCTTCGGCGCGAGGGGCCTTGTTCAAGAAATCGAGCGGGTGAGTCATTGGATTGCGGTCTCGGGTCAGTGGAACGTTCCCCAAGAATAACTACAGCCTTCCGTTGCAATCCATAACATTATGGGAAATCATTCATTCTAAATATTAGAATGGATATATCATGGCACTGCACCTGACGCCGCGCGGATTGCACTATATCGAGGCAGTGGCGGAACATGGTTCGATCCAGGCCGCATCGCGCGCCATCGGCATCGCCGCCTCTGCCATAGACCGCCAGATCAAATTGCTGGAGGACCGACTGGGCGTGCTGCTGTTTGACCGGATGACCACGGGCATGGCCCTGTCACCGGCGGGCGAAATGTTTGTTGTTCTGGCACGGCGCTGGAAGGCGGACGAGAACCAGATCCTGTCGGACGTCAAGCAGATGCAAGGCGTTGACATGGGACACATTCGCATCGTTGCCATGGACAGCCTCGTCAATGGGCTAATGCCCCGCTTTCTGATGCGCATGTCCGAAAGCTATCCCCGTGTGCGCGTTGATGTCGATGTCGCCACACCGGATGGGGCTGTCGCGCTCTTGGATGAGGGGCAGTGCGATATCGTCGTGGCCTTCAACCTGCGCCCGCAACGGGACGTGCATGTCCTGTGGTCGGCGGATCTGCCGCTGTATTGCATGGTGCGACCCGATCATCCTTTGGCACGCAACGCAGAGGTTGCTTTGAAAGATGTGCGCGATCATGCAATCGTAGTGCAAAGCCGGGCCTTGCCGATCCGCCGTATCCTTGAGGCGCGCCATTCCTGGATGTTTTCAGACGGCCCACCGCCGGTTGTCACCAACTCGCTGCAATTGCTGAAACATCTGGTGGTCGCAGGCAGTCACGTCGCGCTCACGTCGGAAATGGATGCCGCGCCCGAACTTCTGGACGGGCGAATGGTCGCGATTTCCGTGACCGGCATGAACATTCCGGCGCAAAGCATCAGCATCGCGATCAATTCCCGCCGTACCCTGCCACGAATATCAAAGGGCGTCAGCGATATCCTGTCGAGCGAGGCGCAATCGCTTCTGGAGTCTGTACGTCACCAAACCGCTTTGTACGACCATGGTGGATGATTGGAGAAATTCTCTCAGATTTCAGTAAGGCACTGATTGTTTTTGCTCTTTGGATTGAATGCTGCCAAGCCGAAATTTGACTGTTCAACACCAACAAGCCCCCCCCCTACCCGCTATGGACGATGAATGCAGCGTGGCAATTTCGCTGGTCAATTCCCGTGATCGTTGCCTCGAATCGCACCTGTAGAGTGAGCAGTGCGCTGTTCCCGCCTGATCTGAAAATCCTGTTCGATATCTGAAAGGCGGATGTCCCCGAACCGGGCGAGGATAGCTTGGGTCGCGTTCTCGACTGTTTCGCGAATCGTTGCATTGACCGATCGTTCGACCAGACACTGAGGATCGGGATTGGACAGACCAAAGGCGAACAGGTCCGGCGATCCAAGGCATTGGTAGACATCGCGCAGCGTGATCTCTGACGGTGTACGCGTCAGTGTCCAGCCGCCGCCGTGGCCGCGCTCAGCGGCGACATAGCCCGCCTCGCGCAGGCCGGCCATGATCCGGCGGACCACAACCGGGTTCGTGGCCAGCATGTCGGCGATCTGTTGCGACGTCATTGGCCCGTCATGTTCGGACATGTGCAGCAGTACATGCAGCAGGCGGGACAGGCGGGTGTCTTGGCGCACGCGATCCTCCATCATTGAGACCTATTGAGGTTACATGACATTGACGGCGGCGCACAATCAAGATACTTGATATGTTACTTGAAATTCGCAGCCACACCCAAGGAGATCGGCCCATGACAACAGAAACCCCCAAACAGCACTGGGACGAGATCTATCGCACCAAAAGAGCCACCTCATCTGGCACTCCAAGTGCGGTTCTGGTGCGCGTGGCTGAGGGGCTTACCCCCGGACGGTCCCTTGATCTGGGATCGTCCAATGGTGACGATGTGATCTGGCTGGCGCAGCGAGGCTGGCGGGCGCTTGGGTTGGATATTTCCCCGGTGGCCTGCGACCGGGCCAGCGCCCGGGCCGAAACGCTGGGGCTGGGCGAACTTGCGCGATTTCAGTCCCGCGATCTGGGGCTTGGGCTGCCGGATGGTGAATTTGATCTGATCACCGCATTGTATTTTCAATCGCATGTCGATTTGCCTCGCGCCGCGATTCTGCGTGCTGCGGCAGGGCAGGTCGCGCCCGACGGTCATCTGCTGGTCGTCTCTCACGCCGCACCGCCGCCCTGGGCCACGCCGGAAATGCTGGCCAACGCCGCCCCCTTCCCGACCGTCGCCAGCGAACTGGCCGATGTCGGTGCCGAAGATGGCGCGTGGCATAAAGTGCAGGCCGAAGTCGTGACCCGCCCGGGCAAAGGCCCGGATAACGCGTCCGCCGATTTGCAGGACAACGTGATCCTGCTGCGCAAGGCGTGACCCGGTCGACATCCCGCTGCTGATTGCGGACCCGTCAGCGGCGTCTACCGCTGACGGGGTTACGATCAGGCGGCCAGTGCTTCGGCGTCGCTGCCTGCTGGCAGGTGCAAGGGGCAATCCGGATCAGTCACAGCGCGCCAAATGGCCTGTACGACATCGCCCGGTCTGGTCGGCTCTTGCGCTGCGTTCTTCTGGAAATTGCCCATCACCTCGGCAACGAACGGTTTATACGCCTCGGGTGCCGCCGGTGCATCAGCCATCAACCCCCTTGCGTTACTGCCAAACTGTGTCCCCGGTGCCTGCCCGGGCAAGACAAGCCGCGTGCGGATTCCCAGCGGCGCCAATTCCAGCGCCAAACATTCCGTATAGGCGTTCACCGCCGCCTTGCTGGCGGTATAGACCGACAGCAGCGGCAGTGGCTTCATCGTCACGCTGGACGATACGTTGACGATGACACCCGCACCCCTGTCGCGCATCTGTGGAAGGACGGCGCGGATCATCGCGAATGTGCCAAAGGTGTTGGTTTCGAACAGCCTGCGGATCGTCTCGTCCGAGGTGCCCTCGAACACCGACAGCCAGCCGACGCCGGCATTGTTCACCAGCACGTCGATCGGTCCTGCGACCTGTACCGCCGCCGCAATGCTGTCAGGGGCAGTCACATCCAATGGCAACAGGCGCAACCTGTCCGACACCGGCAACAGCGTCGGGTCAGGCCTACGCATGGTCGCCACGACGGACCACCCCCGGCCCAGAAAATCGCGCGCGGAGTCAAGGCCAAAGCCCGAGGAACATCCAGTGATTAAAACGGTCTTCATATCGGTATCTCCTGTTATTGAGCACTGTAGATGTCGACATGGCTGACTGGATTTTCTACAATCTATACTCCTATTATGTTTATCGAAAGTCTCGATATGGCCGATCCTCTGTCTGACGTGATCTCACTTCTGCGCCCGCAGGCACCGTTTTCGAAGTTAGCCGAAGCCTCTGGCCCCTTTCGTGTGCGCCGCGAGGATATGGATGCTGTGTTCTATTGCCTGTTGCTGGGCGGGCGGATCTGTCTTGAGGTGGATGGAAAGCCGCCGCTGATGCTGAACGCCGGGGATTTCGTGCTGATCCCGAATGTCTCGGCTTTTACCATCGAGAGCGTCGACCCGCCCCCGCCGCCGGGCCTGCGCAGCATCCCCGTGCCGGGCGAGGATGGCATTTTCCGGTTAGGACCGAACACTGGCCCCGCCGAGGTGCAGCAGCTTGTCGGTCATTGCCATTTTGGCAGTCCTGATGCCGCGCTTCTGACATCCCTTTTGCCCGATATGGTCGTGGTGGGCGGCGACGACCGACTGGCGGCACTGGCCACCTTGCTGCGCGATGAAGCGCGCGCAAACCGCCCCGCCCGGGATGTTATCGTCGAACATCTATTGCAGGTCCTGCTGATCGAGGCTTTTCGCGCCACCCCACCGTCCGGGGCTGCATCCGGCCTGCTACGCGGCCTCGCCGATCCACGAATCGGCCCGGTGCTGCGCGCAATGCACGCCGCGCCCCACCGTGGCTGGACCGTTCCGTCGCTTGCGATCGAAGCGGGATTGTCACGATCCGCGCTGTTCACGCGATTTGTCCGGGTCGTCGGGGAACCGCCGATAAGCTATCTGCTGACCTGGCGCATGACGTTGGCCAAAAAAATGCTGCGCTCGGGCCAGCACGGTGTAGCAGACGTTTCCAACAAGATCGGCTATGGCTCGGTTAGCGCGTTCAGTACAGCATTCACGCGCCATGTCGGCGCGTCCCCAACAGGATACATGCGAATGACCGCCGCTGAGTGATCAAACCGCACGCAGTCAGCGTAGTGGCGGACGCGCCACCCACCCAGAGCAGCGGCGCGCCCGCTTGCCAAATGGTCGTGTCGTCGATGCTGTGGCCGAAATCTCTATTGAAGGGAAGACGCGGCTCTCCTCCAGTTCCACCTGTGACCGGACAAAAGTCAGGACCCTTCAACCATTTGAGGGTCTGGATTGCCATCGTCGCATAGCGACCGGCGACCTGAGCGCCCGACACGCCCCGTGCAGCATCTGCCACGCAAACCAAAGCAATCTAGTCCCTGTTGCCTATGCCGTTACCCAAAAGGCCGGTTGCATTGCCCCCGAAACCGGCCCTAATGCGACCTGACTCTCTGACTCAAGACTGTGATCGCGGTGCTGCTCTATCGTCTACTCAATTCGATTTATGTGCTGTGGCAGATGCTGCGGCTGTTGTGGCGGCGGGATTTCACCAGCCTGATCGCCCGTTTCGGAGGAGGCCCCATCGTCGTTGGCCCCCATCTCTGGCTGCACGGCGCCTCCAACGGCGAACTGGCATCTGCCCGCCCGATCCTCACCAAACTGTCGCAGCAGCGACCCTATCTTGGCCTGCTGGTGACAACCAACACGCGCACCGGCCTGGATCTCGCGCGCAGCTGGAACATTCCGCGACTTGATGCCCGCCTGGCGCCGTTTGATCTTGGCTGGCTGGTCCGACGACTGCATCGTCGCTGGCAGGTACAGTCGCATATCGTCATGGAATCCGACCTCTGGCCGCATCGAATCCTGTCCTGCCCGGGTCCGGTTGTGGTGCTGGGCGGACGCATGACTCGGGGATCGGCACGCGGATGGGGTTGGTTCGGCCCCTTGGGCGCACGCGCGCTGGGGCGGGTAAAGTATCTTTCGGCGCAGGACGGCGGGTCCCGCGACCGGTTTCTGGCCCTGGGGCTGGCGCAATCTGCATGTGGCCCTACCGTGGATCTCAAGGCACTTTATACGCCGCCACCGGACCAGCGCCCCGATGCCACACTTCGCGACGCCTATCCGCGCGAATTAACCTGGTTTGCCGCATCCACCCATCCGGGCGAGGAGACCATCGTCATCGCAGCGCACCTGCTGGCACGAGAGGCGCGCCCCGGCCTGCGGCTGATCCTTGCCCCGCGCCATCCCGATCGCGCGGCTGAGGTCGCGCAGTTGCTACAGCATGCAGGATTACCCTATGCAACCCGCACCGGCGGAGGTCAGGCCGAGGTCCTGCTTGCCGATACAATGGGGGAAATGGCGCTGTGGTATGCGCTGGCCGGAGCCGTATTCATCGGCGGCACGCTGACGGACCGGGGGGGGCACACGCCCTATGAACCCGCAACATTCGGCGCTGCGCTGATCCACGGCGACGACGTGCGCAACTTTGCCAAAAGTTTCGCGCAACTGATCAAAGCGCAAGCCTCGGAACAGGTACATGACGCGGCGACGCTTGCTCAGGCGCTGGTACGGCTAGGAGATGTTGAAACGCAGGTTGCTCGCGGTCAGGCGGCACAGACGGCGTTGCAACAGGACACCGATCTGAACGGGCTGATGCGCGATGTGCTCTTGATTGTGGCTCCGCCCTCAGACGTACCATAGGCGATGGTCGATGTGCAGAGCAGGCTAGGCATCGATCTATGACGATCCGACTGACCCCCTCCTTGACACCAGACGGGCCGCTCAAATTCGTATGGTTCGACAGGGCGCCGCGCGTACGCAAACTATGTCCGCTGTTTTGTGCCCCGCGCGCCACGTCCCAGACCCCTGATCGCAAAGGATTCTTGAACCTCACCCGCCGGGGGCTATCTTTTGCTGGATGATGTGACAGGATGACGGGATGATCCAATACACTTTGAAATGTGCTCAGGACCACCAATTTGACAGTTGGTTCCGGTCTGCTGACGCCTTTGAGACGCTACACCGAACCGGAATGCTAGCCTGTGCCGTCTGCGGCGACGGGGACGTCAGTAAGGCGTTGATGGCTCCGCGCGTATCCCATGCGACCCAGGCACCAAAGGCGCGCCCACTTTCAGCGCCGCGCAGTGCGGCCGAACAGGCTTTGGCAGACCTTCGGGCGCATGTCGAAAAAACCTCTGACTATGTTGGCGATACATTCGCTGATGAGGCCCGCGCCATTCACGACGGCACGGCGCCCGACCGCCCGATCTGGGGTGAAGCCCGCGCAGATGAGGCCAAGAAGCTGATCGAAGATGGCGTGCCCGTCGCACCGCTGCCCTTTCGCCCGACACGAAAAACCAATTGAACGGAAAGGAGGCACCATGCAGGTGCTGATCACAGGGGCCGGACGCGGCATTGGCGCGGCGCTGGCGGCAGGTTTTGCCGCGCGCGGGGATGACGTTCTGGGCACGACACGCGATGGTGAATGGCCGCTCGAGGTAACAGATCCCGCCTCACATGCCGCGCTGGCCGCGCGTTTGGGCGACATGCCGCTCGACACGCTGATTTGCAATGCAGGTGTCTATGACGACAAACGTCAGAGTATTGAGGGCGGTTATCCGTCCGAGATGTGGGCGCACAGCTTTGCCGTCAATGTCACCGGCGTCTTTCTGGGTATTCAGGCGCTGCTGCCCAACCTGCGCCGTTCAAACGCGCCGCGTGTTGCCATCATCAGTTCTCAGATGGCCTCGTCCGAACGGGCACCGGGTGGCAGCTATATCTATCGCGCCTCCAAGGCAGCGGCACTGAATTTAGGTCGGAACCTCGCGGTGGATCTGGCGTCGGATGGAATTGCCGTAGGGATCTATCACCCCGGATGGGTTCGCACCGATATGGGCGGCTCATCTGCGGATATTTCGGTAGGCGAGGCCGCCACAGGCCTGATACAACGGATCGATGCCCTAACCCCCGCAACCACCGGTGTATTCGAGACCTGGGATGGACGTCCGCACCCGTACTGACGCGCCGCGCCGTACTTTGTCTGAGCGCTTCTGGACACCGGGCACTGATGCCTGATCCCCTCTCAAGCACGACCTCGCCCTTGCGAATTTGCGGAACGCCGCGTAAACCCTCGCTGATTCTGGCCTCCGGGAGAGTTTGATGCCCGTTCTCGTGATGAAATTTGGCGGAACCTCCGTCGCAACGCTGGACCGGATTCGGCGGGCGGCGAAACGCGTTGGCGTAGAGGTCGCCAAGGGCAATGACGTCATCGTCATCGTCAGCGCCATGTCGGGCAAGACAAATGAACTTGTTGGTTGGGTCAACGAAACATCGCCGATGTTCGACGCCCGCGAATATGACGCTGTGGTCAGTTCGGGTGAAAACGTCACCGCCGGGCTGATGGCGCTGACCTTGCAGGAAATGGATATCCCGGCGCGCAGTTGGCAAGGCTGGCAAGTGCCGGTGAAAACCACTTCGGCGCACAGTTCCGCCCGGATCGAAGAAATTCCGAGCGACAACATCATGCGCAAATTCGGTGAAGGCATGCAGGTCGCCGTGGTTGCCGGCTTTCAAGGCATCAGCCCCGAAGGTCGCATCACCACATTGGGCCGCGGCGGCAGCGATACCACAGCCGTAGCCTTTGCCGCGGCGTTCGACGCGATACGCTGTGACATCTACACCGATGTCGACGGCGTCTATACCACCGACCCGCGCGTCTGCGACAAGGCGCGCAAGCTGGACCGCATCGCCTTTGAGGAAATGCTGGAACTGGCCAGCCTGGGGGCCAAGGTGCTACAAACCCGCTCGGTCGAGCTGGCAATGCGCTACAAGGTCAAACTGCGGGTGCTGTCGAGTTTCGAGGAACAGTCGGACGATGCGGGCACGCTCGTCTGCGACGA
This sequence comes from Puniceibacterium sp. IMCC21224, assembly GCF_001038505.1. Taxonomy (NCBI): domain Bacteria; kingdom Pseudomonadati; phylum Pseudomonadota; class Alphaproteobacteria; order Rhodobacterales; family Paracoccaceae; genus Puniceibacterium; species Puniceibacterium sp. IMCC21224. Next base: position 3,342,132 of record NZ_LDPY01000001.1, read on the forward strand.
GGAGGACATCATGGAAAGCAATGTCGTGGCCGGTGTGGCCTTTTCCCGCGAAGAGGCCAAGATGACGCTGGTCAGCGTCGCCGACCGCCCCGGCATCGCCGCCGCGATCTTTGTCCCGCTGAGCGAGGCAGGCGTGAACGTAGACATGATCGTGCAGAACATCGCCGAAGAAGGCCGCACCGACATGACCTTTTCCTGCCCGGTCGAGCAGGTCAAGCGCGCCGAAAAAGCGCTGAACGACGCCCAGACCAAAGGCAGCATCAACTTCCACGAACTGGTGGCAGATACCGCCGTCGCCAAAATCTCGGTTGTGGGGATCGGCATGCGCAGCCACACTGGCGTCGCGGCCAAGATGTTTCAGGTTCTCTCGTCAGAGGGGATCAACATTAAGGTCATTGCAACCTCAGAGATCAAGATTTCGGTGCTGATCGACCGGAAATACATGGAACTTGCAGTGCAGGCCCTGCATGATGCCTTTGAGCTTGAAAAAACGGGCTAAGGTCATTCTGGCCAGAACAGGGGAATGATGGCGGAACGTGCAGAAAGCGAAAGCCGCAAACTTCTCGGGCGGCTGCGGGACACGATGGCAGAACAGGCGGCCGGCCAGGCACGCCTGGACAAGATCACACATCTGACAGCCGATTCAATGGGCACCGAAGTGTGTTCGATCTACCTGTTTCGCGATGCCGAAACGCTGGAACTTTGCGCCACCGAAGGACTGAAAGCCGAATCCGTCCACCAGACCCGGATGAAGCTGGGCGAAGGCCTTGTTGGTCGGGTTGCCCGAGCCGGCAAGGTGATCAACGCCGCTGATGCCCCGTCCGAGCGCGGCTTTCGTTACATGCCCGAAACCGGCGAAGAGATCTATTCCAGCTTCCTCGGGGTGCCGATCCAGCGACTTGGCGAAAAGCTGGGCGTGCTGGTGGTGCAGTCCAAAGAAGCCCGCGAATTCACCTCGGACGAGGTTTATGCGCTGGAAGTGGTCGCGATGGTGCTGGCCGAGATGGCCGAGTTGGGCGCGTTTGTCGGAGAAGGCGCAGCGCTCAAGGCGCGGCACACGCAATCGGTGGTTCTGCGTGGCACCAGCGGTCAGGAGGGCACAGCCGAGGGTCATGTCTGGCTGCATGAACCCCGAGTCGTGGTCACAAATCTGGTCAGCGACGATCCCGTACGCGAACGCGAACGCCTGAACGCGGCAATCGAATCTTTGCGCATCAGCGTCGATGAGCTTTTGGCCGACGCCTCGGGCAACGCCGAGCAGGTGCAGGTGCTTCAGGCCTATCGCATGTTCGCCAATTCCAAAGGCTGGCTGCGCCGCATGGAAGAGGATATCGGCCGTGGCCTCTCTGCCGAGGCCGCCGTGGAAAAAGAGCAATCCTCGGCCCGCGCGCGTCTGGGGCAAGTCACGGACGCCTACCTGCGCGAACGGCTTCAGGATCTGGATGATCTCAGCAACCGTCTGCTGCGCAACCTGACTGGTCAGGGCAAGGAAACCGGTGCCGACATGCCCGAAGATCCGATTCTGATCGCCCGCAACATCGGTCCCGGCGAAGTTCTGGAATATGGTCGCAAGCTTAAGGGGATCGTTCTCGAAGAGGGATCGGTCGGCTCACATGCGGCGATTGTGGCGCGGGCGCTGGCAATCCCGCTGGTGATCCACACCCCCGGCGTGACAAACGAGGCGCTGAATGGTGATCTGATCATGGTGGATGGTGATCAGGGTGTGGTGCATCTGCGGCCAGACGAAACCGTTGTCAGCGCGTTCCGCGACAAAATCGCCATGCAGGCCAAAGCGATGGAGCGTTTTGCTTCGATCCGTGACGTGCCCTGCGTGGCAGCCTGCGGCACCCGGGTCCAGATGCTGATGAATGCCGGGTTGATGGCGGACTTGCCCAGCCTCGCCTCGTCCGGGGCCGAGGGAGTTGGTCTGTTTCGCACCGAATTGCAGTTCCTGATCCGCAACCAGATGCCGCGACGGACCGAACTCGCTGCGCTCTATGAAAAGGTGATGACCTCAGCCGGCGACAAACGCGTGGTGTTCCGCACGCTTGATATCGGCTCGGACAAAGTTCTGCCCTACATGAAGCCCAATGATGAGCCAAACCCAGCCTTGGGCTGGCGCGCGATCCGGGTGGGTCTGGACAAACCGGGTGTGCTGCGCATGCAGTTGCAGGCGCTGCTACGCGCGGCCAAAGGCGGGCCGCTGACGGTGATGTTCCCGTTTGTCGCGCAATTCGAAGAATACCGGCAGGCGCGAGCCGAAATGGACAAAGCACTGGAACGCGAACGTATTTTGGGTCACCCGGTCCCATCGCAACTGGACGTTGGCGCCATGCTCGAAACGCCGTCTCTGGCTTTTGCTCCGCAGAAATTCTTTGAAGAGGTCGGATTTCTGTCCATCGGCGGCAATGACCTCAAGCAGTTCTTCTTTGCCGCTGATCGCGAAAACGAGCGGGTCCGGCGACGTTACGACACCCTGAACGTGAGTTTCCTGACTTTCCTCGAAGGCATTGTGGATCGCTGCGCCGCGACCGGAACGCGGTTATCGTTCTGCGGCGAAGATGCCGGGCGCCCAATTGAGGCCGTCTGCCTTGCCGCGATCGGGCTGCGCAACTTGTCGATGCGCCCTGCCTCTATCGGGCCGGTGAAGCACCTGATGATGCGGGTCAATCTGGAAGAGGTCTACGAGGTGATCTCAGAAGCACGCGAGCGCGGCGAACAGACGGTGCGCCCGGCGGTGATGGAGCATTTGCGCGGGCGGCTCTGAGCGCGGTTTTATACGCCGTTCAGAGCGAATTCCCGAGTATAGTCGCCTCTGGCCAGCAAACGCGACTGCGCTTGATAATTTTGGTGGGACACTACCACCCCCAAATGTGTACGTCCGACCGCACTGATATTTCACGCGGTCGGACATGATCCCTTTAGGTCATCGTTGGTCAGGCCCTTCTGGCACTGCCGCCCTTGCACCGCATATTTTACGCGGCAGGAGACCCGATTCAACCCATATTCCGGGCCGAACCCTCGACTTTGCCCCGTACACTGACGCCAAAATTGCGCCCGCGATACCGGACCCTGTCCTATCCGCAGCCGCCGTCCCCAGTGTCAACCGCAGGGAATAGATACTGCGTACAACCTTTATGCTCGGTTACTGAAATCGCCTACCCCAGAAAAAACTAGGTCAGCCGCGCCAAAGCGCCGCGCAGATCCGCCACCAGTGCCTCGCGCGGGCGACCGGTTCGGTCAGACAGCCGTTTCAGACCAAAATGCACATGCGCCATTTCCTGATAATAGCTTGTGTAGGCGTAATTTGTCGCCGCTCCAGCCGCCGCTCCAATGATCGGAATTGTCTGCGTGGCGAGTTTCTGCCCCATAACTGTTGCCAGTCGCGGTGCGATCCGTGCAATCAGCCCGTGCACGGTTGTTCCCGTCAGGGTCACGCGGGCCGATAGGAATGCCATATCGGCGCCGTCGTCACCCGCCAAAGGTCCGGCAGATCCAAAGACCAGCAGACATTCCTTTTGCACGTCGCTGTCATCGGGATCAAAGCCATATTCGGCAGCGACCCCCTGAATTGCACGCAACAGCACAGTTGTCGTCACCGGCAGTTCGGCCAACGCACCAGGCAAACCTCCCGCACCGCCTGCGGCCCCCATAGCTGTGGCGAGCAAGGTGTTCAGCCATCCCTTCTGATCCGGAACCACTCCACGCGACTGCGCAGCCGCGCGCAACGCCAGCTCTAGCGCGCGGGTTGTGGCATCTTCGAGCCGGGATTTGACCTTGTCGGGCAACCGCTCCAACAAGTTCTCGGCTTGCCCGCCAACAAAATTCAGCACTTGCAACCCGACCCCACCCGCCGCGCGATGCCGACGCGCAAGGGTGTCCAGTTCGCGGTCCAGATCCATTTCTACAAGCCCGGTGCCGATCATGTGTCCCCTCCTGATGCTGATTTCTAGATGGGTTTCCCCCGCAGGAAATCAAGCAAAGCGGGTTACGGGGCCGGTGACACCCACCCACCCGCCGGGAGTCAGCTCATAGCCCAGAACCCGATCCGGGTTGGTCGGTGATGGCATCTCGACCTGTGACAACAACCTGAACCCAAAGCGCTGATAGTAGGGCAGATCACCGACCAGCAGCACCCGATCCCACTGCCGCGCCGCATCGGCCAGCGAATCGCGGATCAGCGCCCCCCCTAACCCTTCGCCCTGCGCCGTCGGATGAACCGCAACCGGCCCCAGCAGCAGCGCCGGTGCGCCGCCGACCCGTACCGGCCAGTAGCGGATCGCACCGCCAAGGATACCCTGGTCGTCGCGCGCAATCACGCTGAGTCCGGGCACAGGCGGCACGTCATCGCGCAATCGATAGGACGACAGCGCCGTGCGACCCGGTGCAAAACACAGGTCATACAGCGCCTCTACGTCCCACCAATCCTTGGCAGTTTCTTTTTTCAGCGTGAACAAGGGGCTGACCTCGTGCATTCGGGTGCAAACCGGCCTATCACGGCGACTAGTGACGCGCAAACAAAGGAATTTCCCCGATGTTCTATCGCCCCGAGGATGGCCATGGCCTGCCCCACAACCCGTTCAACGCGATCGTAACACCCCGCCCTATCGGCTGGATTTCGACGCGCGGGCGGGATGGGTCGGACAATCTGGCACCCTATTCCTTTTTCAACGCAGTGGCTTACGTGCCGCCGCAAGTCATGTTCGCCTCAACCAGCGCCAAGCCAGATCGCGACGGGACCAAGGACAGCGTCGCAAATATTCGCGAAACCGGTGTCTTTTGCGTCAACATTGTGGAATATGCGATGCGCGACGCGATGAACCAAACCTCGGGACCGTGGCCGCGCGAAACCGATGAATTCGGCGTTGCCGGGCTGGAAAAGCTCGACTGTGAAACCATCGCTTGCAGCCGCGTGGCAGGCACCCCGGCGGCGCTGGAATGCAAACTGACCCAGATCTTGCAACTGCCCGGGGAAACTAACTTCGTCGTTTTTGGCGAAGTGACGGGTGTGCATATGCGCGACGATTGCCTTGTCGATGGGCAGCTGGATGTGACGCGTTTCCAGCCATTGACCCGGCTTGGCTACCGCGATTATGCCCGCATCACCGACGTGTTCAGTCTGGCGCGGCCCGGGGAAAAATGAACGCCGGACGCCCGTCCAGCCATCGCGCGACGCCAGATGGCTGGACGGGCGCCTCGGTGCGATATACTATCGGCAGGCCCGCAATATCGCGGCCAATGATGGAGGGTGTTGTGATCGGTCTCGTCTGAATCAAAACCTGTTTTGATCCACAGACCAAGGAGGCATTCATGCATCCGTCACTGCCTGACGCGCGGCGCGCGCATCCCATCACCCTGCCCAGCGGGACACCCCATCGCGGCACGGTTTTTCTGAACAATGTGATAAATCACCCCCGGATCAGTGTAGGGGATTACAGCTATGCCTCGGACTTTGACCCACCGCCACCCGACGGCTGGGCGGCGCGTTTGGCACCCTATCAGTTTGACTTTGCGCAGGATTACCTGCGAATCGGTGCATTCTGCCAGATTGCCCACGGCGCACGCTTTGTTGGCGCATCGGCCAATCACGACACCCGCAGCCTGACCACCTTTCCATTTCCGGTTTTTGATCCATCCACCATGCTTGGCTACCAGCCCGACACCCGTGATACGATCGTCGGCAACGATGTCTGGCTGGGATACAATGCATTGATAATGGCGGGGGCGCGAATCGGTAACGGAGTCATAGTTGGCGCCGGCTCAGTGGTGCGCGGCGTGATCCCGGACTATGCAGTGGTTGCCGGGAATCCCGCCCGCGTGGTGCGAATGCGCTTTTCCGACACGGAAATCGCCACGCTGAACCAGATCGCATGGTGGAACTGGCCCGCACACAGATTGTCCGACGCCATCGCTGCGTTGCAGAGCAATGATATCGACGCATTGACGGCCCTGGCCTAACGCGATCCTCATACGGCGTAGAAACGGGGGCCACCTGTCAAAGGCGGCGCCCGCGCGTAATCAATGTCCGCCCAGAATCCCGGTACGCACGCCATAATTGACGGCCAGTGCGTAATCCGGGTCATCGTCACTGTCGATCACAAGGTGCCCGGCCTTCTTTAACAGGCGGTGGCAATCGCGCGACAGATGACGCAACTGCACCCGTTTGCCCTGCGCCTCGTATTTTGTTGCCAGTGCTTCGATCGCTTGAAGTGCAGATTGATCCACCACCCGGCTGTCGGCAAAGTCGACAATCACTGTCTGCGGATCCTCTTCGGGATTAAAGAGTTCCGAAAAACCTTCGGCCGAGCCAAAGAACAGCGGTCCCTGGATCTGATAAACCTTGGCCCCTTCAGGCGTGGCATAGGTTTTGGCGTGGATGCGGCGGGCGTTGTTCCACGCATAAGCGAGCGCCGAGACGATGACGCCGACAACCACGGCAACGGCCAGGTCTTCGAGCACAGTCACAACCGTGACCAGAAGGATCACAAAGGCATCCATTTTGGGCACCCGCGCCAGAATGGTCAGCGAATTCCACGCGAATGTACCGATCACCACCATGAACATCACGCCGACCAATGCGGCCAGCGGGATCAGTTCGATCATTGGTGAGGCGAACAAGATAAAGGTCAGCAGAAACAGTGCCGCTGCGATGCCAGCCACCCGCGTCCGGCCGCCGGATTTCACGTTGATCATCGACTGCCCGATCATCGCGCAACCGCCCATACCGCCAAAAAACCCGGTGACGGTGTTCGCGATGCCCTGCGCCACACATTCCTGCGACGCGCCACCGCGCGTACCGGTCATTTCCCCCACCAGATTCAGCGTCAGCAGCGATTCAATCAGTCCGATCGCCGCAAGGATCACCGCATATGGCAGGACAATCTGGAAGGTCTCAAAATTGAGCGGCACCGTCGGGATGTGAAACGCCGGCAGTCCGCCCTGAATCGAAGCAAGATCGCCAACGCGCGGCACGTCGATGCCAAAGCCGATCACAATAGCCGCGACGATCCCGATACCCGCCAGCGGCGCAGGCACCACGCGGGTGAATTTCGGCAACGCCCAGATGATCGCCATGGTCAGCGCCACCAGCCCGAGCATAAGGGCAAGCGGCATCCCGGACAGCCATTCACCGCCGCCAACGCCATGGCCGGTCTCGACCATCGTCCCGGGCACCTTGAACTGCGACATCTGCGCCAGAAAAATCACAATCGCCAGTCCGTTGACAAAACCCAGCATCACCGGATGCGGCACCAGTCGGATAAATTTACCCCAGCCCAGCGCCCCTGCCGAGATCTGCAACAGCCCCATCAGCACCACCGTCGCAAACAGGTATTCCACCCCATGCTGCGCCACGAGTGCCACCATGACCACCGCCAGTGCCCCCGTCGCGCCCGAGATCATCCCCGGTCGCCCGCCGATCAGCGCTGTGATCAGCCCCACCAGAAACGCCGCATACAGACCGACCAGCGGATGCACCCCCGCGACAAAGGCAAATGCCACCGCTTCGGGCACCAGCGCGAGCGCCACAGTCAAGCCCGACAGCAGTTCGATCCGCAGGCGGGCGGGTGTCAACCGTTCAGTCGGAATCAGGTTCATTTCGGGCAATGTGAGGCGTTTGGCGAAATTCGCCAGGCTGGTCTTTGGCAAGATCGAAGATCCTTTTAAGGCTTTTGCGCATTTTGGCGTTTGCACGCTGATACTGCAGCGCAGCATAAATTGCCACCCTCGCAGACAAGGACGTAGGGTTGAGCCGCGCTCATAGCAGGTTCTGCGCGAAAGGCACGGGATTCCTGTGTAGCCTATCCGTTGCGCGATGTCGCCGTTGCGCGCACGGTCGCACCAGCGTTGCGCAATGCCTGCGCGCGGGGCACATTTGCTGCAACGCAACATAGGAGAACCCGATGGCAGACACAATTTTGGGCGTGATCGGCGGGTCAGGCGTCTACGAGATCGGCGGGCTGAAAGACGCGGAATGGATCACCGTCGACAGCCCCTGGGGTGCGCCTTCGGATCAGCTTCTTACCGGGACGCTGGACGGCGTAGCGATGGTGTTTCTGCCCCGACACGGACGCGGCCATGTACACAGCCCCAGCACCGTGCCGTACCGCGCAAATATTGACGCGCTGAAACGTCTGGGGGTGACGGACGTGATCTCAGTTTCTGCATGCGGGTCTTTCCGCGAAGACATGGCGCCGGGCGATTTCGTCGTGGTGGATCAGTTCATAGATCGAACCTTTGCACGCGATAAATCCTTTTTCGGTACTGGCTGCGTGGCGCATGTGTCGGTGGCACACCCCACCTGCCCGCGACTGGGGGCCGCCTGTCGGGATGCCGGGCGTGCAGTGGGAATCACGATGCATGATGGTGGCACGTATCTGGCGATGGAGGGGCCGCAGTTTTCAACCTTGGCAGAGTCGCGCATGTACCGCGACCAATGGCGCGCCGATGTGATCGGCATGACAAACATGCCCGAAGCCAAACTCGCCCGCGAGGCCGAGCTTTGTTACGCCAGCGTCGCAATGATCACCGATTATGATTGCTGGCACCCGGATCACGACGCGGTAGAAGTCTCTGATATCATCCGGGTCCTGACCGGAAACGCAGATAAGGCCAGGAACCTTGTGCGGCGTCTGCCCGCCTTGCTTGGCGGTGATCGCGCACCCTGCCCACAAGGCTGCGACCGGGCCCTGGACCACGCGCTTATCACTCACCCCGAAGCCCGCGACATGGCATTGCTGCGGCGGCTTGATGCGGTGGCCGGTCGGGTGCTGCACGAGACGTGACCGCGTCGGCCTCAAGTCTTGACCCATCCCAAGCAGGCGCTAACGTCACTGGCGGGTCAGGGGAGTATACCATGCAGCCACCGCGCAAAGAGGTACGGGATTACATTCGCACCATTGTCGATTTCCCGCACGAGGGGATTCTCTTTCGCGATGTCACCACGCTTTTCGCGGATCCGCGCGGGTTCAGGATGGCCATTGACCAGTTGCTGACCCCCTATGCCGGGCTGCGGTTCGACAAGGTTGTGGGACTTGAGGCGCGGGGATTTATCCTTGGCGGGGCAGTCGCACATCAGCTCAGCGTGGGGTTTGTCCCGATCCGCAAAAAGGGCAAGCTGCCCGGCGCGGTAATTTCAGAGGAATACACCTTGGAATACGGGGCTGCCGTGGTCGAGATCCACGATGACGCGATCCTGCCCGGCGAGAGGGTGTTGTTGGTTGACGATCTGCTTGCCACCGGCGGCACGGCTAAGGCAGGTATCCAGCTTGTCGAACGGCTGGGCGGTGTAATTATCGGCTGCGCCTTTATCGTCGACCTGCCCGATCTGGGCGGACGCAAGCGTCTCGAGGACATGGGAATGGAGGTGCATGCGCTTTGTGCTTTTGACGGCCAGCAATCTTTGGCGCAACGCCACCCTAATGCCGACATCGCCTGCCTGAGCGCTAGGGCGCGCGGATTACATCGCGCCAGCCGTCTTCGTCCACGGCGCGCAACCGTTCAAGCGCGGCTTCTGCATCGGCGCGGATCTCGACGCGACTGGCGGCTTTGACCTCGCGGACCCCGGCGACCAGTTCATCAATCTCTGGCAGCGGCGTATTGGTGGCGACAGACAGCGCCTGCAACGCCTCAAGGATTTTTCCAAGTTGCTTGCCGTAGCTTGCAACCTCGGTTTGCACCTTTAATTCGATTTCCGGAATGCCCTTGATATCCGGTGAAAAGAAACGCGGCACGATCTCTTGTGTCACATCGCCGGAAAATGGCGCGCGAAACATTGGGGCCCAAACATCAAATGGTGTGATCATTGCAAAACTCCCTGTTCTGAATACTGGGAAGTTTCGCTGCGACGCGGCATCCTGTCAAACGCGCCCGCCATAGTTGTGCGCAGACAATCGCGCCCGATCCCGTTCGACGGGGCCAATGCCTGAAAAACAAGCACAAAATGCCGGATCAGACCTGAAACACGTCCGCCCAATCCGGATGCCGTTTGCGCTGTGCATTGACAAACGGGCAAAGCGGCACGATCCGAAATCCTTCGGCGTGAGCATCCGCGACCAGCCTTTCGACCAGCCGCAGCCCGGCCCCGGTACCACGCATCGCGTCGGGTACGCCGGTATGATCCGCGATCACCAAGGTGGGCGAGGTGATAGAGTAGGTCAGCTCGGCCTCTGCCCCGCCCTCGCGCAGGACATAACGGCCATGACTTCCATCAACCTCACGCGTGATCTCAGACAATTGTCGCCTCGGTCGCAGCGCGCAATTCCTCTTCGCTCACACCGTCGGCGCATTCGACGATTTTCAACCCGCCTTCGACCACGTCCAGCACCCCCATATTGGTGATGATCCGGTCAACGACACCCGTTCCCGTCAGTGGCAGGGTACACGCCTTGAGCACCTTGGATTCACCGTGCTTATTGGCGTGGTCCATGACCACCACGACGCGCTGCACGCCGGCCACGAGGTCCATCGCGCCGCCCATGCCTTTGACCAGCTTGCCGGGGATCATCCAGTTCGCCAGATCGCCGTTTTCCGCCACTTCCATCGCGCCAAGAATCGCCATGGCGATCTTGCCGCCACGGATCATCCCGAACGAAGTCGCAGAGTCGAAATAGGCCGTGTGCGGCAGTTCGGTGATGGTCTGTTTGCCGGCGTTGATCAGGTCAGGGTCCTCGTCGCCCTCATAGGGAAACGGCCCCATGCCGAGCATACCGTTTTCCGATTGCAGCGTCACTTCGACGCCCTCGGGGATGTAGTTCGACACCAGCGTCGGAATGCCGATGCCAAGGTTCACATACGTTCCGTCCTGCAGTTCCTGTGCCGCGCGGGCGGCCATCTGGTTGCGGTCCCAAGCCATGATTCATGCCCTCCGTTATGCCGCGGGGCGCGGGCGCGTGGTGCGCTGTTCGATGCGTTTCTCGTGATCACCCTGGATGATGCGATGCACGTAGACGCCGGGAAGGTGAATATTGTCAGGGTCGAGTTGTCCGGGTTCGACGATTTCTTCGACCTCGACGACGCAGACCTTGCCGCACATAGCGGCAGGCGGGTTGAAGTTGCGGGCCGTCTTGCGGAACAGCAGGTTGCCGGTGGTGTCGGCCTTCCACGCCTTGACGATGGACACATCGGCAAAAAGGCCGGTTTCCATGATGAACGTCTCGCCGTTGAAATCCTTGTGTTCCTTGCCATCGGCGATCTGGGTGCCGACACCAGTCTTGGTGTAAAAGCCCGGAATGCCACAGCCGCCCGCACGCATCCGTTCGGCCAGCGTGCCCTGCGGATTGAACTCCAGTTCCAGTTCGCCCCCCAGATACTGACGCATGAATTCCTTGTTCTCGCCGACATAAGACGAGATCATCTTTTTCACCTGTTTGGTCTGCAACAGTATGCCGATGCCAAAATCGTCCACGCCCGCGTTGTTCGACGCAAAGGTCAAATCCTTGGTTCCGGCCTCTTTGATCGCCTGCAACAGCAATTCCGGTATCCCGCTGAGGCCAAAGCCGCCCGCCGCGATGAACATGCCGTCGAACAGCAGGCCATCCAGGGCCTCTGCCGCCGATCCGTAGACTTTCTTCATGGAAATCTCCTGACCTGATTGCACGATTTGTGGCGCGCAGCGGGCCAAGAGTCAACGCGACCTCCCGCCGTGAGCCCCGAAAATTCTGCGCAGCAGCATTTCCGGACGCTCCGGCGGAAAGCCCATTCGTTCGACTGGTCAGCGTCAGATCATCCGCACCTGGGTTCCGATCGGCGTGATCTGGAACAGCTCCTCGATCTTCGCATTGTAAAGCCCGATACACCCATCCGAGGACGGTCGGCCAATCTTGCGCGTGTCATGGGTGCCGTGGATCAGATAGGCGGGCCAGTCCAAATACATTGCATGAGTGCCCAGCGGATTGTCCGGCCCCGGCGGCATATATTTCCAATCAGGAAAGCGTTCGCGCTGTGACTGCGTCGGCGTCCAGTCCGGTCCGACCTTCTTGCGCACAATTTTTGTATACCCGCGACGGGTCAACTCATCGGTCTTGGGCACCGAGGTCGGGTAGATGCGATAATCGCTGCCATCTGCATTCCAGTAGTGCAGCGCACGGCTGGCGGTGTCGCAAACAATCGCGCCCTTGCCCAGACTGTCAAAGTGATCGCGCCAGTCCTGGCTGACAAAACTAGAAATATTGTGACGCGCAACGCCCGAATTTGCCATGGCCCAAGCCGGGATCAGCGATGCCGCAATCCCTGTAACCAGCGTGCGACGGGTAATATTTGAGGACATTTCTATGCCTGCCTTTCTGCTCGACTTGTCAGGTCGCAGACTGGCGCGTCCAAGATCGGGAGGCCAATCACATTCCATTTCCAAAATGTGATCGGCAGAAATATCACATATCTGACGCCCTAGCCGATGTCGTCGGCACTGGGCGTCTTGTCTGATGCCTTAGGCGCCTCTGGCTTTTTGGTCGCCGTCTTTGTTGCGGCTGCCTTGGTCGCCGCAGCTTTGGTCGCGGGCTTTTTCGCAGCGGGTTTCTTGGCAGCTGGCTTTTTCGCGGCGGCCTTTTTGGCCGGTGCTTTTTTGGCCGGGGCCTTCTTGCCAGATTTACTGGCCTTTTCGGCGATCAACGCCACCGCGACCTCCATTGTCACATCTTCGGGTTGGGTGTCCTTGGGCAGGGTCGCATTGACCTTTTCCCATTTGACATAGGCCCCATAGCGCCCCTCCATGATCGAGACCGCGCCACCGTCCGGGTGATCGCCCATCTCGCGCAACGCCTTGGCCGCTGTGCCGCGCCGCCCCGGGTTGGCCCGCTTTTCGGCCAGTAACTCCACGGCCCGGTTCATGCCGATGTCAAAAACATCCGCCGGATCCTTGAGATTGGCATAAACCGGTTTGGCGTCGTCAGGCAGTTGGTGCTGGAGGTACGGGCCGAACCGGCCAAAGTTCGACCGGATTTCCCCGCCTTCGGGATGCATCCCGACGGAGCGTGGCAGCGACAACAGCGTCACCGCCTTTTCCAACGTCATCTCTTCCTTGTTCCAACCGCGCGGCAGCGACGACCGTTTGGGTTTCTTGATCTCCGGTGTGACTTCGCCGCGCTGAACATAGGGGCCGAAACGCCCCGATTTCAGCCAGATCTCGTCTCCGGCATCCTCGCCCAGCAATTTCTCCTCACCGTCTGCCCCCTCACCCGCGATAGGACGGGTATATGTGCATTCCGGGTAGTTGCCGCAGCCGACAAACCCACCAGAGCGCGAGGTTTTGAGGTGCAACTGCCCCAGCCCGCATTTCGGGCAGACCCGCGGATCAGTGCCATCCTCGCGCGGCGGATACAGCTGTGGCGCAAGGGCTGCGTCGAGCACATCCAGCACTTCGGTAATGCGCAATTCGGAAGTTTCGGAAATTGCTACCGAAAAGTCCTTCCAGAAATTGGCAAGCACGTCCTTGTAATTCGCTTCGCCTGCACTGACGTGATCCAGATCATCCTCAAGTGCAGCGGTAAAATCGTATTCAATGTAGCGCTTGAAGAAGTTCAGCAGAAAGATCGTGACGATCCGACCCTTGTCCTCGGGGAATAGACGGTTCTTGTCCTTGCGGACATATTCGCGGTCCTGAATCGTCGTGATCACTGAGGCATAGGTCGACGGACGCCCGATGCCCAGCTCTTCCATCTTTTTGACCAGCGTCGCCTCGGTATAGCGCGGCGGCGGCTGGGTGAAACTTTGCAGCGCCAGAACGGCATTGTTGGTGGACAGCACCGCAGAGGGGCTCTTGTCTTGCTCGACCACATCGTCGTCCTTGGTGGTCGCCTTAGCGAACTGTTCTTTCAGTCCGGATTTGGCAAAGGCAGCAGGCTCACCCTGGCTGATCTGTGGCAGACGGTTTTCATCCTCATCGCCGACATCGTCGCGCCCTTCCTCATAAACCTTGAGGAAACCATCGAACAGCACAACCTGCCCTGTGGCGCGCAATTCAACCTGACCGTCGCGCGATCCAATGTCGACCGTGGTGCGTTCCAGACGCGCGCTCTCCATCTGACAGGCAAGGGTCCGCTTCCAGATCAGATCATACAGCTTGCGCTGATCAGCATCCGACAGTTTCAGCGCTGCCGCATCTTTGGTCATATCGGTCGGGCGGATACATTCATGCGCTTCCTGCGCGTTCTTCGCCTTATTCTTGTAGATCCGTGGGCTGGGCGGCACATATTCGGCGCCATACCGGTCCTTGATCGCGCCGCGCGCCTCTTGAACGGCCTCGGGGGCCATGTCGATGCCATCAGTCCGCATATAGGTGATGTGCCCGGCCTCGTAGAGCCGCTGCGCAGAGCCCATGCACATCTTGGCACCCATACCGAACTTGCGGCTCGCCTCTTGCTGGAGGGTCGAGGTCATAAATGGGGCAGACGGATTGCGCGACGCCGGTTTCGCCTCGACCGACTGGACGGTCAGATCGCGCGAGGTGACGGCCTGCACAGCAATTTCCGCCTGAGTCCGGTTCGCCAGATCGTAGCGGTCCAGCTTTTTACCCGCGAGCACCGTCAGACGCGCCTCGTATTCCTGACCGCGCGGCGTGGAAAACAGTGCCTTGACCGACCAGTATTCGCGGTTGTTGAACGCTTCAATCTCCATCTCGCGCTCGACGATCAAACGCAGACAGACGGACTGCACCCGCCCTGCAGAACGCGCGCCGGGCAACTTGCGCCACAGCACCGGTGACAGATTGAAACCGACGAGATAATCCAGAGCGCGGCGGGCGAGATAAGCCTCGACCAGCGGCGCGTCGATATCGCGCGGGTTTTTCATCGCCTCGGTCACAGCGGCCTTGGTGATCGCGTTAAACGTAACGCGGCTGACGGCGGTGTCTTTCTTGATCGAGCGGCGCTTTGTCAGTGCCTCTTGCAGATGCCAACTGATCGCCTCACCCTCACGATCGGGGTCAGTTGCAAGGATCAGGGCGTTGTCCTTGGCCAGCGCGTCAGCAATCGCTTTCATGTGCTTCTTGGAGTCGTTTCCGATCTCCCAGATCATCTCGAATCCGTTTTCGGTGTCGACCGATCCGTCCTTGGGCGGCAGGTCACGGACATGCCCGTATGACGCCAGAACGGTGTAATCAGAACCCAGATACTTGTTGATAGTCTTGGCTTTGGCCGGGGATTCGACAACAACAACTGGCATGAAAATAGCACCTTTCGGGGTTTCGTCTGGCTCGCGTATGGCGTTCCGGCATGTGGGGTGCAAGGGGGAATTGTCAATGCACAAGGCCGGAACGTCTGGTGCCGCCCCCTGCGTCGGGCTAGAATCCGGGCAGATCGGAATGGGGGGCAAAATGCGAATTCTTGCGATATTTCTAGGCGCTTGGATGCCGGTCGCGGCGCTGGCGTGGACTGAACCGGCGCGCGGCACTGACTTGCGCGCAGATTTGATGGACGCGCTGCGGCCACATGCGGAATGGCAATTGGGCGCGCCGCTGGTCTTTGTTGTCCACGATCTGCGTGTCGACGGTGACGTGGGATTCGCCAGCATGTCAGCCGTGCGTCCCGGCGGAGCCGAGATTGATCTGCGGCGCACGCCTGCTTATGCGCGCGGGATGCTGGACCCCGAATATATGGACGGTGCGTCATTTCAGGTGCTCTACCGCCGGTCGGGCCGGGTCTGGGTCGCAGAGCACTGGGTATTAGGGGCGACAGACGTTTGGTGGTCCGATCCCGCGTTTTGCCCCACCTGGCGCGCGGTGATCGCCGAGGTCTGCCGCTGAGCGATCAGGTCGCGTATCTTGCATCCATTCGTAGCGCGGGCATTGTTGGGTCGCTTGGCCAATTTGCCACCTCTCGGACTGAGCGTATCAGAAACGCCCCGCTGACACCTGCCTGAATAGAGCAGGCCACTATACTCAGCATTCGGAAACGCCATGGATACAACAATCTTATGCGTAGCCGAACGGCCATCCGCCAGATCATCAAGCGGTAAAAGCGGGCGTCTGTTGCCGATTGCACAACGGACTTGCAAGATGATGGCACCCTCACTGGAACGCCCTGTCTCATCAAGCCCATCCTCAATTCACCCGGCGAGCGAGATCATACCACCTGGCTGACGCCGGATACGGCCCTCGAGTTCAAGATCAATCAGGACGGGTGAGACGTCGCGCGACGAACCTCCCACATCGCGGATCAGCTGGTCCTCGGCCAAAGGCGATGGCCCCAACCGTGCGAGGATCTGACTGTGCAGCGCGGCGGTATCGCGTAACAACCGCCGCTCTGGTCGGCTGTCCGGCACATCGCCCAGCGCCAGTTGCGGCTGAACCGGGCCGGCCACGCGCAAGCTCAGCAATTCCAGTACATCCTCGGCCCCGCGCACCAGATGCGCCCCGTCGCGGATCAACATGTTACAGCCCGACGCACGGGCGTCAAAGGGATGGCCCGGCACGGCCAGCACCTCGCGACCCTGGTCAAGTGCATAGCGCGCAGTGATAAGAGAGCCGGATTTGGCGGCCGCCTCGACCACCACCACCGCCTGCGCGAGACCCGAGATAATGCGGTTGCGCGCGGGAAAATGCCGCGCCTGCGGTTGCAAGCCTACAGGCTGTTCTGACAGACGCACACCGCCACAGGCAACGATATCCTCGCCCAGCCTGGTATTTTCGGCTGGGTAAATCAGATCGACCCCGCCGCCCATCACTGCAACAGTTCCGGTGCTTAGGGTCGCCACATGTGCCGCGGTATCGACCCCGCGCGCAAGGCCCGAGACCACTGTAATCCCAGCTTCGCCGAGTCCAGATGCTAGCGCCCGTGCCATCCGGGTCCCAAGGGACGACGCGTTGCGCGCCCCCACGAGCGCCACCATCGGTCGCGTCAAACAGGCGATATCGCCCATGACCCAGAGAATTGGCGGTGGCTGGGCGATTTCGTTCAAACCAACAGGGTAGTCAGGCTCGCCCCGACAAATCATGCGGGCGCGGGCGTTGCGTGCCGCGCGCATTTCGCCACGAACAACGCCTTCGGGGCAAATGGCATAGTCAGTGACACCCGCCGCCGCCGCCACCTGGGGCAGCGCTGTCAGCGCCGCCCGCGCCGATCCGTGATCACACAACAGGCGGTAAAAGGTGCTGACGCCGACCCGGCGAGAGCGCAAGAGACGGAGCCAATCAAACCGTTCATCTTCCGAGGTGGGTGGGAGTAGGGGGTGATTGGAAGAGTGGGTATCCTCGGTCATCCTGGCTCCGTCGCTTGCAGGGGAATCTTTAGCGCACGGGTGGTTAATGGATGGTGAAGACAACCGCCTTCCCGTTCGGAAAAACCGCCGGGGCGGGCAAAGCCCTTAGCCCTGCGCGCCGCCGACTGTCAGTCCGCCGATCATCAGGGTCGGCTGCCCCACGCCGACTGGCACCCACTGGCCCTGCTTGCCGCAATTTCCCATCCCGGGATCGAGCGCCATGTCGTTGCCCAGCGCCCGGATCTGTTTGAGCGCCGTTGCACCATCACCGATCAGGGTCGCACCCTTGACTGGCGCGCCAACTTTGCCGTTCTGGACACGATATGCCTCGGTGCAGGAGAAAACGAATTTCCCATTGGTGATATCCACCTGCCCGCCGCCAAAGCCCACGGCATAGATCCCGTCCTTGAGGTCCGCGACGATGTCCTGCGGGTCTGACGTGCCGCCCAGCATATAGGTGTTGGTCATCCGGGGCATCGGCGTATGGGCATAGGATTCGCGCCGTCCGTTGCCGGTGGGCGTCACACCCATCAACCGCGCATTCTGACGGTCCTGCATGAAGCCGACCAGAATGCCGTCCTCGATCAGTACATTCTTACCCGAAGGCGTGCCTTCGTCATCGACCGTGATCGACCCGCGTCGGTCGGGAATTGTGCCATCGTCCAGCACAGTCACACCCCGCGCGGCGACTTGTTGCCCCATCAGCCCTGCAAAGGCGGAACTGCCCTTGCGGTTGAAATCCCCTTCCAGCCCGTGGCCCACTGCCTCGTGCAGCAGTATTCCTGGCCAGCCGGGGCCAAGCACGATGTCCATGACGCCCGCAGGCGCAGGTTCGGCCCGCAGATTCACGAGCGCAACGCGCAGCGCCTCGCGCGCCTTGGACTGCCAGTCCTGCGGATCCAGCAATCCATCAAGCGTCACCCGACCGCCACCGCCGCTGGTGCCGGATTCGCGGCGGCCCTGATCTTCGACAATCACCGACACGTTGACCCGTGTCATCGGGCGCACATCCGTCACCAGCGAATCGTCGGCGCGCAGAATCGCCACCTCTTGCAGCGACGCCGCGATGGTGGCTGTGACCTGAACGACACGGCTGTCCAGGTCGCGTGCAAAGGCATCGATCTCGCGCAGCGTCTCGACTTTGACCGGAAAGGCCGCGCCCGCAATCGGATCAGCATCAGTATAAAGCGTGCGGTTGGTGCGCACGGGTGCATCGGCCAATGTGCCGCCCCCCTCACCCACCGCCAGGCGCGCGGTCTCGGACGCGCGCTTGAGCGACGATTCGCTGATTTCTGTCGAATGCGCATAGCCTGCCACCTCGCCGCGCACAGCTCGCAGTCCGAATCCCTCTGAGGCATCGTAGCTTGCGGTTTTGATGCGGCCATCGTCGAACATCAGCACTTCGGAGCGACGACGCTCTAGAAACAGCTCACCATCATCGGCACCGGAAAGCGCAGTTTGCAGTTGCGACAGCGCGCGAACGCGGTCCAGCGTGGTGTCAAAGGGGCGGAAGGGGGCATCGCTCATCTGGGGTCCTGTCTGGTCGTCCGGGGGCCAAAGGCCGGGTCCGGAGGGGCTCGTGTCACATTTTTTGGCAAAAAGTCGCATCAAGCGTCTGTTTGCCGCAAGCAACTTTCTTTATCTGTCTCTCAGAATATGGTTTTAAGCGTCAGCAACACAATGGGGTACGCCTTTCGGCCAGTTGGCCAATCGGGTATTGCCTGACGCACAACAGATCAAACGCCACAACCGACCAGGGTGAAACATGAAACTCAAAACGATGCTGACGGGCCTTCTGAGCGCCCTCGCCGCCGGACCGGCTCTCGCTCAGGACGGGCTTGAGATTATCGGCCATCCCAAGGATGGGGCGACTGGGTTCCAGCCAGCGGCAACAGAACTGGCCCGCGACATTCACTGGCTCGACGGCATGGTGAACGTGATCATGATTGCGATCGTGATTTTTGTGACCGGACTGATGATCTATTGCATCGTGCGTTATAATCAAAAATCCAACGACAAGCCCGCGTCCTTTACCCACCACACTCCGATCGAGATTGCCTGGACCATCGTGCCCATCGTGATTCTGGTATTTATCGGCGCCTTCTCTCTGCCGGTGCTGTTCAAGCAGCAGGAAATCCCGACCGCCGACATCACCATCAAGGCAACCGGCTACCAGTGGTACTGGGGCTACGAATATGTCGATCACGAATTTGCCTTTGACAGCTACATGATCGGCTCTCCTGCAACTGGCGGTGAAAACCGCATCAGCCCCGAGGTCGAGAAAATGCTGACCGAGGCTGGCTATTCCAGGGATGAATGGCTGCTGGCAACAGATACCGCAGTTGTGGTGCCGGTGAATAAGACCATCGTGATGCAGGTGACCGGCGCGGACGTGATCCACAGCTGGACCATCCCGGCATTCGGCGTCAAACAGGATGCCGTCCCCGGGCGTCTGGCCGAACTGTGGTTCAAGGCCGAAAAAGAAGGTATCTACTTTGGCCAGTGTTCGGAACTTTGCGGCCAGTCGCACGCCTTCATGCCGATTACCGTCAAGGTCGTCAGCGAAGAGGCCTATCAACAATGGCTGGAGGACGCGATCGAGGAATATGCCGGCACGCCGCTCGGCTACGACGTAGCGTCAAAATAATGCTGCGGGGGTGCCATATGCGCACCCCACCTCCCGTCCGGGTCACACCTTCGGACTTAGCACATCGGACCAAATGACATGAGCGACACCAGCATCCAGACAACAGGCTATGAGGGCGAGGCGCAGTTTGGCGATTACTTTGCCCTGCTCAAGCCGCGGGTGATGACGCTTGTGGTCTTTACCGCCCTTGTTGGACTGCTGGCCGCTCCGGTGCCGGTACATCCCTTTGTCGGTTTTTGCGCGATCTTGTTCATCGCAGTCGGTGGTGGTGCCTCGGGCGCGTTGAACATGTGGTGGGACGCGGATATCGACGCTGTGATGACGCGCACCCTTCGGCGTCCGATCCCATCGGGCAAGGTCACGGGCGACGAAGCCCTGGCCATCGGGCTGGTGCTGTCGGTATTTGCAGTTGTGTTCCTTGGGCTGGCGACCAACTGGGTTGCGGCCGGGCTGCTTGCCTTTACCATCTTCTTTTACGTGGTGGTCTACACCATGTGGCTGAAACGCTGGACGCCGCAGAACATCGTGATCGGCGGCGCGGCTGGCGCGTTTCCTCCGATGATAGGCTGGGCGGCGGCAACAGGCGGCATTTCGCCAGAATCGATTCTGATGTTCTGCCTGACCTTCATGTGGACTCCACCGCATTTCTGGGCGCTAGCCCTGTTCATGCGCAAGGATTACGACCACGCTGGTGTGCCGATGCTGACCGTGACGCATGGCCGCCGGTCAACGCGCAATCATATCCTAGTCTACACGATCCTGCTGGCTGCGTTGACCATTGTGACCGCCTTTACCGGCGTCGGCGGCCCCGTTTATCTGGCCGTGGCGCTGGTGCTGAACGCATTGTTCCTTAAGGGGGCCTATGACATCTGGCGCCGGGACGAAAACGCATCCGAGGCCGATAACTTCAAGGTTGAAAGGGCGTTCTTCAAGCTGTCGCTGCTGTATCTTTTCGCCCATTTCGGCGCGATCCTGATCGAGGCCGGGTTGACTCGCTTTGGTCTGGGCGGTTGGGGCCTTGTGGGGATCGGCGCATGAGCTTGGGCAAACAACACGAAATTCACCGCCGCCGCTTTAGCCGCAATCTGGGCGTCGGCCTGACGCTGGGGGCGTTCATGTTGGTGATCTTTGGCCTGACCATCGTCAAAGTGTCGCGCGGCGATTATGAGCCAACCCGCGCCCCCGCCGCGCAGGAGCAGAATTGATGGCAATGGACCCCAACAAGAAGACCGCTGCCACCGCCGCCGGTGTTGTGCTTCTGATGGGTGGCCTCGCCTGGGCCTCGGTGCCTTTTTACAGCTGGTTCTGCCAGGTCACCGGCTTTGGTGGTGTCACGCAAGTGGCCGAGGGAACCAGCAACACCATCCTCGATCGTGAAATAACCATCCGGTTCGACGCCACAACCGACAGCGCCATGCCGTGGGAATTCAAACCGGTGCAACGCCAGATGACGCTGCGCATCGGCGAAGATGCGCTGGCCTTTTACGAGGCTTACAACCCCACTGATCACCCCATCGCGGGGCAGGCCACCTACAACGTCGCCCCCTACGAGGCCGGCGGGTTTTTCAACAAGATCCAGTGCTTTTGCTTTACCGAGCAGGTTCTCATGCCGGGCGAACGGGTGCAGATGCCTGTGAACTTCTTTGTCGATCCCGAGATGGTCAATGACCGCGACGCGAAATATATCAACCACATCACCCTGTCCTACACCTTTTATCAGATTGATCTGCCCCAAGAGACGCAGGCCGCTCTGGACAAGGCCGAGGACAACGAGACAGACGTAAATTAAACGCCTTCCAACGAGGGAACCTTACATGGCGCACGCAAAAAATCACGACTACCATATTCTGAGTCCCTCGGTCTGGCCGCTTCTGGGCGCCGTTGGCGGCTTTGTCATGCTCTTCGGAGCGACGTTGATGTTCCACGATCATGGCCCATGGATGTTTCTGATCGGCCTGGTTGCCGTTCTATACGTCATGTTCGGCTGGTGGTCAGAAGTGGTCACCGAAAGCCACGTCGGAGATCACACGCCGGTGGTGCAGATTGGCCTGAAATATGGCTTTATCCTGTTCATCATGTCTGAGGTGATGTTCTTTTTCGCCTGGTTCTGGACCTTCTTCAAACATGCCATGTACCCGATGGGCCCGCTGAGCCCGGCAATTGATGGCGTCTGGCCACCCGCCGGTATCGAAACCTTCGACCCGTGGCACCTGCCGCTGATCAACACCCTGATCCTGCTGTGCTCGGGCGCGGCGGCGACATGGGCACACCACGCGTTGGTGCATGAAAACAACCGCGAAGACATGAAATGGGGCTTGATCCTATCGATCGCGCTGGGGATCCTGTTCACTGTGTTTCAGGTCTACGAATATGGCCACGCGGCCTTTGGCTTTTCCGGTAACATCTATGGCGCAACGTTCTTCATGGCGACCGGGTTCCACGGCGTGCATGTGGTGATCGGAACGATCTTCCTGTTTGTCTGCCTGATGCGCCTGATGGCAGGTCATTTCACCCAAACCACCCATGTCGGGTTCGAGGCAGCAGCCTGGTACTGGCACTTTGTTGATGTCGTCTGGCTGTTCCTGTTCGCAGCCGTCTATGTCTGGGGTGGCTGACTCCAGTGTTTCGCGGTTGAATCCCAACAGCGCAAACCGTTAAAGCAAGGCGCGCCATACCCGGCGCGCCTTTGGCATGATGGGGCCCCCTTGTTGAAGCGAATGATAACACCCTTGCTGTTCGGCCTGATCGGCGCGGCGATTCTCGTCGCCCTGGGCGTCTGGCAACTACAGCGACTGGAGTGGAAGCAAGGCATCCTGAACCAGATCGAAAGCCGCATCATCGGTACAGCGGCACCTCTGCCCGCACGCCCCGATTCTGCGGTCGACCGCTATCAGCCGGTCGATCTGACCGGGACGATCCTACCCGGCGAAATCCACGTCCTGGTGTCCGTCAAACAGATCGGTCCCGGCTACCGGGTGATTTCCCCGTTCGAAACCGCAGGCCGGACGCTCCTGCTGGATCGCGGGTTTATCCCGGTCGAGGATGTGGGCCTTGAACGGCGCGGCGGTCCGGCAACGGTGCGCGGAAATCTGCATTGGCCGGATGATCGCAACTCATCCACCCCCGACAACGACGTAGCAGGCAACATTTGGTTTGCCCGCGACATTGACCAGATGGCACAAGTTCTGGGAGCCGAACCGCTGCTGATCATCTCGCGCGAGGTGTCGCCCGCAGACCTTGGCGTGACGCCCTTGCCGGTGGACACCGTCGGCATTCCCAACGATCACTTGCAATACGCCATCACATGGTTCTCGCTGGCCTTGGTGTGGCTGGTGATGACCGCCGCCTATTTGCGGCGCGCACGCAAACCGGAGTAAGAGGTTCAGAGACATGAAATACATCTCGACGCGGGGCCAGGCGCCCGAACTGACCTTTGAAGAGGCAATGCTGAGCGGACTGGCGCGCGACGGCGGCCTGTATGTCCCGGAATCAGTGCCGGTGATGTCCGCCGGGGATATCCGCGCCCTGCATGGCCTGCCGTATGAAGAAGTCGCGTTTCGGGTGATGCGCCCCTTTGTCGGCGACGGTTTCACGGACGAAGTCTTTGCCGACCTGATTGCCAAGGCCTATGCCGGGTTCGGTCACGCCGCGCGCGCGCCACTGGTGCAACTGGCACCAGGGCACTTCTTGCTGGAATTGTTCCACGGCCCGACGCTGGCGTTCAAAGATTTCGCCATGCAGTTGATCGGCCAGCTGTTCGAAGAGGCGCTGACGCGGCGCGGCGAGCGTGTGACCATCGTTGGCGCAACATCTGGCGACACAGGGTCGGCGGCGATCGAAGCGTTTCGCGGCCTGGACGCAGTTGATGTCTTTATCCTTTACCCGCATGGTCGGGTGTCCGAAGTGCAGCGTCGCCAGATGACCACCCCGGTAGAATCCAACGTGCACGCTATCGCGATGGACGGGCATTTCGACGATTGTCAGGCCCGGCTCAAGGATATGTTCAACGATTTCGACTTTCGCGACGGGGTTCGGCTGGCGGGTGTGAACAGCATCAACTGGGCGCGGGTACTGGCGCAGGTAGTCTATTACTTCTCCTCCGCTGTTTCACTGGGCGCTCCGGATCGCAAAGTCAGCTTTACCGTGCCCACCGGCAATTTCGGCGACATCTTTGCCGGCTACATCGCGAAAAAGATGGGCCTGCCCATCGACCGGCTGGTGGTGGCGACGAACCAGAACGACATCCTGCACCGGTGCCTGACCTCAGGCGCGTACCAGACCGACAGCGTCACGCCGTCGATCAGCCCGTCGATGGATATTCAGGTCAGTTCGAACTTTGAACGCGCGCTGTTCGATGCCTACAATCGCGACGGCCGGGCCGTGGGCCAGTTGATGGACGAGCTGAAAACCGGCGGCTTCAAGGTCAGTCAAGGCGCCTTACAGACCTTGCGCGAACATTTCGACAGCGGCCGTGTCAGCGAGGAAGAGACGCTCGCCACCATCCACGACGCGCAGGCCAGTATGGGCGAGCTTCTGTGCCCGCATTCAGCGGTCGGCGTCCGTGTCGCCCAATTGCAGCGCGATCCGAATGTTCCAATGATCACGCTGGCCACAGCACACCCGGCAAAATTCCCCGATGCCGTGGAAAAAGCCAGCGGCATCCGCCCCCCCTTCCCCAACGCATGGCGGACCTCTATGACAGGCCGGAACGGGTGACCCGCGCCACCAACGATCTGACGGCGCTGGAAACCCTCATCAAGGAGCGCATCCCCTCGTGACTGTACAACTGGCGACACTATCCAACGGCTTTCGCATTGTGACCGAACACATGCCCGGTCTGCAATCGGCCTCTATCGGGATCTGGGTCGGGGCTGGCGGACGGCACGAGCGTGTTGAACAGAACGGGATTGCGCATTTCCTTGAACATATGGCGTTCAAAGGCACCAAGACCCGTTCCGCGCTTCAGATCGCCGAAGCAATCGAAGATGTGGGCGGCTATATCAACGCCTATACCAGCCGCGAGGTGACCGCCTATTACGTCCGCGTGCTTGAGGCGGATGTGGGCCTCGGCCTTGATGTGATCGCCGATATCCTGCGCAATCCGGTGTTTGACCCGCGCGAGATCGAAACCGAACGCCACGTGATCCTGCAAGAGATCGGCCAAGCGCTGGACACCCCCGACGACGTGATTTTTGACTGGTTGCAGGAAAAGGCGTATCCGGACCAGTCAATTGGCCGCACCATTCTTGGTGAAGCGTCGAATGTGAACGGCTTTGGCCGCGACGATCTGGCCCGGTTTGTCAAAGAGCACTACGGCCCCAACCAGATGATCCTGTCGGCGGCCGGCGCGGTCGATCACGACGCATTGGTGGCGCAAGCCGAAGCGCTGTTTGGCGACATGGCGCGGCGCGATGCAGACAATGCCGACGATGCCCGCTTTGCCGGAGGCGAAAGCCGCAACGAAAAGGCGCTGGAGCAGGCGCACTTTGCCCTTGCCTTTGAAAGCCCGGGCTACCGCGATCCGCAATTCTACACCGCTCAGGTCTATTCCATTGCGCTGGGTGGCGGTATGTCGAGCCGCCTGTTCCAGGAAGTTCGTGAAAAGCGCGGGCTGTGCTATTCGATTTTCGCCACAACCGGGGCCTATGCCGACACAGGTATGACCACGATCTATGCCGGGACCAGCGGTGCAGAGCTGGGTGAGTTGGCCCATATCACCATCGACGAGATGAAACGCGCCGCGCAAGATATGTCGCCCGAAGAAGTGGCCCGCGCCCGCGCCCAGATGAAGGCCGGACTGCTGATGGGGCTGGAAAGCCCGTCCAGCCGCGCCGAACGACTGGCCCGTATGGTGCAGATCTGGGGCTCAGTGCCACCAGTCGAAGACACCGTGGCGCGGATCGATTCCGTCACCACCGGCGATGTCAAAGCGTTTGCCGAGCATTTGGCAGGCACGGCACCGGCGGCGTTGGCGCTGTATGGTCCCGTAGCGGGTGCGCCGGGTCTGGGGGAATTGCAGGCGCGTCGGGTCGCCTGATGCTTGCACTGCGGCGCAAGTTGAGGATTGAGACGGATCGTCTGACCCTGCGTCCGCCCCAGCACACAGATTTCAACGCCTGGACCTCGCTGCGCCGGGATTCCGAGTCGTTCCTGACGCCGTGGGAACCGACCTGGGCCGATGACCACCTCAGCCGCAAGGCGTTTACCAACCGCGTCTACTGGGCCAATCGGTCGGTGGCCGCAGGCACTGCCCTGCCGTTGTTCCTGATCCGACGCGAGGATGACATGCTGCTGGGGGCGATCACGCTGGACAATATCCGCCGTGGGCCGGCCCAGGCCGGGACACTGGGATATTGGACCGGGCTGCCCTTTGTCCGCCATGGCTATATGGCCGAGGCGATTGCCGCCGTCACCCACCACGCCTTTTCCCCGCTGGATCTGAGCCGGATCGAGGCCGCCTGCCTGCCGGAAAACGTCGCCTCACGCGGGTTGCTTGAACGGTCGGGCTTTAAATACGAAGGCGTTGCCCAGAGTTATTTGCAAATCAGCGGCCGCTGGCGCACGCATGTGCTCTATGCTGCGCTGCGACTGGACCGGCGCGGGCGGACCCTCGCCGGCTAAGCGTAAGCGAGGCCATTTTAGTACACGTCGAATCCCCCCAGAGACGGTGGTGTTGCAACTTTGCCTGCATAGTGACCCACGCGATTGTGGCCAGACGGCAGGACCGGCTGCGATAAGTTTTGTCAGGAGGTGCCACTGATGAACCGATTCGCCGCTTGCCTGCTGACCCTGAGTTTGCTGAACCCTGCCGCTGTCTTCGCACAAGAGACGCGCCGCCCCAGCCATTGCATCGCCATTGCCGACGCGGCGCCGGGTCTGGAATATCTGCACAGGGCAAGCTGGCAGGAGCCCGTGCCAGACTACAGCGTGCGGATCAGCTATATCGCCCATGCGTCATTCCTGATCCAGACGCCCGGCGGATTGAATGCAGTTACGGATTTCACCGGGTTTGTCGGCAATGCGACGCTGATCCCCGATGTCGTGACGATGAATCACGCCCATGACACCCACTGGACCGCCAATCCCGATCCGGCGATTGCCCACGCCCTGCCCGGCTGGGGTCCATTTGGCGAAGGCATCGAACATCATCTCGATCTGGGTGAAATGCTGGTGCGCAACGTCTCAACCGATATCCGGTCTCAATTCGGCGGGCGCGAGGACAACGGTAATTCGATCTTTGTATTCGAGGTCGAGGGCCTGTGCATCGGTCATCTCGGCCATCTGCATCAGGAACCCAACGACCAGCAATACGCAGCGCTGGGGCGGCTGGATGTGGTGATGGTGCCCGTGGATGGCGGCTATACCATGGATGTTGCGGCGATGATCCGGGTGATTGAGCGTCTGCGCTCCAGCATCGTTATCCCGATGCATTGGTTTTCGGGCAACGCATTGGACTATTTCCTGACCGGAGTCAGCGACGTCTTTGCCATTGATCGACGCGACAGCAATTCGCTTGAGGTGTCTTTGCGTGATCTGCCGTCACGACCCACTGTGGTGGTGCTGCGCCCCGCATGGTTGCGCGATCGCGAATAGTGCGCGCCCGCATCGGAAAATGGGGCTTTTGGTTCCCCGCCGCAACGGGCTAAGTGGCGCTTGGAAAAGCAGGAGACCCAGATGCCGCTGAACCCCGCCGATGACACATTCCTCGCCACAATCACTGCTGCGTTGCCCGACGGCCGCCTGCGCCGGGCCGAACCGCGCTATCTCGAAGAACCACGCGCCCGCTGGAGGAGCATCGCCACACATGTCGCCCTGCCACACAGCGCCGATGAGGTCGCAACCATTCTGCGGCTCTGCACAGCGGCGGGGGTCGGCGTGGTGCCATATGGCGGCGGCACCGGGCTTGTCGGCGGTCAGATTGCACCTGCTGGCATGGCGGCACCGCTGATCCTGTCACTGGAAAAAATGAACAATATCCGTTCGGTTCACCCGGATGAAAATGCCTTGGTCGCCGAGGCCGGTGTCGTCCTCGCCGATGTACAGGCAGCGGCACGGGATCAGGACCGCCTGTTTCCCTTGTCGCTCGCCTCGGAAGGGTCCGCGCGGATTGGCGGTCTGCTGTCCACCAACGCGGGCGGCGTCAACGTGCTGCGCTATGGCAACGCTCGCGATCTGGTTCTGGGACTCGAAGCCGTGCTGCCGGACGGGCAGATCTGGCACGGGCTCAAACGCCTGCGCAAGGACAACACCGGATACGACCTGCGGCATCTGCTGATCGGCGCCGAAGGGACATTGGGGGTGATCACGGCGGCCAGCCTCAAACTTGCGTCGATCCCTGCCGCCACGGGGACCGCCGTGATGGTGGTCGAAAGCCCCGCCGCAGCGCTGAAACTGCTGTCGCTCGCTCGGGGGCATATCGGCGAAGCACTCTCGGCGTTTGAGATCATGAACCGCGCCGGTCTCGACTTTCTGGCTGAGATGTTACCGGACATTCGCCAACCCTTTGCCAGCCCGCCCGAATGGATGGTCCTGATCGAAGTTGGCCTGCCACAGGCCATCGACCCGGCCGAGGCGCTAGAGACGCTGTTTGCCGAAGCGCTGGATCAGGGGTTGGTCAATGACGGCGTGATCGCCCAAAGCACGACGCAGGCCCAGGCCTTTTGGGCGGTGCGCGAACAAATCCCCGAGGCCAACCGCCGCATCGGCGCGATTGCGAGCCACGACATCTCGCTTCCGCTAGGGGCTATCGCGGATTTCATCACTCGCGCGCCGGCATTGATTGCTCCGCTGGGTGATTTCAGGATCAACTGTTTTGGACATCTGGGGGACGGCAACCTGCACTACAATATTTTCCCGACCCCCGGGCGCAGCAAAGGCGACTACGATGACCAGCGCGACGGGGTCAAACACGCCCTGCATGATCTGGTCCACGACATGGGCGGGTCGGTGAGCGCCGAACACGGCATCGGGCGACTCAAGATTGACGATCTGCAACGGTACGGCGATCCGGCAAAACTCACCGCCATGCGCGCGATCAAGGCAGCGCTAGATCCTGCCGGGATCATGAATCCCGGCGCGGTTTTACCGGCAGTCTGAGACTCAAGCCCGATTAATTCTGCGAAATCCGGAACACGCAGCCGTCCGAAATCAATTGCGGCTGCGTCAGGCACAGCCCCTTGGCGGTATCAAAGGCCGACAGAACCTTGGGCACATAATCACGGGTCTCGGCATAGGGCGGAACACCATTGTTCTGCCCGATCGAGTTTTCACCCGCGTTATACCCGGCCAACACAAGGATTGGATCGCCGTCGAACTTCTGCATCAGAAAATCGAGGAACCGAACCCCGCCGCCTATGTTCTGCACCGGATCAAGGCTGTTGCTGACGCCAAAACGCTCGGCTGTGGCTGGCATCAACTGCATCAATCCCTGCGCGCCCGCCTTGCTGACCGCATCGGCCCGCCCGCCCGATTCCACCGACATCACCGCCAGCACCAGCGCAGGCGACACGCGCGTACCAATGGTGGATGTCAGGATGTCCTTGCCATGCCGACCGGCGATATCCTGAAGCGCCTGCAAACGAGGTGCAGCGACCCCCCTGCCCGTTGGCGGCGTACGCAGCTTGACCAATGCCGGTTCCAACCGTCCCGGCCCCGTCGCCCCAAGATCGGGCGAGACCACATCCCAGAACCAGCCATAGCGACCCGGACCACCTGCGCGCCCCGATGATGGCGCCGCTGGTGTTGCGGGCAATGCTGCCGGACGCGGCAAATCAGGCTGTGGCGCGATCTGCACGGTGATCCGTTTTTTGGTGCCGGGCTTTGGAACCTTTACCCGTTTGGCAGAAAATTCGGGAAACGGTGCGGGCGCTTCGGCTGTCACAGGTCCGGAAATCGCCAAGAATACAGCCAAAAAGGCCGCAACAACGCGGTTGATGTTCATTCTGCTTTGTCCTGCCTCGACTGCTTTTCCTGGAAGTGTGACACAATTCACAGTTTTCACCAAGATCGTTGCCAATTTGTGTCTGGACTGTGCCTCAAATCCCATTCTATTTCGTGCAATTTCGCAGATATAAAAAGATAATTACTTTATTTATTATAAAAATCAATAAGTTAACTCATAAATTTCAAATTCTCGGTTTCACCGCAACAAGGTGCGAATCCGGCCAAATTGCTGCCCCAATCCACAGGCAAAAACTCCTCATACCGCAACGGACAGGGTCGTGAGAGAGACGCCCAACAATGTTCGAAGCGGTGAAAGCAAAGAGCAAACAAAACTACTTACCCGGAGAAACACCATGATCAACTTCATCAAAAACTTCCGCAACGACGAAGACGGCGCCGTAACAGTTGACTGGGTCGTCCTGACCGCAGCTGTCGTCGGCCTTGCCATTGCCGCCTATACGACCATCGAAGACAACGCGACCATCCTGATCACCTCGGCCGGCGGCGCCGTGCTTGCACAAGACGATTTCTAAATCACGCTGCGGGCAACCGCAGTGATTTGGCGACCCGGGCATAGTTCAATAAGTAGCCCGGCCACGGTCTAAATTCCACAACACCCCTCGCCCGTTTTGGGCATATTTGGAGACTACCATGATCAACTTCATCAAAAACTTCCGCAACGACGAAGACGGCGCCGTAACAGTTGACTGGGTCGTTCTGACCGCAGCTGTCGTCGGCCTTGCCATTGCCGCCTACACTGTGATCGAAGACAACGCGACCATCCTGATCACCTCCGCCGGCGGTGCCGTTCTTGCCCAGGATGACTTCTAAGAAGACGCTCGTCTGAGCATTTCTCTTCAGTCGGGCGCCGATCCCAATGGCGCCCGACTCTGGAAGGCCCAGAACATACAATCAGGAGGGTTTGAGGATGCTAGAATTTCTGAGCAGGTTTGGCCAAAGCGAAGATGGCGCTGTCAGCGTCGACTGGATCGTCATCACGGCGGCTGTGGTCGGCATGTCAGCCGTCGCGTTTTTCACGGTCGAAGACGCGTCATTTGCACTAATGGATTCGGCCGGCGGCGCGGTGCTTGCCCAGGACGACTTTTAGTCACCGGATCACATTCGCTATGGTCAAAGGCTGAGCCCAGAACGGGCCCGGCCTTTGGTTCGTTTTGGGCCCCTGTTTCTCCGGCCACATTCCCTTGGCCCGCCTCCCTCACAAACTGACGTTACGTAATAGCCCATAGAGTCCAACAACAACCAAGGATTGGACCAGATTTGGACACAATCACCGGGCATCAAGAGAGAATAGCGTCGGGTTTCCATCACTGGAACCTGCGGGAACTAAGACAAAACGCGATAAGCGCGTAAAGGAGAGACAATGCGATTGGTATTTGGACTGGTGTTGCTTGCCGGCATGGCGTTGGCCGGCTTCGCGGTCTTCATGGCCAAAGACTATATCGGGAAATATCAGAACGCCCTGGAACAAGAGCGCGCCCGAGCGGTCGAAGTCGTACCGACGCAGTCGATTTACGTGGCGACGCGAATGATCGCATATGGCGAACAGATCCTGACAGATGATGTGCGACTAGCCCCCTACCCCAAAGAGCTGCTGCCGGAAGTCTTCTTTGATGAGGCGAACCCGCTGACCGATGCTGACGGTCAACTGCGCGTGGCGGTCCGTCAAATCGAAACCAACGAACCGATCATGGGCCTCAAGGTTAGCGAGCCCGGCGGCGACGCAGGTCTGACCTCGCGGTTGGAACGCGGCCAGCGCGCCTTTACCATCAAGGTAGACGTGGCAAGCGGCGTATCCGGCTTTCTGCGTCCGGGCGACCGCGTGGACGTCTATTGGACCGGCCGTATTCCCGGCAATGATCCAAACCTGCCGCAGGGCGACGTGACAAAGCTGATCCAGACCGGTGTGCAACTGATCGCGATCGACCAATCCTCGAACCCGGATGGCAATGACGCGACCATCGCCCGAACTGTGACCGTTGCCGCTCAGCCGCAGCAAGTCGCCGCACTGGCACAGGCACAATCCTCGGGCCGACTGTCGCTGTCTCTGATGAACGCCCTGGACGACACCGTGGCCGAGGCCACCGAAGTCGATCAACGGTCACTATTGGGCATCACGCGCCGTGAACAGAAGGCAGAAGTCAAAGCATTGGAGGTCTGCACCATCCGCACACGCCGCGGTGCCGAAATGGTCGAAATCCCAATTCCCTGCACAAACTAACTCATTATCAATATGTTACCTTAAGGCGTGCCAATTCGGCGCGCCTTGCCAT
Organism: Puniceibacterium sp. IMCC21224; assembly: GCF_001038505.1. Lineage (NCBI taxonomy): Bacteria > Pseudomonadati > Pseudomonadota > Alphaproteobacteria > Rhodobacterales > Paracoccaceae > Puniceibacterium > Puniceibacterium sp. IMCC21224. The sequence continues at coordinate 3,374,202 of NZ_LDPY01000001.1, forward strand.
GAGTCGGCAAAAACGACTCTGTTGCCACTTATCCACATAAGAGCGGCCAGCGAACCCATTGATTCTTGCAATAAATCCGAAACTGCCGCACAGTCCGTGGAAATGCAGACGTAAAGATCTGCGAAAGAGGCGTGATCGGAAAGGCAGGTCACATGAAATATGACACGTTTATCAAGGCAGCCCTACTCGGGCTGACCCTTAGCGTCGCCCCGGCGGTGCACACGGCACAGGCAGAGACATTGCGCGTGGTGCAATCAGGGACGGAATCATCGCTAAGTGTGCCGATGAACCGCGCTGTGGTTGTGGAAAGCGAAACGCCCTTTGCAGAACTCAGTATCGCCAACCCGGCGATTGCGGACATCTCCTCGCTATCGGATCGCACGATCTATGTTCTGGGCAAAGCGCCCGGCACAACGACGCTGACGATCCTTGACGCCAACGGCCAGCTGATCACCAATGTGGATGTCAAGGTCGCGCCGGACGTCACTGAGTTCAAAGAGCGCCTACGTCAGATCCTTCCACAGGAACGCATCGAGGTGCGGACCGCGAATGACGGGATTGTCCTGTCAGGCACGATCAGTTCAGCGCAGAAATTGCAGCGCGCCCTGGATCTGGCCGAACGCTATGCACCCGAACGGGTGTCCAACCTGATGAGCGTCGGCGGCGTGCAGCAGGTTATGCTCAAGGTTCGGTTCGCCGAAATGCAACGATCGGTCTCCAAGGCGCTACGGTCATCCGTATCGCTGGGTGGTTCACTGTTGGGCGGCGATCTGGGCGTGGCGAGCGAAACGGGCACATGGCTTGACGGGGACAACGGCTTGGGCAGTCCAGTCGCTACGACGGCCGGCACCGAAGGCGCGGTTTTGTTTGGGTTCAATTCCGGCGGACTTGAAGTTGGCATTCTGCTTGAGGCGCTCGAGTCCAAGGGCGTGGTTCGTACCCTGGCTGAACCAAACCTCACCGCCCTTTCCGGGCAAGAGGCTAAATTCCTGGCCGGTGGCGAATATCCTGTGCCAGTCTCACAGGAAGGTGGGCAAATCACCATCGAATTCAAACCTTTCGGTGTTGAATTGAATTTTATTCCGCGCGTTGTCGACGGCGACCTGATCAACCTAGAATTGACCGCTGCGGTGTCGTCAATCGACGCCAGCAACGGTATCAATCTGGAATCGCTCCGGGTCAACGGCTTCAAACGGCGCGAAACTTCGACGACAGTCGAGTTAAGAGACGGCGAAAGCTTTGCTGTGGCCGGGCTGTTGCAGGACGATTTCACCGACCTTAACGGACAAGTGCCGTGGCTGGGGGATATCCCTGTGCTTGGCGCGCTGTTCCGCAGTGCAGATTACCAGCGCGAACAGTCGGAACTTGTCATAATCGTCACGCCGCATCTTGTGACGCCCACACGTGGCGAGGCACTGGCCCTTCCGACAGACCGGATCAAGCCGCCGTCGGAAAAGGATCTCTTTCTGTTTGGCCGGGTGGCGAACGACACACGCCCGACACGCGGTGCCGCGGGAGAGGTTGCCAAACAGGATTTCAACGGGTCCTATGGCTACGTGATGGATTGATGACGATGCGGGGGCTAAAAGACATGCGGTGTGCAGTAATTTTGGGATGCATGACGGCCCTTGCAGGCTGCTCCAGCGTCGGGAACGATCCGGTGTATACAGCTTTTTACAGCGAAGCCGGATCGCTTGTCGATACGGGCAACTTTGGCAACGCCACAATGAACAACTCGATGATCATGTCGGGTGACAAGCAATATACCTACGACCTGTCGCAGCGCTTTGCCAACGAGGTGCTGTCGACGGTCAACTTTGCCTTCAACAGCGCCGATCTGGATTCCGGGGCCCGTGACACACTGCGCGAACAGGCGCATTGGATCCGGCAATTCCCCGAAGTGCGTTTCCGGGTCTATGGTCACACTGATGCCGTGGGTTCAAACGGCTATAACAAGAGCCTAGGACTGCGCCGCGCCCGCGCTGTGGTCCAATACCTTTCAACGCAAGGTATCAGCACCTCACGACTCGAGGCGGTTGTCTCTTATGGTGAAACCCAGCCGTTGATCGTGACCCAGGGCCAGGAACGCCGCAATCGGCGCACCGTGACCGAAGTGTCAGGCTTTGTCTCTGGCCATCCTTCGGTGATGGACGGAAAATATGCTCAGATCGTCTATCGCGACTATGTTCGCAGTGCCGAGGCGATCTCGGGTCTGACCGGCGTGGATGGCTCGGGCGGTGGCGCGGCGTCTGAATAATCGCCCCCACGTCTGACGGGGCCTATGCCATCCTGCGGGACCAGATGGTCCCGCAAATTCGGCACCATCGCTAGAATGCGATCATCCATAATTACCGTACAATTACGATGTTTCGGCCCTAATGTTGCCTCCTTTTCCCGCCAAATTGCCCTTGTAAGAGCCGGTGTACGCGATCTGAGTCGCCGTATCGGTTTCGGGCATTGACGGTGGGGGTCGCAAGAATTCGTACCTCCTTCTGTCCGTGGCCCCAATGAAAAGGACGCGAGGCATATGACGAGTTCAGAATCGACAGCGGCAGAAGCAGGCACGATTGTGGCATGCACAGTCAGTCGTGAAGTACAGAATTTCGACCTTTTGATTGAAGATATGGAAACCGTTCTGGGCGAAAACTGGGGCGATCTCGGGTTTGACGAAGCATTGGCATTTCTAGGCCAGCATGATGCCCAAACCCTTGAGTTTATTGCCATGGCGATCGACGAAATGGACGAAGGCGATCTGAGTCAGCTGATCCAAGTCATCCAGGCCGCCAAAGCGCGCAGCGTAAAGGTCATTCTGATCGCCGAGGATGTGACCCCTGCATCGCTACATCAACTCCTGCGCTCGGGTGCCGACGAATTTGTCCCCTACCCGCTGCCCGATGGTGAATTGCAGGCCGCCGTGATCCGGTTGCGCACCCCTCCGCCCAGCCAGTCGCTTGTGCTGGCCAAAGCCGATCCCGAAGACAACACGCGTAGTACTGGCACCGGCGTAAAACTGCGCGGTGGTGGTGACGGCGTCCTTATCGCTGTGCAGGGGCTTGCTGGCGGTACGGGCGCGACCACCATGGCCGTCAACATGGCCTGGGAACTGGCCTCGATCAAAACGGATAATCCGCCGCGGGTCTGCCTGCTGGATCTGGGACTGCAATTCGGTTCGGTTTCAACGTATCTGGACCTCCCACGCCGTGATGCGGTGCTCGAACTGCTGTCGGATATCGACTCGATGGACGGCGACAGCTTTGGCCAGGCTCTAGTGACCTTTGACGAAAAGCTTCAGGTATTGACCTCGCCTGCGGATGTGCTGCCGCTCGATATGCTGGGGCCGGATGATGTGCGCAAGCTGATCAACGTCGCCCGCGAGCATTTCGATTATGTGGTCGTGGATATGCCGCCATCCTTTGTGCAATGGTCAGACACCGTTCTGAACCTGGCGCAAGTCTATTTCGCGATGATCGAGCTTGATATGCGGTCGGCGCAGAACGTGGTGCGAATTAAACGGGCGCTGCAATCCGAAGATCTGCCATTCGAAAAGCTGCGATTTATCCTCAATCGCGCGCCCAAGTTCACCGACCTGCAAGGCAAGAGCCGGGTTAAGCGTATGGCCGAAAGTCTGGGCATATCGATTGATCTGCAATTCCCGGATGGAGGCCGCGTCGTGACGCAGGCCTGTGATCATGGCCTGCCGTTGGCCAGCCAGGCGGCCAAAAACCCGCTGCGCAAAGAAATCGCCAAACTGGCGCAATCCCTGCATCAGATCGGCCTGTCCGACGTCGAAGCCGCCTGAAGGAGCTGAGCCATGTTTTCGCGCTATAAAAAGACCGAGTCGACCCCGGCCCCAGTACACGCTCCGACCACCACGCTGGAATCGGTCGAGGCCAGCGCCATTTCCATGCGCAAGCCAATGCCCAAACGCTCGGCCGAAGTTCCCGCACAGGACAAGGACAAGAAGCGCAAGGAGCGGCTGGGCGATATCAAGCTGGAACTGCACCGCGCGTTGCTCGACAACCTGAACCTCGCCGCCCTTGATCAGGCAACCGAGCAGGATCTGCGCGACGAAATCAATTCCATCGCCACCGAGACCCTTCAGGAAAAAGGTCTGGTGCTGAACCGCGATGAACGCAAAACCCTGAATCAAGAGCTGTATGACGAGGTCAAGGGCTTGGGCCCGCTCGAAACTCTGCTTCAAGACGATACGGTATCGGATATTCTGGTCAACGGCCCGCACCAGATCTTTATCGAACGCAATGGTAAGCTGACGATATCGGACGTTGTATTCAAAGACGAAAAGCACCTGATGCGGATCATCGACAAGATCGTGTCCGCCGTCGGTCGCCGCGTCGATGAAAGCAACCCCTATGTGGACGCCCGTCTTCAGGACGGATCGCGTTTCAACGCCATGGTACCGCCGATTGCGGTGGATGGGTCGCTGGTATCGATTCGTAAGTTCAAGAAAGACAAGCTCGGCATTGACGATCTGGTCAAATTCGGCGCCTTCACCGAAGAAATGGCGGTCTATCTTCAGGCTGCCGTTGCCTGCCGTCTGAATATCATCGTTTCGGGTGGTACGGGTTCGGGTAAGACGACAACGCTGAACGCACTTTCGTCGTTTATCGACGACAGCGAACGCATTCTGACGATCGAGGATACCGCCGAACTTCAACTGCAACAGTCCCATGTCGGCCGGATGGAAAGCCGCCCCGCGAACGTCGAAGGCAAGGGCGCGGTAACGCCCCGCGACTGTCTCAAAAACGCCCTGCGGATGCGTCCCGACCGGATCATCGTCGGCGAAACGCGCGGTGAGGAAGTCATCGACATGCTTCAAGCGATGAACACGGGCCACGACGGATCAATGACCACAATCCACGCCAACTCGGCGCGCGACGGTGTTTCGCGTCTGGAAAACATGATCGCTATGGCCGGGATTGAAATGCCGCTCAAGGCGATGCGCTCGCAGATTTCGTCGGCTGTGAACCTGATCGTGCAGGCCAGCCGCCTTCAGGATGGCTCTCGTCGCATGACCTCGATCACCGAAATCACCGGGATGGAGGGCGACGTCATCTCGATGCAAGAGATTTTCCGCTACCAGCGTGTCGGGCTGACGCCCGAGAACAAGATCATCGGCCATTTCACCGCCACCGGCGTGAGGAGCCACTTTTCGGAACGGTTCAAGATGTGGGGATATGACATCCCGGCCTCGATCTACGAGCCGATGGGCAAGGGATAACAGCCATGTTGACCGCAGAACCAATTATCTACGGGCTTATTTTCCTTGGCGTTTTGGGGATGGTCAACGGCATCTATCTGGTCGTCTTTGGCAAGTCGATCAGCCTGAACAGCAAGGTCAACCGCCGTCTTCAGATGCTCGAAAAGGGCAGCCACCGCGAGGCCGTGCTGGCCACACTCCGCAAGGAGATGGACCAGCATATGAAATCGCGGTCGATTCCGCTCTATTCACTGCTGGCGGACCGGGCGCAAAAGGCGGCGATCGCATTCACGCCCAAACAACTCATCATGATGATGGTTGCCGGCGGCGTCCTTGCGTTTCTGGGCCTGACCATCGGCACCGAGGCAACGCTGCCTGTGCGGGCGGTGATGTCAGTCGTGATGGGCGTGGGCGGCATCTATATGTGGGTCAACGGCAAAGCCAAGAAACGGCTGGCGATGATCGAAGAGCAATTGCCAGACGCTGTGGAATTGATGGTGCGCAGCCTGCGCGTCGGGCATCCGTTCTCATCCGCGATCTCAATCGTGTCCAAAGAGCTCAAGGATCCGCTGGCAACCGAATTTGGCGTCATCGCGGACGAAAGCACCTATGGCCGCGATATCGGCGAAGCGCTGAAACATATGGCCGAACGCCTGGACATGCAGGATCTACGCTTTCTTGCGGTCGCCGTGGCGATTCAGCAGCAATCAGGCGGTAACCTGGCCGAGATCCTCGAAGGATTGGCCAAGGTGATCCGCGCCCGTTTCCGTCTGTTTCGCCGGGTCAAGGCAATCACCGCCGAAGCGCAATGGTCGGGCAAGTTCCTGTCAGGCTTTCCGGTCGGCGCGCTGATCGTCATCCAGGTCACCGATCCGCATTACTATGACGACGTTCTGGACCACCCCTGGTTCATCCCCGCCTGCTTTATCGTCGGTATTTTTCTTGTCGCGAACCTTCTCGTGATGCGGGTTCTGGTCAACATCAAGGTCTAAGGTCGCTCCATGGAAACTTTGAACACAATAAACGCGATCATCATCGACGTGCTCGGCCCGGCTGGCCCCCTGATCGTTGTCGGCGGGCTCGCGCTGTTGCTGATCCTCGGTGCGATTCCGCTTTTGATGACGCAAAAGCCAGATCCGCTGGACAAGCTCAAGCAGAGCACCGGCCGCGAACGCCTGGATGCCGAGACCAAGGCGGTTTTGCGTGACACCAGACGCAACGAAAAACTGAACAAATACGCGCAATTCCTCGAACCGCAGGACAAACAGGAATATTCGGCAGTCAAAATGCGGCTGCTTCAGGCCGGCTATCGGACCAAAGACGCAGTGCGGTTTTTCTATTTTGCGCAATTCGCATTGGGGATTGGCGCGCTGGTCGCCGGGGTCAGCTATTTCCTGCTGTTCATCGGCAAGGATCAGGCGACAACGCAGCAGACGCTGATGTACTGCCTCGGGCCGGGCGCTGCGGGCTATATGTTCCCGAAATACTGGATCACCCGCCGGGTCGAGGCCCGCAAAGAAGAGATCGAATCCGGTTTTCCTGACGCGCTGGACATGATGCTGGTCTGCGTCGAGGCTGGCCAGTCGATGGACCAGGCGATTGTCCGGGTCGGTGGAGAGCTGAAGGCATCTTACCCCAGCCTTGCCGATGAATTCCAGATCGTCAGCCACGAGATGAAGGCCGGCAAGGACAAGGGACTGGTTCTGGGCGACATGTCAGAGCGTTGCGGCGTGCAGGATGTGTCATCGTTTGTGACCGTTCTGAGCCAGAGCCAGACCTTTGGTACCTCGATTTCCGACGCGCTTCGGGTTTATGCCGACGAAATGCGTGACAAACGTGTCATGCGTGCCGAAGAAAAGGCAAACAAGTTGCCGACAAAGATGACTTTGACCACTATGATGCTGACGGTACCGCCGCTGCTGATCATCCTCGTGGGTCCGTCAGCGGTGGGGATCACCGAGATGGGCAATATCGGAAAGTAACCAAATGCGCCTGACCCTGTTGGGAAGCGTAATCGCTGTAATCGGATTGGCCGCCTGTTCTTCGGGCGGCTTTTCCGCGTCAAAGGCGCCAACATATGCCCCCGCCATTGATCCGAGGGCAGAGGCCGTGGACGGGCTGGTGGTTGGCCACAGATTGATGGAGGCCGGGGAGTTCGAGCTTGCGCTTGACGCGTTTACCCGCGCCGCTGGAGAACATGGCCTGACAGCGGAATTGCTGAGCGCACTGGGCAGTGCCAATCTCGCCCTTGGTCGTCTAGGTCAGTCGGAAAAGCTGCTGCGCCGCGCGGTCAAGGAGGATCCGGAATGGCCCGAGGCCTGGAACAATCTTGGTGTGGTGCTGATTGAAAAAGGCGAAACAGCCGAGGCTTCGGAAATTTTCCGCAAGGCTTACGCGCTGGATGATGGCCAAAGTGACTCAATCCGTGACAATTTGCGCTTGGCTCTCGCAAAATTGGATAATTCACTTTATGATGTTGACCAAGAACAAGAATATAAATTGGTGCGGCGCGGCAGGGGAACTTTCCTGATCAGCCCGACATCGTGATGAGGCCCGAGCAGTAAAAGGACGCAAACATGCGCCACCCCATCCTTGTTTCCCTCTGCGTGGCGGGGGTTGCCGCGCTGTCCGCCTGCGACAAATCCGGCGGTGCCGAAGCCGCGAAAGCAATGAAAAACGTCAATGTGGTGGATGAAACCAACCTCAACGACGTGATGCTGACCGTTGCTGACCCGAACGAAGCAGTGACCTATTTCCAGCGCGCCAACGCCGAAGATCCAGACCGTATCGACCTGCAGCGCGGCATCGCCCTCTCGTTGATCCGGGCCAAGCGCACAACCGAAGGCGCGCTCGCCTGGGCCAAGGTGACCGAGCATGCCGACGCCACCGATGCAGACCGGGTGGAGTTGGCGGATGCGCTGATCCGGTCCAACGAATGGCCCCGCGCCGAAGCGGTACTGAACGCGATCCCACCGACGCATGAGACCTTCAAACGCTACCGGCTCGAAGCGATGGTGGCGGATTCCAAGAAGGATTGGAAAAAGGCCGACAGTTTTTATGAGACGGCCGTTGGTCTGACAACACAGCCAGCATCGGTACTCAACAACTGGGGCTATTCCAAACTGACGCGCGGCGATTATCCTGAGGCCGAGCGCCTGTTTGTGCAGGCGATCCGACAGGACAACAACCTCTTCACCGCCAAGAACAACTTGATTCTGGCGCGTGGCGCACAGGGAAACTATGTGCTGCCGGTGATCCCGATGACCCAGATCGAGCGGGCTGAACTGCTTCACACACTGGGCTTGTCCGCGATCAAACGTGGCGATATCGAGATTGGCAAAGGCCTGTTCCGCGACGCCATCGAAACCCATCCGCAACATTTCGAGGCTGCAGTGCGCAGCCTTCAGGCGCTGGAAAGCAGCATCTGATCAAGAGGTTATCCGATGGAACTTAGCGTCTGGGCCGCGATGATCTTTGTGCCATTTGTGGTGCCGGTCTGTCTCTATGTCTGTTACACGGACATGGCCGAAATGAAGATCCGCAACCATGCGGTTCTGGCGCTGTTCGTGATTTTTGCCGTGCTTGGCCTGATCGCCTTGCCCTTGCAGGATTATCTGTGGCGCTATGCACATCTTGTCGTGATCCTGTTGCTGGGCATCGTCGCCAATGCGGCTGGGATCATGGGGGCTGGCGATTCCAAATTCGCCGCCGCGGCCGCGCCCTTCATAGCGTTGGGTGATCTGCGGGTTATGATGGCGCTGTTTGCGGCAACCCTGCTTGCTGCGTTTGTTGTCCACCGTCTGGCACGGCGCACCGCCGCCCTGCGGCGGCTGGCACCAAATTGGAAAAGCTGGACCGCTGGTGCCAAGTTTCCGATGGGACTGGCGCTTGGGGGGACGCTGGCGATTTATCTCTGCCTCGGCCTGGCATTCGGCGCCTGATCACTCATGCCCGCCTGCCCCGCAAGGGTCCAGAGCTGGCCCCGGTGTTGCCACAAATCTGGTGTTTTCTCTGCGTGAATAACCACAGGTTTGCCCGATGAACATGAGTCCCACCGCCGTCATGGCTCCGCCGCCGCCCAAGCGTCTGGAAGATCTTCAACTGCCTATGGTCATGATGCGGGACATCATGCTCAAGACCCTGTTTCGCCGAAACACCAATGTAGTGACGGAACTGGCACATGCCCTCCGCCTGCCGATCCCGATCACGCAAGAGCTGATCGACCTGGCGCGCAGTCAACTGCTGGTCGAGGCGATGGGCACGCTGAATGCAAACAGCGGCGGCGAGATGTCGTATCAGCTGACCGACGCGGGCAAGGCCCGGGCGCTCGACGCGCTGGCGCAATCCGAATATTTCGGCGCCATGCCCGTGCGGCTGTGCATCTATGCGGAACAGGTCAAACGTCAGTCGATCAAGAACATTCACATCACCCGCGACCAACTGACCAATGCCATGGGCCACCTGATCCTGCCGCCGTCGCTGTTGTCCGATCTGGGTCCGGCGGTCGGCGCCGGTCGGTCGATCCTGATGTACGGCCCGCCAGGTAACGGTAAATCCTCGATCTCGAACGGCATCCGCGATGCCATGGGCGACAAGATATATGTCCCTTGGGCCATCGAATATTCCGGCCAGGTGATCACGGTCTATGACCCGATCGTGCATTCCAAGGCCGAGCAGGATGTACAGGACCCTACCAAACTGCGTCGCACAAACCGTTTCGACAGCCGCTATGTGATGTGTCAGCGCCCCACAGTCATCACCGGGGGCGAATTGTCGCTGTCGATGCTCGATCTGGTCTACAACCCCACCGCGCGGACCTATCAGGCGCCGCTGCAACTAAAATCCACCGGCGGCATCTTTATCGTCGATGACCTTGGGCGTCAGGCCGAACCGCCGCAAAAACTGGTCAACCGCTGGATTGTCCCGCTCGAAGAGAACAAGGATATCCTGTCGCTGCAATCGGGCGAAAAATTCGAGGTGCCGTTTGACACGCTGGTGATCTTTTCCACCAACTTCCACCCGAACGAGATTTTCGACAACGCGGCCCTGCGCCGGATCTTTTTCAAGATCAAGATCGACGGGCCGGGCCAAGAGGATTTCCTCAAGATCTTTGCCATGGTGGCGCGCAAGAAAAAAATGCATCTGGACGAGGCCAGCCTGGTGCATCTGCTCAAGTCGAAATACCCCACCATCGACAACGTCTATGCAAACTATCAGCCGGTATTCCTGATTGACCAGATGATCGCGATCTGCGATTTCGAAGGCATCCCCTACAAGATGACGCCGGAACTGGTTGACCGCGCCTGGGCAAATATGTTTGTGCGCGACGAAGTGATTGTAAAATGATTGCGACGCAGGGTCGCCCCGTGCGTGGCCCTGCACCTCGAATTTTCGCTTGACGGCACCCGTCAGCTTTCGTACCCAGCCGCACGGTACGGCGCGGTAGCTCAGTTGGTTAGAGCGATCGACTCATAATCGATAGGTCGGGAGTTCAAGTCTCCCCCACGCCACCACCTTTCCTTTCCCGTTTAATCAGCTAGTTCCGATACGTCACTCTAGCGGTTTTGATAAACCTTGCCTGACACTTGCAGCGTGAACCTGCTAAGGTCCAACAAACAGGCGGTACGCCGGTTGGCGGCGCGTGACGTGCCCCTCTGGCTGGGATTCGCCGGATACGAGAGGGGACAGATGACACCGATTATTTTCCGCCGGATACGGGCAGTCTGCCCCGCACAGTTCCGCGACAGTTTGATCGCACTGCTCACCGGAGCGGCACTGGCGTTTGGCCCCCTGCCCCTTGCCGCACAGGACTCGGACAGTGGGGCCGCAAATGCCCCCCGCGTAACAGTGACCCGTGCAGTACGCGATGAAATCGTGACGACAGTGCCAGTGTCAGGGTCATTGTTGCCCCGCAACGAGATCCTGATTTACCCGCAGGTCAGCGGATTCGTCGTCGACGAAATCCTCGCCGATGTCGGCGACATCGTGGCGGCGGGGGATGTACTTGCCCGGATCAATGCGCGAACCTTGCAAGCGCAGTTGGCCCAAGCCCAGGCGGAACAGGCGCGGGCCGAGGCCGGTGTGCGTCAGGCCCAAAGCCAGATCACCTCAGCCGAGGCATCGCAGGTTCAGGCCGAAGCCGCACTGGCGCGGGCGCGCGAACTTAATCGCACCGGCACGGTCAGTGGCGCGGGACTCGAAGATGCGGTCGCCGCCGCACAGACCGCACGCGCAGCCGCAGATTCTGCCCGCGACGGGCTCGCCGTGGCGCAGGCCGCTGTGCAGCAGGCGGCCGCACAAGCATCTGTTGCGGCGCTCGATCTGGATCACGCGACCATCGTCGCTCCGACGGGCGGGCTGATTTCTGCGCGCAATGGTCAGAGCGGATCGATCACCGCCATGTCCGGCGACCCGTTCTACCGCCTGATCGACGGCGGCGTGATCGAGGTCGAGGCCGAAGTCATCGAAACCGCTCTGGGCCAGATCAGCACCGGCGACCCTGTAACGCTGAGAATCGCCGGATTGGGTGAGGTTTCGGGCACAGTGCGGCTGATCTCGCCCACCGTTGATCCGGCCACCCGACTTGGCACGATACGTATCACCACCGGGGCACAGGACGGATTGCGCGCCGGCGTTTTTGCCAGCGGAGAGGTCATCGTTGACCGCCACGAGGGGCTCAGTGTTCTGTCATCGGCGGTTCAGAACACCGGCACAGAAAGCTATGTGCTGCGGGTTCGCGACGGCCATTTGCAGCACCAGCCGGTGATTGCCGGTGTGATCTGGCAGAACCGTCGCGAAATTCTGACCGGACTGGACGAAGGCGACGACGTGGTGGCGCGGGCGGCTGGCTTCTTTGGTGATGGCGATGCGGTGATCGCTGTGCCGGGGACAGCAGAATGAATATGAGCACTTGGGCAATCCGTTCGCCGATCCCGGCGCTGGCACTGTTTCTGGTGCTCTGCGTCGTGGGCATGGTCAGTTTCTTCCGCCTGCCAGTCACACAATTCCCCAACATCGACATTCCGATCATCACCGTCCAGGTCACGCAGGCTGGTGCGGCGCCGTCCGAAATCGCGACGCAGGTCGCCAAACCGATCGAAACCGCCGTCAGCGATGTGACCGGCGTCAGCCACGTCAGCACCACCGCGTCCGAAGGGGTGGCCAGTATCACCATCGAATTCGACCTCGAGGTCGATACCGACCGCGCCCTAAACGACATCAAAGATGCGGTGACCGCCGCGCGCAGCGAATTGCCTGATGACGTGACCGAACCGCAGGTCCGGCGGCTCGACGTCACGGGTCAGGCGATCCTGACCTATGCCGTCAGCGACCCCACCGTCTCAATCGAGGCGCTGTCAGCCTTTGTCGACGATGTGGTGATCCGCGAAATCACGTCGGCCAGCGGTGTCGGCAAGGTTGACCGCATCGGCGGCGCAGACCGGGCGATTGAGGTTGAATTGGACCCCGACCGCCTGCTGTCGCTTGGCTTGACGGCCTCCGATGTCAATACGCAGATCCGGTCAGTCAACATTGATCTAGGCGGCGGCAGCGGCACGTTGGGTGGCCAGGAATATGCCATCCGCGCACTTGGGTCCGCCGCCACTCTGGCGGATCTGGCGGCAACGCCCATCATCACACCGGGCGGTGCAACTGTGCGCCTGGACCAGATTGGCACCATCCGTGATGGCACCGAGGAAATCGCCACCTTTGCCCTGCTCGACGGTCAGCCAGTGGTGGCCATCGGGATTTACCGTTCCACCGGCGCCAGCGACCTGACAGCCGGCGACCGCGCCAAGGACAAGATCGCCGAACTGACCAAGGCGTATCCAAACGCCACTTTCACAATGATCGACGACGCCACGATCTATACCGAGGGCAATTACCATTCGGCCATGGATACCCTTTACGAAGGGGCGGCTCTGGCGATTATCGTGGTATTTCTGTTTCTCAAGAACTGGCGCGCCACCATCATCACGGCGGTGGCATTGCCGCTGTCGATCATCCCGACCTTTATCGTGATGCAATATCTCGGATTTTCGCTCAACACCGTGTCGTTGCTGGGCATCACGCTGGTCACTGGCATCCTCGTTGATGACGCGATTGTCGAGATCGAAAATATCGTGCGCCATATCCAAATGGGCCGCCCCGCCTATGAGGCGTCCGAAGAGGCGGCCTCGGAAATCGGACTGACGGTCATCGCGATCAGCTTTACCATCGTGGCGGTTTTTACGCCTGTCAGCTTTATGTCCGGCATTGCGGGGCAGTATTTCAAGCAATTCGGCCTTACCGTCGCTGTTGCGGTGCTGTTTTCCCTGCTGGTTGCGCGGCTCATCACGCCGATGATGGCGGCCTATTTCCTGCGCGACGGCGCAGCAAATCCCGAGGACGAGCGTGAAGGCCTGATCCTGCGCAGCTATTTGCGGGTCCTGCGCTGGACCCTGAACAACCGGGCAGTGACGCTGATTCTGGGGCTTGCCCTCTTTGCCGGGTCGATCTTTTCCGCGACGTTGCTGCCGACCGAATTTGTACCTGCAGCGGATACCGGGCGTACGATGGTGTCGGTCGAACTGCCGCCGGGGTCAAAGCTGGCCGATACCCGCGAAGTTGGCCGCGACATCAGCGCGATTGTCGCCGAAATTCCCGAGGTCAAAAATACCTTTGTCTACACCACCGGCACAGATACCGAAGCAACCATCGTGGTGAACTTTGGTCAGCGCACCGACCGCACCCGCGGTTTCGCTGAGATCGAGCAGGATATCCGCGCCCGCCTGAGCGGTGTGCCGGATGTTCGCCTGCACGTATCGGCGCAGGGACAGCGCGATGTGTCGATCAGCGTTTTGGGTGACGGTGAACGCGCGGCCGCCGAGGCGGCGCAGGACCTTGCCCGGCAGATTGAAACCGTGCCCGGCATTGCCGCCGCTGACACTGCCGCGGCCTTGGTGCGCCCCGAAATCAGGATCACACCACGCCCGGAACTGGCGGCGGACCTTGGGGTCACGGCCTCGTCCCTCGCCACGACCGTGCGCATTGCCACCATCGGCGACAGCGGGTCCAATGTGGCAAAATTCTCGGACGGAGAGACGCAGATCCCGATTGTCGTGCGCCTCAACGAGGCGTCGCGCAGTGATCTGTTGCTGATGCAGGGACAACGCATCCCCTCGACCCGTGGCGCGCCTGTGCCGCTGCTGGCCGTCGCGGATGTCACTCTGTCGAGCGGCCCGTCAGTGATCTCCCGGTATGATCGCAAATACCGCACTCTGGTCGAGGCGGATCTGGAACCTGGCACCCCCCTGGGCCCCGCCATCGCGGCAATTGACCTGCTGCCGATTGCGCTGGACATGCCACAAGGCACTCAGATTCAGGCATCCGGTGATGCCGAGGTCATGGGCGAAATCTTTACCCAGTTCGGACTGGCCATGGGCGCGGGAATTCTGCTGGTCTACCTTGTTCTGGTGCTGCTGTTTTCCAGCTTTATTACGCCCGTCACCATCCTGCTTTCGCTGCCGCTGGCCATCGGTGGCGCGGTCTTTGCATTGTTTCTGGGCAATTATGCCATCGGATTGTCGGTGGTGATCGGTTTTCTGATGCTGATGGGGATCGTGACCAAAAACGCGATCATGCTGGTGGAATTTGCGATCAAAGGGATCGAGGACGGATTGGACCGCAATGCCGCGATGATTGAGGCCGGGGCCAAGCGGGCACGCCCCATCGTGATGACCACCGTCGCGATGACTGCCGGTATGGTGCCCTCGGCGCTGGCCATTGGCACCGGGGGCGAATTCCGCGCCCCTATGGCAATCGCGGTGATCGGCGGGCTGCTGGTGTCGACGGTGCTGTCACTGCTGTTTGTGCCGTCATTGTTCAGCGCCATCGACGGGTTGAAAACCCGCGCACGTCGCGGGCTGGTCTCAACACTGGGCGCGAATCAGCCGCGCAATGCCGACGCGACAACCACAGGGGTGCAGTAACGCTACTCCGCCGCGCTGCGGGTCAGATCCAATCCGCCGATGTGGGCGATCAGATCGACAATTTCACCGACCCCCTCGCCGTGGCGGAGCGACGCAAAGACAAAGGGACGCCCCGCCCGCATTCTGGTGGCATCCCGGTTCATCACCTCAAGCGACGCGCCGACATACGGCGCAAGGTCGGTCTTGTTGATCACAAGGATGTCCGAGCGGGTGATCGCCGGACCGCCCTTGCGCGGGATTTCTTCGCCTGCTGCGACGTCGATCACATAGATCGTTACATCTGCCAGTTCCGGGCTGAATGTCGCTGACAAATTGTCGCCGCCCGATTCGATCAGCACCAGATCAAGGTCCGGGAAATCGCGGTTCAGATCAGCGATGGCAGCCAGATTGATCGACGCGTCCTCGCGAATTGCGGTGTGCGGGCAACCGCCGGTTTCGACGCCGCGAATGCGCTCAAGCGGCAGCACCTGTAGCCGCATCAGCGCCTCGGCATCCTCCTGCGTATAGATATCGTTTGTCACCACAGCCATCGACAGATGGTCGCGCAGTGCCAGACACAGGGCCGCTGTCAGCGTCGTCTTACCCGCCCCCACCGGCCCCCCAAGGCCCAGCCGCAAAGGTCCGTTTGGCGAAGTCATTCTGTGCCCTCCATCTGGCAATTTATTTGGATCACGTGCTTCTGTGCGCCCGTCACGACCGAAATATCCGGGAATATAGCGATTCGTGCCGTTGAGAGGCGATGTCGATCAGCGGCGCGAACCCACCGATATCGTCCAGATCGGCCTCCCATGCGCGCTCGGCCAGCTCTGTGCAACAGGGCGACAGGGCCTTGACGATGCGTTGGCCGTCGGTCTGGCCAAGCGGCACCAACCGCACAGCAGCGCCGGTGAGGTTCGACACCATCGCCTGAAGATATAGTGTCAGGGCGTCTTCGGCAGGCAGCGACAGCAACGACACAGCGCACCCCACCGCCACCGGGTAGGCGTATTCAGGCAGATCAATGCCCCATACTTGCGACACCGTTTGCGCAAAGGCGGCCCCTTGCAACACGGTCTCTTGCCGCCGCTCGGCAGACGGGGCAAGTGCGCAAGCCAGATCCGCCAGTTTTTGGCTGTCAGGGCCCACCGCGGCATGGACAAACAGGACTGCATCCGACCAGCCCGCACCCTGCGTCAGCACCGTATGAATCCAGTCCTGCGCCTGCGCCGCCGTGGCAACGCGCCCGGCCTGCACCTCGGTTTCCAGCCCATGAGAATACGCAAAGGCGCCGACGGGAAACGCGGGTGAAAACAGTTGGTGCAGCGTCAGGATAGGGTCAGTTTGAGTCATGAGTGTGGTCGTGCGTATGATCATCGTCTGGCCCGTGACTGTGGTCGTGACTGTGGCCATGATCGTGCCCATGGGTGCGCCCGTGGCCATAAGCCCCGCCTTCGGGTGTGAACGTATCAAACACCTCCACGACATGCGCCCCGATCCGTTGCAGCATATCGCGAATCACGTGGTCGCGCTGGATCAGCAGACGGTCGGACAGGATCTGACAGGGGGTATGACGGTTGCCGATATGCCAGGCGATGCGCGGCAGCACGTCACCAGTCACTTCAAGCAGGGGCTCTTTGGCGGCGACGATCGCGATCTCATCGCCAGTCTCGGTCACCAGGGCACCGCCGTGATTCAAAGAGGTGGTGTGAGGCAGGTCCGCCAACAGGCTGCGCCCGTCTTCGAGCGTGACAACCTTTCGGCGCAGGAAACGCGCCTCATACTCCAATACCGCGCGGCCAATGACACGTCCGGAATGGGTGTGGTCGTGGTAGGTCCGCGCAATCAGCCCGGCCGGAGTTGTGTGAAAGGGGGCGCTCATCCGCGTCCCCTCTCGATATCAGGTGTTTCGGACCTCAGCTGAAATGCGACCGAAAGACGTGCTGCACGATGTCTTCGCGCTTGATGTTGCGGGCGGCCAGTTCCGAATCGCTCATCGCTTGCAGGGCACGAACGCCGCGCATACGGGGATGGTTTTCGGCGTAAGCGTCCAGCCAGTTGGCAAATCCCTCGGCCATGCGGGTCAGCAGGGGGGTCTTGGCGTAGGCGGCGGTGTAGTTGATGGCATGTGCCATGATATATATTCCGTTTTGACTGTTTGTTCGTTTCGTTGCACATCAAATAGGCAGAATATGAACGCGCCAAAACCCCCGAAACAGCATCCCCGTGATGCGCGCGACGCATGGCTATTTTCGCATATGAGCGCAACGAATTGAACGGGTCCACACGCTGATAAACTACGGCGTCGGCGCTACGAGTTCGGGTCATTTTCAGTCTAACTTTCGATTTTTTACTGGTATCTCAGCCATGCGACATCCGAAGCAAATCGCGCATCGGATCGGGTGCCATCAGTCCGCCCTAGAACAAGAAGTAGCGCTGCGCCATCGGCAGTTCGGTTGCCGGTTCACAAGTCAACAACTCACCATCGGCCCGCACTTCATAAGTTTCAGGATTCACGTCGATCTGCGGCAGGGCATTGTTCAGGATCAGATCCTTTTTGCCGATGCCGCGGGTGTTGCGCACGGCAATCGTCTGTTTTGCCAGTCCCAGCGTGCCCCGAATGTCATGGCTCAAAGCCGCCTCCGAGACAAAAGTCACCGCCGAATGTTCGACCGAACGGCCGTAGGCGCCCCACATCGGCCGTGTGTAGACCGGCTGCGGCGTCGGAATCGACGCGTTGGGATCGCCCATCTGCGCACAAACAATTGTGCCACCCATCAGCACCATTTCCGGTTTCACGCCAAAGAACGCCGGGCTCCACAACACCAGATCGGCGCGTTTTCCGGGCTCGATACTGCCAATCTCGTGCGCAATACCGTGGGCAATGGCCGGGTTGATGGTGTATTTTGCGATATAGCGGCGGACGCGAAAGTTGTCGTTTGCGCCGGTTTCTTCGGCCAGACGCCCGCGCTGCTTTTTCATCTTGTCGGCGGTCTGCCAGGTGCGGATGATCACTTCGCCCACACGGCCCATGGCCTGAGAATCGCTCGCGATGATCGAAAACGCGCCCATGTCGTGCAGGATATCCTCGGCTGCAATCGTCTCGCGGCGAATCCGGCTCTCGGCAAAGGCGACATCCTCGGGGATGGATTTATCGAGGTGGTGACAAACCATGAGCATGTCGAGGTGCTCTTCGAGTGTATTCACGGTGTAGGGCCGCGTTGGATTGGTCGAGGATGGCAGAACAAATTCCTCACCGCAGATCTTGATGATATCCGGCGCGTGACCGCCCCCCGCACCTTCGGTGTGAAAGGCGTGGATGGTGCGCCCCTTCATCGCCTTGACCGTGTTCTCGACAAAGCCGGATTCGTTCAGCGTGTCGGTATGGATCATCACCTGCACGTCATAATCATCCGCGACACCAAGACAGCAGTCGATGGCACCGGGGGTCGTTCCCCAATCCTCGTGCAGTTTCAGCGAACAGGCACCGCCGAGGATCTGTTCGATCAGCGCCCCGGGCAGCGACGCGTTCCCCTTGCCTGCAAAGGCCAGGTTCATCGGAAAGGCATCCGCAGCCTGCAACATCCGCCCAATGTGCCACGCCCCCGGCGTGCAGGTGGTGGCCAGGGTACCATGCGCCGGGCCAGTGCCGCCGCCCAGCATGGTGGTCATGCCGGAATGCAGTGCGTCTTCGATCTGTTGCGGGCAGATGAAATGGATGTGTGAATCAAAGCCACCCGCGGTCAGGATCTTACCCTCGCCCGCGATTACCTCGGTTCCCGGACCAACGATGATATCGACGCACGGCTGGGTGTCGGGATTGCCAGCCTTGCCGATCTTGTGAATCCGCCCGTCACGCAGGCCGACATCCGCCTTGTAGATGCCTGAATGATCGACGATCAGCGCATTCGTGATCACCGTATCAACAGCCCCGTCCGCGCGGGTGGTCTGGGCCTGCCCCATGCCGTCGCGAATGACCTTGCCACCGCCAAACTTGACCTCTTCGCCATAGGTGGTCAGGTCGCGTTCAACTTCGATAAACAGTTCAGTATCGGCAAGACGGACGCGGTCGCCGGTGGTCGGACCAAACATGGCGGCATAATCGGCGCGGGTGATGGTGGCGGGCATTGGGCTGGGTCCTCAGCTGAATTTCGGGCCGCGCTTGGCGAGGCGTTTGGAATTGCTGCGGGTTTTGGCCCGCAGGGGCCGGATGGCCGAGGCCAGAACCTGGTCTGGCCGGGCGCCCGTCATTGTTGCGTTCACAGCATTGGCGGCTGATTGCATCAAGGCGTCGGATTTTTCGTCAACCATGCGGCTATTTTCCGATTTGGTCACGTTCCACAAACCGGCCATGCCAAGCAGGCGCATGCTCACCACGGCATGGGTTTCCACGGTCAGGTAAAACATCTGTAAGGAGGCATCCCACAGGTCAATCGGTGTGGCGGGGCGGGGCATATTCAGGTCTCCGTAGGAATAAGTTCGACACGGCGGCGGCGCGCGCCGACATGACTGACACGATCTTTGGGCTGGTTGGCCATACCGACAACCAACCGTATCGCAGCGAGGATCCTGTCTGCGCCCGAATCCAGCATTGCATCATTCCGCATCACGAACGTGATCATCCCTTACTCAGCCGAAGGGGTATCAGCACCCAGTCTGTTCACCGGCACAGCAGCGGGGCGCTTGTGGCGCGGCTTGGCAGCGGCTGCGCGCGTCGCCTTGACCGGCTTCGCGTCGGTCGAGGCAGCAGGCGGCTTTTCGGGTGTGGTGGCCGACGGCGTGACCTTGACCGCAGCCGCCTTGGCCGGTGTGGTCCGACGTGCCGGTCGCGTACTGGGTTTAGCCGCAGGTTTTGCCGGTGGCTTGGGCGCCGGGGCTGCGCTCTTGGGCGCGACCGACGCAGACTCTGTTGCTGTGGTCGCAGGTTTCGTGGTTGCGCGTGACTTGGCCACAGTCCGGGGTTTCGCGGCCGCTGCGGGCTTGGCCGCGGGGCGAGGCTTGACCGCGCCCTGGGTCGTTGGCACCGCAACCTTTGCCACTGCGGGACTGTCATCAACCTTGGCAACCGGTTCCGGTTCGACGACAGATACTTCAACCTTGGCGTTTGGCTGAACCGCTGCCGCAGATTCTTTGACAACCACTACGACGCTGGCAGCCGGCGCCGATCCATATCCCATCAACCTGAACGGCTGCTTCAACGAGGCGGACCAGAACACTTGCGCCACCGCCACTTGCTGGGTCCAAATAAAACCCGAAGCGCGCAGCGCATCCGATGCAAGGGTAAGGGGTTTCAGGGTCAATGACATCTCCGTGCTCCTTGTGGATCGTATGAAAAAACTGTGCTGTGGGGCCTTGGACCGACTCATGGCGGGATCGACTCAGTAGGTTTCGGCAAAATATTGCAGATCGACAGTCCGGTTTCGCGTCTGCCGGGTCAGGCATAAATAGAAAAGCTGTGATTGCATGCTGCCGCCGCGCGCCTTGAGGCTCTCGGCCTCACAGGCCTTGTCGCGAAACGGTATCCAGGCACGCTGCGCGTCGCGCAGGATCACCGCGCCTGTCACTTCATCCGCAGCCAGCCCCTGATCCATCACCTTGGCATGGGCCATCGCCCGTTTATAGGCCGCGTTCAGATCCGCATCCGCCGCTTCGTATTCGATCGAGGCACAGGCGGTCATCTCGTATTGCGTCGTCGGACTGGCACAATTGACATCCTGCGCCGACGCGGACACGCCAAAAAGCGCGCCAACCGCCGACGCCGCGCTCAAGATGAACGACCTCCGCATCTCAAAGTGCCCCCATCACATCCTGATTAAAGCCATAGATCCGCCGCGCGCCGGAAATCGCCACCAGCGTCACGTCACGGCGCTGTCCCGGTTCGAACCGAACCGCCGTACCGGCCGCAATATCGAGCCGCATCCCCCGCGCCGCCGCGCGATCAAAATCGAGCGCCGCGTTCGCCTCGCCAAAATGGTAGTGGCTGCCGACCTGCACCGGGCGATCACCGGTATTGGCAACCATCAGTGTGATAGTCTCTCGGCCCGCATTCAGCGTCAGATCGCCTGCGGCAGGAAAAACCTCTCCGGGGATCATTTTGATGCTCGACGGTTGGCGCGGACGCGGCCCAATGCAACGCGGGCAAAGACTGCGATTACGCCAAGGGCAGCCACCACGCTCAGCCACGACGCGCCGTCATGCGGATGCAGATGCGGGCCGGAATGGGCAAAGGCGGGGCCTGCGGCGAACAGCAGGGCGGGGGTGGCGATGCGCGTCATATTTTTCGGTCCTTCTGGGTTGGCTTCGGGATCTCGCGGCTCATAGGGTCATCGGATCGGATTGTGGACGGTCACCAGTTTGGTGCCATCGGGAAAGGTCGCCTCGACCTGCACTTCGGGGATCATCTCGGCGATACCCTCCATGCATTGGGTCCGGGTGATGACCTGCGCACCGGCCTGCATCATTTCGGACACGGACCGCCCGTCGCGCGCCCCCTCGACCACGGCGTCGGTGATCAGCGCAATCGCTTCCGGGTAGTTCAGTTTGACCCCACGGGCGAGCCTGCGGCGGGCCACTTCGGCGGCCATGGCGATCAACAGCTTGTCTTTTTCACGTGGGGTCAGTTGCATGGGTCTAAAGATTCCAGGATCGGGGTAGGTCCGCGCCGCTGAGCAGACGCAGAAGGGGAACAAGGCTGCGGCGCAGCAGATATGAATCGGGGGCCAGGACGCGCATAAATAACAGATCGTCGGTGATCGCGCTGGCTCCGGCGTTAGGTGGCAGCAGTTTACGAACCGCGCTGATTTGGCGTGCGGCACCGGGCGCCGCCCAAACGACCGACGCGCAGGCCCGCGCACCATCGGCCACAAAACCACGTGTCAAATGCGCCGCAGCGTCCCCGTCGATACGCAACCGATCCGCAAAACTCAGCGCACCATCGGTGTAGACGTCGATCCGGTCGCGCAGACGCAAATCGGTCACATTCTCGCCCATCGCCTCGCGGCCAAAGATCAGCGTTTCGCAGGCCAGCACAGAGGCGTCCGCCGCCATATTGATACGAAGGCGACGATCAAGTGCGGCGCTATCGAACAGGATCGTCTCTTGCGGCAGCCAGTCAATTCGCGCCCCCGGCCCTGCCGTCAGCGTGGTGTCGATCCGCCCCGGCGCACCGGGCATGGCACGGTATATCCGCTCGGCGGCTTGCGAACTGAGGCTAAGCACCGCGCCCGCCTCTGCCTCGAACCGCGCATCAAAGATATCGCCCCCTGTCACCCCACCCGAGGTGTTGAGCCAGATCACAGGCAGCGCGGCACCACTGGGACGCGGGAACAGCAGCTTGGCCGACCCTGATTGCCGCAGGTCCGCTAACACTGTGTGCCCATCGCGCGTCCCTGCACGCAAAAGCGTTGACCCACGCGCACGCTGGGCCGGAACCTGCGTCGCCGGAGCTGGGGCCGTTTTTATGGGCACATCATACGGGATAGCCGCCTCCGTGATCTCGGATGACAGGGTTGTCTCATGACTGATGGGACAGACAAGCAGACGCGGACCACCGGGCCGGGAAGCCGCCCATCGCCAAATGCCATAGATGCATTTATAGGCGTAATTTCAGGTATGTGTTCAAAATTTAGCCGCCATAGAATCACGATTGATCCGCCTGCTTTTCCGGTGCGCGCGGCGAATACGAACAGCGGTCGGGCTTGATGTCGATCAGTGGCGTACCGTCCAGACAATCAAGCCCGCGCACCACCAGAGCCGCCCCATCTACCCGCACCAGATCCACCAGCGACGTACCAATCGGGTTTGGCCGCACCGGAGAACGCAGCGCAAATGTGCCATGCATCCGCCCGTCAGATCGTGGGTTCTGCGTCAGCAGATCGCGCCGCGATTCGTGCAACCAATACAGCACCTCGATCCGCGCAAAGCGTTCGATCCCCGTCAGCGCCGGGGCAAAGCGGCGATCCAGTTCAATGCGGCATTCCGGGCCATCCGACCGCCCCTGGCGCGGACAGTCCTCGCGGGTCAGGAACGGCGTTCGGATACGGCCAATAAACACCAGCCCCGCATCCTGTGGCAGACCGTGATCCAACACCATCTCTCCGGGTCGGATATCTTGGAAACGGATCGCCATGACAGCCCTCTTTTCGTCACTCCGAGCGTACACCATTTGCGCCGCCTTACCAGTGAAAGCCGCCCGACCTTGCCCCTTGGCAACACCCGGCATTCGGCCAAGTTCACGCTTGAAAAGCCGCGCATCGTGCACCATGGTGCGCAATAGTGGGAAATTCTGCAAAAGGGCGGAAATTTTGCAAGACTTCGGAGAGGCTGTCTCACTCGCGCTGGCGCTCGTCCTGTCAGGCGATGCGGATATGTGGGAGATTGTAGCGCTGTCGCTGCGGGTCAGCCTGACAGCGACCGCGCTGGCCTGTGCGGTTGGCCTGCCGCTGGGCGCGTTGCTGGCCGTTGCCAGATTCCGGGGACGCAATCTGGCGCTGGTGCTGGTGAATGCGCTGATGGGTCTGCCGCCGGTGGTGGTCGGGCTAATCGTCTATCTGCATCTGTCGCGGGCCGGACCGCTGGGGTTTCTGGGTCTACTCTATACGCCCGCGGCAATGATCATTGCCCAAACGATCCTGATCACACCGATCGTCACCGCCCTGTCGCGACAGGTGCTTGAGGATCTACATGACGAGTACGCCGAACAGTTCCGCTCGCTTTGCCTCAGCCGGTGGCAGAGCGTGCAGGCGCTGCTATGGGATGGACGCTATGCCCTGCTGACTGTGGGGCTGGCCGGTTTTGGTCGTGCGGTGGCCGAAGTCGGTGCGGTGATCATCGTCGGCGGCAATATCGACCATCTGACCCGAGTGATGACGACAGCGATTGCGCTGGAAACGTCGCGGGGGGATCTGGCGCTGGCGCTGGCGTTGGGGCTGATTTTGATGATCCTTGCGCTTGGGGTGAACGCGCTGGTGCATTCGGTGCGCGTCTCGGCACTCAGGCAGGCCTATGCGTGAGCTGGCCCTGCCCCACAGCGATCAGGCGCAGGCAGTACTGCCCCCCGCCCGGCTGACCGCGCGCGGGCTCACGCTCGCGTTGGGCGGCCGAACGCTGATCGACGGGCTGGATCTGGCGCTGCCGACGCGCGGCATCACTGTTGTGATGGGGCCGAATGGCGCAGGCAAAAGCCTGCTGCTGCGCCTGCTGCACGGGTTGATCGTGCCCCAGTCCGGTAGCGTTCTGTGGGATGGCGCGCCGCTTGATTCCGCCACCCGCGCCCGGCAGGCGATGGTGTTTCAAAAGCCGGTGCTGTTGCGCCGCTCGGTTGCGGCCAACGTGGATTTTGTCCTGCGCGCACGCGGGCGGCGCGACCGGGCGGCGCGCGATGCATTGCTGGCGCGGGTCGGCCTGTCGGATCATGCGGCACAACCCGCGCGGTTACTCTCGGGCGGGGAACAGCAGCGCCTTGCGCTGGCGCGCGCGCTCGCCGTCCAGCCTGAAGTTCTGTTTCTGGATGAGCCGACCGCCAGCCTTGACCCGGCCTCGGCGCTAATGATCGAAGAGATTGCCCGCAACATCCGCGATCAGGGCACCAAGCTGGTGTTTATCACCCATGACATCGGTCAGGCGCGCCGATTGGCCGATGACGTGGTCTTTGTCGCGCGGGGTCAGGCCGCAGAACACACCCCGGCACGGCAGTTTTTCGACCAACCCACCTCAGAGGCGGCGCGGGCCTACCTGGCCGGCAGGCTGGTGCTTTGACAATTCAAGCAGTTTTCCATCGGCAAGGGAGTGAACGATGATCTTTGGAACAACGAAACACGCAGCGGCGATTTTGGCGCTGCTAAGTACGGCAGCGACGGCACAAGAGTCGATCCTCGTGCAATCGACCACTTCGACCGCCAATTCCGGTCTCTATGACAGCCTGCTGCCACAGTTCAACGAGGCGACCGGAATCACCGTCAACGTGGTCGCCGTCGGCACTGGGCAGGCGATCAAGAATGCCGAAAATTGCGATGCAGATGTGCTGCTGGTCCACGCCAAAGCATCGG
Source organism: Puniceibacterium sp. IMCC21224 (assembly GCF_001038505.1). Taxonomy (NCBI): domain Bacteria; kingdom Pseudomonadati; phylum Pseudomonadota; class Alphaproteobacteria; order Rhodobacterales; family Paracoccaceae; genus Puniceibacterium; species Puniceibacterium sp. IMCC21224. The sequence goes on from NZ_LDPY01000001.1 coordinate 3,399,410, forward strand.
AAGAGGCATTTGTCAAAGCAGGCTTTGGCGTGTCGCGCGCGGATCTGATGTACAACGACTTTATCATCGTCGGACCGGCGGACGATCCGGCTGACGTGGCCGGGACGTCGGATGCCGGGGCAGCGCTGACAGCAATTGCCGACACGGGCGCGCTGTTTGCGTCACGCGGCGATGACAGTGGCACCCACAAGAAAGAGCGCGCGCTGTGGCAGGCAGCAGGCATCGACCCCACCACCGCGTCAGGTGACTGGTACCGTGAAACCGGGTCCGGTATGGGCGCCACACTGAACGCTGCCGTTGGCATGAACGCATATGCCCTGACCGACCGCGCCACCTGGATCAGCTATGAAAACAAGGCGGATTTCGAGATCTCCGTCGAAGGTGATGACACTCTGTTCAACCAATATGGTGTGATCCTTGTCGATCCAGAGCATTGTCCGAGCGTCAAGGTCGACGCGGGCCAGACCTTTATCGACTGGCTGTTGGCCGACGCTGGCCAGCAGGCGATTGCGGGTTACAAACTGAACGATCAGCAATTGTTTTTCCCCAACGCCGTGAAATGATTGCCGAAGGGTGCGCGCGGGACTTGCCGTGCGCGCCCCCGCCTGTGCATAAACGCCGTGACCATGGCAGAGACATCCGACCAAACCAGCCCCGAATTCCTCACCGTGCGTGAGTTGGCAGATCTGTTGCGCATCAAAGAGCGCAAGGTTTACGATCTCGCCTCTACCGGGGCAGTTCCCTGCTCCAAAGTCACCGGCAAACTGCTGTTTCCCGAACGCGAGGTGCGCGCCTGGATCGCGCAGGGCAGTTCCGCAACTCCGGGCCGTGCCAGCCCAAGGGCAGCGGTCTTTGTCGGCAGCCATGATCCGCTGCTGGACTGGGCGCTGCGCCAGTCGCGCTGCGGCATCGCCACCTACTTCGACGGCAGCTTCGACGGGCTTGACCGCTTTGCCGCAGGTGACGGCATGGCAACAGGTCTGCATATCCCTGGTCAGGGCGATTGGAATGTCCCCATTGTGGCAGATCGCTTTGCCGGTCAGAACGCTGTGCTGATCAGCTTTGCCAGACGTCAGCGCGGGTTGATCATTCGCCCGGATGAAACCGCGATTAGCGGCATTGCGGATCTGGCCGGGCGCCGTTTTGCGCCGCGCCAGGCCGAGTCCGGATCGCATCGCATTTTTGCCGGACTCAGCGGGCAGGCAGGACTGTCCGAGGATGCCTACACCAACACCATCCCCGCCCGCAGCGAGGCCGACGCCGCCATGGCGGTGCAGACCGGGGACGCCGACGCCGCCTTTGGGTTGCAGGCTTTGGCGCAGCTCTATGGTCTGGGCTTTGTATCGCTGATCGAGGAACGGTTCGATCTGCTGATCGACCGCAAGGCCTGGTTCGAGCCACCGATGCAACAGCTGCTGGCATTCCTGCACGACCCGGCCTTTGCGGCCCACGCGGCGGGAATGGCGGGCTATGACATCGCAGGCATCGGCACCGTGCGCTGGAATGGCTGACACCAGACAATCCGTTCACGCGCGCCCATCGCGTCCCGAATATGTCGACAAACCCCGACGCCGCGCGGATGCATCCCGCGTGCTGGCCGATCTCGACGCTGCATTCGATGCCTGCGGCTTGCGAGATGGCAGCACATTGTCGTTCCACCACCATCTGCGCAACGGCGACGCCATCCTGAATATGGTGCTGGATGCGGCAGCGCGGCGTGGATTGCGCGACCTGCATGTCGCAGCTTCGTCGATCTTTCCGGTGCATGCGCCGCTGGTGGCGCACATCCGCTCTGGCGTGGTCAGCGACCTATCAACGAGCTTTATCTCGGGCCCTGTGGGCGCGGCGATCACTGCGGGCCTGCTGCCACGTCCCGTGACCCTGACCACCCACGGGGGCCGGGCACAGGCGCTGGCATCGGGCGCGTTGCGGGTCGATGCGGCATTTGTCGCGGCACCATCCGCCGATCCGCTTGGCAATCTCTGCGGAACCCAGGGCGCGGCGGCCTTTGGCGCAATGGGCTATGCGCTTTGCGATGTGGCCCACGCAGCCCACGTTGTTGCTGTGACCGATACGCTGGCTCCCTTTCCGCTAAGCCCTGTCGATATCCCCCAGGAGCGGGTGGACCATGTGGTGGTCGTTCCCTCAATCGGCGACCCGTCAGGCATCGCATCTGGCACAACCCGGCCAGCAACCGACCCACTGCGCCTGGCCATTGGACAAAGCGCCGCTGCGGCGATTACCGCCAGCGGCCTGCTGCGCAATGGGTTTTCGTTCCAGACCGGGGCCGGGGGCATCTCGCTCGCTGCTGCCGCGCAGGTCGGCGCAGAAATGACGCGGCGCGGTATCACCGGCAGCTTTGCCTCTGGCGGCATCACCGGCTTTCACGTTAAAATGCTGCGCGGGGGCCTGTTTCGCACCCTGCTGGACGTGCAATGCTTTGATCTGGCGGCGGTCCAGTCGATCCGTGACGACCCGAGGCATCAGGCGATGTCGGCCGCCGCCTACGCCGCACCGCATCCGGGCGGCGCTGTGGTAGATCGGCTGGATGCGGTGATCCTCGGCGCGGCCGAGGTTGATCTGGATTTCAACGTCAATGTCACCACCAACGGCGCAGGGCAGATCATCGGCGGATCCGGCGGGCATGCCGATACCGCCTCGGGCGCACGGCTGACTGTGATCACCACGCAACTGACCGGCGGCGGCTACCCCAAGATCGTGCCAAAGGTGCTGCACCGCACGACGCCGGGTCACACCGTCGATCTGGTGGTGACAGAAGCCGGGATTGCCGTGAACCCCGCCCGCGCGGAACTCGCTGATCGCCTGCGCGCCGCCGGCCTGCCTTTGGTTCCGATCACGGTATTGGCTGAGCAGGCTGCCGCCACAGCAACGCACCGTCAGGCGAATCGCGGCAGTGGCCGCGACGTCGCCGTCAGCACATGGCGCGACGGCAGCGTGACCGATCGGATCCAGGCGGTCTAGCAACCCGATGTCGACGGCACGGATCAGCCACCTGGATTGGCAATTTCCCCAATTGCCCCGGAGCACATCGGAAGAAACCCGGCATTCAGACCCTACACGTCGGCGCCGCGCTGGCCTACAACTGGCCCCAGCCGCCACAAGGACCCGCCACAATGTCCCAGATTACTCCGACCACCACCCACGATGCGGACGACGATCCGCGCAACCGCGATATCCTGATCTATGTCAACGGCGCGCTAGTGCCCCGCGATCAGGCTGTGGTTTCAGTCTACGACAGCGGCTTCCTTTTGGGCGACGGCATGTGGGAAGGGATGCGCCTATATAACGGGACATGGGCCTTTTTCGACGACCACATGGATCGCTTCTTTGACGCCTGCAAAACAGTGTCGCTAGAGGTGGGAATGGATCGCGCCGGGATCCTCGACGCGCTGACGCGCACCGCACAGGCCAACGGAATGACCACGGATGTCCACTGCCGCCTGATGCTGACCCGAGGGGTCAAGGCCAAGCCGTTCCAGCACCCATCGCTGTCGCGTTCCGGCCCGACGCTGGTCATTATCATGGAGCATTCCAAACCGGTCGACCGCTTGCACAGCACCGGCATCCGGCTCGCCACCGTGCCGCAAGTGCGCGGCCTGCCGATGGCGCAGGATGCCAAGCTGAACAGCCATTCCAAACTGAACTGCGTGATCGCATGCCTGCAGGCCGAACAGGCCGGCGCGGACGAAGGCTTGATGCTCGACCCGCATGGGTTTGTGAACACCACCAACGCCTGCAACTTCTTCATAGTACGGCGTGGCCAAGTATGGACCTCGACCGGGGACTACTGCATGGCGGGCGTCACCCGCGCCAGGGTCATCGAGATCTGCCGCGCCAACGATATTCCTGTGTTCGAGAAAAACTATTCCCTGTTCGAAGCTTACGGCGCGGACGAGGCCTTTCTCACTGGCAGCTTCGGTGCCCAGACCCCGGTCGCGTCAATCGACGGCAAATCGATCGGCACCGGAACCCGCCCCATCACCGCGCGCATCCAAACGCTTTACAAGGCGCAGATCAAAGTGGACGCTGCCCGCCAGAAACAGACCGACCGATCCTAGGCATACAGCCCCGCCACCCGCGCCCGCAACTGCACCAACCCCAATACCGTGTCGATTACAGGCGTCGGAGTGTCAGTGATCCGGCCCAGCTCCTGCACCGATCCGATCAGTGCGTCGATCTCCATCGGACGCCCTGCATCAAGATCCTGCAACATCGAGGTGCGGTGCGCGCCCACCGCCGCACCGCCATCAATCCTGCGGTCAACATCAATTGGGAACTTCACGCCCAACGTCTCGGCAATCTGCTGCGCTTCCAGCATCATACACCGCGCGACACCGCGTGTATCAGGATCGGTGCAAAGCACATCCAGCGTCGCATGAGTCAGCGCCGAGATCGGATTGAACGACAGGTTTCCCCATAGCTTGACCCAGATCTCATCGCGCAAACGCGGTCGCACCGGCGCCTTCAGTCCCGCCGCACCCAGCGCCTTCGACAGCGCCAATGCCCGCTCGGATTTAGACCCGTCCGGCTCACCCAACGAAAATCGGTTGCCTTCGATATGTTTGATCACCCCCGGTTCAATCACCTCGGCCGCAGGGTAAACAACACAGCCCAGCACCCGATCCGGGCCGAACCCGTCCCATTGCGCATTGCCCGGATCGACTGTTTCCAACCGCGTTCCCTCATGCACGCCGCCAATCTTGTGAAAATACCACCAGGGCACACCATTCACGCCGCTCACAATGGTGGTTTGCGGCCCGATCAGAGGTGCCATCTTCGCAACCACTGGCGGCACCGAATGTGCCTTTAGCGTGACAATCACATAATCCTGCACCCCCAGTTCCGCCGGATTGTCCGAAGCATTGACCCGCGCCGAGGTTTCTTCGCCTTCCTCAACCAACCGCAACCCATTGGCCTGCATCGCCGCCAGATGCGGCCCCCGCGCAACCAGGCTCACATTCGCCCCGGCTTGCGCCAGCTTGACACCCAAATAGCCACCAATGGCCCCTGCGCCAAACACACAAATCTTCATATCGCCCCTCCGGCTAAGACTGAATCAGCCCTGCGCCCCTGCTTCTTCTCTTTCTAAATACGCAAAATTCCGATGCCTGCCAAACGTGGCCACGTCGAGATTAATTCAGGCGCTCGCCACCAAGCCCAGCTTTTCCGCAAGACCGATGCGCTGCATTTTACCGGTCGCGCCCTTTGGGATCTCGTCCAGAATGATGACCTTGCGCGGCACCTTGAAATCGGCCATCCGCCCGGCGGCAAATTCACGGATCTCGCGCTCGTCCACGTCAGCCCCGTCATGCAACACCACAGCGGCGGCCACCTCCTCGCCCAACTTGGGATGCGGCAGGGCAAAAGTCACCACCTGGGCGATTGCAGGATGATCAAGCAGCACGCCGTCAACCTCCAGCGGCGACACCTTTTCCCCACCCCGGTTGATGATCTCCTTGAGCCGCCCGGTCAGATGCAAAAAACCATCATCGTCAATCGCCCCCTGATCGCCGGTGCGGAACCAGCGCTGGCCTTCGACGTCAAAAAAGTTCTTGGCGTTGGCCTCTGCATTGCCTTCGTAGCCCGGCGTGACATTGGAACCCGAAATAACCACCTCGCCCGTACCGTCGATCAACCGGTTCTCGCTCTCATGCGCGACCCGCACCTTGGGACCGGAGGCCACCCCGACCGAACCGGGTTTTTGCTGTCCTAACGGGTTGCAACACATCTGATGCGCCGCCTCTGTCATGCCGTACGCCTCGATCACCGGCGCGCCGAATGTCTCGTGCAGTTGCACCATCACCTGCGCCGGCAGCGATGCCGAGGATGAACGCAGGAACCGCAGTGGCGTCGCCGCGATGACGTCCACGTTGCGCCCAGCCCGGCTCAGGATCGCCTGATGCATGGTCGGCACAGCGGTGTACCAGGTCGGCTGCGCGTCCTTCATCCAGCCAAAAAACTTCAGCGCGTCGAACCCCGGCGCACACCAGATCGACGCCCCTGCCGCAAGCGACGCAGACACCGCCGCCAACAACCCGTGAATGTGAAAGAGCGGCATCACGTTCAGACAGCGGTCCGTCGACGTCAGCGCCAGCGACGCAACAATATTATGCGCCGAAGCCGACACATTCGATTGCAGCAACGGCACGATTTTTGGCCGCGACGTGGTGCCTGACGTGTGCAGGATCAGCGCCACATCGCTGTCGCCCGGCGCGGAAATGTCGGCTGTGCGCCCTGTTGTGCGCTCCGCGCCATCCCCACTCAGGGTGAATGCGCCTGCGGCCGCGCCTGGGGCCACCTGCACCCGCAGGATCGTCAGACCCAGCCGCTGACCCGCCGCCAGCGCCGGCCCGTCATACCCTCCGGCCAGCACCAGCGCGCGGGCTTTCAGATCTTCGAGGTAAAAAACATATTCGTCTTCGCGGTAAGCCGGGTTCAGCGGCGCCGTAGTGGCCACCTGCGCGATGGTGACAAATGCGGTCGCCATCTCAGGCCCGTTGGGCAGCACGATCGCCACGCGATCCCCCCGTCCGATGCCGAAACAGTGCAGGCTCTGTGCCACATCGTTCGACAGCGCGCGCAGCCCGTCCCGGCTCAGCCAGTCGCGGCCCGGCGCTCCGATCGCAGGTCCAGCGCCATCGTGCCCCGCCAGCAAATCCTTTATACATGTCATATTCGGTCCCTCCTCTGCGGCCCCTGCCTCCTCCGACCGGAGCGACGCCGTGTTCCCTGCATCTTAGGCGCATAGTTAAGCAGCGGCCATCGAAAGAAAAGCACCGAAAGTACAGGCGCTGCCACCTGACATGATCTGGGGAATCGTAGCCGCAAATTTTATGAAAACCCTCCGAGAGTTTGTGCCACATCACAGAAGTGCACCTACGCCAAGAGTCGCGCTGATCTCGCCTCGCGATCAGAAAACCTTCATACCTTCATTCTGAATTTTCGACATTTTGCGCCACTAGAACCCGGAACGTTTTCTTGAATGACCGCGCGCAACCATCGTTTGAATCGGATACCGGCCCAAGCATAGAAATCCGACGCCAGACAAGGAATGGTGAACGGAACACATGTGTCAGACGGCAGATCTCACGCCATTCGAATACCGCATCCTCCCTTCGCGCGGCGCAAACGTCCCCCGGATTGGCAAGAAAGCTTTACCAATTAGAATTCGCTCGCTAGAAAGTGAGCACCGGGCGCGACGCGTATCGGGACAAGTTGCCGAAAAGGCAGCAGTCATCTGGGAGGATTTTATGACACACAACACTGTTTCACGCCGCAAGGCGCTGGCAGGGATCGCCGGATTTGGCGCCGCTGGCCTTGCCGCGCCACATGTCGCATCCGCTGCGGCTCATGGCACCAATTGGAAAATCCAGACGTCGCATACCGGCGGCATCGGACTTCAGACATTTAAGGACTGGTGCGCCACGATCACCGAAAAGACGGATGGCGAGCTGGCGTTTACCCCCTTTGGCGCCAACGATGTTGTCGGCGACTTCCAGTTGTATGACGCGGTCAAGAATGGCGTTCTGGATGCAGTAAACCCCTTCACCATTTACGCCCAAGGCATCATTCCTGCAGCCACATTCCTGACATCCTATCCGCTTGGCCTGCGCAACCCGCATGAATTCGATGTGTTCTATTTCGGCCTCGGCGGGCTTGAGATCGCGCGCGAACTTTATGCCGCACAAGGCATGGTCTTTGTCGGCCCGGTCCATCACGGTCCGAATATCATCCACTCCAAGGTGCCGATCCGGTCCATCGACGATTTCCGCGGCCTCAAAATGCGGATGCCCGGCGGTATGGTTGCCGAAGTGTTCAGTGAAATCGGTGCCGAGACCACGGTTCTGCCCGGTTCGGAAATTTTCCCGGCGCTGGAAAAAGGTACCATCGACGCGGCAGACTATGTCGGCCCGGCGGTGAACTACTCGCTCGGCTTCAGTCAGGTGACAAAATACATCTCGATGGGCCCTGCGGGTTTCATGTCGCTCTACCAGCCGGTGGACATCATGGACATCACCGTCGGCCAACCCTCGTGGGATGCGCTCAGCCCGGCGATGAAGCAATTCGTCGAGATGGAAACCCAGTGGTATTCCGCGCATCACCACGCCGCGATCCAAAAGGCCGACCAGGAAGCCTGGGCCAAGTTCGAGGCCGACGGCACCGAGGTCACGCGTCTGTCGCAGGACGATGTGGAACTGATGACCGAAGTGGCCGTGCCGATCTGGTTCGATTACGCCAACCGTGACCCTGACGCGGCTCGGGTGTTTAAGATCCAGCTCGACTACATGATGTCCGGCTCGCTGGGCTACGTCACTCCCGAGCAGATCGAAGGTCTGACCCTCAACCTGTGACCCAAAGCGCTGGGCCGCCGACAACAGAGGCCCGCGCCAACCGCGCGGGCCTCGAACTTGCAAACATCAACACATATGAGCGAGGGGTGACATGCCCAGTCTCGATATTTCGCTACCGCATTGGGCGTACTGGGTAGGGCTGATCGTCTTTCCGCTGGTCGCCATGGTGCTGGCACGACGTCCGCAACCGCAGCACAAGACCTATGGCCTTGGTCTGGGATATTTCATTTTGCTGACCGGCGGGATGCTGGGTCTGCACCGGTTCTACGTCAAGAACCTGCTGGGCCTGCTGTTCATCCCGGTCTTCCTAGCGATCCTGTATGCCAATGCGCAGGGTCAGGATGCGCGGTCCGCCACCTCGAATGCCAACAACATCGTGCGCCAGGCCGAACGCCTCCTTGATCGTGAACAGGACCGCGTCACCGCCGCCGAGGCCGACCTGCCTACGCTGCGGGCGGAACTGATCGCCGCGCAGGCCGAAGAGGAGGCGGGCTCTTTTGCCCTGCGCCGGGTCGAACGCAATGTGGAACGCGCCGAACAGCGCCTGAATGAGGGTCGCACCCGCATCGCCGAAGCGACGAGCGATCTTGAAACCGCCCGGCCCATCGCGCTGACCACTCTGAACGCACTGGCCTACTGGAACAATTTCGCCAAATACGCCTTCTGGGTGTTGCTGGCAGCGATGGCCATCGACGTGTTTCTACTGCCCGGACTGATCCGGCGCGCCAACGCAAACCTGCCCGCAACGCCCGCGATGTCAGAGGCCGAGATTGCGCTGAAAAAGCTTGAGGACAGCGAGCGCAAGGAAGACAGCGAATGGGTCTCGCCGGGGTGGAGCGGCTGGATCGACCGGCTATCGCTCTTTGCTGGCGAATTTGTCAGCTATTGGGCCGTGATCGCGGTGTTTGTCTACTATTTCGAGGTGATCACCCGCTACGTCTTCAACTCGCCAACCAACTGGGCGCACGAGTCGATGTACCTGATGTTCGGGATGCAATACCTGATTGCAGGATCTTACGCGATGCTGACCGAAAGCCACGTGCGGGTCGACATCTTTTATGCCCCAATGCGCAAGACGAACAAGGCATGGGTAGACTTGGCGACATCTGTGTTCTTCTTCATCTTTGCGGGAACACTATTGTGGACCTGCTACATATTTTCCTTCGATTCCATCGCGGTACCGACAGGCAACGGCGTCGTCTCTGAATGGGCGCGCGGCAATCTGAGCTTTGGCGAGATGGTGGGCAGCCTGAACCTTGCTCAATGGACCGATCCGGCGATCCGCTGGGGCGAAATCAGCTTTAACGAATGGGAGGTCCCTCTGTGGCCAATGAAATGGGTCATGGTGATCGGCGGTCTGCTGCTGGTGCTCCAGGGCATATCGAAAATCGCGCAGGATCTGCGCACCGTTCTGAAGGGGGCCTGAACCATGGGTCTTGATATCGGAATCGGGTTACTCACCCTGATCATGTTCGGCTCTTTGCTGGTGTTGCTGATGGCGGGTCTGCCGCTGGCCTTTGTCACCGGCGGACTGGCCTGCGTGTTCCTGTTTATCCTGGGCGACGAAAGGGCGCTTAATATCGTGCCCAGCCGGATCTTTCCGCTGATGACGAACTATCAGTTGTCGGCGATCCCGTTGTTCATCTTCATGGCGTCAATGTTAGAGAGGGCGGGCATCATCAACGAGATGTTCGACGTCATCTACAAGGTGCTTGGTGGCGTCAAAGGTGGGCTTGCCGCCGCAACAATCATCGCCTCGACCATCCTTGCCGCTATGGTGGGCGTGATCGGTGCTGCGGTTGTGACCATGGGCATCATCGCCCTGCCCGCGATGCTGAAACGCGGCTATGACCCCAAGATCGCGATGGGGTCTATCATGGCCGGCGGCACGCTGGGCATCCTGATCCCGCCGTCGATCCTCGCCATCATCTATGCCGTTGTGGCCGAGCAATCGGTGGGAGAGCTGTTCATCGGCGCGGTCATTCCGGGCCTGATGCTGTCGGGCATGTACATCCTGTATGTTGTGGTCCGCAGCTACATCAACCCGGACCTCGGCCCGCCGATCCCGATGGAAGAACGTATCTCGACCCGCGAAAAGATCGCGCTGATGGGCAATATGTCAGCCCCGATTGCGCTGATCGTGATTGTTCTGGGCGTGATCTTTACCGGCATCGCCACACCGGTCGAGGCGGCGGGCATCGGAACATTTGGCGCCTTCATCGTCGCCGCCATTCACCGCAAGCTGAGCTGGCACACCATCCGCGAGGCGTCGATCACCACGCTCAAGGCCTCTGCCATGGTGATCTGGATCATGTTCGGTGCGACGATCTTTGTCGGACTCTACGTGCTTGAAGGTGGGCAGCAATTTGTCCAGAACGCGCTTGAGGCCACCGGGTTCGGGCCTTGGGGCATCCTGATCATCATGATGATCGTGCTGATCGTCCTTGGCATGTTTCTGGACTGGGTTGGGATCCTGCTGCTCTGCGTTCCGATCTTTGTACCGATCGTCAAGGCGCTGGGGGCAGAGTCGTTTGGTCTGGATAGCCCGGACGATCTGGTGCTGTGGTTCGGGGTACTCTACCTCGTCAACATGCAGATGTCGTTTCTGTCGCCGCCCTTTGGCTATGCGCTGTTCTACCTGCGCGGCGTGGCGCCTGCTGAAATTCCGATGTCGGATATCTTCAAATCGGCATTGCCGTTCCTGTTCCTGCAAATCGTCGGGTTGCTGATGTGCATGTTCTTTCCGCAAATCATCACGTGGCTGCCACGGCTGGTTTACGGCTGATCTGATACATCGTTCCGGGCAATCAATGCGCCGCTCCGATCCGGGGCGGCGCTTTTTTTATCTCCCGCGTCACGCGCGCCCTGCGATGTTTCGCAACGTCGAGTGACGATAATCGGTGACAGATATGCTCTGCTCAGCCAAGATTGACGTACCGCTGACTTTGCGTGCGCAGTTTGCCATCCTGCGAGGCAGAGCGATCAGGATTGCGAAAGGCCAGACGGCGTCGCCTTGGGAGGGGCAAACATGGACACAACGATCAAGCGTGCCACTGTGGGCGCCATGCTCTGCGCCACGGTGACGGGCGCGACGGCAGAAGAGTTGAAGTTCGACAACCTCTATATCGTTGGCGACAGCCTGAGCGACGGCGGTGCCTACAGTCAGACGGTTCAGGCTGGTGGCGGCGGGTTGCTGCCCGCGATCAACTATCGCTGGCTTACCAATGCCCCCGATGGGTCGTCACGCACCTATGGTGAGGTTCTGGCGGGCGAATTAGGGCTGGATCTTCAACCAAATATCATCAGCGGCGTCCCAGCCGTCGGTCTGGCCGACGTGCTTGTGGGCGGGACCAATTACGCTCAGGGCGGTTCACGTGTCACCGATCCCGCTGGCATCGGCAACGATCTGACCATCGGCATCACCACATTGCCGATTGCGCAGCAGGTCGACCAATTGCTGACGGACAATCCGTCATTTGGCGACAATGATCTGGTCATCCTCTGGGGTGGTGCCAACGACGTGTTTGCCCAGTCGGGCGCGGTTGGTGCCGGGCTGATCACCCCGACCGATGCCGTCGTGAACATGACCCAAGCCGCAACAGAAATGGTAGCACAGATCGACCGCGTCCGCGCTGCCGGGGCCGAGACGATCATCGTCGTGACCGCCCCGGATATCGGATCGACGCCGTTCGGCCTGTCGTCTGGTGCAGCGGCGGCCGGACTGCTCACAGGGTTAAGCGATGCGTTCAATACGCAGCTTATCGCGGGTATTGGCAGTTCAGCGGTGATTGTGGATTCGCAAAAACTGCTAAGCAGGGTGCAGGCCGATCCCGTCCTCTACGGCTTTACCGCTGTGGACGCCGCGACGGTGCCCGCCTGCATTGGTCAGTCGCTTTCGTGTATTCAGGGGCTTAGCGCCAGTATCGACAGCGAAACCCGGATCTTTGCCGATGGTGTGCATCCGACCACTGCCGCACATCTGATCTTTGGTCAGGCGGCCTTTGCCGGGCTTCAGGCCGCGACTCAGACCGGCGCGATCTCGGTGTCGATCATGACCGCACTACGCCAGCAAAGCCTGTCGATCGAAAATCGGATGAACCCCACCGTACTGATCGGATATGACGAAAACGGCAACCGCGTGCGCCGCAAAGTCGGCGACATCGACGTATTCGGCAGCGTCGAATTCGGCAGTTACGAGGCTGACTCACAGCAGGTGACCCCCGGTGTGACCGGCTCTACCCAGGTGGCCAAGCTTGGCTTTGACATCGCCGTGGCCGAGAATGCGACTGTTGGCCTGGGTCTCAGCTTTGACAAGGGGCAGGTCGAATTCGACGGCGGAAGCGGTTTTGATTCAACCCTGATGGTCGGCGCGCTGTTTGGTCAGGTGGCGCTGTCCAAGGCGTTCTATCTGAACGCGGCTGTTGGCGGCGGCTCAATCTCGGTGGATGACATCGACCGCCAGTTCAATCTGGGCCCGGCGACCGAACGCTACAGCGCCAGCTCGGACGGCAGCTATCGCTTTGCCCGGATCGGGATGGGCGGGTTCCTTCCACTGGGCGATCAGGTGTTGCTGAACCCTTTTGCGCATTACACCTATGAAAAGGTGTCGATCGACGGGTTCACTGAATCACAGGGCGCGGCAAGTCTGGCGTTCGGCGACACCGAATACGAATCGCGCCGGATCACGGCTGGCGTTTCGGCGATCATCTCACCGATTGCCACTCCGGGATGGAAGTTCAACCTGCGCGGGTCGATCGAACATGATCTGAACGACGATCCGTTGTCGGTGTCACTGGGTCCGAATTCTGCGACCTTGGGCACCGTGTCAGCCCCCCGGCCTGACCGAACCTGGGGCTATCTCTCGGGTTCGGTGATAAAGGAACTCGGACCAGAGTCTTATCTCAGCTTTACCGCCTCCAGCTCTATCGGACAGGATGGCACCACCGGCTATGTCGGCGCGCTGTCGTTCAAGATGACATTCTGACCACGGCGAATAGCGGCCCGGACGTCAGACCCGGTCGATCCGCTGGAACCCATCGCGCAGCGCCTCGGACCAGGCGCTGCTCATCTTGGCAAAGGCTTCGTCCGTTGCTTCGATCCGCCGCGTCTCTGAGATTTCAAGCGCGTCTTTCTTAATAATCACCATGTCCAGCGGCATCCCGACACTCAGATTCGACCGCAGCGTCGAATCCATCGACAACAGAACCGCCTTCTGCGCCTCGGCAAGCGTGGTTTTGACCGTAATCACTCGATCCAGAATCGGCTTGCCGTACTTGTGCTCACCAATCTGAAGGTATGGCGTATCGGTGGTTGCTTCGATGAAATTGCCCTCGGGATAGACAAGGAACATTCGCATCGGGCCACCCTTGCGCTGGCCTGCGACAATCATCGACGCCGATGCGCCCTGATTCATGCCGTTCAGCTTGTTCGCGACCTCGACCGTCACGGTCGCCAGCGTATTGCCCACCACCTGCGCCACCTTGAGCATGGTCGCCGCCTTAAAGATCGACGTTTGGTCGTCCGAATCCTCATCCTCGATGGCGTCAGACAGCCGCGCCAGCGTGGTCTGTGTCACCGACAGGCTGCCCGCAGTCATGATCGCAATCACCCGATCACCGGGCGATTCGAATGTGAACATTTTGCGGTACACAGAAATGTTGTCCAAACCCGCGTTTGTCCGCGTGTCCGACAGCATCACGATGCCCTCATCCAGCAACAGTCCGACACAATAGGTCATGGCCCAAGTTCCTCTGCGACGCGATGCGCCAAAGATCCTTAGCTAGGGCCAACTTGCAGACGCTGCAATCCACCCCGTGCGTCAGACCCACCCGCCGCAGCGTCAAAACCTCACTGTTGCTGCGTTTGCGACATCACAGCCACAGTTACATCCATATGTTCTTCGACTCCGCCCTCAAGAACGCCCCGGATCGGTGCGGCGTCGAGCGCGTCAAACCCGGACCCAACCCGGATATAGCGTTCGTCCGGGCAGCATTCGTTCGCCGCGTCGAATCCAACCCAACCCAGCCCCGACACATGCAGTTCAGCCCAGGCATGGCTGGCCTCATGCGCCGATCCATCGGAACCGGAATGCAGGTAGCCAGTGACATAGCGCGCCGGGAAATCAGCCGAATGGGCTACGGCGATCAGCGCATGGGTATGATCCTGACAGACCCCTTTACCGCCCGCCAGCGCCTCGGCCGCAGTGGTGGCGGGCTCGGTCTCTCCGGGGACATAGGCGATGGCTTTGCTCACCGCGCGCGACAGCGCATGTGCCCGGGCCAGAGCGGTTTCATCCTCCATACCGTCAAGCGCGGCGGCAGACAGCGCCTGCAACGCCGCATCGGCCCGCACCATGCGCGTCGGGCGCAAATACGAACTTGGCCGCACGGTTTCACGGTGATCCCGCAACACTCCGAACTGATCGGTTGTTTCGACCTCTCCCTTGACCGTCACGGTCAGTTCAGACACCGGGCCGCGCACCGAAACGGTCTGCGTCAGGTCGCCGCCACCATCCCGAAACACCGCACCGACAATGGCGCCTTCGGTTTCGACCTCCCAGAACATGATTTGCTGGCTGGCGCTTTGCGACGGGGTCAGCCGATGCGCTTGCACCAGTGACCGCACCGGCGAATCGTAGGTGTAGCGCGTCACATGGTTGACGATCAGCCTCATAGTGGCATCCCCTCCAGATAGCTTTCCTGCACCGCAGCCGCGATATCCCCGTTGCGGAGCAGAAAGCGGGTCAGAAATTCATGCAACCCCTCGTCAAAGATCTTTTCGACCGAGGTTTCCGCCAGTTCAAACAGGAACTCGCGCGTCTTGCCTTGCGCGGGTGTGGCGCGCCCATAACAGTCTGTCAGTTTATCGAGACTGTCGCTGACCTGTTGCACCGACGATAGCAGCGACCGTGAAAACTGCCGGTTGATGATCAGGAAATCGGCGATCTTGGCCGCAGTCAGTTCGCCCGGATAGATCCAGTTGAACGACCGGTGCGCCGACATAGACCGCAGCAGCGTCACCCATTGCGACTGATCCAGACCCGAGCCGACATAGGTGACATTCGGCAGCAGCACGTAATATTTCACATCCAACAGCCGCGCGGTGTTGTCGCCGCGTTCGATCCCGAAACCGACCCCCATAAAGTGGTGCCCATCGTTGCGCAGCTGGGTTGCATCCAGCGACCCGCGGATCAGCGATGTGGCCCGCAATGTCCATTCGGTCAGATCCGTCAGCATCAGTTTACTGCGTTCGGTACGCTGGAACTGCTTGAGTTCCTGATACGCACCGTTGATCGCGTCCCACGAGGCCGAAGTCAGTGCGGTACGCACCACGCGGGCATTCTCGCGCGCCGCACTCAGGCAGGACAACACCGATGACGGATTGTCCGAGTCAAAGAACAAAAACGTCTCGATGTTGCGCTGCACCGGGTCGCCGTATTTTTCCTTGAACGCGGGCAGCGATCCGTTCGATTGCAGAATCGCCTCCCAGTCATTGCGGAATCCACCGCCGATATCGGGCAGCAGCGCGTTGCGCGCCCCGACTTCGAGCAGGCGCGAAGTGGTTTCAGCGCGCTCAATATAGCGCGCCATCCAGTACAGGTGGCTTGCGGTCCGGCTCAGCATGTCATCACTCCGCCAATACCCATGTATCTTTGACACCGCCGCCCTGGCTTGAGTTCACCACCAGCGACCCTTCGGTCAGCGCGACCCGTGTCAGACCACCGGGCACCAGTTCGATGGTTTCGCCCACCAGACAATAGGGTCGCAGATCGACGTGGCGAGGCGCAATCCCCTCTTCCACAAATGTGGGCGTTGTAGACAAAGCCAGCGTGGGCTGCGCGATGTAGTTGTCAGGGTCCTCGGTGATTTTCTGGCGGAAAATCTCGATCGTGGTCTTGTCGGCCTTGGGGCCGACCAGCATGCCGTAGCCACCGGATCCATGCACCTCTTTGACCACCAGTTCGTCCAGATGTTCGAGCACGTATTTGCAGTCATCGGTCTTGCCACATTGCCAGGTCGGCACGTTTTCCAAGATCGGTGCCTCACCCAGATAGAACCGGATCATCTCGGGGACATAGGTATAGATCGCCTTGTCGTCCGCGACACCAGCACCGGGGCACGAACAGATATTCACCCCGCCCGAGCGATAGACCGACATCAGGCCCGGCACACCCAGCATACTGTCAGGCCGGAAACACAGCGGGTCGATAAAGGCATCGTCGAGTCGGCGATAAATCACATCCACCCGCTGCGGCCCTTCGGTGGTCTTCATCCAGACATAGTCACCTTCGACGTACAAATCCTTCCCCTCGACCAGTTCGACCCCCATCAGGTCGGCCAGAAAGGAATGTTCGTAATAGGCACTGTTGAACTGACCTGGCGTCAGGATCACAACGCGCGGCTCGCCCTCGCATTTCGCCGGGGCAACCGACGCCAGCGTCTTTTTCAGTAGGCGCGCATAGCCATCCACCGGCGCGATGCGGTTTTCCACAAAGAGCTGCGGGAACATCCGCATCATGATCTCGCGATTCTGCAGCATATAGCTGACGCCAGACGGCGTGCGGCAGTTGTCCTCGAGCACATAGAACTGGTCGCGCCCGGTGCGCACCAGATCGATTCCCACGATATGACTGTAGACATTGCGCGGCGGACGGAACCCGACAACCGCCTTTTCAAAGGCTTCGTTGCGGGTCACCAGACGTTCAGGAATACGGCCCGCGCGAATGATTTCTCCTCGATCATAAACATCGGCGAGAAAGGCGTTCAGTGCCGCCGCCCGCTGACGGATGCCGCGTTCCAATTTGCGCCATTCAGTATCGGTGAACACACGCGGGAACATATCGAACGGGATCAGCCGTTCGGGATCGCCGCCTTCTCCGTAAACGGCAAAGGTGATGCCGACGCGGCGGAACAGGTTTTCCGCTTCGCTTTGCTTGAGGCTGCGCAGATCCTGAGGCATGGATTTGTGCCAACGCTCAAGGCTCTGGTAGGCGCTGCGCACCTGTGAACCATCGAGCATTTCGTTGAATGTCTTGGGGTCTGGTGTTGTCATGGGCGATCCTTCCAAGGCGAACAGACCATTCCTGCGCTGGGTTGTAAAACCGTATTGCAGTGAATGCTAACAGAGCAAAGCGTCGACGCACAGAATTTCAGCAACGCCCTTGCGTCGCGCAAGCACAGCACGAATATCTGCGGACAACGCCTTACTGCCAAACGGTTTTTCCGGCGGAAAGCAGCCATGTCCATCCAATCCTGCCTTATCTGGGGGCGATTCTGAATGCGAAAGCTAAATATCGCACAACAATATAGCGGACCCTGGGTAAGTCGCACACAAATTACGCACACTCCGACGATAAGCACCTCAAATCGTCATGCAACTGTGGCCTCCCTCCGACGCTTGCCTACTCGTTGTGCCTGTCCAAACGGACAAACACGATAGCCGGACAGCATCCGCAACTGGACGTGCCAGTGGCTGACCAGCGAAACAATAACGTTGCGGCGTGACCCAGGAGGAATCGGCACCAGGGCGTTCGCCCCGGCGCCAACCGGGCCCGCCGCGCCACCATGGGATGGATAAGATGACTTCAAGGATTTCACTGACGGGCCTCGCCACAGCCTCGCTACTGGCCTCTGGCACAGCCGTCCTGGCGCAGGACTGCCCGATCAAGGTCGGTGTGCTGCATTCACTGTCAGGTACGATGGCGATTTCGGAAACGACCCTGAAAGACACCATGCTGATGCTGATCGAAAAGCAGAACGCCGCAGGCGGCCTGCTGGGATGTCAGCTTGAGGCTGTCGTAAAGGATCCGGCGTCTGACTGGCCGCTGTTTGCCGAAAAGGCCCGTGAACTGATTTCCAACGACGGGGTCGACGTGACCTTTGGCAGCTGGACATCGTCATCCCGCAAGGCGGTGCTGCCGGTGCTCGAAGAACTGAACGCATTGTACTTCTACCCGGTACAGTACGAAGGCGAAGAAAGCTCCAAGAACGTGTTCTACACCGGCGCCGCACCGAACCAGCAGGCGATCCCGGCGGTGGATTACTTCCTCGAAGAGCTGGGCGTGGAGAAATTCGCGCTGCTCGGCACCGACTACGTCTACCCGCGCACCACCAACAACATCCTTGATTCCTACCTCAAGAGCAAAGGGATCGCCGAAGAAGACATCTTTGTGAACTACACGCCCTTTGGTCAGTCCGACTGGTCAACCATCGTGGCCGACGTCGTCGCTCTTGGCGCCGATGGTAAGCAAGTCGGTGTGATCTCGACGATCAACGGCGACGCCAACATTGGCTTTTACAAGGAACTCGCCGCCGCAAACGTCTCGGCTGACGATATTCCGGTTGTGGCCTTTTCGGTGGGCGAAGAGGAATTGTCGGGTCTCGACACCTCGAACCTCGTGGGTCACCTCGCCGCGTGGAACTATTTCATGACCGCGGAAACGCCCGCAAACGCTGAATTCATCAAGGAATGGCATGCGTTCATCGGTGACGACAGCCGCGTGACCAATGACCCGATGGAAGCGCATTACATAGGCTTCAACATGTGGGTCAAAGCGGTCGAAGCCGCCGGAACCACCGATGTCGACGCCGTACGCGAAAACATGTGGGGACTTGAGTTCCCGAACCTGACCGGCGGAACCGCCGTGATGGGCACCAACCATCACCTGTCCAAGCCGGTGCTGATCGGTGAAATCCGCGCCGACGGCCAGTTCGACATCATCTCGCAGACCGAGCCGGTCGAGGGCGATGCCTGGACCGACTTCCTGCCGGAATCGGCGGTTCTGACCTCTGACTGGAAAGAACTTGGCTGCGGCATGTACAACACCGAAAACAAGACCTGCGTTCAGTTGACCTCGAACTACTGATACGCGAATTCCGGCAGGCGCGGCTCCTCCTTTCCGCGCCTGCCGACTTGAACGAAATTCAAATCCCGGACAGGTCTGCCCATGCTTCGTGCGCTCACACTCGCCCTTGCGCTATGCCTATGCCTGCCCGCGGCACAGCTACGCGCACAAACATCGACCGACCTGCAGACAGTGCTGCAACGCCATGCCGACGAGGTGGTAAACCCGGGCCGACGCAGCGTCGATGTGGTCATAACCGATCTTGTGGCCGCAGGCCTGCCCGACACCGCCACCTTCCTTGAACGCTGGGCCGACAAGGGTGTTTATCAACGTTCGACCGATGGCCTATTCTACTACGCTACCCGCTCCGGCGACGAATTTACGATAACAGACATTTCGACCGGCGAGCCGGCGGGTTCCGCCCCCGCTGCCGAGATGACCGAGATTCGCCCCAACGGCGGCGTGCGCCGCGTGCTGGCCACCGCGCTGGTACAGTTCCAACTCTCGGATCCGGATATAGCGCGCCGCATTGCCGCGCTTGACGCGATTTCGCGCAGTCCTGCCGCAGATCAGGTCGAACCCCTGCGCTTGTCCATCGCGAACGAGCCGGACCCGGCATTGAAGCAGCGCAAGGAACGTCTGGCCGGTATGCTCGCCGCCAGCTTTGCCGATACCCCCGCAGAAAGAATCGCTGCCATTGAGAATCTGTCCGGCGCGCTGGATGTGGATGTGCGCGCGGTGATGAACCTGATCCTGACCTCATCCGCCGACGTCGCGCCCACCCTGCCAGAAGGTGCCAACATCGCCCGGACCCTGACCCCCGGTGACGATATTTCCGAGGCCGAGGCCTATGCCCGCCTTGTCGTCGCCAACCTCGCCCCCGAGGCCGCGTCGAATGATGCGATCAAGGCGGTGCTGACCGACAACATCATCGACGGCCGCGTCGGCGGTGTGCCCGTGGGTCAGTTGAACACAACGCAGGCGCGTGCCACTGCCTATGCCGCCCTGACTGCCGCCGGCACCGTGCCACCGCTGGTCACGGACGAAAGCCGCGCCGCCGCCATCGCGCAGCATGTGTTCTTTGAACAATATGCCGAACCCGATCCAGCCATCACCGACGCCGCCCGCACCGCCCTGACCGAAATCGAGGGCCGCGTGTCACGCTATCAGGTGCTTGACCTCGGGCTTGACGCGCTGTCTCTGGCCTCGATCTACTTTCTTGCCGCCATCGGCCTTGCCATCACCTTTGGGGTGATGGGGGTGATCAACATGGCGCATGGCGAATTCATCATGATGGGCGCCTATACCGGCTATGTGGTGCAGCTGTTCATCCCCGACTATACGCTGTCGCTGGTGGTCGCGCTGCCGCTGGCCTTTGCGGTCACCTTCGCCGCAGGCGTCGCGATGGAGCGACTTATAATCCGCCACCTCTACCACCGCCCGCTTGAAACCCTGCTGGCCACCTTCGGCATCTCGATCGCGCTGCAACAGCTGGCCAAGAATGTGTTTGGCACGCAGGCGCGCCCCCTGACCTCACCCGGCTGGCTGGATGGGGCATGGGTGATCAATGACGTCGTGCAAATCGCCAACATCCGCATCGCGATCTTCTTTCTGGCGCTGCTGTTCCTGGCGCTGATCCTGTTTGTGCTGAAACGCACCCGGCTTGGCCTTGAGGTCCGCGCCGTGACCCAGAACCCCGGCATGGCCGCGTCGATGGGGATCAACCCCGACCGGATCAACATGCTGACCTTTGGTCTGGGGTCTGGCATCGCCGGGATCGCCGGTGTCGCCATCGGGCTTTATGCCAAGGTGACCTCGGAAATGGGCGCTGACTACATCGTCCAAAGCTTTATGACAGTGGTCGTCGGTGGCGTCGGCAACGTTTGGGGTACGCTGGCGGGCGCCTCCCTGATTGGCGGCCTGCAAAAGGGAATCGAGTTCTTCAACCCCTCAAACACGCTGGCGGCACAGACTTACATGATCCTCTTCATCATTCTCTTCATCCAGTTCCGGCCCAAGGGCATTGTCGCCCTCAAAGGCCGCGCAGCGGGGGATTGATCCATGGTGCCCATCACCTCCGGCCTGACACCCCCCCATGCTTCTTCTCTTCCCAAATACGCCGGGGAGTGTGAGGGGCTGGCCCCTCACTCCGGCGCCCAAAATCGCGCACTGCGCCCCGCACCCGAGGACCCTGCATGAGACGATCCTTCCTGTCGCAAAACCCGTCGGTCCTGTGGTTCCTGCTGGCGCTGGCACTATTTACCCTTGGCGTCACCGTGCTGGCCGAGGCAACCGGCACCGGTGCGCTGTCCACCAGCTTTGTCAAAACGTTGGGCAAGACGCTGTGCCTTTGCCTGATCGCCATCGCCATGGATGTGGTCTGGGGCTACTGCGGGATTCTGTCGCTCGGTCACTTCGCCTTTTTCGGCATCGGCGGCTACGCCATCGGCATGTGGCTGATGTATGCGCGCACCGAAATCATCGTGACGGAATCGCTGGCCGCCGCCGCGATCCCCGCCACCCCGCAAGAGATCCATGACGCCATCGGCACACAGATCTTTGGCGTTGTCGGATCGTCCGAATTCCCCGCCCTCTGGGCCTTTGCGGACAGTTTTATCCTGCAGGTGCTGATGGTGATTCTGGTGCCCGGCCTGCTGGCGCTGGTCTTTGGCTGGCTTGCCTTCCGGTCCCGCGTCACCGGCGTTTACCTGTCGATCCTGACCCAAGCCATGACGCTGGCGCTATCACTGTATCTTTTCCAGAACGATTCAGGTCTGCGCGGCAACAACGGCATGTCGGGCCTGCAAAATATTCCCGGCTATGGCGGCGAATCTCAGGCTGTCATCTCAATCGCGTTCTTCTGGGCCTCGGCACTGGCTCTGGCGCTGGGATACGTGCTGTTCGCCTGGGTGGTGTCAGGCAAGATGGGCAGCGTGATCCGCGGCATCCGTGACAACGAATCCCGCGTGCGGTTCCTTGGCTACCATGTCGAGACGTACAAGCTGTTCGTCTTTACCCTCACTGCCATTATTTCCGGCATCGCAGGCGCGCTCTATTACCCACAGGCGGGCATCATCAACCCGGCCGAAATTGCGCCGATCGCCTCGATCTACCTTGCTGTCTGGGTCGCCATTGGCGGACGCGGCAGGCTCTACGGCGCGGTCATCGGCGCGGCCTTTGTTTCGCTGGTGTCGTCGTGGTTCACTGGCGGTGGCGCGCCCAACATCCCGCTGGGGTTCTACACCATCAACTGGACCGACTGGTGGCTGGTGCTGCTGGGCCTCAGCTTTGTCGCCATAACACTGTTCTTTCCAAAAGGGATCGGTGGCGCGTTTGATCTGCTGGTCCGCAAGGGGGGCGACAAATGAGCACCTTGCTTGAACTCTCTGGTGTTTCGGTCTCGTTTGACGGGTTCCGCGCAATCAACAATCTGTCTTTCCAGATCGGAGAGCCAGAGCTGCGCGCCATCATCGGCCCCAACGGCGCGGGCAAAACCACGTTCATGGACATCATCACAGGCAAGACCCGTCCAGACGAGGGCCGCGTGATCTTTGGCGAAAAATCCGTGTCGCTGTTGAAGATGTCGGAAAGCCAGATCGCCCGATCCGGCATCGGGCGCAAGTTCCAGAAACCCACCGTATTCGAGGCGCAGAGCGTACGCGCCAACCTCGCCATGGCGCTGAGCAATCCGCGCGGCCCATTCGATGTTCTGCTCTACACCAAGACCACGCGCGGCGCCGACAGGATCGAAGAAATCGCTGACGAGATCGGCCTGACCGACAGTTTGACCCGGCCTTCGGGCGAATTGAGCCATGGGCAAAAACAATGGCTGGAGATCGGGATGCTGCTGGCACAGGATCCGCGTTTGCTGCTCGTGGACGAACCGGCGGCAGGCATGACCCCTGCAGAGCGCGAGCACACCACCGACCTGCTGAAGCGTGCCGCCAAAACCCGCGCGGTTGTGGTCGTAGAACATGACATGGAGTTTGTGCGGCGGCTGAATTGCAAGGTTACGGTCCTGCACGAAGGGTCGGTTCTGGCCGAGGGGTCGCTGGATCACGTGACCGCGAACAAGGACGTGATTGATGTCTATCTGGGGCGTTAGCGCAGTCGACAAAGTGCGAACCGGCTTTCGGACCAACTGTGTGACCAAGGGGAATGAGCAATGCTGAAAGTGGACAACCTGACGCTGCACTATGGCCAGAGCCAGATCCTTCATGGCATTTCTCTGACGGCTGAACCGGGCAAGGTGACGGCGGTGATGGGCACCAACGGCGTGGGCAAGACCAGCCTGCTCAAGGCTATCGCCGGGCGGCATCCCTATTCCGGCGGGACAATCACGCTGGACGGTGCACCGCTGGATCATCTGACCGCGTTTCAGGCGGCACGGGCCGGAATTGCCTATGTGCCACAGGGGCGCGAGGTGTTTCCGCTGATGACCGTGATGGAAAACCTCGAGTCCGGTTTTGCCTGCCTGCCCAAATCGGAACACAAGGTCCCGGACCACATCTGGGATCTGTTCCCGATCCTCAAGGAATTCATCCATCGGCGCGGCGGCGACCTATCGGGTGGTCAGCAACAGCAACTTGCCATTGCCCGCGCGCTGATCAGCAAACCCCGCGTGTTGTTGCTGGACGAACCGACAGAAGGCATTCAGCCCAACATCATCCAGCAGATTGGTCGCGTCATCGCGCAGCTTCGCGATCAGGGCGACATGGCGATCATTTTGGTCGAGCAGTATTTCGACTTTACCTATGGGCTGGCGGACAGCTTCTTTGCCGTCAACCGGGGGGCTGTTGTGCTTGAGGGTCCGCGCGACCAGATCGACCGCGAAACGCTGCTGTCGCGCGTCTCAATCTGACATCTACAGCGCTGCCACAATGGAGAGATCGCAGCGCCCGGCCCTCTGGGCGGCTCTGGACCTGCGTGCTAAAGGCGGGGCAAAGGAGCGCCCCGATGCATCAGCCCCCCCTGCCCCTCACGCGTGATCTGGTCCTGATTGGCGGCGGACACACCCATGCCTTGGTCTTGCGCAGCTGGGGGATGAACCCGCTGCCCGGCGTGCGGGTCACGCTGATCAATCCCGCGCCGACAGCGCCCTATTCCGGGATGCTGCCCGGCCATCTCGCGGGGCATTACAGCCGCAGCGCGCTCGACATTGATCTGGTGCAATTGGCCCGCTTTGCCGGGGCGCGGATCATCGTGGGGGCTGCCCATGCGTTGGATCCGGTTGAACGGACAGTGCAAGTCGCGGGTCGCCCCACCATCAGCTATGACATCTGCTCGGTGGATGTGGGGGTCACCAGCGCGATGCCAACCCTGCCCGGTTTTGCCGAACACGCTGTCCCGGCCAAACCGCTTGGTCCGCTGGCCAGCCGCTGGGCCGAATATCTGCCCGGGGCTGGCCCGGCCTCGGTCGCGGTGATCGGCGGCGGCGTCGCGGGAGCAGAAATCGCCATGGCCATGGCCCATGCGCTGCGGCAGGCCAACCGCACCGTCGGCGTGACCCTGATCGAACAGGACCACATCCTGTCAGCCGTCAAACCGCGAACAGCGCTAAGTCTGCGCACAGCGCTGGCGGACCTTGGGGTTAAGGTTATTGAACAGGCTGTTGTCGGCCAAATTGATGCCAACGGCGTTCTGTTGCGCGATGGCCGCAGGATCGACGCGGGCTTTGTCACCGGGGCAGCGGGCGCGCAGCCCTATGACTGGATTGCGCAGACTGGCGTGAACCTGCACCAAGGATTCATCGCAGTGAACGCCCAATTGCAATCCAGCGACGCACACATCTTTGCGGTCGGCGATTGCGCCCATTTAACGGCATCCCCACGCCCCAAGGCGGGCGTGTTTGCTGTCCGCGAGGCACCGGTGCTGTTTCACAACCTGCGTGCGGCGCTAAGCGGCGGCGCAATGCGGGCCTATCGGCCCCAGCGCGACTATCTCAAGCTGATCTCGATGGGTGGCAAGTCAGCGTTGGCCGAACGGTTCGGCCTGCCCCTCTCCGGGTCAATTATGTGGCAATGGAAAAACCATATCGACCAGAAATTCATGCACAAGTTCAGCGATCTACCCCGGATGCCAACGCCGCGCCTGCCGTCTCCGCGCGCGCTGGACGTGGATGTCGCGGTAGGCCCGCGCCCCATGTGCGGTGGTTGCGGCGCAAAGGTGGGGCGCGGTGCGCTGACTGATGCGTTGGCTCGGCTTGACCCGCCCCGGCGCTCTGACATCCGCGCACTGCCCGGCGACGACGCAGCGCTGTTGCTGACCAGCGGCGCGCAACAAGTGATCAGCACCGATCATCTGCGCAGCTTTACCAATGATCCCGTCGTGATGACCCGTATTGCCGCCGTCCATGCGCTTGGGGATATCTGGGCCATGGGGGCCAGGCCACAGGCCGCGCTGGTCAGCCTGATCCTGCCACGACTGTCGGACAGTCTGACCAGACGCACCATCGAGGAAATCATGCAGACCGCGCAAACAGTCCTGCGCGACGCCGGTGCCGAAATCGTCGGCGGCCACAGCTCGGTCGGGGATGAGATGACCATCGGGTTCAGCATCACCGGGCTGTGCGACGACGCGCCGATCACCCTGCGCGGCGCACAACCCGGCGACGCGTTGATCCTGACCAAACCGCTGGGCAGCGGTGTCATCCTTGCCGCCGAAATGACACGCGAGGCCCGGGGCGATTGGGTGATTGCAGCGCTGGATCTGATGCAGCGCGGTCAGGGTAGCGCATCAAAACTGATGCGCGGCGCCCATGCGATGACTGATGTCACCGGTTTTGGACTGGCCGGGCATCTGCGCGGGATCTGCGATGCCTCGGGCGTCGGTGCTGAGATTGTGCTGCACGACGTGCCGTTGATGCCAGGCGCGTTTGAGCTGTCCGATGCCGGAATACGTTCGACCATCTTTGCGCAGAACCGTGCGGTTCTGGCGGATTTTCCCAGCGATCCGCGCCGCGACCTGCTGTTTGATCCGCAGACCGCTGGCGGATTGCTTGCCGCCGTTGCTGCGGACAAGGCCCCGGATCTGATCCGACAGTTGCAAGCGGTCGGCGACCCCGCTGCGATTATCGGCCATGTGACGGCCGCAGCCGGTCAGATCACCATCGTCTGAAGCGCACCCTCGATCCGGCCCGCCACCACGTCGAGCGAGGCGGGATCGAGCCGTTCGGTCGCAATCCGAACCGCCACACTGGGGGCCACGGCGCGCATCGACTTGTCATAGGCGGGATCGTAATGCTGGGTCACAAGCGCGGCAGTCAGGGCCGTCATGTCGCCCTGCGTGATCAGATCTGACCAATGATCCACCACGGGCCGGCCACGAAACGCCACCAGATGTTGCAAAATCTGCCGCAACCTCTCTCCGTTGGCCAGAACGTCGGCATAGGCCTCAGCCAGATAGCGCGCCCGTTCCGGCACCGGCGCAGAAACTTCGATCCAAGGGGCGGCTTTCATCGCGGCCCACAGGCTGGGCGGCAGCAGCAGCGCGCCGATTTTGCTCGATTCCGCCTCGACCACCACGGGCCGCGCGGGATCGAGCCGATGCAAAGCCTGCGCCAGCGCCGATTCAAACGCCTTTTGGCTGGGCTGGCCCCCCGGCATCCCACCCAGCAACGAACCGCGATGATGCGCCAGCCCTTCAAGATCCAGAACCTGCACGCCGCGCCGGTCAAGATGTTGCAACAGATCCGTCTTTGCGGTGCCGGTATAACCGCCAAGCTGAACCACCCGATGCGGGATTGGCGCGTCATACAGCGCCTGCGTCACCAACCGCCGATAGGTCTTGTAACCGCCGCGCAAAACATCGGCACGCCAGCCAATCTGCCCCAGCATCCACGTAAATGCGCCGGATCGCTGACCGCCGCGCCAGCAATAGACCAGCGGTCGCCAGCCGCCTTCGTGATGCGCCAGAGGCCCCTCGATATGCGCAGCAGCATTGCGGAACACCAGCGCAGCGCCCAGTTTGCGCGCCAGAAACGGGCTTTCCTGCTTATAGATCGTACCGACGCGCGCACGCTCGGCGTTATCAAGCACGGGAAGGTTGATCGCGCCAGGCACGTGATCCTCGGCGAACTCAGCGGGGCTGCGCACGTCGATTACGGTATCAAAACCATGCGCCAGCAGCTCAGAAAGATGTGTTGCGTCAACAGCCATGCCAGCCTCTACCGCACCGCGCCCGTTAGCGAAAGCGGCAAGACGCGGGCGCTTGGACTGGCATGCGGCTACGTGCGCCTGACGCACCGCGCCGCGCAGTCCCGGCACCGCCGCAACCGCAGACGTTCAGGCTGTGTGTGAACGCCATGGCGAATCCCGGCCGTGGTTTGGCCTCAGACGTCCTCAAGCCGATCGGTCGCGGGTGGCGGTGTGGCGCTGAGTGCGCTGATACGGGCGTAAAGCGCGGCGTCCAGCGCATACTCCATACCATCCAGCGACGGGGCCAATTGCGTGGCTGAGCGCGCGGACAGGATCGGCACCGGCCCCGCAGCATGCGCCGCAACCCAACTCACCGCGAGCGTGGCGGGATGTGTACCAAGTTCGGCGGCCAGTTCGGACAGGTCAGCGGCGGTCTGGTGCATGGCCTGCGGCGCATATCGCTGCGCATAGCGGCGATCCTCGGCCAGTCGCCCCGTTGCAGCACCGCCGGTATATTTACCGGTCAGCAACCCGCCACCCAGCGGTGAATAGGGCACAGCAAGGATGCCTTGGGCAGCGCACATCGGCAGGATCTCGACCTCAGCCTGACGCTTGGCAAGGTTGTACATCGGCTGGAACACGTCGATCCGTGTCTCGAACCGGGCTGCGACGGCCTGCGCTTTCATCACCTGCCAGGCCGCAAAGTTGGACACACCGATGTGACGGATCTGCCCCTTGGCCTGCAATTCTGCCAGCGTTTCAAAAGTTTCTTCGAGCGGAGTGCTGTCGTCCCAGCGGTGCAGATATAGCAGATCGACAGCATCCATGTTCAGCCGCTTCCGGCTGGTGTCAAACGTCGCTTGGATATTCTGGCGCGAAGACCCACCGGCAAATCCCGCCTTGGTGGCGATATAGACCGCATCGCGTTCATGGGCGACACATTGACCCAAGAGCGTTTCCGACGCCCCGTCGGTATAGACATAAGCCGTATCAAAATGCCGGATACCGCGCGCGCGGCAGGCGTCGTACATGGCGCGGCTGGCATCACTATCGGCGCGGCCACCGAACTGCATTGTGCCAAAGGCAAAGGCGGGGACGGTGCTGCCGTCGCGGGTTGTAAGCTGTGTCATACCGGGATGGTGCCCGTTTGAAGCGGGATTGAAAAGGTGTGAAACGCCGCGCCGGTGAATACCGGGCCTTAGAACCGATCTCGCGCGGCGTGGTCGGATGGTTCTGCCGATTTGCGGCGGATCGACCGGAGTTCCCGCTGATCCGCCATTGTTGGGCAGTCATTCCGCCGGGGCCGGTGTGACTGCACGCGTCAGGGTCTGTCGGCCTGTGTGCGTCGGTTCGTCCAGCTGCGGTTTTATGCGACGCAGCCGGAGCGCGTTGCTCAGCACAAAGACCGACGACAGGGCCATGGCACCGGCCGCCAGCACCGGCGACAGAAGTATCCCAAACGCGGGATACAGCACGCCCGCGGCCACCGGGATCAGCGCAATGTTGTAGCCAAAGGCCCAGAACAGGTTCTGGCGGATGTTGCGCATGGTCGCGCGCGACACGTGCAGCGCATTCACCACTCCGCGCAGATCCCCGGACATCAGGACCACATCGGCGGATTCGATGGCCACGTCGGTCCCGGTGCCGATGGCGATCCCCACGTCAGCCGAGGCCAGCGCCGGGGCGTCGTTGATCCCGTCGCCGACAAAAGCCACCTTGCGGCCACCTTCGCGCAGCGCGTCGAGGGCCGCGACCTTGCCGTCCGGCAGAACCCCGGCCACCACATGGTCAATACTGATCTCGGATGCAATTGCCTCGGCGGTTTCGCGTTTGTCGCCGGTGATCATCGCGACCTGCATCCCCAGCGCATGTAGTGCGGCAATGGCGGCGGCGCTGGTGGGTTTGACCGGATCTGACACACCAATCACAGCGGCGATGCGTCCGTCTATCGCTGCAAAAAGCGCCGAACGCCCGCGTTTGGCCAGCGCCGTCTCGGTCGCGGTCAATGCGCCGGGATCAATACCCTCGCGGGTCATCAGACGATCAGCACCAACCAGCACATCACGCCCCGCCACACGGGCCCGCACGCCGTAACCCGCAATCGCGGTGAAATCGCTCAGATCGTGGCGCGCGGCCCCCTCGGCGTTGGCGGCGCGCACAATCGCCTCGGCAATGGGATGTTCCGAGCGTTCCTCGACCGCCGCAACAAGGGCCAGAACCTCGGCCCGCTCAAAGCCGTCCGCCAGGATCAGGTCGGTCAGTTCCGGGCGACCCTCAGTCACCGTGCCGGTTTTGTCGAGTGCAACCACCTCGACCGCCCCCAATCCCTGCAACGCATCGCCCTTGCGGAACAACACGCCCAGCTCAGCGGCGCGCCCTGTTCCCACCATGATCGAGGTCGGCGTGGCCAGCCCCATCGCGCAGGGACAGGCGATGATCAGCACCGACACTCCGGCCACCAGCGCATAGGTCAGCGCCGGTGCGGGCGCGAGGACCAGCCAGGCCAGGACGGTCAGGGCAGCCGCCCCCATGATCGCGGGCACGAACCACAGCGTGATCTGATTCACCAGCCCCTGGATCGGCAGACGGGTGCCCTGCGCCTCTTCGACCATGCGGATGATCTGCGCCAGCGTGGTATCGCCTCCAACCCGCGTCGCGCGAAACCGAAAGCCTCCCGCCCCGTTCACCGTGCCGCCTGTCACCACCGCGCCGGGCCCCTTTGCAACTGGCAGCGGCTCGCCGGTGATCATGCTTTCATCGACGTGGCTTTCGCCGTCGATGACTTCGCCGTCCACCGCCAGCCGTTCACCAGGGCGCACGACCACGACGTCGCCGGTGCGGATGTCCACGATAGCCAGTTCAACGACCGTGTCGTCGCGCACGACGTTGGCCGTGCGCGCCTGCAACCCAAGCAAGGCCTGAATCGCCGCGCCGGTGCGCCCCTTGGCCCGCGCTTCGAGCCATCGACCGATCAGGATCAGCACGACGATGACCGCCGCCGCCTCAAAATACACCGCGCGCACAGCGTCCGGCAACAGGCCCGGCACAAAGGTGGCGATGACCGAATAGAGATAGGCTGCCCCAGTGCCGACCGCGACCAGACTGTTCATATCCGGCGCCGCCTTGAGCAGCGCGGGAATTCCCTTGGCGTAAAACATCCGGCCCGGCCCGATCAGAACCAGCGTGGTCAGGATGAACTGGATCACCCAAGAGGTCTGCGTGCCAATGACCCGGTCAATCCACATATGAAATGCGGGGATCATATGACCGCCCATCTCGAGCATAAACACCGGGAGCGCCAGCGCCGCTGCCAACACCACGGAGTTGCGCATAGTGGTGATCTCCTGCGCCTTGCGGGCGGCAGTACTGTCATCGTTCTGGACCGACGCATGGATCGAGGCGGGATAGCCCGCTTTGGTCGAGGTGTCCGCAATTTCGGTCGCGGTCAGCGTCCCTTCGACATAGCGCACCGTCGCGCGCCCGGTGGCCAGATTTACCTGCGCTTCGGTCACACCTGGCAATGCGTTCAACGCCTTTTCCACCCGCCCCACGCACGAGGCACAGGACATCTTGTTGACGTCGATAGTCGTCTCGGCCTGACGCGCAGGATAGCCAGTACGCTCAAGCGTCTCTGACAGGATGGTCGCAGTGACGGTCCCGTCATGCGTCACGCGGGCGGTTTCTGTGGCAAGGTTGACCTCGGCCTTGGTCACTCCGGGCACGGCCGTCAGGGCCTTTTCGACCCGTCCGACGCAAGAGGCGCAGGACATGCCGTCGACCCGCAGGCTCAGGGTGTTTGCGCGTGTCATGACTGTAATTCCTATCTGGTACTTCGGATACAACACACAGATAGGGATTCCAGTGACTGGAAGGTCAAGGGCCGGACAGAATTTTAGTATAAGGACGGAATTCCACCCGCTCCCTCGTCTTGGTCCGCGAACGCTGCGGTTCCACGGTTCAGCCTTGAGGTGCCGCACACCGTCGTCCCCGGCTTAGGCCGGTTTTAGGCTCGCGTGGTCATGATCGTGATCGTGCGTATGATCATGGGTGCGACCACCCCCGGGCTGTTCACCGGGATCGAGCGTACAGACCAACGCCCCCTGCCCCCAATCGATCTCGATGGTGGAATGGGCAATACCGTAGTCTGCCGCGAGCAGCGCCTTGATCGCCCCCACGACCGCGGCCGGCTCTGCGTCGGCGCGCAGTTGCACATCCATCGTCGCCGAAGGTTGCCCCGAGGTGATCGACCAAACATGGACGTGATCCACGTTCACCAGCCCCGGCACCTTTGCGATCAGATTATCCTTGAGATCCGAGACCACGACATTGCCCGGCGTCCCCTCCATCAGCACGTTGAGCGATGCCTTGAGCAGTGCCCAGGCTGACCTCAGGACAATCGCTGACAGCAGCACCGACAGGATCGGATCAATCGGGGTCCAGCCGGTAAAGTAGATCGCAACAGCAGCGACAATCGCCGCGACCGAGCCAAGCATATCCCCCATGACATGCACCATCGCGCCACGGATATTCACGTGGTCGCGGTCGCCTTTCATCAACATCCAGAACACGCCGCCATTGACCACAAGGCCCAGCACCGCAATCACCAGCATTGGACCGGCCATGACCGGCGCAGGCTCAAGCAGGCGCTGCACCGCTTCGTAGGCGATCCAGATCACCAGCAGGATCAATGTCACCGCATTGACAAACCCAGCAAGGATTTCGAACCGCATGTAACCGAATGTACGTTTGTCATCGCTTTTGCGGCGGCCAAAACGAAAGCCGGCCCAGGCCAGCGCCAGTGCCGCAGCATCGGTGAACATATGGCCCGCATCGGCAATCAGCGCCAGAGACCCCGAAAGCAGGCCACCGACCAGCTCTGCGAGCATAAACCCAAATGTGAGCACAAAACCGACCAGCACCACACGTTCGTTGGATGCGCTCACATCCGGGGCATGGCTGTGCGTTCCGTCGCCATGGTCATGATCGTGGCAGTGATCGTGGTCGTCCGACATGGGGTGTCCTTTCTGCCGCCCGTCCGGAGCGGATCGGCCTGTCTGGGTCGGCGTATCAGCAACGGGCCACGGATAGGCGGCCACGGATAACCGAATGCCCTGAAGTTAGTATAACCCGCGCGCTTTCCCAACCCGGATCGAGCCGCAGAATGTCGCAGATCACAGTCAGGCATCTACCGGAACGCCGTGGTGCTGACTATGCCCGGGACTGCACTGACACCAGTTTGTGAAACCGACCGCGACATCGGCACGGTAATGCGCCAAACCCTGTATCTGCTGTGGACCCCCGGCGTCTGACACCCTAACTTGCACCTGCAGCAACCCAAGGCGCCCCATGTCCGACTCCGTTAAATATCAGGTCCTCGCCCGCAAGTACCGCCCCGAGACGTTTACCGACCTCGTTGGTCAGGATGCCATGGTACGCACGCTAAAGAACGCCTTTCAGGCGGACCGGATCGCACAGGCGTTTATCATGACCGGCATTCGCGGCACCGGCAAAACCACCACCGCGCGGATCATCGCCAAGGGGATGAACTGTATCGGAGCGGACGGCACCAGCGGGCCGACAACCGAACCTTGCGGCACCTGCGAACATTGCAAGGCGATCATGGAAGGCCGCCATGTCGATGTGATGGAGATGGACGCCGCGTCCAACACCGGGGTCGCCAATATCCGCGAAATCATCGATTCCGTACATTACCGCACCGCCTCGGCCCGCTACAAAGTCTACATCATCGACGAAGTTCACATGTTGTCGACCGGTGCGTTCAATGCCCTGCTCAAAACACTCGAAGAGCCCCCCGCCCATGTAAAGTTCATCTTTGCCACGACCGAGATTCGCAAAGTCCCCGTCACTGTGCTGTCGCGGTGCCAGCGGTTCGATCTGCGCCGGATCGAACCCGAGGTGATGATCGCCCTGCTGCGCCGCATTGCAGCCTCGGAGCAGGCTGAAATCCATGATGACGCGCTGGCACTGATCACCCGTGCCGCCGAAGGGTCGGCGCGCGATGCGACGTCGCTGCTCGATCAGGCGATCAGTCACGGCGCGGGCGAAACCACCGCCGCGCAGGTGCGCGCCATGTTGGGGCTGGCGGATCGGGGCCGGGTTCTGGACCTGTTCGATCTGATCATGAAGGGTGACGCCGCTGGCGCACTGACCGAACTGAGCGCGCAATATGCCGAAGGTGCGGACCCGATGTCTGTCCTGCGGGATCTGGCCGAGGTGACGCACTGGATTTCGGTGGTCAAGATCACGCCCGAGGCCGCCGAGGATCCGACCATCGGGCCGGATGAACGCATTCGCGGTCAGGGAATGGCGCTGGCGCTGGGGATGCGACCGCTGACCCGGATGTGGCAAATGCTGCTCAAATCTCTGGACGAGGTGGCATCGGCCCCCAATGCGATGATGGCCGCCGAGATGGCGGTGATCCGGCTGACGCATGTCGCCGAACTGCCGTCCCCCGAGGATCTGGTGCGCAAGCTGCAGAACACGCCGCCTCTGCCTGCGGCGGCATCTTTGACCTCCTCTGCCCCTCAGCCGGGTGGCGGTGGAACTCAGGCGCGCGTGCCCGCCGTTGCGCCTGTCGCCAGAACGACCGGGTCGGGTGGTCAGGGCGGGGATCAACGGGGCAACGCGGTGCAAGCGCTGGCGGTTGATCCCGCACTGGATCGGTATCCCAGCTTTGACCATGTAGTCGAACTGATCCGCAGCAACCGCGATGGCAAACTTCTGGCCGATGTTGAAACCGACATACGGCTGGCCGCTTATCAGCCGGGGCGCATCGAATTCACCCCGACGGACCGCGCATCGGCGGATCTGGCGCAACGGCTGGGCACCGCGCTTCAGCGCTGGACCGGGAACCGCTGGGCGGTGACGCTGGTCAATGGCTGCGACGCTGCGACAATCGACGAGCGCCGCAATGCCGCCGATACGGCACTCAAGGCCGAGGCCGCCGCGCATCCGCTGGTGCAGGCCGCCCTTGCCGCCTTTCCCAAGTCGCGGATCAGCGCAGTGCGCACACCCGAAGCCCTGGCCATCGCGGTGCAGGCCGACGCCCTGCCCGAAGTCGAGGATGAATGGGACCCGTTCGAGGACGAGTGATGTTGTCCCGCCCGGCCCCGTTTTCGGACAGCCGTTGCCGCCTTGCCTCCATGGGCTGTGGCAATCGTAAATTCCCGCGTGCCTGCGCACTGATCCATCACGCCGTCCGCACCCGGCCCTTGTGACGCCCCCCTGCGGCGCGTATCTGTGACAAAACGCATCCCACTCAGGAGGTTCCGATGCTCAAAGGACTAGGCGGACTTGGTGACATGGCCAAGATGATGAAAACCGCGCAGGAAATGCAGACCAAGATGGCGCAGCTGCAAGAAGACATGCAGACCATCATGGTGACGGGCGAATCCGGTGCCGGTCTGGTCACAGCGACCTGCACCGCCAAAGGCGAGCTGAAGGGGCTGGATATCGACCCCTCGATCTTTAACAAAGACGAAAAGGAAGTGGTCGAGGATCTAATCCTCGCCGCGATCAAGGATGCGCAATCCAAGGCCGCAGACCGCGCCCAGAGCGAAATGTCCCGACTGACCGAATCGATGGGCCTGCCTGCGGACATGAAGCTGCCGTTTTGACCGCAAAACCGCAGCAGTTCCGACAAAGCGGGATTCCCGTGCCGGGCAGCCAACCCCAGCGCCCTGACAGTCGAACCTGATGTCCGACCGCACTGATATAGATGCGCTGATCGACCTGCTGGCGCGCCTGCCGGGGCTTGGCCCACGGTCGGCGCGGCGTGCGGTGCTGCATCTGATCCGCAAACGCGGCCAGTTGCTGTCGCCGTTGGCGCAACTGATGCAGACGGTTGCCACCACAGCGCGCGAATGCCTCAACTGCGGCAATATCGGCACGTCGGACATCTGTGCGATCTGCGACAATTCCAAACGCGCCAATGGTATTCTCTGCGTGGTCGAAGATGTCGCCGACCTGTGGGCGATGGAACGGTCGGGCACCTTTCGCGGGCGCTATCACGTTCTGGGTGGCACGCTGTCGGCGCTGGATGCGGTGGGGCCCGACGATCTGCGCATCCCGCGCCTTGTCACCCGGATCGCAATCGAGGAAATCTCCGAAGTTATCCTCGCTCTCAACGCGACGGTCGATGGCCAGACCACCGCGCATTATATCGCCGATCAACTCGACGGTCGCGTGACGCTTAGTTCGCTCGCTCAGGGTGTGCCGATCGGAGGCGAGCTTGACTACCTGGACGACGGCACCATCACTGCTGCGCTGAACGCCCGCAAACCACTCTGACTCAACCATACCGAGCGACCCGACTCATCCCTCAGCCCTACCAGGCTGCGCCGTGATCCATCCCGCGCCCAACTGCTAGAGGCGGAAAAATCGCCCGAATTCCGGCTGTATTCTACGCGAATCCTCCCTTTGTGACGATTTTTAATACCACTGGCCGCGACAATCACATTTTGGCTGATAGGCTGGTGTGATCGACACGGACGCACGGCATCCAATCAGGAAGGGACAGCCACATGGGATTCTTCGACTCGATCTTCAACATTATCAACGACCTGACGTGGGGGTGGGCGCTCGTGCCTTTTCTTGTCGTGCTTGGCGTGTTTTTTACCGTCGCCAGCGGCTTTGTGCAGTTCCGGTTTTTCAAACGGATGTTCAGCGTCTTGACCGGCAATGACGAAACGTCGGACCCGACCAAAATCAGCGCGCGTGAGGCGCTGTTTGTGTCGGTCGGAGGCCGTGTCGGCGGCGGCAACATCGCAGGCGTCGCCGTCGCGATCACCGCAGGTGGCCCCGGTGCCGTGTTCTGGATGTGGGCGATTGCGCTGATCGGTATGTGCTCGGCCCTGGTCGAGGCGACACTGGCCCAGCTTTACAAACGCACCTCACCCGCGGGCGATTATCGTGGCGGCCCCGCCCGCGCGATCATCCACGGGCTGGGCGAAAATTACCGCTGGCTTGCCGTGATCTATGCGGTCTGCCTGATCGCGTCCTTTGCCATCGGGTTCAACGCCTTCCAGGGCAACACGGTGGCGGGGGCCGCGCTCGATTCCCTGTCGATCCCGCGTATCTACACCGGCGCGGCGCTGGCCATCGCGACCGGTTTCATCGTCTACGGCGGCATTCACCGGATTGCCAAGGCTGCGGACATCATCATCCCGGTCATGGCCCTTGGCTATATCGGGATGGCATTGCTGATCATCCTGCTCAACATCACCGGCCTGCCCGGCGTGATCTGGGACATCGTCGCCAACGCCTTTGGCTTCCGCGAGGCGGTGGCCGGCGGCATGGGCGCTGCCATCGCCCAAGGCCTGCGCCGCGGCCTGTTCTCAAACGAGGCGGGCCTTGGATCGGCACCGAACGTCGCCGCCACAGCCTATGTCAAACACCCGGTCAGTCAGGGCATCACCCAGAGCTTTTCAGTCTTTATCGACACGATCATCATCTGCTCGTGCACCGCTTTTGTGATCCTGCTGGGGGATGTCTATGTTCCCGGCGCGGAAGGCGTGGATGGCGTGGCCCTGACCCAACAAAGCATGGTCAGCCACGTGGGGTCCTGGGCGCAATATTTCCTGACTTTGGCGATCTTCCTCTTCTCGTTCTCGTCGATCATGTACAATTACTATCTGGGCGAAAACGCGCTGAGCTTTATGACCGAAAACCCGATGGCGCTGCATATCCTGCGCATCGCAATCATCGGCATTGTGTTCCTGGGCGCTGTGGCACCGGGAGCGACGGCGGTGTTCTCGTTCTCGGATCCGATGATGGGCATTCTCGCGGTGGTCAACCTGCTGGCGCTGATGATGCTGTTCCCGACGGCGCTGCGCATCATCAACGACTTCCGTTCGCAGCTGGCCGCTGGCATCGCAAAACCGGTGTTCGATCCCAAGAAGTTTCCGGATCTAGACACCGATCATACCGCCTGGCCTGACGCGAAATAAACCACGCGCGATCGACAGAGGGTGCCTGCGGGCACCCTCACATTGCGAACGCCATTACCGCATCGCGACAGCCTGCCCCAATACTTTTATCCGGGCCGCGAACCTGTGCCTCATTCCTGACTGTGGAAGACAAATGGCTTGATTGGCTTAACGATCAAAGGCATCGTGCCCCAACGGCATCCCAGGCTGGGGAATCGCGGATTATCAGCGGTATATTGAAAAACTGTCCGTCTGGCTGAGGCCGCTATTCTGGCCTGACAACCATTTTTTTAATTCGTGAAATTTGGACCCAGCCGATAATTCATCGACAAACAAGGAATTTTGAACATGGACGATTTCTCTAGCGACGACACCACAACAGGACAACTTTCAATTGGCGGCACATCCGGGGGCGAGTTGGAAGAGATCGGTGATACCGACTGGTTTGCGATCACCCTCGAAGCGGGCATGCACTATGAGTTCAACCAGACTGGCGCATTTTCAGGCGGGGGCACACTGGACGATCCCTACCTGGAATTGTATGATAGGTCCGGTAACTTTCTAGCTGGTAACGACGACTATGATAGTCTGGATTCAAAGATTATCGGCATCCAGGCCCAGTATTCAGGAACATACTACCTGAGCGCGGGGGCCTATTCTTTCGACGATTTTGGCACATACACCGTTTCCGCCTTTGAACTTTTCGATCTCATCTCTGCAGATACGGATACTGTTGGCGAAATTGGCGTGAATGAATCGGTCGAGGGCGTGTTTGACTACGATCTTGATGACGACTGGTACGCGATAACCCTTGCGCAAGACGAAAGAATCCAAGTCACAATCGCGGATTCCGTCGACACGCCATTCGCACTATGGATCCCTCGCGTCTCGATCTATGACGCCACAGGTGCCCTGTTGACCGATAGTCCCGACTTCTACGAAAACGTCTGGGGGATCGATGAATTCCAGGCAGAGTATGACGGAACGTATTACATCGGTGCCA
Organism: Puniceibacterium sp. IMCC21224; assembly: GCF_001038505.1. Classification (NCBI taxonomy): domain Bacteria; kingdom Pseudomonadati; phylum Pseudomonadota; class Alphaproteobacteria; order Rhodobacterales; family Paracoccaceae; genus Puniceibacterium; species Puniceibacterium sp. IMCC21224. The sequence goes on from NZ_LDPY01000001.1 coordinate 3,437,710, forward strand.
CCGACTATGCGCTTTATCCCACGGATTACGTGCTGCAAGTTTTGTCGCTCGCCCCAATTCTGGAAACCGGCACGGAAGAGCGTGATACGCTGACCGGTGGCGCTGGCGATGATGAATTGATCGGACTGGGCCGTGCCGACCGGATCGAAGGGTATGGCGGCGACGATTTTCTAGACGGCGGCGACGGCAGCGATGAATTGCTGGGCGGCGCAGGCGACGACACCATCCTCGGCGGCGACGGCAACGACGCCATCGCAGCGTCAGACGGAAACGACAGCGTCGACGGCGGCGCGGGAAACGATATCATTGGCGGCGGGCTGGGCGATGACATCCTGCGCGGTGGAGATGGCCGTGACGGCATCAAGGCGGGCGACGGCGACGATCTTGTGATCGGCGGCGAAGGAAACGACCGTCTGGCAGGCGGCTGGGGTCATGACGTTTTGATTGGTGGCGCTGGCAACGACGACATTGGTGGCGGCGATGGACGAGATACCATTTATGCCGGTCAGGGCAACGACACTGTAGGTGGCGGGTATAGCGGCGATATCATGATCCTGGGTGCGGGCGATGACGTCGCCTATGGCGGCGAGGGCGCAGACTGGATTTCCGGCGGCACTGGCGACGATATCCTGTTCGGGGGCACCACCTACAACTATTACTACTACTATTACTCAACCAGCCCGGACGATACCCTGATCGGCGGCGCGGGGGATGACATCATGACTGGCGGCGGTGGTGCTGACAGCTTTGTGTTTGATGTGTTCAACATGGGTGAAGTCGACCAGATCACTGACTTTGCTCTGTACGAAGATAACCTCATCCTCTCCGGTATTGCAGGCGACGACCCCGAAGCGCAATTCGCCGCTCTGACGTTCAGTGACGTCGATGGCGGGACATTGATCGAATATGAGGGGCATACGATCAATCTGGACAACGTGTTGTCGGCTGATCTTGGGCTGGATCATTTCGTGTTTCTCTGACGCCCCCCCGGTTGTGCCGTCAAAGCATCGCCTTGGCCTGATGGATTGTGACAGCCTGCCCCGCCCCCCCCGGGGGCGGTTATTTTTCGTTTACCGACCGTAATTGGATGCGATACACCCTGCCCCATGACCGTTCACATCGTTGAAACCGCGCGCCTGCGCCTTGAACCCTTTGCCCCCAGCCACCGCGCCGGGCTGTGCGCAATGGATAGCGATCCGCAGCTCATGCGCTATATCGGCGACGGCCAACCCAAACCCCCCGCAGACACCGATGCCGCCATCGCGCGCGTTCAGACCCGCTGGGCAGACCTGGGCTATTCGTGGTGGAGCCTGTTTTTGCATCGCTCGAACGAGGTTATCGGCGCCGCCTGCGTGCAGAATCTGGCTAATCAACCTGACGCGCCACTGGAAATCGGTTGGCGGTTGCGCCCGGAATTTAGGGGGCAAGGCTACGCGACCGAAGCGGGGCGCGCGGCGGTCAACTTTGCCTTTGACACATTAGGGGCGCGCTATTTGATGGCAGTGGCACATCCTGAAAATTTAGCCTCGCACCGGGTGATGCAACGACTGGGCATGACCTGTCTGGGGATTCAGACCCACTATGACCAGCCCTGCACCGTCTATGAACGGCACCGGCCCACCATCTGACCCAATCGGCCGTTTCGTCCCACGCCCCATCGCGGCGCAACGTAAAGGCCCGCGCGGATCCGCACGGGCCTTGGCATCCCAAACGGGGTGGGATCAGCTCCGAGGATCGTCGCTGTCGTCTTCATCCTCGTCGTCGTCTTTTTCTGGCAGATTAAAGAAGCTGTCCGCATCGGCAAAATCCTTGTCGCTGCGCTTGTCTTCCTCATCTTCACGCGGATCGGTCAGGCTAAAGGTTTCCAGCCCCTCGATCGCCGTCGGCAGGCGCGGTTCGATGTCCATACCAAGGCTCTGCTCGGTGCTGACCAGCTTGCGACGCTCGTCATCACTCAGCACGCCGCCAGCTTTCTTCGACGCCTTCTGAACAGCGGCATCAAGCTCGGACTGCTTGCACAGCCCCAGCGCGACCGGGTCGATCGGCTGAATGTTTCCGATGTTCCAATGGGTCCGCTCGCGGATCGCCTGGATCGTCGGCTTGGTGGTACCCACCAGCTTGCTGACTTGGCCATCGGTCAGCTCCGGGTGAAACTTGACCAGCCACAGGATCGAAGCCGGGCGATCCTGCCGCTTGCTGAGCGGGGTGTAGCGCGGACCGCGCCGCTTTTCTTCGCCCACTGCTGAGGCGTTGAACTTCAGCTTCAACTTATAGAACGCCTCTTTTTCGCCCTTGTCGATCTCTGCCTGCACCAGTTGGTTGTTGGCAATCGGGTCGAAACCCTTGACGCCAACGGCCACATCACCGTCGGCAATGCCCTGCACTTCCAGCTCGTGCATGCCGGTAAAATCCGCGATCTGCTTGAAGGTCAGGGTCGTGTTGTCCACCAGCCAAACGGCGGTGGCGCGTGCCATGATCGGTAAGCCCATTCCACATCTCCTTGCGCATGTCTTCCCCGGCGCCCGGGGGTCCAAGCGGCTCTGGCGTCCAGAGCAGGTTTCCGTTGTCGGGGAACTTGGCGGCCTTATAGTCGCCCTGACCTCAAGAGGAAAGAGAAAATGCGCTGGCTGATACCGCTGCTTCTGACCGCAACCCTGGCCCGCGCCGATGGCGAAGCGGCAGGCGAATTCGACTATTACGTGTTGGCGCTTAGCTGGTCGCCCAGTTGGTGCGCACTCGAAGGGGATGCGCGCGAGTCACCGCAATGCGACCCGGCGCGTGATTTTGGCTGGGTCATGCACGGACTCTGGCCGCAGTTTCACCGCGGCTACCCATCGTATTGCCAAAGTTCCGAGGCCCCGCCATCGCGCCGCATGTCCGCCGCGATGGCCGACATCATGGGCACGTCCGGGTCGGCCTGGTATCAGTGGAAGAAACACGGGATCTGCTCGGGCCTGTCTGCCGCGAACTACTACGCCCTCGCACGCGAGGCCTATGAACGCGTCACCCGCCCCGAGGTGCTACGCCGCCTGACCAAACCCGTAACCCTGCCCGCCAAGCTGATCGAAGAGGCCTTCATCAGGGCCAACCCCGGATTGGACCCCGACATGATCACCATCACCTGTGCATCTGGCCGGATTCAAGAGGCGCGCCTGTGCCTGTCCCGCACCCTCGACCCGGTGCCCTGCGGGTCGGATGTGGTGCGCGACTGCCGGATGGACAACGCCCTGCTCGACCCCGTGCGCTGACCGACTGGGCCGAACAGGCAAATCCTGACCCTGTCCAGCGGCAACAACCGGCTGGCACAGGTGCGTGGCAGCACACCGCAACCGCCACGCGCAACATCCCTATACAGTCAGAACCGTACTGCCCGTGGTCTGACGCGCCTCTAGCGCGCGATGAGCGTCGGCGACATCGTCAAGCGCAAAGCGTTGGTCAATACGAATGTTCACCGCGCCTGACGTGACCTTGGCAAAGAGCATCGTCGCCATTTCCTGACAATTCTCGTGCCTTGCGATATGGGTAAATATCGTTGGGCGCGTGATCTTGAGCGAGCCTTTCTGCCCCAAAACCCCGATGTTCAGCGGCGGCACCGGACCAGACGCATTCCCGAACGAGATCATCATTCCCAACGGCCTGAGGCAGTCGAGCGAACCTTCGAACGTATCCTTGCCAACCGCATCCATCACCACATCGACGCCGTGGCCGTCGGTCAGGTCGCGTACCTTTTCAACCCAGTCGCCGGCGCGGTAATTGACGCAATGTGTCGCCCCGTGTTCCAGCGCCAGCGCACATTTTTCATCCGAACCGGCGGTGCCGATCAGCTTGATCCCTTCGGAACGGGCCCACTGGCAGGCAATCAACCCGACGCCGCCCGCAGCAGCATGAAACAGCACGATGTCGCCACGTTTCAGCGGGGTTGTGCGGTGAAACAGATACTGCACCGTCAGCCCTTTGAGCATCATCCCCGCACCTTCCTCGAACGAGATGTCATCGGGCAGCGGGCAGACCTGAGCAGCAGGCATCACCCGTGCCTGCGTATAGGCGCCCGGCGGCTGCGCGGCATAGGCGGCACGATCCCCGATCCTCAGATGCGTGACGCCCTCGCCCACCGCCTCGATCACGCCGGCGGCTTCCATGCCCAGCGCATGGGGCAACTGCATCGGATACAGCCCCGAGCGTTGGTAAACGTCGATAAAATTCAAACCGCAGGCAGCGTGCCGGATGCGGATTTCACCCGGAGCGGGATCCCCCACTTCGCGATCAACGATCCTGAACATTTCTGGCCCGCCATGGGCCTCGATCAGCGCGGTTCTTGCAGTCGTCATGTGACATTCCCCCCTATTAATTCTCTGGCCGCAGCGCGACTCTTGATTTGTTTTCCGCATCACTCAGAGCATGCGGTTTGAAATTTCAGCCGCCGACCCGCAACACGATTTTGCCGATATGGCCGCTCGATTCCATCCGCGTATGGGCCGCGGCGGCGGCATCCAGCGCGAATTCCTGATCCATCACCGGCGCTATTTGCCCCGTGACCAAAAGCGGCCAGACCTGACTGCGCAGATCGTCAGCGATCCCTGCCTTGGCCAGATCGCTTTGCGGACGCAGGGTGCTGCCGGTGATGGTCAACCGCCGCATCATCACATGGGCAAAGTTCAACTCGATCTTTGGACCATTGAGAAAGGCGATCTGCACCAACCGTCCGTCATCGGCCAGCGCCCGGACGTTGCGCGGCAGGTAATCGCCTCCGACCATGTCGAGGATCAGATTGGCACCGCCTTCGGCGCGCAACACGTCAACAAAATCCACGTCACGGTAGTTGACCGCCTGTTCGGCGCCCAAGTCCACGCAGACCCGGCATTTGTCAGCCGAGCCCGCCGTGGCAAACACCCGCGCACCAAAATGCCGGGCAAGCTGTATCGCCGTGGTGCCAATGCCACTGGACCCGCCATGTACAAGGAACCGCTCGCCCGCCTTGAGGCCACCGCGTAGGAACACGTTGCTCCAGACGGTAAAAAACGTCTCGGGCAGGCAAGCGGCCTGTTTGAGGCCCATGCCTTCGGGCACCGGCAGGCAATGTGCTGCGGGTGTGACCACGTAGTCCGCATATCCGCCACCGGGCAACAGGGCGCAGACCTTGTCGCCCACCGACAGATCCGTGACACCTTCGCCCAGCGCGGCCACCTCACCCGACGCTTCGAGCCCTGGCAGATCACTGGCCCCTTTTGGCGGTGCATAGCTGCCCGCACGTTGGAGAGCATCAGGGCGATTCACCCCGGCAAAGGCGACCTTTAACAGCACCTGACCATGGGCCGGACTCGGACGTGGTCGTTGCACCGGAGTCAGAACCTCGGGGCCGCCGGGTTTGCTGATTTCGACCGCGCGCATCATCTCTGTCATCTTTTTTGTCCTTATTCTGTTCCACGAACGCCTGGTCGTGACCTAGTAGCCACCGGGCACATCCCTGCGCGCCTGCGGTGCACGGACCCGCGCCAGCACACGTTCGGGTCCTGCCAATATGCGGCTCAGCAGTGGGTTGGCCCGCACCGACGCCTTGACCTTTTCGATCCGCATCACGTCATCGATCCGCCGGTCAAGGAAATCCCAGGTCGCAGACGCATCGGGCGAATCATCGCCCAGCCAGAACAAGACCGTGGCGGAATAAACGCCGCTTAGCGTCACGCGTTTGCTGTACCAGTTGAAATCGTCTGACGTATCGCCCAGCGCCGTCCAGACCGCATCTGCCGTGCCCCAGATCAGCCGCGCCCCATCCGCTGCGTAGGGTGGTAGCGCAAACAACGTCGTGCCCCGGCGCACCACCTCGCGATTTTCGGCAGCTTGAATCCGGGTGCGCACGGCCAAAGCGACTTTGTCGCGGTATTTCATCCCATCCATATCGGACGCCGCCATGCGTTCACCCATCTGGGCATCCCCCTGGCGGTGATAGGCCATGGCAAGATCAACCGCGCCGCGCGGCAACAGTGCTCGCGCCAGCACCGGGCCAACGCCGCTTTCTGCGATGGCGGCCTGAAACGATGCTTCGGACCAGCCGTCGAACGGTACATGCAGCAGCGCTGCTTCCAGCAGTCTAAGTGTTGAATCGTCCTGCATCGGACACCCCCTTTCGGTCATCTTTGGCACCCTAGACAAACTAGATCGGCTTTGCTATACGGCCAATTCCTGCAAATCCTTGCAACTCAAACTAGAAAGGTGGTGAAAACCACATGCAGGTTAGTGTTCGCGACAACAATGTCGATCAGGCCCTTCGGGCTCTGAAGAAAAAGCTACAGCGTGAAGGCGTGTTCCGCGAAATGAAGCTCAAGCAACATTTCGAGAAACCGTCCGAGAAGAAAGCCCGCGAGAAAGCCGAAGCAATTCGGCGTGCCCGCAAGCTGGCTCGCAAGAAATTGCAACGCGAAGGCATGATGTGATCTGGCGTCACACTGTTTTCTGACACTTATGAGATCGGACGACCCCCGGGCCCACGCTTCGGGGGTTTTCTTTTGCCAATACGTTTCAACCGGAGGCGAATACGCCCCCGGCTACATTTACATCCCGTCGGCCAGGATCATGTCCGCCGCCTTTTCGGCGATCATGATCGTTGGTGCATTGGTATTGCCGCTGACGATCCGTGGCATCACGCTGGCATCCACCACCCGCAACCCGTCGACCCCATTGACCCGCAACCCGCCATCAAGCGGCGCATCAGTATCAGGCCCCATGCGCACCGTACCGACCGGGTGAAAAATCGTGGTCCCCACATCGCCGGCAGCCTGCATCAGATCTGCGTCGGTTTCATAAGTCGGCCCCGGTTTCTGTTCTTCGGGCAGGTATCTCTGCATCGGGGCCTGGGCCATGATCCGTCGTGTCAGGCGAATGGCATCTACCGCCACCCTGCGGTCGCCCTCAGTGCTCAGATAGTTCGGCGCGATCTCGGGTGCGGCGCGAAAGTCCGGACTGCTCAGATGCACATGGCCGCGCGACTCGGGCCGCAGATTGCAGACGCTTGCGGTAATCGCCGGATAATTGTGCAGTGCCTCGCCAAAGGCGCCCAAGGACAGCGGCTGCACGTGATATTCCAGATCCGCCGTCTCAAGCCCGTCGCGCGAGCGTGCAAATGCCCCCAACTGGCTGGGTGCCATCGACATCGGACCAGACCGACGCAGGGCATATTCTGCCGCGATCCGCGCCTTGCCAATCCACGAATTCGCCATTGTGTTCAGTGTATGCGCCCCAGTCAGCCGCCACGAACAGCGCAGTTGCAAATGGTCCTGAAGGTTGCCCCCCACGCCCGGCATGTCGCGGCGCACCGCAATCCCATGGCGTTGCAGCAGCTCACCCGGCCCCAGCCCAGACAATTGCAGCAGATGCGGCGACCCAATGGCCCCCGCTGACAGGATCACCCCAGCGCCAGCGCGCACCTCGTGGACCAGCCCGTCACGCTCATACGCAACGCCGACGACCCGTTCACCTTCAAAGATCAGTTTGCGCACCTGCGCCTGCGTCTCAACCTTGAGCCGGTCGTTGGTGACCGTGCGCAGAAACGCCTTGGCCGTGTTCATCCGCCAACCATTGCGCTGATTGACACGAAAATAGCCAACACCTTCGTTGTCACCGGTGTTGAAATCAGTGACGGCGGGCAGACCCGCCGCCACCGCCGCATCGCGCCAATGATCCAGCACGTCCCAGCGCAGGCGCTGATTTTCGACCCGCCATTCACCGCCCACACCATGCATGTCCGACGCACCGTCAACATAGTCCTCGGATTTGATGAAATACGGCAACACATCATCCCAGGCCCAGCCGGTCAGCCCCATTTGCCGCCAGCCGTCATAGTCTGCCGCCTGCCCACGCAGATAGAGCATTCCGTTGATCGACGAACAGCCGCCCAGCACCTTACCCCGAGGATAGAGCAGCGACCGTCCGTTCAGGCCGGCCTCAGCTGCAGTGCGAAACATCCAATCCGTGCGCGGATTGCCAATGCAGTACAGATACCCCATCGGAATATGCACCCAATGATAATTGTCGCGCCCTCCCGCTTCGAGCAGCAGAACCTTGCGGCCTGCCTCGCTTAGCCGTTTGGCCAGTACGCTCCCCGCGCTGCCCGCGCCGACAATAATATGATCCCACTGCATTTTTCGTCCCCCTTGCCGGTATCTGTACCAAAGCCCCCCCCGGGTGCAAGGTCGCGTCTCAGACCGGCAGGGCGGTTGTCTTGAGCACTGTGCGCAACGCAAACGATGATTGCATCTGCGCCACCCCCGGAAGACGGGTCAGGTATTGCCGGTGGATACGGGCAAAATCCTCGGTATCTTCTGCCACAATCTTGAGCAGATAGTCCGCCGATCCCGCCATCAGATGACATTCCAGCACGTCCGGTACGCGTTTCACGGCCTTCTCAAAGGCTTCTAGTACTTCATCCGCCTGAGTCGTCAGCTTGATCTCAACAAACACCGTGGTGTGCAGATGCAGTTTGCGCGCATTCAGCAGCGCAACATAGTCGCCAATCACCCCCTCGATCTCGAGCCGCTGCACCCGCCGGTGACAGGCCGAGGCGGACAGATTCACCGACTCCGCCAGTTCGGCGTTCGACATCCGCCCGCGTTTCTGCAGGGCCCGTAGGATACGACGGTCGGTGTCGTCGAGGTCGATCTGAGAGATTCCTTCGATCAAGGACGCAATTGGCGCAGAATTCTTCGACTGTTTACGCTATCAGCAGGACTATTTCACCAAGAAATTGCGCGCCCGCTACCCCACCCTGTCAGACAGTCAACCCAAGGAGACCATAGATGAAAATCGGCTGCCCGACCGAAATCAAACCGCAAGAGTTCCGTGTCGGCATCACCCCAGCGGCGGCGCAAGAGGCCGTGGCCCACGGCCATACCGTGGTCATGCAGGTCGGCGCAGGGCTGGGATCGGGCTTTGACGATGCGGATTATCGCGCTGCAGGTGCCACGCTGGTCGATACCGCAGAGCAGGTGTTCGCGACCGCAGACATGATCGTCAAGGTCAAGGAACCGCAAGCGGTCGAACGTAAACTGCTGCGCGACGGGCAGATCCTGTTCACCTATCTGCATCTGGCGCCTGACCCCGACCAGACCCGCGACCTCATTGCGTCGGGCGCGACTTGCATCGCGTACGAGACGGTGACTGACGACCGGGGTGGCCTGCCGCTGCTGGCGCCGATGTCCGAGGTTGCTGGCCGACTGGCGCCACAGGTCGGGGCCTGGACGCTGCAAAAGGCCAATGGTGGTCGCGGTGTGCTGTTGGGCGGCGTACCCGGTGTTCTGCCTGCCAAAGTGCTGGTGATCGGCGGCGGCGTTGTCGGCACACATGCGGCACGTGTCGCTGCGGGGATGGGCGCCGATGTGACCGTTCTGGACCGATCGCTGCACCGCATGCGCTATCTCGACGATGTGTTCGGCGGCGTGTTCAAGACCGGCTATGCCAGCGCCGCCCGCACCGCCGATATGGTCGCCGAGGCGGATATGGTCATCGGCGCCGTGCTTGTCCCCGGTGCAGCCGCGCCCCGGCTGGTGACGCGGACGCAACTGTCCACCATGAAGCCCGGCGCGGCCATCGTCGATGTTGCCATCGACCAGGGCGGTTGTTTTGAAACCTCGCGCGCCACCACCCATCAGGATCCGATCTACGACGTCGACGGGATCATGCATTACTGCGTCGCCAATATGCCCGGCGCGGTGGCCCGCACGTCGACCCTCGCCCTTGGGAACGCAACCCTGCCTTTCATGCTGGCGCTGGCTGACAAGGGTTGGAAGGACGCATGCGCCGATGATCCGCACCTGCTGAACGGGTTGAATGTCCATGCAGGCAAACTGACCTATTTTGCGGTGGGCAAGGCGCTGGGGCTGGATGTGACCGCGCCGCAAGTCGCGCTCAAACTCTGAGCCACAACGACAAAAGGCCGGGCGCAAACCCGGCCTTTCGCAAATCTGTCGCGTCGTTTACTTTTTCAGGGCGTCACGGATTTCCAGCAGCACGTCCAGTTCGCTCGGACCGGCTGGGGCCTCTGGTGTGACCTCTTCTGCGGGCACAGCAGACGCTTTAATCCGGTTGACCATCTTGACCAGCATAAACACCACAAAGGCGACGATCAGAAAATTGATCACGGCCATGATGAATTTGCCAATGGCGAACACCGGGGCGCCCGCCTCGACCGCGGCGGCCAGCGATGCATACTCGCTTCCGTCCAGCGTGTAGAACCAGCCGGAAAAGTCAATGCCGCCGGTGAACAGCGCGATAAACGGGTTGATAATATCACCCACAAGCGACGTCACAATCGCAGTAAAGGCTGCGCCGATGATGATACCAACGGCCATGTCCATGACATTGCCCTTGGCGATGAAATCTTTAAATTCGTTGATCATGTGTGTCCCTACACCAATATCCTCAGAGTCGATTTTCGACGTCTATTGGTGCAGCAAAGAGCATATTCAGGATGTCTTCACAACGATTGTTCCCGGTTTGCAGAGCGGCCAACGCCGTTTCATCGTAACGTCACTTTGAATTAATCCGCTCTAGCCTGACAATTTCCCGGTCAACACGTAGCGCAGGATTTCGACCACTTGCGCCGGTTCACGCGCCACGGCGAGGGCTGCGGCATTGATCTCTTTCAGCGCGTGATCGTGGTCGGGTTGCTGCAGGATGATCAGCGATTTGCCCAGCGCGGCAGCACAGCCGGCGTCGAACGCAGCGTTCCACTGACGGTATTTCTCACCAAAGCGCACCACGACCACATCCGCATCAGCAATGCCTTTGCGGGTGCGGATGGCGTTGACCATCGCGCCCTTATGGTCATGCCAGTACTTGTCGCTTTCAGCGCCCAGGATCGCCACACCGCAATCGTCGCTGGCCCCGTGATCCGTTACCGGACTGTCAAAGGTCACGTCCAGCCCCTGCGCGCCCGCGATGATCTGTTCGCGCCAATCGGTGTGGATCTCTCCGGACAGATAAACGTTCAATCCCATGCGGCTCTCCCTCCGTGATGTGTTATGCGTCAGATAGGGGCGCATCACGCGCCCCTGTGCCTGTAAAATCTAAGTCACAACTGCGAAAGGCAAGCCCGTCAGCTGCGCAGTGTGCCGCCTGTCGCCTTGGTCACCTTATCGACGATCTTGGCCGACACCGCCTCGATATCTGCCTCTTTCAGGGTCTTTTCGACAGGTTGCAAACGCACGGTCATGGCGATGGATTTCTTGCCTTCCCCCAGCGCGCCACCGATGAATTCATCGAACACCCGAACATCGGCAATCAGCGCCTTGTCCGCGCCCGTGGCGGCATTCACCAATGTCAGCGCCTCGACATTGCTGTCGACGACAAAGGCGAAATCTCGATCAACAGGTTGCAGATCATTGAGGACAAGAGCCGAGCGCGTGGCCGTCGTCCTGCGTGGCAACGGGATCTCGGAGGGCCAGAGCGCGAAGCCCACGGCGGGCCCTTTGACATCAAGCGCTTGCAACACCTTTGGGTGCAATTCGCCGTACACGCCCAGCACCTTTTTCGGACCCAGGCAAATCATGCCATGACGCCCAGGATGCCACCAGCCCGCTGCCCCGCGCAGAATCTGCACCTTGGCCGGGGCGCCCATCGCCGCCAGAACCGCTTCGGCATCCGCCTTGACGTCATACAGGTCGACGCTGCGCGATTCGCCGTGCACATCCTTTGGACCCGTCCGGCCAATCCGCAGACCGACAACCTGCAATTTCTGCTCGCCTGGTTCACCGCCGCCAAAGGTCGCTCCGACCTCGAACAATGCCTGATCGGGGAATCCCCGCGCCTGATTTCGGGCCGCCGCCTGCAAAAGCCCAGGCAGCAGATCGGGACGCAGATGGCTCATTTCCGAGCTGATCGGATTGGCCAGCATGGTGGCGTCATCCCCACCGCCAAAGAGCGTCGCCGCCGCCTTGTCGATAAAGCTGTAAGTCACGCATTCGTTGTAGCCCAGCGCAACAGTGGTGCGCCGCGCTGACTGTTCGCGCCGTTGCAGCGGCGACAGGATCGGACGCGGCACACCGGAGTGAGTGCGCGGCAACGGCACTCCCTTGAGTTTGGTCAGGGATGCGACGCGCGCCACCTCTTCGACCAGGTCCGCCTCGCCCAGCACATCCGGGCGCCAGCTGGGCACATGTGCCATATTGCCTTCAAGCCGGAACCCCAGCGCGGTCAGCGTCTGGCGCTGCTCGGATTCCGGGATCTCCATCCCGACCAACGACACCACGCGGCGCGGATCCAGTTTATACGCGCGCGATGTGTCGGGCACCGTGCCAGCTACGACCAGCTCGGATGCTTCGCCCCCCGCGTGATCCAGGATCATCTGCGTCGCGAGTTCGATACCGTTTGGCGTAAAGGCAGGGTCGATACCACGTTCAAACCGATAGCGGGCGTCTGAATTGATCTTGAGCGCGCGACCAGTGTAGGCGGTACGGATCGTGTCGAAATAGGCCGCCTCGATGAATACATTTGTGGTCGCAGGCGTGACGCCCGTGGCCAGCCCCCCCATCACGCCGCCGATGGATTCAACGCCCGCATCATCCGAGATCAGCGTCATACCCGGATCGAACGTATACGTTTTCTCGTCCAGGCCAACCATCGTTTCGCCGCCCAGCGCACGGTGAACCCGCAGACCGCCCTGCACCTTGTCGGCGTCAAAGACGTGCAACGGCCGGTTGCGGTCATAGGTAAAGAAATTGGTCACATCGACAAGGAATGATATCGGCCGCAGACCGATGGCCCGCAGCAGGTCCTGCAACCATTCCGGACTGGGGCCATTCGTAACACCACGGATCACACGGCCATAAAACACCGGACAGGCCTCTAACGTGTCAGCGTCGATCGTTACCGAAATCGGGCAGTCAAAGCTGCCCTGAACCGGTGCGTTGCCTTTGGACTTGAGCTGCCCGATGTCCCGAGCCGCCAGATCGCGGGCGATACCGCGCACGCCCAGAGCATCGGGACGGTTGGGCGTAATCGCAATCTCGATCACCGGATCCACCTTGGCAGGCGCATTTTTGGCAAGCCAGTCGGTAAAGGTCTGGCCCACTTCGCCGGACGGCAATTCGATGATGCCATCATGCTCTTCGGACAGCTCCATCTCGCGTTCGGAACACATCATGCCGTAGCTGTCGACGCCGCGGATCTTGCCGACACCAATGGTGGTGTCGATGCCCGGCACATAGGTGCCCGGTTTCGCCACAACCACCGTGATCCCGGCGCGCGCGTTCGGCGCACCGCAGATGATCTGAAGCGTCCCGTCGTCCGTAGCCACCTGACAAACTTGCAATTTGTCCGCATCCGGGTGCTTCTCCGCCGAAAGCACCTTGCCGATGGTAAAGGATTCAAGTTTTTTCACGGGGTTCTCGACCCCTTCAACCTCGAGTCCCAGGTCGGTCAGCGTATCGGTGATCTCGTCAAGGGGGGCACTCGTTTCGAGGTGTTCCTTGAGCCAGGAAAGCGTGAATTTCATCGGTCCAGCTCGCGTTGATTACGTTTGGCCCGTCCTTAACGGATCAGGCCCGACGGGGAAAGGGCCGTCTGGTTTACCCCCGTCCGGCTGCCAACCAGTGCAACTGAGCCTTTGAAAGCAAACAGGGCGCCGTAGCGCCCTGAAAAAGCCGTGCAATCCTGTCCGGGCTAGGCTTTGCGGCGCAGCCGGGTGACACCGATGGCACCCAATCCAAGCAGCAGCAGCGGCAGACCTGCGGGCAAAGGCACCGCGCTTGGTCCGGCCACGTACGGGCTCGCATCGGCGGTGATGATCCGCAAATCGCCGACATGGGACGAACTGGATCCGCGCGATGTATCGCCGACATATCGACCGCTGTAATACCTGCCAGTTGTAAAGTCGCTGTTACGCGAACTGACTAGGTTATACCCGCCAGAGTTCGATGCACCGTCCCGCACCCTGCCATTGGTATTTTCGAAATCGACGATCAGGCCGCCACCCGCGAACGAAAACGCAGACGTGGCCACAAACTGAATGTCAAAGTTTCCCATGATCGTATCGCCCCGTGTCGATGGTGCGATGGTGCCAAGCGAGAGAAATCCGTTGCTGTCGACACGGGTCCCGCCGTTGGTCGTTGTCGCGCCAAGAGACAGTGACAGCGACAGATCATAATCGTTCACGCCCATTGTATCGAAGGCGATGATATCGCCAACGCTCAGACTGAAGGCCGCGATATCCTGATAGATGAACCCCATATGCGTACCATAGCTGTCCGGGCAGCCGAACGGGATGCAGTTGCCAGAATTCTTGGATGTCCCGTCATATGTGGCGGTTGCAGCGTGGGCCGCAGTCGCCCCGGCCATCAGGGTAAGGCTCAGCGCCAGGCGGCTAAGTGAGTTGGATATCGACATCATTCTTCTCCTTTTCGCGGCGGCTGAAGCCAGGGGGGCGGGTCAAGCTTTGAGAACGAGATCGCTCAAATTTGTGTCAATTTTAGAGCATTTGATTTGAGTATAGGACACAGTTTGTTTCCAAACGCGCGCGCAGGCGCCCATGCTCAAGGCGGGGATGCGGTCTGCTGGCTGTGTATCGCGCTGGCAATCGGGGCCACAGCGGCGCAACGATCACGACCGTTCGTGTCCCCAACTTTCTGCAGAACGTGAGGCATTATCGAGATATCCCAACGCCTTAGTGCCTGGCGTCGGAACCCTCGCTGGGTTATCAGACCGATGCGGGCCGGGCCCTGTCAGTTATCGCGACAACCCACCGTGCAGCGTCGGCACGTCGAGCGAGGCAAAGCCGTAATGCCGCAGCCAGCGCAGGTCTGAATCAAAGAACGCGCGCAGGTCGGGCATGCCGTATTTCAGCATCGCGATGCGGTCGATGCCCATGCCAAAGGCAAAACCCTGCCATTGTTCGGGATCCACTCCGGCCGCGCGCAGCACATGGGGATGCACCATCCCGGACCCCAGCACCTCGAGCCAGCCGTCGCCTTCGCCGATCCGCAATTGCCCATCGATCCACGAACACTGAATGTCAACTTCGGCCGACGGTTCGGTAAACGGGAAATGCGAGGCGCGAAACCGCGTCTTGATCCCGTCGACCTCAAAAAAGGCGGCAAAGAATTCCTCAAGCACCCATTTCAGGTTCGCCATCGAGATATCCTTGTCGATGGCCAGACCTTCGACCTGATTGAACATCGGAGTATGGGTTTGATCGTAATCGGCCCGGTAGACGCGGCCCGGGGCTATGATGCGGCAGGGTACGCCGTGCTGCTCCATATGACGGATCTGCACCGGGCTGGTGTGCGTGCGCAACACATGCGGCGGACGGTTGTCGCCCTCGGCGCGGTGCATATAGAACGTGTCCATTTCGGCCCGCGCGGGGTGGTGGCCGGGGATGTTCAGCGCGTCGAAATTGTACCAATCGGTGTCAACCTGCGGACCTTCGGCGACAGAAAAGCCCATGTCGGCAAAGATCGCGGTCACTTCCTCGGTCACCTGGCTGACAGGATGGATCGTGCCAATCGGGTGGCTGCGCCCCGGCAGCGTCACGTCCAGCCATTCGGTTCGCAGGCGTTCGTCCAAAGCAGCATCCGCCAACCCGGCTTTCTTGGCCGCGAGCGCCGAGTTGATCTCGTCCTTGAGCGCATTGAGTGCGGGACCGGCAGTCTGGCGTTCCTCGGGCGTCATGCGGCCCAGCTCGCGCATTTGCAGGCTGATTTCGCCCTTTTTGCCCACGGCGCTGACGCGCAACTCTTCCAGTGTGGATTCGGTTGCGGCCCCGGCAATCAGATCGAGGTATTTTTTGCGCAGATCGTCCATGTGCGGCCCTTTCAGATCGTTGTGCTTCCCCTAGCGCGCGGACCGGTGCAGCGCAAGCCGATGGCCCGCAATTGACCCGCCACCCGTCGGGACCCTGAACGAAAAACGCCGCCCCAAGGGGACGGCGTTTTCGATGTCGGATGATCAGCGGACCATTCAGGCGGGCAGAGCCGCCTTGGCCTGTGCCGCGATAGCATTGAACGCCTCGGGCTCGTGTACGGCGAGATCAGCCAGAACCTTGCGGTCCACTTCGATCCCGGCGAGGGCCAGACCGTTGATGAAACGCGAATATGTCAGCGTCTCGTCGAACATACGGACAGCAGCGTTGATCCGCTGGATCCACAGGGCGCGGAAGCTGCGCTTGCGGTTCTTGCGGTCACGCGTGGCGTATTGGTTTGCCTTGTCGACGGCCTGTGCGGCCACCTTGAAGGTATTCTTGCGACGACCATAATAGCCCTTGGCTTGGTCGGTAATCTTCTTGTGACGGGCGTGGGTAACAACCCCACCTTTAACTCTTGCCATGATCAGGCTCCTTCGTGCGGTAAGTGGTCAATCAGCGGTCATAGGGCATGAAGCCCTTGATGATCTTGGCATCGGGGGCCGACAGCGTGGTCGTCCCGCGTGCATCGCGGATGAACTTGGTGGTGCGCTTGATCATGCCATGCCGTTTTCCGGCCTGGCCTGCCATCACCTTTCCGGTGGCGGTCACTTTAAAGCGCTTCTTAGCGCTCGACTTGGTCTTCATCTTGGGCATTTCCGTCTCCTTGCGTTCGGGTCGGTCGTGCGCGCGACTCGGCATGCCACGTAGGCCGGACGCGCGGGAATGAGCGGGTCGTATAGGGGCGGATCATGTATGATGCAAGCGTGATCTGAATGGTCGCGGGCCAAGGCAGTGCTGTTCTGTGTCGCCAAGTTGCTGAGCCAGCTCAGGCTGAGGCATATCCAAGGCAGCACGCGGTATCACATCACCTTAGACACGCGCCGCCACGACAAGATCGCGCGACCTGCGATCAGTCCAGCAACCGCCCGACCACCCCATAAAACACATGGGGTAGCTCCGAGACCCGAAAGCCACCCGGTTTGTTCTGCATCGCATTGAGGATCAGCCCACCCGCCAACACCAGGCACAACGCCGCCACCCGTGGCGGACGCTCATCCGAATAGGCCGAAATCATCGACGGAATCGAAAACAGGCCAATCACCAGCCCAATCACAAGCGTCAAATCCGGGTCGAGCATCATCGCAGCAGCGCCTTTTGTAAGGACGCCCGGAGCTTAGCCGGGATCTGTGCTGTAGATCAAACGCTCATCACAGGGGGCCACGCGCAGAATGTTGGTCGTGCCGGTTGTGTTAAACGGCACACCGGCCGTAACCACGATCTGATCGGTGGTCGTGGCATAGCCGCCTTCGCGGGCGGCACGGGCCGCGCTGACCACCGCCTCTTTGAACCGCTCCAGAGTGCCGATCTGCACGCAGTTGGTGCCCCATGTCAGCGCCAGTCGCCGCGCAGTGGAAAGCTGCGAAGTCAGGGCAAGGATCGGAACGCGGGGCCGTTCACGCGCCACCAGAACGGCAGTCGTGCCCGACTGGGTAAAGCACACGATGGCCTTGATATCCGTGGTCTCGGCAATTTCGCGGGCCGCAGCCACAATCCCATCGGCCACCGAAGTCCGCTTGGCTGTGCGCGATGCCTCGATCACTTCGACGTAGGTTGGATCGCTTTCGACCTCCATCGCAACGTTGTGCATGGTCTGCACTGCCTCGACCGGATAGGCGCCGGCCGCGGATTCGGCCGAAAGCATGATCGCATCTGCACCCTCATAAATCGCGGTGGCAACGTCCGAGACTTCGGCGCGGGTCGGCATCGGCGATTCGATCATCGATTCAAGCATCTGAGTCGCCACGATCACCGGCTTGGCAGCAGCGCGGCACTTGCGGATCAGACGTTTCTGGATCGGCGGCACATTCTGGACAGGAAGTTCAACGCCCAGATCGCCACGGGCGACCATGATGCCGTCTGATACTTCCAGGATCGCGTCGAATGCGGTCACACCGGCAGGCTTTTCGATCTTGGACAGGATCGCGGCACGACCCTTGCACAGTTCGCGCGCCTCAAGCACATCTTCGGGGCGCTGCACAAAACTGAGCGCCAGCCAGTCAACGCCCAGCTGGCAGACAAACTCCAGATCCTTGCGATCCTTGTCCGACAGGGCGGCCAGCGGCAGCACGACATCAGGCACGTTCACACCTTTGCGGTTCGAAATCGTGCCGCCGGTGATCACGGTGCAATTGGCAAAATCAGCGCCGCAATCCTTGACCTTGAGGCGAATTTTACCATCATTGACCAGCAGGTGCGCGTCTGCCTCAAGCGCAGCAAAAATCTCGGGGTGGGGCAGGTTCACGCGGGTAACGTCGCCGTCGGCGCTGTCCAGATCCATGCGGAAATCGGCCCCCGCGACCAGCTCTTCCTCACCATTGGCAAAGACGCCGACGCGCAGTTTTGGCCCCTGAAGGTCGGCCAGAATGCCGATCGGGCTTTTCAGATCGCCTTCGATCTGACGGATAATTGCATGGCGTTCACGAATCTCATCATGGCTGCCGTGGCTCATGTTGAGCCGGAACACATCCGCCCCCGCCTCGTGCAGCTTGCGGATCATTTCGTAGTCCGAGGAGGCCGGCCCAAGCGTGGCCACGATCTTCACATTGCGCAAACGTCTCATGCATTACCGTCCCGTCTGGTTCCCTGCGCAGCATCGGGCGTACCCCGTTACCGCTAACAAATTCGATGTGTTATTGCCCATTTCCCTTTGTCGCGCAACTGCCGTATGTGATGCGCGCAGCAGATGACAGGGCCATGACATACGAACCTTATAGCATCGTGGGCGCGGCGCGAAACAGCCGTTGGCTGATCACTTGTGACCATGCGTCGAATATTGTGCCACCTGATCTGGGCGGAACGCTTGGTTTAGAGGCATCCGACATGGGCCGCCACATTGCCTATGACATCGGCGCGGACGGCGTGGTCCGCGCCTTGGCCGACGCGCTGGACTGTCCGGCAATCCTGACACGATTCTCGCGGCTTGTGATCGACCCGAACCGCGGCGAAGAAGACCCGACGCTGGTAATGCGGCTTTATGACGGGTCGATCATTCCCGGCAACCGCCATGTGGACGCCGCCGAAAAGCAGCGCAGGCTGGATGCGTATCACCGGCCTTACCACGCAGCCCTCGAACAATTGGCGGCCCGGCGCGACGACATGGTGATTGTCGCAGTGCATTCCTTTACGCCGCAGCTGCGCGGCCGCACGCCCCGCCCTTGGCATGTGGGAATTCTGCACGCCTGGGACGCGCGGCTGTCGGATCCCCTGATCGCCGCACTTGAGAATGAGCGGGACATCGTCACCGGGCGCAATGTCCCCTACCCCGGCCACCTGC
The DNA here is from genome assembly GCF_001038505.1 of Puniceibacterium sp. IMCC21224. Classification (NCBI taxonomy): domain Bacteria; kingdom Pseudomonadati; phylum Pseudomonadota; class Alphaproteobacteria; order Rhodobacterales; family Paracoccaceae; genus Puniceibacterium; species Puniceibacterium sp. IMCC21224. Next base: position 3,456,930 of record NZ_LDPY01000001.1, read on the forward strand.
CCGGCGATTCGGTCCATCGTCACGGTCTGAACCACGGGCGCCAGAACACGCTGATCGAATTGCGCAGCGATCTGATCGAAGAGCCTGCGGCACAGGCCGACTGGGGCAAAAGGCTGGCTCCGCTGCTTGAAGCCGCGCTGCAAAAGGCCGATCTGTAGTGAAACTCAAGGAGGAATGACCATGGACGACCAGACCCGGATCGAAGTTGAGGCAGCCGCCTTTCGCCGCCTGCGCCAGCACCTGATGCAGGACCGCCCCGATGCGCAGAACATCGACATGATGAACCTGGCCGGTTTTTGCCGCAACTGTCTGTCGCGCTGGTATCAAGAGGCCGCCAATGAGCGCGGCATCGAGATGACCAAGGACGAAGGCCGCGAAGCGTTTTACGGCATGACGATGGATCAATGGAAAGCGCAGCATCAGACAGATGCGGGCGCAGACAAAAAGACCGCATTCAAGACCGCCTTTGCCGAAAACGTCGGTAAACCTGACTGACTTACCGGACCTGACGAGGCCAAGGCCCAGGACAGTTCATCAAAGCTTTACACAACCCATGGGCGAATCCGTGGTAGGATAACTGCATTCAGACTGCCGTTATTTTACATTCGAGGAATTTCGCTCATGAAAATCGTCAACTGGAACATCGAATGGATGAACCGCTGGTTCACTGGCAACGCCACCCCCGAATGGGGCAGCCGTGATCTAAGCGCCGATGAGGCCCGAGAAACTGCTGGGCGCGTGGCGCGGGTGATCCGTGCACTCGACCCCGATCTGCTAACCCTGCAAGAGGGCCCCAGTGCCCGCGAAGAAATGGCGCTTTTCCTCGATTTGGTCGCGTCAGACGGCGGTCCACAGTTCGAGGTGCTGATGGGCAGCGACGGCGGGGCGCAAAAACTCTATGCCCTGCGCAAGATCGGTGGCGCCTGCGAGGGTTTTGGTCTGGCCACTGACCCGCTGAGCGAAGAGCTGCGCGATGTCTGGCTGGCGGACGTGAATGGTGATCTGCTGCTTGAGAGCTACGATTTCACCCGCGCGCCGCTTGTCATCACCGCCGATCCGGCAGCTGGTCAGCCGGTGCAGATTGTCGTTCTGCACACCAAATCGAAATACGTCCATCGCGGACAACAGCTGTTTGAAGACCCGGCCCGGCGACAGGAATTCATCGCCGACGCCATGCTCGCCCGTCGCCGCATCGCGGCCGAGGCGTTCCGCCTGCGGACCTACCTTGATGCGGTGGTCGAGGCAGACAACAACGCGCGCCTCATTGTGACCGGCGATTTCAACGACGGCCCGGGGCGCGATTTTTTCGAGCGGTCCTACCTGAGCCACAATGTCACTGACATCCTGCTGGGCAGCACGTTTTACCCCGACCTGATCTTTGCCCACGGCTTTCTGTCGCGTGTGCCAGTACCGGCGCTGTTCACAGCGCGGTTTGACGATTTCGTCGATGGAGTGAACGACCGTCCGCTGCTGCTGGACCACTTTGTCGTTTCACCCGCGCTGGCGCCCGAACTGCTGGACGGCGGCATCGCGCATGACGCGTTTGATGCAGAGACCGCCAGCATGGACGGTCCCCGTCAGGCGCGGCCCAGCGACCACCGTCCGATCTGGATCCAGCTTGGATTGCCGCTGTCGGGCTGAGCCGCCTCAGACTGCTGTCTTGCGGCTCTCTTCCAGATAAATCTCGCGCAGGCGCAGCGACCGGCGGCCCGGTGTGCCATCGCCCAGCAAAACGCCGTCAATCTCGACCACCGGCATCACAAAGGATGAGGCCGAGGTGATAAACGCCTCGTCCGCCGCCTTGGCCTCGTCGATCGAAAAGTTACGCTCTTCGACCTCCATCTGCGCCTCTTTGGCGAAACGCAGAACGGCAGCGCGGGTGATGCCATGCAGGATGTCATGGCTCAGCGCGCGGGTGATGATCTTGTTGCCTTTGACGATATAGGCGTTGTTCGATGTGCCTTCGGTCACAAAGCCGTCCTCGACCATCCAGGCGTCGTCAGCACCGGCCTTCTTCGCCATCATCTTGCCCATCGACGGATACAGCAGCTGCACCGTCTTGATGTCGCGACGGCCCCAGCGCTGATCCTCGATGCTGATGATCTTGATCCCGGTGCGCGCGGCTGGGCTGTCGGCCAATCCGGGCTTGGACTGGGTGAACAGCACAATCGTCGGCTCGGTCGTTTCGGGATCGGGGAACACAAAATCCCGGTCCCCCGGCGCGCCACGGGTGATTTGCAGATAGATCAGCCCGTCGGTGATGTCGTTCAGGCGCACCAACTCGCGGTGAATGTCCAGCAACGTATCCATATCGCAGGGCGCGCGCAGCTCCAACTCGTCCAGCGAGCGCTGCAACCGCGTCGCGTGGCCGCCAAAGTCGATCAGCTTGCCATCCAGTACCGACGTTACCTCGTACACCCCGTCAGCCATCAAAAAAGCCCGATCAAAGATCGACACCTTGGCTTGATCTTCGGGCAGGTAGTCTCCGTTCAGGTAGACGGTCCGGGTCATCTGGTCTTACTCCAACTGTGTCTGGCACCCCTTCGGGGCAAGGTCACGAAAAGAACACTATCCCCAGAGTTCAGGCTCTGGCGGGTGCACCCCTGCCGCATCAAAGCGCAAGGGACTTGGACGGTCTTCGGCCAGAAGCAGCGGCCCGTCAAGATCTGTGAACAACGCGCCCTGCGCCACAATCGTCGCAGGTGCCATGGCCAGCGACGATCCGACCATGCAGCCGACCATGACGCCAAAGCCCGCCGACAGGGCCGCATCGCGCAGCGCCAGTGCTTCGGTCAGCCCGCCGGTCTTGTCGAGCTTGATGTTCACCACGTCATATTTGCCGCCCAGATGCGCCAGGCTTGCCCGGTCATGGCAGCTTTCGTCGGCACAAACCGGAACAGGACGGGCCATGTCGGCCAGCGCCTCATCCTGATCCGCAGGCAAAGGTTGTTCGACCAGCGCCACACCCAACCGCAAAAGATGCGGAGCAAGGTCGCTGTAGACCTGAGCCGACCAACCCTCGTTGGCGTCCACTATGATGCGGGCATTCGGCGCGCCCGCGCGCACCGCCTCGAGACGTGGCATGTCGTCGGGCGTGCCCAGCTTGATCTTGAGCAGTGGGCGATAGGCGTTCTTGGCCGCCTGCGCCTGCATCGCCTCGGGGGTGTCCAGCGACAGGGTATAGGCGGTGATCTCGGGTCCCGGCGCAGCCAGTCCCGCCAGATCCCAGACCCGGCAACCTGCGCGCTTGGCCTCAAGATCCCACAGCGCGCAATCCACCGCGTTGCGCGCAGCACCAGACGGCAGAAGGCCCTGCAAGGCGGCGCGGTCGATGCCGACGGGCAGGCTGGCGATCTGCGCCGCAACCGTCTCGGGCGTTTCGCCATAGCGGGCGTAGGGCACACATTCGCCCCGCCCTGTCAGGCCGCCATCGCTGATCCGAACCGTGATCACCTGCGCTTCGGTCCGCGACCCCCGGCTGATGGTGAACACCTGCGCCAGCGGAAACACATCGCGCATCACGTCAATCTGCATTGCTCCATCCCCCAAGCTTCTTAGACGCCAGTGAAATCACAACGCCGCCAGTGCCGCCACCAGTCGCGCCGTCCCCTGACGGAACGGGTCGCAGGTGGGCAGCCCCATGCGCTCTTCTATCTCGGCCAGACATTCCGCGGCCTCTGAGTCGTTCAGATGCTGGGTGTTGACCGTCACACCAATCACCTCACACGCCGGGTTTGCCACCCGGGCCAGCGGCAGCGCCGTGTCACGCAACACCTCAAGCGTGGGCAGACCATAGCCGGGCAAGCCGCGCATATGGGTGCGGGTCGGCTCGTGGCTCAGGATCAGGGCATCGGGCTGACCACCGTGGATCAGCGCCAGTGTCACCCCCGAGAATGAGACGTGGAACAGGCTCCCCTGCCCCTCAATGACATCCCAATGATCCTCGTCGTTGTCGGGCGTCAGCCATTCCACCGATCCGGCCATGAAATCGGCGACGACTGCGTCCAGCGGGATACCGCTGCCGGTGATCAGGATGCCGGTCTGGCCTGTGGCGCGAAACGTCGACTTCATGCCTGCCGCGCGCATATCGCGGTCCAGCGCGAGTCCGGTGTACATCTTGCCGACCGAGCAATCTGTCCCCACCGCCAGCACGCGCCGACCGCGCCGCTTTTCGCCATTAGCAATCGGATAGGCCACCGAAGGTACGCGCACGTCATGCAGTGTCCGACCATTGGCGTGCGCCGCTGCAACCAGTTCGGGTTCATCGCGCAACAGGTTGTGCAATCCCGAGGCCAGATCAAACCCCGCTGCGAGTGCCTCAACCAGCACACGTTTCCAGGCCGGCGAAATCACTCCGCCACGATTCGCCACACCGATCACCAGCGTGCGTGCTCCCGCTTCGCGCGCCTCAGTCAGCGTCAAGTCGGGCAGCTTCATATCGGCTTTGCAGCCGTCCATGCGGAATTGGCCAACACTGTTTTCCGGGCGCCAATCACGGATTCCTTGCGCCACCTTGGCTGCCAGCCCGTCTGGTGCGTCGCCAAGAAACAGTAGGTACGGTGTCTCGATCATATTTGCCTCCGAATGCCAGACCAAAGCAACGTCGGCCCGTGTGTTCGGGACGTTGTATAAAATTCAAAACAGAACGGAAATGGCGTTAGGTCGATCTTTACTGATCCGGACCAGAAAAGAAGGTTCCGAGAGAGGAAAACAGGCGCTGTGAGGAAACATGCTCTACTCTGACTCCTACTACCATCTTTTTTCCGTCGTATTGGACACCGTCGGGCTGATCGCGCTTGCTACATTTGTTGTCTGGCCGCGGATCGAACGTTGGAATCCCTGGGCCTGCAGTCTGACCATGGGGGTTATTCTGGGCCTGATTTCGATGCTGCAACTGATGACGCCGATCGAACTGGCAACAGGGATCATTGTCGATTTGCGCAATCTGCCTGTGGGCATCGCCGCTGCCTTCTTTGGGCTGCGCGGTGCCGCACCCGCCATTCTAATCGCTGCGGGAACCCGTCTATGGATCGGCGGCGCGGGAACATCTGCCGGTCTCACCGCGCTGGTGATCGTTGTTGCCGCCGGTTTAACCTGGGCCTGGCTCAGCCGGAAAATCCAGGCTCGCGGTATCCTCTGGCTTCTGTTTCTGGGCGTGATTCTATCGTCGCATTTGCTGGCGGTCTTTGCACTTCCACCGGATTTTCAACGCGTTTTCCTGCTAACCTGTGCCCCGACACTGGCAGCCCTGAACGTCATCGGGGCACTAACGGCTGGTACTTTGATCGAACACCGCGTCCGTCATCTGCGTTGGATGGCCGATCGGCGCGCCTCTGAAACCATCGACGAAGACAGCGGCCTGTTGTCCCCGATTGGGTTCGCCAAGGCGGTCGAGATCCGACAAAGCGAAGCCTCCTCTCCGACCAGCGTCGGCGCGATCCAAATCCGCCTGCGCCATCTGGATTGGGTCGAGCGAACCTTTGGTGCCGCAGCCGAATCCCGCGTCGTCGCCACGATGGCACAAAGATTGTCTGGCGCATTGCGACCGGGCGATCTGGCGCTGCGACCCGAGCGGGACCTGTTTGCCATTGTTTTACCAGATATCAGTCAGAACAAGATTGCTGAAACCCGGGATCGCATCGTCGCAAGCCTGTCGTGTAAGCCCGTCGATGTCCCTGGTGTCGGACCATTGCGGGTCACGATTGAAGTCGGAACAGCCTGGCAGGACAGAACCACCGACATCCTGCCCGTTCTCGCGCATGCGCGAGACGCGCTTCAGATCACCCAATCCGGCCAATCGACGCCTGGTTTTAATCCGTCCGGAAAATCAGACTCTCTATACGATATGGCCGAAAGATTGATCGGAAACAGGTCGGGGACGCCGCAGGGCAGAAAGTCTGATCGAAATGCCACTTGAATCGGTGACGACATACTCTTATCCCTCGCGCATCTTTTGCGAAACAATATTACGTGAGGCTGCATGTCATTCCTGATCCAACCCGCCCCCGTCGCCCGTCCAAACCGCTGCCAGCTGTTTGGCCCCGGATCCCGCCCTGCGATCTTTGAAAAGATGGCCGCGAGTGCCGCGGATGTCATTAATCTGGATCTTGAGGATTCGGTTGCCCCCACCGACAAGGACAGCGCGCGGGCCAACGTGATCGCCGCCATCGGCGACATTGATTGGGGAAACAAGACTCTGAGCGTCCGTATCAACGGGCTCGACACGCCCTGGTGGTATCGCGATGTGGTGGACCTGCTCGAACAAGCGTCAGAGCGGATTGATCAGATCATGATCCCCAAAGTCGGCTGCGCCGCCGACCTGTATGCTGTCGACGCGCTGGTGACGGCGGTCGAACGCGCCAAGGGACGGCAAAAAAAGCTGGCGTTCGAGGTCATCATCGAATCCGCAGCCGGGATCAGCCACGTGGAAGAGATCGCGGCAGCCACGCCCCGCCTTCAGGCGATGAGCCTTGGGGCCGCGGACTTTGCCGCCTCCATGGGGATGGCGACCACTGGCATCGGCGGCACCCAAGAGAATTATTATATGGCTCGTGAAGGCGCCAAGCACTGGTCCGATCCCTGGCACTGGGCGCAGGCCGCGATTGTCGCCGCCTGCCGTACCCACGGGGTGTTGCCGGTCGACGGGCCGTTCGGGGATTTTTCGGATGACGACGGGTTCCGCGCTCAGGCACTGCGCTCGGCGACGCTTGGCATGGTCGGGAAATGGGCGATCCACCCCAAACAAGTCACGCTGGCGAACGAGGTCTTTACCCCCTCCGAAGCCGCCGTCACCGAGGCGCGCGAGATCCTCGCCGCGATGGAGGAAGCCAAAGCGCGCGGCGAAGGTGCCACAGTCTACAAAGGTCGGTTGGTGGATATTGCGTCGATCAAGCAGGCCGAGGTGATTGTTCGTCAATCTGAAATGATCGCCGGTTAAGATATCCCAGACCAACCAACGAACAAGACCGGGGGGGCATCTGTCCCCCTGTCCAATCAAGAACTGCCCATATGGCCTTACTTAATGGCTCTTTACCGCGCGACTGCCCGCGTGACGGCGCCGCTTATCTGCCAAAACCTCGCGCTGGGGGCGCCACGGATAAGCGGTATCATTGCGCACCGGCCCCCAATAGAGCGTTCCACCCCAGCGCCAAGGATCCAGCACCAACCCCGACTCCATCCGCCCGCCGCGACGGCTGACAATAACTGTACTGTGTTCGATGCGAAACGCGGTACGGTAGTTGGCGATGGCCCGGTGCAGATCCAAAGTAACAAAGCCTTCTTGCGCCAGGCGTTTCTCCAGGTCCTCGGCCCAATGCCAGCACAGACCACGCGGACGCGCGCCGCGATTGACCTTGGCATTATGAACAATAGGCGAGTCGGTGATCTGGTATGAGATCGCCAGTTGCCGTGGATAGCTGACAGCAATACGGGCTGCGCGACGCGCCTCTTCGGGATCGACTTTGGGTCCCAACGCCGCGATTTCGTGCGCCAACTCAGCAATCTTGATCGCGTCTGTCGGTTCATCGGTAGGCACGCCGCCGCAGGAGATCAACACCACCAGCGCCAGAAACGCCGCCATTTTACAAAGCAGTCTCAACAGGTTCGCACGCAAATTAGCTATCATCGCACCAGCGTTACCGCAGTCCAGCACCCCTGTCGAGGGAAAGGCCGCATCAGGCCCGGTCATCCTTGGGTGAGCCCATCACCACATACGATGTGATCGCATTGACCTGCGGCAGGGTGCCCAGCACTTCGGTATGGAAATGCTTGTATGCTGCAAGATCTGCCGCTTCGATCCGCAACAGATATTCCACAGCCCCGGTGATATTGTGGCATTCGCGCACCTCGGGACTGCGGGCGATGGCGCGTTCGAATGCCTGTTGTGCCGCTTTGGTGTGCTGGCTCAGTCCGACGGTGACATAGGCGACAAAACCAACTCCGGTCTTGTCGCGACTGATGACAGCGCGGTAGCCGGTAATCACCCCGGCGCGCTCGAGCGCGGTCACCCGGCGCAGGCAGGCAGAGGGTGACAGGCCAATTGCCTCGGCCAGAGCAAGATTTGATATCCGACCTTCACCGCGCAAGACACGCAATATCGCATCGTCAGTGGGATCAATATCGGTCATTAAGTGCGAATCCTTTGGGTTTGCGCCGCAGCTTGCAACCTTTCACCCTGAATTACAGTGGATAATCCCGGCATGACACCAGAGATATTTGCCGCACTGACCACCTTTGCCCTCGTGACCGTGATCACGCCAGGGCCCAATAATCTGATGCTGATGACATCCGGGGCCAATTTTGGTTTGCGCCGCAGCCTGCCGCATATGTTCGGCATCGGCCTGGGATTTCCGGCAATGGTCCTGATGGTGGGAATGGGTGTCACACGGCTATTTGACCTTTGGCCCGCCAGCTACACCGTTCTCAAGATACTGTCCGTCGCCTACATGTTATATCTGGCATGGAAGATCGCCCACGCCGCCGCGCCAAAAGACGCGCAGGCTGGTGGGCGACCGCTAAGCTTTTTGCAGGCCGCCGCGTTCCAATGGGTGAACCCAAAGGCCTGGTCGATGGCGCTGTCGGCCATCACTCTGTATGCTGCCGGTCGGGACGTTTTTGCTGTGCTCTGGGTGGCGGGGGCCTATGTGATGTGTTCAATACTATCGACAACATCCTGGACATTGCTGGGCCAACAGATGCGCAGCATCTTGCACAATCCAGCACGGTTGCGGGTCTTTAACTGGGTGATGGCGGCGGTGCTGGTGGCGTCGCTTGTCCCTGTCTTGATGCAGTGACAGCCAAGGTTGTGCTACGTCCCACGCAGCCCTAATGTGGCGGACGCTTGTCGCAAGAACTGAGGCCCAATGACCCAGACGCCGTTTTACCCTGTCGGTCAGGTCAGGCCGCTGTTTTACCTGCATATTCCCAAGACATCCGGCTCGGCCCAGAACCGCCGTTTACAGGAATTTTACCACGGTGCGGCCTGCGTCGTGCATGCAGAAAGCTGGTTTGGCGCGATCCTCGCCGGACAAAAGCCGCCGATGGCCGCAGATTGCGTGACAGGGCATATCGCCTGGCGATCCTGGCAGGCATGCGGCGCCGATCAGAGCTATACTTCGATGACCGTCCTGCGCGATCCGTGGGCGCGACTGGTGTCGCATCTGAACTGGATGGACCGGTTCAACCAGGGCGTCGATCTACAGACATTGGAACGGTTGCCGACCCGCTATCGCGACGTGGTCACAATACTGGGCGAAACCGATTTTGCCGACCGTGCCGCATTGGAGCAGATGCGCGCGGCGTTGCAGCTTGGCGCCGGGGCATCGCTGTTTGACAATCTCCAGCTGCGGATGCTTGCCGCGACTATCACGCCAAACCGGGTGACGCTGGAAGACGCAGATCACGACGCCGCGCTTGAGACCCTGCGCGGCTTTGCCCTGATCGGCTTTGCCGAGGATCAGGCGGCGCTGACGGCGGCTTTGGCGGACTGGCTGGGACGCGAGGCACCAAAACCGCAACCAGAGGCGGTCAATCCGGCCCGATCCCACCGCCTGAACACCAACAACGACATTGCGCGGCAGGTTCTGGCGCCGTGGTTTCGGCGCGACACCGCATTGATCGCCGCCGCTCGAAACCTGCCCAACGCCGTGCGCCCAGCCCCGCGCGGTTGGCTGTCACGGCTCTTTCAGCGGCTCTAAACACGATAGGTTTCGCGACACAGCCAACGCCGGGGGAGTTGCAACTGCGGCCCTGCCGCGTCATATGGGCGCAAGAGACATGAGGACAAGAGCATGACCCATTACCTCGACTTTGAGAAACCTCTGGCGGAAATCGAAGGCAAGGCCGAAGAGTTGCGTGCCATGGCGCGTGCCAACGACGAAATGGACATCGAAGCCGAAGCAGCCGCGCTTGACCGCAAGGCGGCGGATCTGCTCAAGGATCTATACAAGAAACTGACGCCCTGGCGCAAATGCCAGGTGGCGCGGCACCCTGACCGGCCACATTGCCGCGACTACATCGACGCATTGTTCACCGAATTCACTCCGCTGGCTGGCGACCGTAAATTTTCCGATGACGATGCCGTCATGGGCGGGCTTGCCCGGTTTGATGACCGCCCGGTTGTGGTGCTGGGCCATGAGAAGGGCAACGATACCCAAAGCCGGATTCAGCGCAACTTTGGCATGGCGCGCCCCGAAGGTTACCGCAAAGCGGTGCGTCTGATGGAGATGGCCGACCGGTTCGACCTGCCGGTGATCACGCTGGTCGACACCCCCGGTGCATATCCCGGCAAAGGTGCCGAAGAACGCGGCCAATCCGAGGCGATTGCCCGCGCCACCGAGAAATGCCTGCAAATTGGTGTTCCACTGGTGTCGGTGATCATCGGCGAAGGCGGGTCAGGCGGGGCTGTGGCCTTTGCCACGGCGAACCGCGTCGCGATGCTGGAACATTCGGTCTATTCGGTGATCTCGCCCGAGGGCTGCGCCTCGATCCTGTGGAAAGACGCTGAAAAGATGCGCGAAGCTGCCGAGGCGTTGCGGATGACGGCGCAGGATCTGCACAAGCTGGGTGTCGCGGACCGGATCATTTCAGAACCGCTGGGCGGCGCGCACCGCGATCCGCAAGTGACAATTGCTGCGGTCAAGGCAACATTGCTGTCGATGCTGGACGAGCTGTCCGGCAGCAAACGCAAGGCACTGGTGCAGGATCGCCGCAACAAGTTCCTTTCGATGGGCAGCAAGGGGCTGGCTGCCTGAACGCGCCATTTGCAAGGGCCGTGATATCTGGGGTTTCTCAGCCTGGCTGTTCGCGCTTGGCTGGATTGCCTTGGGGCTAGGAACTGCCGCTTTTGGTGAAGGGGTCGTGTCCGATTGACGCGCGCCATGGCAAAGGTCAGCATTTGCCCCAAACACTCCGGGCAAAAACTACGGCGCCGTCGGCAGAAATGCTCGGTTCGGGCAACGAATCCCTAGAAAAGGCAAACCGGCGACGCAGTCAGAGCCGACCGGTCCTTTGGTCGGAATCGTGGTATGTTGATCGTCGTCTGGTCGGCCTTGTTTCCTCTGGAACCGACACCTGAAAATGTGACCCCTGTGCGGCTACGGCAACGCGGGCGCTGTATGTCAGCCCGCGGGCGTCAGTCCCCCGTCAGTTCGCGACACCCCGTTTCAAGCAGCGACAGCACATGCGGCACAAATGAACGCCAGATATCCATCCTGAACGATTGATCACCGTCGCGCCAGATCAGCACGGTTGCCCCGTCAAAGAGTGTCCGCCGCCCCTGCCCTGCGCCAATTGTGTCAATGTCTCGTGGACAGCCCAGGGTCAAAAGCTCAGCGGCCCGAGGGCCGTCGATCCGGATCGTCAATTCGCGGTCGCTGATCTCGGTCAGGCTGTGTGGCGTTGTGGTATAAACCACGGCAAAGACCTGCACCAACTTTGGGGCGGCAGATTCGGGGGCGAGGATCTGCCATTCATCCGGGCCAAGGCACAGCGCCTCGACATCCCCCACATTTGCGCGAACACCAATGCGAGCGGGCAACTCCGCCCCCAAAGCGCCCGACAGCGCAGGCACCGCCATCGCGCGTGCGCGCAGTGAAAACCGTGCCACAGGCGGCAGCAGCGTCAGCTTGGCCGCAGAAGTCTCTGCCAGCACGCCGGGAACCATGTCTTGGGTCTGAACGGTCATCACATTATCTCCGGGTCAAAGCTTAAGGCGGGCGTTGTCGGGATCGTAGAACACCGGTGCCGTAACGGTCGCGGTAATGGTCCTGTCAGGCATCGGGATATACACAGTCTCGCCCATCCGGGCCTGTCCACCCTCGATCACCGCCAACGCGATGGGCCGACCCGCCGCGTCGCTGTTGTACGCCGAGGTGACATGACCCACCATCTTCATCGGCAGGGGCTGATCGGCGTCAAGTACGATTTGCGCACCTTCTTCCAGCTTCGTCACGCTGTCGTCGGTCAGCAGACCAACGAGCTGCTTGCGGCCCTCGGCCACCAGATCCGGACGGGCCAGTGCACGTTTTCCGACAAAGTCCGGCTTGGCCTTGCCGACGGCCCAGCCCGCTCCAATATCATACGGCGTCAGGGTGCCATCGGTGTCCTGGCCGATGATGATGAATCCCTTTTCGGCCCGCAGCACGTGCATCGTTTCGGTCCCATAGGGGCAGATGTCGTATTGCGCGCCGTCGGCCATCAGCCGTTCCCACAACGCGCGACCATTGCGGGCAGGCACGTTAACCTCGAACCCCAGTTCGCCGGTGAAACTGACCCGGAACAACCGCGCCGGAAACCCGGCCACAGTGCATTCCGCAATCGACATATGCGGGAACGCGGCGTCGGACAGGTCCAGCCCCTCGACCAGCGGCGCCAGCAGATTGCGCGCATTCGGGCCGTTCAGCGCGATGGTCGCCCATTGCTCGGTTGTCGAGGTCAGCCAGACGTTCAGATCCGGCCATTCCGTCTGAAGGTAATCCTCCATCATGTTCAGCACACGTGCTGCGCCGCCGGTGGTGGTGGTGACGTGAAACCGGTCGTCCGACAAGCGCCCGATCACGCCATCGTCGCGGATAAACCCGTCATCGCCCAGCAACAGACCATAGCGGGTGCGGCCCGGTGCCAGCTTGGTCCAGGGGTTGGTGTACATTCGGTTCATGAATTCAACCGCGTCGGGGCCAACCACCTCGATCTTGCCCAGGGTCGACGCGTCAAAGATACCAAGGCTCTTGCGCGTCGCAATACACTCGCGGCTGACTGCCTGCTGCATGGTTTCACCCGATTTGGGGAAATACCACGCCCGACGCCACAGGCTGACCGGCTCGAACGCCGCGCCCTGATCTGCCGCCCATCCGTCGATGGCGGTCTTGCGCGTCAGTTCGAAATGGTCGCCTTTGTGATAACCCGCAAAGGCCCCAAACGTGGTCGGTGTATAGGGTGGGCGAAAGGTGGTCAGACCGACCTGCGGCTGCGGCTTGCCCAGCGCGTCGGCGGCGATATTCAGACCGTTGATGTTGGACATCTTGCCCTGATCGGTAGCCATCCCGTTGGTGGTATAGCGTTTGACATGCTCGATCGAGCGCATGCCCTCCTTGACCGCCAGACGCAGGTCCTTGGCGGTGACGTCGTTCTGGAAATCGACAAACGCCTTGGCGCGGCCGGGGTTCAGGTCGGTTGGCAGTTCGACATGGCTCACGCCTGTGCCGGGGCGGTCATCGGTGACGCCGTAACTGTGTGCGCTCGCTTTGCGCCCCGGTTTGCGCCCCAATTCGCGCACGGCATTGGCGCCCATTTCAGCGCCGTCGTTCAGCGCCGCCTCAATACCCCAAAGGCCACGGCCTGCGCCGGCAATCTGGCAGTCCTCGGCCTTGTGATCGGGCAGGAATGTCTGACGGTCCGCATCCCATTTCAGCGTGCCGCGCGTGTGGCTGAAGAGATGCAGCGACGGCGTCCAGCCGCCCGACATCAACAGGCAGTCGCAACGCAGAGTGTGCCCGCCGCCCGCCTTGCCACCTGTGACGCTGTTCACCCGCACGGATTTCACCCGCAGCCGTCCCTTGGTTCCGGTGACCGTATGGCCCGCCAAAACGGTGATACCGCGATTTTGCGCCTCAGCCAGAAGATCGGCGCGCGGCGCATCACGGGTGTCGACAATCGCTTCGATCCCCGTGCCAGCCTCTGCCAGATCAAACGCCGCGTACCAAGCGCTGTCGTGGCAGGTCACGATCACGGCCCGGTCACCCACCCGCACGCCGTAGCGGTTCAGATACGTCTGCGCCGATCCCGCCAGCATCACGCCGGGGCGGTCGTTGCCGTCAAATACCAGTGGCTTTTCCAGCGCGCCCTGGGCCAGTATCACCTGCCCGGCACGCACCCGCCACATGCGTTCGCGCGGAATGCTCGCATCCGGCGCCTTAAGATGGTCGGTCAGTTTCTGACAAAGGCCAACCATGTTCTGGTGGTAATAGCCGATGGCGGTAGTGCGGGTCATCACCGTGACGCCCAGTCCCTCAAGTCCCGTCAGTTCTGCCGCCAGCCAGTCCCACGCGCCTTGCCCGTCGATCTGCGCCTGCGGTTCAGACAGCAGCGTGCCCCCGACTTCGGCGTTTTCGTCCACCAGCGTCACGCGCAAGCCGGATTCAGCAGCCGTACGTGCCGCCGCCAGTCCCGCCGGACCGGCACCGATCACCAGCACATCTGTGTGCAGATAGCGCGAGGCGTAGTGGTCGGGATCCTCTTCGGTCGGGCTGACACCCAGACCGGCCGCCGCGCGAATAAAGGGCTCGTACACCTTGTCCCAAAAGGATTTCGGCCACATGAACGTCTTGTAGTAGAACCCCGCCGAAAACAGCATGTAGGCAAAGTCATTCACCGCGCCGACATCGAATTTCAGGCTGGGATAGGTGTTCTGGCTGTTGGTTTTCAGGCCGTTCCAAACCTCTTGCACGGTGGCGCGGGTGTTCGGTTCGAACTGGCCTTTGCCACGGCGGGTGCCGATCAGGGCGTTCGGCTCCTCGGACCCTGCCGACACTGCGCCGCGCGGGCGGTGATATTTGAACGACCGGCCCATAAGGTGCTGACCATTCGCCAGCAGTGCCGACGCCACGGTATCCCCGCGCCGTCCCTCGATCCATTTGCCGTCAAAGGTGAATTTGACTGGCAGGCCGTGATCCACACGACCCCGCCCGGGCACGCGATACTTGCTCATTTGTCGCCTCCGGTCAGGGTTGAGAGGTCAGGGCGTGGCGCCCCCGCCTTGTACGTGGTCAAAAAGCGGTCCGATACAGTGTCCCGCACCGCGTTAAAGAACCGCCCGCAGCCATGAATATGCCGCCAGCGTTCATAATGCGGCCCTTTGACGTTTGAGCGCATGAACAGGAAATCGCGCCACTGATCGTCGGTCTGATCCGACGGATTTACCGGGCGCGCGATATGCGCTTCGCCGGCATAGGCGAATTCAAGTTCGGGAAGGGTTTCTTCGCAATAGGGGCAATGAACCAAAAGCATCGCAGGTCTCCTTAATGCGCGACGGCGGCGGCGGCCGCTTCGTCGATCAGACGGCCGGTGCGGAACCGGTCAAGCGTGAACGGCGCGTTGATGGGGTGCGGTTCGTCCTTGGCAACGGTCCAGGCCAGCACATGCGCGGCCCCTGGTGTCGCCTTGAACCCACCCGTGCCCCAACCACAGTTGACGTACAGCCCCTGCACTGGCGTCTTGCCCAGAATGGCCGATCGGTCGGGCGTTACGTCTACGATGCCGCCCCATTTGCGCAGCATCCGCATGCGATTGAACATCGGGAACACCTCGCAAATTGCAGCGACGGTGTGTTCGATCAGCGGCAGGCCGCCGCGCTGGGAATAACTGGTGTACTGGTCCGTGCCGGAACCGATCACCAACTCACCCTTGTCGGACTGGCTGATATAGGCGTGCACGGTGTTGGACATCACAACACAGGGCATGATCGGCTTAACCGGCTCGGAAACAAGCGCTTGCAATGGATAGCTTTCCAGTGGCATCCGCACCCCTGCAGTTTCCATCACAACACTGGTGTGCCCCGCCGCCGACACAGCGACCTTTTTGGCCCCGATAAAACCGCGCGCCGTCTCGACCCCGATCACGGCGCCATCCGGGCCGCGCCGGATCGCCGTCACCGGGCAGTTCTGAATGATGTCGACGCCGCGCGCCGCTGCGCCACGGGCATAGCCCCACGCCACCGCATCATGTCGCGCGGTGCCGGCGCGCATCTGCAAGGCAGCCCCCACAACCGGATACCGCGCGTCGGGCGAAATATTGAGCGGCGGGCAGAACGCCTTGGCCTCTTGCGCGCTCAGCCATTTGTTGTCGACGCCGTTCAGGCGATTGGAATGGATGTGACGCTGGAACGACTGAATATCATGCTGGTTGTGCGCCAGCATCATCACGCCGCGACGTGAAAACATAACGTTGTAGTTCAGCTCCTGGCTCAACCCCTCCCACAGATCCAGCGCATGGTCATAAAGCCGCGCACTTTCGTCGTAGAGGTAGTTCGAGCGGATGATCGTGGTGTTGCGCCCAGTGTTGCCACCGCCCAGCCAGCCCTTGTCGATCACCGCGACATTGGTGATGCCGTGCTCCTTGGCCAGATAATACGCCGCACCCAACCCGTGCCCGCCAGCACCGACGATGATGACGTCATATTCCTTCTTCGGCTGACTGTCGGGCCATTGCTCGGTCCAGTCCTTGTTGCCGGTGACGGCATTCTTGAGCAGCGAAAAAGCAGAGAATCGGGTCATGGGTCGGGCCCCCGTCAGGCTAAGGATCGTCAGTCTGTAGCAGACCAACCGGATGTGCGACTGGACCATTGCGTCACATTCGCTGTAATATTGCGTCATGAACATGCCGCACCCCACGACCACCCCGCAGGGCCGCCGCCTGAACGTAGGGTTTCTGCTGGCCGACAATTTCACCTTGTCGGCCTTTGCCAATTTTGTCGATGTCCTGCGTCTGGCGGCGGACGAGGCCGACCGATCGCGCCCGATCCACTGCAACTGGTCGGTATTGTCAGCGGATATGAACCCTGTGCGCTCCAGCTGCGGGGTCAAGGTGCAGCCCGACACGCGGCTGCGGCAGGCGGGGCAATATGATTATCTTGTCGTCGTGGGGGGGCTGATCAGCGACGCCAGCGCGCTGTCACCGGAATTGCTGGCGTTTCTCGTGGACAGGGCTGTGGCGGGTGTACCCCTGGTCGGGCTGTGCACCGGGGTTTTCCTTCTGAATCAGGCCGGGCTGCTGGATGGGTACCGCTGCTGCGTCAGTTGGTTCCACCATCAGGATTTTCTGGAACGCTTTGCCGGGATCACGCCGGTGTCAGATCAGATTTTTGTCGTGGATCGTGACCGGCTGACGTGTTCCGGTGGGCAAAGCGCCGCGCATCTGGCCGCCTATCTGGTCGAACGGCATGTCGGCCAGTCGGCGGCGACCAAGAGCCTGAGCATCATGATCATTGATCAGGCAATGGCGGGCGAGAAACCGCAACCCGGAATGCCATCAACACTTTTTGCCCGCGATCCGCTGGTCAAAAAGGCTTTGTTGCGAATGCAGCAAACCATTGAAACTCCTGAAGCGATTGATGATCTGGCTCGGGCGCTGAATGTGGGGCGGCGCAAGCTGGAACGGCATTTCCGCGACGATCTGGGCACAACGCCCGCGCGTGCCGGGCTGCGGCAGCGGCTCGACCATGCGCAGCGGCTGTTGCGGACCACGGGCCAAAGCGTCACGAGTATTGCCCATGCGGCGGGGTTTTGCGACGCCTCGCACCTGATCCGGTCATTCCGCGCCGAACTGGGCGTCACCCCGGCCACCTTTCGCGACCATCAAGCCAGCACCACACCACCCTGATCCTTAAGCGTTTTCAACACGATCTCTGATCGCACCTGAACCACTTGCGGGTGCGGCAACAGCTTTTGATGGATAAAATCGGCAAAAGCGTCGAGGTCACGTACCCGAATGTCGAGCACATAATCCGCATCTCCTGACACCGAAAAGGCCGCGCAGATCTGTGGTTGTGTTTCGACGAACCGGGCAAAGGCATCCTCTTTTTCCTGCCCATGACTCTTGAGGTTGACCCGCGTGATCGCACGCATCCCAAAGCCCAGTTTGGCCGCACTCAGACGGGCGCTGTAGCCGTCAATCACCCCGGCCTGCTCTAACGCCGCACGCCGCCGCGACACCTGTGATGCGGACAGGTTCACGATGTCGGACAGGGCGGCATTGGTCATCGCACCGTCCTTTTGCAAGGCAACAAGAATTGCGTGATCGAACGGGTCAATGCGCATCGCACGCACCTTTCTGTGATTTTATGCGTATCATACGCGAATATCTGATCAGAACCTGCGCAGATCACGCACATCATGCATGGGAACTCTGCGATTGTTAAGCCTGAAACAGGAATCAGAGGACGACCCCCATGGGACCCTTCCCGCATGATGCACCCAAGGCTACGATCAGCGACGCCAATCCGGCAGGCACCGACGGGTTTGAGTTCGTTGAATTCGCCCATCCCGAGCCGGAAAAGCTCGACCTCATCTTCCGCCAAATGGGCTATGTTCCCGTCGCGCGTCATAAGACCAAGAGCATCACGCTCTACCGACAGGGGGATATAACCTATGTCCTGAACGCCGAACCGGACACCCATGCTGCCAGCTTTGTCACCGACAAGGGCCCCTGCGCGCCCGGCATGGCGTGGCGCGTCGTGGATGCGCAGCACGCGCTGAAACGCGCTGTCGATCTGGGGGCCACGGAATACACCGGCACGGGCAAGGCGCTGGATGTGCCTGCTGTGATCGGCATCGGCGGGTCACTACTCTATTTCGTCGACACCTATGGGGCGGGCGGCAGTTGCTATGAGGCAGAGTACAACTGGCTGGGCGACCGCGACCCCAAGCCCGAGGGGTTCGGGTTCTACTACCTAGATCACCTGACGCACAACGTGATCCG
The DNA here is from genome assembly GCF_001038505.1 of Puniceibacterium sp. IMCC21224. Taxonomy (NCBI): domain Bacteria; kingdom Pseudomonadati; phylum Pseudomonadota; class Alphaproteobacteria; order Rhodobacterales; family Paracoccaceae; genus Puniceibacterium; species Puniceibacterium sp. IMCC21224. The sequence continues at coordinate 3,475,401 of NZ_LDPY01000001.1, forward strand.
CGGCAACATGGACACTTGGTACAGCTTTTACGCCAAAACCTTTTATTTCCGTGAAATCCGGTTCTTTGACATCAAAGGCAAGCAAACCGGCCTGACCAGTCGCGCGCTCACCTCGCCCGATGGCAAGATCCGTATCCCGATCAACGAAAGCGCCGACGCCAACAGCCAGATCGAGGAATATCTGAGGGAATACAAAGGAGAAGGCATTCAGCACATCGCCGTCGCTTCCGAGGATATCTATGCCAGCACCGACCGGATCGCCGATGCCGGGATGGCATTCATGCCAGGCCCGCCGAGTACTTATTACGAGATGAGCCATAGGCGCGTCACCGGACACACTGAACCACTGGATCGGATGCAGAAGCGCGGCATCCTGATTGATGGAGAAGGTGTGGTGGGCGGTGGCGAAACCCGGATCCTGTTGCAGATCTTTTCAAAAACCGTGATCGGCCCGATCTTTTTCGAGTTCATTCAGCGCAAGGGCGATGACGGTTTTGGCGAAGGCAACTTCAAGGCGCTCTTTGAGTCGATCGAAGAGGATCAGATCCGGCGTGGTGTCCTGAGCGACGTCACCTCCGAATGACCACAAAACCCGGGGCGGTTCGCCGTTCCGGGGATTGAATTTCGGGAACGCAGCATGGCCTGGACCGACTTTTCTTCTGCGCCGCCTGTGGGCACCGTCATCTGCCGCAGCGACGATCTGAACGGCGTCATCACGCTGATGGTGACAAGCGATGCGGGCAACCTGCCGCTGCTAGTCCTGCGCACCTCCGGCGGTATCCGTGCCTACGTGAATGCCTGCCCGCATCAATATCTGCCGCTGGACTATCGCGGCCCGCAGATCCTGTCGGCTGACGGGACACAGCTGATGTGTACAGCCCATGGCGCGCGGTTTGACGCCAAGACTGGACAGGTGCACGAAGGGGCGGATTGCGGGCTCGACCGAGTTCCGGTGATCGAACGCGGTGGTCAGTTGATTGTCGGGCCATAAATGGCGCCGTGTCTGCGGCGTTGACCCGCGACATCGAATCTATTATTCGAACTTTGGAACGTTCCATATTCTAACGGAACGCAGGTCACGCAAAGACTGGAACGCCGCAATGGACCCAAAAATCCCGCAAAACATCCTTGATGCGCTGACGGATGTCGAGATGCCCCGCCTGCCCCCGGAACGGAACCTCACCGAAACGGTGTCCGTCGGCGGCCTCACGATCCCGGTTTACCGCAGCGGCTGCGTCGTTGTCGGCAGCGGCGCGGCGGGTCTGCGGGCGGCTGTCGAATTGAAACGCCGGGGCGGTGATGTTGCCATTGTCAGCCAGAGCGCCTGGGGCGGCACCTCGGCGTGTTCAGGATCCGACAAGCAGACGTTGCACACCGCCAATACGGCCGATCAGGGTGACAATTACCGCGCCATGGCCCGCGCCCTGCGTGCCGGCGGCGCGATGGACGAAGATACCGCCTATATCGAGGCGGTGGGTTCGGGCCGATCCATGGCGTCGCTCCAGTTTCTTGGATTGTCACTGCCGCAGGACAGGCTGGGCGGCACGCTGCGCTACAAGACCGACCATGACGAAGTGGGGCGCGCGACAAGCTGCGGACCGCGGACCTCCCGACTGATGGTCAAGGTACTGGCGCAAGAGGCGCTGCGCCTGGACATCCCGTTTTTCAACAAGATGACAGTGGTTCGGCTTTTGACCGACGGCGCGGATGGCGACCGCAGGGCGCGCGGCCTGATCGCGATCCGCCCCAAGGACCGGACCACGGACAATCCCCACGGCCTTGTCCTTGTCCAATGTGCTTCGATTGTTCTGGCCGCTGGCGGTCCGGGGGAACTGTACCGCGATAGCGTCTTTCCCAACGGCTGCTTTGGATCGCTCGGGCTGGCGTTAGAGGCCGGGGTAGAACTGGTCAACCTGACTGAAAACCAGTTCGGTATCGGGACGCGGCGCGAGGGGTTTCCGTGGAACCTGTCGGGCACCTATGTGCAGACCATCCCCTATATCTATTCGGTCGATGCCAACGGGACCGAACATAACTTTCTGGCCAGCTACTACCGCACGACACAAGAACTGGCATCGAATGTGTTCCGCAAGGGCTACCAATGGCCATTCCACGCCACCCGGATGCTGGATTTCCAATCGAGCCTCGTCGACCTGGCAATTTACCGCGAAGGTGAAGCAGGTCGCCGCGTCTATATGGATTTCAACCGCAACCCCCTGCCGGTGCCGGGAGATTTGGCGTTCAGCCTCGACCGGCTGGACGATGATGTTCGCGATTATCTACGATCTGCGGGTGCAGATCACGAGTTGCCGATTGACCGACTGCGGCACATGAACCCGCTCGCGATTGAACTCTACCGTCGGTACAAAGTGGATATCGCAACCGAACCGCTGGAATTTGCCGTCAACCACCAGCACATGAACGGCGGGATTGCGGTGGATATCTGGGGCCGCAGCAACGTGCCCGGCATTTACGCGATTGGCGAGGCTGCTGGCACCCATGGCGTAACGCGTCCCGGTGGGTCTGCGCTGAACGCGGGTCAAGTGTTCGGAACACGTGTGGCCGAGGCTATCAGCGCCAGCGGCGTCGCCAGCGTTGCGCCCGCCTCTGGATCTGAGGATGTCGCCGAGCGCGCCGTGACCGCCATCCATGCCGTGTTGCAACCGGACAGCCCGCTGGCGATCAAACCTCTGCGTGACGTCGTGCAGTCCAGGATGAGCGACAAGGCCGGTATTCTCTGCCGTCCCAAAGACGTCGCGCAGGCGCACGGCGACGCAACCGCACTGAATGCCAAGATCCGCGCCAATGGCATCGCCTTGGGGCGCGCGAGCGAAGCCACGCGCGCCTTGCAATGGCAGCAGATGGCGCTGGCGTCCGAGGCGGTGCTGGGGGCGTTGGACGTCTATGTCCAAAACGGCGGCGGTAGTCGTGGCGCACGGGCCATTTGCGATCCTGGCGGCGGCTCGCTGCCACAGGCAGTAGGCGGGCCGCTGGAAGAGTACCGTTTTCGTACGGAACGACCCGAACATCAGTCAGAACAGATCGTCGTCCGGCTGGAGCGCGGTTCGCTGACCTATGCCATCCGCCAAAACCGGGCGCTGGACGCAACAGCCAGAACGTTCTTTGAACGCGACTGGCCGGATTGGCTGACCGGGCAGATTTACGAGACGGTCGGGACCGAAACCCGGCTACGCTGAACAGCGCGCCGAATTGGCAAGCGATGTTCAGGACAGAGCCGCGCCAGCCCGCGTTACACCGGCCTGGCCGCGCTCGACTGGCGAATCGACAGGCTGACGGCGGTGCGGGTTTCGGGTGGCGGCGTCTTGCCCTCTTCGAGCCAGGCCAGCAGCGTCTCTGCCGCCCGCGCCCCGAATCCCGCGATATCGCAATGGACCGAGGACAACGCCGGATAGGCATCCGCCGCTTCTTCGATATCGTCGAAACCGACGATGCGAAAATCGGCGCCCACCTGACGCCCGATTTCGTGAAACCCCGACACCATTCCCAGCGCGACAAGATCGTTAAAGCAGACCGCAGCGTCGACCTCGGGGTGTTCGGTGCTCAGCCTGCGGGCCGCATCACGGCCAAAGTCACGGCTGGCCCGTCCGCTCAGCACCAGCGGCTGTTGCCCGGCGTGGCGCATAATTTCGAAATACCCCGCCATACGTTCCTGCGACACCGCCCGACCATCGAGTCCACCAACAAAGGCAATGCGGCGCGCGCCTGCGTCCACCAGATGCCTTGTCGCCTCGCGGCTGCCCGACAGGTAGTCAGGGGCCGCAAACGGAAACAGGTCAAGCCGGTCATCGACGCGCCGCAGCATCTGCATCGCCGGGATGCCAGCCCGCGCGATGGCGTCAAAAGTCGCGCTGTCGTCGCCGTAAACCGGACACAGGATAAAGGCGGACACGCCATGTTCGATCATCGCCGCGACAACCTGATCCTGATGCGTCGGCGATTCATCGGTGTTGGCGACAACCGCGCAATACCCGCGCATCGACAGCGCCATCTGTAGCGACGTGGCAAATTCAGTAAAGAACGGGTTGCGCAGATCGTTGATGACCAGCCCGATCAGCCCAGCATTCGACATCCGCATATTCGCGGCGGCCCGATTGTAAATATAGCCAATTTCGGCAATCGCGGCCTGCACCCGTTCGCGGGTTTCCTTGCGCACCAGCGGGCTTTTCTGCAGAACAAGGCTGACCGTGGATTTTGACACCCCCGCCTTGTTGGCCACATCAATGATTGTCGGTCGGCGTTCCACGGTCATGTCCATATCCTACACCAACAGCGTCCAGAGTTGTCCGGTTCTCAGCTCGCCGGTTCGCTCACGGGAAGATCAAAGCATAATATGCCGTCTTTGCCACCCTCGGCATGGGCGCTCAGACGCGCGCCAAGCCGCTGATGGTCCGGGTTCTGCTGATAGGCTTCCAGCGCGTCCCAACTGGCGAAATCGGCGACAAAGCCGTGCATATAGCCGCGCTCCATCTTTTCGGGGCTTTCGCTGCGTCCCGAGGTGATCGACAGCAGGCCGGGGATCTTGCCCTCGATCTCGTGCAGTTCGCGCCAAAGGTCGGAAACCTGCGCCGCGTCGACATCAGGGCGAAAGCGGATCAATACGATGTGACGGATCATGTCAGCATTCCTTTATCTGTTATCGGTACGGATCATGTCCGCCGCCTTTTCGCCGATCATCATGGCGACGGCGTTGGTGTTGGAAGAAATCACGTTCGGCATGATGGAATTGTCGACCACGCGCAGCCCCTCGATGCCGTTGAGCCGCAGGCGGATGTCGACAACCGCCTCTGGGTCTGGCCCCATGCGACAGGTGCCCGCGCAATGATGCGAGGTTTTGGAATGTTCGCAGATAAAGTCGAAATACGCGTCGTCCGTCTTCACGTCCGGCCCCGGCAGCTGCTCACGACGGATAAACGGCTTGAGCGCGTCCTGCGACAGGATGTCCTGAGTGAGCTTCAGGCCACGGATCGACAGTTCGCGATCCCGCGGGTCAGACAGGTAATTGGGGTCGATCAGCGGGGCATCCGCCGGGTCGTCGCTCTGCAATCGGACGGTTCCGCGCGAACGTGGGCGCAGGTAGCAGGAATTCAGCGTCACGCCGCCATTAGGCATCGCCGCCACCCCCTTTTCAATGCCGGTACCGAGGCCAAGATGGAATTGAATATCAGGGGAGCGCGCAGTTTCATCCGCGTACCAGAAACCGCCGGTTTCAAACAGGCTGGACGCCACCGGACCGCGTTTGGTCAGCAGGTATTGCAGTCCCGCATAGGCGGACCACAGCGGCTTGGCAAACCGGTCATAGGTGTGCGGGCCCGAAACTTCGCATATACAGTAGAGATCGAGGTGATCCTGAAGGTTTGCCCCCACCCCGGGCTGATCCTGCACCACCGGGATGCCCAGCGCCGTCAGGTGATCCGCCGGGCCGATGCCCGACAGTTGCAGCAGGCGGGGCGATCCGATGGCACCCGACGACAACAGCACTTCGCTATCCGCGAAGATCTGTTCCCCATCCGTCATCTCGACACCGGTGGCGCGGCCCCGACTGACCATGATCCGGCGCACCTGGGCACTGGTTCTGACGGTCAGGTTGCGGCGCGCCCGGTGCGGTGTGACAAAGGCCATCGCCGCCGAAGACCGCCGTGCGTCACGCTGGGTCAACTGATAATAGCAGGCCCCGTCTTGCCGCGCCCCGTTAACATCACTGTTGCGCGGGATGCCCACCGCTGCGGCGGCATCAAAATAAGCCTCGCAGATCGGCAACGGAGCACGCGGCTGCGACACCCCCAGCGGGCCACGCCTGCCATGATAGCGGTCGCCAAAGGTATCGTTATATTCAGACTTGCGGAAATAGGGCAGCACGTCCTCGTAGCCCCAGCCTTCACAGCCCTTTTGCCGCCACTCATCATAGTCGAGCGGGTTGCCGCGCGTGTAAACCTGCGCGTTGATCGCCGAGCCGCCGCCGATCACTTTGGCCTGCGTGTAGTTGAACACGCGGTTCTTCATGTGTTTTTGTGGCACCGACGACCAGCCCCAGCTGCCCATCCCTTTGGTCATCTTCGCAAAGCCTGCGGGCAGATGATAGAACGGGTTCCAGTCCCGCCCCCCGGCCTCGAGCAAAAGAACCCGGGTTTCTGGATTTTCGGACAGGCGCCCGGCGAGGACACACCCCGCACTTCCGCCCCCGATGATGATGAAATCGTATCCGCTGCTCATTAAATTTTCCTGTTACTTGTCCAGGCGCTGACGGGCATATCGCGCCTGCGTCAACCCCCGATTTCGCGTGATATGGTGTGGGCCGTGCGCAGCGCCAATGCCGCCACCGTCAGCGCCGGGTTCACAGCCGCAGACGTCGGCAGCACCCCCGCGTCCGCGACAAATAGATTGGGATGGTCCCAGGACCGACAGTCAGGGTCGACGACCGACTGCGCCGCGTCGGTGCCCATCCGCAGCGTACCGCATTGATGCGATGGCACCCGCCCGTCAAAAAGCCGCGACAATGTGACCGGAAAGCCCGCCGCGCGCATCGTCGCCCTGGTCCTTTTCACCAGTTTGCGGTGCGCGTCCATGTTCGACCGTCGCCACATCAGTTGCACCTGCCCGCCATTCAGCACGACCCGGCTTTGCGGATCGGGCAAATCTTCGGAAATCATATAAAGATCGACGGCGTGACCAGAGATGTAGCGCGCTGCAGCCATTGGCAACCTCGGTGCCTGAATTTTCAAGATGTCCGGCGTCAGCCGTCCCAGCAATTGCACATTGCCCAGAGGCGCACCGCCCTGCCCGTCAGACAGATACCAGTCGTTGATTCCAAAGGTCTTTTGATAGATCGAATCATTGCGAAATCGCGGATCAATCGCGATCAGCGCGCTCGCGTTGTGGTTCATGAAACAGCGCCCGACCTGATCGGCACTGTTCGCCACGCCTGACCGCAGCAGCAGCGCCGCTGACTGCACCGCGCCGGCACAGACCGCGACCATGCCGGGGTGCAGGCGGACCTCTGCCCCGGCCTGCTGATAGACGACCTCGGTGATGCGTCGGTTGTCGGGCCCGGTGCGCAGCTCGGTGACTTGGGCGTCCGTGATCAGCGTCACGTTGTCATGGCGCAGTGCCTCGGCCAAACCGCAGGTTTCGGCGTCCATCTTGCCGCAGCGGGTGTCGGGATAGCCGTCCCAACCATCCGCGCCGCCCGCCAGCCAGCGGTCAATATCCATACCCAGCGGAAGGGTGAAGGGCGTCACGCCTGTTGCCGCAATCCGTGCGCGCACCTGCGCAATAGCGGCTTCCTCGGGGATTGGCGGATGCGGATATGGCCCGCTATGCGCAGGCTCTGTCCCGTCCGAGGACACATCGCCGCGCACCTGATACAGCTGTTCGGCCTTGTCGTACCACGGCGCGATGTCTTCGTAGCCAAAGGGCCAGGCGGGGGACAGACCGCCCGCGTGCTCCATCTCGGCGAAATCCTCGGCCCGGTAGCGGATCAGGACTGCGCCGTAGAGTTTGGAATTGCCGCCGACATTGTAGTAATTGCCCGGCTCAAACGGCCTTCCGCCAGCATCGAGCCAGGTCTCTTTCGACCGAAAGGCCGAATTGGTGTAGATCCGCCAAGGATCGCGCGCCGGCGCGTCGTCAGGGATCTGCCGCCCCCGTTCAAGGATGACAATCCGCGCGCCAGATGGTGCGAGACCGGCGGCAAGCGTCGCGCCCCCCATGCCGCTGCCAACTATGACGATATCCGGCGACGTGGTCATGGTTCAGGCCAGCCTCTGCTCGCTCTTGGGATCAAAGGCCACGGCCTTATCCATGTTGATGGCGAAGGGAAAGCGCTCGCCTGCCTTAACCTGCACATCGGCCCGGAAACGCCCGGTCACGTCCTTGCCGCCCATGTTGCTGACCACAAATGTGTCGGACCCGGCGGGTTCAGTCAGCTCGACCATCGCCTCGACCACATGCACTGCGTTGGAATTGCGGTCGGCGCCGTCACGATCGGTGATCGCCTCGGGTCGGATGCCAAGGATGATGTCGCGCCCCTCCTGCCCGGCCAGCCGTTCCGCCGGGAACGGGAGCGTCGCGCTGGAGCCATCGGCCAGCGCGAACTCGGCCGCCGGTGCGCCGTCTTTCGACACCACCCGCGCCGGGAAAAGGTTCATCGACGGTGACCCCATAAAACCCGCGACGAACATGTTCGCCGGGTTGTCATAGATCTCTTTCGGGGTGCCCAACTGCTGCACATGACCGCCGAACATCACCGCGATCCGGGTCGACAGCGTCAACGCCTCGATCTGGTCATGGGTGACGTAAACGATGGTGGTGCCCAGCTTTTGGTGCAGTTTCTTGATCTCGGTGCGCATATCAACGCGCAGCTTGGCATCAAGGTTTGACAGCGGTTCATCGAACAGGAACACGTCCGGGTCACGGGTCAGCGCCCGGCCCATGGCGACACGCTGACGCTGCCCACCCGACAACTGACCCGGCTTGCGATCCAGCAGCGGACTGATCTGCAACAGGTCCGCGACCTTGGCGATCTTTTCCTCGCGCTCGGGTTTGGGGACGTTGTGCATCTCCATCCCGAACGAGATGTTCCCGCGCACCGTCATGTTGGGGTAAAGCGCGTAGGACTGGAACACCATCGCGATGTTGCGATCCGCCGGTTTGACTCCAATCATGCTGCGCCCCTTGATCGCGATGTCGCCGGTTGTGATCTCTTCCAGCCCCGCGATCATGTTCAGCAGCGTGGACTTGCCACAGCCCGACGGGCCGACGAGGACAAGGAACTCACCCTCTTCGATCGAGATGTCGGTTTCGTGCAGAACCTTGACCGCGCCATAGGACTTGGTCGCCTGTTTGATGTCGAGAAATCCCATGGGTTTATCCTTTCACGGAGCCGGCCATCAGACCGCGGACGAAATAACGCCCCGCGACGATGTAAACGAGCAGGGTTGGCAGCGCGGCCATGATCGCACCGGCAAAATGGACATTGTATTCTTTGACGCCCGTCGATGACTGGACGAGGTTATTGAGCGCAACAGTCATCGGCTGGCTGTCAAAATCCGAGAATGAGGCCCCAAACAGGAAGTCATTCCAGATGTTGGTGAACAGCCAGATCACGCAGACCACGGCGATGGGGCCGGAACTGGGCAACAGGATGCGCCAAAAGATAGTAAAGAACCCCGCTCCGTCGATCTGCGCCGCCCGCACCAGTTCGGTCGGGAACGCCGCATAATAGTTGCGGAAATAGAGCGTGGCAAAACCGATGCCGTAAACCATGTGGACAAAGACCAGACCGGACACGCTGCCTGCCAGTCCCATCAGACCCAGCATCCGCGCCATCGGGATCAGCACCATCTGGAACGGAATAAAGCAACCGAACAGCAGCAGCCCAAAGATCAGCGTTGCGCCGCGAAACGGCCATTTCGTCAGGACATAGCCGTTCAGCGCGCCCAGTATCGTCGTGATGGCCACGGCGGGCACCACCATGATGAGCGAGTTGATGAAATAAGGCTTGAGGCCCGTCGCCTCGACCCCGACCTGCGCAGTCGACCAGGCGCTGCCCCATGGGGCCAGCGTCCACTGATCCGGCAGCGACATCATCCCGCCCGACGTGATCTCGGACAGGGGTTTCAGCGAATTGACCACCATCACATAAAGCGGCAGCAGGTAATAGACGCAGAACAGGCCAAGGATGACATAGAGCAGGACGCGGGACAGACGAATGCCGGTGCCGCCTGTCGCGGTGTGTGTTGCGGGACCATTCATCACTTCTTCTCCCGAAGTTCGGACCACAGGTACGGCACGATAATCGCGGCAATGGTCATCAGCATGATCACCGCCGACGACGCACCGATCCCCATCTGGTTGCGTGTGAAGGTATAGGAATACATGAAGGTCGCCGGCACTTCGGTCGCCGTTCCCGGCCCGCCATTGGTCAGCGCGATCACAAGGTCATAAGATTTGATCGCCATATGGGCGAGCACAACAAAGGCCGACATAAAGGCCGGGCGCAGTTGCGGAATGACGATCCGGCGATACAGCGCAAACGTTGATGCGCCGTCGATCTGCGCTGCCTTCAGCATTTCACCATCAATGCCGCGCAGCCCGGCCAGAAACATCGCCATGACAAAGCCACTGGTCTGCCAGACCGCCGCGATGACGATGGTGTAGATCGCAAAGTCACTGTCCTTGATCCAGCCGAACTTGAAACTGTCCCAGCCCCAGCTGTGCATCACCGATTCCAGGCCGATGCCGGGGTCGAGGAACCATTTCCATGCCACGCCAGTCACGATAAAGCTCAGCGCCATCGGATATAGATAGATCGTGCGGATAAACCCTTCGGCACGGATCTTCTGATCAAGCAGGATCGCGAGAAGCAGGCCCAGCACCGAACAGATCGCGATGTAAAGCACACCAAAGATCATCAGGTTGTTGACCGCCGTATCCCAGGCCCGGATGCGGAACAGGTTTTCGTAATTCTTCCAGCCGACCAGATTGAACGACGGCAGAATGCGGCTGTCAGTAAAGCTGAGGTAAAAAGTGAACAGGATGAACCCGTAGACAAAGATCGCCACCAGCACGATCGAGGGGCTCAGCACCAGTAGGGGCAAGGCATTTCTTAGCCGGTCGACGAAACCGGTCTGGCCTGCCGTCTGTGTATCGGACATTTCGGGATCTCCTGGGCGGGGGGTAGGAAGCGGCGGTTCCGCCGCTTCCCGAGTGGTCGATCACATGTTGATCTGGACCGCAGTCACCAGTTCCTGCACAGCGGTTTCGCTGTCGAATTCACCGTTGAAATGGGCGGTGATGACGTCATACATCGCGTTTTTCACAGCTGCCGGGTTGGCGTGACCATGCGCGAAAGAGCCGAAGAGGTTGTTACTCTTGTCGGCGGCCTTGAACTCTTCGTAGCCCTGCTGACCGCAGGCATCGAGTTCGCTGGCATCCAGATCGGTCCGTGCGGGAACCGAGCCCTTGACCTTGTTAAAGGCAATCTGGAACGCCGGGCTCATGATCGCCTCGGCCAGCGCTTTTTGCTCTGTGCTGACTTCGTCACCCTGCTTGAACATGGCAAACTGGTCTGAGTTGAACAGAACCTGATCCTGCGTGCCGGGGAAACGGTAGCAAAGGAAATCCTCGCCCGGGGTCTGCCCGGCATTGAGGAATTCGCCTTTGGCCCAGTCGCCCATCAGCTGGAACGCCGCTTCGTCGTTGATCACCATCGCCGTGGCGAGGTTCCAGTCACGACCCGAGAAGTTGTCGTCGACAAAGCTGCGCAGCGTCGCCATGCGATCGAACGCCTCTTTCATCGTGTCCGAACCCAGCGCTTCTTCATCAAGGTCGATGAACGCTTTCTGATAGAACTCGGGACCACCAGTCGTCAGGGCCACAGCGTCAAAGATGGTGGCGTCCTGCCATGCCTGACCGCCATGGGCGAGTGCGACGTATCCGGCATCCTTGGCCGCCTGAAGCGCTGCGACGAATTCGTCCCAGTTGGTCGGCTGAGCGATGCCCAGTTCGTCCATGATCGACTTGTCTGCCCAAACCCAGTTGGTCGAGTGCACGTTGACCGGAGCGGCAACCCATTTACCCTCGTAGGTCGAGAATTTCTGCAGCGCCGACGGCACCACTTCGTTCCAGCCATTGGCCTCAGCCAGCGCATTCAGGTTGGCCAGCGCGCCTTCCTTGGCCCAGTCGGTGATGTCAAAGCCAAGCATCTGCACGGCCGTCGGCGGGTTGCCCGAGGTGACGCGCGCGCGCAGCACCGTCATTGCCTGCGTACCGCCGCCACCGGCCACCGGCATGTCCTGCCAGCCAATACCCTGACCGCCGAGATCGTCCTTGAGCACGTTGAGTGCGGCAGCTTCGCCACCCGCAGTCCACCAATGCAGGACTTCGACATCCTCGGCCTGTGCCAGGTTTGCAGTGCACAGTGCGGCCACGGCCGTCATCGTTGCTGTAAATTTACGCATGAGGTTCCTCCCTATAAGCGCAGTATCGTTTTTTGTCGGCGATTAGATCGCCTTGGTCTCTATCCATGGCGTACGGCTACGTCCGATCCGCATTGTCACGGTCTTTGTCTCGAGAAATTCCTCGAGTCCGTAGCGGCCAAGTTCCCTCCCCTGTCCGCTTTCCTTGACGCCGCCAAACGGCATTTCCGCAAATCCGTCCATCCAGGTGTTGGTCCAGACCGTTCCGGCCTGCGCACGACGCGCAAATTCCAGACAGGTATGAATGTTTTCGCTCCAGACCCCGGCAGACAGACCATAGGCCGCATCGTTGGTCAGGGCCACGGCATCGTCAAGGTTCTTAAAGGTCAAAACCACCAAAACCGGGCCAAAAACTTCGTCTCTGGCGATTGGCATGTTTGCGGTAACATCTGAAATCACGGTTGGCTGGTAAAATTCGCCGCTCAGGCCGGGAATCGCAATCGCCGCACCACCCAACCGGACCTGCGCACCGGCCTTTGCCGCAGCCTGAACATAGGCGTCGATCTTGGCCTGATGTTGCGGCGAAATGATCGCGCCGACCTTGGTCGCGGGGTTCAGCGGATCGCCAAACGGCACTTCACGCGAGAGGGCCACAATGCGGGCGATCACCTCTTCTGCGATATCTTCGTGCACGATGATGCGACTGCCGGAATTGCAGCATTCACCGGCGTTGAAATAGATGCCAAAGACGATGGCGTCTATGGCGCTGTCCAGATCGGCATCGGGGAAAATCACCTGCGGGTTCTTGCCACCCAACTCAAGCGACACTTTTTTGAGCGTATCACCCGCCGCCTTGACGATGGCCTTGCCCACGCCGGTAGATCCCGTGAACGTCACCATATCGACGCGCGGATCGGTCGTCATGGCAGTGCCGACCGGGTCGCCATAGCCAAGCACAATATTGGCGACGCCAAACGGCAGGCCTGCCTCGATCAGCAATTCACCCAGAATAACAGTCGTTGCAGGGGTCATCTCGGACGGTTTGATCACGACCGTGCAACCAGCGGCGAGGGCAAAAGGCAGTTTCTGGCTGACGATCAGGAACGGGAAATTCCACGGCGTGATGATAGACACAACGCCAATCGGCTCTTTCAGCACCACACCCAGCATGTCCGGGCCCAGCGAATTATGGCTTTCCCCATGCATGGTGCGTGCCAGAGATGCTGCAAAGCGCCACAGATCGGCGGCCCCCTCAATCTCGGCCATGGCCTGACTGATGGGCTTGCCGGATTCCAGTGTCTCGGCGGTGGCGATCCGCACACGTTCGCGGTCGATCAGATCCGCCACACGCAGCAACAGCGTTGCGCGATCTTTGCCGGACGAAAACGCCCAGTCACCCTGATCAAAGGCAGCGCGGGCGGCGGTGATGGCTGCATCGGTATCAGCGGCCCCGCCCTTGGCGGCGATGGTCACGCAGGTTCCATGCGCGGGCGAGCATCGTTCGAACGTCGCGCCGTCGGCGCTGTCGAGCCACTGACCGCCAATCAGATGGCGGGCACGAAACGGTTCAGACGGCAACGCGTCAGACGCATATTTGCTCAGGATCGTCAGGTCGGTCATCTCAGGCCCCTGTAAAGTTCGGTTTGCGTTTTTCGCGAAAGGCGGTCACGCCTTCGTCACGGTCGGCAGTGGCCCCCGCCATGCCGGCGCCCAGCGCCTCGATCATTGCGCCGCGATCCTCGTCGACTGCGGCGTGGATCATGTATTTCGCCACTTCAACCGCACGCGGTGACGTGGTTGTTAGCTTCTCAGCGATCTCGAACGCGGTTGTGCGGGCGTCCTGTGACACCTCGGCGGCAAAGCCCAGCGCATGTGCCCGCTCGGCTGTGATCCGGCGGCCAAACAGCGCCATTTCCTTGACCACGGGTTCGCCCAGAAGGCGCAACAGCCGCTGCGTGCCGGACCAGCCGGGGACGATGCCGACACCCGCCTCGGGCAGGGCCAGCGTTGCCTTGGGCGCCATCACGCGGATGTCACAGGTTGCGGCAAATTCCAGACCACCGCCAAAGGCATGCGCTTCGATGGCGGCAATGGTCGGTTTGGACAGCCGCGCCAGCCGGTCAAAGATACGGTGCCCGTCACGCACCCAATGGCGGGCAAATTCGCCGGGCGACAGCTCACCCCATTCGCTAATGTCCGCCCCTGAACAAAAGGCGCGCGACGGCGCGGCTGTCACGACAACAGCGCGAATGTCCGAATCGCGCTCCAGATCCGCGCAGCAATCTTCAAGAGAGAGCAACATCTTGACAGTGAAGGCATTAAGCTTGGCCGGGTTATCCAGTCGCACTTCGGCAATTGGACCACTCAGGATCAGTTGTACGTCGCTCATAGCGCCATCTCCATCGGGGACATGCGCAACAGTGACTTGGACATCATTACCGCATCATCGGCGATCTGCACCCGCCCCTGCGACGATCCGACGATGTCGCGCTGAGCGTCAATGCCCGGCATGATTTCAGTCGCGACAAGGCCGCTGTCTGTCAGCCGGATCACACAACGTTCGGTGACATAAAGGATGTCTTGCCCGGTTTCCCGCGCACGCCGTCCGGAAAAGGTCACATGTTCGACCGCTTCCACCATCTTGGTGAATTTGCCCGGTTTGGTGACGATCAACGCGTCGTCAGTCAGCTCCAGCTCGGCCCCGGCCTCGAATAGACCTGAAAACACGATCTTTTTGGCATGGGCGGTGATGTCCACAAACCCGCCGCAACCGGCTGTCAGATAGGGCTTCTTGCCCAATTTTGAGACGTTGACGTTGCCCGCAAGGTCGACCTCAAGGAACGACAGGAACGACACGTCAAAGCCGCCGCCCTGAAAATACATGAACTGCTGCGGCGACGGCATGTAGGCGTCAGCGTTTGAGGCGCAGCCAAAGGCAAAGTCCAGCAGCGGCATGCCGCCGGTAGCACCCTGTTCGATCGCCCAGGTCACCGCCTGCGGATGCCCGGCCTCAAGCAAGATACGTGGCACAAGCGCCGAGACGCCAAAACCCAGGTTCGCAGTCTGACCACGGCACAATTCCATCGCAGCACGGCGCGCCACCACTTTCTCGATGTTGTGCGGGGCAGTGTTAAAGCTTGACCATGGGCGCATGATTTCGCCCGAGATGGCAGGATCATAGTCGGTTTCGGTGGTTTGGCGCTGTTCGGAGTCGACCACGATCAGATCCACCAGATGCCCCGGCACCCGCACGTCATGCGGCCGCAGCGACCCAGCGGCCGTGACACGTTTGACCTGTGCGATCACCAGACCGCCATGGTTTCGCACAGCAATGGCCTGCTCCAAACCGCCCAGATAAGCGCCTTCGTGTTCGTAGGTCAGGTTACCGCGCTCGTCCGCCGTGGTCGCGCGAATGATCGCCACATTCGGCACGATGTTTGGGAAATGCAGCCAAGTCTCGCCGCCGAATTCGATCCGACTCACTATCGGGCGGGACGCTGCGGCGTCGTTCATCGCACAGCCCTGCCGTTTCGGGTCGACAAAGGTATCAAGGCCGACCTTGGTCATCACACCTGGACGGCGCGCGGCCACATCGCTGTGCATATCAAACATGATGCCCGACGGCACGTTGTAGGCCGCAACCCGGTTTTCGACCAGCATCTGCCAGATTGCCGGCATGGGCAGCGACGACGGGCCTGACGGGTAAGACCCCGCGAGGATGGTCGACAGCAGGCCGTCCTTGGCGATGTGGTCGATACCCTTGATCCCGTACATATCGCCCGCCGCAATCGGATGTAGCGTTGTCAGATTGCGCGGATGCCCCTCGGCATCGAACCGCGCACCGATGGCAGCAAGCATCATGTCGGGACACCCAAGCCCCGAGGAGGACGACACCGTGACAACCGCATTGTCTGAAATCCGACGCGCGGCGTCGCTGGCAGTTGTGACCTTGGACGTCATCTCAGACCCCGCCGTAGTCGACGCGGACCGCGGCACCGCTATCGGCGGCGGCCTTGATCGCCAGCGCGACGGCCAGCGATTTCACCCCGTCCATGCCATCCGCCGACGGGCGCCCCTCGCCCCGGATCGCGTCATCCATCAGTGACATCGAGCGAACGTACAGATCATGCGTGTCGAACGTCACCTCATGACGACCCTGTGCGTCCTCAACCCAGACCTCGCCCACTGGCTGCTGGGTCATCACGTTGCGGGCATAAATCGACCCGTCAGTGCCATGAAATTCGATCCCGGTGGCGGCAAAGCGATGGGTAAAGCTTTCGTGGGCCTGCACCATAACACCTGACGGCATTTTCCAGACTGACATCACGCTGTCTTCGACCCCCCGCCCCAAACCCGAGGCGGCAGATTGCGCTACAACCTCGACCGGGTCTTCGCCCAGATGAAATCGGACGGTGTCGGCATCATGCACGGCGATGTCAGGAATGACGCCGCCACCCGCCGCCGGGTTGTCGATCCGCCAGCCGCGCAGCTGTTCGGGCAGGCTGACGGCGTGAAAGACGCGCGCACTCAGAACCGTACCAATTCGCCCCGAACGGATCAGATCGCGGATCGCAAGATGCGAGCCGGCATTGCGCAGATGGTGGTTGGTGGCAAAGATCACCCTCTTGTCCCGCGCGGCCTGCACCATTTCGACAGCTTCCTCTAGGGTCATGGCCAGTGGCTTTTCGCACAGCACATGTTTGCCCGCCGCGATGGCCGCCAATGCCTGAGCGTGGTGTTTTTCATTGGTGGTCGAGATGTAGACAGCATCAACGTCAGATTGCGCCAGAAGGGCATCCAGATCGGTAAAGCTGCTGGCAATGTCGTTGTCTTGCGCAAAAACCGCGCCACGCGCGCTGTCAGAGCTGAGCACCGACGTGACCTTCCAGCCGCTTTGCGCCCGCAAAGCAGCAATCATATGCCCCGCAGCTATCCTGCTCGCCCCGATTAACCCCCAATGCATCGAATCCCCCCTGCCAATTTGGATCGTTCCTATTCATTTATGGAACGATCCAAAAAAGGTCAACAAAATAGATCACTAAATTGTCTTCCCGCAAAGTCGCCCCCCCCCTAGACCGCCAACCCCTATCTGGCTGGCGCGCATTTGCCTTTGTTCTGCCACCGCCCGGGTCTGGCACATCCACGCCGCAAGCGACGTTAAACACCAAGGTTGAGCCACGAACACCCGGGCCGTTCTGCGTGATCCGCGATTTACGCCACGTCACGAATCTGGAAGACGCCTTGAAAATAACGCAATTTCACGCCACATGCGGCCATCAAGTGGTCATATATGCCCGTGCCCAAAGGAACTTGCCCTAATGTTTACCCGTTGCCTTTATTCCAGTGTCGCAGTCCTCATGCTCGGCTCTTCCGCCTCTGCCGCGACGCTTGACGCCCAGTCGCTGATGCAGAGCCTCAATGTCATCGTTCTGGGTGATATGGATCTCAGAAACACTGACCACGTCGAGGGGACTGTCTATGTCGGCGGCAACCTGAACTCGGGCGCGCTCACCACTGGATCGCCAACCTACACAAATATTTCGATCAACACAGATGGCATGGCCAATGCTGTTGTGGGTGATGTCGAAGGTGCCGTGATTGTCGGTGGCGCCGTGTCCGGCAACTTCCAAAGCGCCACCAAGGGTGACGTGGTCGTTGGCTCCAGCTTTTCCGGCACGCAGGGTGGCAGCGGTTCGCTGACACAGAATGTCGGCACGGATGTCGCCGGTGGTGTCGCGGTTTCCGACATGACGCAAACATTCGAAAATCTGTCCAGCTCTCTGGCCGGGTTAACCACCACAGTCGGCGCGTCGTTTGACACCACGCAGAACTTCAAGACGTTCACCAGCGGCACCGGCGGCGATGACGGCATCGCCGCAATCAACCTAAGCTATTCCGACGCGATCTCGATGTTTTCGGCGTCGGAACAGCTGCGCTTCGATCTCAGCAGCAGCATCTCGTCGCTGATCATCAACGTTGCCGGTGATGATTTTGCGTCGGCTGGCTACTGGGACGGCGTGAACAACGTCTGGAACCCGGGGACCATCGTGGGCGCCCAGGTCAATGACAACCAGCCCAAAGTCCTGTTCAATTTTTTCCAGGCGACCGAGCTTGTTCTGGGGTCTAACTGGAACGCATCCTTGCTGGCACCAAGCGCGCTGCTGACCTCCTCGGGGGGCGGCACCAACGGGACAGTTGTCGCGGGCGATCTGATCCTCGGGGGCGAGATTCGGCCTTACAACGACAGCTACCTGTTTAGCGGTACGCTGCCTGCATCCTCAGAGACGATCTCGGCGGTGCCGGTACCGGCGGGTCTGCCGCTAGTCCTGTCCGGCCTGTTTGCGCTGTTCTTTGCCCGTCGGCAGCGCCGCAAGGCCGCCTGAACCGACGCACGCCCGTCCTGTGACAATGTGATCGACGAGGCCGGGATATGATCCCGGCCTTTTTTGCATTCGATCCCCAACAACCGCCGCCCGGATCCCGCAGGCTTTCGTTGTGGCATCAATCACAAGAGCGCAGTAAACGGGGCCAAACAGTCGCAACATTTTCCAGAAAGGGCGCCCATGACAACGGATCTTCTTGATGGTCTCGCACGCGCGTTGATCCAGGCACATCAGAGCGGAACACGTGTGCAATCACCGCCCTGCGTCGGAACGCTGGCCGATGCACTGACAGTGCAAGCGCAGGTACAGCGGGCGCTTGGCCCGGTAGGCGGCTTCAAAGTGGGGCCGCGTCCCGAAGGCCCCCCCGCCATGGCGCCGATCCGCGCCGATCAAGTGCGGGCATCCGGGGCAGCCGTTCCGGTACGCGACCGGCTGGGTATCGAGCTTGAAATCGGGTTCGAATTGCTGACGCCGCCGGTTTCCGGCATGGCCAAGCACCCACAGACCCATTTCCGCCCCCGCATCGTCATCGAACTGGTGGACACCCGGCTGGACGTTGCGTCGGCGCAGGACCCGTTCATGAAGCTCGCGGATATGCAGATCAACGCCGGGCTGATCCTTGGCCCTGCGCTGATGGACTGGGACGGGCGGGATATCGGCCCGGTCGACGCCCGACTTCAGGTCGGTGATACCCTGGTGCAGGATGGCTCGACCCACGTGCCGGGGGGAACCGCGCTCAGCAATCTTTGGCTGTTGTGCGACAACATCGGCGATCATTGCGGCGGTCTGGCGCAAGGGCAGACGGTCATCACCGGGTCCTTGACGGGGTTACACTACTTTGCTGCCGGTCAGGGTGTGCGGGGCCAGATCGCAGGCTTTGGCGACATCAGCTGCGATTTGGTCTGAGACGTCGCGCAAGCAGACGCGCCGCTTCGGGGATCGGCGCGATGATCTCGCAGGGGGGTGCCACGTCGCGCAATCGTTCGGCGGCTTGTCCCAGCGGCCCGCCTCCGATGATCACCGCCTCGGCCCCCGCCGCGTGGGCCCGCGTTATCGCGACCAGCAGCGCGGCATCCAGCGCCTCGGGGTCCGCACCCAGTTCATGCGGATCGCCCGATGTGAGGAACGTGCCCAAGTAATCACCGCCGGGCGCCGAGTCGCGCATCAGCGCATCGATGCTGGCGACAAGCGTCGGCGTATGTGTCGCCACCGCATAGCGTCGCCCGCCACGCGACGCCGCCAAGGCTGCAGACTGACCGATTCCAACAACCGGCACCCCCAGCCGCGCCGCCAGTGCCGCGCGGCCCGGATCGCCAAAGGCCGAAACGATCACGCCATCAGTGTCCGCCGGTATTTCTGCCGCAGCCACCAGCGTAGCCGAAGCATCGAGCGCGGCGATAGACGTCAGTAACGCGGATCCCGACGGCGCCGTCCATCCAGTCACCCCCGGCAGCACCTGCCGGGCAATGGCCACCATCGCATTGGTGGTAGCGGTCGAACTATTGGGATTCATCAACAGGATATTCGCCATGTCTTGGCTCACAAATTCGGTCAGCGCAGCTCGACCGTCGCCTCGACCTCGACCAATGCATTGGCTGGCAGCGCGGCGACATTGACCGCCGTGCGCACGTGCCGACCCGCATCCCCCCAAAGGTCGATAAACAACCGAGAGGCCCCATTGACGATCATCGGACCGTCCGGATAGCCGGGGTCACTGGCCACAAACCCGCCCAGCCGCACAATCTGCGACACCGCTGATAGCGATCCGGCCACCGCCTTGATCGAATAGAGCAGATTTAACGCACACATCTGCGCCGCCGCCTGCCCGGTGGTTATGTCAAAGCCCGCGCCGACGGGGCCAAAGTATTTTGGCACCCCCTCCCATTCGCAGATCTGCCCGGACAGGAACAACAGGTTACCGGTGATCTTTCCCGGCAAAAACAGTGCCCGAGACGGCGCCGATGGCGGCAGTTCCAGACCCAATTCAGCAAGGCGCGCTTCAATCAGACAGCTCATTCAGGTGTCCCCAGTCCCAGAGTGATAGCAAGCGAAATCAGCGACAAATCCGAACCGCGCGGCCCGATCAGCGACAGCCCATAAGGTGCGCCGTCCACCGTTCCTGCCGGAAACGCCACCTGCGGCAGTTTTGCAAGGCCCGCAACGCAGAGCAGCCGCATCGCGTCATGACGATAGGCGTCGAACACCTCGGTCGGGGCGTCCAGGCGAAATGGGGCACCCGGCACGATAGGGGCCAGCAACACACCACCCTGCCCCAGCAGCCCCTCCATATGGGCAACAAAGCCGAGCCTCGCGGTTTCCGCCTGCGCGATTTGCTCATCGCTCAACGCCTCGGCAGCGGCGGCGCGCTGGTCGATCCCGCGCACCAGCGGCATACCCGAGGCGCGAATCCACGGCACGATAGCCGATTTTGCATCCCCACCCATCGACGTCAGGAATGCCGTATACGCCGCCTCAACCCCGTCTGGATAAACGGCAACGTCACACGCGTCGATATCGCCGAACACGGCGTCCCAGATGGCCAATGCCTCGGGCGGCAGCTGTGCCAACATGTCGCCGGGTCGCAGCATCTGCGGCGCCGCAGGCAGTGGGGCGGTATCCGCCTCCAGCAACACCTGCGCTGTGCGCAGCAGGGTGTCGCCATCGCGGGCAAAGACCCCGCAAGTGTCATAGCTGGGGGCCAACGGTTGCACCCGGTCCAGTGACACGCGACCATGCGTCGGACGCAAGCCCCAGGTACCACAGAAACTGGCCGGGGCGCGCACTGATCCACCGGTGTCCGATCCGATGGCGATATCGGCCAGCCCACCCGCCACCGCCACCGCAGATCCCGAAGATGATCCGCCGGGAATACGGTCCGGGGCGGCAGGATTCACTGGCGTGCCGAAATGCGCGTTCATGCCGTACATTGACCAGGCGAGCTCGTCTGTGTGTGTCTTGCCGACAAAGCGCGCCCCCGCATCCAACAGGCGCTGCACCGCAGGGGCCGTGACCGTCGCCACCGGGCTGGCCGCAAGGCGCGTGGGGCACCCCGATCCGGTCCGGTAACCCGCAACGTCATAGATATCCTTGACCGCCAGCGTCAGCCCGGCCAGCGGGCCATTTGGGGCGGCGGCCACCGGGACGGGTTCATACGGCATGAAGCAGTGATAAGGGTCTTTGTCGATCAGCATGGCGTACTCCACCACCATCGGTGCATTCGCATGGATGCAGGCGACACGACGGCGGTCGTTGGGGATATGGACGGGGGGCAGCGCGGCACGACACGCCAGTTCCGCCAGCGGACAGCGCGGCGCAAAGGAACAGGCATCAGGCCGGGTATCCAGCGCAGGCGGGGCACCCGGAATCGCGTTCAGCCGCGATCCGCGCGCCGCGTCATGCAGGTTCGCCGCCAGCAAGCCACGTGTGTAGGGATGGCGGGGATCTTTGATGATCTCGCGCGTTGTGCCCTCTTCAACGATCTGGCCTGCGTACATCACCGCGATGCGTTCGGACACTTCGACCGCCACGCCGATGTCATGGGTGACAAAGATCACGCCCATGCCGAATTCCCGCTGCAAGTCACGCAGCAGCAGCAGGATCTGAATTTGCACGGTGGCATCCAGTGCCGTTGTCGGCTCGTCCGCCAGCAACAGGCGCGGGCGACAGGCCAGCGCCAGCGCGATCATCACCCGTTGCAGCATCCCGCCCGACAGCTCGTGCGGGTAATTGCGCAGCCGTCGTTCGGGCGACGGAATACGCACCCGACGCAGCATATCGAGCGCGGTCGACATCGCCTCTTCGCGGCGCACACCCTTGTGGCGCATCACCGCCTCGGCGATTTGTGCGCCAACGGTATAGACCGGATCCAGCGCCAGACCGGGTTCCTGGAACACCATTGACACTTCTTCGCCGCGATAGGATTGCAGCGCCTTGCCCGACAGGGTCAGGACATCAACGCCATTCACTTCGATCTCGCCCTCAATCTGCGTCCGCTTGGGCGGCAGCAGGCGTAGCAAGGTCTTTAAAGTCACCGACTTGCCCGATCCGCTTTCGCCCAGCAGTGCCAGCGTCTCGCCCTGCTTCAGGGTCAGCGTCAGGTCGTTGATTGCATGGATGGTTCGCGCGCCGGAAAATCGCACATTCAGGTTGCGGATATCCACCAGATTTTCGCTCATGCCTGTGCCCCCAAACCCGCCTTGGGATGACCCGAGGATGTATCGTGCAAATGGCACGCCGCGAGGTGCCCCGGGCTGTTCAAAACCGGCCCAAGCGTCGGCACCTTGACCTTGCACACCGGATGGGCAAAACGGCAGCGCGTGTGAAACCGGCACCCCTTGGGCGGGTTGATCGGGTTGGGCGGATCGCCGGCCAGCGGCGGTTCCTTGGTACGGTTGTCGGGGTCCATCGACGGCATGGCCGAAAACAGCGACCGCGTGTAGGGATGCGCCTGGCGGGCCCAGATCGCATCAACCGGCGCGACTTCGACCACTTCGCCCAGATACATCACCAGAATCCGGTCCGAGATATAGCGCACCACGTTCAGATCGTGACTGATAAAGATGTAGGTCAGTCCGAATTCCTGCCGCAAATCGTCCAGCAGGTTCAGCACTTGCGCTTCGACCGATTTGTCGAGTGCCGAGACAGCTTCGTCCAGCACCACAAGGCGCGGCGACATCGCCAGCGCGCGGGCAATGTTGATGCGCTGGCGCTGACCGCCCGACACCTCGTGCGGGTATCGTTGCGCAAAGCGGTCGGGGGCAAGACCCACCCGCTCCATCAGGCTGCGGGCACGGCCGACGGGATCGGACAGCCCCTGAATGCGGGCGCCAAAGGCAATGGATTCCTCAATCGTCAGACGCGGATTGAGCGAGGCATAGCTGTCCTGAAACACCATCTGCACACCGCGGCGCAAATCGCGCAGACTAAGCGTGCCGCCCAGATCCTGACCATCATAGATGATCTCGCCCTTGTCCTTATCGATCAGACCGATCATCAGCCGCGCCGTCGTCGACTTGCCACAGCCGGATTCACCGACGATGCCCAGTGTTTCGCCCTTCTTGACCTCGAACGACACACCGTCGACGGCCTGCACCATGGCGCGCGTGCCGCCCAGAATGCCGCCGCGCACCGGGAAATATTTTTGCAGGTTGCGCACGATCAGCAGCGGCTGGGCCGGGCCACCCTTGTCAGCAGGGGTATCGGGCAGAGTATTAGTCGCGGACATTCATCGCACTCCTCACGCCATCGCTCAGCAGATTGAGGCAAAGCGAGGTGACAAAGATCATCAGCCCCGGCAGCGCCGAGAGCCATGGGTTCACATAGATCGCCGACCGCAGGGTGTTCAGCATCAGGCCCCATTCCGGTTCCGGCGGGCGCACACCGATTCCAAGGAACGAAAGACCTGCGGCCAGGATCATGCAGACTGAGGTCAGCGAGGTGGCATAGACAAAGATCGGCGACAGCACGTTGCCGATCACATGCACGCGGATCACCGTCAGCGCATTGGCGCCGGACGCCCGCGCCGCGTCGATGTAATCCAGCCCGCGCACGCCCGAGGTCACCGCCTCGGACACACGGGTGATCGGCGGGATAAACACGATGGTCAGCGACACGAGGGAGTTGACGATCCCCGCCCCCAGCGCGCCCGATATCGCGATGGCCAGCAGAACCGACGGAAAGGCAAAGAACACATCGACCGTGCGCATGATGATTGTGTTAAGCAACCCGCCGGCGTAGCCCGCGACGATCCCCAGCGTACCACCGATAAAGAACGCCAGCACCACCGGTGTCAGGCCGATGAACAGCGTCAGCCGCCCGCCATAGATCAGACGGGTGAACATGTCGCGGCCCTGCTCGTCCGTGCCCAGAATGTGCCCCGGCGTTCCGATAGGTTTCAGCCGCGCGATCATCGAACCCTTGTAGGGGTCCGATAAGCCCAGCCAGGGCGCAAACACCGCCGACAGGATCAGCAGCAGGATGACGCTCAGGCAAATCAGCGTGACCGGGTCGCGCAGCAGTCGCGCGCCGACGCCGGACCAGTAACCTTGGCCTGCGCCCGTGGCAGGGCCCGCGGCGATGTCGGTATCCAGAACCGCCATGGCTCAGCTCCTCTTGATTCGTGGGTCGATTGCGGCCTGCGCCACATCGACAATCAGGTTCATCGCCACAAAGAACAGTGCCAGCACCAGGATGGTGCCCTGCAACAGCGGCAGATCGCGCTGAAAGATTGCGTTGGACAGCAGGAACCCGGAACCGGGCCAGTTGAACACCGTCTCGATCAGGATCGACCCGCCCAGAAGATAGCCCAGTTGCAGCCCCATGACCGACAGTGCTGTTGCGGCGGCATTGCGCGCCACATGGCGCAGCACATCACCCCGGCTCATGCCCTTGGCATAAAGCGCGAGGACAAAATCCATCGTCAGCAGGTCGCCCGCCAGTGCCCGCACAGTGCGCGCGACAATGCCGATGGGCACCACGGCCAACGTCACGGCTGGCAGCACCAGATGGCGCATGTGCAGCCAGTCCCAGGACCAGTCCTGCGACCCACCAGGACCTGCACCCATCGACGGCAGCCAGCCCAGATTGACGGAAAAGATGATGACCAGAACGATGCCCAGCCAGTAGTTCGGCACCGACACCCCCGCGATGGACAGCGCCGTTACCGCACGGTCAATCAGCGTGTCGCGGAAATATCCCGCCAGAAACCCCAGAAAGATGCCGATGGGAAAGGCGATGACCGCAGCGCTTACCGCCAGCAGCAGCGAATTCTGCACCGCGCCGAACACCTCGCCTGCGACGGGGCGACCGGTCGCGATGGATTTGCCCATATCCCCTTGCACAAGGTTGGAAATCCAGATCGCGTATTGCACCGGTAGCGGCTTATCCAGGCCATAGACCGCGCGCATGGCGGCCTGCTCATCCGCCGTCGCATCGACCGGCATGATCGCGGTCAGCGGGTCGCCGGGCGCAATCTGGACCAGCATGAAACAGATCACCGACACGCCAAAGGCGACGGGCAGCACCAGTATCAGACGCCGCAAGAAATAGATGAACACCTGGGGGACTCCTTGGAAAAATTGTCCCCCGCCGCAGGATTATGCGCGGCGGGGGACAGGGTCAGATCATTCCATCGTGATCGACGAGAAGTTCTGATACCAGTTCTGCGCCTGGACAAAGCCTTTGACCTTTGGGCTCATTGCGCGGGGTGCCACATCATGCGTCACCATCAGGAACAGCGCTTCGTTCACGAATTTTTCGTGGGTCTTGCGCAGCACCGCGTCCTGTTCTTCGGCATCAAAGGTGGTCTTGATTTCATCGAACAGCGCCTGCATCTCGGGATCGCAATAGTGGCCCCAGTTGGTGCCGTTCGGCGCAATCAAATCACACGACAAGTGGCGGATCAGACCAGTGAACGGATCCTGGATGAAGTAGGTGAAGTTGATCGACTGGCTACCCTCGACGGCCGTATCCTCGGCACCGGCACGCCACAGGTTGATCATCTGGTTCCACTCAACAACCATGAACTCGACCTCGATGCCGACTTCGGCAAGGCTCTGCTGGAGGTATTCGTTCATCGGCAGTGGCAGCATCTGACCTGATCCCGACGGCGAGATGAGCGCTTTGACCTTCAGCGGGTTCTCAGTGCTGTAACCGGCTTCGGCCAGCAGCGCCTGGGCGGCCTCGGGGTCGTACTTGACCTCGAAAGTTGGCTCACCGAACCACTGCGACGACGGCGGCAGGAAACCTTTGGCAGGCACCATCAGGCCACCCAGCAGGGCGCTCATGCCCTCGCGATCGATTGCGAGGTTGGCCGCTTTGCGCACCCGGATATCGTTCCAGGGCGAACCCTCAAGACGCGACAGGTGCCAGGTCCAGTTGTGCGGATAGGCGTTGGACGAGATGACAAAACCGTTGCCGGTCATCGCCGGAATGGTGTCGGGCGCAGGTGCCTCGATCCAGTCGACCTGACCGGACATAAGGGCAGCAGCGCGGGCGTTCGGTTCGGGCAGCGGGATCAGCACCATCTTGTCAAGTTTGGGGATACGCGTGTCATCCCAGTAGTCGGGGTTTGGTACCATTTCGGCCCGTTCGCGCGGCACAAAAGCCTCAAGCTTCCAGGGGCCGGTGCCCGATGGGCTGGCCGCGACCTTTTCCCAATCCTTGTCCATCGCTTCCCAGTTCGCCTTGGACGACATCAGGATCCAGGCCAGCTGATAGGGCAGCGTCGCGTCCGGCGTCTTGGTCACAATTTCCAGCGTGTAATCGTCGATGACGCTATAGCTCGCCACGGCCGGGATACGCGATTTGCCCTGGGCAGACTGCCGGGAATCATACTGTTCCGAAGAATCGACCAGAAGTTTATCAAGGTTCCAGACCACAACTTCGGCGGTGAACGGGCTGCCATCGTGAAAGGTCACGCCCTCGCGCAGTTTAAAGGTCCATTTGGTTTTATCATCGGCATCCACGGCCCATTCGGTCGCCAGACCGGGGATCAGGACCGACGGTTTATCCGCGCTGGTCAGGTCCCATTCGATCAGCGAATCGTAGACCGTGTAGCCCATGAACCGCATGCCTTCGCCGCCCTGATCCGTCTGACCCGTGGTCAGTGGAATGTCGGCGGCGGTCATGCCCACGCGCAACGTGCCTTGTGCCGCCGCAGTCTGTGCGCAGACCAAGCCCGCTGCCAGAACAATCGCGGCGAACCTCCCTTTAAAGTGTCTCATCATCTCGCTCCGTGTTGTTGCAGGGCAGTTCTGAGTCGCCCCTTGCGCCAAAACCCTGCGCGACACGGAAATTCATTCCTCTACCAATGAGTTCGATCCAGCCAAATTGCGCGGCTCGCTCCGGACGGATGTTTAATTTATGTGCACACTTAACGCGTGTGATTAAATCGCAATCACCTTCCCAAGAGTGTCGCGCGTAATTACCGCGCGACCTCAATCACTTTTGCGCTGTCAGTCGTGTGTAAACCTCGGGGCGGCGATGTTTGGCGAAATCAAAAATATTGGCCCTGATCTCAGCACAGCGGTCGAGGTCGCAATCAGCAATGATGACCTCATCCTCCAGCGTCTTGGCCTGAACGACTATTTCGCCGGTCGGGGCGACGATGGCCGATCCACCGATCAGCTCACAGCCTTCCTCGACTCCGGCCTTGGCGACGCCGACCACCCACATGCCGTTGGCATACGCGCCGGCCTGAAGGCTCAGATGGTTGTGAAAATCCTGTAGGTGGTCATGTTCCGGCGCGGGCGGGTAATGCCGGGGCGTATTGTAACCGATCAACGCCATTTCCGCCCCGTCCAGCGCCAGTTCGCGATACGTTTCCGGCCAGCGGCGATCATTGCAGATCGCCTGCCCCAGTCGACCGCCCAGCGCATCCACTGCGGCAAAGCCATGCGGGCTGGGGTCAAAATACCGCTTTTCCAGATGCTGAAACGGTCGCCAGGCTTCGTGTTCGGCGTGACCCGGCAGATGCACCTTGTGATAGCGATCGACAATCTGCCCTGTGGCATCGACCAGAATGGCCGTATTGTAATGCCGCAGGATGCCGTCCTGCTCGACCAGCTCGGCATAGCCGAACGAAAAGGCGATTCCCATCGCGCGGGCGCGCTCGAACAGCGGTTGCGTTGCGGCGTTCGGCATCGCGCGCTCGAACCAGGTATCAACCTGCGCGGGATCGTCTATATACCAGCGCGGGAAAAAGCTGGTGAGTGCCAATTCAGGGAACACCACCAAATTTGCGCCCTGCTCAGCCGCCTGTTCGAGCAGTGCAACCATACGTGCCACCGCCGACGCGCGCGGCTCGTCCCGTGCGATGGGACCCATCTGCGCGGCGGCGGTGCGGATGCTACGTGTCATGTCCATCCTCCCGCTGTCTGCGGCTGGTGGAAGTGCTGAAACGTGCAGGCATGAAACCTCTTTTGACTGGTTTTGACGGGGATGCATTCGCTGCAATGACATAAACCTGTTTGCGCAAAGCGGCCAAGCAGCGCGCGCACAACACTGGCGCTTTCGTCACCGCCGCAGCCCGAACGGCTGTTTCTTGCGGCAGCGCGGCGTAGGAGAGGCTTGATTTATACCCGCTTTGCGGGAATCATATCGCCAGTTGCACGTATTTGTCTGCAACACACAGATTTTTGCACAAACCATTTTGGATCGCTGCCATGTCGCTGGAAATTCTCAGAACTGCCGAATCCTTTGCCGCGTCAGAGCCGGAACCGGGCCTGCCGAACAACCGCCTGCGGATCACACTGGAATACGCCACCCCACCTGACCTGCTGGCGCAACGCGCCCGGATCGAAGAGCTGCTGGGCGGACCGAACTTTGACCTCAAGCCGCTGGACGATCAATTGCCGGAATTTCTGGTGCTCCAGTTTCCCGGGGTCGAACGGCGTATGGCGCCCCAGACACTGTTTGCTGCGGCAGATGCACTGGTTGTGGCGCTGGATCTGGTATCGGCTGTGCCGGATATCGCGGCGACGTTTGTGGTGGCGCCGGATGATCCCTCGCGCGCCGAAGGTGTTGGCGATGCCATTCTCAACACCACATGCTGGGTGGCCGAGGACACGTCGCTAGCGCCGGATTGGGCGGTCGCAATCGTCAACGCCCCGCAAGTCTGGGCGCAAGGGATCACCGGCAAGGGAGTCACCGTCGCGCAACCGGACAGCGGCGTCGCCGATCACGCCGAATTGGCAGGCGCTCTGGATCTGAGCCGCGCCTTCAACACATTGAACGGCAGCACCGACCCCACCGATCCGTTGTCGTCAGGCATGACCAATCCCGGCCACGGCACCGCAACCGCAAGCAATGTGGCGAGCCGCGGCGCGGGCAAGGTATTTGGCACGGCCCCCGGCGCAAAGGTGGTGCCGATCCGGTGCCTGAACAGTGTCGTCCTTGGGCTTGATCCGACGCCGGTAGCGCAGGCGATCCTGCATGCAGTGCGGATCGACGCTGATGTGATTTCCATGTCTCTGGGCGGCGGGTTGCATTCGCCGGTGATGGCTGCGGCCCTGAAACGTGCGGCAAAAGCCGGGATCATTGTCGTGTCCGCAGCGGGAAATTGCGTGCAACCGATTGTCGTCTATCCAGCACGCGACCCCAACGTGATCGCCATGGCCGGCACCAACGTTCACGACAAACCGTGGAAAGGCACCAGCCGCGGACGCAAGGTCGACATGGCCGCCCCGGCGGAAAACGTGCCGGTTGCCCGCCGCACGCCCGGCGACGGCGGCGCGCACCGGGTCAAACCCAGTCAGGGCACGTCATTTGCCACGGCGCTGACGGCGGGGGTTGCGGCGCTTTGGGTGCAGAAATGGGGCCGTGCGAAACTGCGGTCCGAAGCTGCACGCCTGTCGCTGTCCGTGACCGGCCTGTTTCGTATCGCGCTCCGGCTGACAGCGCGGACTCCTGCCAACTGGCCGCGTGGCATGGGGGCAGGCATCGTCGATGCCGCGGCCTTGGTTGGCCTTGATCCCGCACATATCCAGCGTCCCGGCGGCAGTGGGCCGTCCTCTCTGGAAACAGCGGGACCATTGGTCGCGGCGCTGGACGACAGCTTTGATGGGATCGAGGCAGGCGATGACGACTGGCCCCGGATCGGAGCCGAAACCATCTATCTTTTGAACGATGCCTGGGTCCGCACCCACCGTGTCGACGCATTGCCACTGGAAAGCGCGACCCGCCCCGCCCCCAGCCCCGGCACAAAGGCACGACTCCCCGCGCAAGTCGAGGCGGCACTGAACCAGCACCAGTCCGGTCCGCTGATGCAGCCCCCCATCGCCGCCCCCGCGCCTGCACAGCCGGATTATGCCCGCTATCTGGCCGCCGGCCGGATGGGCACCGCCGAATCCAGCGCGACCTTGACCCCCGAGGCGGCGCGCGGCCGTCTGATGTCTGAACCCGGTCAGGCATTGTCGAGCCGGGTTGGTGACATCCTCTCGAAAATGCAAAAACGTGGCGAGGGCGACCGCAACGCCCAGGCCGAGGTCGTCCAGCAAGCCCAAGAGGTGATCCGCATGGTCGCCGAAGACCGCATACCCGAGATTGACGGCCCGCATCGCGCAACGCTTGAGGCGTTGGTGCGGCTGACCGATCGCCCGGCCTATCGCATCGTGAACGGCACCATCGACGAAGACGATCCGCTTTATGGTGAATGGGGTGGGTTCCTGTCGCTGTCGGTTGATTTGCCGCACTGGGCCCGGTCTGTCGGGCGCATCGACCTGAACGGCGTGCATGTCGGGACCGGCTTTCTGATCGGTGGCAACCGGGTGATGACCAACCGCCACGTACTCGAAGCCGTCGCGGACGAGATTATTGGCCCCAATGGCAGTGCCTGGGATTTCGGCAGGGGTCGCGTCACAATTGATTTCTCGGATACGGCGGACGGGGTGACGGTATCGGACCTCAATGGGGTCGCGATCACCGGGCCAGTGCCGGTCAGTCATTCGGTGGATTTCGCCAATCTCGATATGGCCGTGCTGAACATCGTCGCAGGTGGCCCGGATCTGCCGCCACCGCTGGATCTGCGCGGCGAACTGCGCGGCGACATCGACCTTGCGGTGATAGGCTATCCGGCACGGCACGGCAGTGCCGCCTACATCAATCCCGCGACCGGACGCCCCGATGTCGAGATCGGCCAGCGCCTGCGCGCAATCTTTGGCACCGATTTTGGCCGCAAATACGTCGCTCCGGGGCGCGTGATCCAACAACCCGGCACCTTGCCGGGGGATCGAAACGACTGGGTGTTTTCGCATGATTGCACGACGCTGGGCGGCAATTCCGGGTCGATGATCGTGCAGTTCGCCGCGTCGCCAGGCGTGGCCGGACTGCATTTCAGCGGTGCGACCCTCTATGCCAACCACGCCCATGCGCTGGGGGCCGTGAATGCGGCGCCGTCCGGGCCAATCCCCGGGGCCACCTGGATCTGAGGCTGTCATGGGCGAGGTATCGCGCACGCAGATCGGACGCATCGCAAGCGGGCTGAAGGTGTCGCGCGATGTGTTCGCGCGGGCCTATGATGACGTCGCCTTTGCCTATGGCGGAGATGAATTCAAGGTCGTCGCCCAGATCGCCAACGCGGCCAAACCGCTGCCAGCCGGGGCGGACCGCGACCGGCGTGATTTTCGCGCGGCGATGGTGGCCGCAAATGAATCCGACTGGCTGGCCGATTTCATCTTTGAAAAGTTCGCCGATCTGGCGGCGGCAAGCCACGTGGCCATCCGGCCCGAACTGCAATCCATCGCGCAACGCAAACAAAGGTTTCAGGACGCAGCGGTGATTTCCTCGGGATCGCTGGCGGCGATGCGGCGCGGCTGCATGGTGCTGTCCCGCACCACCCTTAGGGATGGCACAATCGAGGATACGCCACTGGGGTCAGGCTTTTTGATCGGGCCGCATCTGATCCTGACCAACTATCACGTGGTCCGCAGTTTTTTGAACCCGGACGGCACCCCGCTGAAGGACGGACCACAGCCCGCAGTGGCGTTTGACATCCATCACGGCCCGCGCCGAATTGTCGAGCCGCGCAGTTATAGGGTGATGACCGACGGCATCGGCTGGCTGCTGGGCAAGAGCATGTCGCTCCCCGAAGATCAGGCGGAAAGTCAGGCGGCCCTGCTGCAACATCTCGACTATGCCATCCTGCGCCTTGACGGGCGGCCCGGCGACGCACGCGGCTGGTACGATCTGGCGCGGGTGCCCGACCTGCCGGATTTTGACACGCCGATGCAGGTCTGGCAGTTCCCGCGCGGCCAGCCGATGAAATCGGTGACCAACAACCGCGCCCGTCCCCCCGATGCCCTGGCCTTTCCCGACGCAGGAGGCGGCCAGAACCATGCCCGCGTCTACTATTTCGCCAATGCGCTGGATGGGTCGTCTGGTGGGCTGGTTCTGCGCGATTCGATGGAGCCGGTGGCGCTGCACGACGCCGGGTTCCACCCCGAGGCCCCGGCCGGCGCGCGGGTCAACCGGGGCGTGCCCCTGCGCCGGATCGCAGACGACGCCCTGACCATGATCAATCAGGACATCGAATCAATGCCGCGCCGCGTTGGCTGGCATGTGCGGCGCAACCTGCCGATCCTTGGCCGTCATCAGCTTCAGGATATGATCTCGCGCGCGGCACTTGGGCCGGTTCGTATCCTTACCGTCCTGACCCGGCCTGATGCCCAGATGCGGCGCCTGTCGCGGATCGGACGCAGCTATACCCGCGAAATCCTAGAAAGCTGCCTGCCCCCCGACCGCCACCATGTGGTGGTGATCGAGGCGTCGCTGATCGACCCCGACCCGTTCCTGACCGCAAGCCGGATCGTGTCGGCCATCGACCCGGAGCGGGTGGCGGGCCTGCCCGGTGCCTCGGGCGAAACGACGCTGGATGCGGATGCCGCGGGCCTGCTACTGGATCGCACGGTGGATGCGCTCAAAGAGGCGGCGCCGGGCAAGGTGGTGTGGCTGATGATTGACGATATTGATGCGCACGAGATCGGCACACAATGGCCATCGTCCAGCTTTCTGGTCAGCCTCTATCTGCGCGTCGCCCGCGAACCCCGCCTGCGAGTGGTTCTGGTTGGGCTGCCGAAACGGCTTGATGCGCTGATGGGTCTGGGAAGCGCCGTACTGATGGAGGAAGATTTGCAAGCGGCCCCTGCCCCGGCCGATCTGCGCGACTGGCTCGAAGCGCATCTGACCAAAGGCATGCCACCAGATGAGTTTGCACCGCGGCTGTCGGTGATGTTGAATTCATTGGCTGGTCATGCGGCTGGCAACACCGTGACACCCAGCGCCCCCACGCCGACCGCCGACGGTCACGGCGTGATCGAAGCGCTGAACGAGCTGCTTTCGGTCCATGCGCTTGGGGCGTTTCGTTCCCGCAGGGGATCAGCCGGCGGGATCGAAGGGGGATCGACATGACCACATTCGCGCAACGCGTGATTGACCACGCCGCTTTGTCCGGCGCCTTTGCCCCATCGCGGTTCCTCTATCCGGATACCAAGCCGGATGATCCGCCGACCAAAGCCCAGATCGCGCACCAACAGCGACTGGAACATCAGGCCCTCGCCGCGCTGGCCCCCCTGTGCGAAGAGGTGCTGCACGACGAAAAGATCCTGTGGCGCATGCACAATGCCGACAGGGTGCGGGTGCTGCGGTTGCTTGCCAAACGCCCGGACGACATGGGCAGGCTGTTGCGGCGGCGCGGGCCACTCAAGGCCGATATTTTTGCTCAGGTGCTGCGCGATTGCCTGACAGGTTCTGTCCCTCGGGATAAAACGCTCAGGCTTGGCCCTGATCAGACCGGCGCACACGCTGTACGCGAAGCAATCGCCGCGGCGAGCTTTGCCGCGAGCGTACTCGACGGAACGCAACAAAAGATAGCGCGGCAGTTTGAAATAACCCTGCGCGAGCGCTCTACTATCGAGGCGGACCACGCCCGACGTCGGCAGATCCTGCCCGACGACCTATGCGGTCGCGAGGCAGAGCGTATGGCGGTCCTGCGGTTTCTGGACGGTGGCACCATCCTGCCGCCAATTATGCCGACCGATGCCGATCCCCCGCATCCGGTGCGATCCCTGCTGGTCACCGGATCGCCCGGCATGGGGAAATCTGCCTTTCTCGCCGATCTGTTCACTCGGGTTGAGGCGCTGCCGACACGGCCACTTTTGATCCGCTTCGACTTTGACCAGATGACGCTGGCCCATGGCGGCCCGATCGCCTGGACCGAAGAGATCACCCGCCAGATTGGCACCCAGCTCCCTACCCTTGCCGGGCATTTACGCGCGATGCGCCAGGAACAGGCCCTGTTGCGCCGCGAAACCGACCGTGACAGCGCCCTGAGTTTTGCTGAAACCATGTTGTCGCAGACCCAGACCATCCTGTGGTCACTGCCTGAAGGCGCGCCGCGGCCAATGATTGTCGTGCTCGACACGGTCGAAGAAATCACAGCCCAAGACAACCGCGACCTCTTTGTTACGCTGCCCAACAGTACGTTGTTTCACCAGCTGATCGGGTGGGTACATCGGCTGGGCATGCTGAACCGTTCGGGACCAGTCACATTGATCTGCTCGGGCCGCACCGGCCCGCCGACACATACCGATGCGCCGAAAGAGACGCCGGACGCTGACGCTGACCCCGCTCGCCCCAGGAAGCCGACGGGGTTTGCCATTTGGTTCGACGCACATCTGGCTTTGCCCGAACTTGACCAGGCCGCATCGGTCGCGCTTTTGGGGCAGCGCGCACCGGACCTGAGCCACGATTTGCGCGCTGACCTGGCGGCCAAACTCGGGGGACATCCACTGATCTTGCTGTTGGTAAGCAAGCATCTGAATGCCATGGACCCGCCCGAGCGGGCCGAATTGATTGCGGAACTGGACACCGGCGGGATGCGTGGCCGCGATGTCGAGGCGATGATCCGCACCCTCTACAGCCGCTTTCTGGCCCGGATGCGGGTTCGCCACCTGCCCGACGGGATGAGCGACGACGATATCCGCGCCCTCGCCCATCCCGGCCTGCTGCTGCGCGAAGTGACGGTGGACATGCTGCGCGATGTGATCGCACCGGCGGTCGGTGTCGATCTGAGCCCGCCGGGACGCGCGCAGGCAGCCTTTGACGCGCTGCGACAGCAGGTCTGGCTGGTCGACAGCCCTGGCGATGGGACAATGATCACCCACCGTCCCGATGTGCGACGGGTGATGTTGCCGATGATGCTGGCCTCGGGTGATCCGACGATTATGCGGGTACTCGACGCCGCCACGCAGCACTACGAAACCACCGGTGACTTAACGCGGGCCGGCTATCTGCACCTGCTGCAAGGCAAGACAGAATTCCTGTACAGCCAGCCCGATCTGGCCCGTGCCATCGTGGCGTATGTCGGCGCGGACGAGGTGGCGCGGATGGAGGATGGCCCCCGCGCAGCGCTCAAGGTCCACTCTGCCGATGCCAGCGCCCTGAGCGACGCCGAATTCAGAACCCTGCCCGAGGATCTGCAATTCTCGGTTCGCCTCGAAGCGGAAAGCAAATCGATCCGCCAGACCGGCATGCGCAGCGCGTTCGCGCCGGATGGACCTGCTTCGGGCCGTGACATACCCGGCGGCGGCGACCTGTTCGCGCTGGATGCAACATTCGACGACAGCGCCCAGTCCGCCGCCGCGCCGTCCCCCATCGCGGCGTGGGCCAAAGGGGTCGTGTCACGCGATGCATTGGAAATGATCACCGACCCTCAGCTGCAACAGGTGGTCGGGAACGCCTTTATCGAGGCGGATTTTGCCACCGTGTCGCGTGTCGGCTGGGACGTTCTGGCGAGCCTGCCAAACTGGCCCGACATCGGGCGCCCGCTGCGCTTTGATGTGCCGTTCCACGAAACATGGCTGTGGCGGCTGACCTTGGCCGGTCAGATCGTGACCCCGCCCGGGTGGCAAGAAATTGACCTGCTTCGGCACATGGCCACACAGGATTATACCGAGGCGTTAAAGGGGACACGGATCTATTCGCCGGATGCGCTGTTCTTTGACCTCGACATGCTGTGCCGGCCACTGGCACCGCGCCGCACTCTGTATGATCCGGATGCTGGATCGCTGGGGGTCGAGCGCTACAGCGATGTTGTCGTCAACCTGCGTATGCAGCGAATGCTGGGCCAGTCGCCGATGTTTCGACATGTGGTTCGCGCGGCATCGCAACAAACCAGGGTCGAGCTGTCCTCGGCCTCGCAGCCCTATCTGTCGCATACGTTCCTGGAGCTGGTGCGCGACGGCGCCGGGCAGGTCCTGCTGCACGACGATGGCAAGAAAAGCGGTCGGCGGATTGATTTGATCCGAAGCCTCGTCAGCATCGCCGGGGACCCGGATCGCGTCAACGCGGATGATCTGTTCGAAATGTATCGAACAGCGACGCTCTCTGATGGCGGGCTGGTGGCGGCAATGGTGTCCCCTGACCCGGCCCCGGACGATCCTGAGTTCAGAAACCTAATCGCGCGTGGTCAGACCCCTGAACTACACGAGGTCGTCACGGCCGCCATTCTGACCGAACCCGAGACGACCGTGGTGCCAGAGCTGGAACGGATCGCGGGCCGGGTCAGGTTCTGGCCTGACTTTGGCAATTCGATGATCGCGACCTTGCAGAAAAGTGGCGCCAACCGCCGCGATCTGCACGACACCGTACTTGAACTGGTGCGGATCATCGACCTGTGTGGCCAGTTGCCCAGCCTCGTGCGAAACCTTGACGACGCCGGGCCGTCGCGGCGCTTGCCGGATCTGGTCAGGCTGTTTAACGCGCTCGACCGTCGCTGGAGCTGGCCGTCCTAGCCTCGTTCGGTCAGCGCAGGGGCCTGTTGCAAATGCTCCATCCCCCAAAGGTCCTGATCCACGATCCGAACGAACTGCCGCAGCGGCGACACCATGCCCGCAGGCGGGATCAGAGCAGAGCGGGCTGTCGCCAGACTGCGGTCATGGCCCAGCATTAAAAAGGACCAAATTCAGCCAGGCACCGCCGCGATAACCGCCTTGCCAGAGACTGCCGGGAAGCACGGCGACTTAGCCCTCCGATTCCGGGGTTTTGTCGAGGATCTTCATGTATCGCGCCAGACCAGAGACGATGTGCATCTGTGCTGCAGCGCGGGCCGCTTCGACATCGCCATTGGTCACGGCGGCACTGATGACCTGATGTTCGGCGATTGAGCGCGCGATATTGCTGGCGATCGACAGACCACGGCGGCGAAACAGGTGCATTTCCCGCACGAGGTTGTCATAAATCGTCTTGGCCTTGGGGTTGCCAGCCGCCCCCAACAGCATGTCATGAAATTCGATATTCAGCTTGTAATAAAGCTCGGTATCGTTGCGGCCGTGCGCCTCTTGCATCTGATCCAGATTGTTTTGCAACTGCGCAGGCAGTCCGGTTTCGATCCCTTCGGCGACACGCTGCGCAGACGAAGAGCACGCCATTGCAAAGATAGCACCGCGCAGATCGTAAAGGTTGCGCACCTCGGCGACAGTTGTCTCGTGGACGAACGCGCCGCGATTGGCAATCAGGTCAATCAGACCGGAATCGACCAGTGACCGGATTGCCTCGCGAACTGTGCCCCGACTGACGCCCATTGCGTTCGACAACGCCAGTTCGTTCAGCTTTTCCCCGGCCACAAGGTCGCCGTCCACGAGCATCCGCTCGATCTCGTTGCGGACCTCTCCGGCCAGCGTCGCCCGCCGCGGCCCTATCAGTTTTGCGCTCATCGTCATGGTTTCACTTGATCCGTTATCGCCATTTTTTTGTCAACAATTAACATTCTTATTGTCATCCTCACAGCTATGACCTACACCAAATCAAGCAGTCCATCCACAAGGAGGCCGCATGGCACAGCCTGCACAATACGCGTCAGATGGTCACGAAAAAGACGAAACAGGGGCCAGCGCAGCGCTCAGAGGATTGCGCGTGCTGGATTTGACCCGCGTGCGGTCGGGACCGACCTGCGTGCGGCAACTGGCCGACTGGGGCGCAGACGTCATCAAGATCGAGGCCCCGGTGGACACCGCGCAGTTTGGCGGGCCACGGTCTGGTCCGGATTTCCAGAACCTGCACCGCAACAAACGCAGCCTGTCGCTGGATCTGAAATCCGCCGAAGGATTGGCCGCTTTTCGCAAATTGGCAGACACCGCTGACATCATCGTCGAAAACTTTCGCCCCGGTGTGAAAAAGCGGCTGGGCATCGACTATGACACCCTATCACTAAGCAATGCCGGGCTGATCTATGCCTCGATCTCGGGATTTGGGCAGGACGGACCTCTGGCGGATCGACCGGGCTTTGACCAAATTGCGCAGGGCATGGGTGGGTTGATGTCGATCACCGGCGCGCCGGGCAACGGGCCGATGCGTGTGGGCATTCCGATGGCGGACCTATGTGCGGGCTTGTTTGCCGCGCAGGGCATCCTGATCGCGCTGTTTGAACGCGCCACCTCGGGGCGGGGCCAATGGGTTCAGACGTCACTGCTGCAGGCGCAGGTGTTCATGCTCGATTTTCAGGCGGCACGGTTCCTGATGGACGGTGATGTGCCGAAACAGGCGGGCAACAACCACCCGACGTCGATCCCGACCGGCGTGTTCAAGACCAGTGATGGCCATATGAATATTGCGGTGACGGGCAACAACATCTGGTCGCGCTTCGCGGCAGTCATGGGGCGCGACGACTGGCTGACCGACGACCGCTATGCCACCGCGCCAGCGCGCTCGGAACACCGTGACGCACTGGGCGCCGAGATCGAGGCGATCACCGCGACCGACACAACCGAGGCGTGGATCACTGTTTTCACTGACGCGGGCATTCCCGCTGGTGAGATCAATGATATTGGTCAGGTCTTTGCCAATCCGCAGGTACAACATCTGGGTTTGGCCCAGCCTGTCACCAGTCAGGAACGCGGCGACACGCAGCTTGTTGGTCAGCCCATCCTGATGAGCCGCACCCCCAGCCGCATCGCAACACCCCCGCCCCTGCTGGGGCAGCATTCAGCCGAAATCCTGACCGAGCTTGGCTATAGCGGTGCCGATATCGCCGCGATGAAAAGCTCGGGCGCAATCTAACCAAACGGACGGACCCATGACCGACAAGATCATCACCGAACAGTCGGGCGAGATTGCCCGCATCATTTTCAACCAGCCGGAAAAGCGCAACGCAGTGTCGCTGGAGATGTGGGAAGCCGTCGAAGCGGCAGCCACCAAATTCGCCGCTGATCCGACGGTTCGCATCCTCATCCTGTCGGGTGCGGGCGGCAAGGCATTTGTATCCGGCGCCGATATTTCGAAATTCGAGACCGAGCGCGCCAGCGCCGAAGGTGTGGCGCATTACAACGCGGCAACCAAACGCGTCTATGACCTGATCGAAGCCTTCCCCAAGCCGACGATTGCCCAAATTGACGGCTTTTGCATCGGCGGTGGTGTGGCACTCTCACTGAGTTGCGATCTGCGCATCTGCGGTGAGAAGTCGCAGTTTGCCATTCCGGCCGCGAAACTTGGCCTCGGGTATGGCTTTCCGGGCATCAACCGGCTGGTTAACGTGGTTGGCCCATCCTTTGCCAAGGAAATATTCTTTACCGCCCGCCGGTTCGATGCCGAAGAGGCGCGCACGATGGGTCTTGTCAATCGGGTGGTTGCGGACGACAAGGTAGCCGAAGTTGCCGAAGAGACCGCGCTGATGATTGCCGCCAATGCCCCGATGACCGTTGGTTCCGTGAAATATATCGTCGGCGAGACCGTCAAGCCCGAGAGCGAGCGTGATCTCGCCGAATGTGAGGCCCGCGTGATCGCCTGCTTCGAAAGCAAGGATTACATCGAAGGGCGCCGCGCCTTTCTGGAAAAGCGTAAACCCGAGTTCATAGGCGAATAATGACTGACACCGCCCCCCGACGGATCGACACTGACGCTGCGCGCGCCCATTTCGAGGGCGCGCTGGAGCAGCACGAACAGGCGTTTGAAACGTTCTTTTTCGCGCGATTTCTGGGGCTAAGCTTTGACTATCTGCCCCATGACGCAGCAAATGCCGACAAAGAGGTCTGCCGCCTGACATTCGAGATGTCGGATATGCTCAGAAACCCTCAGGGGGTGCTTCATGGTGGTGCCATGGCCTCGGCTATGGATATTTCGATGGGGCATCTGGTCAACAAGGTGGCGGGCCCCGGCGCAACGATCGAAATGAAGGTGCAATACATGCGCCCCGTGACCAGTGGGCCAGTGACCTGCGAAGGCAGCTTTGTCCGGCGCGGGCGGTCTATTGCCTTTATGGAAAGCCGCCTGAGCGGCCCCGACGGCAAGCTGGCCGCGCTGGCCACCGCCACCTGGAAAATGCCCTGACATCAGTATTTTAGGAGTATCGAGATGCTGACCTCCAAACCCGGCCTCATGGATGAGGTACGCGCAAGATTTGCCCATGTGGACCAGTGCCCGTTCGACGGGCCGCGGATCTTTTTTGAAAACGCGGGTGGGGCGCTGACCCTGAACTCGGTTGTTGAGACCTCGGCCAAGATGGCCGCGATTCCAGACAATCAGGGCCGCGACAACCCTGCCGCCCATGCGCTGGTCGCGATGATCGACAAAGCCAAGGCTGACATGCGCATCCTGTTCAACGCACCGGACGGGCAGTTC
The DNA here is from genome assembly GCF_001038505.1 of Puniceibacterium sp. IMCC21224. NCBI lineage: Bacteria > Pseudomonadati > Pseudomonadota > Alphaproteobacteria > Rhodobacterales > Paracoccaceae > Puniceibacterium > Puniceibacterium sp. IMCC21224. The sequence continues at coordinate 3,515,827 of NZ_LDPY01000001.1, forward strand.
TTTGTCGGAGAAAGCGGCACCGAGCTGCTGTTCCGGCTGATCCGTACCGCCACTGTGGCCACCCCTGCGGGCCGGGTTCTGGGCAGCACGCTGGAACATCCCGCGTCGCGCAGTGCCGCACATAAATGGGCCGAGATTGCAGGCAAGACACATGTGCTGGTGGCGCATAACGCTAACACCGCATCAGTCGACGTTGCAGATTACGCACCTGAACTGACGGCGGACACACAGGTCGCCACGATCCTGCACACCTCGCCCGTCAGCGGTATGGGGGTGGACGTCGCCGCCATTGCCAAGTCGATCCGCGCGGTGGCGCCCGATTGCTTTATCATCGTGGATGGCATCCAGCACGCGGCGCACGGCCAGCTTGATATCGCGAGCTACGGCATCGACGGCTATGTCGTGTCGCCTTACAAGGTGTTCTCGCGCCATGGCTACGGGGTCGCCTGGGTGTCGGACCGGTTGGCGGCGCTGCCACATGAACATTTGCTAAACGCGCCCGGCGAGCCGTGGGAAATGGGAACGCGCGACACCGGGTCCTATGCCACCTTCTCGGACGTGGTGGCGTATTTCGAATGGCTGGGCGGAAAGTTCACCGATGATACCGACCGCCGCGCCCGGATCGTCGCCGCAGGCAAGGCGATCCATGCGCATGAAAAGGCCCTGACTGACGCCATGTTGCACGGCACCGGCAACCTCAAGGGGCTGGCCGACATGCCCTCTGTCACCGTCGTTGGCGGTATCGACAATCCGCGTCGCGAAGGTCTGGTGTCGTTGTCCGTCACCGGTCTGCCCGCGCCCGAAGTGGTGACCCGGCTGCGCGAAAAGGGTATTCGAACCCACACGCGCAAGGCCGATCACTACTCCAGCAATATCTTAGATCCCATCGGGCTGGAAACCTGCGTGCGGGTGTCGATGTGCCACTACAATACCGAAGCCGAGGTGGCGCAATTCCTCGAGGTGATGCGCGACATCACCCAACAGGCCACCTGATCCCGGTAACTATTCGCCCGCCAGCTTGCGCAAGTCGGCAAGCAGGGCGGGCGGCAACAACAGCCCGTCGCGCCGCGCAACCGTAAGCGCGCGGATCGCTCGGGCGCCGGGCATCCGGGGGGGAGTGACCGGATCAATCGGCGCGGTCTGCGTGATCACTTGCGCGGCCCCCGCCATCCTGTCCGACAGGGCGTCGGCCGGTAGCAGACGTGCGGTGTCGATCAACAGGATCATATGGCCAATGTTCTGCACCACATCCGGCGCGGTGATTGAATTGGGAATAGCCGACAGCATCGACGCCCCCGACAATCCGCCAGCCAGCAGATCAAGGCAAAGCGCAAGGTTGGCGCCCTTGTCACCACCAATGGCACGCATCAATCCCTGCGCCGCCACCAGTGGATCGCGTGTTGGGTAGCCCTGCGCGTCGGTGGCCCAATCGTCTGGTATCTCACGACCCGCCTCAGCCGCCGCACGCACACGCGACCGCGCAACAACGGACAGCGCCATGTCCAGCAGCACAGATGTGCCACCCGGATTCGGCAGACCGATCCCCAGTGGATTATTCCCGATCTGCGGGGCACGACCACCGGCAGGCGCAATCATCGGTGACGTATTCGAGGTCATGAGGCAGGCAAACCCGGCCTCTGCCGCGATCCAGAGATAGGGCGCCAGCGCCCCCAGATGATTGCTGCCCCGACAAAAGGCGATTCCGATGCCAGCCTGGCGCGCGGCGTCCATTGCCTGATCCAGCGCGTACCGTGCAACGGCGGGACCCAGGCCGTTCTGACCGTCCACATGCCGCATCGCCAGGGCTGGAGCACGCGCCTGTATCACCGCCGCTGGGTCAATCCCACCCGCAGCAATTCTGTCGGCGTAAAACGGCACCCGCTTTAACCCATGGGTGCCGATGCCCATCATCTCGGCCAGTGTCAGGATTTCGGCGGTATCTGAGGCGGCACGGCCTGCAACCCCCGCCCGCACAAACACCTGGGTTGCAAGCCTGAGGGCCGTGGCCTCATCTATGTGCATGATCCGTCAGCTCCCCGCCTTTTCAGCTGCGTCCGCAGATTTTCCAAACTGGCTTAACAGTGGCAACAGCATCACCAGCGCCACCGTGATACCAATGATCCAGAGCGACGCCGGACGTTCCACAAAGATCATGAACGATCCGCGTGAGATTGTCAGCGTCTGACGCAAGGCTTCTTCGGCCAGCGGTCCAAGGACAAGCGCCAGCACCAGCGCCGCCGGAGAAAAGCCGTAGAGCCGCATAAAGAACCCCGCCGTACCCGCCGCGAACATCAAATAGGTTTCGATGAACGACGCGTGGACGCTGAAGGTGCCCAAAGTGCAGATCACCACAACTGCCGGTCCCAGAATCCGATACGGCACCTTGATCAACTGCACGAACAGTGGGATCGCAAAGATGCTGATCGCCAGCAGCGCCATATTGCCCAGATACATCGACGCGATCAGACCCCACGCCAGCTCGGGGTTTTGCTCCATGAACAATGGTCCCGGACGCAGGCCCCACAACAGGAACGCCGCCAGCAGGACGGCCGTGGATGCAGACCCCGGAATGCCCAGTGTCAGCAGCGGGATCATCGCCCCGGACGATGCTGCGTTATTCGCAGTTTCCGGCGCGACCAGTCCCGCCATCTCGCCCTTGCCGAACCGTTCCGGATGACGCGAGAGCGAGCGTTCCGTCGAATAGGCCATAAGCGATGCAATTGTCGCACCAGCCCCCGGGATCACCCCCACCACAAAGCCAAGGATTGATCCGCGCACCATCGTCCACCGGGTCGAGATCCAGTCGTCAGCCGTCGGCCAGAACCGGCTTTCCTTGTCATATTGCACGATACCGCCAGTGCCGGTTCGGTGCAGCCCGATGAAAAAGGCATAAAACAGTTCGCCCAACCCAAACAGGCCAATGGCGATTGGGATAAAATAGATACCGCCGATCAATTCCGCCGACCCAAAGGTGTATCGCCCCTGCCCGGTTTCCAGATCGACACCAACAGTGCCCAGCGCAAAGCCGATCAACGCCGAAATCACGCCCAGCCTCCAGCTGGTGCCGATCATCACGATCAGCGTCAACATCCCCATGAACGCCAGCAGGAAATATTCGGGTGGACCGAAACTGCGCGACACCTGCGAAAACAGCGGTGCGAGGATAGTAATCAGCAGCACGCCCACCGTCCCACCGACAAACGACGCCGCCGCCTGCATCACCAGCGCCGGACCCGCCCGACCCTGTTTGGCCAGCGGAAAGCCGTCAAAGGTGCTGGCCACGGTCGCGCTTTCGCCCGGCGTGTTCAGCAGGATCGACGTGATCGTGCCGCCATACATCGCGCCATAGTAGATCGCGGCCAGCATCATGATGGCGCCAATCGGATCCATGCCGAACGTCACCGGCAGCAAAATCGCCAGCCCGGCTGACGGCCCAAACCCCGGAATGACGCCAACGATCATGCCCACCATGGCACCGACCAGCAGATACACCAGATTAATCGGCGTGATCGCGACAGAAAACCCCATCAGCAGATCGGCGAAAATATCCATTCAGTTCCTCCAGTCGACACGCCGTTCATGGGCCGCGCCGAGGGTCTAGGTTTTCATATCGGCAGGTCGAACAATGCCGGCGGCATGCTGGCATTCAGTATCTTGTCAAACAGCAGATAGACCGCAACGGGCAGCACCAGCGATAGAACCGCGTTCTGCACATGCCGCCCCCGGTTCAGGATCGACAGCATGATCACCAGATAGATAAACGTCGCGACAAAGCCGCCAAAGAGCCGCAGCAGCACAGCATAAAGCACCGCCACCACAATCAGGATCACGACGTCGCGCCAACTGCCGAACTGTTCCTCGTCGGCGCGCGCCTCGCGCAGCGCGTCAACCAGGCACCAGATGGTGATTGTGACCATCGAAAGCCCGATGATCCTGGGAAAGAACCCCGGCCCCAAACGCCCCGAGCGCGTCAGAAAGCTCAGATCGGTAAAGGCGATATAGGTGTAAAAGACGCCGCCGGCGAGTACGGCAAGCAGAAAGGCGATGCGCATGAGCGTGAGATCCCGCTGAAAACAGGGCCGACTGCGAGAGACGTTCGCAATCGACCCCGGATTGTTCTGATGATGTCAGTCGATGGCGCCGACAGAGCGCAGCACTTCTTCGAACCCGGTCTTGGTATTGGTAAGGAAGGTCCGGAAATCCTCGCCATAGATCACCGTCGGGGTCAGGGTGTTGCTGTTGATGTATTCGCCCCATTCAGGCGTATCGACCACCTTCTTCATCGTGGCGATCCACCAGTCCTGCACCTCGGTCGGAGCGTCCGGCGCCAGGATCAGACCGCGCGGCATCGACACACCGATATCATAGCCCAGGTCGCCCATCGTCGGCACCCCCTTGAGGGCGGCTGGCAGCGACTGACCCGAATAGACCAGCGGACGCAGATCGCCCGAATCGATCAGGCCTAGGATCTCGCCCGGGTTACCAACCATCGCATCGAGCGATTCTGACAACAGCGCAGTGGTCTGATCCGACATTGAATTGAACGAGACATAGTCAAATTCGAACCCTGCGCGCTTGGCAAACAAAGTCGGCACGATAAAGTCCACATTGACGGTGCCGGTGCCGCCAATCGCCATCGGCTGTTCCTTGGCCGCGGCGATAAACTCCTGAATGTTCTGGTATTCAGACGATCCATTGACCACCAGAACCAGATCGTCGGTCGCCAACAACGCAACCGGGGTGAAATCCGCAGGCTGCCACGGTGTATCCGCCTGCAACGGCGTGGTCACAAAGCTGCCCGACGTAGTCGAGATTGCATATGGATCGCCGGACTGACCGAACAGATGCCCCCAGCCGACAGCGCCCGAACCACCTGCACGGTTCTCGGCACGAATATCGCCGGGATAAAGGTCATATTTGGCCAGGATATCAATGATGGTGCGGGCCATGATGTCGTTGCCGCCACCGGGGCCAAAGGCGATAGTCCAGTCCAGCGTTTCGTCCGCAGACGGGTAAACTTGGGCATTTGCAACCGGTGCAAATGCCAGCGGCGCAACAATGGCTGCCGCAAGCGATGTGGCGCGCAGCCACGATCCGCTGAAATTCAGAGTGATAGTCATGGTGTCCTCCCTTTTTTGGTCGTCTTATCTGCGGAACGCCCCCTCCTCAGGTCGGGAACCGCAAACAACGACAGGGTTTTCCCTGTCGATTTCCAGTGTTCAGAGCGTCGCCTGAAGTCGGGCCTTTCCATTCATGTGATGTTGCGCGCCGTGGCGACGTGCGGCCTCAGTATCGCCGCTCTCGATGGCGGCGACGATCAGGTCATGTTCGGTGTTCGACTGAATCAGCGACGCCGCGCCGCTAAGCACCCGCAGTCGCATCAGCTGCACTTCTTTGCCAAGAGAGGTATACAGCGTCTTGGCCCGGCCCGCGCCGGACGCAGCCGCAATACTGTCATGGAATGCCAGATTCAGCTGAAAATAGAGCGCCTCGTCGCCGGTACCGATTGCCACGTTCATCTGATCAACAAAACTGCGCAGCCCGGCGGATGTCGTTGCATCGCTCCGTTCAGCGGCCAGCGCGCAGAGATAGCCCGCCATCATCGCCCGCAGATCATACAGTTCGAGTGCATCCTCGATCGACAGCTTGCGAACAAAGACGCCCTGATTGGCAACCGTGGTCACCAACCCTTCCTTTTCCAGCGACCGCGCCGCTTCGCGCACCGGGCCACGACTGACGCCAAGCTGTTCGGCAAGGATATTCTCGTTCAGCCGCTCGCCTGCTTCGACCTCGCCGTTCAGGATCATGCGCTCCAATTCGTCGCGGATCTCCATCACCAGCGGGCGTTGTCGCCGCAGGGCCAGGGCCTCTTTCATGTTCAGACGTGCTTCCATAGTGGCATGACACAGTTAGAATTGTAGATTGTCAACAATATTCTGTTGATTGACAAATAACCCAAGGCTAAAGAATGTCTGCGTCACCAGCCGACCCGGCACCGCTTGCGCATGACGCGGGGCACGTGCGGCAAGTGGCGCGAAAATCAGGTAAAACGGGGAATTCGACCAAATGACCGACCAAATACTTTTGGGAAAGACGGCGTTCGTCACAGGCTCTGGCCAGAATATCGGTCGGGCGGTTGCGGTCCATCTTGGACAAATGGGGTGCAACGTCGTGATCAACGGCGCAACCAACGAGGCAGCCTGCCGCGAAACAGCAGAGCTGGTTCAGCAGGCGGGCGGGCAGACGCTGGTCCTCATGGGGGATGTCGGGCGGGCGGATGTACTGGCAGGGATGACCGGCGCGGCATTGGAGCAGTTTGGCTGCGTCGATATTCTGATCAACAACGCGGCGCGGCGCCCACACAAACCGTTTCTCGAAATGTCTGATGACGACTGGCACGCCGTGGTCGACACCGCGCTGACCGCTGCCTTTCGCACCAGCCGCGCGTTTCTGCCCGGAATGGTCGACAAGGGTTGGGGGCGGATCGTCAACTTTGCCGGGATGAAGGCAATCCGGGGCTATTTCGAAGGCGCGCCCATTTCGGCGGCCAAGCATGGCGTCTGGGGCCTGACCAAGGCGCTGTCGCAAGAATTCGCGCCCAAGGGGATCACCGTCAATGCCGTCTCTCCGGGTCAGATCCGCAAGGATACTGAGTCCGAAGACGACCCCCGGCGCGCCGCCGCCATCCCAACGGGTTTCATGGGTGTTTCAGACGACATCGCCGCCATGGTCGCTTTTCTGGCAAGCCCACAGGCCAGGTTCGTCTCCGGGCAGATGATCGCCGTGAATGGCGGTCAAGAGACCTGAGACAACCAACCAAATCTGCGCCGCCTGTGAGCGTTCTGATCCACGGGCCGTATCATTCTGACAGCGGGCAGGCCCGATGAAAAAAGGGCCCTGACGGATTATCCCCGTCAAGGCCCCTCCCCCACCGTTCACGAGTTCATGCGACAGCATGATCACCAATTTCGATAAACCTCAGAGGATAGTGGCCCAATCTTCGAGCTGCCCGTCATCCTCATCAAATTCGCCTTGCAGATGGATGATCTGATCGTCCCCAAGCATAAGCGTCGTCAGCGGGTTTTCGCCGTCATCGCTCTGGGTCACACGCACGTCTGCTAAATCGAAATCAACGCCCCCATCGATCGCAATGGTGTCGCGACCCGGCGTAAAATCCGTGATCGTCGTCTCGAAATTTTCCTCGGTCGAAAATCGAAAGGTATCGAAGCCATAACCTCCGGTCACCTCGTTGGTGCCCGCTCCGGGCAAAAGTATATCGCCGTTCTGCCCGCCCAGCAGGGTGTCGTCGCCGTCGTCGCCCAGCAGGATATCCGCTCCTTTTCCGCCTTTCAGGTAGTCATTGCCGCCCTCGCCGAACAGCCGGTCATTACCGCTGCCGCCCTTGAGAGTGTCATCGCCTATGCGGCCCCGCAGATCGTCGTCGCCAGCGTTGCCGACCACCGAATCGTCACCTCTGCCACCGTTGAGCGTGTCTGCCCCCTGCGTGCCGATCAGAGTGTCGTCGCCTTTGTGCCCCTTGATGTGATGCTGCCACGGCTTGAGTGCGATGTATTCGTCCAGGTCAACCTCGCGGGTCGTGGTGGGCACAGGCGCTTCGTCAACGTCATCCTCTGCGGAATCGGCAAGTGCCTCTTGTTGCGCGGGCAACACCGGCGTTTGCGATTGCTCCACTATGCCGGTGTATTCCTGAAACGCCTCGGTCGGTGCGATGCCGGTGATGACCACCTGCATGATCTCTCCGGGCTCCAGCCGCACTGTCAAAAAGCCATTATCGTGCACATCTTCGGGGTTCTCCTCGCGCAGCACAGCGGTCGAACTGTTGCTGCCTGCTGCTTCGCCGTCGGCAACACCCAGCACCTGCACAGACATTGAATCAAAGCCGGTGATAAGGTTGGCAAGGTCGATTTCGGTTTCCTCGGTCTCGCTTGCTGTAGAGGCCAGGAAAAACACCAGTTCGCCGTTGCCGTGAAATGCATGAACGTCAAGATCGCCCAAATCCGCCTCGGTCGCGTCCGAAGCCGGATCAAGGTCCAGCATCGTCTTGCCTGGGATCGTGTCGCTCATCAGGCGAAACATCACGCCTGGCGCTGTCAGCGCAGTGTGGCTGAACCCCATGCTCAGAGAATTGTCCGAATTCTGCAAAAGCGGCCAGGCGTATGCGGCATCAACGCCGCTCGCGACGAATTCCTCGACCATATTTAACATCTCGTGCGCCTGAAAAAGGCCATAATCTTCGTCACGCTCAAATGCCGCAGAGGAGCCAGACTGATTCCACTCGGTCACATAAATGTCTAAATCTTCATATTCTTCGCCCCAGGTGCCGTTTATAATATCCAGTTGATATCCGCGTTGACCCGAAACGGCTGGCTCTTTTGAATAGGTATGGGAAACAATTCCGTCGATGTGATCAATTTCACCATCTTCAAAGCTGCTCATGATAATTTCGTTTGAAATCACCGACCAATTCGGCTGACCATTGCCGCGGATAATGTCGCTATCCAGGTCGAGGTCGTATTTTTCATTCAAATCTGCCACGACATCAGCAGCGTCCCAATCCGCGTAATGTTCGTTCAACGATGCGTAATCAAAATCTGTCCCCATCTGGATGACCACATCCACGTCGCCGGTTGCAGCGCCAATGGTGTCTGAGACGAGGCGCAGTTCGTCGTCGATCACTGCCGACATCTCGGCCGAAAGACGGCCGTACTCCATCGAGTTCATGCGACCGGAACCCCAGTATTCATTGCCAATTTCGAAGGCCGCAACCTCGGCCTCTCCATAGACGCCGGTCACAACATCATGGACAAAATCGCGCAGCTCTTCCTCATCAAAGCCCGGCAGGCGGTCGCCGTTGGCGTCAACCTGACTGGACAACATGGTCCGTGTCGGAAGCACGATGGTCACACTGGCGCCGACCTCATCCGCCATCTGCATAAAATCAGACAGCGGAATAAAGCTCTGCTCAAGCCCGTTTTCATTTCCCACAACAATTGTGGCGTCCGGGTTCGCTATATCAAAATACTCTTCTGTCAGAGAACCACCAGGATAACGCATAGACGTTACACCAAGATCCGTTACCAGATCCGAATAAGAGCCTTCGCCTTCAGTGTAACCGCGAGGCGCAAGGATATTCCCACCAAAGATGCCATTGGTCGCCTGATCCCCTACAATTCCGGAAACTTCTATCGTTGGCATCTCTCACTCCTGAAACAATCAAGTGAGAGTTTTTTAGGATTCCAGGGGTTCTGGCGTTAGGTCTTCAGGCGGATATCAAATTGCAACAGAAGACGAAATTCTATCCAGCCGTATAGGGTCGGTTCCAAACGGCGCGGTTTAACAATGGGTTCTGTCGCAAAAGTTGCGAAACTGCGCTGCAACCTCTGTCAGCTGACCGGCTGCGCGTCGTCCTTGAGCAGGTCGCGCAATTGCCGCCGCCGCGAGATCCCCAGTTTCGCGTACCCCCGCTTGCGGTAAGTCGCGACGGTGGACGGCCGCAGGCTGAGGGACGAGGCGAGCTCGGCCTCGCTGCTACCGACTCCCAGCTCGGCAAGGATCTGCGCCTCTCTTGTGCTGAGTTCGGGCGACAGGCGACGCAAACGGTCGGCCAGGCCGGATTGCGACGGCAGGGCGGCCGCGTCTGACAGCGCGTGGTGCCGTGCCAGCGCCGCGATCAGAATCGGGGCAGTGACGCAGACCTGATCAATGGCATCGCCGGAAAACGGTGTACGGTCGCGCATACGGTAAGCGTTGATCGTATAGCTGGTCGGCCCCTGGCCCAGCATGATCGACAGACGATCACCGACTTCGCCAGCACCATAACATTCCAGGCGGTATTCCAGATCCCGAATCGACCGGCTGGCCCGCCGCGCCACCAGCACGCTGCCATGGGCCCGCCCCAGATTGGCCTGGGTTGCGGTGTCGCGGTTCCAGTAGACATTGGCGTAGCGCAGCGACGCCACATGCGCGAATACCGAATGCCGTGCATCGCGGCTTTCGGCGACGATCAGAGTGGGGGTGTCCCCATGGGCAAAGGCCGAACACATGTCGGCGTCCAGTTCCTCGGACAGCACACGCATCAGCGCGACCCCAAAGCCATCCATCGCGATCGCTGCCACAAGGCGCGACAGGTTTTCAGAGCCGGTCATGCAGCGGTCCTTCTTGTCCCTGTTTTTCGATGACACCACCCCAATGTGGGTCGCCTATATCTGGCCCCACACACGAACTGCGAACGCGAGGAGGACCCATGTCGCTGAAACCGAAACTGCCGAATGTCAAAGGCCTGTATCACTATTCCTTTCCCTGCCGGGATGCCGAAGAAACCCGCGCCTTTTACGAGGATATCCTGGGTTTGCCGCTGGTCGCCTGCATGCAGTCCGACCGGGTGCCCAGCACCGGCGAATATGGCCCTTATGTGCATTTCTTTCATGAAATGGGCGACGGGTCGTATTTTGCCTTCTTCGATCTGGGCAGGAACGACATGCCGGAACCGTCGCCCAACACGCCGGACTGGGTAATGCACTTTGCGGTCGAAGTGGACACCGTCGCGGATGTTCTGACCTACAAGGCGCGTCTGAACGAGTGTGGTGTCGAGACGACGGATATCGTCGATCACGGCTTCATCAACTCGATCTACTTCTTCGATCCCAACGGCCTGCGGCTCGAGATCACCGCGCGGGTCGATAAACCCGGCGAGATCGAGCAGATGGCCCGCGAGGCCCATCAGGGGCTGAAGAAATGGCAGGAAAAGAAGGCCGGGCTGATCGCTGACCGCGCCAAGATCGCCGAACCAACCTGACGTCAGCCTTGATCGGCCGACCCGCGCCGACCGGAAAAGCCCCGCTGCGACACAGCGGGGCTTTTTGTCAGATATGTCAGACGCCCAAAGCATCCGAAAACAGGGTCATGGTCCGGGCCCAGGCCAGGTTGGCGCTGCCCTCATCATAGCTGGCGCGGGCGTCGCAGTTGAACCCGTGGCCCGCGTCATAAAGGTGGATACCCAGTTCGGGGCGGCGTTCGCGTATTGTCTCGACATTCTCCATCGAGATCGAATGATCCTCGCGGCCGAAATGCAGCATGGTCGGGCAACGCGGCATCTTGTCGGCGACGGGGGCGATCTGGCCACCGTAATAACTGACGGCAGCACTGATCCCGTCAAGTCGGGCAGCGGACTGGAACGCCAGCGACCCGCCAAGGCAGAACCCGACCACGCCCACCTTCAGACCCTGCGCCGCAAGGTGCGCGCGCGCGGCATCGACATCCGCCAGCGCATTGTCCCAGTTGAAATCCTTGAGGAACGGTCGCGCGGCGTCGACATCCTCGGGGGAATAGCCGCTTTCGAACCCGGGCTGCACCCGGTCGAACAGCGCTGGCGCTACAGCGACATAACCCGCAGCCGCAAAGCGGTCGGCAACGCTGCGAATATGCGGGTTCACGCCGAAAATTTCCTGTAGCACGATGACGCCCGCGCGCGCGCCTTGGGCAGTGGCCTCATAGGCGCCGGGGGCAAAGCCGTCCTTGGCGCTTAGCTGAATATGTTGTCCCATTGCTGGTCCGTTCCTTTCTTGTGGTTTGGATCATTGCAGGCCTCACTTGATGGTGGCGCCCAGTGTCTCGCTCATGGCGCGGCTGACGCGCTTCATCACGGTGGCAATTCCACCGTCCGGTCCCAGATCTGCCGCGTTGCTTAGGCCAAGCGCGGTGATCGCAGCGCAGATCGTGTTGTCGCTGTCAAAGACCGGGCAGGACAGGCCGAAAAACCCCGAATGGATCTGGTTGTGGGTGGCCGCCACCCCCAACTCACGGATACCGTCCAACTCCTTGCGGGTCTGCGCCAGCAACCCGGGGCGGGCCGCGTCTTCGATCTGGGCGATGGCGATCCATTCGCGTTCCTTGAGATGCGCCATAAAGGTGCGCCCGGTGGCGGTCGACATCAGCGGCAACACATAGCCGACCCGCACAGAAAGCGGCACAGGCAGTTCGCTGTCCAGCCGGAACACAATCGTCGCACCACGATTACCCCAGACCGATAACGAGATCGAGGTACTGGTTTCCTCAAGCGCCTGCGGCAGCATTTCGCGCCCCAGATCAACCACATTCAACTGGTTGATCGCCGCCAGCCCAAGCTGCAGCGCGGTCGGTCCAAGGCCGTAATGCGACGTCGCCCCATCCTGCACGACAAGTCCGAGCCGCTGAAAGCTCACAAGATACAGATGCGCCTTGGACGGAGCCATGCCCGCCCGTTCAGCGAGCGTCTTGAGTGGCAGCTTGCCGTGTACCGCCGACAGACGACGGATCAGTTCAAAGCCGACCTCGACCGACTGGATTCCCCTTCGCTGATCTTTTTGATCAGGGCTCTTAGCGTCTTGCATGTTCACCGTCCTGATTGCTCTTGACCTATACTAAATTTTTCATCATTCTACAACTGAATTTGACGAAAGTGAATCTCTCATCACCGCATGAAGGTTTTACACGTCGCGGGAGGAACGATGAATTCTATAGATAGACGCGAAGCGGGCCTGAATGAAAAGGCCTGCGATCTGAGAACTTTTCTGCAACAGCTCCGCATGTCGGGCGAAATCAAAGAGTTCTTGGACCCGGTCGAGCTGGGCGATGTTGCCGCGGAATTTGAGGCGACTGACAAGGCCGTGATGTTTCATGCCGCCGGGGGCGTCGGCGGACGTCTGGTCGGAAACGTGGCCGGTAGCCGCGGCCGGCTGGCACTCGCCTTTGGTACCGATGCTGCGGGGTTGCTGAACGAGGTGATGGGTCGGCTCGCCAAACCGCAGGTCAGCCACGAGGTCGCAGGTGAACAGGCCCCGGCGCAAGAGGTTGTATTGACCGGCGAAGAGGCGGATTTTTCGGTGCTGCCCGTCCATCTGCAACATGGCATGGACGGTGGGCCCTATATCTCGTCCTCAATGGATATTGTCGTCGATCCACGCAACGGCCTGTCCAATGTCGGCATCCGTCGCCTGATGGTGCGTGGCCGTCGCGAGGCCGGTGTCGATCTGGTGGCGCCAAGCGACCTCAAGGCGATCTACGAACATTTTGTCGCGCAGAAACAGCACATGCCAGTCGCCTTTGTGGTCGGCTCGCACCCGATCGACCATGTTGCCGCAACGATGCGGATTCCGGTGGACGAGGTCGGCCTGATGGCATCGCTGCGCGGCGCGCCGATGCCGGTGGTGAAATGCGTCACCAACGATCTGATGGTGCCCGCCGATGCGGAATATGTCCTCGAAGGATATCTGGATTGCGCCGGTCATGTCGAAGCCGAAGGCCCCTATGGCGAATTCCTTGGCTATTACGGCGGGGTTAAGCAGAACCCGGTCTTCCACCTGACCGCGATCACCCATCGCCGCGACCCGATCTTCCAGACCTCGACCATCGCGGGGCCGAACCTGGGCCAGACCGACAGCGCCCAGCTGATCGCGCTGCGCACCGAGGTCACGATCTGGCGCGCACTGGAAACCGCTGTACGCGAGCCGCTGAACGTCCACGCCACCACCGCGTCGGGCGGCATGTTCAACCTTCGCGTGTCAATGCGCCAGCGCGTCCCCGGCGAAGCGCGCAACGCCATCGCCGCCTGTTTCGGGTCGCTGGCCAACGTCAAACATGTGTTCGTCTTCGATCCTGACATCGACATCTTTTCGGACCGTCAATGCGACTGGGCGCTGGCCACACGGCTTCAGGCCGACCGTGACATCATCATCCAGTCGGGGATGCGCACGCTGCCGCTCGACCCCTCTTTGGCAGGGGCACGGGTCGGGTCCAAGGCCGGGTTCGACTGCACCATGCCGATCGAGGTGGCCCGCACGCTTGAGGCCCGCGTGCCGCTGCCGCCGGTCTTTGGCCCGTCCTCGGCCGCGTCGGTAGAAGAGGCTCTGGCCGAGGGTGCCAAGACCTATGGCGAATTGATGAGCGCAATCGGCACCAAGGACGGCCGCGAAATCTTTGCCGTCTTCGATATGCTGCGCGCGGCGGGACGGCTGGACCGGGATGCGGATGGCCGCTGGTGCCTGTCGGGGTCCGGGGGGGCGGCGTAAATGTCGCCGCGCGACGTCTCTGCCCGCGACGCTGACGCCGGTCGTCCCTGGATCGGTCGCGCATTGCCCCGCTTCGAGGACAAGCGCCTGCTGGCCGGCAAGGGCCGGTATACCGACGATTTTCACCTGCCGAACGAGGCGATCGGGATCTTTGTCCGCTCGCCCTATGCCGCTGCACAAATCCTGTCGATCGACACCGGCGATGCCGCCGCGATGCCCGGTGTTCTGGCGGTCATCACCGGCCAGGATTATCTGGACGAAGGCGGCCAGCCGCTGCGCCATTTCGCCGATCCGGCCGATGCCCGCGACCATACCCGGCGGGCCCTGGGTGGTGATGACGGCAACCATGTGATCGACCTTGGCCATCTGCCGATGCCGGTCGACCGGGTCCGGTATCCCGGCGAACCGGTGGCGTTGGTGGTGGCCGAAACGCTGCATCAGGCGCTTGACGCCGCCGAGGCTGTGGCGGTGGACTACGAGGAAACCGGTTTTGTCGTCTCAGCCGAGGCGGCGCTGGAACCCGGCGCGCCGCTGGTCGACCCGCAGATCCCCGGCAACTGCGCCGTGCGCGCGGAATTCGGTGACCGCGCTGCTGCCGAGGCCGCGATTGCAGCCGCGCCTTGCGTGATTGAGCAGCGTTTTCCCAATCAGCGGATCGTCAATGCGCAGATGGAGCCACGGTCGGTCGTGGTGGAATATGACGCCGCCAGCGACCTGCTGCACATGATCGCGGGCAGTCAGGGCGCGGTGCGCCAGCGTGACACACTCGCCGCCGCCCTCGGATTGGAGCGGGACCGGGTCGAGGTGACATGCCCCGACACCGGCGGCGGCTTTGGCCCGCGCACCAACCTGTCGTCGGAACAGCCGATCCTTGCCATTGCCGCGCGGCGGCTCGGGCGTCCGGTGCGCTGGACCTCGACCCGGTCGGAAAGCTTTCTGACCGATTTCGGTGGCCGCGATCTGATTTATAGCGCCCGGATGGGGCTGGACAGCGATGGCCGCATTCTGGGCTACTCGTGCGAGATGACCGGCAATGTCGGTGCCTATACGGTGGCTTTTGTGCCGATGGCCAACAGCTTTCGCGTGATGACCACGGTCTACCACGTGCCAGCCGCCGGGGTCCGCATCCGCGGGGCGATGACCAACACCGTGCCGACCGCACCCTATCGCGGCGCCGGTCGGCCCGAAGCGACCTACACGATGGAACGTATGCTGGATCTTGCCGCGCGCAAGCTGGGACTGGACCGGCTTGAGATCCGGCGCCGCAATCTGGTGCCAAGAGCGGCGCTGCCCTATACCACGGCCATGGGCCTGACCTATGACAGCGGCGATTTTGCAGCCAATATGGCACAGGTTCAGGAACTGGCAGATATAGCTGGTTTTGACGCCCGCCACACTGATGCTGCCCAACGTGGCAAACTGGCCGGGATCGCGCTGGCCAATTATATCGAAAGCCCGGTCGGCATCCCGCACGAACGTATCGACACCACGGTGCTGCCTGACGGCGTGGTCGAGGTGGTCACCGGAACGCAATCAACTGGACAGGGGCACGAGACCAGCTTTGCCCAAGTGATGGCTGACCGGCTGGGCGTGACGCCGTACCAGGTGCGGCTGATCTCGGGCGATACCCGGCGGGTTGTGTCGGGGGGCGGGTCACATTCCGACCGCTCGATGCGGCTGGGTGGGGCGTTGATGGTGGAAACCTCGGCGCGGATTGTTGAGCGCGCCCGCGCCATCGCGGCGCATGTCCATGACGCGGCAGAGGCCGCAGTTCAGTGGGACGGCGCGCTGATCCGGATCGACGGGCGCAACGAGGCGCTGAGCCTGTTTGACGTGGCAAGGCTGACCGAGACAGCGGATCTGCCGGATGATCTGGCCGGACCGCTGACCGCCAGCGCCAGCTTTACCGGGCGGATGCCGGCCTATCCCACGGGATCGGCGGTGTGCGAGGTCGAGGTAGATCCGGAAACCGGGCAGGTCGCGATCACGCGCTACACCTCGATCGACGACGTCGGCCAGCCGATCAACCCGCTGATCCTGCACGGTCAGGTCCATGGCGGCATCGTTCAAGGCACGGGCCAAGCACTGTCCGAGGCGGCGTTCACCGATCCCGACACCGGGCAAGTGCTGACCGGCAGCTTCATGGATTACGGCATGACCCGCGCCGCCGACATGCCAAGCTTTGCGGTCGATATGGTCGAAGACCCGACCGCAGGCAATCCGCTGCGCGTCAAGGGCGGCGGCGAAAGCGGGATCACCCCGGCGCTGGCCACCACAATGAACGCGATCATCGACGCGCTGACGCCGCTCGGGGTGACGCATCTGGACATGCCCGCAACGCCGGGACGGGTCTGGGAGGCCATTCAGGCCGCCGCAGGCAAGAGAGGGGAGCAGACATGACCAAAGAGACAGGTGCAACAGAAACTGGCGACATCCGCATCACGCTGGCCGACGATGGCGGTCTTGAGATCGTGATCGACCGACCGGACGCGGGCAATGCACTGACCGCCGCGATGACCGATGCACTGGCCGATGCCATCGCCGCGCCCCCCGACGGCGCGAAGTTTATCGTGCTACAGGGCGCAGGCGCGGATTTCTGCGCTGGCCGCGTGTCACCGATGCCAAAGGATGCCGGACCAAAGACACCCGAGCAGATCCGGAGCCGCGTCGCGGATCCGGTGCTGGACTTTTACGACACTGTGCGCCGCACGCCGCTGCCGGTCATCGCCGCAGTGCGCGGGCGCGCCCATGGGGTCGGCTGCGCGCTGGCCGGGCTGGCCGACATCGTGCTGGCGGATGACAGCGCGGATTTCCGCATCCCCGAAATGGCCCGAGATATTCCGCCGCTACTGGTCGGCGCGGCGTTGGCCGGTCGGCTGCCGCGCGCGGCGCTGGCACGTCTGATCTATGGCCGCGAGAGCATCGACGCCGCGACGGCGTTGCAAATGGGTCTGGCTTGCGAAATCTGCACGGCCGCCGGGATGGAGGCCAGCCTGCAAACTTGGCGCGCCCGGCTGGCTGACAACAGTCCGACGGTGCTGGCCACTGTAAAACGCTTTTTGAACCTCGTGCCCGAAACCGGGTTTGCGGGACTGCGCGAATACGCCGCCGTCGCCAATTCGGCCGCCGTGTCCGAGCGGTTCATCGTACCGAAAGGGTGACGGAACATGTCCGACAATACCTCAAAATGGCGTGATCTGCACGGCGCCGAGAAAATACTGGGGCTGGGGGCGCTTTTGCTGCCCGTGCTGCTCGCATCGCTCTGGGCGGTCGAGGTACAGCGCTGGATCGGCGTGCTGATCTACAAGGAACAGTTTTTGGGGCTGATGCTGGCGTCGGGTCTGACAGCGGTGTTCGTCAACATCCGCGCCCGGCGCAGCGAAAACGGCGCTCGCGTGCCGTGGTACGACTGGATACTGGTCGCGATATCGCTGGCCGGAACGCTCTATGTCGTGATCAACTATCACTGGCTGATCTACGAGATGTCGGGGCTGGAGCCGCTGCGCATCGCTTTGGGCGCGTTGCTGATCCTCGCGATATTCGAGGCAGTACGGCGGCTGATCGGCTGGACCCTGATCATCGTGGCGGTGTTCTTTCTGCTGTATGCGCGCTTTGGCGGGATGATGCCCGGGATCTTTGCCGTGCCGTCGTCCAGCTGGGAACGGATCGTGATCTATTCCTACCTCGACACCACGGCGCTGTTCGGCCTGCCGCTGGACGTGGCGGCCAATACCATCGTCACCTTCATCCTGTTTGGGGCGATGCTGCGGATAACCAAGGGTGACACTTTTATCACCGATCTCGCGCTGTGCATGATGGGCAAGTATCGCGGTGGCCCGGCCAAGGTATCGGTCGCCGCCTCAACGCTGTTCGGTACGGTGTCGGGCAGTGCGGTGTCGAACGTCGCAGTGGTTGGCCCGATTTCGATCCCGATGATGGAAAAATCCGGCTACCCCCGCGAACAGGCCGCCGCGATTGAGGCGGTGTCGTCCACCGGCGGGCAGATCATGCCGCCGGTGATGGGGATCACCGCGTTCCTGATGGCGGATTTCCTGTCGGTGCCCTACAGCGACGTGGTTCTGGCGGCATTGCTGCCTGCGCTGCTCTATTACGTCGCGGTCTTTGTTCAGGTCGACCTTGAGGCGGGCAAGCGCGGATTGCGTGGCATCTCCGTGGCCGACCTGCCGCGGTTTGTTGCAACGCTCAAACGGGGGTTCGGTTTTATCGTGCCGCTGGGCGTGTTGATCTATGGCGTGATGTTCGCCTTTTGGGCACCAGGCAAGGCCGGACTGGCTGCTGCTGCGGCGGCGCTTCTGGTCGGGATGATCGACCCACGGGCGCGGCCCAACCGGGCCGAAATCTTTGGCGCGTTGGTCGATACCGGACGGACCGTCACCAGCATTCTGATCCTGACAGCGATTGCCGGTCTGGTGATCGGGGCGCTGCAGCTGGCTGGGCTGGCCTATTCGATGTCGTCAATCCTGCTGGCGCTGGCGGGCAACAGCGTGCTGCTGATCCTGCTGATGACAGCGGTGATCTGCGTGGTGCTGGGCATGGCCCTGCCGACGGCGGTGATCTACACCATGCTTGCGGTGCTGGTGGCACCCGCGCTGGTCGATCTGGGCGTCGACCGGATGGCGGCGCATCTGTTCATCTTTTACATGGGCATGTTGTCGATGATCACGCCGCCGGTTTGTTTCGCCTCGTTCACTGCGGCGGCAATCGCCGGCGCGAACTTTTGGAAAACCGCCATCGTCGGAATGCGCTACGGCGTCGCCGCCTATCTGCTGCCCTTTGTCTTTCCGTTCTCGATGGGCCTGCTGATGGAGGGCACGTTCCTTGAGATCGCCTGGGCCGTGGCGTCGGCGGTGCTGGGGCTGACGGCGATTTCGGCAGGGCTGGTCGGCTATCTCTTTCGCCCGCTGAACCCGGTGTTCCGGGTGGCACTGATCGGGGCTGGCTTTGTCGGGATGATGTCACCTTTTGGCAGCCAGCTGGGCGAGATGATGAACCTGGGCGGTCTGGCGGTCTGCGTGCTGATCGCGCTGGTCGAATGGTTCGCCGTCGCGCGCCTGCGCAGCACCCCCAACCGGGCCTGAGCCGCGATCCGGCGAGCCCCGCATACCAATGCCCCGCCCTGATCGGGGTCAACACAGTCGCGCGGCCCAAGGAGAGGGCCGCCCGACACGACGAACAACTGGGAGGTTACAACAGATGAAACTTGCAAGAATTACCATTCTCGCCGCGACAGTCGGCCTGACGCTGGGCACTGCCGCCGTGCAGGCGCAGACCATCGCGATGGCAACGGACAAACAGGGCACGACGTTCAACACCGTCGGCTCGGGCGTGGCCAAGGTGGTCAGCCAGAACAGCGGGCTGAACGTCATCGTGCGACCCTATGCCGGACCCGCCGCCTGGGCGCCAATCGTAAACAACGGCGAAGTGCCGTTCGGCATGATGTCGGCCAACAGCGCCTTTCAGGCGTTCAGCGGCGAAAACGAGGCCGGCAAGGCCTATCGCGACCTGCGCGTGATCCGGGCCGGCGGTGCCAGCCTGATGCTGGGCTTTGCGGTGCGGGCCGATGGCCCGATCAAGAGCTATGCCGATCTCAAGGGCGCGCGCGTGTCGTCGGATTTCGGCGGTCACCTGTCGATCAACAACTCGCTGACTGCTTCGCTCAAGGTGGCGGGCTACACTTGGGATGACGTGACCGAAGTACCGGTGTCCGGGGCCAACGACGGACTGGATGCGCTGGTCGCGGATCGGCTCGATGCCACCTGGGCGTCGGTCGGCCAGCCGCGCGCACGCGAAGCGGACACTCAGATCGGCGTGCGCTATTTGTCGGTGCCCGAAACTGGCGAAGAGGCGGCGATCTATCAGGAAATTGTCTTTCCCGGGGCCCGGATGGCCGTGGCGCAAGACGGCGTCGCACCGGGCATCGTCGGGCCGACCCGGCTGTTGTCGTATGACAGCTACCTGGTCTCGGCCAGCGCGGCTTCGGACCAGATGGTGACCGATATGTTGCAGGCGCTGTGGGACCATTCCGACGACCTGTTCGACGTGCATCCGTCGATGCGCGGCTTCACCAATGACAACGCAGTGACCAATGCGCCGGTGATGCCGTACCATCCCGCTGCGGTCGCGTTCTACAAGTCCAAGGGCGTCTGGACCGACGAGGATCAGGCCCGCCAGGACAAGCTGCTGGCCGCCGCCGCCAGCTGATCGCATGGGGCCGGGGCGCGTAGCGTCACCGGCCCTTTTTCATTTTCGGGCGTGCGGGGATGCATCGCACCCGGTCCCGACCTTGCCATAACAGAAAGCAGATGGAATGACCGAAGAAACCCTGTGGCAGCGCCGCGCCTGTGTCGTGACCTACACCGAAGCGACCAAGGCGACCGAGGTTTACGGCTTTGCCGGCAATTCCGGCAAGGTCAATCTCGAAGGCCAGCTGCTGGCCGGGGATATGCCCTCGGACACGGTGTTCATCTTCATGCATCCGACATCGACCCTGCAACTGCTGCCGATGCCGATGGCACTGGCGGATTCCGGGGTGCACGTTCTTTGCGCCGCCAGCCGGTATGCCCGCAATGACACCGCGCTGATCATGGAAAAGGTGGTGCTGGATCTGGGCGCCTGGATACGCCACGCACGCGATGTGATGGGCTATGCCAGGGTGGTGCTGGTTGGCTGGTCCGGCGGCGGATCGCTGTCGCTGTTCTATCAGGCACAGGCCGAGGCGCCGACCATCACCCACACCCCCGCAGGCGACCCGGTCGACCTGACCACCGCCGGGCTGATCCCGGCAGACGGGGTGATCTTCATCGCCGCCCATCTCAGCCGTGCCGAGACCATGACTGAATGGCTCGACCCGTCGGTGCGGGACGAGATGAACCCGGACGACCGCGATCTCGAACTGGACATCTACAGCCCTGACTGCCCCAACAAACCACCGTTTTCGCCCGAATTCATCGCCCGTTTCCGCGATGCACAGCGCGCCCGCAACCGACGCATCACCAAAGCGGCGCAGGACATGCTGGCCGACCTCAAGGCCCGCGGCGGAGACGAGGTCGAGCGGCCCTTTATCACCCACCGCACCATGTGCGACGTGCGCTGGCTGGACCCTGCCATCGACCCGAACGGGCGCAAGCCCGGCTGGTGCTATATGGGTGTGCCGCAAACGGTCAATGTCGGCCCGGTGGGTCTGGGCCGGTTCGCGACGCTGCGCTCCTGGCTCAGCCAGTGGGCCTATGATCTATCCAACGCGCGCGGTCCGCTGAACGCGGCGCGAATCCGGCGCACGCCGGTGTTGCAGATCGTCAATCAGGCTGATGACGCTGTCCCTGCCAGCCACAACCCGGCGATCCGTGACGCGCTAGCCACCGCAGACAAGACCTATGTCGAGATCGACGGGGCCACGCATTATTACCTCGGCCAGCCCGAGCTGCTGGCGCGCTGCGTGGCCGAAGTTCTGGACTGGTCGCGAACGCGGGATCTGCTGACATAAGTCAGCCGATCAACCACCGACCGATAACGCTGCAAAGCCCGCTGTCACCCGAGCAAAACCATTTCCTGATTTAACATGCACCGCCCCACCCTCTCGCGGATCTCTGCGAGTTCGCGACTTGGCCCAGTGTCAGCAGTGTGGAGATATCGTTGAAAAAGTCGAAGGCTGAATGGTTTTGATGAGATTTCGGAACAGACCGAATACCATCCCGATTCACCCTGGCACCGGTACTGGCACCAATTTGGCCAGTTTCCGGAGGTTCCGGGCGGTTGCTGCAAGTTGAAATTGTTCGGTTGCGCCTTTGGGTCCGCGAGCCGCATCATTCGCAGGCCGATGTAGCGTTTGAGATGAGCAAACAGCATCTCGACCTTTCGCCTTTGCATGAACGAAGTCATGTAGGCGTCGGTTTTGCGAATGTCGCGAGCGACGTCTCTTGCCGCCTCGTGGATGGATCTCAGCACTTTTCTGGCAGGCTGTGTGGGGCAACATTGCGCCTTGAGCAGGCAGGCATCAACGCCAAAGCTGTGACCCCCAACAAGTCCTTCATCCATGCAGCGCTGCAAGACCGTCTCAAACAGATGCCGGAACAGGCCGCTTTCGCGGAAACGGCCGTGGCGGTTCTTGGCGAACGTTGAATGGTCCGGAACAGGGTCAGCCAGATCGAGCCTGCAGAACCATCTATAGGCCAGGTTGACGTGAACCTCCTGGCACAGCCGCCGCTCGGACCTGATCCCCTGGCAGTAGCCAAGCGAAAGCATCCGGATCATCAGTTCGGGGTCAATCGAAGGACGGCCATGTGAACTGTAAAACGGGGCCAGAAGCGACCGCACACCTTTCAGATCCAAGAAGCGACCAATCCCACGCACCGGGTGATCCTGCGGCACAAACCCATCTATGGAGAACTCGTAAAACAGCGCGCCCTGCGCCACTTGCCTCGGTCCCATCATCGCCACGCCCTCAACTCTCAAAAAGAGTGAATCAGCACATCGAAATCCAATCAACAGACTTTTTCAACAGTATCCGGACTTTACTGCCGTTCGATACGAGCGTCTAAATGCGAACATGTATCCCCATGGGAACCGGACTTACAACGGGGTCTCGTTGCGGAGTTGAATGTCTATGTTAAAGCGCCAGGAATTCGATTTTCGTCAGGCACAGGCTACTTTCGACCTAATTTGGATGTTGCAGTCACTTGAGGACGCGCGCTTGGTGCGCGCAGGAGGCGAGGCATTTCCTGCGGTTGTCCGCAACCAATCGTGTCGCTTTGAGAGTGACTTCGATTCAACATGCTTTGGAACGCTTGTATCCAAGGCCGTGGACGCGGGCGAGGATGCGAACATTGCGGTCGCAATGATCGTTGCCAATGATCGTTGCCAATGATCTTCAGAGGGGTCACTGGTGGGGCGATGCAAAGGAAATGGCGAATTTTGCGGTGGAGCCTCTGCGCCGGGGGCAAAACAGGTTGCGCTCTGCAATTTTACGGGGCCTCGATAAGCTGGAAGACCTCTCTTCTCAGCACGAACCAGCAGAGTATCTTTTGCCCGATGTAAGCCGATTGACGCGATCTGCCGATCTGATCCTGCCCAAGCTCTGTGCCATTGCGCGCACCATGGATTTGCCAACACGCAAGTCTGTTGCTGCGGCGGATTATGGCGATAGAACCGGGCGGCAACTTGAGGCGCTTGAAACGGTACTTGCAGATGATACTTGCTTATTCCCAATAGACGATTCGTGGTATCCAAGCGAGGTCGTAGAACTCGTCTCGTATGAGCAAAACGCTCCGGGATTTGTTCCCTGCACGGCGCTTCTTATCGCCAATGCCATTCAGGGAAGAGACAACGCTGGTTGGTTCGAATTTAGGTGGCGCAGACTTGCCGCAGAATACAACATACTACCGAAAAGCACGCGAGATCCTTTTCTTGCGGGGCTTCGCTACCTGTACGAAACTGGCGAAGACTTTGTGTTTGATAACGATCACAGGAATAGAGATCCAGTTCTCGCACCAGAGGGTATGATTGATTTTGTAGAGTTCACAGAAGACAGTGTTTGAGGTTTCAGCGCCTGAGATTCTGAAAACCGAGCAATCGTGCAAGGTGCGGCATTTGTCACTTTCGGCTCAAAGCGGTCATTTCGTAGGTTTCCTCACCAGAGTGCCCGATTGTCGTGACTTCTGGTGAGGAGTTTGGCACCTTCGCGCTTTGTCGTTTGCCCTCGGTCGGGTCAGGCGGTCTGAAGCGTCGCCTTGGGCGTCAGTGGCACAGTGTTGGCGTCATATTCGAACAGCCAGTCATAGCGGACCCGTACCTTTTCCGGCGCCCATTCGCGTTCCACATATTCGGCCGCCTGAATCGGATCGGCCAACGCACGGTTGTGGAACCGGTCAAGGTTGGCGTTCGAGCCGTTGACAATCGCTGTTGTACGTTCGATGCGCAGGTCTTCGTAAGTGCTGAGCGCCTTTTGCGGGTCATCGCCAAAGGCTTCGATGCAGCGGGCCAGCACCACGCCATCCTCGATCGCCATGATCGCGCCCTGCGCCAGGAACGGCAGCGTCGGGTGGCAGGCGTCGCCCATCAATGTGACGCGACCGTCGGTCCAGTTGGTCAGCGGCGCGCGCCCGACCAGCGCCCAGCGATACGGCGTGTCGAGGTTGCGCACCACCTCCTGCACCAGCGGGTGCCAGGCCTGGAAATCGGCCAACGCTTCGTCGACCGTGCCGGCCTCGGACCAGCTTTCGCGGGTCCATTCCGGGTTTTCGACCAAACCAACAAAGTTCAGGTAATCGCCAGAACAGATCGGATAGGTGATCACATGACCGCCCGGACCGATCCAGTTGGTGCCGACGGGGCGGCGCAATTCCTCGGGGAGCGCATCCATCGGCACCAGACCGCGCCAGGCCATCAGCCCTGTAAACTGCGCCTTGGGGCTGTCGGAAATCTGTTCGCGCAACACTGAATGCACGCCGTCGGCACCGATCAGAATGGTGCCGGTTGCGTCGGGTTGACCGTCGATGTGCAGCGTCACGGCGCCCGCGCCCTGCGTATAGCCGGTGACACGCGCACCGGTGTGAATCGCACCCGGCTTGAGCGCCTCGACCGCATTCATCAGCACCGTATGAAGCTGGCCCCGATGCACCATCCAGTAGGGCGCGTCGAACCGACGGATCGAATCTTCGCCGAGGTTAAAAAGCTTCCAAGTCTGGCCAGTGTTCCAAATCCGCACCTCTTTGCCCGCCGCCAGGCTGACGATCGGCAACAGCGCCTCTTCGAGCCCCAGTTCGATCAGCAGCCGGGTGCCATTCGCGGCCATCTGAATCCCGGCGCCAAGTTCCTTCAACTCGGCGGCCTGTTCGTACACATCGACGTCGATGCCCCGCCGCAGTAGGGCGAGCGCTGCGGTCAG
The DNA here is from genome assembly GCF_001038505.1 of Puniceibacterium sp. IMCC21224. Classification (NCBI taxonomy): domain Bacteria; kingdom Pseudomonadati; phylum Pseudomonadota; class Alphaproteobacteria; order Rhodobacterales; family Paracoccaceae; genus Puniceibacterium; species Puniceibacterium sp. IMCC21224. The sequence goes on from NZ_LDPY01000001.1 coordinate 3,540,796, forward strand.
CCCGCCAATTCCGGCCCCTGCGATGATAACATGCTGCTCTTTCTCCACGCCGAAACTCCCTGTGCGTACAGTTTTCTGACGCAGGCCGGACATTGCCGACCCGCCAAGATTATTCTACATATAAAAATGAAATTTGCTATTGTCAAATATACGCATCATTTAATCTGGACGCGTGCGGCGGCACGTGCGATGCCTAAAAAACCCGAACAAGGAGCGCCACGTGCCAGCGGACAAACGGATTATCGTCGGAATTACCGGAGCTTCGGGCGTGATTTACGGCGTACGCTGCCTACAGATGCTACGCGAGATCGAGGGGGTCGAGACGCACGCGGTGATCTCGCCCGCAGCGTTCCTGACGGCACAGACCGAAATCGACATGACCTCGCAAGAACTGCGCGCGCTGCCTGACGTGCTGCATTCGTTCCGCGACATCGGCGCCTCGATTGCGTCGGGGTCGTTCCGCACCGAGGGGATGCTGGTCGCGCCCTGTTCGGTCAAGACGCTGTCGGGCATCGCCAATTGTTATGCCGACCAGCTGCTGGTGCGGGCGGCGGATGTCTGCCTCAAGGAGCGTCGTCGGCTGGTCCTGATGCTGCGTGAAACGCCGTTGCATGCCGGACACATCGCGCTGATGTCGACCGTCACGCAGGCCGGAGCGATCATCATGCCGCCGGTGCCTGCATTTTACAGCCGTCCGGCGTCTCTGGACGAGATGGTGAGCCATACCGTCGGACGGGCGCTGGACCTCTTCGACATCGACACCGGCGCGGTCAAACGCTGGAAGGACGCTCAGGCAGATTAGCGCGGCACCGCATGTCGCATCGTCATGCGGGACATATATTTCGCATCCATTGATCGGAGACCTCATGGACCTGTGGACCTTTGCCATCGAAACCTACGGTCAGGACGGCATCAGCGCCGATTGCCTGCGGGTGCAGGACACGCTGGACATCGATGTGCCGCTGTTGCTCTGGGCGGCATGGGCTGCCGTGTCGGGCCATGTGGTCGATGCTGCCACGCTCAACGCGGCTGACGCGTTGGCATCCCCGTGGCGGGATCAGGTGGTCAGACCGCTGCGTGCGGTGCGACGGCAGCTGAAACAGGGGCCAGCCCCCGCCCCCTGCCCCGTGACCGAAGCGTTGCGCGACAAGGTCAAGGCGGCAGAACTATCGGCGGAAAAGATCCAGCTGGATACCTTGGCAACCCTGACATTGCGACCGGGGGTCGCTGACCCGATAACAGCGCTGCGGCGGACCGCCGACCGTTTTGCCTCCCGCGATCTGACCCCCGACGAAGACGCCATCCTCGCGCGTCTGGCAGCAGCCGCGGAACGGGTGCTACCACCGGCCTAGGCGCCCGGGACTGTGCGGGCCGGATACAGCTTCGGCTCGTCCGATGTCGGGGCAGACTGGTCAGGCGACGCGGTTCACGGCGTCAAAGAATGTCGTTGTGTGCAATATTTACCTTTTAATCGGTTTGATCACCGGGCAACGGGCGCTCTGCCGGCCAAATTTGTTCTCTGTTTACCGGATCAATTCCCGTATCGGGTTCTCAGAATTCTATATGTACACTCATGTCTCAACTTTTGCCCACGGCGTATCCGACGCCGGAACTCAGCGGATCTCGTTGATATAGCAGTGATCTTCGGTCAGTGCCGTGTGCTGAATCGCCACCAACGGGCGGTTCATCGAATCATAGGACACAGCGTCGATGTCCAGCACCGCGCGAACGCCTGCGTCAGGCAAATGCAGCAACTGCAAATCCTCGGATGTCGCCAAACGCGCGGCGAGACGCTCTCGCACTGCGGCGATGCGCAAGCCATGGTTCTCTAGCAGCCATTTGTACAACAGCGCCGGCACCTCCTCGATCTGAGACGGGAAATCTGGCGCATGTGCGAGCGGTAAAGTCACGCGATCCACCATGACGATCCGCCCGTCATGCATGCGCTGGCGACGCATAAACGCGACCGGCGCACCTTGCCGCAGCTCCAGCCGCTCGACCTCGGCAGGGGTGGCAGCGCGGTGGCAAACATCAATCATCCGGGTGTCCGACGTCACCAACCCGCCATCATTGGAATGCAATCGATAGTAGCGATAGAATTGCGACATCGTGTGGTTCGGCGTCCGTCCGGTCACGACGGTGCCGGTCTTGCGACGGCGCATGATCACGCCCTGATGGGTCAGATCCGTCATAGCGCGGCGGATTGTGCCATATGACACACCAAATTGCCGGGCGAGTTCGGTCTCTGGCGGCAGCACATGGCCCTCACCCCAGGTACCCAGAATGATCCGGCGCAGGATGCGTTCCTTGACCTGTTCATGCAACGGCGCCCTCACAAGGTCATTTGTCAGCCCGTCACCGTCTATTTGGTCAGTGTCTATTTGATCATCGGCAGGCGTCTCTCTGTCCGTCATAGGGGTCTCCGTTCACAACTCGCCCGATATTTAACCTGAAATCACACTTGCGTTGTGACGTCTATCTGTATTTCTATATAGATATGAGAAAACAAGAATCAGATACAATGTTCGATGACCTCCCTGCTCCTGATGTTCAGAGCATGATGGCGGCGCTCTCTCGATTGGTCGCCTGCGCCACACCGATGCCGCCTGGTGACGGGTATGGTGCCTTCGCCGATCTGATCGAAACTCAGTTTGCCACGTTTGGCGGCACCGCCACACGCGTCGAAGTACCGACCGACCTTTGGCACGGCCCCGGCCTGTCCGGCGCGCGGATAAATCTGCTGCTCACGCCCGATCTGCCCGGTACAAAGGGGCTCCCCGAGGCGCTTATCTATTTTCATACCGATACCGCACCTGCGGGCGACGGATGGTCGGTGCCGCCGTTCACTGTGACCAACCGGAATGGCAAGCTGCTTGGCCGCGGCACTGCCGACATGAAGGGCACAATCGTCGCAGTGCATGATGCGCTGACCAGGTTGTCACACAGCGGCGCGGGCAACATGGTTTACCGGCCGGTGCTGGCCTTTTGCACCGACGAAGAGGGTGGCCGCTATCCCGGCATTCGCCATTTGGCCGAAACCACCCGACTGCCGGACGTGCTGCTTAACCTCAACGGCTCTGCCGAGCCGCGCATCTGGGCCGGGTGTGTTGGATCCTATGACATTACCGTCACGATAACTGGCCTTGCCAGCCATTCGGGCGAACCGCAGCGCGGCGTCAATGCCGCCGAGATCGCCTTGCCGGTAATGTTATCGCTCCAAGATCTCAAGTACGAGGTGGAGCTGCGCGAAACCGCCCTCCCCGCGCCTCCTTGGGTGGACGGGCCTCTACGGGCCCGGTTGAACATCACCGCAATCCATGCGGGCGACAAGGGGTCTGCCATTCCCGGAGCGTGCCAGTTCACTATCAATCGCCGCTATACCGCCGAAGAGGACGAGGCTGCAGTGCTGCAAGAAATCCGCGCCACCATCGCCGCGCAACTGGACACCAGCGCCGCGCTTGACTGGCAAATGCAGGTCACTGGGCACTTGCCGCCGGTGTCCGACCCGGATGGCTCCGCCACTGGTCGGTGGACGCGCGCCCGCGCCCGCGCCTTTGACCTGCCAGAGTCCGCCTTCACGCGCTACGGCTCGGGCACCTCGTCAGACTTTGGTTGGGTGCAAAAGGCCGGGTTGCGTCACATGCTGCTGGGCGGGCTTTCGAGGCCAGATCGCAACGTGCACGCCGCCGACGAATTCACCACGGTCCAGGACCTGTGCGAACTTTCCGACGCCATCGCATATTTTCTGGCCGATATTCCCTGACCCCACCACCCCGCGCAAAGACGGGGCCTACACCAGCAGAAGGAACCTACCATGACATCTCATCTCAATCGCCGCGGCTTTTTGAAAGCCGGTGCCGCCGGGGTTACTCTGGCTACCATGCCTGGCCTCGTGCAAATGGCACAGGCGCAAAACATTCAGCCCGGCGGCACATTGCGCCTGGCGCTGAACATCACGCCGTCGGTCCTGAACCCGATGCTGTCCCGGCTGAATTCTGAATACCTACTGGGCGAGCTGTTGTATTCCGGCCTGACCATGCTTGCGGCTGATATGTCAGCCCAACCTGACCTTGCGACGGAATGGAGCGCCAATGACGACGCCACAGAGTGGCATTTCGTATTGCGCGAGAACGCCGTGTTCTCAAACGGCGCGCCGGTGACCTCGGCTGATGTCGTCGCGACCTTTGCCAAGCTGCTTGATCCTGAAACAGCCGCGCCCGGCAGCCGCAACCTTGGCCCGATCGCCGAAGTGGTCGCGGATGGCGACTTTGCCGTGATCATCCGCACATCCTCGCCCTATGCCGATCTGCCGGTCGCGTTGACCTACCCGACCGCCAAGGTGCTGCCGGCCTCAGTCATCGAGGGCGATTTCGACAGCCTGATGCAGACCCCGCTTGGCTCTGGCCCGTTCCGTCTGGCAGAGTATCGCCCGGATGACGTCGCGATTGTCGAAAGGAACCCCGACTATTTCATCGACGGTCAGCCCTATCTTGATCGGGTCGAGGTCAAGACATTTCCAGATGCCGCGGGCGGCGCCGCCGCACTGCTGGCCGGCGAGGTCGATATCCTGACCGAGATCCAGCCGACCGACTATGCCCGCATCGCCGAAAGTGACGGCGTGACCGGCCTGCGCACACCGTCCGGCCGGTTCCTTGACGTTGTGATGGATTGCACCGTCGAACCATTCAACAACCCAAAGGTCCGCGAGGCGCTGTCCTACTGTGTTGACCGCGAGGCGATGGTGGAACTGGTGGCCGAAGGCTATGGCACCCCCGGAAACGACACCCCGGTCAACTCGGCCTATCGCTATAATTCCGAGGCTCCGCTCAGGAGCTACGATCCCGAAAAAGCCAAGGCGCTGCTGGCCGAAGCAGGCTATCCCGACGGGATCGAAATCGAGCTGATTGCATCAACCAAGCCGGGCTACCGGTCAGCGATGGCCGTGGTCCTGCGCGAAATGGCGCAACCCGGCGGCTTTGACATCGCGGTGCAGACGATGGATCATCCGACCTATCTGGATCAGGTCTGGAAAAAGGGCAAATTCTACGTCGGCTTTTACAACATGCAGCCGACCGAGGGCACCATCTTTAACCTGCTGTTCACCTCGCAAGCCAGCTGGAACGAAACCCGCTGGAACAATGCCGACTTCGACGCGCTTGTCCTTGAGGCCGATCAGACCACAGACGAATCCACGCGCGCCGATCTTTATGCACAGGCGCAAAAGCTGATGCGTGACGAGGTTCCCGCGCTTGTTCCGTGCTTCTTTGATCTGCTTGGCGCGCGCGCTGACTATGTCGAAAACTACGTGCAGAACCCGCGCGGCGCGAATTATGCCCTACATACCGTTGGACTGGCCGCAGACGCGCCCACCCGCTGATCCGTCACAGCCGAAGCGGCGGTGATCCCCTCCCTGCCGCCGCTTCGCACATCTTCGCTCTCACCGCCTGACAAGGAGACCCCATGTCAGCCACCTTCCTTTTGCGCCGTCTCGCCTATCTGGCCCTGACTGCGTTGCTGGTCTCGCTTATCATCTTCGGCGTCACACAACTTTTGCCCGCCAATGCCGCGACGATGATCCTGGGCGAATACGCCACGGACGCGGCGCTGGCCGCGCTGAATGCGCAACTTGGGCTGAACGATCCGGCCCTTGTGCAGTACGCCCGCTGGCTGGGCGGTGTGCTGCAGGGCGATTTTGGCACGTCGCTGCGGACAGGTCAGCCGGTGGGGCCGACTGTCATGGCAGCTTTTGGTCGCTCGGCCATCCTAGCTGCGATGTCGCTGCTGCTGGTCTGTGTCATCGCCATTCCGCTGGGGGTCATCGCAGGCACCCGCCGGGGCCGCTGGCCCGATCTGGGGTTGTCTATGATCAGCTATCTTGGCGTCTCGCTACCCGAATTTGTGCTTGCAACATTGCTGCTTGCCTGGCTTGCCGGACCGGCGGTCGGGCTGTTCCCGGCATCGGGCTACACGCCGTTTTCGCAGGACTTTGCGGATGCCCTGCACCACATCGCCCTGCCGGTGATCACACTGGCCATTATTCTGATCGCGCACATCAGCCGCATGGTCCGGTCCGAAATGGTCGACACCTTGCAAAGCGATTTTGTCCGCGCTGCCCGTTTGCGCGGATTGTCGCGGCGGCAGGTGGTGTATCGCCATGCCCTGCGCAACTCCATGCTGCCTGCAATCACCGTTATCGCGCTGGATGTGGGGTATCTGATCGGCGGCGTCATCGTGGTCGAAGAGGTGTTTGCCTTTCCCGGCATCGGTCGCCAGCTGATCCTTGCCATTCAGAACAGGGATCTGCCGATGTTGCAGGCCGGTGCGCTTGTCATGGCGCTGACCTATGCGCTGGCCAATCTTCTGGCCGACCTCGCCTATGCCGCGCTCGACAAGAGGATTCAGTTCGAATGAAGACGTTTTTCGCCCTCATCCGCAATCCGCAGGGTGCGCTTGGCACCGCGATTGTCACATTGCTACTAACCGTGGCCATTCTGGGTCCGACCATCGCACCGAATGACCCCGAGACGTTCCACTTTGGCGCGCGCTTTGCCGCGCCGTCAGCCGAATTTCCGTTCGGCACTGACTGGTACGGGCGCGATCTGTTCTCGCGGATCCTAGTCGGTGCGCGGTCTACCGTTCTGCTGGCCATCCTCGCCACTCTGATCGGCACTGTATCTGGCGCCATCATCGGTGTGCTGTCAGGGTATCTTGGCGGGTGGGCAGACGAGGTGATCATGCGTGTGATTGACGCCATCATGGCGATCCCATCGCTGCTGTTTGCTTTGATGATCCTTGCTGCTCTTGGCTCGTCGGCATTGAACGCGGTGCTGGCGATCGGTATCGCCTTTGCCCCCGGCATGGCGCGCATCGCCCGATCAGTCACGCTTCAGGTCCGGGTGCTGGACTATGTCGCGGCGGCACAGGCCCGCGGCGAAAAGCTGGGCTGGATTGTCCTGGCCGAGGTTCTGCCCAATACCATCGCCCCGGTTATCGTCGAATCGACGATCCGCGTGGCCTTTGCCATCATGACGCTTGCAACCTTGTCATTCCTGGGTCTTGGCGCACAGCCCCCGTCACCGGAATGGGGCCTGATGATCGCCGAGGCGCGTGACCACCTGTTCCGCAGCCCTTGGCCCATCATTGCACCCGGCGCCGCCATCGCGCTGGTGGCCATCGGGTTCAACCTGCTGGGCGACGGATTGCGCGACGTTCTCAACCCCAAAACCGCGGAATGACCATGACAGACACACTGACCATCCGCGACTATGCCCTGTGGTACACCACGCCGTCTGGTCCCGTCCGTATCCTGGACGATATTTCGCTGCGCATCGGCCGGGGCGAGGTTCTGGGTCTTGTCGGCGAAAGTGGCTCGGCTAAATCCTCGCTGGCCAATGCGATCATCCGCGACCTGCCTGGCGTGGTACACGCCGAACATGGCGCGATCCTGCTGGGAGATCAGGACATCACCACGTTGGGTGGGGCCGCCCTGGAACAGCTGCGCGGGCGGCGTATCGCCATGGTGTTTCAGAATGCCGCAACCACGCTGGACCCGGTGCAAACGCTGGGCAACCACCTGATCGAGACATTGGAACGCCACACCACGCTGCGTGGCAACGCCGCGACCAAGCGTGCGCTAGAGCTTATCGATATGGTCGGCCTGCCAGATCCGCAGGCCATGCTAAATCGTTTTCCGCACGAGGTGTCGGGCGGTGAAAAACAGCGTGTCGTGCTCGCTCTGGCCTTTGCCTGCGAACCCGAACTGATCTTGTTCGACGAACCCACCTCGGCGCTGGATGCCACCACGGCGGCCACCCTGCTGGATCTGTTCCGGGATCTGCAGGCCCGCACCGGGGTTTCTGCGCTGTTCATCAGTCACGATCTGGGCACCGTGACGGATATCGCCCACCGTGTCGCGGTGATCTATGGCGGGCGGATCGTCGAAGAAGGCGAGGTTTCGACGCTCTTTGCCAACCCACAGCATCCCTACACTCAGGCGCTGATGGCAAGCCTGCCACGCCCCTCAGACGGGCGCACGGGGCGCGGTCTTGCTGGTACTGCCGCGCTGCCGGCACCACGGCGCGGACAGATGCCGCCCTGCATCTTTTCCTGCTCTTGCCCGCATCACGACGCGGCCATCTGCGACGTTGCCCCGGTCCGTCTCAGCGATACCTGCGACCGCCGCGTTGCCTGTGCCCGCGTCGCCCAAGGCGAGGTTCTGCACACACCTGAAGCGCCGACACCACCACCGTCACCGCGTGGCGATATCGCCCTGCTCGATGTTGAGGCGCTGAGCGTCAGCTATGGCAAGCAAAGGTTCACCGACACCCTGCGGGGCAGAATCAGCCCGCGCGTCCGCGCCGTCAGCAACGTGTCCTTCAGGGTGCGGCGCGGCGAGACTCTGGCCTTGGTGGGCGAATCGGGGTGCGGAAAATCTTCGTTGGCCCGGGCGCTGTCCGGCCTGCGGATCCATGAAGGTGCCACACGGCTGGACAATCAGCCAATCAAACCAAACAGCCCCGCATGGCGCGCGCGGGTTCAGACCATCTTTCAGAACCCTGACAGTTCGCTCAATCCGCGCCATTCCATCGCCACGATCCTGAAACGACCGCTCAAGCTGTTTCGAACGGACCTGGCGCCAAAGGATCGCGCGGCCGAGGTCGGGCGCCTGCTGGAACGGGTGCGTCTGCCCGCAGATTACGCCGAACGGTATCCTCACCAGCTGTCCGGTGGTGAAAAACAGCGCGTGGCCATTGCCCGCGCGCTCGCCGCCCGGCCCGATGTCATCATCTGCGATGAGATCACGTCGGGGCTGGATGCCGCGGTTCAGGCCGCGATCACCCGATTGCTGCGGGACATTCAGGCCGAAAGTGGCGCAGCGTTGCTGTTCATCACCCATGATCTGGGCATCCTGCGCCACGTCGCCGACCGCGTGGCGGTGATGTACCTGGGCGAGATGGTCGAACTGGGCGAGGTCGCCGCGCTGGATGCCGCGCCATGGCACCCCTATACCGAGGCGCTGCTGTCTTCGTCACATTCCGTTGACCCCGACAGCGAAACCCGCCGCATTCGTCTAACCGGTAACCTGCCCCGACGCACCGAAGATTTGCCCGGCTGCCCCTTTGCCTCGCGCTGTCCGCGCCATCTGGGCGCAATTTGCGACAGCCAGCCACCGCCCCGGCGCAGACCCACGCCGGATCACGAAATTCTATGCCACATCGACGACAGCACGCTTGCCACAATGCCGCCAATCTGGCGTTTTTCCGAAGAACTGGAGACCCTGCAATGACGCCCGAAGACCTTATCGCATCCGTCGACCAAGAGGCCTGCATCGCGCGCCTCAAGGACATGGTGCAGCACAAGAGCTACTCTGAAACCGAAGGCGAACGGGCGTTGGCCGCGCATATGGCCGATATCCTGCGCGAAATCGGGCTGGACGCTGAATTGCAACCGGTCGAAGGCGAGCGGGTCAATGCCATTGGTCGGCTAAAGGGCACAGCGAACGGCAAAAGCATCCTGTTCAACGGCCACCTCGACACCAACCCGGTGACCACCGGGTGGACCGTCGATCCCTGGGGCGGCGTCGTGGACAATGAGTTTATTTACGGCATCGGCGTCTCGAACATGAAGGCGGGCGACGCGGCCTATTTGTGTGCTGTGGAAACCATCCTCAAGGCCGGGCTGCGGCCCAAAGGCGACGTGATCCTGTCGTTTGTGGTCGGAGAGTTGCAAGGCGGGATCGGCACGGTTCGGATGCTGGAACAGGGCGTCACCGCAGATTACTTCGTCAACTCGGAACCCACCGACATCGCTGCGATGACGCTGCACGCAGGTGCGTTTTCGTTTCAGATCGACCTGACAGGCAGCACCCGACATCTGTCCAAGCGTGAACAGGCCTGCGATGCATTGGCCGCCGCCGCCGCATTGGTGCCGCGCATCAACAACCTGACCTTCACCGGCGCCAAAACCGACGATCACCGCAAGGTCAATCGCGGTCATGTCGGTGTGCTGCGCGCCGGACTGGGCGACGGTTTCGAGGAATGGCGCCCGCCGCAAGTGGCCGATCGCGCCAAGATCCTGGGCACCTGCCGCTATGCCCCGTCGCAAACCGTGGAAAGCGTCATGGACGACATGCGCATCCTGCTGCGCGCGTTGGAGCTGGAATATCCCGGTCTGAAATGGACGGTTGGCAGCTATGATCAGCGCAAGGGCAAACCGCAAATGCCCCCGTTTGAAGTGGCCCGCGACGCGACCATCGTGCAAGCGGTGAACAAGGCGTATGAAACCGTGCGTGGCGCCCCCCAGCCAACCGGGCCGATTGCGCCCTCGTGTTTTTATGGAACCGACGCCGCCCACCTCGCTGCGGCGGGCATCGAGGGCGTGGTCTGCGGACCGGGTGGCGAGTTCAACACCATGCCGGACGAACGCGTGCGCCTGACCCAGTTCATCGACTGTGTAAAAGTCTATATCCTGACCATCGCCGAAATCTGCGGGCTGGAAGACGCATGACTATTCCTGCGCTTTTTGCTGCCCGCGTCGAAACCCTGCGCAACCAGATGCGCGCGGCAGGGGCCGAGGTGTTCCTGTGCGATCATGGCGAAATGCTGCACTGGCTTTCAGGCTATACAGTGTCCGAAACGTTCTATCGCTGCGTGATCCTGCCGCTAGACAGCGATCCGGTATGGGTGCTGCGCGCGATTGACGAGGTGCCCTGCCGCGCCGCCACCTGGGTGCCCAACGTCATGGGATACCCCGATGATGCCGATGCCCACGCTGTTGTAGCGGACGTCCTGCGCCGCTTTTCTCCGACTGTGATCGGTGCCGATTTCACGTCATACGGCTTTACCGCCTACACCCGCGACCGTCTAACCGACCTGTTGCCGGATGCGCGGTTCGTGAACCTTCACCAGGTATCCAACCGAATCCGCGCGGTGCTGGAACCCCAAGAGATTGCGAAAACTGCCGCTGCCGCACAGATCGCCGATGCAGCAATGGCTGCGATCGTTGCAGATCTTGCGCCAGGCATGCGCCCACGGGATGCCGCTGCCATCGCGGCGCAGCACTACCTGACCCATGGCGCAGACGATTACTGGGTCGGACCGATATCGGTGTCCCGCCGGGCGCATGACAGCGGGCATGGCATGGGGTTTCTTCATGCCACCCTTGCCGACGATCGGCTGGCCAAAGGCGACATCCTGCATGTCGAACTTGTGCCTCGCGTGTCCTACTATTCTGCCCGCTTCATGCGGTCGATCTCGATCGGAGCGCCGGGCGACGCGCAAGTCGCAACAATGGCCCGTTTGGCTGACCTTCAAGACCGCCAGTTCGCCGCGATCCACCCCGGAGCGGAGGCCGCACATGTCGACGCGATCTTACGCGATGCCATGCTCTCAGAGGGATTGCGCGACAGCTATCCGAACATTACCGGCTATCAGCTTGGCCTCTATGCCAAGACACCCCGCTCGTCTGAGACAACGCTAAGCTTGCATCCCGGCGCCGACTGGACATTCGAGGAAGGGCAGGTTTTCCATCTATACACCACCGCTCGCGGCCTCGCTCTGTCCGAAACGGTTACGATCACCAAGGACGGCTGCCAACGCCTGACATCCACGCCGCGACGCATCCTCGAAGCGGGCGAGCAGTTAAATGGCGGATAATTGACGGCTTGACGTCTCGATATTCCAGATTTTCGCGTTCGACGTGTTCGACATTTGACCATGGGGTCGGCAGGTCGACGGTGCTGCTGAAACCATTGACGGACCCGATTGCACATGCACACATTGGCCAATATTGCACCGCTACTGACCTGAGTGGCTGTGGCGAATGCCAACGTGGATGTGTCCGGCTAACGTCGCAGATGTGCCGCGACTTCCCGTCTCAGCCAGATTGGCAGTTCCACCGCAATTGCCCCACCACCGCGCTGAGAACTCACCACCCCCACGACCTGCCAGGCGCCGTCTTTGTTTTCGCGCAGCACTGGCCCCCCGGAATTGCCATTGATCACCGGGCACCCGACATACACCAATCCAACCGCAAATTGTGTCGCAGCGCAGTTGAAATCACCGCTCAGCAGATGAGGGGTTTTGCGGTGGTAGCCGATCAGAGCGACCTCTGTTCCGTGCAAACCGCCCTCTTCGACCCGACCCAGCGGAATCGGAGTGACGTCATCTATCGGACTGTCCAGCACAACCAAAGCCACATCGTTGCGCGGGTGATGAGTGCCGTCCAAAGCATACGCGGGATGGCGCATTTCGCGTTTTGAATCGCGTGCAGCGATATAGTCTCCGCGCGACCAGCCGGCAACGAACACACGCCCGGAGTGCCCCGTTTCAGCAACGCAATGGGCTGCGGTGACAATCAGGTTCGGCGCAATCAGCGTTGCCGTGCACCCCTGCTGGGTGCGAAACCCCCCATGTCCAAGCCGCCCGATTGCGGGAAATTGCGCGGCAATCTCATCGGCCAGTGGCGGTAACGCCTCGATTTCAGCGGCAACAGGCAATGTGGCGGAGCCCATCCCAATCAGGATCGACCCGACGATCTGACAAAGGCTGTGACGCTGCATCTTGCGGCCTGTTCGGTTGCTCTGATGGAAAACCGGCACGGGCTGCCGACACGGGCTGGTGGTTGGGTAGTAGTAGGTCAGTTTGAGACGCAAAAGGCGGATGCCCGCGTGTGGACGATATCAGCGGCTCTGTCTTTCAAATCACACTTTCCTTACATCATTTTGCCCGAAATTGCATGTATTCCCTCCAGAGAGCCCCAGTTGGGATGGCTGCTGTCAAACCCAAATAGCCTGACCGGACGCGCAATCAAGGTCGGCAAACGGCACGGTCCGGCCCGACAGCCGATTGACACAATGGTCACACCCGGCCATGAGCATCGCAAGCGCCCTAAAAAAGAGGCGAAAACCCGCACGGCCTTTGATACGGTCGACGAAAAGAAAAATGCAGAGGCACGCATGAGCAGCAGACCCCAGATGGACGACACCCTGCGCGACACGATTATCTCGCGTCCCGATGTTATCCTGGAAGATCAGGATTTGATGCGGGCGCTGATCGCCGCCAACGAACGTTCGATGGGCGGCAATATCGTCGACCTGCGCGGCATCGCGATGGAACGCCTCGAAGCGCGGCTGGACCGGCTTGAGGACACGCATCGGTCGGTCATTGCCGCAGCCTATGAAAATCTCGCGGGGACCAATCAGATTCATCGCGCCATTCTGCGAATGCTTGATCCCGTGGAATTCGAACCGTTCTTGCATAATCTTGGCAGCGAAGTGGCCGAAATCCTGCGGGTCGATTCGGTTCGTCTGGTGCTGGAAACCGTGCAGAAATACGAAGATCCGGCAGTTCAGCGGCTTGGCGACGTGCTGTCAGTGGCCGAAACCGGGTTTACCGACACCTATATCAACAGCCCGCGCCACGGACCGCTGCGTCAGGTTACACTGCGCCAGGTGCAGCACGGCGACGCCCGCATCTATGGCGACAAAGCCGACGAGATTCGATCCGAAGCTTTGCTGCGGCTCGACTTTGGCCTTGGTCGTCTGCCGGGCCTTCTGGTACTGGGGGCAGAGGATCCGCACCAGTTTACGCCGCAGCAAGGCACTGATTTGTTGACATTTTTCGCCGGAGTGTTCGAACGGGCGATGCGCCGCTGGCTGGCATGACACTCGCCATCTCACCTCAGGCGCGCGACGCGCTCGAGGGGTGGCTTGCCTCTGCGCGTGCCCTCAAGGGGTCCGCCGAAAACACACTGACGGCCTATCGCACCGATGTGCTGGATTTTATTGCCTTCATGACGATGCATCACGGCGGCGCGCAAGGATTGGGCCCGTTGTCGCGCCTTTCGGTTACCGACATGCGCGCCTGGATGGCACATTTGCGCGGGGGCGGCGCCAGTTCCCGATCAATGGCGCGCAAGCTTTCGGCGGTGAAAACCTTTTACCGCTGGCTCGCCGCGCGCGAAGGGTTTGAACCAACCGCCGTGCTGACCACCCGGTCGCCGAAATTTCAAAAGAAACTGCCGCGCCCGCTGACAGAAGACGCCGCCCGCGCGATGATCGACACCGTGGCACTGCAGTCGCAGACCGACTGGATCGGACTGCGTGACACCGCAGTAATCACTCTGCTTTATGGCTGCGGACTGCGGATTTCCGAAGCATTGGGCATGCGCGGGCGCGACTTGCCCCTGACCGAGACGATGCGCATCATCGGCAAGGGCGGCAAGGAACGCGTCGTGCCGGTGCTACCGGTCGCGCGCACGGCTGTCAGCCGCTACCTTGCTGCCTGTCCCTGGCCGGTTGAGGCCGACACACCGATCTTTCGCGGCGCGCGCGGTGGTGCGCTGAACCCGCGGCTGATCCAGAAGGTGACGGAACAGGCGCGAATGCAGCTTGGCCTGCCCGCAACCGCAACGCCACATGCCATGCGCCACAGCTTTGCCACGCATCTGCTTGAGGCGGGGGGCGATCTGCGCGCAATTCAGGAACTGCTGGGACATGCGTCGCTGTCGACAACACAAGCATATACATCGGTGGACACGCTGCACCTGATGAAGGTTTATGCCGCCACCCACCCCAAGGCGGGCTGAACCGATGCACCCCAATCCGGTCTTTCATTCGGCCGACCACGCCAAAGATATCGCCGTTGCGCGCCAGCGCGGTTTTGGCATGCTGGCGCTCAGTGCCCAGGGCGCGCCGCTGCTGTCTCATATCCCATTCCTCTTGTCCGAAGATGGTCGCGAGGCGGATCTGCATCTGGTTCGATCAAACCCGATTGCCCGCCTCAAAGGTCCGCAACCGGCGCGGCTGGCGGTGACTGGGCCTGACAGCTACATTTCACCGGACTGGTATGGGTTGGACGATCAGGTGCCAACATGGAATTATGTCGCGATCCAGCTGACCGGCACATTGGAGCCGCTGCCCGACACCGCGATGCGCGACATGCTTGACCGTCAGTCGGCGGCGTACGAGGCGCGGCTTGCCCCGAAACCCGCCTGGACTACGTCCAAAATGACGCCCGAGGCGCTGAGCCGCCTGATGCGGATGATCCTGCCGTTTCGCCTGCACGTGGCCGATATTTCCGCCACTTGGAAACTGGGTCAGAACAAACCCGACGCGGCGCGCCACAGTGCCGCCGACGGCGCGCAAAATGCCGGACTGGGCAACGACACGCCGACCCTCGCGGCGCTGATGCGCGAACCGCCAAAGCTCTAGGCTGTGGTACTATCCGTGCCCCCTTTCCTTTGTCCTGTCGCTGTCGCACTCTGCCGCCAGAACCACCCGCATCGCTGCACGACAAAGGAATACTGTCTATGAAACTGCTCAAATCCGGCGCGTCGCCATTTGTCCGCAAGGTCATGATCACTCTGCACGAAACCGGCCAGCTTGGTGACGTGGAACTGGTGGATGTCGCGGCATCCCCGATGATCCCCGACGCCACGCTGGTCACCGCCAACCCCGTCGGCAAGATCCCGGCGCTGACGCGCGAAGATGGCCCGACGCTGTATGACAGCCGGGTGATCTGCCGCTATCTGGACCACCGCGCCAGCGCCGGTCTGTACCCCGAAAACCGCATTTGGGAGGTTCTCACACTCGAAGCCACGGCGGACGGCATCATGGATGCTGCTGTGCTGATGGTTTACGAGGCGCGGTTCAAACCCGAGGCTCAGCAATCACCCGAGTGGATCGAAGCGCAATGGACGAAAGTGGCTCGTGCTCTGGACGCGCTTGGGTCCCGCTGGATGAGCCATCTGCACGGCCCACTCGACATCAGCCATATCGGCATCGCCGCCGCGCTGTCCTATCTGGATTTCCGGCACGGCGCACGAGACTGGCGTGCAGGCCGCGACGCTTTGGCCGCATGGCACAAGGGATTCGCGCAGCGCCCGTCGATGATTGCGACGCAGCCCCCGGCCTGAAGGCGGCCACCACGGCCGGCCCCATCGCAGGGCCGGTCACCGGCTAAAAGTTCAGAATTTCAGCGACAGACCAAAGTTAAGCGCATTGGTCTTGATATCAGAATTGAACGAGCCGCCACCGTCAAGATCGGCCTCGTTGCTGGAATAGACAAACTGATATTCCCCAAACACCGCAAACCGTTCGTTCAGATCATAGCTCGCCCCGGCGATCAGCCGCACGGCGGGGCCGGTGACCTGATAGCCAAAGGTCTTGTCGCCCGCGGCCGTCTCGATATCCACATGGGGAATCGCCAGGCCCAGACCGCCGCCGACATAGGGCGTCAGACCCTTCCATTGGTCCGGCCAGCGCCGCAGCGCATTGAGTGTGACGATATTTAACCCGTCGGTCAGCTCAAGCCGGTCGAATCCCAGCGCGGCGCGCTCATCGTCCGGGGCGTAAACCTTGGTATGGGTGAATTCCAGGCCGAAACCGAATCGCTCGTTGCGCCACCAGGTGCCGCGCACACCGTAATAGGGCGGCATCTCGAATGAGCGCCCTTCCCAGCCGATCAGTGCGTCATAATCGCCGCCACCGGGATAATCGCCCGAAATACGGCTATGCGGCGCTGTTTGCCAGCCGGTATAGACAGACACTTCCATGTCCTGCGCCACGGCCGGAGCCGCCAAATAGCCACAAATCACAGCCAACGCTACAACTTTGGCCTGCAAACCGTGTCTCATGTCTCACCTGTACTTACGTGTCATCCCACCGCACACATATAGCCCCCTTGGGCGTCTCGCAACCGCGACACATCGGCCCTTTTGCCGAACACGCAGTTTTGATTCTGGACGCACCCCCACTAGCCAGTTAAATACCCGCCGGTAAGGCTGTGGTATCCCCATGGCATATCTTTTTGACTCGGCTGCGAAATGCCGCCCAGGAATGGAGTAAACCTCGTGTCACACGCAGACGATCACGCAGGCACCCGCAGGGACTTTCTCTACTATGCGACTGCCGGAGCCGGAGCCGTCACCGCCGGTGCAGCCATCTGGCCTCTGGTCAACCAGATGAACCCATCCGCCGACGTGCGCGCCCTGTCGTCGATCCGTGTCGATATCGGCGGCGTCATCGAGGGCACACAGCTCACGGTCAAGTGGCTGGGCAAACCGGTATTCATCCGTCACCGCACCGAAACCGAGATTGAAGAAGGCAAGGCTGTGCCGCTGTCCGATCTGATCGACACCAACGCGCGCAACGCCAATATCGCCGACAGCGCCGATGCGACGGATGCGAACCGCGCTATGGACGGTCAGGAAAAATGGCTGGTGATGATGGGGGTCTGCACCCACTTGGGCTGTGTGCCGCTGGGTGACGGTGCCGGCGACTATGATGGCTGGTTCTGCCCCTGCCACGGGTCGCACTACGACACCGCCGGGCGTATCCGCCAGGGACCGGCCCCACAAAACCTGCACGTTCCCCCCGCTGCCTTTGACGGCGAAACAACAATCGTTCTCGGATAAGGGAGAGAGAGATGGCTGGAATTCCTCACGACCATTACGAACCGAAATCCGGGCCCGAGAAGTGGCTTCACAGCCGCCTGCCCGTTCTCGGCGTACTTTATGACACGATCATGATCCCCACACCCAAGAACCTGAACTGGATGTGGATCTGGGGCATCGTGCTGACCTTTACGCTGGTGTTGCAAATCGCCACCGGCATCACCCTGGTGATGCATTACACGCCTGACGCCGATCTGGCCTTTGCCAGTGTTGAGCACATCATGCGCGATGTGAACGGCGGCTGGGCCCTGCGCTACATGCACGCCAACGGCGCATCGCTGTTCTTTGTCGCGGTCTACGCCCACCTGTTCCGCGGTCTTTACTATGGTTCGTACAAGGAACCGCGCGAGATCACATGGATCATCGGTATCCTGATCTACCTGCTGATGATGGGCACTGCCTTTATGGGCTATGTTCTGCCCTGGGGTCAGATGTCGTTCTGGGGTGCCACGGTCATCACCGGCCTCTTTGGTGCGATCCCGCTGATCGGTGAGCCAATCCAGACCTGGCTGCTGGGTGGACCGGCGGTGGACAATGCCACGCTGACGCGCTTTTTCTCGCTGCACTATCTGTTCCCGTTTGTGATTGCGGGTCTGGTGATCGTGCATATCTGGGCCTTCCACACGACGGGCAACAACAACCCCACGGGTGTTGAGGTGCGTCGCGGATCCAAGGCCGAGGCCGAGAAAGACACCCTGCCGTTCTGGCCCTACTTCGTGATGAAAGACCTTTTCGCGCTGGCAGTTATCCTGACAATCTACTTTGCCATCGTCGGCTTCATGCCGAACTTCCTTGGCCACCCCGACAACTATATCGAGGCGAATCCGCTGGCGACGCCAGCGCATATCGTGCCGGAATGGTACTTCCTGCCGTTCTACGCCATCCTGCGCGCCTTTACCGCTGACGTCTGGGTGGTTCAGATCGCATCCTTCGTGACTGCGGGTATCGTTGACGCCAAATTCTTTGGAGTTCTGGCGATGTTCGGCGCAATCGCCGTGATGGCGCTGGCCCCCTGGCTAGACACGTCTTCGGTGCGTTCGGGCCGGTATCGCCCGATGTTCAAATGGTGGTTCGCGCTGCTGGTGGTGGACTTCATTGTCCTGATGTGGGTCGGCGCCATGCCGGCGGAAGAGCCATATAAGTCGATCTCGCTGATCGCTGCGGCCTACTGGTTCGGCTATTTCCTGATCATCCTGCCGCTGCTGGGTGTAATCGAAAAACCGACAGCTCAGCCCGCCACCATCGAGGATGACTTTGCCAGCCAGTACGGCAAATCCTCCGACGCCGAAGGTGGAGCCACCGCCTCCACTCCGGCCGAGTAAGACAAGAAGGATCTGAACCCATGTTCAAGAAACTCGCTCTCGCGGCCCCTCTGGCCCTGGCCCTGATGTCCGGTGGCGCATTTGCCGCCGGCGACGAGGCCCATGTCGAGGATTTTGCCTTCTCGTTTGAGGGCCCCTTTGGCAGCTATGATCAGGCACAGCTGCAGCGCGGCCTGCAAATCTATACCGAGGTTTGCGCGGCCTGCCACGGGCTACGGTATGTCCCGCTGCGGACCCTGTCTGCCGAAGACGGTCCGGGCATTCCCGAAGATCAGGTTCGCGCCTATGCGGATCAGAATATCCAGGTGTTCGACGCCGAGCTGGACGATTTCCGCGCCGCCAAGCCGGCCGACAATTTCCCGCACAACACCGCTGCGAACGCGCCGGACCTGTCGCTGATGGCCAAAAGCCGCGCGGGTTTTCACGGCCCCTACGGCACCGGTATCAACCAGCTACTTAAGGGGATCGGCGGACCGGAATACATTGCTTCGCTACTCAACGGGTATACCGGTGAGACCAAAGAGCAGGCTGGTTCTGTGTTCTACGAAAATCACGCCTTCCCGGGGGGCTGGATCTCAATGCCGCCGCCGCTGCTGGGTGATGATGTAGAATATGCCGACGGGCATTCGACCGATCTGCACCATGAGGCAATGGATGTCGCCGCGTTCCTGATGTGGACCGCAGAGCCCAAGATGATGGCCCGCAAACAGGCCGGTTTTGCCGGTGTGTTGTTCCTGACGGTGCTGTCGGTGCTGCTGTACCTGACGAACAAGCGTATCTGGGCAGGTGTCAAAAACAAAAAGGTCGCCTGAGCCGTCGGCTCACCACCTCCCTTTTTAATGCGATCTTCATCCAAGGCCCCGCCCCAACCGGCGGGGCCTTTTGCTATGCTACACTTGTGATTGATAGGACAGGCGACCCCGTGTCCCGACTGGCGCATCAGTTATCCCACTGTCAGTTTCCGACAGAAACGTCGCAGTCAGCCCAGACGCGACTTTCGGCCCTGCCTATTCCCTAAGCAAAACCGGAAAGAGCCGATATGTTTGAACGCCGCATTCCCGAATGGTTGCGCCATGCGCCTGCCCCCTCGGTCCAGGGTTTTGCCATCCTGGCCGCATGCGAGGCGGTGGCGCGCGGCATGCTGATTTCGGTCTTTCCGGTCGCGCTCTATAATGCGCTCCAGGATGCCGCGCTTGTGTCGCAAATCTACTTTCTTGTGGGTCTTGCCTCGCTCAGTGCGGGTCTACTGGTGCCTTGGATCAACCGCGTTGTGCCGCGCCGCTGGATCTACAGCCTTGGTGCCGCGCTGTTTGTCATCGGATCAGCGCTGGCCGCCTCCGGCCACCCGAGCGCGCTGATCGCCGGTCTGGCCTGCACGACCTTGTCCACGGTCGTCACCTTTGTCTGTTTCAACGCCTACGTCCTCGATTACATCGACAAGATCGAATTGGGTCGGTGCGAAACACTGCGGCTGTTTTATTCTGCCCTGGGCTGGACGGTTGGCCCGGCTGCGGGCGTCACCCTGATGGCGCTGGCACCGCAGGCCCCTTTTGCCATAGCTGGAACCGCGTCAGCCGCAATGCTTGTGACCTTTCTGTACATGCGGCTGGGCAACGGTCGCCTGATCACACGGGCACGCCGCCCGGCGACCAACCCGCTGACCTTTCTTGGACGGTTTTTTGTCCAGCCGCGACTGGTGGCGGGCTGGCTCTTTGCGGTGATCCGATCCTGCGGCTGGTGGGCCTATGTGGTTTATCTGCCGATCTATGCGCTGGGGGCCGGGTTGCCCGAGACCATTGGCGGTGTGATGCTGTCGACAACCAACGCCACGCTGTTTATCACCCCGCTGATGCTGCGTTACATGCGCGCCACCTCGGTTCGGCACACGGTACGGGTCGGCTTTGCCGCCACAGCTATGGCCTTTGTTGCGGCGTCGCTGCTGTCACCCTGGCCATGGGCCGCAGTTGCAATGTTGTACTGCGGTTCGGTCTTTTTGATTCTTCTGGACGTCAGCGCGGGATTGCCCTTTCTCATGGCGGTCAAACCCTCTGAGCGCACGGAAATGTCGGCGGTCTACGCCAGTTATCGCGATGTGTCGGGCATCCTCACGCCCGGTGCAGCGTGGCTGGTGCTGCTGGCCGCCCCGGTCTGGGGCATTTTTGCCGCAACGGGTGCCGCCCTTGGCATCGCATTCGGCATCGCGGCCAGCTTGCATCCCCGTCTTGGTCAGGCGCGACTGTTGCCTGAGGTGGCCGCCCCGGCGCAATAGGACGAAACCGCAAAACCGCTTGAGACCGCCCCGCCGCTGTCCTAGGACAGGAACAAACACCGGGACCTTGCTGACATGAGCCTTAACACCTTCGGCCACCTTTTCCGCGTCACCACCTGGGGCGAAAGCCACGGCCCCGCGCTTGGCGCGACGGTTGACGGCTGCCCGCCAGGGGTGGCCGTGTCCGAAGAGGCGCTGCAGCACTGGCTTGACCTGCGCAAACCCGGCACCAGCAAATATACCACCCAACGGCGCGAACCCGATCAGGTCCGCATTCTGTCAGGCACCTATGAAGGACAGACCACCGGCACCCCGATCCAGCTGATGATCGAAAACACTGATCAACGATCCAAGGATTACGGTGATATCGCCGAAAAGTTCCGGCCCGGACACGCCGACATCACCTATTGGCAGAAATACGGCATCCGCGATCCGCGCGGTGGTGGCCGGTCGTCGGCGCGTGAAACCGCCGCCCGTGTGGCCGCCGGCGGTATCGCCCGCGCCGCCCTTGCAACCCTTGTCCCGACGCTGGAAATCCACGGATACATGACGCAGATGGGCCCACACGGCATCATCGGCGACCGCGATATGACCCAGATCGACCAGAACCCGTTCTGGGTGCCGTCAGCCAAGACCGCCGAGACCTGGGCCACCTATCTCGATGATCTGCGCAAATCCGGCAACTCTGTCGGTGCGATCATCGAAGTCACCGCGCGTCACGCCCCCGCAGGCCTTGGCGCACCGGTCTACGCCAAGCTCGACACCGACCTTGCTGCCGCAATGATGTCGATCAACGCAGTCAAAGGCGTCGAAATCGGCGAAGGCATGGCCGCCGCGATGCTGACAGGTGAAGAAAACGCTGATGAAATCTTTCTCGGGAATGACGGCAAGCCGGTCTACAGCTCGAACCACGCCGGTGGCATCCTTGGCGGCATCTCGACCGGGCAGGACATCGTCGTGCGCTTTGCGGTCAAACCCACCTCGTCGATCCTGAAACCGCGCCAGACAATCACTCGGTCCGGTCAACCAGCCGAGATCATCACAAAAGGCCGCCACGACCCCTGCGTCGGCATCCGCGCGGTCCCCGTGGGCGAGGCGATGATGGCATGTGTCCTGCTCGACCACATTCTGTTGCACCGCGCCCAAGTGGGTGGCGAAGTGGGAACAACGCGCGGTCAGATCGGTTAAACCTCGGGCTTGCTACAACACGCGGTGACCGTCAGCGTCAGGCGGCGCGCTGACGCGACAGTTGTACCGCCAGGATTCCCAGCGCGATCACCACAACGCCGATCACATCCCAGATCCCCAACGCCTCGCCCAGCAGCGCGGCGGCAATGGCGACGCCGAAGAACGGATTGAGGAAATGGAACGTTGCCGCCTTGACCGCGCCGATGCGCTCGACCAGCAGGAACCAGATCAATGTCGCGGCAACACCGGGGATCAGCGTCGTGTACCAGAATGCGATGATCAGCGACCAGGACCACTGCACCTCAAAGCTTTCGAACGCCAGTGCAGGCACCACCAGCGCCCCCGCCCCGACAAGCATCTGCAACCCGACGATCATCATCACATTTCCACCACCTGACGTCGCGCCCCGCATGCTAAGTGTCGCCGCCGCCAGCGAGACACCGCCCAGAATGCACAGTGTCAAACCGTACAGATCCACTCCGCCGCGCAGTCGTGCGCCCATGATAAGCACAACGCCCAGCACCCCGATAAGCAGCCCAACGATGCCCAGCGCGCCCATCCGGTCACGAAAGATCACCCAGCCCGCCAGCGCCACCATCAGCGGCATGGTCGAGGCGATGATTGCCGCCAACGACGCCTGGACCGTCTGCATCGCAATAAAATTCATACCCAGATAAAGCGCGTTCTGGCAAATCCCGAACACCACGACTGATCGCCACTGGCGCCGGGTCAAATGCCAGCTTTGTCCCATCGCTCGGGCAATCGCCACCGCGATCAGCCCCGAAACCAGAAACCGCAGACCCAGTGACTGCAGCGGCGGGGCGGCGGCCACGATAATCCGCGCCGATGTAAAGGCCGAGGACCACATTGCCGCAAAGACCAGCCCCATCGCAATCGCACGCAGATCCATCTTTGTCCCCTTGGATTATCTGCGCGCACCTGACCCTTAACGCCCTCCGGCGTCAAGCGGTCGCGGGTGAAGGCCATCATAGCACGCGCTGGCATGACCGCGTGCAGACAAGACGGGGTCAACCTGTCCCGGTCAAAGGTCTGCTGGCCCGCGCCGATCCGCAGACGACAGTCAGAACGCGAAAAGGCCCCGCCTGACGAACAGACGGGGCAAGTCAGCGCCCCAGCATGAGGCGGGGCGCCGGCGGTGACTGGTTGTTCGTGAAACCTTAGTGCGGGCGCTCGACCATCTCGGCCCGGATCTGCTGGCGCAGTACGTCGATCGGCACCACTTTGCCGTCTCGCTTGAAGTGCCAATAGGTCCAACCGTTGCAGCTGGGCGCGCCCTCAAGATGCGCACCTACCTGGTGAATCGACCCTTTTACGTCGTTGCCGATCAGCGTTCCATCGGCGCGTACTTTGGCCTTGTGGCGATCACCGATGGAAAACAGCTCTTCTCCCGGGCGCAGCATCCCGCGTTCAACCAACTGGCCAAACGGCACACGCGGTTCGGCGCGTTTCGAGGTGCTGACCTCAAGCGCAGCCTTGTCAAAGCGCCGCACGTCAGCAATCCGCCGTGTTGCCACGTCGCGATACGCCGCCTCGCGTTCAATCCCGATCCAATCGCGGCCCAGCATCTTGGCCACGGCACCCGTGGTTCCGGTGCCAAAGAACGGATCCAGCACCACATCGCCGGGATTGGTCGACCCAACCAGCACGCGATGTAGCAGCCCCATCGGCTTTTGCGTCGGATGCGCCTTGTCGCCATTGGCATCCTTGATCCGCTCTCCGCCATTGCAGATCGGCAGAACCCAGTCGCTGCGCATCTGGATGCCTTCGTTCAGCGCCTTCAGTGCCTCGTAATTAAAGGTGTATTTGCCGCCCTCAGCCTTGGAGGCCCAGATCATCGTCTCATGCGCATTGGTAAACCGTTTGCCGCGAAAGTTTGGCATCGGGTTGGCCTTGCGCCAGACCACATCATTCAGGATCCAGTAGCCCGCATCCTGCAATGCCGTGCCAACGCGGAATATGTTGTGATAGCTGCCGATCACCCAGATCGCCCCATCCGGTTTCAGCAGCCGGCGCGCCGCCTTGAGCCAGTCCTTGGTGAAGCTGTCATAGGCGGCAAAGCTCGAAAACTGGTCCCAATGGTCATCCACCGCATCGACGCGCGAATTGTCCGGCCGGTGCAGGTCGCCCTTGAGTTGGAGGTTGTAAGGCGGATCGGCAAAGATCAGGTCGACCGACGCCTCGGGCAGACTGTTCATCACCTCGATGCAGTCGCCATCCAGAATCGTATTGAGGGGGAGCGCTGTCGCGCCCTTTGTCTTGGTCATCGTCGTCATTCTCTGCCTCTGTCCCCGGCGCTTTGTGCGCTCATTTGGTTGAGTACAGGATGATTCAAACGTGATTCGCGGTCAATTTCTTTATTGAATCAGTCACTTACGATTTTATCTTGATACAAGATATTGTGCACTGGCTTGAACGAACGTCTATGGTGAGGGGTCACACCAAGATTTGTCAGCGCCATTATGTGGCTTTTTGACGGATATCCCATGTTCGTTTCCCAGCCATATCCGGGGCAGTGTTGCGCTAAATCCCACATGATACGATCACGCCGAATTTTCGCGACGATTGAGGCCGCCGCAATCGACAAAGACCGTCCGTCGCCTTTGATCACCGCCGTGGCGGGCAGCTCCAGATCGCGGGGAATCAAGTTGCCATCGACCAGTACATGGTCCGGCACGACATCCAATCCGGCAATCGCGCGACACATCGCGAGATGACTGGCGCGCAGGATGTTGATGTCGTCGATCTCTTCGACGCTGGCCTCACCCACCGCAACCCGGGCACAGGACCAGAGCGCATCAGACAGCGCCTGTCGGCGCGGCGCGCTCAGTTTTTTAGAATCGTTTAGTCCCGCCGGAATCTGCGCGGGATCTAGAATCACCGCCGCAGCCAGAACCGGACCCGCCAGAGGCCCGCGCCCAACCTCGTCCACCCCTGCCACAAGGCCCGAGCCCTGTGCATACAGTTGCTCTTCGAAAGAGAAATCCGGTCCAGTCATATCACTGTCAGAACCGATCCGTGCGCGGATCACAAGGAGTATCGGGCGTCACGGACCAGCGGCAGGGCGTTGAACCGTGGCGCAGAGAGATCAGAGCAAGACCCGCAAGGGATGTCATGGATCCCACGCGGGTCTCGCTGCAATGCGATCCCCCGCTGTCAGGGCATTGCACTGCGGACGCAATCAATACCGAGCGATCCGATAGCCGCGATTCTTGAGGCAAGATACGTTATAAGCGGTACTGCGACCGCGGGGGGTGCTAATCGTGGTGCGGCAGGCATTGGGCAGACGGTTCGCCTGAGAATAGTTCCGGCCAAGACAGTTTGCCCCGAACACCGAGCCTCGGCTGTTCTGCCGCCCACGCTGATCAATCAGGCAAGAGGACGGCAGCGGCGCGAGTTGACGTGACCAGCTCGGGCGTTTGTCCCAGCTCTTGCCTTTGTCGTTACCCTTTCCTTTGTCGTCGCCCTTCCCCTTGTTGTTGTGGCCCCGGTCATCTTTGTGTCCTTTGTCGTCGTGGCGGCCCCGGTTGTTATCGTCGCAGCGGTTGTTATGGCCGCCACGATCGTTGCCGCGACAATTGTCGTCGCGGTGATCGCGATTGTCATAGCGCCCCCCCTGGTACCCATGATCGCGCACGATCACCTTGGACTTTGACCTTTCGTCATCCTGGCGGGCATTCTGGATCGCCGACCCGATGACAAAGAGCGTCGCCGCCGCACCCAGCACTGCGGCAATGTCCCTGGTCTCGGCCGCGCGGACGGGTGCTGCGGTAAAGCTTGTGATGGTCAATGCTGTCGCCAGCACGGTTGCGATGAATTTACCTGACATTGGGTCTCTCCTATAGGCGTTTCTTGGTCGGTCGGATTGTGTCGGTCCCGTGCCGATCTATGGCTGGGACCATGTAACCAACCATCGCCCCACCGCCCCAAGTCAGGCAATATCGCCACCTTGTTATCGGATAACGGTGCGCCAAACCCCCACGGATATTGAATATCCCGCCGGGTCGGCGCATCGTGACGGTATGAGACATATTTCCCTTTTCCCTCTTGTCATTGTCGCGTTTCTGCTGCCCGCTGCGGCGCACGCAGCCTGCTACGCCGACTACAAGGCCAAGCAAGACAGCCCCTTGCGTCTGCACTATGGTGTGGCGCAGATATCCGGCAACTGTTCGGCGAAATCCGCCAAGGCCGAGCTGGCCCCTCGTCTTGCGGCGCAAGGCTGGACATTACTTAATGTGGTCTCAACCTTTGACGAGGCCGGACTCGACAAAAGGAAGGCCAGTGCCGGATCCTACTACCTCCGTTTCTGAACTTGTGGCCGACAGCCGTCGATCGGGCACACGCATCGTCACCGCCGGGATCGCCGCAATTGTGGCGCTGCTGCTGGCGGCGGGAGGTGTGCTGTTGCTGGCCCTGCCCGACGCCGGTGCCTTTAACGCGCGGGTCGAACGGCTGTTTATCGAAAACAATGATCTGACCGCCCAGGCCGAGATCAAACTGCTTGAGATCCTCGCCCAATCCGGCACCTCGTTTGCCGAAACGCTGGCCAGTTACCGCATGGTGATCTTTGTGCTTCTGATTTTCGCGACGGCATTAATGGTCGCGGCGCTGGTGTTTCTGGTGATGCTGATCACCCTGAACCGCAGGATCGCCCAGATCGAACGCGCGGGCATTCAGGTCAGTTCACTGATTCTGTCGCGCGAGGAAAACACCGTCTACCTGAACACCATGGGCTTTAAACTGACCAAAGCGATGATGGAAACGCTTGCCGTTCTGGCCGAGGCCCGGATGGATGACGAAATGCTGACCGGCGCGCAGATCGAAGCGGTGATTTCGGGCCGCCCCGAACCCGATTGCGACGAAGCAGCAGGTGCCACCCGCATCAAGCGCCTGCGCGACGGGCTGGGCAATCAACTGGTGTCGGAATTGCTGGTCAAGAACATCGCGCGCAAAGGGTATATGCTGGCCATCGACAAAGCGGTGATCGAGGTGATCTGACACCGTCGGGTCCTGCTGTCACACCCCCGCAGTGCCGGGACCCCAGAGACGTTAACAGATTTCACTTAACCCCTCGGGGCGGATGTGTATCATCGGACCAGTCAGGGCAGAGTGAGGGCAGAATATGCGGCTGAGAGGTGTCAAGCGCAGCGGCAACGTCGAGGACCGGCGAAGATCGCGCGGCGGCGGGGCCAAGGCCGGAATCGGCGGTGTCGGATTGCTGGTTGTGCTGGCCATCGGCTATTTCACCGGGATCGATGTCACCCCTCTGCTTGAACAAGCTGCGCCGCAACAGTCCTCTGCCCCGCGCGAATTCAGCCCGCAGGAGGAACAGGCCGCCGCCTTTGCGTCGCGGGTGCTGGCCACCACCGAAACCGTCTGGGGCAATGTCTTTCCTGAGCAGCTGGGCGTCGAATACGCGCCGCCGGTGCTTGTACTCTATTCCGGCGTCACACAATCGCCCTGTGGTGGGGCAAGCGGCGCGACCGGGCCATTCTACTGCCCGGCGGATGCCAAAGCCTATCTGGACACCGAATTCTTTGCCACACTTGAACAGGAATTGGGCGCCCGGGGGGACTTTGCTGCCGCCTATGTCATCGCGCATGAGGTGGCCCATCATGTGCAGAACGAACTTGGTATTCTGGGTCAGGTCAACGAACATCGGCAGGCGGCCTCAGACACGCAGGCCAATGCACTGACCGTGCGGCTGGAATTGCAGGCGGACTGCCTGTCCGGCGTCTGGGCGCGCGAAGTCGACGGGCTGCTGGACCCCGGTGACATCGACGAGGCGCTGAACGCCGCCAGAAGAATCGGCGACGATTACCTGCAAAAGCGGGCCGGACGAGTACCCCAGCCGCATACATTTACGCATGGCACCAGCAAACAGCGGTCGGACTGGTTCGCGCGGGGGTATCAGAGCGGACAGATACGCGATTGCGATACCTTCGGCGCAAGGAGCCTGTAGCCCGATGACGGTGATCCACGCCCTGCCCGTGGCGGGGGGCATTCTGGCGATTGCGCCGCTTCCGGGCAGCGATGGCGATTACGCCGGCGACCTGGAGCATATCCACGGCTGGGCCCCCGCGCTGGTCATCTCATTGACGACAGATGTCGAAATGCTGGCGGGCGGCGCGCAAAACCTTGGCGCGCAGCTACAGGATCAGGGAACCCGCTGGGCGCACCTTCCAATCGCAGATTTTGGCGCGCCGGATGCCGGGTTTGCCGACAAATGGACTGGCATCAGTGGTCAAGCCCTGCAAGCGCTTGCCGGGCGCGGCCGGGTGCTGGTGCATTGCCGGGGCGGCTGTGGTCGTTCGGGTATGGTGGCGCTGCGGCTGATGATCGAAGCAGGCGAAGCCGCCGACGAGGCGCTGGAGCGGCTGCGTACCGTGCGCCCCTGCGCCATAGAAACCGACGCACAGATGGAGTGGGCCCTGGCCGCACCGCGCGGGGCCGCATTGTTTCTGCGTCATCCACAATAACGCCAATACGTTAACTTTATCCAAGCGTCAGGATGGTCCAGGCTCGTACACGAGGCAGCCAGAAGCCACTCGGGTTAACGAGATTCAGCATACAGTTAATCGACATTTTCACATCCGTTTGGCGTTATTGCGTAGCTCACGCTTGGGACACGACAGCCCCGTTCCCCGCCGTTATCAGGCAACAGGAACGACCTTGGCCGTTCCGAGATCCAGGAAGCGTTTGATCAGTGCGCCTATAATACTCAGCCGTCGTACCGGGTGGCGCGCAGGGGGTCGGTACGGGTGCTAGCTGCCGGGCGGCACACTTTGCGCGGTCGCCCATTCTTGCAGATGGGGATGTTCGCGGTGTCGTGCCGGACGATGATCGCCCTATGACGGTGGGCGGGTGTCGGCTTGCTCATGCAACCTGGCAAACCGCATGGAATCCCCAAGTGCCCCCTAAATTCAGAGTCGTGCAACAATGCCTGACGAGACTGGCCCAACTGGATAGTTGCCGCCGCTATCGTGGCGTTGTCAGGCGAATGCGTTCCTGAGGTACAAAACGGACCATTGCATCGGGGCTTTTGGGATCAAGATGGTAAAGATCTGGTGACGCCTCAAGATAGCTACGCCATCTCTGGCCGATGTATTGGGTGAACCTCTTACCAAAGGTAACATGCATCTTTTGCCCAAGGTCCGAAATGCGCATGCCTTGGCCCTTCTGACTGTGAGTGGCGATCATGTTGCAAATCTCACGGTCAAGTTCGTCGCGATCCGAACGCGACTCGAACGCGACTCGATATCCCGAAAGGCGGAGCAGGCAGCACGAAAGGGTTCCGGGGTTTTGGATTCACCCATCCCCAGAACGTGATGACCGCGTTCACGCAACCGCGTCGCCAGATGCTTGTAATCGCCATCAGATGCGGCCAGAATAAATTTGTCTATCCCGACGACAAGCGCCAATTCCATCGTACCAATGCACAGCAGCACGTCGGTTGCGTTTTTGCCGGTACCCGAATGGACCAGGCGAAAGCCAGGCGCAGACAACCAATCCGAATTGCGATTGGCATTCATGTAGACCCGCGCGATATCGACGCGACCCAGTGTGTTGGCCCTGACCATAATTCGGTCGGCATATGCCGGACTGACATTGTCACCGTCAATCAGCGCCGCGACGCGGGCAATCGTATTGATCTCAATAACTTCGGGTTTCATGCGAGGTTTTTTGCACTGCGTTTCTGACAAACTGTGGCGCGTTAGAATCTTTTGATTCCCCAATTCCTCAAAAAGTTATTCAGTGGGTTTTCCCGCATACGGATTATTCAAACCCATGGATATCCGAACATATGGTCGGTTCAGGACCCGACGCAGAGTATCAAGTCTATATCGCGTACTTGACGGTCATTCTCAACTCGACTGACGCCAGGACGGTGTCTCTTTGGCAAAGAAGGCGGCGATGCCTTCCTGCGTTTCCGCCGTTTCCCAGCAGTCCGCCAGCGCATTTGCGGTCAGTTCCGCAGAATCTGCCGGGTTCGCTCCGGCCAGCGCACGGCACAATGCTTTGGCGGCAGCCACAGCACCGGGGGCGCAATTGAGAATTGCCGCGATTTCGTCTTCGACGGCGGCATCAAGATCAGTCGCAGCGCAAGACCGAGCAACAAGTCCCGCGCGGATCAGGAACGCCGCATCAAACGGTTTGGCGGTGAAGAACACCTGCCGGGCAAACGCTTCTCCCATGCGACTGACGACAAAGGGACCAATGGTGGCCGGGATCAGCCCCAGCCGCGTTTCGGTCAAGGCAAAGCGGGTGTTCTCTTCGGCAATGACGATGTCGCAAACCGCGATCAGCCCGATCCCACCACCATAAGCCGCACCGTGGACGCGCCCAATCACCGGCTTGGGCATGACATTCCACAGCCCCAGCATCGTGGCGAGCGATCCGGCCTCCTGCATTTTACCGGCGCGATCCTTTTGCGCCTGTTCCTGCATCCAGCCCAGATCGCCACCGGCGCAGAAACTGCGGCCCTCACCGGACAGAACCACCGCGCGCACTGCAGGGTCACTGGCCAGCGCGCGGGCGACGTCGCTCAGTTCGGCGATCATCTGCGCATTCATAGCATTATGTTTCTCGGGACGTTTCAACGTGACCGCAGCAACGCCCCGTGCATCTGTGACCAAACCGATCTTTTCAAACGTCATGTTGCGGCCCCGTGGTTGTGTTTTGAGGGGCAAGGGAGGCCACCAGAGCCTCGGCCTTGGCCAGCAGAACTTGATCAATCCCTGTGTGAAACCCGCGCTGTTCTAACATGGTGACAAGCGCGGTTGTCGACAGGTTCCCCTTGGCCCCCGGTGCATAAGGACAGCCGCCAAGGCCTCCTACCGCGCTGTCGAACGTGCGTACCCCCAGGTCGACCGCGACCGCGACATTGGCCAGTGCCTGCCCGCCGGTGTCATGAAAATGGCACGCCAAACGCGCCGCGGGGATATCCGCCAGCACCACCGCAAGCATCCGTTGAACCGCTTCGGGCGTTGCCCTACCGATGGTGTCGCTTGGCACGATCTCGTAGCAGCCCATGTCCGATAGGGCGCCTGCGACACGGGCGACAGCTGCGGGATCGACCATGCCGGAATACGGGCAGTCCACGGCACAGGAGACATAACCCCGTACCCGTAGTCCGGCCTGATGCGCGGCCTCCATCACCGGCGCAAACCTTTGCAGGCTTTCGGTGATCGAACAATTGATGTTCTTTTGACTGAACGCCTCAGAGGCTGAGGCAAAGACTGCGACCTCGTTTGCGCCCGAGGCCAAGGCAGCCTCGAACCCTCTCAGGTTCGGCGTCAGCACGGAATAATCCGTGCCGTCACGTCGATCAATGCCCGCCATGACTTCGGCAGCATCCGCCAATTGTGGTACCCATTTCGGGGACACAAAACTGGTCGCTTCGATCTTTTCAAACCCTGCCCGCGACAGCAGGTTGATCAGCGCGATCTTATCTTTGGTCGGGATCAACGCCTTTTCGTTTTGCAAACCGTCGCGCGGACCCACTTCGTAGACTCGGACATGATCCGTCATCGCGTCACCCTCACTCTGCGGCCAATTCTTCGAACCGGATCAGAACAGAACCGCCTTCGACTGCATCGCCGACAGCGCAACTGACCTCTGACACCGTCCCGGCGCGCGGGGCCAGCATCGTGGTTTCCATCTTCATCGCCTCCATCACACCCAGTTTTGCACCCTCTTGCACCTGATCCCCGACGGCGACATTCAGGCCGACAATCGTGCCGGTCATGGGGGCTACGACAACATCCCCCAGATCGGCGGTGGTGACGCGCCCCGACCGCGGGTCAGGACGTGTCAGATCACGCACCACACCGCCGCAAAGCACCGAAATCAGCAATTCGGCATTGCGACGGGCCAAATGCACCTGCGCCGCAACCTGCGCATTGGTCACGCCAATGCGGGCTGTCATGGTTGCGCCGTCCACGGTCAGGTTTTGCAGGCTCAGTGGCTCTGTCTCTGCGCCGGATATGACGATGGTTCCGGTCTCGTGCAGGGTTAACTGGCGCTCGATCAGCTCACTATCGTAGATGAGCCGCAGGCTATGTTGCGCCGGGGACCACAGGCGAAAGCCAAAACCGCGCGCGGCTGGATCAAGGTTCAACGCAGCGATGGCGGCAAAGGCAATATGCACCTCGCTCAGCGGCTCGCCTGTTGTCAGTGCCGTCAGATCGCGTTCGATGACCCCGGTATCAAAGGTTTCGTTTACGAACCCGTCGTGCCGGGCCAATGCCGCCAGAAACTCGGCATTTGTGGCGGTGCCGACAACGTGAGTTTGCGCCAAAGCCGCCAACAATCCGTCCAGCGCGTCCGCACGTGTGGCGGCGTGGGTGATGACCTTGGCAATCATCGGGTCATAAAACGGGCTGATACTGTCACCGCTGCGCACGCCGGAATCATTGCGCGCCATAGGGCTGAACGACAGATGTTCCAATTTGCCCGTCGCCGGCAGGAATCCCTTGGTCGGATCCTCAGCGTACAGGCGCGCCTCGAATGCGTGGCCGTTGATGTGCAGATCGTCCTGGGTCAGTGGCAACTGCGCACCCGCGGCAACCAGCAGCTGCCATTCGACCAGATCAACGCCGGTTATCGCCTCGGTCACGGGGTGTTCGACTTGCAGTCTGGTGTTCATTTCCATGAACCAAAACCTGTCTCCGCGCAGCGGGCCAGAACCGTCGACGATGAATTCGATTGTGCCCGCGCCGCTATAACTGATTGCGCGGGCGGCAGCGACTGCGGCACCGGTCATGGCATCGCGCACAGCGTCAGTCATGCCGGGGGCGGGTGCCTCTTCGATGACCTTCTGGTGACGCCGCTGGAGCGAGCAGTCGCGTTCAAACAGATGTACCGCGCCGCCGTGGTTGTCGCCAAACACCTGCACTTCGATATGACGCGGCGAGGTGATGAACTTTTCCACCAGCACATGCGGATCACCGAACGACGCCTGCCCTTCGCGCTGCGCCGAGGCCAGCGCCTCGTGGAATGCAGCCGCGTCGTCGACCTTGCGCATACCTTTGCCGCCACCGCCGGCGCGCGCCTTAATCAGAACCGGGTAGCCTATCTGCGCCGCCTGATCGGCTAGGAAATCCGCGTCTTGATTTGCGCCCTGATAGCCGGGCACAACCGGCACGCCAGCCTTGGTCATCAGATCCTTAGCGGCATCTTTCAGTCCCATCGCGCGGATCGCATCGGATGAGGGACCGACAAACGTTAGGCCCGCAGCGGTCACGGCGTCGACAAAGTCCGGGTTCTCCGACAGGAAACCATAGCCCGGATGGATTGCCTCTGCCCCGGTTTGCAGGGCCGCATCTATGATGCGCTGGCCGACCAGGTAGCTTTCGGAGGCGGGGGATGCACCGATATGCACCGCCTCGTCCGCCAATGCGACATGCATGGCGGCGGCATCCGCATCGGAATAAACCGCAACCGTGGCCACCCCCATGCGCCGGGCAGTTCGGATGACGCGGCAGGCAATTTCACCCCGGTTGGCAATCAGTATCTTTGAAAAGGGCTTTTTCATCATCACATCCTGAACAGGCCAAATTTCGTGTCTTCAATCGGTGCGTTCAGCGCGGCCCGAAAAGATAACGAGACAACTTCGCGGGTTTTTCGCGGGTCGATGATCCCGTCATCCCACAGCCTTGCCGAGGCGTATAGCGGCTGTGACTGACGTTCGAACATGTCGATCGTCGGCTGTTTGAATGCCGCCTCTTCCTCGGTTGACCAGGTGCCGCCCTTGGCCTCGATCGCGGCGCGGCGCACATCAGCGAGGACGCCTGACGCCTGCGCACCGCCCATGACGGAGATCCGCGCATTCGGCCACATCCACACGAACCGCGGGCCAAACGCGCGTCCGCACATGCCATAGTTGCCAGCACCATACGAGCCACCGATGATCACAGTCACTTTGGGCACCGACGCGGTCGACACCGCAGTCACCAGCTTGGCCCCATCCTTGGCGATGCCCCCGGCCTCGTATTTGGAACCGACCATGAAACCAGTGATGTTTTGCAGGAACAACAGCGGGATCTTGCGCTGACAACACAGTTCGATGAAATGCGCCCCCTTGGTCGAGCTTTCGGAAAACAGCACGCCGTTGTTGGCGATGATCCCGACCGGCACACCGTCGATATGGGCAAAACCCGTGATCAGCGTGGTGCCGTAGCGCGGCTTGAATTCGGCAAAATCCGAACCATCGACAAGCCGGGCAATAATCTCACGCGCGTCATAGGGGGTTTTGTCGTTGGCGGGCACCACGCCCATGACGTCCTCGGGCGGATAGAGCGGGGCAGCGGCATCCTTAAACTCGATATGCGGGCGTGTGACCGGGCCAAGATGGCTGACAATTTCGCGGGCGATGGCC
The DNA here is from genome assembly GCF_001038505.1 of Puniceibacterium sp. IMCC21224. Lineage (NCBI taxonomy): Bacteria > Pseudomonadati > Pseudomonadota > Alphaproteobacteria > Rhodobacterales > Paracoccaceae > Puniceibacterium > Puniceibacterium sp. IMCC21224. The sequence continues at coordinate 3,575,426 of NZ_LDPY01000001.1, forward strand.
AGCGCATGTCGATCATCATCCGCAAGGTAATCCGCCACGCCGGACAGCCGCGTATGGGTGTCACCGCCCCCCAGCGTTTCAGCGTCGATCACTTCACCCGTCGCCACCTTGACCAGTGGCGGCCCGGCCAGAAAGATGGTGCCCTGTTCGCGCACGATGATGGTCTGGTCGCTCATCGCTGGCACGTAGGCGCCACCCGCCGTGCAGGACCCCATAACAACAGCGATCTGTGCGATGCCCTTGGCTGACATCCGCGCCTGATTATAGAAAATGCGGCCAAAGTGGTCACGGTCGGGGAACACTTCGTCCTGGTTGTTCAGGTTGGCACCACCGGAATCGACCAGGTAGATGCAGGGCAGATTGTTTTCTTCGGCGATCTCTTGCGCGCGCAGATGCTTTTTCACTGTCATCGGAAAATAGGTGCCACCTTTGACGGTCGCATCGTTGCACAGGATCATGCAATCGCGCCCCTCGACCCGACCAATCCCGGCGATGGCACCAGCCGATGGCACCTCGTCATTATATAACCCGGACGCGGCGAACAGACCCACCTCAAGAAACGGCGATCCGGGGTCCAGCAGCCCGGCGATCCGGTCACGCGGCAACAGTTTTCCCCGCGCGACATGGCGTTGGCGTGAAGACTCGGACCCGCCCGCAACGATCCGCGCCGCTTCGTTCGCAATCTTGGCGTATTGCGTCTCCATCGCGGCTGCATTCTCGGTGAACTCTGCCGAAGTCGTCGAAAGAGTGCTTTGCAAAATCGTCATTTAACTTTCTTCTCCGTTCCTGCCCGTACCGCACATTACACCCTGTGCCAGTTTGGCCAGTATTTGTTTTCTCATACTTCAGCGTGTCATGAGATCCGGCAACAACAGGGTGATTTGCGGGAACGACACCAACAGAATGAGGACAATCACCTCCATCCCCAGAAAGGGCAGAATCCCGCGGAAAATCGTTCCAAGCGGAACCTTGGTCTGCGCCGCCGCGACATAGGCGTTTAACCCAAGCGGCGGCGTCAGCAGGCCGATCTCGACTGTCTTGGTCACGACGATCCCAAACCAGACAGGGTCGTAATCCAGCGCCATTGCAGTCGGGAACGCCAAAGGCATCGCCAGCGACAGAATGGCAAGCTGATCCATGAACATACCCATCACCAGCAGTGCCAGAATGATGATACCCATGATGACCTCGCGCGGCATGTCCGTCGTCGACACAAATTCCAGCAGGCTGTGGGTGATGCGCGTGAAGGCCAGATAATTCGAAAAGATTGCCGAACAGGCAACGATTGTGACGATCATCACGGTCGCCCGGATCGCCCCGCTGACCGAACGATTGAACTGCACAAACGTCAACGTGCGCTGCGCCAGCACAATCAGCAGCGATCCCATAACCCCAAGGGCTGCTGCCTCGGACGGCGACGCGATACCGCCGTAGATCGCGCCGATCACCGCGACCATCAACAATACCATCGGAATGATGTGACGGCTGTCCCTGACCGCCTTTTTCAATACAAAGGGCTCGCCCTTGGGCGCTTGATCCGTGGTTTGGGCGATGATCTTGATGACGACGGCCAGACCTGTCGCCGTCAAAAGCCCCGGAACAATCCCGGCAATGAACAGTTTGCCGATCGAAGTTTCCGTCAGGACCCCGTAAACCACCAGCACAATTGAAGGCGGCACAACCACCGCCAGCGTACCGCCGACGCAGACCACTGCGGCGGCCAGACGGTCGGAATAGTTGTGTCTGCGCATCTCGGGAAAGGCCGACGACGCCATCGCTGCGGTAGATGCCGTTGAACTGCCGACCAAAGCGGCAAGCAGGACCGACGCCGCTACTGTCGCCATGGCCAACCCCCCTTTGACGTGGCCGATCCATGACTGGCAGGCGATGATCGCCCGGCGCGTCACGTCGCCCGCCGTCAACAATTCGGCCATCAGGATGAACAGTGGGATCGCAACCAGAATGAATGAGGCGGAGGTATCAAAAAAGGTCCGTTCCAACACGGCCAGAGCGGGTTTAAACCCAAGCTGAGCCGCAAGGCCCAGCGTCCCTGTGATCCCCATCGCAAACGCAATCGGGACACGCGCCGCCATCAGGACAGCAAGCAAGAGGAGTATGGCTATGAATGTAAGCATTGGTCGGACTTGCGCTCCGTGAGTGACAGGCGGCCGCGTTTGCGACCGCCGCAGTGCGTTGTTTCGGAACCTGAATTTATTCGCTGGTCAGCGAACGATACAATTCGAGGACAGCGTTGGCCTGGTCGATTTCCAGACGCTCGGCCCAGTCCACGCTGACGGCACCCAAAGCGTCGGTGACAGTCGCAAGTTCTTCGGCGGTGAACTGATAGGTGTCGATACCCTGAGCTGTCCATTCATCAATCAAGCCAGAAACCGAGGCATCCTGCGCCTGTGCGACGTGAACGGCGGTTTCACCACCAAGCCGCAGCATATTTGCGCGCACGTCGTCAGAAAAGCTGTCGAACAGATCGGTCCGCACAACCATGATAAAGCTGTAGCCGCCAAAGGATCCGTTTGTTGAAATATGGCTGACAACCTCGTTCAGCTTGTACCCTGGCACCGATGCCAGCGGAAACAGGACGGCATCCAGACGGCCACGCTCAACCGCCGTGTAAACCTCGGGTCCGGGGATCGAGATGCCGACAGCGCCAAGGGCGCGGGCTGTCATTGCCTGCGTTGACCCCGAGGTGCGAACATCCAGCGCATCCCAGTCAGTCGGCATCCCAAGGCGGGATTTGGCCAGCACCTGATACGGCGGCAGCACAAAGCCGAAGATCGGCGTGACCCCAGCCGCGAGAATTTCGTCCCGCAGCGGACCATCGGCGAGCATGGTCTGCAAGGCAACAGTGCCCTGCTCGGCAGTGCCATAGAAGCCTGGCAACCCAACCACAGAGTTCAGCGGTAAAGCATCAGCGTGATAGGATGCCCCCAGCAATGCGGCGTCTAGGATGCCATTGTTCACGGCATCAAGCTGCGCTTTGGATTTCGCCGCCTGTTGGGACGGGAAATGCTCGAACGTGATGGCGCCATCGGTGGCCTCTTCGACTGCGGTCATCCACTTGGACGTGCCTTCGACCGAAACGATATGGCTGGTGGACTGAAAATCGCCCAGACGCAGCGTTTCCGCCTGAACCGCCATGCCGCCAAACGCAAAGGTGCCGACAACCGCCGCCAGAATTGTATGTACATGTTTCATTTTTATGTTCCTCCCTTTGATGTGTGTCAGGTCTTTTCCGCGTCGCCCTGTAGCAAGGCGTCGTGGAGTAGCCGCAAAACCAATACGCCGCATCCCAGCGGAATGACGGTGTAGGCCCACCCAAGCGGCCAATCGACTGCCCCGTATTCGACATCCCCCCGGATGAACGCATGGAGCGCAAACTTTCCGGACATCCACGTGACCGCCGCAAAAAACACCGCAGGCAACAGCAGCCGCAACTTGGCGATCAGCAGCCCCAATAGTCCGGGTAGGTGTTCTGGCGTAATTTCCAGCGCCAAGTGCCCGCCATCGCGAAAAACCCGCGACAGGGACAACGTGGCCAGTGCTGGCATCAGGTAGAGTTCGGTCAGTTCGAATTGAATCTGCACCGGCCTGTTAAAGAAAAGCCGGAGCAGGATATCGGCATTGATCAACGCCGCCACCCCGACGAGGCCGAGGCACCCTCCGATATGGAGGGTGTCCTCTAATTTGGTCAGAAGTTTTCCCAAAGTTTTCAACCTTGCCTCCCTAGCGGTTGATCCATGGTCTGCCTCAGCGTTTGGGCAGTTCCACGATTGCAGAGCCAACAGCGGACATTTCGCCGTCCTGCTGTTCCGCGCGCTGCTGGATTTCAACCAGATAACGCCCGCTTTCCTCGTATTTGCGCGTCACGGTGCTGTTGATCAGGATGATGTCGCCTTCGGGGTTGTGCCGACGGACCTGACATTTTGCCTGCGCCAGAAAGCCGTCATCCCCCATCCAGTTGGTGATCTGATGAGTCAGCCAGGATGTCCGTTCGGGACCGTAGTCATAGGCACCCGGTGCGCCAACTTCCAGCGCGAATTCCTCTTCCCAATGCACCCGCTCGGGGCAATCGGGAATGCCGAATTTGTTCTTGATGCCGGCGCTGGGGTGTTTCTGCTGCAACTGCCACGCCAGCTTGTTCGCGCGGATATACAGACCGCCCCAACCCTGCGCATAGGCAATGAACCCGGTGGCCGTCATCGGGCCCTTGACCATTGTCGGCAGTTCGTCGCCTTCGTTCACGTCGTCCCAATACCGGGTCTCGGCACCGCGGATCGTTTCCTGCTCGTAATACTTATAGTACTCATCCAGTTCGGCCTGCGTATAGACACGGCGTCCCTTGGCCTTGGCCTCGGTATATTTGGTGCCGTTTTCGCGTGCCTGATCGCGGTCGGTGCGGAAACACCAGCTATCGGCCTCGGCCAGCATCTCGCCGGTGTTCGCGTCATAGAAATCAACGTGATAAATCTGCTGCACTGCTTTGCCGGCAAAGCGGGTGTCATGCTCGACCAGATCCTTGAGGTAGGCTTCGGTGCGGAATTCGGTGTTGCGCAGGATCGGTTTATGCCACGTCCAGTCCGCACCCGACCACATCGCGTGCACACCCGGCAGGCCGCCAACATAGCCCGAAATGATCCGGCTGGTTGCGAACAGAAAGCTGGGAAGCGCCAGAACATCACCATATTTCGTGGTCTTGGCATACTCCGGATCGCACCACAGCGGATTGTCGTCGCCGATACCGTGGGCATAGTGGCGGATGTTGTCGCGGGTGGCCTCATAGCACCACGGCTCGACAGTTCTTTCGATCTTTACACCAACCCGCTTGCGCAGATCGTCCAGCCCTTCCTGCGTAATCTTTGGGAATTTCCGTGTCATGTCGTTCATTTCATTCTCCTTGAATGGGGTCATGGCTGTTGTGGATTATTCCGCAGCAGCCAGTTTTTCTGCTTGCTGATCGCGCAGGATCTTTCTGTTCACCTTGCCTGCCGGCGTCTTGGGCAGGTCGGTGACAAATTCGATCTGGCGGGGGTATTCATGACGCGCCAGCCGGGCCCGCACATGATCCTGAATGCTCTTGGTCAGGCCGTCAGTTTCCGAGTCCTTGAGGATAACAAACGCCTTGACCACCAGCCCGCGCAGCTCGTCCGGTGCACCGATCACAGCGCATTCCGCGACGGCTGAATGACTTAGAACGGCGTCTTCAACCTCGACCGCTCCGATGGTCCAGCCGGCTGAAATGATCACGTCATCCGCGCGACCGCCGTGGTAAAAATAGCCATCCGCATCAACCCGGCCCAGATCCTTGGTCGGGAACCATTCGCCGCGTTTCTTGACCATCAGCTCACCGGTTTCATCCGGATCAGCGGGCGTTCCATCAGCGCGCTGCACTTCGACTTCGACGCCCGGCACGGCCTTGCCCATTGCGCCATCGCGGACCTCAAGGTCCTGCGCGCCGGGGTAGTTGGCAATAATCACGCCAATTTCGGTGGTGCCGTACATTGAGCGGACTTTGGTGCCAAAGATCCGTTCGACGTAATTGGCCGTTTCGGAATCGATCGGCTCGCCGGTAAATGACAGCTTGTCAAAGCAATAGGTGAAAGTCTCGGCTTCGCCCGAATTGCGCATCATCCTGTAGTGCGTCGCCGCAGCTGTCAGATTGGTGATCTGAAAATCGTGCAGCCCTTTCAGCAGGCGCACGGCATCGAATTTGCCGCTGAACGTCCCTGTCGACACCCCCATGGCCAGCGGCGCAAGGGTGCCGTGCCACAACCCGTGCCCCCATGCGGGGGACGACGGGCAAAAAAACCGGTCGCCGGGGCGAATGCCGGTCGCGTAAAGCGCGGCAACCATCAGCGTCACGATCGACTGGTGGCTGTGTTTGACAGCCGCAGGCAGCGCCCGTGTGGTGCCCGAAGTATATTGCAGCACCGCCAGATCACGGCCCGAGGTGTTCCAATCATACTGCGCGGACAGATCATTCAACCCGTCGAGGAAGTCGTGATCGACAACCGTCACATTCTTGGCCCCACCCGCAATCGCATCCGGCGCCTTCTCAGAATTGGTAAAAAACACCTTCGGCTTGCAATCACCCACCCGCAGCCGAATACCATCCGGCCCGAACAGCGAAAACATCGGCACTGCGACGGCGCCGCTTTTGATCACACCGAACATGGCGCTGTAGAATGCCAGCGACGGCTCTATCATGACGGCGACGCGGTCACCTTTCTTGATCCCTTGGCGATCCAGATAATGCGCGATCTGCGACGACCGGCGCGCGATCTCTTCGAAACTGATCACTTCATCAGCGCCATCCGAATGAGCGATCCGCAGCGCGACATTTTCACCGTCTACGTGCCGGTCAATGCATTCATGTGCGATGTTGAACCGCTCTCGGTCGCCATCAAACAGCTCCCACAGCTTTTCTTTCGCATAGTGCTTTTGAGCGTCCCCATAGGACGTGAATTCCGTCAAGCGGGTCATTCCCGTCTCCTCCCTCAAAATTCCGTTTGGCCACCCGAAAGGTCTGCCCCGGCTCGTTGACAAGGGTAGAGATTATAGCGAAGTATTGTCAATATGGTTATTTCATTGTACATGTACAACAATCTTCAACCAACCAGCGGAACCGAAAATGACCGATGCCAACCAAAAACAGACAACAAAGCGGCAGGTGCCAGCGGTCACCAGAGCCCTTGCAATACTAAGATTTCTGGCGCGTTCGCCCGAACCAAAAGGCGTCAATCCGATAGCGAGAGAGCTGGGCCTGATCCCCAGCACCTGCCTGCACATTCTGCGCGTACTGCAGGACGAAGGGCTGGTCGATTTTGATTCGAACACCAAACTTTATTCAATCGGCATTGGCATACTGCCGCTCGCAAGATCAGCCCTGCTGCGCAACACGTTCTCGACGCTGATCCAGCCCAGATTGTCAGACCTGTCGGTGAAATTCGGGGTGACAAGTATCGCCACCCAGCTCGCGGAACCGGGGCAGATGGTGGTGGTTGCGTTGTCGCAATCCACATTGCCGTTTCGGCTTCAGGTTGATCTGGGCAGCCGCTTTCCGGCCTTGATCAGCGCCACAGGTCGCCTGTTTGCCGCGTTCAACATGGCCGATTCTGACGCGCTCAGGACGGGGTTCAACAAACTCGTCTGGGACCATCCTCCGTCGTTTGAAAGCTGGACCGAACAAGTCGAAGAGGCCCGCATGCGCGGGTACGCCGTCGATCAGGGCACCTATATTTCCGGGGTGACGGTTGTCGCCGTGCCTGTCTTTGGCACCAGCGGCAAAATGACCCGCTCCATCGTTGCCATCGGCATCTCTGAACGCCTGAAAGACAAACAAATTCCAAAGCTGGTCAAAGAAATGCAGTCCATCCGCGACCGCATCGAAGACATACAAATCGACACCGGGAGCTAAATCGTGACGCACACAGACACCGCGCCAAAAACCTGGCGGGAGTTGAAGATCGACGGTTTTGTCGCGCTGATCGGCCCGCTTCTGCGGTCAACCCGGTTTGAAAGCGACAACACCTACGGGCTTCAGACGCAGGACAAACATAAGAACCAGATCGGGATCGTTCACGGCGGAGTGTTGAGCAGTCTTCTGGATCAAGTCATCGCGATCACAGCCTGGAATGCCGTCGACCGCCAGCCAACGGTCACGGTTCAGATGGATACGCGGTTTTTGGGGGCAGCCATGGCCGGGGATTTTCTGGAAATCCGCGCCACCATCCGCCACGCAACACGATCCCTGGTCTTTGTCGACGCCGATATCACCTGCGGCACCAAAATGATCGCAAGCGCCACCGCTGTCATGAAAATATCAAAACCAACAGGACAAAATACATGAGCGATCCGCAGGAAAATACACCAGCCGGGCCGTTGGCCGGGGTCAAGGTTCTCGACTTTTCGCGCATCTTGTCCGGTCCCTACGCCAGCATGGTTCTGGCCGACCTCGGGGCCGAGATCATCAAGGTCGAACCAATCGAAAGCGGCGATGAAACCCGCAACTTCCCGCCGTTCCAAGGCGGGTTAAGCCATTATTACATTGCACTCAATCGCAGCAAAAAGAGTGTATCTCTCAATCTGAAAACCCCCGAAGGGGTCCAGATCGCCAAAGATCTGGCCCAACAAAGCGACATCGTTCTGGAAAATTTTCGACCCGGTGTCATGGATCGGCTGGGATTGGGATATGACACCTTGCGGGCACTGAATGAACGATTGATCTACTGTTCCATCACAGGTTTTGGCACCAATAGCCCGCATGGCGACAAACCTGCGTTTGATATCGTAGCACAGGCGCTTTCGGGTGTGATGAGCGTCAATCGCGAACCCGGACAGCCCCCAAACAAGCTGGGTCTTCCGTTGGGCGATATGGCTGGCAGCATATTTTCAGTTTTTGGCCTGCTCGCCGCGCTGTTCGAACGCAACAGCACAGGTCGCGGCAAACATATCGAGGTCGCCATGCTCGACAGTTTGATTGCGATGCAGGGGTATCTGTCCCAGATCTATTTCGTCACGGGCCAAAGCCCACAGCCCGTCGGCACCCAGCACCCCAGTATTGTGCCCTACGGATCGTTTCCGACATCAGACGACCATGTTATTGTCGCCTGCCTGACAGAACGATTCTGGCACAATTTCGCCCGCTGCCTGGATCGTGAGGATTTGATAAAGGACCCGCGTTTTGCGCTCTACGCCGAACGGCTGGCCAACCGAGCCGCGCTTGAGCCGATCATCCACGCCCGAATGACACAAGATTCCACCGCCTACTGGCTAGAGCGTCTGGAGCAGTTCGACGTTCCCAGCGCGCCAATTCTTTCGATCGGTGAAGCGCTGGAACAGGATCACGTCGCGCAGCAGGGTCTGATTGAAACGGTCACACATCCGCAAATCGGAGAAATGAAACTTGTGCGCGGCCCGATCCGATTTGACGGCGTCGGTCCTGCCAAAGCGACAGCGCCGTCGCTGTTGGGGGAAAATACTGCGGACGTTCTGATGCACAAATTGGGTTTTGATCCTGACGCGGTCGATAGGTTTGTGACAAAGGGAATTGTCAAAACCATCCCTTGACCCAAGCCGTCCCTGTTTTCGCCGCCTCTAGAATGCGTAAAGGCCGGGGTTGCCCGGCCTTTGCAGCAGATGCGATTTTGGTCGCGTCAGATCACAACCACATCCAGCGGCGGGAAGCCATTGAAACCAACGCTCGAATAGGTCGAGGTGTACGCGCCGCAGTTGCGGATGATCACCTTGTCACCGCATTTCAGCGTCAACGGCAATTCCACAGGGCGCTTTTCATATAGCACATCCGCCGAATCACAGGACGGGCCGGCCAGAACGCAGGGACCAAAGACGTCGTCGTCACGCTCGGTCAGGAACTGGTAGCGGATCGCCTCACCTTCGGTTTCGGCCAGGCCTGAAAAGCGGCCAATGTCGAGGTAAACCCAGCGGTGCAGGTCGTTTTCCGACTTACGCGACACCAGAATCACTTCGGCGGCGATAGCGCCGGCTTCGGCGACCATACCGCGGCCCGGCTCTGCCATGATGTGCGGCACATCACCGAAACGCTCGGTGATCTGGCGCATGACTTCGGCGGCATAGACTGTTGGGGCCTCAATCGCCTCACCGTAGAACGCCGGAAAGCCGCCACCAATATTGAGCAGGGTCAGCTGATGGCCCGCGTCCTTGGCATCCTGCCAGACAGCAGCCACCTGATCGAGTGTGATAGCCCACATTCCGGCGCGACGAGTCTGCGATCCGACGTGGAACGAAAATCCGATCGGATCGAGGCCCAGTGCCTTTGCCATATCCAGCAGCGTCAGCGCCTTGTCGCGGGCGCAGCCGAACTTGCGCGACAGCGGCCAGTCTGCCTCGGACGCGTCGACAATCAGGCGGATATAAACCTGCGTACCGGGGGCATGTTCGGCCAGCTTTTCCAGCTCTTCCTCGGCATCGGCCGAAAACAGGCGGATGCCCGCGCCAAATGCCCAGGCAATGTCGCCGACCTTTTTGATCGTGTTGCCGAACGACACATCCTCGGGTGCGGCACCCTGCGACAGGCACAGCTCAATCTCGCCGCGCGAGGCCGCATCAAAATGCGAGCCAAGGCCCACCAGAGTGTTGATGATTTCCTTGGCCGGGTTCGCCTTGACCGCGTAATGGATCGAGGCGCGTCCCAGCCCCTGCGCGAGCGCGGCGTACTGGCGCGCCACAACTTGCGTGTCCACCACCAGCGTCGGGTGGTCGAAATGGGTATTGCGGATATACGTTTCCACGCGGGAAACAGGCGCAGATGCGCGGGCCGAAAACTCAGCTACGTATGCGTTCATGGTCATCTCCAATAGACCCGGCCATATATGACCGCTCACTTCCAAGGGAGACGTTACCGTCGCTACGTAACCATGGGGGTTGGGCCCTTGGGACAGAGGCGCGTGCGTTGGCGTCTTGAAACCGCATATCGGGCCAATTGCGATTCACATCAAGAGGGTTTTTCACCCGATCCCGAAAAAATTTAACGACCGGATTGAGTGTGGTTGTGCAGACACGCCAAGGGCGGGCGTCCAAGTCGCCCCCGGTCATTGTTCCCCAGCAGACCCAAGCGACATGTGGCATTCCTGCGACGGCGTTGACCCCCAGGAAATTAGCAGCCTCATGCGGCGCTCACCTAAGACGGTCCACCGAGCGCGAGATAGGGAAATCAGGTCAGACCTTTTGAGGTGCGCTGGCGCCATCGCCGGTTTATACCGTACCGTCAGCCTGCGCCCGACGCCCCCAAAGATCGTATTCTCCGGCCTCGTCCACCGTGACGCTGACGATATCGCCGGGCGTCAGATCCGAGAACCCCTCGTCGATAAAGAGGTTTCCATCAATTTCGGGTGCATCCGCCATTGTGCGACAGGTGGCGGCATCACCGTCGACATCGTCGACGATGACCTGAATCGTGCTGCCGACCTTGGCCTCCAGCCTGGCCTCGGAAATCGCCTGGGCCTTGGCCATAAACCGGTCCCAGCGATCCTGCTTGACCTCTTGCGGCACATGATCAGGCAGCGCGTTTGACCTTGCCCCCGCGACATTTTCATACTGAAAACAGCCCACCCGGTCGAGCAGCGCCTCGTCCATCCAATCCAGAAGCGTCTGGAATTCGGCTTCGGTTTCGCCGGGATAGCCAACTATAAAGGTCGAGCGCAGGGTGATGTCCGGGCAGACATTGCGCCAAGCGGCAATCTCATCCAGCGTCCTGGCGGCGGCTGCGGGCCGTGCCATACGTTTCAGCGTGTCCGGATGAGCATGTTGAAACGGGATATCCAGATAGGGCAACACACCGTTGGCCGGATCTGCCATCAGCGGGATCAGGTCGCGCACATGCGGATAGGGATAGACGTAGTGCATCCGTACCCACGCGCCAAGGCTGCCAAGATCACGGGCAAGATTCAGGATCGGCGCCTTGCTGTCGCGGTCTTTCCAGTCGGTGCCATAGGCAGAGGTATCCTGCGAAATCACCAGCAGTTCGCGCACGCCGCTTTCGACCAGCTTTTCCGCCTCACGCAGCACAGCACGATGCGGGCGCGATTGCAGGCGCCCGCGCATGTCGGGGATGATGCAGAACTTGCACTTGTGGTTACAGCCCTCGGAAATTTTGAGATAGCTGTAGTGGCGCGGCGTCAGCTTTACACCCGCAGCCGGCATCAGGTCGATGAATGGATCAGGATCGGGCGGCACCGCCATGTGAACCGCATCCAGCACTTGTTCGTATTGGTGCGGGCCGGTCACGGCCAGAATCCGGGGGTGATGTTCGCGGATGTAATCCGGCTCGGCCCCCAGACAGCCGGTCACGATCACCCGTCCATTTTCAGCCAGCGCCTCACCGATGGCCTCAAGGCTCTCGGCTTTGGCGCTGTCAAGAAATCCGCAGGTGTTGACGATCACTGCATCTGCCCCGGTGTAATCAGGCGAAATGCCATACCCCTCGGCGCGCAGACGGGTGAGGATGCGTTCGCTATCTACCAGCGCCTTTGGGCAACCAAGAGAGACCATGCCAATCGAGGGCTGACCCGCGCGGCGGGTGGCTTCGATGCGGGCGGCGGGCGCGAGGTCAGGGCGCAGATTCGGGGGGTTCTGTGTCATGGCCCCTCTTATCCCCACACCGCGACCGCGAAAAGGGTTTGTTGCACGGGACGTCGGGGCGCAACGCCAACACCGAAAGGTGCGCAACACCTGCGCACCCCACGAGGCGGTCGGTCAGCGGCGGCGGTCGCGGCGGGCCGACATCGGCTGGAACGCGACGCCGACATGCGCCTCGCAATAGGGTTTGCCCTGCTGGACCGGCAGGCCACAGAACCAAAAATCCGGTGTTGCGGGATCACCCACCGGCCATTTGCAGGTCCGTTCGGTCAGCTCCATCAGGGTGATCTTTTTCGCCTTCTTCTCGATCTCGTTGACCTTGGCAAGCGCCTCGGGGCTGATCTCGTTTGCGGACGGCTGCGGCGGCAGCGGCTGGCCTGCAGGAATAATCGCGCGACGGGCGGGCGGCTGCGCGGATTTGGTTTCCAGCACGACCGGCTCTGGGTTGGGATCGCGTGCGGGTTCAGTCCGCGGCTGCGGCTTGGCCTTGACCTCGGGCGTGGCTGGTTTGACCTCGGGTGCGGCTGCCGCGGGTTCAGGTGCCGACGACGCGGGTGCAGGACCCGAGCCTGCGCGGTTCGACAGGCCGAGGCGATGCACCTTTCCGATGACGGCATTTCGGGTGACGCCGCCCAGCTCTTTGGCGATCTGGCTGGCGGACTGGCCTTCGCCCCACATCTTTTTGAGCTGCTCTACGCGTTCATCGGTCCAGGACATGGGCGTTCCTTATGGAAAAAAGCGGCCCCGGCTGAGGGCCGCCTGAAAATTCGGTGTCAGCCCCCTATTCTAATCACTCCACCCCGAGTTACAAGCGGCGCAACAGACAGGAGCGTCGAGTAATGCAGGAATACACCCCTATCCCCCACGGGACGCGCCGGTTTGGCCGGGTCAACTGGCTGGGGCTCTATACCCTTGCGACCCGCGAGATGATGCGGTTCACCAGCGTCTGGACCCAAACCCTGCTGGCACCTCTTGTGACAGCCGGGTTGTTCCTGCTGATATTTTCGTTGGCCATCGGCCCCCAGCGGGGCGACGTGATGGGTGTGCCTTTTACCACATTCATCGCGCCGGGGATCCTGATGATGACGGTGATTCAGAACGCCTTTGCCAATACTTCGTCTTCAATCGTGATCTCGAAAGTGCAGGGCAATATCGTTGACACGCTGATGCCGCCGCTTTCGGTGCTCGAGCTGGTATTGGGCTATTTGGTCGGCGGCGTGATGCGCGGGCTGTTCGTGGCCGTGGCGATCGTGGTGGCGCTGATGCTGTTTCTGGGAATCGTTCCCGCACATCCGCTGGTGGCACTGGGGTTCATCGTGCTGGGGGCGGCGTTCATGTCGGCGTTGGGGATGCTGGCAGGGATCTATGCCAACAAGTTCGACCAGATGGCGGCGATCACCAACTTTCTGGTGACGCCGCTGGCGTTTCTGTCTGGCACGTTTTATTCGGTCGAAGCCCTGCCGCCGGTGCTGCGCGAGATTACCCACCTCAATCCGATCTTCTATCTGATTGACGGCGCCCGATACGGCGTGATTGGCGTGTCTGACACCTCGCCATGGCTGGGGGGATGCGTGGCACTGGTGGCCACGTTCGCGATACTGGTGCTGGCCTGGGGAATGTTTCGAAGCGGATACCGGCTCAAGGCGTGAGGGCGCGCTGTCGGGGCTCGGCTGATCTGCGCCGCTAAAGAGCTGCCTGATCGCGCTCTGGCACGATCTGCTGCACGATTCCGACGGAAATCAGGTAGAGCGACGTCACCACCAGCCCCCAATGCGCCCAACTTTGCGGGTGAAAATCGACCCAGGCCGCCCATCCGGCAAAGACGGTCCAAGCGAGCGCAATTGGCAGCGACAGATTGCGCCAGCGCGTGGTGCGAACCGGATGGATAAATTTGAGCGGCAGGAACATTGCAACTGCGAGTACCGACACCAGCATCAGAATGATCCAGGGTTCGGGATCGAGCGCAAACATCACCAGAACGACCATGTTCCAACAGCCTGGAAAGCCCTGAAACGAATTGTCTGATGTCTTCATCCGGCTGTCACAGAAATACATCGCGCTGGCAAAGGTGATCAGGATGATCGCAGCCCAACCGGGCCAGCCTGGCAGAAGATCCGACTGAAACAGCGCGAACGCCGGGATGAACACGTAGGTCAGGTAATCTATGATCAAGTCCAGCAGCACGCCGTCAAAGCGCGGCGCCATGCCCTTGACGTCATATTTACGCGCCAGCGGGCCGTCGATACCATCCACGGCAAACGCCACCACAAGCCAGAGAAACATGACTGACCACCGCTCCTGAGCGGCGGCGAGTAAGGCAAGCATGGCAAAGACCGCGCCAGTGGCGGTCAGAAGATGGACAAAAAGCGCTTTGTTCTGTGGCGTCATAGGACCGTCATGGCCAATTTTTGCCCGCGTTGCAAACATGATCGAAGACGGTTTCCGGTGGATGCGTCTAGAAGTGCGTATTTTTCAAGAGAAGAAGTCGAGGATTGGAGAGTGGCCTCCTCGCCTTGGTATTCCACCATGGTCGCGAGATACGGTTTTTTCAGACTATCAGCGTGGTGCCGGTTTGGCCGGTGATCCGAGTGGTCACAATCGCGCCTTCGGTCTGGGGTGAGGCAAAGCGCACTTCGGTGAATTGTTCGGTTCGGCCCATATCAGGCGATTCCATCAAGATGGAATGCGTTCTGCCAACCTGCCCCGCGAGGTGCTTTTGGACTTGCGCCGCACCGGCCGCGCGCAGGCGGGCAGCGCGATCCCGGATTGCCGGACCTTTGACGGCGGGCATCCGGGCAGCTGGTGTGCCAGGGCGCGGGCTGTAGGGGAAGACATGCAGCCAGGTCAGGTTGCATTCGTCGACCAACTTCAGCGAGTTTTCGAAATGCGCTTCGGTTTCCGTTGGGAAACCAGCGATGATATCGGCGCCGAATGTCATCTCCGGGCGCAGTTTACGTGCCTCTTCGGCAAAGCGAATTGCATCGTCGCGCAGGTGACGACGTTTCATGCGCTTGAGGATCAGATCGTCGCCATGCTGCAACGACAGGTGCAGATGCGGCATCAGCCTCGCTTCGGTCGCGATGGCGGCCAGCAGATTGTCGTCCACTTCGATGCTATCGATGCTGCTAATCCGCAGGCGCGGCAAATCCGGCACGAGTTTAAGGATCCGCATTACCAGATCGCCCAGTTTGGGCTGTGCGGGCAGGTCCGCCCCCCAAGAGGTCAGGTCAACGCCGGTCAGGACAACTTCGTTGTAGCCCTTGTCCACCAGACGCTTGATCTGGTCGACGACGACGCCGACGGGAACCGAGCGGGAGTTGCCGCGTCCATAAGGAATAATACAAAAGGTGCAGCGATGATCGCAACCGTTCTGAACCTGGACATAGGCGCGACTGCGCGTGCCGAACCCGTCGATCAGGTGGCCCGCCGTTTCAGTCACCGACATGATGTCGTCGACCATAACGGCCTCGGTCTCACCGATGAAATCGGCGGCCAGGGTTTTCCAGGTCTGTGGTGTCATCTTTTCGGTATTGCCAATGACGGCGTCGACCTCGGGCATGGCTGAAAAGGTCTGCGGTTCGGTCTGTGCGGCGCATCCGGTCACGATCAGTCGCGCCTGCGGGTTTTCGCGCCGCAGACGACGGATTTCCTGACGGGCCTTGCGCACCGCCTCTGAGGTCACGGCACAAGTGTTGACAACCACGGCACCCGAAAGTCCGGCCTCATTGGCCAGCGCCTTCATCGCCTCGGTCTCATACGCGTTGAGACGGCAGCCAAGCGTTGTGAACAGTGGCGCGGTCATACCGACGCCAGCCATTGCGCGGTCAGAACACCCGAGGCCACGTGCATCGTCGCACCCGTCACCCAGACGCCGTCGTCACGCCAGTCCACGGTCAGGGTCCCGCCATCCAGGTCGATCCGCACCGTGCGCCCGGTCAACCCGCGCCGCGACGCCGCCACCGCCGTCGCACAGGAGGAAGATCCCGACGCCAGGGTGATACCGACACCACGTTCCCAAACCCGCATCCGCAGATGGTCAGGACCGACGACAGAGGCCACCTGCACATTGGTGCGTTGGGGAAAGAGCGGATGATGCTCGTAACGTGCGCCGAACTGGTCGAGAGGAACCGCAGTGGCATCCTGTACAAAGAAGGTGCAGTGCGGGTTACCCATGCCGGTTGCGGTCGGGCCACCCTCGATTGGCAATTCCAGTGTTTGCATCGCCTCAGCCAGCGGAATGTCCTGCCAGTCAACCTGCGGATGCCCCATGTTGACCGAAGTCAACCCCTGCCCAGCGTCCACAGCCTGCAATGCTCCGCGATCAGTTGTCAGCGTTAGCGCGGCTTGGCCAGTCTCATTCATGATGTGGCGCGCGATACAGCGCGTGGCATTACCGCAGGCGGCAGACGTTGATCCATCAGCGTTGTAAAAGGTAAGATGCGCATCCGCCCCCTGCCCCGCCGTGATCAGCGCCAACTGATCAAAGCCTATCCCGCGATGCCTGTCGGCCAATGCTATGGCAAGCGCCGGTGTCACTTCGAGTCTTTGCGCGCGCGCATCCAATACGACAAAGTCGTTGCCAAGCCCGTGCATTTTCATGAAGGGCAGCGAAGAGTCCAGTTTGCTGTACATCCGCGGGCATATACGCGTTGTCCGCGATGCTTTCCAGAGGCCCGTTGATGCTGACGCGCATGAGAGTTGCCTAGTTGACGTAAAAACCCGATTTTTGGGGGTTGACCCCGCACTGACCTCTTTCTAGACAGCGCACCAGTGGGCCTGTAGCTCAGTTGGTAGAGCAACTGACTTTTAATCAGTAGGTCTCGGGTTCGGATCCCGACGGGCTCACCAATTTTATCAATAGCTTACATAAAAAAACCATCGCCCTCGTTCGGAGCGGGTAAGCGCGGGGTAAGCTTTGCGGAGAATTTCTTTGCTTTTTTGTTTGGGCTGCTTCAGCCTGATGTAGGGGGACACTAGCTTTGGCCAAAAGACGAGGTTGAGGTAGTGAAGGGTTAAGGTATTGAGCAGACGTAGGAAAAGGCGTCTGGAACGGGTGCGGTGACCGATCTCACCATGGACGGTGTTGGCCGAAAGTGGCGGCGAAAACCAGCGTTCTGATGCAATAAAAGTGCATTGTGAACACGCTCTGGATGCAATGTGTTGCGTACCAGTGCACTCAGAAAAGGTTTTGAGACAAAGGACTTAGCTGACCTAGAAGGCTGGTAGTGCTTCCTGCAAGACGCTCGATGGAAGAGTGGCAAGGTGGGAACTGGAGTGCCCACCTTGAGTTGGCAGTTCCCACCTTGAAAATACACCTAGATATCAAATGTTTACGCCCGGTGGGGTTAAGCGATCCGTCTTGCCAAGGTGGGAACGTCAGAAAAGTCGGTTTTGGCGAGTTTCCTGACGGCCAAGAACCGAACCTCAGTCCGAGAAACCGAAATTGTTGACCAGAAGTTCCGCCCGATCGGAGCCGCGTGACGCGCGACCAACGGTATATGTGGTCAACAATTCTGCCATGGTGAATCCGGCGAAAGTCGTGCGGATCTCGGGCGTGTCGTTGATCGACAGGATGAACCGACCGTTGATCCCGGCGAGCTGGTCGGCCAGAGCGGCAAAGTCTGCACGGCTGAACATTTCCTTGCCGTAGTCCGTCTCCGATCCGAAGTAGGGCGGATCAAGATAGAACAGAGTGCCTGGCTTGTCATAGCGGGTGATGAAGGCCGCATAATCCAAGCACTCGATCACAACGCCGGATAGGCGGGAGTGCAAATCCTCAAGCATCGGCTCAAGAGTGGTTAGGTTGAAACGGCCCGGTCGATCCGCTGCAACGCCGAAGTTGCGGCCCGATACCCTGCCACCGAACGCGGTACGCTGGAGGTAAAGGAAGCGCGCTGCGCGTTCGAGGTCGGTCAGGGTGTCGGGCGGCGTGTCGACCAAGCGGTTGAACTCTGCCCTCACGGTCAGTTGAAACCGCAGCACATCGAGGAATTGCGGATAGTGCCGCTGCAGGATTCGAAAGAGGTTGGCAATGTCGCGCCCGAAGTCGTTGATCACTTCAGCTTTGGGTCGCATAGTGCGGCGCAGAAAGATCCCGCCCATGCCGACAAAAGGTTCAGCGTAGACGGTGTGCGGCGTGGTGTCGATCAGCGCGCAGATGCGTTTGGCGAGAACGCGCTTGCCGCCCAGCCAGGGGGCGACGGGGCGGATGGGCGAGACGGGTTCGAGCGTGCGGGTCACAGGCAGGTTCCTTGATGCTGAAGTCTGGAACATATCAGGAACACAAAGCGCCGTCTTGCCCGGATTTGGGCACGGAACGTGTTAGTCAGCAGCGATGATCTCGATCCCCATCTTCTGACATTCTCTAGATAGAATTGCATCAAAATCGGCGTTTTCAGACAATTGAGGAGCAATCAGATCGTTGTCCTCAGCGTCGTAAATCGCAATGAAAACCCTGAACCCAACCCATTCCCCAAAGTCGTTTTTACCATCCATCGTCCCACATATTGGCAACAAAGGCTCGCCCGCTTGAGGTGCAGCCAAAATCTGACCAAACCTGAACGTGTCAGGTGCTCCTATCCAACGGTCAAAGGCTGACGCAATTTCAGCAACTCTTTGAGGTGATAGTTGAGAAGTTCCGCCGTCTTTCGATTGGGCCTGCGCGTTGACCACCGGCGAGAAGCCCCACAAAATACCAAAGCATAGTAAAATCCGTTTCATTAAGGCTCCCTGCAAAGATAGACCACCCTGCCGATTACGCGGAGCTGCGCAACGCGGTCGGCGGCGACGGTTTCGATTGGGTATCGGTTGTTGTCAGAAACCAGCTCGATAGTGTCATCCAGGCGGCGCCGAACGCGCTTGACCAAAAGATCACCGCCAATGTTTAGCACATAGATGCAGCCGTTTTTTACGGCAGACTGACTGTGATCAACAATCACAAGACAGCCGTCTGGAATCGTCGGCTCCATACTGTCGCCCTTGGCCCAAATCGCTGAGCATTGGTCGGGCGTGGCGCCAAGGTTGCGCAAGAATGACGCCTCGAAAGAGACGACGCCCGCGACTTGTTCTGCATCAGGCAATGCGCCGGGACCTGCGGACGCTTCAATGTCGTACTGCGGGATGCGGATGAAATCATCGGTACGTCTTGCAACCTTTCGATTCATCGGAAGATCGGCCACCGGAATCCCTGTCGCTGCCGACAGTGCGAGATCCCGAGATGTCCTCTCACTTGGCGGCATCACCAGATCTTCAGGGATATATCCATTTCTGTCGTCGGCCATACCGGAAAGCAACCAAGATAGATTTGTACTGGTTACACGCGATATTTCGAGTAGCACCGAGGCGCGTGGCTCCGACTTTCCGCTGACATAATCTGAAAGCGTACGGCGTTTTGTGTCCGTTAGCAGGTCGGTGAGCTTGTCCAATCCTCCGACGCGCTCAGCGGCCTCTCTTATTCTATCACCAAGTCCACCCATGCTTATATCGCAGAAATCCGCCTTACAGCAGAATTCTGCTTGTAAGGAGGCAGAAATCTGCTATCCCTTATATACAGGCCAGAATAAGCGGCCTTGTTTCCGACTTCACATCTTAAAAGACGCCAGCGTTGCAGCGCTGGTGCCCCCTTGGAGAGTCCCATGGCTAAGCACGACCCGACCAGAGCCCCGAAAATGGACTGGGAGGCCATCAAGGCCCAAGTCCACCGCCAAGGCATGACCTTTACCGAGCTGTCCAAACGTGCTGGCGTTCACAAGGACGCCTGTGGACAACTCAAGACCCGCCCGAATTACGATGCCCAAACGGCCGTCGCTAAATTCATCGGCGAAAAGCCCGAAGATCTGTGGCCGAGTCGCTATCCGCAGAAGCGTCCCCGTATCCTCAATATCAACAAATACACGCCGGTGGACAGTCAAAAAGGCGTCCGGGCCGCTGACAGGATTGCGGCAGAATGAGCGTGCTGGTGTCAAAAACCCCGCAGGACATGGACAGCTCGTCCGGTCTGGCCGAAATGCCGATCCTGCCCGCCCCTGCCGCCTGCGCCGAGCTGCGCTATGCCCGTGGCATTCTGAAGGCGGCGTATTGTCACCCTGACGATCTGTTGCGCGCGGCAGCGGTCCATCTGCGGGATCACGGCGACTGGATGGACGTGCAGTCGGCCACGCAGATGCTGCGCCAACTGGAAGAGCGCGCGGCGGAGGCCAGGATCGAGGTTGCGCTCATTCATCCAGACACTGCCGAGTCCATTGCGGCAGATATCGACCGGGTCTCGCTCCCGCCGCTGTGGATGTGTCTGGCGTTCCTGATCTGGGCGGTGGGTTTCGCCTGGATGCTTGCGTTGTTGGTGCTGTGATGTCAGTTGCCAGAAATCTCACTGAGCTTGCGGTAATTATGCCCTTCGAAGGCATAGAACCCGCCGAAGCAGCGGTGCATGAACGGTATCTTCAGTCTTTCGCTGCTGTCGAAACTTCCGGTTGCGTCGAGGGCGTCATTGGCTGTCTTGGACTCAAACTGAAATCGGTTGAACCGGCACTGTCGGAAGAGGGTTTTTCAGTCATTCGAATCGTCTCCAATTGGTTGTTGCAGTTGGTGATGAAGGAGCCGGGAGGTGGTTCGAACACCTTCCGGTTCTGCTGGTGTAGCACAAAATCTGCCAAGTTTCCACTTTGGCATGCGCAGATGTTGCGGCCCTAAGCACGGCACTCGCTGCAGGCGATCAACGCTCATCGCCTGCGGATCCCCACGTTTGAAACAGGCATATCATGACAGAACAGATGCTCGATCTGGCTCTTGCCGAGATCGCAATCCCTGACACCCGCGCCCGCGCGCTTGACCCCATCTGGGCCGAAGGTCTTGCCCAGATCATCGCGGAACAGGGCCTGACCAACCCGATCACCGTTCGGCAGACCGAAGACGGGTTTCGCCTGGTCACGGGCCTTCACCGACTTCATGCGGTATTCCTGCTTGATTGGAGCCACATCCCCGCCCGCCTGTCCCAGGCCAGCAGCGACGATGAGGCGCGGCTGGAAGAGGTCATGGAAAACCTTGGTCGGCACGAGCTGACCGCGCTGGACCGCTGCCATCACATGTTTGAGCTGCAGCAGGTCTATGAGCGGCTGCACCCGGAGACGAAGCACGGGGCCGCGTCACCAAAGACGCAAAATTTGCGTCTTTCCCAAAACACTGAGGAAACAGTCGAAATCTTCGGTTTTGCCGAGGCGACGGCCAAGGCCATTGGCCTGTCCAAGCGGTCAATCCAGCTCTCCGTCAAGATCTGGAAGGACCTGATCCCCAGCTCGCGTTTGCGTCTGATCGGAACGAAGCTGGCCAGCAAACAGACCGAGCTGAAGCTGCTGTCCGAGCAGTCTTCCAAGACGCAGGTCAAGGTGCTGGATCTGATCCTTGACCCCGAGGTTGCGGTTGACGGCGTGCAGCCTGCTCTGGACCTGATCACACATTCCCGTCCGACCAGCGACATCGAGCGTCAGACCAAGGCGGTCAGCGCCACGATCGGCAGGCTGGACGACGCGGTTCTGGATGGGGTTGTCCAGGCGCATGCGGACCGGCTGATCGCAGCACTCAAGCGGATGGGGCGCCTCTGATCATGGCGCGGTACCGCGATCCCCTGACCAAAGATCTGTTTGCCTACGAGCCGCCTCAGGTGGCCGTCGGATACAGTTCTGATGTGGCAGGGCGCGGACCGATGGACAACCGAATTGCCCGGCTGGTGGCACGGGCCTTGCGGGATGCCCGCGATGATCGCGACAAAAGCCGCAGGGATGTGGCCGACGACATGACGGTCTTTTTGGGTCGTTCGATTTCCGAAGCGATGCTGCACAAGTGGGCATCGGAAGCATCAGTCGATCACCGTCTCCCGCTGGATGCTTTTGTGGCGCTGGTACATGCCACGGGCGCGATGGAGCTGCTGGGCTTTGTGCCGGGCGAGTTTGGTCTGACGGTGATCGAGACGGAATATGCCGATGTGATCGAGGAGCGGCTGCTCGACGATCACATGGAAGAGATGGAGGCGCGCCGTCAGCTGTTGCGCAGCCGTCGGAGGGCCAAAAGATGAAGCAACAGTTTTTCACCGCACAAGAGCTGGCCGATCTGGCAAGGGATCTGCGCATCGGGTCGTTTCCGCAGACCAAACGCGGCGTCAACACTCTGGCCAAGCGGGAAGGTTGGAACGATTTTCCGGTTAGTTCCTGCCGTAAATGTGCAGGCCAGCAGGGCGGTGGTGGTCGAGAATATCACATCAACCTCCTATCGGAGGACTTTCGGACAGCGATCCAGGTGCGGTTTGCTCTGTCAGGTCAGTCGCGTGAGATCGTGAAATCCGAAGCGCAGCGCAGTGAGGTTCTGGCCAGGACGGGCGTCGTCAACCTGAAAGCCCGTCAGAGAATTGTCATGGAGAGCCGGTCCGGGGTCCTGTTGGCGCTGCGAGGGTACCGGATTGCGCATGGTCTTTCCATGGCCAGCGGTGTCCGCGCCTTCATGGCTGCGCAAGATGAACTTGCCGCCTTTTGTGCTGCCGAACAGGTGCGCGACACCGGCGGGAACCTAAATCTCGACCAGGTGGCATTGCTGGGCCGGGAGCCAGTTCTCCTTGCGCCGCTCTCCGAAGGCTTCGGCCTGACCGCCAAAACGCTGGCACAAGCCAATGATCGAAGAGACGGATCTCCGGTCGTCAGCGACCGGACGATACGCCGTTGGTCGAAGATCTATGCCGAACAGGGTGTTGCCGGTCTGGCGCCTGCGGTGACCAAAGCGGTTGAGCCGCTGCCAGTCGGGTTTGAAACCTTTCTGAATTACTACGCCCGTCCCACAAAGCCCTGCATGACCGAGGCGCTGAAAGATTATCACGACAATCTGACAGAGCCGTCGCAGGCGCTCACCCTGAAACAGGTGCGTCATACGCTGAAGGTGAAACTCAACGACATTGAACGCAATGTGGGCCGTGAGGGCCTGCTGACCCTGCGGTCGCGGATGGCTTTTGTCCGCCGCTCCACTGATAACTTGTTGCCGACAACAGTTTATACGGCGGACGGCAAGACGTTCGACGCCGAGATCGCCGACTGGAAAACCCACCAGGCGATGAAACCAGAGATCACATCGATCCTGGATGTGGCCACCCGAAAATGTGTCGGTTTTGCACTTTCGCGCAAGGAAGACACCCGCGCTGTCACTGAGGCTTTGCGCAATTCCTGTGTGGATCACGGCATCCCGGCGATCTTCTACACGGATCGCGGATCTGGTTACAAAAACAAGGCGATGGATGACACGACGATTGGCCTGATGGGGCGGTTGTCGATCACCAAGATGCATGCTTTGCCCTATAACTCACAGGCAAAGGGCATCATTGAGCGGTTCAACCGGACGGTCTGGAACCCTCTGGCTCAAAAACTGCCCTCATATCTGGGTGCAGGTATGGACAAAGAGGCCAAGCATCGCTTCCACAAGGCCACCCGCGCCGATCTGAAGGAATTCGGCCAGAGTCGCCTGCTGACGCCATGGGCGGATTTCCTGACAATGTGCCAAGAAGCGGTGGCGCGGTACAACGACAGGCCCCACGACGGTCTTCCACGTTATCAGGATCCGGCAACCGGCACTTTCCGGCACCTCTCGCCAAACGAGGCCTGGGCGCAGCATGTGACGGATGGGTTCGAACCGGTTCCGGTCGACGAAGACATCCAGGACGATCTGTTCCGGCCTTACGAGATCCGGGTGGCGCGCCGCGCCGAGGTCCAGTGGAACACCAACACCTATTTCCACCTCGCGCTTGAGGCATACCACGGCGAACAGGTGCTGGTTGGGTATGACCATAGCGATGCCAAGCGGGTCTGGGTCCGGGAGCTGGACCGCACATTGGACCAGCCGGGCAAACTGATCTGCGTTGCAAGGTTCGCTGGAAACCGCACCGATTACATTCCGCGCACGGCACAGCGCGCCGCCGAAGAAGGTCGTGCAAAAGGTCGGATGGCCCGTATTGGCAACAAGATTCGCGACATCGATGCCGAGCTGAACAGGCCGTACCTGGTTGAACAGGTGGACCCGTTGTCGGTGCCCCTGACGAATGCACCAGTCCGGGAACCGGTCAGCCTGAAGGTGGTGGGAGCCGAAGATACGCCCGCCCTTCCTCAACCCGCCCGTCGGCGCACCTTCGCAAGCGACGAGGAGCTGGCAGCATGGGTTCTGATCAATCCCGAAGAAATGACCTCGAAACAGGCTGATTTGTTGAGGGGATGTCTGCGCCGCGAGTCGGCGCGTGAAGTGTTTCGAATGTCAGGCATTGACGTGGAGGCGCTTCGAACCCTCCTCCGTACCGCCGTTGCCTGACATCCGAAACGTAAGTCGAGAACTAGAGGAGAGCATAACATGAAAACAGGATTTGTCGAGACGAGCAACGTCCGCAAGTTCATGACCGCATTGTCCGCCGTCGAAGAACGCGGCGCGGTCGAAGCCAGCATGGTGGTTGTGGACGGGGAACCAGGCCTCGGAAAGACCACGATGGTCTCGCGCTGGGTTGCGCAGACGGGCAGCATCTACCTGCGGGCGGATGAGGGCTGGAACTACAGCTTCCTGATCAAGGAACTGCTCAACGAGTTGTCCATCAAGAACCCGCACCGGACCAAATACGACCGGCACTTGCAGGTCAAGGATGCTCTGAACGAACGGATCAACGAAAACGAGATCGCCGGAAAGCAGTTCGGAGTGGTGATCGACGAATGCGATCTGGTGTCCAGCCGTAAGGAAATCATGGAAACCCTGCGCGGTTTGTCCGACCGGCACGAAATCCCGGTGATCCTCGTTGGCATGGGGCGACTGCGGGACAACCTGCGCCGGTTTCCCCAGATTGAAAGCCGCGCTCCGCGCAAGGTGCGGTTCCTGCCTGCGTCGATCGAGGACACCAAGGCACTCATTGCTGGACGTTGTGAAGTCCCTGTGGCGGACGATCTGGCGCGGTTTGTGTGCAAGGTCAGCCGAGGCTTCAACCGGGAAATCCTTGAGGCCATCGCTCATATCGAGCGGTTTGGTCTCAGGTCCGACTTTGGGCCAGACGGCGTAACGCTTGCCGACATGCAGGGCCAGATTGTCATGAGCGACCGTAATTCCGGCAATGCCATCGTGGTACCGGAGGCGGCGTGATGTCGGAGGCCGCTCCCAATATCAGCAAGGCCACGTGGCTGCTGCGTCAGTTTTCTGACGCATCGGTGCGCGGCACGGCGGACCTGGCCGAGTCCCTGGGCATCACCACCAAGTCAGTATCTGACACCGCTGCAGTCCTGGTCCGCCGTGGATATCTGGTTCGCAACAAGCCGGGCGAGTATCAGCTTAGTCTTCACGGGCGCGAGGCGCTGGACAGCAACAGGGTCATCACCTCCGGGCCGAACGGGCCGCTGAAGTCCACCCGCAAACACCGAAACAGCTTTCGTGCCCGTGCGTGGCGCGCAATGCGTGTCCGGCGGGTCTTCACCATGGCGGATCTGATCAGCGACGCCGAGGATGGCAACGGTCGCCATGAAAGCAACCTTTCCCGCTATCTCGGGGTGCTGAAACAGGCAGGCTATGTGGTTGAACTGGCCCGTCGCACCCCGGGATCTGCAACCACCAGCAACGGCTACAAGCGCTTTCGCCTTGTCCGGGACACCGGCCCGATCGCGCCGGTGCATGTGGCAAAGACTGAAGTGCTGCACGACTTCAATCTGGAGGAGGGCGTGCCATGCAAGGTCTGACCGGACTGACCCTCGAAGATCCGGAGTGGCTGGAGCTGCTCAAGGCCCAGGTCGCTCAGGGGCGCACGATCACCGAAGTGGCCATGGATATCGGCATGTCGCGGCCCTCACTTTCCATGCTGATCAGCGGGACTTATCCGGCTCGGCTGGACAAGGTCGAGGCGAAGTATGCCAGCGTCATCCTGTCCAGATTCAAGGATCAGGTGTTTTGCCCGCACCTTCACACAGGCCTGCCGCGTGTCATCTGCGCCCGCCACGCCGGAGCCGAGCGCCCCGCCAGTGCCGAACGCATGCGCCATTGGCGCGCCTGCCAGGGCTGCGCTCAGAACCCGAAAATTCACGTTCCCGAAACCCCGAAAGGAAAAGACCAATGAACGATCCCCAAGAACCCGCCTGGTGGGAAAACTCCCAGGGTCACCGCGTGCCCGTCGACCGGGTGAAACCCGAAGACAAGATGAAGGACGAGCTGGCCCGCCGCCTGATGGCCGGGGCAGAAGGCGTGCAGGAGGTGATCCGGCAGTTCAAGAAGACCGCATTCGAGGAAACTTTGGCTGCTCAGCAACTGATTTTCGACCAATACGGCGCCAAGGTAGGTGGTGCGGGCGGCAATATCAGCTTCCGTAGCTATGACGGCTCAATCGAAGTGCGGGTGGCGGTCAACAAAACCACCGGTTTCGGCCCTGAGCTGGGTGCCGCCAAGGCTTTGATCGACGAGTGCATCGAGTCGTGGTCAGAAGGCAGCAACGACAATGTGCGCGCCCTGATTAACCACGCGTTTCAGGTGGAAAAAGGCAATATCGATACGGCCCGCGTCTTAGGTTTGCGTCAGCTCGATATGAAGGACGAGGACGGCAATCCGGATGCACGCTGGAAGCGGGCGATGGATGCGATCGGCAATGCGGTGATCGTTAAAGGCAGCGCGACCTATGTGCGCTTTTACAAACGCGAGCCAGGCACCGACAAGTTGATCGGCGTCCCGCTCGACATCGCCAAGCTGTGAGCGGAATCATGGGTATTCCGTTTCACACGACGCAGGGCACCATCGACCTGACGGCTCTGAGGTCAAGCGACGTGCGCGCCGATGTGGTTGCGGACGGTCTTTCCAAGATCAACAGGTTCAACGGGCGCACACCCGAGCCATGGTCTGTTGCGGCGCATTCGGTGCTGGTTTCGCAGCTCTGCCCGCCGGAGCTCGCAGCCTGGGGGCTCTTGCACGATGCGCATGAGGTGTTCCTGGGTGATCTCACAACTCCCGCCGTGCGGCTTCTGAAGTTCCCGATGGTTCCTGTTTCGGCAGAAACCATCGCCTATGCCGTGCGTCGGGCCAAGATCGATCTTGATCGCCAGATCGCGCGATTCTGGGGCGTCGAAAAAGCGGCGTTCGAGGACCAGCTCCTTCTGGCCGACAGGGCCGCTTTGGACGCCGAGCTGTATGTCTTCCTGAACGTGCCCTTTCAGACGACTGACCGGGATCATGCCGATCTGGTCAGCCGTGCCACCCGCATGATCTACGAAAGGCCGTCCCTCACCACATGGCAGAATGCCCGCGCCTATTGGCTGGAAGCCGCAGAAACCCTCTCTCACAGCGGCCAGCTGCGACTGCCCGCCTGACTTTACCCCATGCCCCGCATGGTGCGGGGCGAACCAACGCTCGGAGGATACCATGAGCAAAACGACCAAAGCAGACCTGATCGACGTAATTGCGACTGAGTGCGAGATCAACAAAACCAAAACAACGCAAGTTATCGACTGCCTGATTTCTTTCATTCAGGTCCGAGCCGCTGCTGGTGACAAGGTGGCCCTTCCAGGCTTCGGCCAGTTCGAGATGCGCAGCCGCGCCGCGCGCCAGGGCCGCAATCCGGCGACCGGCGAGCCCATCCAGATCCCCGAAAGTCGCGGCATCGTCTTCAAGGCCAGCAAACCCGTCAGGAAATCCTGACGCCTGACGCGAAACCGGCCCCGATAATGGGCCGGTCGATGGGGCGTTGTGGCCCTGTCCTGATGAGCAGCTTGGGAGACCAGACATGACGACATCAATGCCAAAGGCGACGCCTCGCGAACACGCCCAGGTGATGCTGAAATCCGGGGCCATCGTTTCGGCCCTGGTCATCAACCGGACGCGCGACGGGGAGCTGACCGTGATGTACGGCGGCATGTTCCCCTTCAAGACGTTCGGACTGTCACAACAGGAAATCCTGCAGATTGAGGAGCAGAACCATGAATGACCTACTTATTTCGAAAGGCACATCCGGCGAAGTTGTCGTCGAACGGATCGTGCGTGAACGGCTCGGATCGTTTCAGAACAGGATCCACGCTGAACTCTTCGCGGATGCCTTGCGCAAGGCTGCCATGCCGACCGCTGATCTCCTCGCGCCCGTGCAGGGCAACGCAGACGAGACATCTGCAGTCTGCAACCTCGCCAAGATCTCCGCCGATTGCGCGGACCGGTCAGAAGCCGCTACGGCGGAGATCTCTAGGTGTCCGGCCAGTGCGGCATTTGCCGCCTTAGATGTTCCCAAAATCAACGGTTATATTTCTGCTCGACCCGAGGCCCCGGCACCGGAGGTAGTCAAGCCCAAACCGACGCCGCCGGTACCGTCTGAGACAGCAAAACCCGAACCCGCTCTTGAGAGCGCAGCAAAGACGGATGGGCGCTCGAAACCCGTCAAGCCGGTGTCGTTGAAGCCTGCCCCCGAACCGCTACCCAAAATGACACGGGCCGAGGAATTCGGATCTGTCGCTCAGGCAGTTCAGTCACCGACGCGCGTCCAGAGCGCCCCCAAGGCATCTAAAAACAACGGCGAGCCTGACCTCGCTGAAGCGTTCTCACGGATACGCGCGGGAGAAACGGTTAAGGATGTGGCCGACGACATGGGCTTTGCCTTCCCATCGCTTCGGGGAAAATGGGCCAATCAAAAACGACATAACTCGGTCGAGGTCTCCCCGGAACTTGAAGCCTGCTCGCTGTGCGACAAGCTTTTCAAGCCTTCGACGTCCAGCCCGGACAAATGCTCGCGCTGTGCAAAAGGCTAAGGCGGGTCCATGAACCACAACGCCATCATCAACATCGCCAAGGCTCAGCTCGGCCTTGACGAGGACGATTACCGGGCGATGCTGGAACGGGTGACCGGGAAGGCATCGCTGCGACTGATGTCCGACGGGCAGAAGGGCAAGGTCCTTGCCGAGCTGAAGCGGATGGGTTTTCGCGTCAAGGCTGGCGGCAAGCGCCTTGCACCCTCACATCGGCTCTATATCCGCAAGCTCTGGGCTGTCTGGAAATCCTGTCATCGCCTGGGCGTGATCAAGAACGGGTCGCGTGAGGCGTTACGGGCGTTCTGTAAACGCTTTGTCGCGCCAAACGATCCGGACGTTGCGGTCGATCCCGATCTGCTGACCGAAGAGCAGGCCCGCCCCGTTATTGAAGCCCTTAAGGCCATGGAGCGGCGCGGGAAGGCCGCGTCGTGACCGACTGGCCCTTCGACACGCTGACACCTTTCCGGTACGGGGCCATCCTGGCAGACCCGCCCTGGGCCTATGCCATGCGGTCGAAAAAGGGCCATGCCAAAAGTCCCGAGGCGCATTACGAGACAATGGACCTGGACGAAATCAAGGCCTTGCCAGTCGCTCAGCTGGCTGGACCGGATTGCTATCTCTTCCTGTGGTCGACCTGGCCGCATGTGAAACAGGCTCTTGAGGTGCTGGAGGCGTGGTCGTTCACCTATGTGACCGGTGGCGCGTGGCTCAAGCGCAGCACCACAGGCAAGGTTGCCATGGGCACTGGCTACGTGCTGCGATCGGCCAGTGAGCCCTACCTCGTCGGCAAGATCGGACGACCGCAAGTTGGATCCCGCAGCGAGCGCAATGTGATCCTTGCGCCCGAAGCCATCCCCGATCAGATCGACTCCCTGCGCCGTGAACATTCCCGCAAGCCGCCCGAAATGCGTCAGATGATCGAGCGCCTGCGTCCGCGCAGCTATTACGCCGAGCTGTTTGGACGCGAAGCATGGGACGGCCATGACGTCTGGGGCAATCAGGCAGATCGGTTCGACACCGAGGTTCGGGCGAATGTCTGAAAACCTTCCCGTCCGGCTCGAAGATATCCCGCGATCGCTGATCGACGTGGCCGAGACCCTCGGCATGCCGCTGGCGCTTGAGCTGATGTCACATTTCGGCGGGCAGCAGCTGGATTTTCCGAAGGCACCAAAGCCGGATCACAAGATACTTGTTGCCATCGGCGAAGAGCGCGGGCGCGCGCTGTGCCAGTTTCTTCGTGGCGAAAAAATCTACATTCCCCATGCGCGCAGTCAGTCGGTTCCGCTCCAGATCGCCGAATTGTCCGGCGCGGGCCTCACAAGAAACGAGATTGCACAGCAACTCGGGATCTCCGAGCGGCACGTCCGCAGGGTCGCCAACCGCAAGGGCCGGTCGGACCGCAGACAACTCAGTTTCTTCGAGGACTGACCTACCGGACATAGGTCCGGCCCAGCCGGTTTCACATGTCGGGTAGACCTCCAGCAGGCAAAACCCTGACCCGAGGAATCCGCATGTCCTACACCTTCACCAAACCGAACCGCCGTGTGACCCGTGTGTTCATTCACTGTTCGGCGTCCGACAATCCCGATCATGACAATGCTGCAACCATCGACCGCTGGCACAAGGCAAACGGCTGGTCTGGAATCGGCTACCACATCTTCGGACGCAAGGCGGGGGTCTTTGAGACTGGGCGTGATATCGAAAAGGTGCCGGCCGCGCAGGGTGGCAACAACCTGAACACGATTGCGATCTGCCTGCACGGCCTGGCAGTCGATCTCTTTACCCAGGACCAGTTCGACGCGCTGAGGGATCTCTGCGACCAGATCAATCGGGCCTATGGCGGCGGTATCACCTTTCACGGCCATTGCGAGGTGGCGAACAAGACCTGTCCGGTGTTCGATTACCGCGCGGTTCTCGGCCTTGACGCAAAAGGTCGCATGACGATCCCGATCCGGCCTATGGGTGCCATCTCGCCGCCCGCTCAGCATCGGGATTTTGGTTTACCGGAACTGCCTGGGCGCATGCTGAAGCTCGGCGATCGCGGTGAGGATGTGAAATTACTGCAACGGCAGCTGACTGACCTTGGCTATCTGCCTGGCACCTGCGACGGGATTTTCGGAAAACTGACGCGATCTGCGGTGCTGGCGCTTCAGGCCGACAACAATCTGGTGACGGATGGCCTGGTCGGACCGGTGACGGCGGAATTGCTGGCCACGCCAGCCAAGCGGGAACAAGCGCCCGAGCGGGGCTCCGCCTCACTTCTGTCTCTCGCAGGCAGCGGCAGTCGCATTGCCGCGGCTTCGCTTTCGACCGGCGTGGCGGGGCTGACCCTGACCGGCGGCGGCGTTCTGGCATTGATCGAGCAGCTGACCGGAGCGGTGGACGAAGCGGGCGGTATCGCGACCCCGGCGCAGGACCTTCTGGCGACCCATGGCCCTGTCGTCGGCGGAGTGGCAATTGCGCTCGGCCTGTTTACCGCCTGGCAGAGCGCCCGTGCGGGCATGGCCCGCGTCGCGGACCACCGCTCCGGAAAGACGCTCTGAACAACCAGATGAAAAGGGGGCGCCTGATGCCCGGTCCATCCCGAAGCCTGGCATCTGTACCCCGCCCCGCTGCCCACCGGGCGGGGTCTTTGACGTGGAAAGGATTCGCGTATGGCCAATGACGACAAGCGCCGCAAGGCCCGGTCCGACTATGTCTACCGGCGGATGAACGGCGTCACGATCGCCCTGGCGCACGGCATCCATCCCGCGACCTTTGCGCGCTGGAAGAAAAAGGCGCTGGCGAATGGCGACAACTGGGATATCGCACGCTCTGCCTCGATCATCGCGGGCGAAGGCGTCGAGACGGTTGTTTCCTCGGTGGTCGAAGATTTCATGATGATGGCCCAGACGCTGCTGGAGGATATCAAGCACGGCGACGGCACCACGGAACTGAAGGTCAAACACTTGGTCTCGCTGGCCGATGCGATGACCAAGATGACCTCGGCCGCAGGCAAACTGGCCCCGAAAATTTCCGAGCTGGGTGTTGCACAGCATGTGCTTCAGGAGTTGCTGCGCTTTGTGCAGGAAAACTATCCGCAACACGCCTCGGCCATCATCGAGATCATCGAGCCGTTCGGTGATCGCCTGACAGAGCTGTACGCCACATGATCAAGCAACCCCGTCTCAAGGCTGCGATCAGTGCCAAGGACTTTCGCGAGTCGCTGGCCAATATGGCAGAAGGCTTTGCCCGCTGGATCGATCTGTCGGTGTCAGCCTTTCCCGCCGATGCCTCGGCACGGGCAGAGCGTCAGAAATCCGTCGCGGATCGGGACACCGGCTTCCAGTTTTTCATGGAGACCTATCTTCCGCACTACGTAAAGGGCGAACACAGCCTGTTTCACCAGCACGTCTTTGCCCGTGTGCCTGAGATCCTTGCCAGCGACAGAGGTGTGCGGGATCTGTTCATCGCGCCGCGTGGCTCGTCAAAATCGACCCACCTCAGTCTGGGGTTCGCGCTCTATTGCATCGTGACGGGCCGCAAGAAGTACATTCTTGAGGTCTGTGACGTCTATGAGCAGGCAGCGCTGCTGCTGGAAGCCATCAAGGCCGAGCTGACCAGCAACGCCCGCCTGAAGTACGATTTCGAGAATGCCTGCGGTCCGGGGCGGGTCTGGCGGGAAGGTGAAATCGTAACGCGCAACGGCATCCGCGTCGAAGGCCTTGGTGCGGCGAAGAAGATCCGGGGCCGTCGGCATGGTCCGTTTCGTCCCGACTTGATGTTCTTTGACGATCTGGAAAACGACGAGAACGTGCGCTCGCCCGAACAACGCAAGAAGCTGGAAAGCTGGATCGCGCGTGCCGCATTGAAGGTCGGACCGCCAGACGGGTCGATGGATGTGATCTGGGTCGGGACCGTTCTGCACTTTGATGCTGTCCTGGTCCGGGCGGCAAAGTCGCCTGTCTGGAAGGTGACCGAGTTTCAGGCGATCGTCAGCTGGCCCGACCGGATGGACCTCTGGGACCTGTTCGAGGAGGTCTACAACAACGACGGCGAAGATGCCGCCCGTGCCTTCTACGAGAAGGCCCACATCCAGATGGACGCCGGTGCCGTCGTGAATTGGCCAGCGGTGCAGCCGCTGATCTTCCTGATGCTGGAGCGCGCGGCATCCCACGATGCCTTCCAGAGCGAATACCAGAACAAGCCGCTCTCCGACGGCAATCCGTTTACCAAGCTGATCTATTGGTCTGCCAGAAAGCCGGATCTGGTCTTCTTCGGCGCGGTCGATCCCTCGCTTGGCAAGGCGGGCAAGGGCCGTGACCCTTCGGCCATATTGGTCGGTGGATTCGATCGCCTGACCGGGCGGCTGGATGTGATTGAGGCGTCGATCCGCCGCCGTCTGCCCGATATCATCGTTTCGGACACCATCGCCATGCAGCGCGACTACCGCTGTCTTTTGTGGTTCATCGAAGCGGTGCAGTTTCAGGAGTTCCTGCGGACCACTCTGATGACCGAGGCCGCAAAGCAGGGAATCGGGATCTCTGCCATTCCGATCATTCCGCACACCGACAAGAACCTGCGCATTGAGCGCCTGCAGCCGCCGGTCGCGGCTGGGCTGATCCGTTTCAACATGGGCCACACGACGCTGATCGATCAGCTCCAGCAATGGCCGAATGCCGATCATGATGACGGGCCGGACTGTCTCGACATGCTCTGGCAGAACGCACTGCACTATTCGGGTGGCGTCGCAGGTGGCGGTGGCGGGATCATGACATCGCAGTCGGGCGGCTCCGGCAAGCTGGGAGACTACAGGCTATGAAGGTCAAGAACGACAAGCTGAAAAAATCCGGGCGCAAGAATCTGCCGTCTCAGGCTGGCATGCTGATCGCCAATGCCCGCAACGACATCACTATCCCGTTCTTCAGCACCACGCTGCAGCCGATCGATGATACACTCCTGGCGCGTGGCGGCGGCAAGGGCCTCAAGCTCTATGACGAGATTGAACGGGACACCCACGCGTTTGCCATGCTGCAGAAGCGCAAGAAGACACTGGTGGCGCGGACCTGGGAGGTTGAGCCTGCCTCGGACGCCAATCTGGACGTCGAAGCGGCCGAGGTGGTGCGCGAGTTTCTTGACGCTCTGCCGTTTGATCGGATTTGCGAGGATCTTCTGGACGCCACCCTGAAAGGATTCGCGATCAGCGAAGTGGTCTGGGCGCGCGACGGCAATCGGATCCGGCCCGTCGACGTTGTGCCCCACGACCAGCGCCGCTTTGCGTTTGGCGAGGACTGGCGCCCGCGTCTGCTGACCCATACCAACATCCTGCACGGCGAGGAGTTGCCGGACCGCAAGTTCCTCGTTCACCGCTTCGGCGTGAAGGGCAACAATCCCTACGGTCTCGGGCTTGGCACCCGCCTGTTCTGGCCGGTGTTTTTCAAGCGCGAGGGCATCTCCTTCTGGCTGCACTTCCTCGAAAAGTTCGCGGGCCCGACCGCCGTGGCCGAGATGCCTTACGGCCAGGACAGCGCCGAGCAGCGCCGGATGCTCAACACCCTCGATCAGATCCGGACCGCGTCCTCGATCGTCTTGCCGATCGGCAGCGACGTCAAATTCCTCGAAGCGACACGGTCAGGCACCGTCACGTATCAGGATTTCCTGACGTACTGGGACAAGCAGATCTCGATCTGTGTGAATGGCGAGACGCTGACCACGGATTTAGGAAAATCCGGGTCCAGAGCAGCATCGCAGACCCATGAGCAGATGCTGGAGAACCTGGTCGACAGCGACGGGGATCTTCTGTCGGACAGCCTGCGCGAGCAACTGTTGACGTGGATTGTGGATTACAACGTGCCGGGTGCCGCCGTGCCGCGCATCTGGCGCATCCGGGCAAAGAACGAAACCGACGCCGCCAACACCCGCAAGGCGAAGGCCGACGCGGCAAAGAATGTTGA
This sequence comes from Puniceibacterium sp. IMCC21224, assembly GCF_001038505.1. NCBI lineage: Bacteria > Pseudomonadati > Pseudomonadota > Alphaproteobacteria > Rhodobacterales > Paracoccaceae > Puniceibacterium > Puniceibacterium sp. IMCC21224. The sequence goes on from NZ_LDPY01000001.1 coordinate 3,610,251, forward strand.
CGCGGCCCTGACCAAAGTTGTGTCCTCCTCAGCCAGATTCGACAATGATGACGATGCACGCGAATACATTACGTCGTTCGAGCTGACCGACGGGTTGTCGGAGCGCGTCATTGATCAGCTGGTTGCGACCCGGTCGAATCCGCTGCCGTCGCAGGATCCGATCGTCCTTGATCCGGCGCAGCCACGTGATCCGGAGTTCTCGGATTCCTCCGACCCGCTCAAAAAAAAAGCCCTGAGCCACGTCTGCCTGGCCGAAGATGAAGGGTCTGTGGCGCGGATTGCTGGGCAGCTCGCCGCGCTTTCCCGACCGCATGTCGAGCGCCGTCTTCGGGCGATCCGCACTGCAGTAAATGAAGCCGATCCGGCGCAGGTGATGCGCAACCTGCTGGCCCTTGCCGCGCGCTGGACGCCGGACGCGCAGGCCCGGTTGATTGGCGACGCACTTGAGCTCGCGGCGTGGGAAGGCCGCGACGCCGTGTTCCGGGACGCGGAAGGCACCGGTTTCGCCACAGAGGTCAGCGGCCAGCCATTTCAGGAGCAGATCGACTTCCTGCGTCAGAAACGCATTGCCCCGTCGAAGGTCTGGACGGATACCCTGCGCGGCCACCACGACCGCAAGTTCGTGGTGGCCGGTGCCACCGATCTGGCGCTGGTCGAGGATTTCAAGAACGCGGTGGCCCAGGCGATCGATACCTGGGATGAAAAGGCATTTGCCCGCGACTTCGACCAGATCGTCGAAAAACATGGTTGGTCGTATAATGGCGGGCGGGAATGGCGCATCCGCACGATCTTTGCCACCAACATCCGGACAAGCTTCATGGCTGGTCGTCTGCGCCAGATGCGCGATCCGGACGTGGTTCGGCTGCGGCCCTACTGGCAGTACCGGCATGGCGACGCGGGCACCCCGATCACGCCGCGCCCGCAGCATCTGGCCTGGGACAAGCTTGTGCTGATGTGGGATGATCCGTTCTGGGAGACGCATTTTCCGCCCAACGACTGGCTCTGCAGCTGCGGTGTGCGCACTTTGTCCAAAGGCGATCTAAAGCGTCTGGGCAAGGACGGGCCGGACAAATCGCCCGAGATTGTCATGGAGCCGATCCTGGACAAGACCAGCGGCCAACCATCGGAAAAGCCCAAAGGTGTAGGCTATGGCTGGGACTATCAGCCGGGCAATCACTGGGAACAGGGGCTTGTCCCATCCCAACTGATTGACGAGGTCGACGGCCTTACTCTGGTCAATCCGAAAATGGTCGTGGAGATAGACAAGCCCGAGCCGCTGGACGATCTGTTGGCGGCATCTGTGCCGTTCACCTCGCAAGCCATGGCAGAAGGGCTGGCGGACGAGGATTACGTCCGTGGCTTCCTGCGCCCGTTCGGGGCTGACATCGGAAGAGCCGTTCTGTTCGAGGACAATGCAGGTGGGCGAATTCCGGTTTCCGACGAATTGTTCCGCAATGCCCAGGGCAACTGGAAAGTCGGCAAGCGCGACCGGGCTACCCTGACGCCGCTGCTGGCCGAAGCTCTTATGGATCCTGACGAGATCTGGCTTGGCGTGACCCGGCGCCCGGATCCTGCCGACAAGGAACATGAGGAGCTTATCGTTGATCGCCGCTATATTCGAACCGACAGCGCTACCGGTCTTCTGATCGTCTACCAGGTCGGCCAGCGCTTTTGGGAGGCGATCACCGCGTTCAACCTGACGACCAGAAACGGCAAGCCGGATCTGCGCGCCCTGGACAAGCGGCGTGGCGGAAAACTTTTGTGGAAGAGGCCCAAGAAATGACGGGCCGGGGTGATCCGGCCCGCGTGCCAGAGCACTTCGCTGGACCATCACCGGTCGTCATCGCGCGTCTGACATCACGAACATGCGCTCAACTGAAGGAAAATTCAAGATGACCGGGATCAGTGTCACAGTCGAGATCGACGACGCCGAACTTCGCGCGAAGTTGCAGGACATGATCGGACGGATGGACAGGCCGGTGGGCTTTTTCAAGAATGTTGGCGAGCACCTGCTGAATTCGACCCGCGACAACTTTGAATCCGAAAGCTCGCCGGACGGCGTGCCCTGGGCACAACTCAAGCCCGCGACGGTCCGGGCGCGCCAGAAGCGCAAACAAACCCCGATCAAGATCCTTCAGGCCACCAAGAACACTGGATTGATGGCATCGATCAACCATCGGACCATGGAGGTGGGCGACGGCCAGGTCAGCATCGGCTCGCCCAAGGTCTACGCCGCGATTCACCAGCTGGGCGGCACGATCAAGAAGGCGGCGCGTCAGGCAACGATCTACCAGAATTACGACAAGCGGACTGATACCTTCGATCCGACTTTTCGCAGGAAGTCGAAATCGAACTTCGCCAGCGAGGTGACCATTCCCGCCCATGAGATCACCATTCCCGCGCGGCCCTATCTCGGGGTCTCGGCCGAGGATCAGGAGATCATCATAGAAATAGCCGATGCCTGGCTGAACGAGCCCTGAAAACCGTCTCCTGAAAATGGCCCGCTGAGCGCTATCTCGCCGTGACCCGCCCAAGTCCCCCGGCGAAGTCGAGAACCCCCGTTAAGGTGCCGTTATAAACGCTCTGAGCCCCAATCTCACGGCATGGGGTCCAGCCGCAGCGCACGGACGGATCCGGTTCGCTGCCAGTCGTCCCGATTGTCCGGACCGGACATAGGTCCGGTTAACCCACGTTCCCGCGCCTGCCATGGTCCCACCAGCACCTCAGCCTGGATGGATACAATGCCCGACGCAACGCCCGCCACCGCCCGTATCGAAGTCTTCCGCCCAGGCACCTTCACGCCGATGGGTGGTGGGGCATTGACCTATTCGGCGGCGGATCTTGCGGCGATCGCGGATATCTACGATTTCGACACGGCACCGGCGCCAGTCGTGGTTGGGCACCCAGCCACCGATGCGCCGGCCTTCGGCTGGATCACCGGCTTCGAGTTCGACGCCACCGATGGACGGCTCTTTGCCACGCTGGGCGAGATCGATCCGGCGTTTTCCGAGGCAGTCAAGGCCGGTCGCTACAAGAAGGTCTCGATGTCGTTCTTCCGGCCCGACCAGGAAGCCAACCCGGTGCCCGGCACCTGGTATCCCAAGCACGTTGGATTTCTGGGGGGCGCAGCACCGGCTGTATCGGGCCTGAAGAACGTCAAATTTTCCGTCACGACCACCGAAGCTGCGACCTTCACCGCCGCCTTTGGCGAGCGCGGGTTTCAGGAAACTGCCAGCCTGCTGCGCGGCCTGCGTGACTTCATCATCGATAAATTCGGCATGGAAGACGCCGACAAGGCCCTGCCGACCTACGCGATCGAATGGCTCGACGACATGGAAATCGATGCCAACCGCACCCGGTTCAGCGCGCCTGCCCCAATCACCACCATCCCTGCCATCGACCCCGAAAAGGATCCCGCCGTGACCACCACGCCCAATCCCGACTTCGCCACCCGCGAAGCCGATCTGAACACCCGCGACGCCGCACTGAAGGCGCGTGAGGACAAGCAGCGCCACACGGACCACGTCGCTTTTGCCGACAGCCTGGTGGCGGATGGAAAGATTCTGCCCGCCTCGAAGGACAAGGTCGTCGCGCTTCTCGACACGCTGCCGTCCGAGGCGTCGGTCTCCTTCGCGGAAGGCGGTGCCAAGATCAGTCCGGCCGATGCGATCCGTCAGGTCCTGTCCGAACAGCCCAAGGCCGTCTCCTTCGGTCGTCAGGACCTTGGTGGCGATCCGCAGACTTCCAATGCCAGCTTTGCGTCGGACGGAAAGCAGGTCGATGGCGAGCAACTTGAGCTGCACACCAAGGCCACCGCCTACCAGCGCCAGCATCCCGGTACCGAATATCTCGCCGCCGTGCGCGCCGTTTCCTGAAAGGACCCCACGCCATGATGACCTATAAGAGCGTCCTCAACCTGACAGTCACCGCCACCAGCGTGTTTGCAGCCGGTGACTTGATCAGCTTTGCGGGCGCAAAGATCACGGCAGACGATGCTGCTGTGTTCGGCGTTGCCCTAAACCCCTGCACCGAAATCGGCCAGGACATCGCCGTCCTGGTGATGGGCACGATCCGGGTCAAGGCGACCGGCGCGGTGACGGTCGGCGCCAAGCTGATTTCCTCGTCCGGTGGCGGCGTTGAAGTCGCCGTGGCCGATCCCGCCTCGGCCAACGTCTTCGCCACCGCGCTGACCGCTGCGGCGGACGGTGCCTATCTCGATATCCTCATCCGCTAAGGACCCCAGACCATGAACCAGACCGTTCTCAACACGCGCACCGCCGGGGTCATCGATCCGATCCTCTCGACCCACGCGCGCGGCTATCGCAATCTCGAATTCATCTCGCAGTTGCTGTTTCCGCGTGTGCCGATCCCGAACCGCGCGATGCGTGTTCTGAAGTTCGGCAAGGAAAGCTTCCGTATGGTGAATACCCGCCGTGCGCCGGGTGCCGACAAGAAGCGCATCCAGTACGGCTACGCCTCCGATCCGGTGTCGCTTGTCCAGGATGCTCTGGAGGCGCTGGTTCCGGTCGAGCATCAGGAAGAGGCTCAGAGCATTCCGGGCATCGATCTCAGTGCGAACGCCGTCAGCATGGTGCTCGATGTTCTCGATCTCGGGCTGGAATTCGAATGTGCCAACATGGCGCGCACTGCCGCCAGCTATGATGGTAACCACAAGCTGGCGCTGACGGGCACTGACCGGTGGACGGCTTCGGCCAGCACACCCTTTGCAGATGTGCGTGACGCGAACGAAGCGATCAGAGGCTCCATCGGTCGTTATGGCAATACGCTGGCGCTCAGTCCCAGTGCGTTCAACGGCCTCTGCGATCACCCGGATATCAGGGACGCGTTCAAGTACACCTCGAAGGATTCGATTACAGTCGAGATGCTGGCAGCGTATTTCCGGATCCCGAAGGTGATCGTTGGCAAGGCAGTCTATCTGCCCGAGACGGCCGCCGAATCGGAGATGGCGACGGACGTCTGGGGCGACGATGCTATCCTGGCATACGTGCCGATGACCGGCGACAACTTTATGGTCCCGGCCTACGGCTACACCTACGAACTGCGCGGCTATCCACAGGTCCAGACCGGCTACTTCGAGAACTCGAACGATAGCTGGATCTACCCGACCAAGGTCGAGCGCCGCCCCTACATCGTCGGCATCGAAGGCGGGTTTCTGTTTCAGAACGCAGGGGCAGCGGCATCGTGATGGACACTCCCGCAAAACCCGCAAAATTCGAAGTCACCCTGATCGCCCCCGCCAAGATCGACGGCGTGCGGGAACCGAAAGGCAAGGCGGTCTGGGTGACGCCGATGGTTGCGTCGCAGCTCTTTGACGCTGGCGCCGTTCCCGGAGTTGAAGGGGAAGTGCAGATTGGCGACGAAGTCGATGTGGCATTCGAAGCCCTGGTTAGTGCCCGTGCCGAAGAAATCGCCAATGCAATCGTCGCAGCGGCTGTCGAAACCGCACTGGCCGGTCTGACGGCGGAAAAGGACAAAGCGCTCGCTCAGGCGGAAGCGGCGAATGCCCGCGCCGAAGAGGCAGATCAACGTTCGCATGGCTTCGCCCAGGCGGCAGAAAACGCGGATGTCCGGATCAAGGCTCTGGAAGCCGAATTGGCCCAGGTCAGGACAGCCGCCGGTGCCGAGACGCAGACCGAGCAGGATACCCCCCCGATCGTAGGCGCGAAGACCACCCGTAAGGGTGCAGCGCAACCCAAGAAGAGCTGATCCACAGCTTCAGGTCATTCGTGACCCTCGGGCGGGGCGGCAATGCCGTCGCCCCGCTTTCAACCCCAGCAGATGGAAACCCCATGACGCGCATTTTCTCCACTCTCTCACTGATCGCCGCAGTCGGCGTGGCGGGCCTGCTGTCCGCTTGCGACGATACGGCCCCGGCTGGCCTCGATATCCTCTCGGTCTCCGAAGCCGATACGATGCCAACGCTCCTGGTCGCACCTGAAATCGCGACCGCTCAGGCCCTGATCCCCGCCGACTCGGCGCTCCTTTTCGCCGAAGTCTCGGCCGAGATCGATTTGGCGTCTCTCCCCCCGGCCACCGGGGAACTGCCCGTCCCCCGGTATCTCTGGCTTTCGCCCTTCCTGACGCCCGACCCGCGCGCACCGGACAAGGTTTGATCGGCCTGATTTGAACGCACCGCGAGAGCGGACAGACCAAAGCGCCGGGGCGGGAGTCCAAACCGGCGCATCTTCCAGAGGATAGTTCCAATATGACCACATCTGTAATTGTTCGGGCGAAGCATGGCTGGGCCGTCGATGTCACAAGCGTCGATACAGCAACGCGCAACCCGGAATGGACGCAGCAGGTTGCGGCTGGGGAAGAGCGCGAGTTTCACGTTCACAGCGGTTCCGACCTTCTCGTGCATGAAGTCCAGCCGGATCAGACATCATGACCAAAGCTCCGAACACTGGTTTGCCCGTCGCCGGATACCGTCCGCAGACCGACGCGGCCGTTGCCCAGGTGCAGATCAACAAGCATCTCGAAGAGCGCGTGCTGCGGGTTCTCGATGACCTCGCCGCAGATCCCGCCACCGACAAGCGCTGGCTGGCGATAGGCCGCACGCAGATCGAACAGGGCTTCATGGCCGCGAACCGCGCGGTCTTCCAGCCGTCCCGCATCGACCTGCCTGAAGCCTGATCCGATGTCTTACGCCACCCTCACAGACCTGGTCGAGCGCGCCGGTGAAACCGAGATCCTTCAGATTTCTGACCGCGATGGCGATGATGAGGCCGATGCCGACGTGATCGGCGCCGCGCTGGAAGACGCGGACGAAGAGATCAACGGCTATGTCGGGGTGCGCTACAACCTGCCACTGGCGACCACGCCAAGGCTTGTCACCACCTGGGCCGTGTCGATCGCGCGCTACCGGTTGCACCGCGACGGTGCTCCCGAGCACGTGGTCAAGGATTACGATGATGCGATCAAGGCGCTCAAGGATGTCTCGCGCGGCTTGATTGCCATTCCCGACGCAGCCGGTGCTGACCCTGCCACCACGGAAGGCCACCTGTCTTCTTCTCCAGACCAGGTGTTCACACCCTGCGCACTGGGGGGCTGGAGATGATTGCCGAGATCGTTCAGCGCCTGCAGGACGAGGCGACGGCCATGACGGCCGTCCAGGTGGCCGAGGACATCGAGGCGCTGGCCAAGAGCACTGCCGCCGACCACGGCGCCGCCTTTGTCGTGCCCTGGCGCGAGCGGGCGACGCCCAATCCGCTTTCCACCGGCGGGTTCCGTCAGAAGGTGAAAGTTCAGGTCGTGGTCGCCTTTGTGATCCGCCAGCACAACGACGCCAGAGGATCTGAGCGCGCCCTGATGTTCGATGGCTTCAAGTCCTCGATCGAGGGTGCCCTGGCGGGGTGGTCCCCGTTTGAGTCCAGCGACCCTTTCGAGTTGGTGGGTGGCGAAGGCAGCGCGCTTGGAAACAGCGTCACGATTTACGCCCAGACATGGGAAACCAGCCGATTTCTGACAGGAGCCTGACAATGGACAGACCAACGACTGGCGGTCGCTTCACCCGCGATCCGAAGACCAAAAAGCTCAAGCAAGTGCAGCAGGCGACAAAGCCCGCGCCTGCACCTGCTCCCCAAACCGCAACACCGTCCGAAGCCACCGCTACGGCTGACGCGGCCAAGAAGGGCGACTGACCATGGCTGACCGTTTTGAGCGCAAACTGGCGATCCTGCACAAGATCGAAACCACCTATGCCACGGACATCACGCCGGGCACTGTTGATGCGATGATTGCCAGCAACGTCACCTTCTCGCCGATGGAAGGGGAAGACGCACCGCGCGATCTCATTCTGCCGCACCTCGGCTCGCAGGGCATCATCTTGGCCGGCATCTATGCCCGGCTGGAGTTCAACATCGAGATCGCCGGTGCCGGTGCCGCCGGGACCGTGCCGCGTTATGGCTCGCTGCTGCGAATCTGCGGATTTTCCGAAACGGTGACCGCTGCCACCGATGTGACCTATGAGATCATTGAGGACGATGTGGATTCAGGGTCGATCTATTTCGTCATGGACAAGGTCCGGCACGTCCTTCTGGGATCTCGCGGGACCGTCGCCAAGACGTACAACGCCAAAGGCATCCCGCAGTACCGATTCAATCTCATGGGCCTGCTCGGCACGATCAGTGATCAGACCAATCCGGCGGTCAGCGCGGCCGGGCTGATCAAGCCGCTGCCCGTTTCCAAAGCCAACACGGTTCTGACCCTTCACGGCTGGACCTCGGTGGCCGAAAGCCTGTCGATCGATCTTGGCAACACGGTGACCCCGCGCTTCCTCATCGGTGAGGAAGAAATCAAGATCACCAACCGTCAGAGCACCGGCACAGCCGTGCTCAAGGCGACGTCGCTCGCGACGATCAACTGGTTTGCCATCGCTCAGGCGCGCACGCGCGCGGCACTATCGATCGTTCATGGCACCACGGCTGGCAACATCGTCGAGATCACCGCGCCTGAGGTCGAGATCGGTCGTCCAACCCAGGGCGCGACCGACGGCATCGTCAACTATTCGCTGCCTCTGATGCTCTGCCCCGACACGGGCCTCGACGAGATGAAAATCGTCGTCCGCTGACCGGCTCCGGGCGTCAGCGCGCCCGGGGTTTCTGACACCCCTGATCCGGAGAATGTCCATGAATTTTGTCCTCACCGAACAGCAGCTCTACTGGTGGCCTGTCACCGTGCGCATTCCGGATCCCGATACTCCCGGAAAAATTGTCGAACAGCAATTCAAGATCCAGTTCGAGGCGCAGGACCAGGACGAGGCCGTTGCCCATACAGATGGCTACCAGGGACTGACGACCGCCGAAGCGCAAGCCGCACATGAGCGCGCTTGGCTGCGACGCATCAGCCGCAACTGGGACGACGTGGTCGGGCCGGACAAAGCCCCGATCCCGTTCAACGACGCGACCTTTGGCAATGCCTTGCAGCAGACCTGGTTCCGGATCGGCGTTTACGACGCCTATCGTCAGAGCATTAACGGTCAGGAAGTCCGCCTGGGAAACTGAAGGCGGCGGCGCGGGCCTGGGCCTTCGCGTCGCTGGGTCGAAGCGACCGGACTGTGCCGGTCACCGCCGACGACCGGGTGCTCAGTGACTTTGCCGCCATGGGTGTGGCGTTTGAAGCTGAGGCCCCCGGTGACGACGACGGCGACACCTTCGCCGTCTGGGCCTGCAACTGGGAGAGCGTGACCGCATTTCTCGGCTGCCAGACCCAGTGGCGCACCGCCCCACGGAACCGTGGTTACGTGCATCTGGGACTGGACTATGGCGCGGTCGATATCGTGCTGCGCCGAATGGGTGCGGCGGACCGGGTCTTTGAGGATCTGCAGGACATGGAGCTGGCCGCACTGGCCGCATTCGGGGAACTGGTGTAATGGCCGACAAGCAGCTTAACTACTCACTGGTGTTTCGCGGCGATACGTCTCAGGCCAAAACTGCGCTGGCCGATCTGAAGGGCGATGTCGACAAGGCCACGGGTCAGACCGGCAAATCGACCGCTGCGACAAAGTCCCATACCGACGGCCTGGAAAAGGACACTGCCGCCACCCGTGCCGCCGCTGAGGCCGCGCGGGATCTGGCCAGGGCCGAAGAAGAGGCCCGTGCGGCCGCGCATCGCGCAAACGGCGCGCGGCCGCAATCTCTGGCCGTACCGCCGGGTGCGCCAGGAGCCGGTCCCCAGCCCGGCTCGACGCCCGGCCCCGATCCGCAACAGATCGACGATCTGCGGGCCAAATACGCCCCGCTCTATGCTGCCCAGCGGGAATACGAGCGCGAGCTGGAAAACATCAACAAGGCTGAGCAGATCGGCGCGTTGAGCCGCCGGGAACACGCTGAAGCACTGGCGCGCCTGCAAACCGGCTACGAGCGCTCGGTGCAAAGCATCGACCGGAGTGATCGCGCACTGAAGTCCAGCTCGGGAACCATGAAGCTCACGGCATTTGAGGCGCAGAACCTGCGGTTTCAGCTCAGCGATACGTTCCAGTCTCTGGCGCTGGGAATGCCGCCCCTGCAGGTGCTGCTGCAGCAGGGTCCGCAGATCACTGACATTTTCGGCGGGCTTGGCCAGACTTTGCAGGCGGTCAGAGGTTTTCTGACACCGGCCCGTCTGGCCATCGGGGCCACGGCGGCGACCGCAGTGGTCGCGGCTACATCGTTCAACGGATACCTAATCTCGACCAAGGCCGTGACCACGGCCAGCGAGGGACTGGGCCGGGCGACGGCGGGCAGTGCGGCGGAAATGGAGGCGTCGGCGCGGGCGGCGGCAGCGGCGGCGGGCATCTCGATCAAAGCGGCGCGCGAAATGCAGGTCGGGTTCCTGAACACCGGTCGGATTGGATCGGACCATTTCAAAGATCTGATCGCCATGTCCGAAGATTTTGGTGCCACGCTGGGTCTCGATGCGGCGGCGGCGGGCGGTGCGCTCGCCGAGATGTTTTCCGATCCGGCCAAGGCGGCGGACGCGCTCTATCAGAAATACGGGCTGATCGATGCGGCCACCGCCCGCCATGCCCGCAACCTGGCGGCGCAGAACCGCGTCAGCGAAGCGCAGGCCGTTCTGCTTGAGGCGCTGCCAGGGCGGCTGGCTGATGCGTCCGAGGCCACGACGGCTCTGGGACGCGCCTGGCAGGATGTACAGGCCATGGCATCCAATGCAGGCGATGCGATTGGATCGACGATCAACACCGTATTGACCGCAAAAATATCACCAGAGGATCGGCTGAGAGGTCTGGACGCGGAAATCATTAGGGTCCGCAAAAAGGTCACCAATCAAAATACACGAGCCGAACTAGAACGCTTGCGCGCCGAGCGAGCCGAGTTGCTTGCCGAAATCAGCCAGGCTGAAGAAGATGTCCGAAAGAAAGAGGCAGCTGGGCGGGCGTTAGAACAGGCCCGCATTGGGGAAATGTCCCTCGACATTGCCGAAAAGTCTGACGTTAACAAAACTCCGATGCGCGAAGAGGAGCTGCGCAACCAGATCGCAGCGCTTCAGGCCGGGCGCGGAGCGCCGGGTCAGGACGGCACCCAGCGGTCGCGCATCGATGCCGCGATCGAAGGCAAGTCCAACGCGCTTCAGGGCCTGATCGACCGTCAGAAAATTGCGTCGGAACTGGACCGGATCGACATTGCCATCCAGAACGAGCGCAATCCGTTGCTGCGGGCCGAGCTGGAAGCACGGCGCGTCCGGCTTCAGATGGCAGGTGACGAGGTCTCGGCCGCCAAGATCGCAACCGAAGCCGACCGCGCCCGAAACCGGTCGCTTGGCGAAGCGCTGGGGGCAACCGAAGCCCGGATCCAGATGTCGCAGCAAGAGCTGGAAATCCGCCGTCAGCTGAATCGTCAGGTTGCAGCGGGAACGATGACGTCCGAACAGGCAAACCGCGCGCTGCAGCAGGAGCTTGAGCTGCGTCCTTTGATTGCCGCCGCCGCGTCCGCTCAGGGGGCAGAATTGGCCCGGTTGACCGGCATCATCGCGCAATTGCGCCAAAGCTACGCAGGTCTCACCGATCTCGAAAATCGCGCCGCCGCCGATGGCTTCATCCGGGGTCAGCGCGAAACCCTCGAACGGCTGCGGGTCGAGGCCGCGTTGCTTGGCGCCAGCGCCGAACAACGCACCCGCACCATCGCCCTGCTCGAAACCGAACGTGCCATCCGCGAGGCGGGTATTCCGGCCCGCAGCGCCGAGGCTCAGGGCATGCGTGACGCCGCCATGGCCATGGCGGCCGAGACCCGTGAGCTGAACCGCCAGATTGACGCCTGGGACAATGTCCGCTCGGCTGGCGAAAGCGCCATCGATGGCATCGTCGACAAGCTGAGCAACGGCGATCTCAGCGGTGCCTTGCAGGGTGTGGCAAATGATCTGCAGGGCATGCTGCTGGAGATGTCTGTCAGCAATCCACTGAAGAATGCCCTTTTGGGCACCGACATGGGCACCCTCGGCGATGTGGGCGGTTTGGGCGGCATCTGGGAGCGCCTGACCGGCGCATTCACCGGCGAGCGGGTGCCGCAAATCTCTTCGAAATCCATGGACGTCGGCGCAATGACCGTCACCGCCGCCAGCGTTGTCATCAATGGCGGCATGGCTCCTGGACAGGTGGCCAACGTCAACGGTGCAGCGCTTCAGGTGCCCGGCGTCACCTCTGGGCCGCTTCCGGGCAGCCAGGTTGTCCAGGATCAGGCATGGAAATTCTTCGCCGACAAGGGTCTGAAGCCACATCAGATCGCTGGAATCATGGGAAACATGAGCGCGGAAAGCGGGTTCAATCCAGCATCCGTTGGGGATGGTGGTACATCCTTCGGACTGTTCCAGCACCATGCAGGACGCGGCCAGGGGCTTCTCTCTGATATCGGCGGCAAGGGCAACCTGGGCGACGTCAACGCCCAGCTCGAATTCGCCTGGAAGGAGCTGCAGACCTCCGAGAACGGTGCCATGAAACGTCTCATGGCGTCGCAAAATGTGCGTGAGGCTACCGGTGCCTTTGTCGGGTTCGAGCGCCCGCAAGGCTGGTCTGCGGCGAACCCCGAGGGTGCTATGCATTTCGACAAGCGCCTGACGGCCGCCAATCAGGCGATGGAGAAGTTCGGGGCCACCACCACGGATGCGACCAACAACCTGGGCGTCCTGGGCAACGGCTTTGACGTGTTCGGCTCTGCCCTGTCCGGAGCCATCACCGGTGGCGGGGGCGGTCAGGGATTTCAGACCAACCTCTTGGGCGGCCTGGTCGCCGGGATTGCGGGGGCAGCGGGCTTGCCCGGGTTTGACGTTGGCGGTCAGACTGGTGGCACCGATCCTGCGCGCGTTGCAGGCTTCGTTCACGAGAAGGAATACGTCTTCGACGCCAAATCTACCGCGCGGATCGGCGTCAGAAACCTGGACGCCATGCGGCGCGGCGCGATGCGCGGATACCGCGACGGCGGATATGCCAGCGCCGGTCAGGTCTTTCCCGGTTTCAGCGGAAACCAGGCATCGGGCCAGAGCGGCGGGCTGACGGCGGTGAACGTCTACAATTTGACCGGTCAGGCCGTCGCCCAGGAGGAAACTCCTGACGGACGCGGCGGGCGGCAACTATCCATGACCATCGGCGCGCAGGGTGCCGCTGCGGTCAGCCAGCGCGGCAACCCGCTGCCAAGGGCGCTGGAACAGAAGTACTCGCTGCAGCAGCGGGGGCACTTGCGATGACCTATGCCGTTTGGCCCGAGGAGCTGCCCCGTCCGGAACGCAACAGCTGGAAACTCAGCTGGCAGGAGGCGCGGCTGAAGACCCAGAACGAAACCGGCCCGCCCAGTTACCGTCGCCGCTTCAGCAATCCGGCCCGGTCTATCGCCTTGTCGCTGATCCTGACGCGTCAGGAAAGGGCGGTCTTTGACAACTTCTTCGAGGTCACGACCGGCCATGGCAGCCTGCTTTTCTACATGCCTGACCCGACCACCGAAGGGTGGGGGCTGGCGACCGGCGACGGTGCGCCGCTTCTGACCGACGGCGATGTCCCGATTGTCCTGGCCGCGCGGTGGCTGTGCAGCTTTGGCGACACGATCCCCGCCCAAGCGGTCCAGGGCATCGAATTCCGCATGACGTTTTCACTCTGGGTGCTGCCATGAGACGCCTGTCGCTCAATGCCCGCCAGGCGCAGGATGCCCAAGGTTCCGGTCAGATCCACGTGGCACTTTTCGAGATCAGCCATCCCTCCCTCGACGCCCCGATCAGGCTCTCGACCGATAACACGGAACGGCTTTCGGACGAACCCCGGATGTATGGCACGCGATCTTCCTGGCGCGGCGCCAACCCGCTGACCGAACCCTATCACTGGGTTGTGGCATCGGCCCTTCTGCCGTCGGATCTGGAAGACGCGCCCTCCAGTGCCGCTATCGTGCTGGAAGATCTGGACGGCGAGATGGCCAGGCTCATGCGGTCCTTCGGAGATATGGCTTTCGTGCGCATGGCCGATGTTCTGGCATCGTCCCCGAATGAGATCGAAGCCGAATGGAGCGACATGACCATCCAGTCGTCCTCGATGTCTTCGGGGGAGGTGACCTTGGCTCTGGGCCGGGAGGAAATTGAGCAGGAACTGTTCCCGTCGCCTCGCATGTCCCGCACCCGCTTTCCGGGCCTGCACCTGTGACCCATTGGTGCAACAACTTTATCGGCCTGCCATTCGAGGATCGTGGCCGCGACCGGTCGGGTGCCGACTGCTGGGGTCTGACCACAGTCATTTTCCGCGAGGAGCTCAGTATCAGTCTGCCAGACTATCTGGGTTATGGCTCGGTCGAGGAGCATGGCGAAATTGCCAGCCTGATTGTCGGCGCCGAACAGACGCCGGTCTGGGTGCCGGTGTCTGGCAGCGCCGTCTCCTTTGACCTGGCCGTGTTCCGGCGCGGCAAGTTGCCGACGCATCTGGGTGTGGTCGTGCGCCACGGCCTGATGATCCACATGGCGGCGCGCGACTGTGCCAAGCTGGAGGATTACCGTACCGGCAAGTGGGGCAACCGCCTGGCCGGACATTACCGCCATGTCGAGATGATCTCTGCGGGAGCACGCGGATGACCGGTGCGCTCGAACGTCCCATGGTGCCGGTTCTGGTGGCTGCACTCTTTGATCCGGTCACCTGTCGGGTGCGGTTCGACATGCCGCACGGCGCCACCCTGGCCGAAATCGTTCGGCGGGCGCTGCCCGGTCTTTCTGAAGCCGAACTTGAGATGCTGCGGATCACCCTGGTCACCCCCTCTGGCATGCAGATGATCGAGCGGCGCTTCTGGCCGATTGTGCGACCCAATGCCGGTGTGCATGTGGTGCTGCGGGTGATCCCTGCGGACGATGGAGGCCGGTCGATCCTGGGCATTCTCGTCTCTGTGGCGGCGATTGCCCTCGGTGGCGTCTATGGTGCAGCCCTCGGGTCGGCGCTCGGGATCTCCGCCGAGCTGGCGGGCGGGTTGATCACGCTCGGCGTCAATGTTGTCGGATCCTTGCTGATTAATTCTCTGGTGCCTCCGTCCGAACCTGAGCAGGCCGAGAACCGCTATGCGATTTCTGGATGGCGCAACAGGCTCAATCCTGACGGTGCGGTGCCGGTGGTGCTGGGCACAATGCGGTATGACCCGCCATATGCGGCGACGAACTATACTGACATCGTCGGGGATCTGCAGCACGTGGTCAGTCTCTTCGCCTTCGGTATTGGTGAGGTGGAAATCACGGACATCAGGATCGGTGACACGCCGATCTCGGAGTACGAGGACGTCGAGACCGAACTGCGGCTCGGCCTGCCGGACGATTCGCCTGTCACGCTCTATCCGCGTCAGATTGTCGAGGAGGGCATCAACGCCGAACTGACCCGGCCCAAGGCGCGCGACGATCTCGGTGAGATCATCGACGACGCCGATTCGATCGAGACGCCAGTGACCCGGACCACGGGCCGCGATGCCTCGGCTGTCGGGATCGTGCTGGCCTTTCCCGCCGGTCTGTACCGCATGGATGGCGACAGCGAAGCCCAGATCCCCCAGATCCGCCGCGTGAAGATCAAGATTGAATATGCTGAGATTGGCAGTGACGACTGGACGCTGGTGCGCGAGATGTTGATCGGCGCCAAGAAGCTTGAAACCATTTACAGGCTGGAGCGTTTTGCCTTTCCGTCGCGGGGCCGCTGGCAGATCCGGCTGACGCGAATGACCAGCGAGAACACTTCGACGCAAGTCCAGGATCGCACCGTTTGGGCTGCGCTGCAGACCCTGCGTCCGGAATATCCGCTCAACACCGATCTGCCGTTGGCTCTGCTGGCTGTGCGGATGCGTGCGACCTATCAGCTCAACGGACAGCTCGACAATCTGAATGCCATCGTGAAGCGGGTTTGTCTGGACTGGGATCACGAGACCGAGACCTGGATCAGACGAGCGACCAGCAACCCCGCGTCGCTTTATCGCTATATCCTGCAAAGTCCGGGTAATCCTCGTCCCGTCGCGGATGCGGGCATTGACCTTGATCTGCTGGTTGACTGGCACGACTACTGCCGCCTGAAGGGCCTGCGGTATGACGGGGTTCTGGATGACGGCAGCACGACCCTGCGCCAGGCGCTGGCACAGGTCGCCTCAGCCGGGCGGGCTTCGCCGCGTCACGATGGCATGCTCTGGGGGGTGGTGATCGATCGTCCGCAGGAATTACCGGTCGATGAAATCAGCCCGCGCAACTCCTGGGGGTTTTCGATCGAGCGCAATTATGTGACGAGACCGCATGCTCTTCGTGTCAAGTTCCGCAATGCCGAAAACGACTACGAGCCAGACGAACGGCTTGTGCGCTGGCCAGGCTACGAGGGCGAGATTGACCTGACCGAAGTGATGGAGGCACCGGGGAAGGTCTATCCCGATGAGATCTACCGTGAATTGTTGCGCCGCGCCTATGAGATCATCCACCGCCCTGACACCTATCAGCTGAACCAGCTGGGTCCGGTCCGGGTGGCCACCCGAGGTGACCTGGTAAGGGTCAGCCACGGGGTCCTGGATGCGATTCAGAAGGCTGCGCGGGTCGTCGCGGTCGAGGGCACGCTGATCGAACTCGACGACATCATCACCATGAGCGGTGATCGCAGTTACGGCGTCAGGTATCGGGTGTTCTCTGACGCCTCTGATCCAGCTGACACGATTGGGACACCTCTGGTCAGGCAGGTCGTTTACCAAGAGGGGGAACAGACCCTCCTGCGTCTGACAGGTGCCGGGCCGATGCCCGCCGTGGGGTCGCTGGTATTCTTCGGTCTTGCGGGATCGGAGAGCGCACCGATGCGTGTACTGAGTGTGGAAAACGGCAAGGATGACAGCGTGCTGCTGCGCCTGATTGATGAGGCGACGATTATTGACGAACTGACCGACGCCGCAGTGATCCCGCCCTGGACCGGTCGGATTGGTGAGGCGCTCGATGACGATCTGACCGCTCCCGCCGTCCCTCGGATCGTTTCGGTCAGTTCCGGCTACAAAATCAGCATGCTCGAACCCGAGATTGTGCATTTCATCGTGGCACCGGGGTCCGGAGCGATCCCGGTCGAACGCTTTGAGGTTGAGCACCGCGAGACAGGAACGTCGGGCTGGAGCGTGATTGACGTGCCCGTAGCCGACGGAGGTGGCACTATCGAGGTGTATTCCTACGCCACCGGCCTCGATCTTCGGGTGCGGGCCCTGTCGCGGGCGTTAATCCCAAGCGCTTTTTCGGAGATCGTCACGTTTGCGATCGGCGAGCAGGACGAAGATGCGCCGGATTCGGGCGATCTCGCTTCGGTAGATGTTGTGGCGGGTCTCGGTCACGTGACGCTGACCGTGGCCATTGCTTTAGACGCGAGAACCAAGCAACTGCAGGTCTACCGGGTTCCAACCGGCGAGCCGTTGGACCGGGATCTGCACGCGGTTGGGGAGGTGTTCCCGGTCACCCCAGGGCGCACCTTCGTCCTCCGCGACGGCGACACCACGATGGTCAACCTGATCTCAAACGGCTCGCTCGACGACGGCACCGGTTGGGCGGCGACGGGCTGGACCTTTTCCGATGGGGTTGCAAACCTGGCCGCAGGGGTCAACGGCTATCTCAGCCAGACACCGTCGCTGGTTGAGGGTGCGACCTATCGGTTCGCCTACACCCAGGTCAATGCCGGAGGCCTCGGATCGACCGTGTTCCGGATCGTGGGCAGCACGACTGCGGGCAGCGCCAGTGCGCCAGACTCCGGGCTGCACTTTGGCACATTGACGGCACCTGCTGCGCCCGCGAGCGCCGGTATCTTTGGCGGTCTGCCCTTCGAGGGCACCGTCGATGACGTCGTGCTGTATCGGGAAAGCGCTGCCTGTCCTCCTGCGGGGACATACGATTATTATGTCGAGCCAAAGGTTTCAGTGGCCCCGCCCGGACCTATGTCCGGTCCCTTTACGGTGACGATCGTGTGATTCCTTACGAGGAAGCTTTGCCAGGGGCATCGCCAATCGCTTGAGGGCAGCATGACACAAACTCCCGTCCGTTCGACGTACGTGGCCGCAAGTACCTTTCTGGATGATGTCATAGGCAACCGGGACGGCAGCACAGTTCGTGTCAGCGCGGCAAATCTGGCGCAACAGATTGCCGGGACTGGCGCGGTCGCAGATATGCTTCATGCGCTGCAGGACCTGGTTGCGACTGATGCTGCACCGGCGGCAGGCGGTCCGGTCCGGGCGGCGTTCAACCAGAACTCGGTCCTTTCTGGGGATCTCAACTGCGACGGGGTCACGGATCTGGAGGACGGCGACCGGATTCTCGCGCCGCAGCAGACCGACCCTGCCGACAATGGCATCTATGTGGTTAACACTAGTGGGGCCTGGACGCGCGCGAGCGATATGGATAGCGCGGGCGAGGTTGCGGGGACCATCGTCTATGTTTCGGACGGGGTTCAGAACGGCGGCAAGACGTATTTTACACAAAGCGTGGTTGCGACCCTTGGTGCGGATGACATTCTGTTTGTTGAGCTGTCGAATCAGGCGGTTCTGCGTCAGCTGGTAGTGGACCTTTCAGCATCTCTGGCCTTAGTCGCGACATCGGGGGAATACGGTGATCTGACCGGAACACCGTCGCTCGGCACAGCAGCGGCCACCGATGCGACAGCCTATGCCACGGTGGCACAAGGCACGACGGCGGATACCGCAGTGCAGCCCGGCGATCTTGCAGAGGTCGCAACATCTGGCGATTATGCGGACCTTACCGGCAAGCCGACGCTCGGGACAGCGGCGGCTACGGCTGCAACGGCCTACGCCACTGCCGCGCAGGGAGCCAAGGCTGACACTGCCACCCAGCCGGGGGATCTTGGCACCGCTGCCACCACAGCCGTGAGCGCTTATGCCACGGCAGCCCAAGGGGCAACGGCGGACAGCGCAGTCCAGCCCGGCGACATCGGAACGGCTGCCGCCACTGCTGCGACCGACTACGCCACAGCGGCACAAGGCGATAAGGCCGATACCGCCGTGCAGGCCGCCACATTGGAGGCCCGTGCCGCCCGCGCGCAACTCTTGAACATCAGCCGCGCGGAAATCAGGGAGGCATGGACAAGCGCCCTGACTGGTGAGCCGGGTGACAAAGCCGCGATCTCAGAAGGCACGGTAGAAATCACCGACGCAGGCGGCTCGGTTCTGGTCATTTCCGGCAATGAATATTCAGGTAGCATCGACATCGCGCCGCGTCAGGTCTGGGCGGTTGAGCCGGGTCGCGCCTATCAGGCGCGCATGGTCTGCCAGCGCGTCACTGATCCAATTGATCCGTCTGGCCACGCGGTTGAAGTGCGGATGCAGAACTTGTCCAAGACCAAGGCCAGTGTGTCTAACCTCGTGGTTGAGACCCTTGACGGCGATGATGTTACCGAGGCAGCGGGCCGGATCGAAACGGTGTTCACGTTCGGCCATGCCAGCGTTTCTGCGGATTATTCTGTGCCGGCGACCACGCGCTATGCCGTGCCGTTTTTTCGGGTGTACGGCGATGCCCACGAGTTGGCCGTCGAATTGGTGTCTGTCGAAGATGTGACCGGCCTGATCCTGAAAGCTGACGCGAGTGCCCTTGGCACAGCGTCAGCCGAGGACGTTGGGTATTTTGCCACGGCAGCCCAAGGGGCAACGGCGGACAGCGCAGTCCAGCCCGGCGACCTCGGAACAGCCGCAGCCACCGATGCCAGCGATTATGCCACGGCAGTGCAAGGGGCCAAAGCCGATACAGCCACCCAGCCTGACGACCTTGCGGATGTTGCGACTTCGGGAGATTATGACGATCTGACCGGCAAACCGACGCTGGGAACAGCTGCGGCAACTGCATCCAGCGCCTATGCGACTGCCGCGCAGGGCGTCCTTGCCGCCAGTGCGGTGCAACCCGGCGATCTGACGCCGGTTGCTGCGTCTGGCAGCTACGACGACCTGTCCGACAAACCCACGCTGGGCACGGCGGCAGCCACCGATGCCAGCGCTTACGCAACGGCGGCACAAGGGGCATTGGCTGACGCTGCGCCAGCGGCGCTGGTCGTCGAAACCGACGCCCGAACCGATGCCGATGCGGCCATTCGCGCGCAGATCGGCGGCGTAGAGCCGTTGCCGCGCGGTGTCGGTTTGCGCATTCGTGGCGTGGATGATCGCACGTTGCAGGATCTGAACTGGGATCGTGCATCCGAGCAGTATCGCTGGGACGGCCACGCCCTGAGCGGCGATGTGACCGGACTGACGCGTGATGTCGGCGGCGCGGCGCAACTTCCGCGCGGCGTTGCTCTGCAAGTGCGCGGGGTCGATGATCGCGTCGTGAGTCAGATGCTCTGGGATCGTGCATCCGAGCAGTACCGCTGGGACGGCCACGCCCTGAGCGGCGATGTGACCGGACTGACGCGTGATGTCGGCGGCGCGGCGCAACTTCCGCGCGGCGTTGCTCTGCAACTGCGTGGGGCCGATGATCGTGTCGTGAGCCAGATGCTTTGGGACAGAGATCTGGGCAAAGCGCGCTGGGATGGGCACGCCCTGAGCGGCGAGGATCAGGTTTATCGCGCTGGCGAGACGGTAGACGCTGACGTGACCAGCGTGCGTGCCCGGCGGGTTGATATCGACGTCAAGACCGACCCATCCGGCCTTGCCTGGGTGCCACTTCCGCCAGTGCGGACGCCTCATGTGTCTGGCATCAACAGCAGCGGCACTGAGCTCTCGTTCCGCCGCTCCTGGGGGTTGCCGATCAGAGGACGCGACAATGTCGGTGCCTACGATCCCGGGTCGACCGCATCCACGGCAAGCAAGGGCACCTTCACCGACACTCTGGCTGCGGCGGGTGACTACGCAGCGGGTGACTATTTCGAACAGTCAGCTGTCGCGGGCAACACCGTCAATGCCCTCACCTACGCGCAGGGTGATCTGGCAGTCTCGGACGGATCTGATTGGATCAAACAGGCCGCGCCAACCGTGAATCCGCTGTTTGCCGGTCAGTTCGCGACCATCACCGGAGCTGGGTTGTTCAAAGGTATCGCACTGACGGTCGGGGCGCGGCTGATCTTTGCAGGTCGACAGAAAAACAGCGGCGTAACGGATCAGCGGCACTGGTCACTTGCAGACGCTGATCGCGGCGATATCTGCTTGATGGGCGAAACAGCCACGCCGGATGCAGCTCCGCCAACATCGCCCCAGAATGGCGACTTGTGGTTTGTGACGGCCAGCGACGGCGATTTTGTCGCGGGCGACGGTCTACTGCGAGTTGACGGTGCATGGTCGAGACTGCCGGGGTCGCCGGTGACGACGGTTGCGGATGGCGCTGCGGTCTGGCTGTCGTGCGACCGGGCCAGTCAGATCGAAGTGCGGCGGGCCGACACCTCGACCACACAGGCGGCTGTTGCGCTCAAGGGCATGACCGAAACCAAGCGCCCTGTGGTGCTGTCGCGCGATATCTGGTGGGTGGGTGACAGCATGCCCGGATATGCATCTGCGGAGCTGATCGAGCTACTGTCCGATCGCACGGTCACAGTTCAGTCCATGTCAGGTGCAACGTCCTACGAAGTGCTGGCGCATGTTGAGCGCACAATTCGCGACCTTGGCGACCCCTATGCCAACCGGGTGCTGATATCCTGGCACGGCGAAAACAATGGCAACGACGTCGAGCAGGTCAATGAGGTCAACGCGCGGCTGGCTTCCATGTCTGGAACGGTTCAGCAGCGCTGCCTGCTGATGTCGAAGCTCGGTCAATATCAGATGTCGTGGACCGGATCACGGATCGCGGTTGTCTATCACGAGCAACAGATTTCCGCGATTAGCGGTGCCCAGACAACACGGATGCGCAATTTCATCCGCGACAATTACGTAGCCTCGCTCTTCGACACCCGCGCCGAATTGTGCGCGTCCGCAGGTTCGACACCGGACCTGATCCACCCCGGAAACACTGAGGCCGAAACAGCGGCGGCGTATGGCATCGTGCCGTTCTCCTACTTCTTCCCGCTCAATGACATGCCCTGGAAGGCGGCTGACCTTAATTTTGTCGGCTACCGCTCTGACGCGGGCCTGCCTGCGGGCGGGTCTGATCTGGATTACCACATCCGCTCAGTCGCGGATGGTTCGGACGGGGTAGGTCAGTTGATCGTCAAAGAGGACGGGACGTGGACCAAGCGCGACATCACCAACGTCACCCACATGGTGCCTGACGCGGGCAACGTCGCGCTGGCCAACCGCATCAATCTCAAACTCGCAGAAAAAGGATGGTAATCTGATGTCGAGCATTTTGAAACTTTCGGGGCCAGCAGGCCCAGGACTGGCGCTGAGCGCAAACACGGAAAGTGCGCTCAAGATCGCGGCGGTTGACGCAATGGTCGCGGGCGGGGTCAAGGGCTTTGTCTGTCCGACCTTCGGCAACGCGGACAGATTTTATAGCCGCACTGCCTACGCAGCGGACATTCAGGATGAGCTGTTCCCGCACATCTTCTACGAATTTCCCGTCGCGGCGGGTGCGCCAACGGCCACGGCAACCGGTACGGCACCGGCGCTGGCTTGGGATGGGTTGGACGTGCCAAACGGGGCGCGTTCCAATCAGGCGGCGCAAGTCAACGGCTATGATGGCGCTCAACATGTTGACCTCTGGATGATCGCTTGCGTGACGCCGGGCGATCAAGCCGCTGCATCCAGCTATCTTTCGGTGCTGGCTACTTCCGGATACGGCACTTCCATCATCCGTGCCACGTCCAGCAATGCGATCCAATTTACCGTCGACAGCGCTCACACGTTGCCGATCTATACCGAGACCGATCTGGCTAACCCGCACGTTTATTCGATGCGATATGAGCGCGCGACGGATTACGTTCGGACCTATCGGGATGGCGTTCAACAGATCAACCAGTATTTAACAGGCACCCACCCAGACGCTGAAATGCTGACCGGGCCGATTGGTATCGGGGGTGTGGGAGCGTCAGGAACGGGAGCGCCGTTTGCCAATGTAGACGGTCGGTTTCACGTTGGAATCGTCGGCAACGGCATCCTCACGAACACCCAGCACACCGCGATTGTCGATTGGCTCAAAGATACGTTCTCAATCTGAGAGCCCAGACCAGCGGACAGGGCGGCAGCCCTGCCTCACTGAGCAACCACGCCCATCGGAGATGATTTCCATGAGTTCTAACCACCTGAGCACGATCGAATACGCAGCACCGGTGCGCGAGTTTAAGGTCGCGACCAACTATGGCGCGGATGGCCGCTATGACGGTGAAACATTTACCGACCCGACCGACCCGACCGGCGTGATCTGGCCGTGAAGCCACTTCTTCTCTGGATCTGGCATCTCGATACGCGCCTTACCGAGATCGTCCTGGGCAGCGTGACGTTTGCCAGGGGGGCCACGCTGGCACTGCCGGGCGGCATGATGGCGGGAGAATCTTATCGTGGTTTCACCTTCCTGCCCGAAGCGATCTGGGCGGTTGTGTTCGCCGTCTTCGGCCTTGCGCAGCTCGGCGCGGTGGTGATCAACGGTCGCTGGCGTCGCTCCCCGGCAATCCGGGCGACAGGAGCGCTGTTCGGGGTCTGGTCCTTTGCGGCTCTCACAGCGGGATTTGCGGCTTCAAGTGGTCTGAGCCTGGCGTCGGGCCTCTACGGGATACTGACCCTCTGGTCTGCCTATTGCCTGATCAATATCTCCAGCAAGACGGCAAAGCGCACTGATGATTGAGTTTCTAAAGGATACGTTATCCCCGGAGCTGGTTGTGGCGTTCGGCTCAGCATTGGCCGCAGTCATTACGGCTCTGCTTGTGAGGGGAAAGGCGAATTCCACACCCTCGGCCGCGAGTATCGTGCAGCAGGCTATCCGACCGGAAACCGAAGCCGAGATCCGCGCGGCCGACGCCTTGGAGAAGATCGCAGCATCGACCACAAAGATGGCGGAGAGCGTTGATCGGATCGAGCGCCAGACGTTTGTGCTGGTCGATCGTGGCAACAGAAGTCGCTGAGGCGTCAGGAAATGGAGGCGGTTGGCATTTTCCTGACGCCTCAGTTCAGAATTGTTTGGCCAAAGCTGATGTCATTCTTGGCCAAAGCTGATGGCGCGCCACACCTGATCGGAAATTCGGGAGCGATGCATGGGCCACATTAGGCTCGGAACCTTGCCACAGTCCAGGAAATGGCGCGATGTGGTTCGGTTACTGGACTCGTCGGCGCCGCTGGAGGATGTGGCTCAAGCTGCTGCGAGAGCATCTGAGACAGATCTGCGCCGGGCGTCTGACGATCCCAACTTTCAGTTCGTGACGCAATTGCTTGTCCATTTGCCGTTGCTGGCACGCGCGCCGGGATACGAAGCTGCGATGGCGGACCTTGGGATCGCGGCGAGTTCGCTGGACTCGCTTACCGGGCTGCTGGCCGGTGTGAACGACGCCATCGGTCAACATGCATTTGAACAGGGCCGGTCCTCGGACGCCGGAGAGATGGCCAAAGCGGCCTTGATCGAGAGCCTGTCCGCACAGATGCGCGACCGCCTGCCGACGTTGTTTGATCCGACACCGCAGGAAATCCGCAAGGTTCTGGCCTCGTTTGCCAGCGGTCAGAACTTTGCCATTCTGGCACGGCATTTCTTTGCCCGGCTGAGCTATCGTTCACTCGACTATTATCTGAGCCGGGAGCTGGCGAACCATACCGGCGCGGGCAAACGGTTTGCCGACGATGCGCGCCGCACGGAATTCAGCCGCGCCCTGTCGCAACACACATTCGAGGCCTCCCGGACCGTTGAGACGTACGCAGGCGGCTGGTACGGCAAGACGGTCTGGAAGGAGCAAACCCTCAGTCAGGACAAGATCAACGACTTTACGCGCTATGCGTTCAAGAAAATGAGGTCCGAGCTTGGGCGGCGCCGCACCTCTGCCTGAGCTTGTCGTGACCTGCTTCGCGCCGCTCGCAGATCGCGAGGGCGACGAAAAGCTGCGGTTCGAGATTGACGGGAAGGTCAAATCCATCTCGCTGCGCATTAGCCAGATGAGCCGTCAGCTGGTGACGCATCTGCCGGATATGGCAATCGACTTGATCGAACTGGCGGCCTTTGTTTATGGCATCGATTCCAGTGTTAGCCGGGGCGGGCTCGCCGATCAGCAGATGGGCGCCAAATGGCACCGAAGTTTCTTGGTCGAAGTCCCGGTGCGCGCGCTCGACCGCTGGTCCGATCCTGATTTGAAGCGAGAGTTGGAGGAGACGTTGATGTTTCTTTCTGGCGACCGGTTTACGTTCCGGTTTGTTCAGATCCAGGGCGGCAGTTCTGGTCCGACAGGGTATTTCGATTTTGGCCCGAACTCTTCTTGGAAACCAGATTCGGTGCTGATGTTTTCGGGAGGGCTGGATTCCTTCGCTGGCGCGCTGGAGGAAATCATCGACCGCAGGCACCGGGTTGCCCTGATCAGCCACTTCTCGTCCACCAAGATCGCGCCGATCCAGAACGCGCTGCAGAAGCATATGGCCCAAGAACTCGGAACCGAGATGCTGAAACACATTCCGATGCGCGTTCAACTGGGCGGCGGAACCAACGCCGAAGGCACCCACCGCTCCCGGTCTTTCTTGTTCGCAGCCCTAGGCATGGCGACAGCCGTGGCATTTGGCAGGGAACGCGTGTCATTTTATGAGAACGGTGTTGTCAGTCTCAACTTACCGCCGGTGGGCAATGTGCTGGGCACGCGGGCAACGCGGACGACACATCCACAAACGCTGCAACGGTTTCAGAGCCTCTTCAGCCGGATTTTCGACGCCTCGTTGCGCGTCGACAACCCGTTCTTCTGGCGCACCAAGACAGATGTTGTCGAGACGATTGCGCGGCTCGGAATGGCGGACCAGATTGCGTTTACCCGCAGCTGTGCGGATGTCCACAATCAGACCAAGCAACACCCCCATTGCGGTCGCTGCTCGCAATGCATTGATCGCAGGTTCGCCATCATGGCTGCGGACCTCACAGCCTTCGATCCCGAGGAGGCTTACCGCATTGACCTGATGACCGGACGTCGGGAGCGTGTTCAGGACAAGGAGGTGGCGTTGTCCTACGTCCGCAGTGCGCAAGGCTATGAGATGATGTCAGGCACAGATCTTGTCGCGCAATATCCAGCGATCCTGAACGCCGTGGATCATCTTGGAGAACCACCGGACACCGCGCTCACACGGATGGCGTCACTCCTGCGACGGCACGGGCGATCCGTTTCAACGGTAATGCGCAAGGAGCTTGCGGCCCAACGCCCGGATCAGTTTTCCCTGGACAGCTTGGCTCGTATGTTCGGCGATTTGCAGCGGGCACAGGTTATGCCAGCAGAGCAAATAATTGTGTCGAATGTTGACACCATTGAACGTGGAGAACCTGCCTCTCTGGTGTTCGATCGCAAGCGCAAACTCGTTGTAATAAACGACGCGATTACGATCAAGGGTACCGCCTATCGCCTGCTGGACTGTCTTGCCAACGAATTTCTTGCCGGTGCTGGGAAAGGTCTTGATCTTCTGGACTACCCGATGACGGACGCATGGAAACTGGCGAAGTGCGCGGGCCTGTCGGACGATGCAGCCCTGCGTCAAGCTGTGAGCCGGTCCCGCAAGCAACTGGGACTTAAATTTTCCGCAGCGGGGTTCGAGGCCGCTGAAGGCGAAGCGCTGATCGAGAACATCCCATGGAGCGGTTATCGCCTGAACCCGGAACTGGCGAAGATCCGGATGCTTTCTGCAAAGGACAATCATTCGAAGACGTCAAAATCATCCTCCTCCGGCAGCGGCCCCCGCTTGCGGAAACGCGCCAGCAGATCGACCTGACGCCCGGGGGCAACAGATCCGTAGGATCGGAATGTTGTGAGAACGTCATCGTGTCCCATGTTCTGCGACCAGGCCTTGTAGTCCTCTGGCGTGCGGCAATGGTCCTTGGCCAATTCCGCAAGAGTGTCCCGGACGCGATGCGGCGAAAACGGTGGCAGACCGGCATCGACAAAGGCCTGCTTGAACACCCGGGCCGCCGACGAGGGCGAGGCCCAGGGCGCCCGGTCGATCCCGAGGGCAGAAAACTGCCGTGATGTGCCGACACCGACCCGCGTTTTGGGAAGCAGCGGATCGCTGTCCGAGAAGTGGTGCTGCGTCCTAAGTTCCAAGATCCAGTCCCGAACGAACTGCTCGCAGGGTGCGAGCATGGGAAAGAAGGCCGTGGTGAAGCTCTTGCCGAACTTCGTGTCAACAGAGCGCCCATCGAAATGCACGCAGGCATTGGCCAGATCGACATGACCCAGCCGCAACGTGATCGCCGCCCCCTCGCGGGACCCGGTGAGAAAGAGAAAGGCAACCAACGCCCGGTCCCGACGTTGCAACACCGTCTCATCCGGCATCCCGCTGAGCAGCCGAACAACCTGCGCAGGCGACGCGTGTGGTTTCCAGCAGGACGTGCGTCGCGCGTTGTCAGATTTGCGATCCGGACCAAGGAATTCGATGTCGGACCGCGAGATCCGGGACTTGTAGCCGGGCTGATCGGCGAGCCAACTGTAGAAGGTCTGGACTTCGCGCAGGACTCCGTTGACCGACGTCGAGGACAGTTTTGCGCCGGTGCGTTGATTTTGCTGAGAAGAGAGACGGCGCTTAAAACTGCGGGCGCGCTCCGAATGGAAGCTGCGGAAATCCTTGCCGTCGAGAAAGGACTCATAGGTCGAGATCGCGGCGGCGGATTTGTCGACCGAGGCATCCGACAGCCCCTTGGCGTCCTTGCGCCAGATCAGGTATTTGCGCTTAATGCGCAGGTTATCCGAGTTGCGTTTTGTCATGGGTCGAGGCCTCCGGTGTCGAGGTATCATTTGAACGGGGATCAAGCAGAGACACTAATCTTGGATTGGCCTGTTGCACTGCGACCTCAATCTTGGCGCGAATGACCTCCAGATCGGCCCGCTTTACCACCTTGTTAAGGATGCAGCCGCAGGCCGGGCAGAGCGCCTTCAGCATACCGGTGGTCGCCGTCTGCTGGGAGTATTCAGCAAATTTGCCATCCGGTTCCTGCGGTTCCTTGCAGCCGAGGCAATAGAGATGATGCAGCGCCAGACGCGTTCTGACCTTCGCCCGGCGATGGCCGAGGAAGTCCTTCAGATCCGCCCCCCGGATCAGCCAAGGCACGCGGGACTGATCCGCGATCAGCCCCTTGTCCTTGATCCAGCGGATCACAGTCTGGCGATGACGGCCCAGCGCCTCTGCTGCCTCCCAGATGGTGTAGATCTGATGCGTCTTGATCCGGTTCGGTGAGGGAACGCCTGCCATCACGCCCCCTCCACCGGCAGCGGACCAGAGGTGTTCTGGCAGACCTGCGCCGCCTCCCAAGCCTCCACATCCTCTTCGCGATACAACACCCGAGCCCCGATCTTCAGGAACCGAGGGCCCTTGCCCAGCCACCGCCACTGCTCCAAAGTACGCGGCGACATCTGCCACCGCGCCGCCAACTGCTGTTGTGTCATCTTGCCCATGCAAAACCTCTTTGGTTCGGCCCAGACCGAGTTGGTTCGATCCGGTTCGTCTGCAAAGGATGCGTCTTTCGATCCCCAAAGTATGTGAGTTCGGGCACGGAAGACGTGACCACAGAGCATGGTAAGCAACTGAAAACTCTCACTTAAGATCATCAAAGTGTGATCTTTTCCAGAAAAATTGTGATAGGGTTAAAATGAACTGATCTTCATAGCCTCGGCTGAAATTAGTGAATGGACAGGGCGAAAATTTCTGAAAATGCCCCCAAACTTCCATTTCAAGCCGACCGTGGCTTGCGTAATTGGCCAAACTGACTGCAAATGATCGCGGAGCGTTGGCGCATGGGCATAGCGCTCGACCTGTAGCGCAAGACGCGGTGCCAGGCGGTTGTAGTTCTGGCGCAGCGTGATCCCGCCTTCGTCTGCCAAGGCGACAAGCTGAAGACGAGCCTTCTCGTACAGGCGTGCATCGGTTGGGTGGGCGATGTTCTTTTCCATCACCGTCGTGTCCACGGATATACGCGACAGACTGCGGTCCTCGACTGTCCCCGACGCCCGCCCGGCCTCGATGGTCTTGGTGAGCAGCCACTCGGCCCCTTCCTCTCCGATCCGCTTGCGCCACCGTGTCAGCGAGGACGGATCGATCGGCGGGCGGTGCTGGAAGAAAACCTCGCCGGTAAAATGCTGATAATGGGGTTTTCGACCCAGGGGGCGACAACGCCTTCGTCGGAGAGGCGATAGGCGTGCTGGAGATACAGCAGCCCCGCGACCGGGCGCGGCGATGTGGCTGGCCGCCCAGTCGTGGAGGGAAAGAAACCAGCCCATTCCGTCTCGAAGAACTCCCAGTCGATCAGCTTTTCCAGCTTCGCCAATGCGTGGCGCAGATCGATCATGTCGGTCAGGCGGGGGCGCAGGAGGTCATCCTGCTCTTCAGCGCGGGGATGAGGCTTCATCACGGCTCCAGAATTTGCAAGGTTTCAGGATCCAGCATGCGAAATCCTGCAATTTCCCGCTATAGTTTTGGCGGGATCACCAAACAAATTCAGAGGATTGCGAGTTGTTCAGGCTGAACTATCAAGGGTCATCTTTGTGGGCAGGTGTGATCCCTCAATCGTGCGAATGATCTCAAGCTTCTCGGTTGCTGGATACCTCATTCCTCGAACCCCCCAGCCCCTATCATGCTTTTTTTGAGAAGGCGGTTTTCCAAGGCGAGGTCAGCCACGCATTCTTTCAGGGCCATAGCCTCAGATCGCAGATCCTTCACCTCAGGCGATGTCGCCTTACGCGCTGTGTCGCCGGAAAGACGACGCTTTCCAGCCTCAAGCAATTCCTTCGACCAAGTCTAATACAGGCTGTCATAGATACCCTAGCGGCGACATACCGCCGAGATGCTTTCCTCCCCGCGAAATCCGGCCAAAACAATGCGGATCTGCTCCTCTGCCGAGTGGGTCTGGCGGGTCTTGCCGTGGATGTTTTTGACCAGCTTGTCAGATGCGTCTTTCGATGTTCCGGGCTTCTTGTTCATCTTCGCTCCTTAAAGGCTACGATGAACCAGAAACACTCCGTTGTTCAAATCATCAAATCTGTCCCACAGGTGATGACGTCAAACACACCAACAACCCATTTAGCCGATGAATATGAAATCATCCACCGTTAGGTCAGCAGCAGCCACGCCTGTTACCTGAATAATATGGCCGTTGAAGCTCATTGTGACCCCCGTGGCAATTGGACCTGCCCCAACATCGATCAAGGCATCTGTGATGTCTAATGCATTGACACGCCCCTGAAGGCCTTGGCCAGTCACGCCCGTTAGCCTGATCTGGTCCAGCCCATCCTCGAAATCCAAGACAAGGTCGACTTCGCCGCCCGTCAGTTCATTAAAGATAAACAAATCCGCGCCAGCGCCGCCGTTCATAGTGTCATTGCCCGCACCTCCATTCAGGCGATCTTCGCCTCCCCGACCCAGGATCAGATCGTCGCGCCCGCCACCAGCAAGGAAATCGTCGCCGTCTCCACCGTCCACGGTATCGTCGCCTTCGCCGCCGCCTATGGCATCCGATCCGCTGCCGCCGTCGATGGAATCCTGCCCGGTACCACCACCGAGGCTGTCGTTGCCGCCTTCGCCGAGGATTGTGTCCTGTCCGAAGGAGGCGCCAATCGTGTCGTCACCCTCGCCGCCGCGAAGGAAATCGTTGCCATCCCCACCGGCGACTACGTCGTCGTCCCCGCCACCAGCTACGGAATCGTCACCTGCACCACCACCGATCGTGTCGGAGCCGCTCTGCCCCAGCAGGGTGTCGTTGCCGGGACCGCCACCGATATTGTCGCGTCCCGGGCCGCCCTCCACGCTGTCGTTTCCGGCGCCGCCCGAGATGTTGTCGTCTTCAGAACCGCCGAGCAGGGTGTCGTCGCCGTCCTGGCCGATCAGCCCGTCGTCGCCCGCAGCACCGTCGATCATGTCGTTGCCGTTGCCACCTTCGACCCGGTCTTCTCCATCGCCGCCGTTTAGGGAATCGTTGCCTTCACCGCCGACCAGTGTGTCGTCGCCTGCACCGCCCGACACTGTGTCGTCACCCGCGCCGCCGTCGATCAGGTCGTCGCGGTCGGTGCCACGAAGGCTGTCCGCTTCGTCAGCCCCGGTGAGTGTTTCAAGAACATCCGCCTCAGTCACCGGATCGACCTGTGGGTCCGTGGGGGGCACGAAGGCCGGAATATCCTGTGTTGCCTCGGCAAAGGTGACGTCGCCAGACAGAGCCACGTCGAGCACGGTCGCCTCGAAGGCAAAGGTGCCGGGCACCAGACCTGCATTCAGCGCGGCCTGTTCGGCTGCGGCGCGGACATCCGGGTCGAGATCGTCCAGCGTCAATGTACTGGCTGGGAAGCTGAGGTCGGTGAAGGTTGCGGTGCTTTCGCCGTCTTGGTAGTCAAAGAACGACGATTGCTGGTCGATCCGCCAGGCGTCGGCGAAGATTCCGTAGATTTCTTCGGCCACCACGGGTTGGGTCAACACGGTGCCGTCACGTAGCATAAAGTCGTTGGCCGGATCGCCATCGGCATTGCCAAAGATCCCCTCGACCCGCCCGCCGCGATCCGCGCCAAGGAAGTTCTGGATGGTCAGGAAATCGGTGAGGCCGGTGCGCACGCCGACCACCACGCCATCGCCGAATTCATTGGTGATGACGTAGGTGTTGAAGTCGCGGTAGATTGTGCCGTCGCCCAGCACCAGCGTTTCACCAAAGTCGAGCGTGACCGGATTGCCGTTGATGACCAGCGGGATCTCGCGGTCGGCGTAGATACCGACGGTGACGCCGTCGATCATGGTGGCGACGGCAGAATTGACCGACACCAGGTCGCTGCCGGGCAGTGGGGTCTGGCGTACCTGGAATTCGAAGGAGCCGTCGGCGCCCCGGAACATCACGAATTCGCCCACCGCCTGAAAGGCATAGCCAAGGCTGTCGAAGGTCTGGATATGCGGATCGCCAAAAGTGCGGGGAACGGGCGGGATGGCTTCTGGGGAGTTTGAGTCGCCGCCGAGTGGTGATGGTTCCAAAGGCGATTGATCAGACCCCCGAGGAGGTGTATCAGAATTTACTAATTCATCCAGAATTATCTTGCCGACATTTTTCGCTTTCTCGACCCAGCCCGGCACGCGTCCCACTTCTAAATAGCTCGGAGCCTCTAGACGTTCGCCTGAAACCGCCCCCACGGCCTCGTAAACACCTTGCTTTGCTAAGTATGCGCCACGTTCCGCTATCCCAAATCCAACACCCTTTGCACTCGTATTTACCAATGATGTTAGTGGAGTGCCTGCAACGATTGCAGATCCAACGGCTACCGCTCCATAACCCACGGCGTATTTTCCCACGCCAGCAGCGAAATCACCAGCACGCTCGCCAAATCCGTAATTCGCAGCATCTTGGCCAAAAGGATCATTCAGTAAAACTGGAATATTTTGAGCAAATCGATTCAAATTTGACATATCTCCAGTTAACCAAAGCGGATCTTCACTAAGAAACCGTCCTAGCTCGGTGTCATAGCTCCGCGCCCGCATGAACAGCAGGTCGTCTGCGTCTTCAGCCACACCCAGCGCGCCGTTGAACTCAAACACGTTGGCTAAACCCTCGACCTCCAGCAGCTCATCCCCAAAAGGCGTGTAGGCGTAGCTGTTGACCACGCCTCCACCAGCGCCGGTCATCGTTGTCACCGACCCTACCGCATCCGCATCGTAGAATGCCGTTGCGCCGCCGATCTCTGCCGATACCAGCCCTAGACCGTGGGCATACGTCGCGCTGACCGCCCCGCCGGTGTATTCGGCCACCACATTGCCCAGACCCAGCGGATCGACCAGATAGGCGGTCTCGACCCCGGCGTCGGTCTTTGACACCCGGTTGCCGAAAATGTCGTAACCGAACTCCATCACAGTTCCGTCCGGCCCGGTCACCGACACCAGACGGTTCTCTACGTCGTAGACATAGGCCGTCGTGCCCGCAGTATCGGTGCGCGAGATCATGTTGCCATCGGCGTCGTAGGCAAAGCTCGCATCCCCGACTTGGGTGTACTGGTTCAGCGCATTGGCGGAATAGAGCGTCGTCACCCCATCCTCGACCACCTGCGTGCGGTTGCCCGCCGCGTCGTATTCGTACTCCAAGCGGGTGTCGGATATCGCCGGATTGACCGAGACAAAATCTGCCGAGGTCAATTGGCCGATGGCGTCATAGTCATAGCTCCAAGTCCCGTCCTGACTCTGGTTCGTGACACGCTGGCCTGCATCGTCATAGGTGTAGGCGTTGAAGGAATGGATCGTGCTGTCGGCATCCAGATTGTCGATCCGCGTCAGGCGCCCGGCGGTGTCGTAAGAATAGGTCGAGACGGTGCCATTGCCATTTTCCTCTCGCATCAGATTGCCCGCCGCGTCGTAGTCATAGGAGACGATGGGGCCGTCGGCATTGCTCAGCCCGGTCAAGCGGCCCAATGCGTCGTAGGCATAGAACACCTCGTACCCGGCGCCGTCCGAAAGCGAGGCGCGCAGACCGGCGTCGTTGTAGGTGTAGATCAGCGACGTGCCGCCGGGATAGTCGATCTGAGTGACCCGCCCTGCTGAGTCGTAGTCCAGAGTCGTGGCGCCATCGGCCCCGGTGGCCGAAACAAGCAGTCCCGCGTCGTTGTAGCTATAGGACGTCGATCCCGCCGAGCTGTCGGATTCCGACAGCAGACGCCCGCGCGTATCGTAGGTGTAGCTGACATCATCGCCGCGCCGGTTGGTGTAACCGGTCAGGTTGCCTTGGGCGTCATAGTCGAATTCAAGCGCGGTGCCATCCGGCCAGGTCGCCGTTGTGATGCGCCCGCCCGTGTCGTAGGCAAAGCTGCGGGTGTTGCCGCCTGCATCTGTGAAGCTGCTAGGTGCGTCGCCAATGGCATCATAAGCAAAGGCCAGGGTCGCGCCGTTGGCATCCGTCAGTCCCACCAGCCGACCCAGATCGTCAAAGGCAAAGAGGGTTTCAGACCCGTCTGCAGCTCGAACGCCGGTCACACCGCCGGTGTCGTCGAACAAAAGCTGCGACGCCCCACCGGCGCCATCCGTTACCCGACCCAACAACCCGCCCGGTAGCAAGTCGATCTGGGTTGCGGTCCCGGCGCCATTTGTGATCGTCAAACCGCCGGCTGCATTGTAGGCAAAAGCTTCGGTCTGCAAACCGCTGCCATAGCTGGCCGAGGACAGCCGACCCGATGCGTCATAGCTGAACTCCGACAGGATGCCGCCCGGGGCCATATTTGTGACCATATCGCCCATCGTATCGTAGGCGAAGGTGGTCTGTCCCTCCGGTCGCGTTACCACCTGAAGCTGGCTGTTGGCATCATACGCAAAGGCGATGGATTGACCGTCCGCGTCCTCAATGCCGATCAGCGTGCCATCCGCCGCGCGGTCAAAGCTAAGCCCGGCACCATTCGGCCCAGTTAGATCAGTAATCTGCATGGCGCTGTCGTGGCTTGCCACGATCCGCTGTCCGTCGCTCAGATCCATACTCAGAAAGACGCCAGCGATATCGAATTGCAGCGCGCTGCCATTCTCCAACGTCAATGTATAGCCATTCGCCGTCTGTGACAGCGCACCATCAAAGCCTGTGGTGGCCGCGTAGCGCCCGTCAACCTGTCGCTCGAACGTCGCGCGCGCAGGAGAGGTTGCTCCTAGTACAGCGCCTGACAGTGATACCGACCGGTCGGCTGAGCTCGACAACGTGTAAAGTGCCGCAGAGCCCAGCGACAATGCTTGCAGCGCCGCTAGGTCGGTCAGCCCCTTCAATTGGACAGTACCGCCGTCAATGGCCAGTCCTATGTCCGCAACACTTGCCCAGCCCTGACCTAGTGACCCGACCGCTCCGCGTTCTGCCAGCGACCCGTAGTCACCCGCGGCATCAATTGCGTGAGCCAGAGCCGCCGTGGCGCTCGATCCGTTCAGTCCCAGCGACACCAAACCTTCGGAAAAGTTTGCTAGAGTCGAAACCAGACTGCCTACGCTTGACCCAAACTGCGTCGCGAAATTCGTCTCCATCCGGTCTAGAACGCTTGTTTCAACAAAGGCAGGAAGCAGGGCGATCGCCCGTTCCGCGATATCCGACACAGCACTCCTGTCGGCAATCTGAACCCGAGCGCCAAGCGTCGAACTAGGCCCTGCACTGCCACGAATTGAAACATCAAGCGTGCTGATTTGGCCTGTCGCCAAGTTATTAGCTAGCAGGAAAGCAGTCGGACCAAAGCTTTGCCCGAGAGAATCCGCAACGACACCGGCATCGGCGGTGACGGCCAGCAACAAAGGCGAGACGATGCCCGCAACGGGCGTTTCCTGCCCCGCGATTGCGCCAACGTCGATCGTTACACTTGCGACACCGCTTTGACCGGGTGTCAGGCTTTCCGGGAGCGTCAATGAAAGATCGATGGAACCTTGGTTCTCGACATCAAAAGTCGTCAAGTCGATGGACGTATCACCAGACGCAAAGTCGATCTGGCTGATGACGCCTCGGACATTACCGGCGCTGTCGTAAAAATCATCGATCCGGATCACGTCCGTACCGACCTGGACCAGCACATCCTGTGCATTGTTCAGATCCCGAACGATGGTCACACCACTGGACCTGATTGAGTTGTCGAACAGGATGCGCCCGCCGTCGGGACCTGTGGAGTTTTCGTTGATGACGTCGCTGCCGAAACCCGGCCCAAAGACATAGGTGTCAAAGCCGGTCCCGCCTGCAAGCGAGTCATTGCCCCCAACGCCGATCAGCGTGTCATCCAGTCCGAAACCGGTCAGCGTGTCGTCGCCTTCCGTGCCCAGGATCGGGATCTCCAGCGTCGTCAGGTCGATGGACGTATCACCAGACGCAAAGTCGATCTGGCTGATGACGCCTCGGACATTACCGGCGCTGTCGTAAAAATCATCGATCCGGATCACGTCCGTACCGACCTGGACCAGCACATCCTGTGCATTGTTCAGATCCCGAACGATGGTCACACCACTGGACCTGATTGAGTTGTCGAACAGGATGCGCCCGCCGTCGGGACCTGTGGAGTTTTCGTTGATGACGTCGCTGCCGAAACCCGGCCCAAAGACATAGGTGTCAAAGCCGGTCCCGCCTGCAAGCGAGTCATTGCCCCCAACGCCGATCAGCGTGTCATCCAGTCCGAAACCGGTCAGCGTGTCGTCGCCTTCCGTGCCCAGGATCGGGATCTCCAGCGTCGTCAGGTCGATGGACGTATCACCAGACGCAAAGTCGATCTGGCTGATGACGCCTCGGACATTACCGGCGCTGTCGTAAAAATCATCGATCCGGATCACGTCCGTACCGACCTGGACCAGCACATCCTGTGCATTGTTCAGATCCCGAACGATGGTCACACCACTGGACCTGATTGAGTTGTCGAACAGGATGCGCCCGCCGTCGGGACCTGTGGAGTTTTCGTTGATGACGTCGCTGCCGAAACCCGGCCCAAAGACATAGGTGTCAAAGCCGGTCCCGCCTGCAAGCGAGTCATTGCCCCCAACGCCGATCAGCGTGTCATCCAGTCCGAAACCGGTCAGCGTGTCGTCGCCTTCCGTGCCCAGGATCGGGATCTCCAGCGTCGTCAGGTCGATGGACGTATCACCAGACGCAAAGTCGATCTGGCTGATGACGCCTCGGACATTACCGGCGCTGTCGTAAAAATCATCGATCCGGATCACGTCCGTACCGACCTGGACCAGCACATCCTGTGCATTGTTCAGATCCCGAACGATGGTCACACCACTGGACCTGATTGAGTTGTCGAACAGGATGCGCCCGCCGTCGGGACCTGTGGAGTTTTCGTTGATGACGTCGCTGCCGAAACCCGGCCCAAAGACATAGGTGTCAAAGCCGGTCCCGCCTGCAAGCGAGTCATTGCCCCCAACGCCGATCAGCGTGTCATCCAGTCCGAAACCGGTCAGCGTGTCGTCGCCTTCCGTGCCCAGGATCGGGATCTCCAGCGTCGTCAGGTCGATGGACGTATCACCAGACGCAAAGTCGATCTGGCTGATGACGCCTCGGACATTACCGGCGCTGTCGTAAAAATCATCGATCCGGATCACGTCCGTACCGACCTGGACCAGCACATCCTGTGCATTGTTCAGATCCCGAACGATGGTCACACCACTGGACCTGATTGAGTTGTCGAACAGGATGCGCCCGCCGTCGGGACCTGTGGAGTTTTCGTTGATGACGTCGCTGCCGAAACCCGGCCCAAAGACATAGGTGTCAAAGCCGGTCCCGCCTGCAAGCGAGTCATTGCCCCCAACGCCGATCAGCGTGTCATCACCTGCAAGCCCGGAAATCGTATCTGCGTCGGGAGTTCCCGGAAGCTCCTCGGGAGAGGATGTGCCTGTAATATCCATTTGGAAGCCCTCTAAAAAAATAATCTCTACCGATTCTTTTGACTGTATTTCAGACAATCGCACGGGACAAACAATTTGAAGACAAGCAGCGTCTGCGGACATCTACGAGCAGACCTTTGGAATTAAAAAACTTAATTTCAGATACTTATGTTGAAAGTCAACGCTGATGAACCTTACGTACGTTTTTCGCGGGCAGTCGGTTAATTGTAAGTTGACGCATCAATCAATATTTGAGCCTCGAGAACTCAATTTTTCGGCCATTATCTCCGCTGCATCTCTCAGCGGATGATCTGCGATGTGTGCGTAGCGCTGTGTCGTCATCGGATTGGTGTGACCGAGCAGACGGCCAACGATTGCCAGACTCATCCCTCTGGATACAAGCTGCGACGCGTGGGTGTGCCGGTTGTCGTGGATGCGGTAGTCGGTGATGTCGGCCATGGTCAGCAGGGACCGCCAGAACTTCTTGAGGTCAACGATCGGTTTGTCAGCGGATCGGCCCGGAAACACGATATCTTCGGCAGCACTGCTTTGCCTGATCGCTTTCAGCAACGCCACCGCGGCCTTTGACAACGGGAGGTGTTCGGTCCGCTTTTGCTTTGTATGATGCGACGGCTTGGTCCAAACACCCCGCTCCAGATCGAAGTTCTCCCAATGGGCCGTCAGGACTTCGCCAATCCGCGCGCCGGTCAGCAGTTGCAGGCGGATCGCATTGGCCGCGGTCCGGTTGGGATGCTTTTCCAGAGCAACACTCAGACGAGTCAATTCGCCTTCTCCGAGCCAGCGATGCCGCTTTTCCTCGTGGAACTTTCCGACACCCTTTGCGGGATTGTCAGATCGCATCCCCCATCTGATCGACAGTTCGAACATCTTGGACAACAATGAGAGCGCGCGATTGGACTGATAGGGTGTGGCACTCAGGGAATTGTGGAAGGCCTGAATATCCTTGTGCCGGACGTCGGTCACCTTTTTCGAGGCGAATTTAGGCAGGATCAGGCGATCGAGCATGGAGCGGTCATTGGCGACGCTTTTGGGTCGCTTCTTTGGCACGGCGTGTACTTCGAGGTACTGATGGCAGAGATCCTGCATCGTTGGCGCATTGCGGACCTCCTTGGCTTCGGCGACCGGGTCAGCACCTCGAACCACGTCCGAGAGCAAACCTGTTGCGATCGCTCTCGCTTGGGCAAACGACATCAATGGTCCGTGCTGACCTATTGTCTTTCGCCGGGATTGCCCGGAGCTTCGGACCCTGTACTGGACGAGGTACGATTTGGAACCGTTTGGCTTCACTCGGACGCCGAAGCCGGGGAGCGATGCGTCCCAAAAGACTGTCTCGACTTTCGGGTTTGGTATCTTGTCGATGACTGACTTGGATAGACGTTGCTTGGGCATCTTTTGCTTACCTGTCAGACTTGGGTAAGCACAGGGTAAGCTTCAGACGCAGAAAATGATAGTAGGAAAAGTTGACGTCGAGGAGGTGGACCTGAGATTTTTACATATTTTCAGATATTTAAAGTACTGAACAGAAAATCCAAGAAATCTGTAGAAGCGCGGACCGTAAGACTTTTAATCAGTAGGTCTCGGGTTCGGATCCCGACGGGCTCACCATTAAATCTTTATAAATAAACAATTTTCCTAGAATTTACACGGGGCCCGTCCGAGCGTCCGAGTGCGTCCGTCTCGGACGCTACCAACAGCAGCGCTATGATGTATCTACCGTAGTGTTGTGGCGCGCCCTCAGCTTCTGGACGGAATGATATGACCTTCTGGACAAAAATTCTGAACTGAGGCGTCAGGAAAATGCCAACCGCCTCCATTTCCTGACGCCTCAGCGACTTCTGTTGCCACGATCGACCAGCACAAACGTCTGGCGATCGATCCGATCAACGCTCTTCGCCATCTTTGTGATCGATGCTGCGATCTTCTCCAAGGCGTCGGCCGCGCGGATCTCGGCTTCGGTTTCCGGTCGGATAGCCTGCTGCACGATACTCGCGGCCGAGGGTGTGGAATTCGCCTTTCCCCTCACAAGCAGAGCCGTAATGACTGCGGCCAATGCTGAGCCGAACGCCACAACCAGCTCCGGGGATAACGTATCCTTTAGTAACTCAATCATCAGTGCGCTTTGCCGTCTTGCTGGAGATATTGATCAGGCAATAGGCAGACCAGAGGGTCAGTATCCCGTAGAGGCCCGACGCCAGGCTCAGACCACTTGAAGCCGCAAATCCCCCTGTGAGAGCCCCAAAGGACCAGACCCCGAACAGCGCTCCTGTCGCCCGGATTTCCGGGGAGCGCGCCAGCGACCGTTGATCACCACCGCGCCGAGCTGCGCAAGGCCGAAGACGGCGAACACAACCGCCCAGACCGCTTCGGGCAGGAAGGTGAAACCACGATAAGATTCTCCCGCCATCATGCCGCCCGGCAGTGCCAGGGTGGTCCCCCTGGCAAACGTCGCGCTGCCCAGGACGATCTCGGTAAGGCGCGTATCGAGATGCCAGATCCAGAGAAGAAGTGGCATCACGGCCAGATCACGCCGGTCGGGTCGGTAAATGTTTCACCGTCATAGCGGCCATCCGCGCCATAGTTGGTCGCGACCTTCAACTCGCGCACAGGTGCTGCGTATTCGATCGCGCTCAGGTGGACATATTACCGGTTAGGCGAACCGATAGGTCGCACCCTCAACCAGCGACGGTGTCTGGCTGCGATAGCCGTTGACCCCAGCGGCCAGGCTTGCAACCCCAGCGGAAAAGGTCCAGCCCGTCGCCGCCCAACCGGTGCCGTCGTCGAGCGAGCCGTTTGAGATCAGGTTGACCATCGTGGTGTCGCCGTCGCGGAGGACGAAGGTGCGCCCTGTGTGACCGGGAATACCTCCCTAACCGCGTGCAGATCCCGGTCCAACGGCTCGCCGGTTGGAACCCAGTAGACCTGCAGTTGCTTGGTTCTCTCGTCTGTTGCTTGGTTTTCGCGTCTGAAGCAATGGCGACGGTCAGCGTCACGTGTACTTCTTGCGGCCTGTCACGTTGCAATAGAGCGCGAACCCCAGGCTGAGGTGGGTCGATTTTGACGAGCCACGCGGCGCGATGAACTGATCCCGCACACCTCTGTCGCTGGCAAGGATCTCAGGCACACGGGCAAAGGCGTGCTGGTGAAACAGGCTGTGTTCGCCCTTTACGTAGTGCGGAAGATAGGTCTCCATGAAAAACTGGAAGCCGGTGCCCGACCCGCCGGACACGCATTGCGCGCCACGCACGGGCACGAAAGCTGTTTCGGTGTTTGCGGGTGGACTTCAGCGGCCCGTTCGGCCCGGAGGTGATGACCCTGTTGCTGTCCAGCGCCTCGCGCCCGTGAAGACTAAGCTGATACTCGCCCGGCTTGTTGCGAACCAGATATCCACGGCGGACCAGGGCTGCAGCAGTGTCAGATACTGACTTGGTGGTGATGCCCAGGGGCTCGGCCAGGTCCGCCGTGCCGCGCACCGATGCGGCAGAAAACTGACGCAGCAGCCGCGTGGCCTTGCTGATATTGGGAGCGGCCTCCGACATCACGCCGCCTCCGGTACCACGATGGCATTGCCGGAATTACGGTCGCTCATGACAATCTGGCCCTGCATGTCGGCAAGCGTTACGCCGTCTGGCACAAAGTCGGACCTGAGACCAAACCGCTCGCTATGAGCGATGGCCTCAAGGATTTCCCGGTTGAAGCCTCGGCTGACCTTGCACACAAACCGCGCCAGATCGTCCGCCACAGGGACTTCACAACGTCCAGCAATGAGTGCCTTGGTGTCCTCGATCGACGCAGGCAGGAACCGCACCTTGCGCGGAGCGCGGCTTTCAATCTGGGGAAACCGGCGCAGGCTGTCCCGCAGTCGCCTCATGCCAACGAGGATCACCGGGATTTCGTGCCGGTCGGACAAACCGCGCAGGGTTTCCATGATTTCCTTACGGCTGACCGATGCCACGGGTCGTGTGTTGAGCCGCGAGATCGTGCTTGGGCGGTTTTATGTCGTTCGATGCCGCGCGTACATTTCGGCCTGGGGGCCGCCGCCACAACCACTGGCCTGACGATCCGCCGGGCCGACGCACTGTGACCGTCACCGCATGGCCTGATCTGCGAGACGCAGGACAGACGCCGGAACATGCGAAAAATTTGGTTCCGAATTTCGTCGCATCTTTCTGACACATCGGGCATATTCCACCCAGCATGTAGCGGATATTCCGCGTTCGAGGCTGCGGCCTCGTGTACCGACGACCCTGAATTCAGTTTATTTTCTAAAAGGAAACCTCATGACAAAACTCGCACCGGGTGGATTGGCGATACTTGGATTCAACACCACCGGCGAGGGGGCGGATTTTTCCTTTGTGCTGCTTTCGGGCGTGACTGCGGGCACCGAGATCTACTTTACCGATACCGGCACGAGGGACGGAACAAAATCGTTCGACAATACAAATTCTGCTGACGGCACGCTGCTCTGGACGGCGGCGTCCGACTATGCCGCCGGGACCGTCATCAACTTTACCGCAGACGCGGCGGAATTCTCGCAACCGTTTGTCCTGGGCATCGGCGGGACCAATCAACCGTTGGATCTGCGCATCGGTGGCGATCAGCTGATCGCATTCCAGGGTGATATCGTGGATTCCGAGATCCCGGATCCGAACTTTATCTATGCCGCCAGCACTTATCGCGACACCTTTCAGGGCACCGGCGATGGCCGCGAGGGCGATACCTCTTCGGTCAACCAGTCCGGTGTTCCTCTGGGGCTGACCGAGGGTAAGACAGCCATTGCCCTTGGTGGCAGTGCAACCAGCGTCGATTCGGTACTGTATACGGGGCCGACAACCGGTACCAAGGCAGAGCTGCTAGCCGCCCTGGCCATTGCCGGCAACTGGTCGGCAGTCGGCACCACACAGACCCAGATCACCGCCGATTTCACCGTCACCGACGCGGTCGCCAATGCCGACCCCGTCCTGACGCTGCCCGGGGCGGTGACATTGAATGAAGACAGGGGAGACGTGATTGGCGGCATTACCGTCTCTGACCTGGAAGGCGATACCGTCACGCTGGTCCTGACAGCAGAGGCGACGCTGCATGTGACGTCCGGCGGGCCGGGGACCGTCACCGGCAACGGGTCGGGATCGCTGACAATCGTCGGGTCGGCTGCGGATGTGAATGCCCGCGTGTCCAGTCTGTTCCTGGATCCGCCGCAGAATTCGTCCGAGGACATCACCCTGCGCGTCGTGGCCTCGGACAAGGACGGCACCTCGACCACCGGCACGGTGGCGATCACCGTCACGCCGGTCGATGATGCGCCGCAACTGGAACTGGCGGGCGATGCCGGAGGATCGGCGGATCGCAGCGTCACCGATACGGAACTGGCCACCGATCCGCTGGATTTCGCGGCGGATTATCTGATCACCGATCCGGACGGCCCGGCGCAATCACTGAACGGTTTCGACCTGACCGTGCGTTATGGCACGGGCGGCAGCGATGCGGGTGATCTGCTGCAGGTGGTCAACACCCTGGCCGATGACGGCGGGGCCGGTTTCGAGACCGGCATCGACACCGAGGTCAACGGCACCACCGGGCTGACGGATGTCTATATTACGGTGAGTGGGCCCAGCCGTTTTCTGCTCGGCACCATCGACGGGACGGAAAACGGGCAGGCGGGCGCCGATCTGACGATTACCCTGGGGGCCAATGCCGACACGGATCGGGTGCAGATTCTGCTCGATGCGCTGCGCTTTTCCAATCCGGCAGCGACACCCGGCATGCGGGCGCTGGAGATTCAGCTGTCGGGCACCGTCGACGGCGGTCCCGGGGCATCTGATCCGGATACCATCACGGTCACTATCACCGACGGCAATGCCGCACCGGTCCTGGCGGATGTCGTGACCTCTGTCACCTTCGATCCGACCGTGGTGGGCACGACGCCGCAGGTTGTCGATGCCGATGTCACGCTGAGCGACGTCGATTCCGCCGATTTTGACGGCGGCAGCCTGAACATCACCTTTTCTGACTTCCGCCCCGGCGCCTCGACCCTGGGCGAGGAACTGAGCTTTGATGTCTCCGGGCCGTTCTCGATCTCGGGCACCGATCTGTCGTTCTCCGGGGGCGTGATCGGCACCATCGCTTCGGACGGCGTTGACGGCATTGCGCTGAGCGTCGATTTCACCTCGGCCAATGCCACGCCTGCGGTTGTGGAACAGCTGATCGAAGCCTTGCGCTATCGCAACACCGCCAGTGCGCCCGAAACGACCCGC
This sequence comes from Puniceibacterium sp. IMCC21224, assembly GCF_001038505.1. Classification (NCBI taxonomy): domain Bacteria; kingdom Pseudomonadati; phylum Pseudomonadota; class Alphaproteobacteria; order Rhodobacterales; family Paracoccaceae; genus Puniceibacterium; species Puniceibacterium sp. IMCC21224. The sequence goes on from NZ_LDPY01000001.1 coordinate 3,653,824, forward strand.
GAGATCAGCATCACGATCGCGGACGGAGATGGCGCGACATCCGTGGCGCAAACCGTGGCGATCAAGGTCGAAACGATCACGCCGCCGACGATCGACCGGGCGGTGACCTATGTCGAAGATCTGGGCGATGTGCTGATCGACGATCTGCAGCAATTCACCGCCGATGGCGCGGATGGCGACCAGACGGTCTATGCCGGCGGGACACTGGACATCACCATGACCGGGGACGCGGCCAGCGATGGCCTGACATTCCCAAGTTCCACGACCGGTGTTTCTGACGGTGACGTCCTTATTTCAACCACCGGAACGCTTGTTCTTCGCGAGAGCATTGCGCCGGGTGGGTATGTCCGTATCGGAACCGTTACGGGTGACGGAACGCGGTCCCTGACCATCACGTTCGAAACCACCGACGGCACCTTTTTCAATTCCGGCGACTTTGTGGGGTTTTCCCGCCGTCCCACAGCGGATGAAGTCGAAAAAGTTGTTCAGACGCTGCAATACACCAACAGTGAAGGCGATATCCCGACCGAAGGCACCCGCACCGTCGAGCTTGTCCTGACGGATGCCGCATTGACCGTGGAACCCACCGAAACCTTCACGGTCGAGGTCGAGGCCGTCGAGGATGATCCGGTCCTGTCGGGCGTCACCGCCACGATCGGGCTGGATTATTCGGGCGGCGTGCCGGTGACGCCTGCGACCTTCAACGCCAGCTTTTCCGTCACCGATCCCGACACCACCAATTTTGCCGGGGGCGAATTCCGGGTGTCGGCGCGGACCACAACCACCGAGGATAATTTCTCCATCATCGACGGCAATGGCATCACCGTTGCGGGCGACCAGGTCAGCTTTGCCAGTTCGGTGATCGGCACGGTTTCGGGCGGCACGGCGGGCAACGATCTGGTCGTGGCGCTGTCGGGCACTGTGTCGGACGCGGCGGTCAACGCGCTTGGCCTGCAGGTGGCCTACCTCAATTCCTCGGCCACGCCGCGACCCGAACGCGACATCACCTATAGCGTCACCGATGGCAACGGCGGTGAATCGGCGGTTGTGCTGCAGACGCTCCAGATCACTGGCGGCCCCACGCTGCAACCGCCGGTGATCGGCGACATCGACACGCCGGTGACCCCGCTAGCCTCGGCGCTGATCGCCGGGCCCGTGGTGCTGGACGCGGCGGTCGATCTGTCGGATGCGGATATGTCCGGCTTTGATGGCGGCAGCCTGCTGCTGAGCTATCAGGCGGTGCGCGGGGCGGTGACGGACCAGTTGTCGATCCTCAGCTCCGGCGTCCCTGCCGGCATCCAGGTATCGGGCGCAAATGTCAGTTTTAATTATGGCACCGTGTTCGGCACAATCGTTCAGGACGGTACAAACGGCGCCGATCTGGAAATCGCCTTTTCGGGCGGCGGCGCCGTGGGAACGGCGGTCGAGGCGCTGATCGAGGCGCTGCAATATCAATCCACCGCGACGGTTCCGACAGGGACTACGGGCCTGTCCCTCACAGTGACCGATGCCGATGGTCAGGTCAGCGACGAGGTGTCGTTTTCGGTCGAGATCATCGATGACGGCATTTCGTTCGACGACTCGGCCAGCACGCGCGAAGACAACGATCTGATCGTCTCTTTTGCGGATCTTCTGTCCAACGATGCCAATTTCGGGGATGGCGTGACGATCACCTCTGTCCAGGCGGCAGTCGGTGGCACGGTGCAGATCGTGGGCAGCAATGTGGTGTTTTCCCCCACCTCTGACACCAGTGGCGCGGCCAGCTTTACCTATACCGCCGGTGACGGGGTCTGGACATCGACCGCGACGGTCACGACCACGGTGACCCCGGTCAACGATGCCCCGGTCGAGAGCGGCATTTCCGGCGATGTCTCGACGGTCATTCAATCCGGTGCGGGGGCGCAGGCCCTGACAGGTCTGGCAGACGCCACCGTGACGGATATCGATTCCGCCGATTTCGACGGCGGCTTCGTGCGCATCGCACAGACCGGCGGGGTGGCCAACGGCACCTTCGGTCTGGGGGTCGGCGTCACCTCGGGGGGGGATTCCGTCCTTGCGGCGGGGGAAACCGTTTCGGTCGGCGGCACGGCGATCGGCCTTGTTTCTGGCACCGGAGCCGCGGGCGCGGCGCTTCAGGTCGATCTTGCCGCGACCGCGACGCCTGCCCTGCTCGAAACCTTTCTGCAATCGCTGACCTATGACATCCCCACGGCTGTCGAGACGCGGAATTTCCAGCTGACACTTGATGATGGCGATGGCTCGGCCGATGGCGGCATCTCGGCGGTGACGGCGACCTTTGCGGTCCAGGTGTCGCCCAATGCGCCGACCATTAACGGGCTCGACGGCGATGCGATCACTCTGGCCTTTGATGCCGCGGCGGCGGTTGCTGTGCTGGGCAATGCGGTAATCACCGATGCCGATGATGCCGATTTCGACGGCGGCGCGCTGGTCATCGCGCGCACGACGGCGCTGTCGGGCGACTTTTCGACATCGGGCACCGTCCTGTCGGGGGGCGATCAGACCTTTGCCGCAGGCCAGACGATCACGGTCGATGGCGTCGCCATCGGGACCGTGGCATCAGACGGTCAGGGCAGCAACGATCTTGAGATTACCCTGTCCGCAGGCGCGACTCAGGCCCGACTGGGCAGTTTTCTACAAACGCTGACCTACCGCTCCACCGATCCTGGCAGCCACGACTTTGACACCACGCTGCGCGATGCGCCCGCCGGGACTGCGGCAGGAACATCCGCGATTGCCAGCTTCTCTGTCGCCGTCGATGCCCCCCCGGTGCTGACCCTTCCGGTGGCGGTGATCCCGGCACCCGACAGCCAGGCGACCACGATCACCGGCATCAGCGTGGCCGATGCCGACAGCACCACTATGACCGTGACAATCGGCATCCCCACCGGACGCGGAGCGCTGGACATGACGGCCCAAGGCACCGCCGGGCTCTCCGGATCGGGCGGCACGACGGTCTCGGTTACAGGCACGCTCGCGGATGTCAACGCAACGCTCGCCACCCTGACGGTGACACCGACCGCCGGCAATGCGGCGGATGTCACCGTCACGGTGACCGCCAGTGATGGATCGTTCGCGATCTCCGGGCCAAACACCGACAGCGGCAGCGTGACGGTCGATGTGCTCAACCGGCCGGAAATCCTGGAGCTCTCCGGCGACACGCTAGCCTATACCGAAGCAGACGGCCCGCGCGTACTGGATCAGGGCACCGCCGCCTCGGTGATCGATCTGGATTCCGCAACCCTGCCCGGCGGTCGCCTGACCGCCAGCTTCCAGGGCGGCGGGACGGCTGATGAAACGCTGAGCTTTGGCGCCGGCGTGACCCTGTCCGGCGCGCAGACGGACGGGGCTGCGGTCCAGGTCGGTGGCGTCACGATCGGCACTCTGGTCGCAGGCCAGACAGGTGTTGCCGGGCAGGATCTGCAGATCCTGCTCTCCGCCGATGCCACCCCTGCCCTGCTCTCCACGGTGATCGGCGCCCTGACCTATGAAACCGCGCTCGAAGATGTTGCGACCACCCGCAGTGTCGCGGTGTCCATCTCCGACGGCGATGCCGGCCTGTCCACGACGGCCGTGGTAACGGTCAATGTCACGCCGGTGAATGACGCCCCAAGCCTGAGCGTGACCCCGGTGCTGAGCAGCCTGGCCGAAGATGCCGACACCTCGGCCCGGATCAAGGTCGCCGATGTCGCGATCAGCGACGATGCCCTCGGGCGCAATGATCTGAGCCTGGGCGGCGCCGATGCCGCCCTGTTCGAACTGGTCGGCACCGAGGTGTTCCTCGCCGCCGGGGCCGCACTCGACTTTGAGAGCCAGGCCAGCCTGGCGCTGCAGGTGATCCTCGACGATCCCGCCCTTGGCACCGGACCCGAGGCAAGCCTGCCGCTGAGCCTGAGCATCACCGACGTCAACGAGGCCCCAAGCCTGAGCGTGACCCCGGTGCTGAGCAGCCTGGCCGAAGATGCCGACACCTCGGCCCGGATCAAGATCGCCGATGTCGCGATCAGCGACGATGCCCTCGGGCGCAATGATCTGAGCCTGGGCGGCGCCGATGCCGCCCTGTTCGAACTGGTCGGCACCGAGGTGTTCCTCGTCGCCGGGGCCGCACTCGACTTTGAGAGCCAGGCCAGCCTGGCGCTGCAGGTGATCCTCGACGATCCCGCCCTTGGCACCGGACCCGAGGCAAGCCTGCCGCTGAGCCTGAGCATCACCGACGTCAACGAGGCCCCAAGCCTGAGCGTGACCCCGGTGCTGAGCAGCCTGGCCGAAGATGCCGACACCTCGGCCCGGATCAAGGTCGCCGATGTCGCGATCAGCGACGATGCCCTCGGGCGCAATGATCTGAGCCTGGGCGGCGCCGATGCCGCCCTGTTCGAACTGGTCGGCACCGAGGTGTTCCTCGTCGCCGGGGCCGCACTCGACTTTGAGAGCCAGGCCAGCCTGGCGCTGCAGGTGATCCTCGACGATCCCGCCCTTGGCACCGGACCCGAGGCAAGCCTGCCGCTGAGCCTGAGCATCACCGACGTCAACGAGGCCCCAAGCCTGAGCGTGACCCCGGTGCTGAGCAGCCTGGCCGAAGATGCCGACACCTCGGCCCGGATCAAGGTCGCCGATGTCGCGATCAGCGACGATGCCCTCGGGCGCAATGATCTGAGCCTGGGCGGCGCCGATGCCGCCCTGTTCGAACTGGTCGGCACCGAGGTGTTCCTCGTCGCCGGGGCCGCACTCGACTTTGAGAGCCAGGCCAGCCTGGCGCTGCAGGTGATCCTCGACGATCCCGCCCTTGGCACCGGACCCGAGGCAAGCCTGCCGCTGAGCCTGAGCATCACCGACGTCAACGAGGCCCCAAGCCTGAGCGTGACCCCGGTGCTGAGCAGCCTGGCCGAAGATGCCGACACCTCGGCCCGGATCAAGGTCGCCGATGTCGCGATCAGCGACGATGCCCTCGGGCGCAATGATCTGAGCCTGGGCGGCGCCGATGCCGCCCTGTTCGAACTGGTCGGCACCGAGGTGTTCCTCGTCGCCGGGGCCGCACTCGACTTTGAGAGCCAGGCCAGCCTGGCGCTGCAGGTGATCCTCGACGATCCCGCCCTTGGCACCGGACCCGAGGCAAGCCTGCCGCTGAGCCTGAGCATCACCGACGTCAACGAGGCCCCAAGCCTGAGCGTGACCCCGGTGCTGAGCAGCCTGGCCGAAGATGCCGACACCTCGGCCCGGATCAAGATCGCCGATGTCGCGATCAGCGACGATGCCCTCGGGCGCAATGATCTGAGCCTGGGCGGCGCCGATGCCGCCCTGTTCGAACTGGTCGGCACCGAGGTGTTCCTCGTCGCCGGGGCCGCACTCGACTTTGAGAGCCAGGCCAGCCTGGCGCTGCAGGTGATCCTCGACGATCCCGCCCTTGGCACCGGACCCGAGGCAAGCCTGCCGCTGAGCCTGAGCATCACCGACGTCAACGAGGCCCCAAGCCTGAGCGTGACCCCGGTGCTGAGCAGCCTGGCCGAAGATGCCGACACCTCGGCCCGGATCAAGGTCGCCGATGTCGCGATCAGCGACGATGCCCTCGGGCGCAATGATCTGAGCCTGGGCGGCGCCGATGCCGCCCTGTTCGAACTGGTCGGCACCGAGGTGTTCCTCGTCGCCGGGGCCGCCCTCGACTTTGAGAGCCAGGCCAGCCTGGCGCTGCAGGTGATCCTCGACGATCCCGCCCTTGGCACCGGACCCGAGGCAAGCCTGCCGCTGAGCCTGAGCATCACCGACGTCAACGAGGCCCCAAGCCTGAGCGTGACCCCGGTGCTGAGCAGCCTGGCCGAAGATGCCGACACCTCGGCCCGGATCAAGGTCGCCGATGTCGCGATCAGCGACGATGCCCTCGGGCGCAATGATCTGAGCCTGGGCGGCGCCGATGCCGCCCTGTTCGAACTGGTCGGCACCGAGGTGTTCCTCGTCGCCGGGGCCGCCCTCGACTTTGAGAGCCAGGCCAGCCTGGCGCTGCAGGTGATCCTCGACGATCCCGCCCTTGGCACCGGACCCGAGGCAAGCCTGCCGCTGAGCCTGAGCATCACCGACGTCAACGAGGCCCCAAGCCTGAGCGTGACCCCGGTGCTGAGCAGCCTGGCCGAAGATGCCGACACCTCGGCCCGGATCAAGATCGCCGATGTCGCGATCAGCGACGATGCCCTCGGGCGCAATGATCTGAGCCTGGGCGGCGCCGATGCCGCCCTGTTCGAACTGGTCGGCACCGAGGTGTTCCTCGCCGCCGGGGCCGCACTCGACTTTGAGAGCCAGGCCAGCCTGGCGCTGCAGGTGATCCTCGACGATCCCGCCCTTGGCACCGGACCCGAGGCAAGCCTGCCGCTGAGCCTGAGCATCACCGACGTCAACGAGGCCCCAAGCCTGAGCGTGACCCCGGTGCTGAGCAGCCTGGCCGAAGATGCCGACACCTCGGCCCGGATCAAGGTCGCCGATGTCGCGATCAGCGACGATGCCCTCGGGCGCAATGATCTGAGCCTGGGCGGCGCCGATGCCGCCCTGTTCGAACTGGTCGGCACCGAGGTGTTCCTCGTCGCCGGGGCCGCCCTCGACTTTGAGAGCCAGGCCAGCCTGGCGCTGCAGGTGATCCTCGACGATCCCGCCCTTGGCACCGGACCCGAGGCAAGCCTGCCGCTGAGCCTGAGCATCACCGACGTCAACGAGGCCCCAAGCCTGAGCGTGACCCCGGTGCTGAGCAGCCTGGCCGAAGATGCCGACACCTCGGCCCGGATCAAGATCGCCGATGTCGCGATCAGCGACGATGCCCTCGGGCGCAATGATCTGAGCCTGGGCGGCGCCGATGCCGCCCTGTTCGAACTGGTCGGCACCGAGGTGTTCCTCGTCGCCGGGGCCGCACTCGACTTTGAGAGCCAGGCCAGCCTGGCGCTGCAGGTGATCCTCGACGATCCCGCCCTTGGCACCGGACCCGAGGCAAGCCTGCCGCTGAGCCTGAGCATCACCGACGTCAACGAGGCCCCAAGCCTGAGCGTGACCCCGGTGCTGAGCAGCCTGGCCGAAGATGCCGACACCTCGGCCCGGATCAAGGTCGCCGATGTCGCGATCAGCGACGATGCCCTCGGGCGCAATGATCTGAGCCTGGGCGGCGCCGATGCCGCCCTGTTCGAACTGGTCGGCACCGAGGTGTTCCTCGTCGCCGGGGCCGCACTCGACTTTGAGAGCCAGGCCAGCCTGGCGCTGCAGGTGATCCTCGACGATCCCGCCCTTGGCACCGGACCCGAGGCAAGCCTGCCGCTGAGCCTGAGCATCACCGACGTCAACGAGGCCCCAAGCCTGAGCGTGACCCCGGTGCTGAGCAGCCTGGCCGAAGATGCCGACACCTCGGCCCGGATCAAGGTCGCCGATGTCGCGATCAGCGACGATGCCCTCGGGCGCAATGATCTGAGCCTGGGCGGCGCCGATGCCGCCCTGTTCGAACTGGTCGGCACCGAGGTGTTCCTCGTCGCCGGGGCCGCCCTCGACTTTGAGAGCCAGGCCAGCCTGGCGCTGCAGGTGATCCTCGACGATCCCGCCCTTGGCACCGGACCCGAGGCAAGCCTGCCGCTGAGCCTGAGCATCACCGACGTCAACGAGGCCCCAAGCCTGAGCGTGACCCCGGTGCTGAGCAGCCTGGCCGAAGATGCCGACACCTCGGCCCGGATCAAGGTCGCCGATGTCGCGATCAGCGACGATGCCCTCGGGCGCAATGATCTGAGCCTGGGCGGCGCCGATGCCGCCCTGTTCGAACTGGTCGGCACCGAGGTGTTCCTCGTCGCCGGGGCCGCCCTCGACTTTGAGAGCCAGGCCAGCCTGGCGCTGCAGGTGATCCTCGACGATCCCGCCCTTGGCACCGGACCCGAGGCAAGCCTGCCGCTGAGCCTGAGCATCACCGACGTCAACGAGGCCCCAAGCCTGAGCGTGACCCCGGTGCTGAGCAGCCTGGCCGAAGATGCCGACACCTCGGCCCGGATCAAGGTCGCCGATGTCGCGATCAGCGACGATGCCCTCGGGCGCAATGATCTGAGCCTGGGCGGCGCCGATGCCGCCCTGTTCGAACTGGTCGGCACCGAGGTGTTCCTCGTCGCCGGGGCCGCACTCGACTTTGAGAGCCAGGCCAGCCTGGCGCTGCAGGTGATCCTCGACGATCCCGCCCTTGGCACCGGACCCGAGGCAAGCCTGCCGCTGAGCCTGAGCATCACCGACGTCAACGAGGCCCCAAGCCTGAGCGTGACCCCGGTGCTGAGCAGCCTGGCCGAAGATGCCGACACCTCGGCCCGGATCAAGGTCGCCGATGTCGCGATCAGCGACGATGCCCTCGGGCGCAATGATCTGAGCCTGGGCGGCGCCGATGCCGCCCTGTTCGAACTGGTCGGCACCGAGGTGTTCCTCGTCGCCGGGGCCGCACTCGACTTTGAGAGCCAGGCCAGCCTGGCGCTGCAGGTGATCCTCGACGATCCCGCCCTTGGCACCGGACCCGAGGCAAGCCTGCCGCTGAGCCTGAGCATCACCGACGTCAACGAAAACGAGCTGATCGTGGGCAGCCCGGAGGCCGAGTTCATCGACGGCCGCGAGGGTGAGGACACATTGGCCGGGCTTGGCGGGCCTGACACCCTGATGGGGGGCACCGGCGACGACCGGATTTCGGGCAGTACCGGCGATGACGATATTTCAGGCGAAGACGGCAATGACACGATCGGCGGCGGCCCGGGCAAGGATTCGATCAGCGGCGGCTCGGGCAACGACAGCCTGCATGCCGGCATGGACGATGACACTGTCAGCGGCGGCGACGGCAATGACACGATCGGCGGCGGCCCGGGTCAGGACAGTCTTGACGGCGGCGATGGGGATGACCTGCTAAAAGGCGGGGATGGCGACGACACGATCAACGGCGATGCGGGCGATGATTACATCAATGGCGGCACGGGCGACGATGCTTTGACCGGCGGCAGCGGCAATGACACGTTGGGGGGCGGTATTGGCGCCGATACGATCGACGGCGGCGATGGCGACGACATCATCGGCGGTGGCGCCGGTCAGGATTTGCTGCGTGGCGACGCGGGCAGTGACACGATCGGAGGGGGCCTGGGCAACGACACGATCGAAGGCGGGCTGGATGACGACCTGCTTTATGGCGGTGGTCGGAACGATCTGCTGGACGGGGGGGACGGCGATGACATCCTGGTCGGCGGACGCGGGGATGATACGCTGACCGGGGGCGAAGGTGCGGACACCTTTGTGTTCAACTTCCAGAGATCAAACGATGCCGATGTGGTCACCGATTTCGACCATGGCGTCGACATGTTAAGTGTGGCCGGTGTCATGACCGCACCCGGAGCCGACGCACAGGACAGGTTCGACGCGCTGGACATCACGGATGTGACAGGGGGTGCCCTGATCTCGTATCAGGGCAGTACGATTCTGATCGAGGGCACCGCCGCCGCAGACCTGGAGATTGATGTGTTCCAGTTCATCTGATGGGGCCGCCGGGGGGGCGATGCTTGAAACGGCATCGTGATCCCAGCCTCGGAAAGGACAGATTTCCAGAACTCCTTGAGATCAACGATCGGCTTGTCTCCAGATCGGCCCGGAAAGACCTGGGAGTGATCGACTGCGTCAGTCCTGACCCCGATCAGCAATGCAACAATGTCCGTTGAGAGGGGCAGGTCTTCTAGTTACTTCTGCTTTGTATGACGTGAAGGCTTGACCCAGATAGCGCGATCCATGTCGAAATTGTCCCAGCCGGCCGTCAGGACTTCACCAAGCCGCACGCATCATCCATCTGATCGGAAACTCGAACATCTTGGACAAAAGTGATAAGGATGATTGGCTTGATAGAGCGTCGCACGCAGCGAATTATGGAATGTCGGGACGTCCTTGTCGCGGACATCGTCGTTGCGTTGCGGATTTCCCTTGCGTCTGCCACCGGGTCCGCGCCACGGACGCGTCCACGCGCAATCCTATCGGGATGGATCGCGCTTACGCAATACGGCCCGTACAAGACGCTGTACAACCGGTGGAAGCGATGGAGCTATAAGGACGTCTTCACCCAGATGATGATGGTGGGCAGAGGTCTTCCTCTCCATTGTCACTCTCGCCGCAACCATCATCAAATAGTTGCGAGCTCTGACGCTAAGCGTGACCAGACCTGATCTTGGCTGTGGCGGAAGGTCAGGCGTCTTTTGCCGACATCAGCCGATAGCTGAGCGCCTCTGCCACATGCGGGCGTTCGATATCCGGGGCGTTGTCCAGATCGGCAATGGTGCGGGCGACGCGCAACACGCGGTGATAGCCGCGCGCCGAAAGGCCGAGCCGTTCGGCAGCCCGTACAAGCAGGTCACGGCTTTCACTATCGAGCTGTGCGATCTCGTCAAGCTTGCGTCCGGTGGCGTCGGCATTTGTGCGCATCCCGGCATGCCCCTCAAAACGGTGGGACTGCACGGCCCGTGCGGCCGAGACACGGGCAGCCACTGTGGCAGAACTATCCCCCGAGGCGGGCAGATCGAGGTCTGAAAACGCCACTGGCGGCACTTCGACCCGCAGATCGAAACGATCCATCAGCGGGCCCGAGATCCGGCCCAGATAATCCTCGCCACAGATCGGCGCACGTGAACAGGCCCGCGCAGGGTCGGACAGATAGCCACATTTGCAGGGGTTTGCGGCCGCGATCAGCATGAACCGGCAAGGATAGCGGATGTGGGCATTGGCGCGGGCGACCATGATCTCGCCCGATTCGATCGGTTGGCGCAGGGTTTCCAGCACAGTGCGGGGAAACTCTGCAAACTCGTCCAGAAAGAGCACACCGTTATGGGCAAGGCTCACCTCGCCCGGTCGGGCACGTTTGCCTCCGCCCACAATGGCCGCCATTGACGCAGTGTGGTGAGGATCGCGAAAGGGTCGGATCTTGGAGATTCCGCCATCCTTGAGCAACCCGGCGAGCGAGTGGATCATCGAGGTTTCCAGCGCTTCGATAGAGGTGAGCGGTGGCAGGAGCCCCGGCAGGCATGCCGCAAGCATGGATTTACCCGAGCCGGGCGTTCCGATCAGCATCATGTGATGGCGACCCGCAGCGGCAATTTCAAGCGCGCGTTTGGCGCGTTCCTGACCTTTGACATCGCGCAGATCGCGGTCGGTTGGGGTGGCAAGCACCTCGCCCGCGACGCAGGGCGACAGCAGGGCGGCGCCGGTGAAGTGGCGCACGATATCAAACAACGTGTTTGCCGCGATGACAGTGCAGCTGTCGACCCAGGCAGCCTCGGCACCCGAGGCGCGCGGACAGAGCAGCATCCTGTCCTCTTGCGCTGCGGCCATGGCGGCGGGAAGCGCGCCGATCACTGGCATCAGGGTGCCGTCCAACCCCAACTCTCCCAGCGACACCGCCTCGGCCACCGCGTCACGGGGCAGCGCGTCGAGCGCCGCCAGCAATGCCAGTGCAATGGGGAGGTCGAAATGCGAACCCTCTTTGGGCAGGTCGGCCGGGGCGAGGTTCACGGTGATCCGCGACGATGGCAACGCGATGCCCATCGACGTCAGCGCACTACGTACACGGTCGCGGGCCTCGGACACGGCCTTGTCCGGGAGGCCGACGATCGAAAACGAGGGCAAGCCGGGCGTCACAGCGCATTGCACTTCGACCGGGCGGGCCTCGACCCCGTCAAACGCGACGGTATGGGTTTGTGTGACCATGCAGACCCCGTTTCTGGCGACGGGGCAGCTTGGGCACCGCGTGGTTAGTGAAAGGTTAACACGACCCGGTACGCATTAATTATTTTGCCAGCAGCGCCATAAAGGCAGGCCAAGCTTCGGGATCGGCAATGGTCTTGTCGCGGCAAAACGCATTGCAAAAGCCAAAGATGCGGCCCTGGATGGCCAGAAAATGGGTCACTGGATCGCCCGAATACGGGCAGGTGTCATTTTCAGGCGTTCCGTGTTCCGTTGCGCTGGCAGGCAGCGGTGTCGGTCCCGGCCAGGGCACCCGCGCATAAGGCTGCGCATAGCGGGCGAGGTCATCCCCCCGCACCAGCCCCATAGCACGCCAGCGCCGCAGCGCCGGATCAGTCAGGTGCGCCTGGACATAATCGCGCGCCGTATCGGACATGGGCAGATCATAGCCAGCAAGACGCATCGCCATCGGGGCAAAAGCCACATCAGCCACCGAATATGCACCGCAAAGCCATGGACCGGCGGTACCAAACCCCTCACGCGCATAGGTCCAGAGCTCTTCGATCCGCTGGATATCCGCCAGAACCGCGTCCGCAACATCCACCCCGGTATACGCCAGGCGCAGGTTCATCGGACACGCGCTGCGCAAAGCGCCAAAGCCTGAATGCATCTCGGCAGCGAGACTGCGGGCACAGGCGCGTGCCGCCGGGTCCGTCGGCCAAAGGCCCGCCTCGGGGTGGCGTGTCGCCAGCTCCTCGGCCATGGCGAGGCTGTCCCAGATCACCGACCCTTCGGGGGTGATCAGTGTCGGCACAGTGCGCGCGGGCCGGATCGCTGCCATCTGTTCGGCAACCGATCCGGCGTTGAAGTCCACCAGATGAATGTCGACGGGAATGCCAAAACGCCGGAACGACAGCCAGCCACGCAGAGACCAGCTCGAATACGAATAGTCGCCAAGATACAAGTGATAGGTCATGCCATGCTCGCTTTTGCACCAGATGGGTCAAGGTTTAGCCACCGGAACGGCATCCGGAAAGTCGCGATTTGTGGACATGGTGATCACAGTTGATGATCGATGGGTCGCGACAAAGTGACCGGATTCAAAATTTTTTCGAAACCTTGTGCGATCTGGGCGCGTTTATAATTTGTGTAGTCGGGCAGGCACAGATTTCTGCCAAATGGCAAACGAATTGGGGAGACGATATGGCACGTGATAATTTCAACGACCAGACGATGTCCCGCCGGGCCATGAAGGCCGAAATGCTGGACGCCGAAACCGAATTGCGCCTGGCTTATGCGTGGCGCGACCAAAGGGACGAAGTTGCTCTGCACCGGCTGATCACCGCCTATATGCGGCTGGCCATTTCGATGGCCTCTAAATTCAAACGCTACGGTGCCCCGATGAACGACCTGATCCAAGAGGCCGGACTGGGTCTGATGAAGGCCGCCGACAAGTTCGATCCAGATCGTGGCGTGCGATTTTCGACCTATGCGGTCTGGTGGATCAAAGCGTCGATTCAGGATTACGTGATGCGCAACTGGTCGATGGTGCGCACCGGCTCGACCTCGTCGCAGAAATCGCTGTTTTTCAACTTGCGGCGGGTGCAGGCGCGGCTGGAGCGCGAAGCCGAGGCGGATGGCCAGACGATGGACCGGCACCAGTTGCGTCAGTTGATCTCGACCGAGATCGGGGTGCCCCTGCATGATGTCGAGATGATGGAAGGGCGGCTGTCAGGGTCGGATTACTCCCTCAACGCCACACAATCGTCTGAGGACGAGGGGCGGGAATGGATCGAAGCCCTGGAAGATGACGGAAAACAGGCTGCCGAGATCGTTGAGGACAGCCACGACAGGGCGCAAATGCGGGAATGGCTGCTGTTTGCGATGCAAGCCCTGAATGACCGCGAACGATTCATCGTTCGCGAGCGCAAGCTGCGCGACGATTCGCGCACACTTGAAAGCCTCGGGACTGAACTGGGGCTGTCCAAAGAACGTGTGCGCCAACTTGAGGCTGCGGCCTTTGTCAAGATGCGCAAGACGCTTGAGGCGCAGTCTGGCGAAGTTCACGCCTTTCTGGCCTAGCACATGACATGCACCGATCCCCTGATCCCCTCAGCTGGGGTCAAACCAAGGTGGCGCCAGTGACACCGGCTCCGACGATTGAGTTTTCCACGCGGGCTGCGTAACAGTGATGCCACACGGAATTGCGGGCGGGGCGCAACATGCTGGACGGCAAACGCATTTTACTGATCGTCGGGGGCGGTATCGCGGCCTACAAGTCGCTGGATCTGATACGGCGGCTTAGGGAACGTGGCGCGTCGGTTACTCCGGTGATGTCCCGGGCAGCGACAGAATTTGTTACACCGCTGTCGGTGTCGGCATTGGCTGGGGAAAAGGTGCATACCGACCTCTTCGATCTGACGAACGAGGCAGAGATGGGCCATATCCAGCTAAGCCGGGTTGCCGATCTGATTGTGGTGGCACCCGCGACGGCGGATCTATTGGCGAAAATGGCGCAAGGCAGGGCGGACGATCTGCCCAGTACGCTGTTGCTGGCAACGGATACCCGGGTATTGGTCGCCCCGGCGATGAACGTGCGGATGTGGCAGCATTCAGCGACACAGCGAAACCTTGCGACTCTGCGCAGTGATGGCGTGCTGTTTGCCGGGCCGAACGATGGCGACATGGCCTGCGGCGAATTTGGGCCGGGCCGTATGGCTGAACCGCTCGAAATTGTCGCGGCGGTCGAGGCGGTGCTGGTCAGAGCGCTCAAAGGGCCGTTGCACGGGCGGCGTGTGTTGGTGACATCTGGCCCAACGCACGAGCCGATTGATCCGGTGCGCTATATCGCCAACCGATCATCCGGCGCACAGGGAACGGCGATTGCGCAGGCATTGGTCGCGATGGGCGCAGACGTGGTCTTTGTCTCTGGCCCAGCCGATGTCGCGCCGCCCGAAGGGGTGACCCTGATCCAGGTTGAGACGGCGCGACAGATGTCGGATGCGGTGCAGGCCACGCTGCCGGTTGACGTCGCCGTATTTGCCGCAGCTGTGGCGGACTGGCATGTGGTCGGGCCAACGGCGTCGAAAATCAAAAAGGTGGCCGGGGCCATTCCGTCGCTTCAGTTTGCCGAGAACCCCGACATCCTCGCTGGTGTGGCGCAGATGCCCAAGGGTCGGCCACAGCTCGTGGTGGGTTTCGCCGCCGAGACTGACGATGTGGTCGCACATGCCACGGCCAAGCGAACGCGCAAGGGCTGCGACTGGATCCTCGCCAATGATGTGAGCCCGGCGACCGGGATCATGGGGGGGACGGAGAATGCAGTCACGCTCATCACCGAGCGAGGTTCCGAAGTCTGGCAGCGAATGAGCAAAGCCCAAGTGGCCGAGCGGCTGGCGCAGCGGATCTCTGACGCGCTGAACCATCCGGGCTGACTGGCAGGAGTCAGCGTCTGTCGCAGCGCCGGATTGTGCGTATTTAGAAAGAGAAGAAGGGCAAGCTGTGGTCGATGTCACCGTGATACCGAGCGGTCGGTGGGATGCTTGCCATTACCGGGGCGACGGGTCAGCGGTTCGCCCGCGCCAAAAGTCCGACGGCGCAAAGCCCGACCAGAATCACCAGTAGCGCCGGGGGGGAGGCTGCGCCGATATTCTCGAGGCTGGCCTGACCGTGGACCCGCGTCGCCAGCGTTTCGAAATTAAACGGACGCAGGAGCAGCGTCGCGGGCAGTTCCTTGACACAATCGACAAAGACCAGCAGCAGCGCCGACGCGATCGAGGCGCGGATCATAGGATAGTAGACCGCCACCAGTGTCTGCCCCTGATTGCGACCCAGCGACCGCGCCGCCAGTGCCAGATTGGGGGAAACCCGCCCCATGGCCGCATCTGCAGCCCCCTGAGCGATGGCAAAGAACCGCACGCAATAGGCCAGTACCAACGCAAAGGCGGACCCAGTCAGCACCAAACCGATGTCATATCCCGTGACATTCTCGACAAGGTCGGCCAGCCCATGATCAAGCCCCGCAAGCGGCAACAGAATCCCGATGCCCAGCACCGCCCCGGGCGCCGCATAGCCGATCGTGGTCACTGGCAGCAGCAGCCGGGGCAGTGCGCGCCCCGACAGACGCACACCGTACACCAGGAAAACACCTGCCGCGACTGTGACCAGGGCCGCAATCCCCGCCACCCTGAGCGTATTCAGTGTCGCACGCAACAGAGCCGGGTCGCGCCAGAGCACCGCGTTGTCCAGCGCGTGGCTCAGAATAACGCCGACCGGTAGGACAAACCCGGCAAGGAACGGCAAACCGCAGATCGCCAGTGTGGCCCAACCAGCGATTCCGGGCAGCGGTTGGCGTATCACCGGCCGATGCCGCGCGGACAGGTTGAAAAACCGCATCCGCCGCCGACTGCCCTTTTCCAGGGTCACCAGCAGGATAACCAGCACCAGAACCACACAGGCAAGTTGCGCAGCACCCCCGGCATTGCCCGCCTGCAACCAGACGCTAAAAATGCCGGTGGTCAGCGTCTGCACCGCAAAATAATCCACCGTCCCGAAATCATTGACGCTTTCCATCATCACGATGGCGACGCCCGCGGCGATGGCGGGCCGCGCCAGTGGCAAACCTACACGCCAGAACCGGCCAAGGGCACCGGCGCCCAGCGATCGCGCTACCTCTTCGGCGCTACCGGATTGTTCGCGAAAGGCGGCACGCGTCAGCAGATAAACATACGGATAGAGCGCGGCACCCAACACCAGCACGGCGGCACCCATCGACCGGATTTCGGGAAACCAGTAATCGCGGGCCGAGGTCCAGCCAAAGGTCGCGCGCAACCCGGTTTGCACCGGACCCGCGTATTCCAGGAAATCCACCAGCGCGTAGGCGCCCAGATAGGCCG
Source organism: Puniceibacterium sp. IMCC21224 (assembly GCF_001038505.1). Lineage (NCBI taxonomy): Bacteria > Pseudomonadati > Pseudomonadota > Alphaproteobacteria > Rhodobacterales > Paracoccaceae > Puniceibacterium > Puniceibacterium sp. IMCC21224. The sequence goes on from NZ_LDPY01000001.1 coordinate 3,670,425, forward strand.
GAATCGCCAGCGGCAGCAGCAACAGCCATTCCAGCCAACGCCGTCCCGGAAAATCGTAGCGCGACACCATCCAGGCGCAGCCGGTCCCGACCACGGCGGCCAGCAGACCCACACAGCCCATCAGAATGCCGGTGTTGGCCAGATACCGCGGGAGCGTCGTCGACACGAGATGCGGCCAGATATTGTCACTGGGAAAGGCCGCAATCCAGACCACCGACAGGATTGGTGCCAACACCACCGCCGCGATCAGCACCGCCCCGAACGACCACAGGCTGGGCCAGGACAATCGTCGCGGGGGAGCGCGCGTTTCAGTCACCGCCACGACGGGACCACGCAAGGCAGTTTTGGGCGGCGATTCAGTGTCACGATGGCCAGAGCCCTTGGGAAAAGCGGTTTCATAGGCAGGAAAAGCCCTTATAGTGCAGAGACAAAGCAACAAAAAGACCCTCCGATGCAGGTAATTCTTCACACTGGCGTGCATTGCACGGATGACGACAGGCTGCTCAAGGGCCTTTTGCGCAATGCCGATGCGCTCCGCACAAAAGGCGTCGCGGTTCCCGGTCCGGGTCGCTATCGCGCCCTGCTGACCGAAGCTGCGGCCTCGCTCGGGCAGAGCAGTCCGTTCCCAGAGGCGCGCGAGGTGCTGCTGGATGCCATCCTCAGCCAAGACCCCGATCAGGTCGGGCGTATGCTGCTGAGCCACGAAAACTTTTTTGCCGTACCCAAGCTGGCATTGACCGGTGGTCGCCTCTACCGCAACGCCGAGGCGCGACTTGCCGGGGTTGCCCAGATGTTTCGCGGCGACGAAATTCAGCTTTTCATGGGTCTGCGCAACCCGGCGACCTGGCTGCCGGCGATGTATGCGGCGACCCCGCACGCCAACCTGGACGATTTCCTGCAAGGCCACGACCCGATGCATCTGCGCTGGTCGGACCTGATCCGGCGCATCCGCGACGCCCTGCCCGACATGCCGATCACGCTGTGGTGCAATGAGGACACGCCGCTGATCTGGGGCCAAATCCTGCGTGACATGGCGGGGGTCGAACCGGGTCGCAAGATTACCGGCGCCTTTGATCTGTTGCAGGACATCATGAACCCCGAAGGCATGCAACGGTTCCGCGCCTATCTGCGCGATCACCCGCAGATCAACGAGCGCCAGAAACGTCGGGTGATGATCGCCTTTCTAGACAAATACGCCATCAGCGACGCAATCGAGGAAGAGCTGGATTTGCCCGGCTGGGACTCTGCCTATGTCGATATGCTGACCGAACTCTATGAAGATGACGTTGACGAGATCGGGCGCATTCCGGGCGTCACGCTGCTTAGCTCCTAGGCATCGGGATTGCCCTGCTGCGCAGTGAGCCGCAAATCCTGGCTGCCAGTGCTTGTCATTCACCTCAACAGCGCCATAGTCGGGGCATGCAACTCCGCCGCCCCGCGCCCCGCCCCAATGATCTGCCCGCCCTGCGGGCGCGCGTCGCTGCGCTGCGGCTCAAGGGACCGTCGTCGCCGCAGGTTGAGCAGGCGCGCAAATTACTGCTACTCTATCTCGATACAGCCGCGGCCCATGCCGTGCCATTCGCCGACATGGCCCGCGATCTTCGCTCGGGTTTGCCAGCGCTGCGCATTGCCGGCGCGCAACTTGAGCAGCAGGCAACCGACCCCTCCGGCCCACTGACACAAGCTGCGTGTGCCAGTGGCTGTGCCTTTTGCTGCATCTTGTCGGGGACGGATGGCGGCACGATCCTCGAAGCCGAAGCCCGCGCGTTGCATGACGCGCTGCAACCGCTGGCAGGTCAGCCCGACGGGCGGGACTGGCACCCGCGCGCCTGTCCCGCGCTGGATCCTGCGACACGCAATTGCCGGGTCTACGCAACGCGACCGCTGATTTGCCGCACCTACGTGTCGTCTGATGCCACTGCCTGCGCAGAGATCGCAAAAGGCACCCCAGCAACCGGCGCCGGTGTGCTCGGTGCGCAGGGTTTGATGCTGGCGGTGCAAGCACTGGCTCGCGCCGCGCTTGACGGGGTCACTCAGGTTCCAACCTATTCCATGGCCCGGGTCGCGGCCGCGGCCATCGCCGGTAAAGCTGCGAAAGACACGTTGCGCTCAGCACGACACCCCCCGCGAACCCTTGATGACGAGCGTTTGCGGCTTGGCGGTTGACCGGCACTGCCGGGGTTCCTCCCTCTTCAGCGAGATCTACAGCCACTTCATGCGAACGGCGTCACGCACGCAACCGGCAGCGTATTGCCTGCTAAACCGCAGCTGACGGTAGACTTTCAGATGCTGGGTCACCTCAGAAACCGTTCGGCCACTGCACCGGTCATAAACGACACCGCGCCAGCGGCGAAGCACGCCGCGACGCGATGGGTTTTGGGGTCCAGTACGACCAGATCGGCCCGCAGGCCTGCCTCGATCCGCCCACGATCGTCTAGACCCAGCAATCGCGCCGGACCTTGCGACACCATTCCCCACGCCCGGACCATATCGCAGACCCCAAGATCGGCCAGCCGCCACGCCGCGCGCAATGGCGACGGATAGTGATAGTCCGACGCCAAAGCATCGCACCATCCCGCCGCCACCAGATCCAACGCCGACGCATTGCCGGCATGGCTGGCCCCGCGCACGACATTGGGCGAACCAAGCACGACAGATTCGCCCGCGTCCCGCGCGGATTGTGCGGCACTGGCGGTCTCGGGGAATTCAGACACAGACACACCGCGCCTGCGCCAGACCTCGCGCGCGGTTGAATCGTGGTCGTCATGGCTTCCCAGCACCACACCGCGGTCACGCAACCGCGCGGCCAGCGCCGTCACTGCCCCCCGCACCTCGCCACTTCGGGCATGCAGGTCCAGCATCATGCGAAAATGCGCCTCTGGGTTGCGCCCGCTCTTGAGCGCCTGACCGGTCAACCGCGGTGGATGCCGCCCCTCGGCCAGACGCGCATGCGGCAGATGATCGTTGAACACCACATAATCAATGCCGAACCGCGCCACTGCCGCTTCGGCGCGGGCGTAATCATCCAGCAAATGCGTCTCTAACCGCAGCTGCAGCCGCAGATCGGTGGGCACACCCGGCGCAACTTTGGCCACGGAAGCAAAGACATGCTCGGCAAAATCTGGTCCGCGCATCCCCCCTTCCCAACTGAAGAATTGCGCCAGAACAGCGGTGGTAATGCCATTGGCTGCCAGTTCGGCAGCACAGGCCGCCACCCCATGACTGGCCTCGCGCAGCGCGCCCCGCCGTGGCGCCATGTGACGTTCGAACCCGTCTCCATGCGCGTCTACAATGCCCGGCAGCACCTGATAGCCGCGCAGATCAACCTGCCGCCCCACAGGCAAGTCGCTCAGCACGCCATCGGACAGCGCCAGCGGGCCGTCATCCCAGCCATCGGGCCGCAATACCTGCGCGCCGGTCAGTGTCAGTTCAATTGCCATCGGCACACATCCCCAGCAGGCAGGCAAACTCGGGCGCGCCAAAACGTGTGGTCCAGTCCAGATCGGGATCGAACCGCCCTTCGTCCAGAAACAGCAACACCTGCGCCATCACCGACGGCGCCTGCATGATAAACGTGTGCGTGACCGGCATAACGATCCGCGCTGCCATGCCGTCAACGCCGGTCGAGGCAACCGACACCTTGCCGTCATCCACGCCCGGAATCAGCGACGAAAACACCGGGTTCAGCGACCGCAAACCGGCGATCACCCCCAGCTCGAAATTAACCGGCGGCAAACGCGCGGGCAGATCATCCGCCCCGGTGCCCAATTGCAACCCGGCCGGACCGTTGAGCCATTGGAACAGATCCAGCCCGCCCAAATCATCCACCAGCTCGCTGCCGTGGTTGGGCGGGGCCAGCATCACCACCCGACCCAGTTGCGCGGGTCGGGTCTGCGCCAGCCAGACCCGCAACAGGATTCCCCCCATAGAGTGGGTCACAAAATGCACCTGTCGATCGCCGCACTCTGCCACCGCATGCGGCAGCGTCGTCTGAACCAGCGTCTGAATCCGGTCCGAGGTCGAAGCATACCCCGGCACCACGGTATGATAGCCCTCGACCTCCAACACGCGCGCCAGCAGCGCGAACGAATATTCCGTCCGCGCCAATCCGTGCAACAGCACGACGCAATCCCCCTCAGCCGCGCGGGCCGGGGGGGTGATCATCACCAGCAAGAGGGCAAGCATCAGACGCATATGGGTTGAGATACCCCGCCCCGCGCCCGTAAGAAAGAGCCAGTCCCGCAAACCGGAGTCACCATGCCCCCACGTCTTGCCGTTCGCGCCGTACTACTGCACGAAAACCGGCTGTTGCTGGTCAACGCCTGGCCCGGCGATCAATCAGATCTGTGGTGCGCACCGGGGGGCGGCGTCGAAAGCGGTGCCCCGCTGCCCGACAACCTAGCCCGCGAAATCCACGAAGAATGCGGCCTGACAATTGCGGTCGGCGCGCCCTGCCTGATCAACGAATTCCACGATCCAACCAGCGGCTTTCACCAGGTCGAAATCTTTTTCCGCTGCACCCTGCTGGGCGGCAATCTGACCGCGGCGTGGCGCGACCCCGAGAATGTGGTGACCCGCCGCCGTTGGGCCACTCGCGATGAAATGGCGAAGCTGCGCCATAAACCGGACAGCCTGCCGCAGATCGCTTGGGGGCATGGGCTGGACTACGATCCGCTGGAGACGATCGTCCGCTAATTGCGTCGCGCAGTGCTACCCGTCGGCATGACCGACACAAACACGCCGCCCAGAACCAGCGCCGCCGCCAAAGCAAACTCGATGCTTGGAACCTCACCCAGAAACACCAGCCCGCCGACCAGGGCAATCACCGGCACCGTCAATTGTGCCACGGCGGCGACGCTGCGTTCCAGTTTCGGCAGGACGCTATACCACAAGGCGTACCCCAATCCCGACGTCACAGCCCCCGCCACCACCGCCAGCAGGATTCCGTGCGCGTCGGCCACCAGGCCACCGGAATCGACGGTCGTTAGAAAAACCAACATCACGCAGAGCGGCACGGCCAGAATGAAATTCGCGGCAGTCGCCTGAAGCGGATCTGACGCATTGCGCCCGCTGAGCGAATAGATCCCCCAGCCGACACCGGCCGCCGCCATCAACGCGCCGTGAACAGGACTAAGCACCGCGCCCTCGCCGGGCCAGAGCAGCCAGGCCAGCCCCAAGAATGCCAGCGCAGCCCCAACCGAGCGATGTATCGGCGGGTGTTCACCGCCAAGTAGCGCGCCAAGAAACATGGTAATCTGCACAACGCCAAACAGGATCAGCGCCCCCAGGCCGGCATCAAGGACGACGTATGCGGTTGAAAAGCCGTACATATACAACAGCAATGACGCCACACCGATCAAACGGCCCCGCCCACCCAAGGTCAGGCTTTGGCGCAAAACCAACATCAAGACGGCAAGCATCGCCGCCCCGGCCACCAGCCGCACGGTGCCAAAGCTCATCGCGTCAATGCCGCCCCCCACCAGCGCTAGCCGGGTCAGGATCGAATTGGCTGCAAATGCCAGCATGGTCAGAGAGGTCAACAGAAACAGTCGCATGCCCGGTCTGTACGCCGCTTTGAAGCGCCGCGAAAGAGCCGATGGCGCACGGCATGTCACATCAACGGCACTGCGGCCCAGTCGTGCGATCCTTGTGCTTGGAACGCAAAAGGGGCCGCCCAAAGGCGACCCCCAAACTTGCTGCGGTGTGGCTGACATCCCGTTTGCAGGGCAAATGCGTCTGCCGCCACCCGTCGCGTCCGTTCGGACAGCGACGGTATTACATCATGCCGCCCATGCCGCCCATGTCGGGCATGCCGCCGCCGCCGCCAGCGCCTTCTTTGGAAGGCTTTTCAGCAACCATCGCTTCGGTGGTGATCAGCAGGCCAGCGATCGAAGCAGCATCCTCGAGCGCGGTGCGCACGACTTTGGCCGGATCGATGACGCCAAACTTGAACATGTCGCCATATTCGTCGGTCTGTGCGTTGTAGCCGAACTTCAGGTCCGAAGATTCGCGGATCTTGCCTGCGACGACGGAACCGTCGACACCAGCGTTCTCTGCGATCTGACGCAGCGGCGCTTCGAGCGCCTTGCGCACGATGGTGATACCTGCGTTCTGGTCGCTGTTCGCGCCTTCGAGACCGGCAAGAACCTTGGCCGCCTGGATCAGAGCAACACCGCCGCCAACGACGATACCTTCCTGAACCGCTGCGCGAGTCGCGTTCAGGGCGTCGTCGACGCGGTCCTTACGCTCTTTCACTTCGGTTTCGGTCATGCCGCCAACGCGGATGACTGCAACGCCGCCTGCGAGTTTCGCAACACGCTCTTGCAGCTTCTCACGGTCGTAGTCGGACGTGGTCTCTTCGATCTGGTTACGGATCTGGGCAACGCGTGCCTCAATCTCGGCCTTCTCGCCCGCGCCGTCAATGACGGTGGTCTCGTCCTTGGTGATCGTGACCTTTTTGGCCGAACCGAGCATGTCCATGGTGACATTCTCGAGCTTCATGCCCAGATCTTCGGAAATCACCTGGCCGCCTGTCAGGATCGCGATGTCCTGCAGCATGGCCTTGCGACGATCACCAAAGCCCGGTGCCTTGACGGCAGCGATCTTCAGGCCGCCGCGCAGCTTGTTGACCACGAGGGTTGCCAGTGCTTCGCCTTCGACGTCTTCGGCAATGATCAGCAGCGGCTTTTGCGACTGGATCACCGACTCGAGCAGCGGAACCATCGGCTGGAGCGAGGAGAGTTTCTTCTCGTGCAGCAGGATCATGCAGTCTTCGAGGTCTGCGATCATCTTGTCAGCGTTGGTGACAAAATAGGGCGACAGGTAGCCACGGTCGAACTGCATACCTTCGACAACATCGGTCTCGGTCTCGAGGCCTTTGTTTTCTTCGACGGTGATAACACCCTCGTTGCCGACTTTCTGCATCGCGTCAGCAATCTGCTGGCCGATGTCTGCTTCGCCGTTTGCAGAGATCGTACCGACCTGAGCAACTTCAGCAGAGTCGTTCACGGGACGGGCAGCAGCCTTGATCGCAGCAACCACTTTAGACGTCGCGAGGTCGATACCGCGCTTGAGGTCCATCGGGTTCATGCCGGCCGCAACCGATTTCATGCCTTCTTTGACGATGGCCTGAGCGAGAACGGTCGCAGTGGTGGTGCCGTCGCCAGCTTCGTCATTGGTGCGGGAAGCAACTTCCTTGACCATCTGTGCGCCCATGTTCTCGAACTTGTCCTCCAGTTCGATCTCTTTGGCGACAGATACACCGTCTTTGGTGATGCGGGGCGAGCCGAACGACTTGTCCAGAACCACGTTGCGGCCTTTGGGGCCCAGCGTCACCTTGACCGCGTCGGCCAGGATGTTCACACCCTTAAGCATACGCGAGCGGGCGTCGGTCGAAAACTTTACGTCTTTAGCAGACATGTGGATTTCTCCTGTTAATCAGTGAATGGGGTCAGCGGATGTGACGCTCAGGCTGCCTTGGCAGCGGCGTCGTCCGTGATGATTCCCAGAATGTCGGATTCTTTCATGATCAGCAGCTCTTCGCCGTTGACCGTGACTTCGGTGCCCGACCATTTGCCGAACAGAATTTTGTCGCCAGCCGAAACACCCATCTCGATCAGCTCGCCGCTGTCCTTGCGGGCGCCATCGCCACAGGAAACAACGATACCCTCGGCGGGCTTTTCTTTCGCGCTATCGGGGATGATAAGACCGCCCTTGGTCTTTTCTTCGCCTTCCACACGGCGGACCAGCACGCGGTCATGAAGCGGTTTAAATGCCATCTTCGAGGCTCCTTCGCTCAAAGTTTTCCTCCGGGCCCCCCGTCCTCGGGAGGGCCGTTAGCACTCATCTATGTCGAGTGCTAACGGCGCATAGGTATGGAGGCGACCCATTTCTGTCAACACGAGAATCGGGAAATATTTTCCGATTTGCCGAACACATGATGCGGTTGCACGGATTCGTATGACATCGCAGGGTTTCGTTTCCCGGCTACTGCCGAATCCGCAACGCCTGACAATGGGGCTTTAGGGTTTGATGTCGTATGTCACCCATGGTGTGCGGGTCGCAACCCGGTCATAGACCGCGCGGCCACGATAGTTATTCTCGGCGGTGATCCACCGGACAACCGACCAGCCGTTGTCGGCAGCCACCGCACGGACACCATCGATCAGCGCCTCTGCCACGCCCTGCCCCCGCGCCTCGGGTGCGACAAACAGATCGTCGAGGAAACAGCCCGTGGTTGCGGCAAGCGGCCTTGCGAACGGCCGGTATTGGGTCAATCCGACCAGCCGACCGCCTGCACCTTGGGCGACCAGGCCGCAGGTTTCTTTGCTGTCATCATGCAGCCAGGACCAAACGGTATCGCGCATCCCCTCTGTCTGCTCGACCCGGTAAAACCCGGCATAGCCACGATAGAGCGCGTCCCACTGCGCACGATCTTCGGGTAGGACTGGGCGTATGATCACATCCGTCAATAGTTGTCTCCCAATTGCAGTCGCAGGCCGTGTATTTAGCCCAATCAACGTGACGCGCCAACCGGGATCCGTCAGTCTGTTGGTGCCTCAGTCCTCCCAGCTTTCAGCCCAATGCACCAGGCCGCGCCGCCCATCAGCGGTCAGGTCGTAGATGCCCTTGGACGCCCTCTCGAACCAGCCGTAATGATTGTCAGCCATGATCCGCGTGGCGGTTTTGACCCCCACTGCTTTGGCGACAACCGCGCCTTTGCAGGGGCCGTGCTGCGCCAGATGGGCGGCACAGCGCAGCGAATCCTGCCGGTAGCCGGTCACAATGCCATAGCGCGTCGCCCCGCCCTCGTTGGGATCGCCGCGCAAGCGGTCATATGCCCGCAGCAGCCGCGCCTTGGCCGCCTTGTTTTTGCGCGGGGCATACGGGCCGGGATCACACAGCACTTCAACCTGACGATCCTCGCGCACGGTGATGAACCCCAGCCCCAAACGTCGGCACAGTGCCAGATTATCCTTGAGTCCGCGACGCGCCTGCGCGCCCGTGGGACGCGGCACTGCGATATAGACCAGATCGCTGATCGATTGCCGCGCGACGGCCTGATGAAACAGCGTCAGCGTGATTCGCAACTTTAGCTCGACAATCACCGGATCTTCGCCGCCACGAATTGCCACAAGATCAGCCGCTCCGACCTCGCCCTTGACCTCATAGCCCTGACGCTGCAACAACGCCTTGACCGGGCCATAAAGTTCGCTTTCCCTCTTCATGACCGCTATCTTTGCCCGGCCCTGCCCCTGCGGGCAACCCACCCGGAACCGGAGTTTGCCATGCGCCTCCTGCCTGTCCTGACCATCTGCCTGAGCTTTGCCACCAGCGCCGCACTGGCGCAATGCGCGGGCACCGACCTGCGCGCCACGTTACCAGACGACGATGCCGCCACCGTGGCGCGGGTGCTGGCCAACACGCCCTACCCCGCTGGCAACCACTGGCTGGCCACGCGCGGCGATGAACGCATTCACCTGATCGGCACCATTCACCTCGACGACCCCCGCCTTGGTGCCATCGCCGAACAACTCCATCCGGTCATCGCAGGCGCGAACAAACTGCTGCTGGAAATGGACAAGCCGCAAGAGGCCGCGCTCAAGACCGCGTTGGCCAGCGATCCCGGCATGTTGTTACTGACCGACACCACCCTGCCCGAGCTGATGGACGAAGCCGACTGGCAGGCGCTGGCCAAGGCAGCGCAGGCCCGCGGTGTGCCCGCTGTTATGGCGGCGAAATTTCAGCCCTGGTATCTGACGATGCTGCTGGCCGTGCCCCCCTGCCTGACAGGGGATCTGGCGAATCGAAACGGCTTGGACCACCGGCTCGAAACCATTGCGCGGGCCGAAGACGTGCCCACGGCCGCGTTGGAATCCTTTGACACGATCTTTGAGCAATTCCGCAATTCCCCGCTGGATATGCAGGTCGAGATGATGACGTCCTCCATTGTCGACGACAAGACCAGCGAGGACATGATCGCCACCCTTCTGGGCAGCTATTTCGATCAGGCCCATGCCGAAAGCTGGCAGGTGTCCAAAGTGCTCTCGCGCAGACTGTCTTCGCTTGATGCAGCCCAATCGGACGCCGCCTTTGCGGCGCTGGAACAGGTTTTGCTGATCGACCGCAACCGCGCCTGGATGCCAGTGATCTTGGCCGCCGCCGAAGAGGGGCCAGTGGTCGCCGCCTTTGGCGCGGGCCATTTGTCCGGGCGCGACGGCATTCTGGAACTGCTGGAGGAAGAGGGTTTTGCCCTCTCCCGCCAACCGTTCTGATCGCGTCAGGCCGCCAATCCGCGCCCGCGCAACAGGGCCTCGACACCCGGCATCCGGCCCCGGAACGCAGTATAAAGGTCCTCAGCCTCGACCGAGCCGCCCGCCGACAGGATAAATTCTTCGAGCCGCGCCGCCGTGGCGGGATCGAATGCGCTGCCAGCTTCTTCGAACGCGGCAAAAGCGTCAGCATCCATCACCTCGGACCACATGTAGCTGTAGTAGCCCGACGAATAGCCGTCCCCGGAAAAGACATGGGCAAAATGCGGCGTCGCGTGGCGCATGGTGATCGCGGTGGGCATGCCGATTTCTGCCAGCACCTCGGCCTGTCGCGCCATCACATCCTGTGGCACGGCGCCCTCGTGAAACGCCAGATCCACCAGCGCCGAGGCGACATATTCCACGGTTGAGAATCCCATGTCAAAATTTGCGGCCTTCAGCACCTTGTCGAGCAGCGCCTGCGGCATCGCCTCACCCGTTTCGGCATGCGTGGCGAATTCCTGCAACACCTCGGGCACTTCAAGCCAGTGTTCGTACAATTGCGACGGCAACTCGACAAAGTCCCGCGCCACGGACGTACCTGCAACCGAACCAAACTCGACATCAGACAGGATCTGATGCAACGCATGGCCAAATTCGTGGAACAGCGTCCGCGCATCGTCATATGACAGCAACGCGGGCTGTCCCGTGGACGGTTTGGCGAAGTTGCAGACGTTGATCACGATGGGCGTCTTGGCCTCGGGCCGCTTGGCCTGCATCCGCATCGCCGAACACCACGCACCCGAGCGTTTGGACGCGCGGGCAAAGTAGTCACCAATGAACAGCGCCTTATGCTCGCCGCTGCGCAGCACCTCCCACGCGCGGGCGTCGGGGTGATAGAGCGGGACATCCACCGCCCGGAATTCCAGGCCGAACAACCGCGTGGCGCATGAAAATGCGGCCTCGATCATCCGGTCGAGTTGCAAATAGGGCTTGAGCACCGATTCATCGAGATCATGCTCGGCCTTGCGCCGCTTTTCCGCATAGAACCGCCAGTCCCATGGCTGCAACGGGCCATTGATGCCGTCACCCTGCATCATCTGCTCCATCACCCCGGCATCCGCCAGCGCCTGCCCCCGTGCCGGTTCCCAGACCTGCATCAGCAGATCACGCACACGTTCTGGGTTGCCGGCCATCTCGGGCTCTAGCTTATAGGCGGCAAAGCTGTCGTAGCCCAGCAGCCGCGCGCGTTCGTCGCGTAGTGCCAGTACCTCGGCTGCGATGCCGCGATTGTCGGTTTCACCACCGTTTTCACCGCGCGCCACCCAAGCCCGCCATGCCCGTTCGCGCAGATCGCGTCGGGTCGAGAATTGCAGAAATGGCACGATCAGCGACCGGCTCAGCGTAAGCACTGGCCCGTCCAGGCCCAGATCTTCGCCCGCGGCGCGGGCCGAAGCGCGGACAAACTCGGGCAGTCCCTCCAGATCAGCCTCGGTCAGCGCCATGTGCCAACCGGATTCGTCCGCCAGCAGGTTCTGCGTGAACTGCGTGCCCAGCACCGCCAACCGCGCCTTGACCTCTGTCATCCGCGCCGCCTCGGCACCGGTCAGTGCCGCGCCCGCCCGCACAAACCCGCGATACGTCAGCATCAGCACGCGCGCCTCTTCGTCCGACAGGTTCAGGTTGTCATGCTGTTCCCACAACGCTTTGATCCGCGCGAACAGCGCAGCATTGCCGTAAATCGCCGAGGAGTGCGCCGAAAGCTTGGGTGAAAAATCACGTTGCAACGCCTGCCGTTCCGGGTTGCTGTCCGCACCGGAGACCGTGAAGAATACCGACAGCACCTTGTCCAGCGCCGCGCCGGCCCCCTCTAGCGCCTCGATCGTGTTGACGAAATCTGCGGGTGCCGGATTGTCGGCAATCGCGGCAATTTCCGCCAGATGCGCCGCCAGCGCCGCATCCAGCGCAGGGGCAAAATCAGCATCCGTCACGGCATCAAACGGGGCGAGACCAAACGGCGTGGTCCAGTCGGCAATCAGCGGGTTGGTCATCGGGGATCTCCTTTGTCCTCAGACCTAAGCCCCCGCCCGGAACCTTGCAATGGCGCACACCGGCCAACCGCAGTGCCAATCGGGCCAAAACTCGGTCAGCGCCGTCGCCGCAATCGAACCTCAAGCCGCCGCAACAGCATGGACAGACCGATGGTCATGCACAAATAGATCAGTGCAACCACGTTGTACGTTTCGAAATAGCGGAAATTGCCCGCCGCCGTGACCTTGCCCAATTGCGTGACATCCAGCACCCCCAGCACCGACACCAATGAACTGTCCTTGATCATCGCGATAAAATCGTTGCCCAGCGGCGGCAGGATCGTGCGTATCGCCTGTGGAAACACCACCAGCCGGAATCGTTGAACGCGGCTGAGGCCCAGCGCGTTTGCCGCCTCGATCTGGTCAGGATCGACCGACAGCAGACCGGCGCGGAAGACCTCGGCGATAAAGGCGGAATAGCCGATCATCAGCGCAATGATCGCCCGCCACAGCAACGAGAATTCCCGCGACCGGATCGGCTCGGCCCCAAGAAAGCCCAACAGCCAGTTGCGACATTCCACCAGCGCCGGGGCCAGGACAAAGGCAACGTAAAGCAGCAGTACCAGGATTGGCACGCCCCGTACCACTTCGGTATAAAACCGCGCTGCCTGCCGCAGGACCAGCGACCGCGACAGCGACGCCAGCGCCACCAGCAAGCCGGTGATCGCCGCAAGGGTGAAGCCCACCAGCGTGACAAAAATCGTGACTTCTACCCCCCGCAACAGGGTGTTCAGGATCTGCGAGGACAGATCATCTGCCAGCACTCGCCAGAACAGCACCGCGCCGATGGATGCAACGGCGACCAGCCACCAGGGAAAATCGTCCTTGCCGCTGCGGTCAGGCCCCATGCCTGCTCCGGGGCCATGGCTGGGAACAGCCCCGCCGCATCGTTACCTCAGCCACCCAGCTTGTAATCCAGAAACCAGGTTTTGTTCAGCGCATCGAGTATACCGTCTGCCTTCATGTCAGCGATGGCTGCGTTGATCGGCCCGACCAGATCCGACCCTTTGGGAAAGATAAATCCGAAATCCTCTGATCCCATCTTGTCACCAACGATCTTCAGGTCACCATTCGACGCCTCGACATAACCGGCACCCGCAGTTCCGTCGGTCAGCACCAGATCAACATCGCCGGTTTTCAGTGCCTGCACGCCTGCGCCAAATGTCTCGAACAGTTTGATGCGTGGATTGGCCTCGTCGCCGTCCAGCACCTCGTAGACCCCAACATAGAACGGCGTCGTGCCCGGCTGCGCCGCCATCAGCAGGTCGGCATCGACCGCAAAGCTTGCGGCGTCGGCAAACCGATCCTCATCTCCGCGCACCAGCATCACCATTTCGGACCGCATATAAGCGTCCGAAAAGTCGACCTTTTCCGCACGGTCTTCGCGGATTGTAATGCCGGTCATACCCAGATCATACTGCCCCTCTGACACCGCCGGGATCATCGCATCCCAGCTTGTCGTCTCATAAACCACCGAGATATTGAGCCGCGCGGCGATCTCGGCCATTGCGTCATATTCCCAGCCAATCGCCTGACCCGACACGGGGTCCATGAACTGCAACGGCGGATAGGCGTTCTCGGTCACAACGACGACCTCGCGCCCCTCCAGATCCGGCAGATGCCCCGCCGCCATGCCTTGGGTCGCGACCAGCGCCAGCGTCGCCATGCCCGTCCAGATCACTTTCATCCCAATCTCCCATCGTTGCTCATGCGCAAGTTGCCGCGCCAGTATCGCCGCCCCGCCCGACTTGGCAAGCCTCAGCCGCCGCAGACCGGACAGCCTGCGCGCGGTTTCAGCGCGATCTTCCGCGTCTCGCCCCAGAGCGCGTCGTAAATCAGCATCTCGCTGCGCAGGGCGGCACCGGCACCGGTCAGCACCTTGATCGCCTCAACGGCCATCATTGCGCCCACCACCCCGGGTAGCGGACCCAGCACGCCCGCCTCGGCGCAGGACGGTGCCAGCCCGTCGGCGGGTGCTTCTGCAAAAATGCACTGGTAGCAAGGGGTTCCCCGCACCGGATCAAAGACCGACAACTGCCCCTCCCACTGGCTTAGCGCGCCAGAAATCAGCGGGACGCCCAGCCCCGCCGCTACCCGGTTCACAAGATAGCGCGTCGCGAAATTATCGGTCCCGTCAAGGATCAGATCGTATTCGGCAAACAATGCCGCCGCCGTGTCCTCGTCCAGCCGCCGGTGATAGGACTGTACCGTGACATACGGATTCTGCGCCTCCATCGCCGCCTTGGCCGAGACCACTTTGGGCAGACCGATGTCCTGATCGCGGTGGATGACCTGACGTTGCAGGTTCGCATTCTCGACCACATCATCGTCAATGACACCGATCGTACCGACCCCGGCGGCGGCAAGGTATTGCAGCGCAGGCGCGCCCAGCCCCCCGGCACCAATCACCAGAACCCGCCCCTGCCTGAGCCGTTTCTGCCCAGCGCCGCCCAGCTCGCGCAGCACGATATGGCGGGCATAGCGCTCCAACTCGACGTCGCCAAAGCGGCCCGGTTCAGGCGCTGGCGCAGCCGGGCGCTGCGCCATGGCGCGCGCCTTCAACCTGGCCAGTCCGGCGCGGTAGATCATAACCAGCGCGACAAACCCGCCCAAGAGCAGCCAATATGCCGCCGATTCCCCGGTTGCCAGTCGCAGCGGATGACCATCGGGCAACAGCAGATGTAGCGCCAACACGCCGCCATACAGCCCCCCAAGCATACAGAGCCGCGCCCGACGTGGCATCCCAACAAGATGCCCGCCCCCCCAAAGCAGCGCCGCCAGAGCCAGAACCAGTATCATCGCCCCCCCTCGGGTTGAGCCGTTTCCACCCACGCCACCCTGGTGGCTGATACCTTGGGCCGGAAATCACACAAGTCGCGGTCATTGCTTGCATATCCGCCGCAAAAGAACCAGCGCCGAAATGATGCCCGAACCAAGGCGCGCCTCGCTCTCGACACCCGGCGGTCCGCGTGGTCTATGCAATGTTGCTCATTGCGTGCCAAAGGATCCCTTAAGATGCTGAAGTTCCTCGCTGGCGGGATTGTTGCCGCCCTTGTCGCCGCCTGGCTCACCAACCCGTCACAGGCGGTTGCCGAGGCCGGGTTGCGGACCGAACTGTTGCGCGCCCTCGATGATCAGGAAAACAATACACAAGATCCGGCCATGGCCGCCATCGTGCTGGGGTGCCGTCTGGGGCCTGACGCCTGTTACGAATTGCTGCGGGCCGGGCTGGATATCCGGTTCGATGACCGGATCTTTTATTCGGTGCTGAGCGTTCAGGGATTTGGCCGCAAAGCGCGCTGCTATGGCGCCTTTAACTCCTTTGCCTGCCCCGGCGGGGTGACCCCGGAATGAACGCCGCCGCAGTCCTGTTCGACCTTGACGGCACGCTGCTCGACACCGAACGCAGCGCCCTTGCTTCGGGCGCCGAAGCGTTTGCCGCCATGGGCATCCCCCTGCCCGATGGATTTCTGCTGCAACTTGTCGGCAAGGATCACGCCACCTGCATCGGTATCATCCACGATGAGCTGGGCGATGTGGATACCACCACGCTTGATCGTCATTGGGCCGCCGCCTCGCGCCGCAGGTTGCAAGCCGGTGTCGACGCCAAACCCGGCGCGTTTGAATTGCTCGACCATCTGCACAGGCTTGGATTGCCGTTGGGTATCGTCACGTCGTCCGTCAGGGACAGCGCCGACCTCAAGATATCCCGCAGCGGGATTGGCCGCTATTTCAGCACTGTCGTTACCGCCAGTGACGTGCAGCACCCCAAACCCGCGCCCGAACCCTATCTGCTTGCGGCGGCACGGTTGGATCTGGCCGCTGGTCGCTGCGTGGTTTTCGAAGACAGCGAGACAGGCGCACAGGCCGGTCAGGCCGCAGGCATGCGAGTGGTGCAGGTTCCGGATATGCTGCCATCAGAGGGGCGCTACGCCACCCACCTTGCGCCTAGCTTGCTGGATGGTGCGCGCGCTGCCGGTCTATGGCCTCAGAGCTGAACAGCGGGATCGCTATTTCAGCACGCCGGTCTGATAGAGCCGCACCTTCAGCCCGCCATGCGGCACCACTGGTCCCACCGGTTTGAACGGCAGACCAGTGGCGCGAGCGAACCCGGTCTCGGTCGTGACAATCCCGACGCGCCAGCCCTTAAACCCTTCTTTCAGGCGCTGGCCCAGCGTCGCGTAAACAGCGTAAAGCAGTGCCTTGTTGCCGATCCGCGCCCCGTAAGGCGGATTGACGATCACCAGGCCGGGCGGCCCCTCGGGACGTTCCAGTTCGGCCACCGCCCCTTGCTGAAAGACCGTCCAGTCCTTCACACCGGCACGTTCCGCATTCTCACCGCTCATACGGATGGCGCCGTCGTCGCGGTCTGATCCGCGAAACGTCACCGAAGGAGTCTGCGAGACGTCCACCCCACGCATCGCAGTCCATGCCTCGGCGTCGAAGCTCGCCAATTGCTCAAAGGCGAACTCGCGCGAGCGACCGGGCATCAGCCCCGCGGCCCATTCCGCGGCCTCGATGACAAACGTCCCCGATCCGCACATCGGATCCAGCACCGGTTCGCGCCCGTCATAGCCGCACTGGCGCAGAAACAGCGCCGCATAGGTTTCCCGCATCGGCGCCTTGCCCACGGCAGGTTTGTGACCGCGTTTGTGCAGCGGCGCCCCCGAGGTATCGAGGCTGAAGGTCACCAGATCATCTGCGATCCGCACACGCAGACCCAACGCCGCCTGCGGCGTCACTGTCACGCCCAGTTCCTCGCGCAGCGCCGTCTCGATACGCTGCGTGGCAGCCCCGGCGTGGTAGATCCGCGAGGCGTGGCAGGTTGTCTCGACCTTGACCGGAACGTCAGCGCGCAAAACCTCGGGCCATGGAAACTTCCGCGACCTCTTGTCTAGCTGCGCCAGATGCATCGCCCGAAAACTGCCGACCCGCGCCAGCACCCGGTCAGCGCCCCGCAGCGACAGATTGGCACGCCAGACCTCGGGCCAGCCCCCACGCAGAGTGACGCCGCCGGGAACCACTTCGGCCCCATCAAAGCCGACTTCGGACGCCTCGGCGCGCAGCGCAGGTTCCAGCCCCGGGGCTGTTTGCAGGAATATCTCGAATGGGTCGGTGTTGCTCATACCGCCTGCATAGCGGCGAATGTTTGCGACGACGAGGTCAATTGCACCCGCATCAGGCTTAACGCGAGCGGATTGGTCACACCATCGCCCGCAACTGGGCACACAGACGGCAATCCTTGGCCTAGGCCAACCGGACAGCGGTTGAATACCCTGGCCGCGCCGTCAGATTTCAAACCGGATCACCGCTGACACCTGTTGCATCTGCGTCGCCGACATACTAAATGCAGTTCCGAGAGGTTGGCGCGGGCGAGCGCCTCGCCAACCCGGTCAGGTCCGGAAGGAAGCAGCCGTAACGAGCCCCGCTTGGGTCGTTGTCCAGCCTCTCACCTTTCTTCGATCTGTTCATCCAAGATCAGGGCGGCTCTGGTGTGTCGGAGTCTGAGCCATAGCCCATCTGAACGTCGGCGGGACGATGCCAAACAGCGAAGCTCTTGATTGGCGTGGCGCGCTCCTGCTTGGAACTCAACACTTCGATGGCCTGCCTCATAGATTTTCAGAATTTTAGTCGACGGCGGGAATGCGGATACCGGGAATATCGACCAATCCGGGTCATCAGGTTGGGGCCGTCTGGGTCATGCGGTTCGTCGCCGCGACTGTCGCCAATCCATCTTTCGATAAAATGAACGCGGCCCCGCATGTTCTGCAGAGCCACGCCAAATTCTGAAACGATCCGTGTAAGCCGGGTCTGTCAGCCCGGGCTCATCCCGCGCAGCCGCTCCGAGCGGCGGCGCAACATCTCGACCAGCGTCAGCAGCAGGATCGAAATGCCGACCAGAATCGTTGCCGCTGCCAGAATCGTCGGGCTGATCTGTTCGCGCAGGCCGGTGAACATCTGCCAAGGCAATGTCTGCAATTCGGCTGAACCGATGAACAACACCACCACAACTTCGTCGAATGAGGTGATAAAGGCAAAAAGTGCGCCCGAGATCACGCCGGGCAGGATCAGAGGCATCTGCACCCGGAAGAAGGTCGTGATCGGGTTCGCCCCCATGTTGGCTGCCGCCCGCGTCAGTGATTTATCAAAGCCGACCAGCGTGGCCGTGACCGTGATGATCACAAACGGGATGCCCAGCACGGCATGGGCCAGAACGACGCCCCAATAGGTGCCGACGATACCGATCTTGGAGTAAAAGAAATACATCCCGGTAGCAGAAATGATCAGCGGCACAATCATCGGTGAAATCAGGATCGCCATGATCACGCGCCGCCCGGGCACGTGGCTCTGACTCAGGCCGATGGCGGCTAATGTCCCCAGCGTGACCGACAGGAAGGTCGCCACCGGCGCGATCCGCAGCGAGTTCCAGACCGCGTTGGTCCATTCGGTGTTGGTCAGGAAGTCGCGGTAATGCTTGAGCGAATAACCCGCCGGATCGAACCGCAGCATCTCGGGCGTGAAGGTAAAGAAGTCCTGAGCGTTGAAGCTGAGCGGCATGACCACGATGATCGGCGTGATCAGGAAAACAAAGATCGCGCCGCAGATCACCCGGAAGGCATAATGCCAAAGCACCTGCCCTGCGGTGAGATAGGGAACAAGATGCGCGCGATAGCGCCCCTCACCGATCCAATAGATGAACCAGCCAAAGAACCAGCCAAAGAGCCCGCCGAGGACCAGTCCCGGCGCCCCGCCCAGCAACAGGCCCAGCACAGCAAAGGCCGCGATCAGACCGTAGCGGACCGGTTTCTCAAGCTCCGGCGCCAGTACCTGCATAGCGACAAAGGCCAGCCCGGCCAGCAGCGCGGCACCAATCACGATGCCCAGCAGGCCAGACCCCTGCGCCGTGCCGACAAAGAGCCCGGCAAAGGCACCCGCGGCCGCAACCACAGGCAGGGTGAAGTTCAGAGGTTTCTTTTCGATCTGTGTAAGAATGGCTGCCATGTCTGTTATCCCAACTTCACGTTGTCGATGCCGACAATCTTGTCATAGGCCCAGTAGAGCAGCAGCACCGCCGCCAACAGGATCGTGCCGAGCGCGGCCGCCAGACCCCAATTCAGGCTTGATGAGATGTGATAGGCGATCCGGTTCGAGATGAATGTTCCGGTCGTGCCGCCGACGATCTCGGGTGTGATATAGTAGCCAATCGACAGGATGAAGACGAGGATCGACCCCGCGCCAATCCCCGGCACCGATTGCGGAAAATACACCCGCCAAAACGCGGTCCAGTTGGTGGCACCCATGGATTTCGCCGCGCGCAGATAGGTCGGCGGGATCGTCTGCATCACCGAATAGAGCGGCAGGATCATGAATGGCAGAAGGATATGCGTCATCGCGACAATCGTGCCAAACTGGTTGTTGATCATCACCAGTCGGTCGCCATCGGACACCAGACCCAGCCAGACCAGCGTGTCGTTGATCACACCCTGCTGTTGCAGCATCACCTTCCACGCAGACGTACGCACCAGCAGCGAGGTCCAGAATGGTAGCAGCACAAGGATCATCAGCAGGTTCGCGGTGCGGGACGGCAGGTTCGCCAATATCCACGCCACCGGATAACCCAGTGCGATACAGCTTAGCGTGATTACCATCGACATGAACAGCGTGCGCTTGAACAGCAGGCCGTAGATCCGTTCGTTGTCGTCCCGCATGGCCGGACCTTCGGGCGTTTTCTGCATGTCGACGGCATTCAGAAAATAGCCGTTGGTGTAATTCGGACTGTAGGTCTTGATCGTCTGCCAGACCTCGTGATCGGCCCAATCTTCGTCAATTTCGCTAAACCCTTCCTGAAAGGTGACACTGTCGAAATCCGCCACCGCAGCATCCGCCGTCTTAAGCATGTCGGCATGCGGACCACTATAGCCAGACACATCCTGCGCCATCAGATCCTGATACAGCGCGGTCTGCACCGTCCCCCAGGGTTTCGTCTTGATCGGGCTTTTCTCATCCTCGACCTGTGTGAAACGGGCAAAGTTCTGATAGGCGACCGAGGTGCGGGGCAAAAGATCATCCATGCCATCGCTCAGGACAAAGCGCGGCAGCTTGCCGTCAGCCTTGGTCCATGCCGCTTGTTCGGTGAGCCATTCGGGATCGCCCATCAGTTCGGCCCAAGGCTGCGCCTTGTCCCAATCCTTGTTCAGATCCTCGAACTGGTCGAGGTAGACATCGCTGATGTCATCCAGCCCGCGCCCAGATTGGCGAAACAGCGACGACAGGCCAGTCTGCTCGTAATTGAGCCGACTGCCGAGACGTGTGTGCAGCTTGGCCTCGGCGGCCAGCGACATGTCGTAAAACAGGGCCTCATAGACCGCTTCGGGCGGGAGGTTGCCGGTGGTCGCGTCCCAATCCGCCAGCGCCTCGGTTGTGCGGGGCAGCGTGTCAGACACAATCTGGTTTTCAACCGAGCGAAACAGCATGTCAGCAATCGGCGCAACAAAGGTGATCACGACAAACAACAGCAAGGGAGCAACCAAACCAAGGGCACGCAACTTTTGACGTCGCAGCGCACGGCTCAGGCTTTTCTTGAGCGGCGTGCCGTCTGCCGCCAGCATCAATTCGGGCCGTGCATCCGCAGATTTGTTGGCCGAAGATGCGCTGTTTGGAACCGGCCCGTCCTGTGTCGTCTCGCTCATGCCATCATTCCCCGTTCCGGTCTTGTTATCAAAGTGCCAAACGAATGAAAAAACGGGGAAGGGCCGTTTTGGCCCCTCCCCTCATTTTCCGTCTTACTGAGCGAGCCAGGACTGGAATTTCGCGTCGATATCGTCGCGATAATCAGCCCAGAACTCGTAGTTGTAGAGGAAGGTGTTTGCAGCGTTTGCCGGATCGGTCGGCATGTGCATTTTCATGTCCTCGGGCACCAGCGGCGCGGAAGACGCGCGGGCCGGACCGTACGAGATGTACTTGGCCTGATCCGCCAGACGCTGGGTGTCGGTGGCGAACATCAAAAAGTCCTTTACGCGGGCAAGACGATCCTCGGGCAGACCGGCGGGAATGATCCAACCGTCAAGGTCGAACACCTGTGCGTCCCACATCATGCCAACGGGCTGCTTCTGATCAACAATGACGCTGAACAGACGACCGTTATAGGTCGAACCCATAAAGATTTCGCCATCGGCCAGCAGCTGGGGCGTATCGGCACCGGCGGACCACCAGATCACTTCATCCTTGATGGTGCCAAGTTTCGCCAGAGCCTGGTCCTGACCTTCGTCGGTTTCCAGAACGTCATAGACGTCCGCCTTGGCCACGCCGTCACAAAGCAGCGCCCATTCCATGTTGTTGATCGGACGCTTTTCCAGCGCGCGCTTGCCCGGATATTTTTCCAGATCGAACACGTCGCAGATCTGGCTCGGCGCTTCGACGCCTTCGGGAACCATGTCGGTGCGATAGCCGAATGTGGTCGAATACACGATCTGCGGGATATAGCAGTCGGACACGATCAGGTCGCCAAAGTCGTCCGACGCGCTGGTGCCATCGGGGGCTGCGGCCAGCAGTTCATCGGGATCATATTCCATCGCCAGACCTTCGTCGCACAGACGAATGGCGTCCGCCGCTACGACGTCCACAAGATCCCAAGTGACATTGCCGGCTTCGTTCATGGCGCGCAGCTTGGCGACGGCCTCGGCCGAGGATTCATCCCAGGTCGAGCTGACCTCGGGGTGCATCTCAAGGTACGGCTCGACATAGGCCTTTTGCTGGCTGTCCTGATAGGCGCCACCCCAGCTAACCAGGGTCATGCTGTCCGACATGCCGTGGGCTGCGGCAAACGCAATCGTGCCGGTTGCCACGGTCAATGCCGTTGTCGCCATCATTGTCTTGCTGAATTTCATTGTATTCTCCCTAGAATAGCCCGTGTGCACGTTGGGGTCCGCATGACGGGCTAGCACGACCGGACCCTTGTTCACCGCCGGGCAGGGCGTTTCACCCCGACCCGAACGATATTCGGTTGTTACGTTATGCCGACGGCGCATCCAGCGCGCGGCAATCCTCGGGCAGCCAGCCGATCTTGATCTTTTCGCCCGGTGTCAGCCGCACCTGATCGGCACGGTTGCGCGTCTTGACGACAAAATCGTCCTTGCCCGCCACCTTGAGGCGCGTGCGGAACACGTCGCCCATATAGATGAATTCAAGAACCTCGGCTTCGAGTGTATGCGCATCGGGGCCCAATTCAGGATTGAACTCAACCCGCTCGGGGCGGATCGACACGCGGGTGCGCTCGCCCTTTTCGGTGACGTTGACCGGGATCGCGTCGATCAGTTCACCGCCATCCAGACGCACGGTACAGCGACCGCCTGCAATCGTTTCGACCCGGCCCTCGAGCGTGTTGTTCTCGCCAATGAACTGCGCGACAAAGCTGTTTTTCGGCTTTTCGTACAGCTCGGCCGGCGGGGCCAGCTGTTGAATGCGGCCATCCTCGAACACCGCGACGCGATCCGACATGGTCAGCGCCTCGGTCTGATCGTGGGTCACATAGACCACGGTGATGCCCAGATCATCCGCGATCCGCTTGATCTCGAACTGCATATGTTCGCGCAGCTGCTTGTCCAGCGCGCCCAGGGGTTCGTCCATCAGAACCAGCTCGGCCTCGAACACCAGCGCGCGGGCCAATGCGATCCGCTGCTGCTGCCCGCCCGACAATTGTGCCGGACGGCGGCCGCCAAAGGCGCCCATCTGCACCATGTCCAGCGCGCGCTTGACCTTGGCCTCGCGGTCGGACTTGCCCATCTTGCGCACCTCGAGCGGGAAGCTGAGGTTTTCGGCCACCGTCATATGAGGAAACAGCGCGTAGTTCTGGAACACCATGCCGATGCCGCGTTTGTGCGGCGGGATGTTGTTGATACTGACGCCGCCCAACTTGATCTCGCCATGGGTGGCAGTTTCAAATCCGGCCAGCATCATCAGGCAGGTCGTCTTGCCCGACCCCGACGGACCAAGCATGGTCAGAAACTCGCCCCGCGGCAGGCTCAGGTTCAGATCTTTGACGACAAGGTTTTCGCCATCATAGCTTTTCTGCACACGTTCGAAGGCCACGAACGCATCGTTCTTTGCCAAATCAGCCAATCGCTGGCTCCCTGTTTTTGTCGCGGATTTGCTCCGCTGTCATCGTACTATAACTAAACCCCGTGACCGACCGTGTTGCAACTGCCTTGCGCAAATTCCCAAGGCTCTTGGGCAGATACGGGAAAAACGACCAGAAATTCGCCATTATACGGGCAAAAACGCCGCCAAAATGGCAAATGCAGTCGATTCTCATACGCTCACCTTAGGGCAGGCAATACGTCAGCGCCCTTAGATCCGGCGTTTTCTACAAAACAAGTCCAGATTCGCGGCAAATCCCCCTGGCATGACCAAGTTGTGCACAACTTTTGCCCGGTCGCCGCCCATACGTCTTATTTTTACGCCAAATTGCGCCAACAGCAGGAATGCGTCTCTCCATGTCGGTTTTGGCCGGGCGCAGTTGTACACAATCACGCATCCTCTGGGGTCAGAACGCCCCATGTGTGCAGGAATATCCCCCATGCCAAATCATCGCTTCACCAAGGACCTGCCGTTTTCCGATGCGGAATATTGGCGCCGTCTGATCAAGACTCGGGCCGCAATGGCACAGCAGGGCCTGGACGCGCTGTGGGTTACTGACCCGTCAAACATGGCGTGGCTCACCGGCTATGACGGCTGGTCGTTCTATGTGCATCAGGGGGTGCTGGTTTTGCCGGACGCCGACCCGATCTGGTGGGGCCGCAATCAGGACAGCAACGGTGCGTTGCGTACCGTCTGGATGGATGACGACCGCGCGATTGGCTACGCTGACCACTTTGTTCAATCGACCGAACGCCACCCGATGCAGGATCTGGCGGGACGTATGGCCGATCTGGGTCTGGGCAAAGCCCGCATTGGGGTCGAACTGGACAATTACTATTTCTCGGCCAAGGCGTTCATGACCCTGCAGTCAGAACTGCCCCATGCCGCGCTGATCGACGTCACAGCATTGGTGAACTGGCAGCGCGGCATCAAATCCGAAGAAGAGCTGGTGTTCATGCGCCGCGCTGCCAAAATCTCGGAAAAGATCATCGCCGGGCTGATAGAGCGGGTTGAACCTGGCGTCGCCAAGAATGCAATTGTGGCTGAAATCCAGCGCGATGCCATCCTTGGTGCTGATGGGCATTGGGGGGATTATGCCGCCATCGTGCCGCTGCTGCCCTCTGGTTCCGACGCCGCCGCGCCTCATCTCACCTGGGATGGGGAACCCTTCAAAACCGGCGAGGCAACATTTTTTGAAATCAGTGGCTGCTATCGCCGCTACCATGTTCCGCTGTGCCGCACGATCCACCTGGGAAAGCCGTCAGACATCTTTGTGCGCGCCGAGGCCGCCCTGCTCGAAGGGCTTGAATCCGGGCTCGACGCCGCGCGCGCCGGCAATCGCGCCTGCGACATTGCCGTGGCACTGGCTGCGCCGCTGGAACGCGCTGGGATCGAACGCGGCGCCCGCTGCGGCTATCCCATCGGTCTGAGCTATCCGCCGGATTGGGGCGAACGCACCATCTCACTCCGGGCTGATGATGAAACCGTGCTTGAACCCGGCATGACGTTCCATTTCATGCCCGGGCTTTGGATGTCAGACTGGGGGCTAGAGATCACCGAATCGATTCTCATCACCGAAGATGGCCCGGCACAGACCTTCTGCGATGTCCCGCGCAACATGTTCATCAAACCCTGAGGCATCCGCCCCTATCGCCCACAAGGAGCCCCGCATCTTGGACCTTCTGACTCAGACCGAAGATCACCTGCGCGATCTCATCAGCTTTGCCACAGTGTCGTGCGATCCCAACCTCGACATGATGCATCATATGGCGAACCGGCTCGAGGATGCGGGCGCACGTGTAGAAGTCTTTCAGGACGAAAGCGGGAAAAAGGCCAATATTTTTGCCTCAATCGGCCCCGATTGTCCCGGCGGCTTGCTGCTGTCGGGCCATTCCGATGTGGTGCCGGTGACGGATCAGGACTGGACTTCGGACCCGTTCGAACTGTCGGAACGCGGCGATCTGCTGATGGGGCGCGGCACCTGCGACATGAAAGGGTTTATTGCCGCCTGCCTGACCTACGCCCGCCACTATGCCGAACTGACTCTGCGTCGGCCGATCCATTTCTGTTTTACCCATGACGAGGAAACCGGATGTCTGGGCGCGCAGGCGCTGGTGCCAGAGCTGAAGAAACGCGGCATTGCCCCTTCGATTGCCATCATTGGCGAACCGACCGAAATGCGCATCATTGAGGGCCACAAGGGCTGTTGTGAATACACCACCCGATTTTCCGGCCTCGAAGGGCATGGCTCAAACCCGGATCGCGGCGTCAACGCGGTGGCCTATGCGGTGAAGTACGCCACGCGCCTAATGGAACTTGCCGAAGACCTCAAGGGCCGTGCCCCGCGCGAATCCCGGTTTGATCCGCCATGGACCAGCATCAGCATCGGGCGGCTCAACGGCGGTCACGCCCATAACGTGATCCCGGCCAAAGCCGAGCTCGATTGGGAAATGCGTCCGGTGCAATACGGCGACGCGGAATTCGTCAAAGATGCCCTGACGCAATACATCGAAACCGAATTGCTGCCGTCCATGCGCGCCGTCAGCCCCCGCGCCGACATATCGACCCAGATCATCGGCGAAGTGGCCGGCCTCGAACCGATGGATGTGAACATGGCCCGCACGCTTGTCGCCACCCTCACCGGCCAGAACGCGGTCGATGTCGTGCCATTCTGCACCGAGGGCGGGATTTTTCAACAGATGGGGATGTCGGTTGTGGTGTGCGGTCCCGGCTCGATCGCGCAGGCGCACAAGGCGGACGAATATGTGTCGCGTGCGCAGCTTGCCGAATGCCTGACCCTGCTCGACGGTTTCGGCCACAGCTGCGCAGCATGAGCGACGCGATTGACAGGTTCCAGCGCCTGCACATGACCTTGCGGGATCGCATTTGCCTGCTCGATTACCCGCCGGGCGCCAAACTGTCAGAAGAGTCGCTGGCGGCCGAATTCGGAACCTCGCGCACACCGCTGCGGCGTGTGCTCGCCCGGTTGGAAACCGAAGGCCTTGTGATTTCGCGCCACGGGGTCGGCACCATCGTCACAGATGTGGACATCGTTGAAATGGCGCAGGTCTACGATCTGCGGTTAGAGCTGGCGCAACTTGTCGGCGTCTTATCCCCCTGCCTGATAACGCCGGACATTATCACAACAGGCGCTGAGTTTGTGGCCCGTGGCACCGCGCTGGCCCGGGCACCGGCTGCCCGCGCCTTTGCCCGGCTCAACATGGAATTCCATGATTTTGGTCTGACCCTAACCACAAACGCGGCACTGCGTGACACGGCACAACAACTGTATCTGCGCACCACGCGAATCTGGCTCAAGGCGATTCCCCAGATGGACCTGGCCCGGGAGACGGAGATTTTTCTGGATGAGATGCGCCAGACGCATGGCGCGTTAGAGAGTGGCGACATGCGGGCCGCCGCACTGATCCGCAAGGCGCATATCTCGATGAGCTTTCATCGTCTGTCCGGGTTCTAAGGCCCGTCAGGACAAGGTGTCACCCCCCTCGGGACGGCGCTCAATAGCGCAGAGGCCTCGGATCGCTCCGAAGCCTCTGGCAGGTCTTGTGATGATTGCCGACAGGCTGCGTCAGGCCGATCCGTCCGGATACCAGTCGCCCATCTTGACCTCGACACTCTCACCAACCAGCGCAGCGAATTCCGCCGGATCCTGTGTGCCGCCATCGCGGCCACGGTAGTGATAGGGGTAAACATAAGACGGCTTGAAATCGGCCACAGCCGACGCCGCCGCAGCGACATCCATGGTGAACGGCAGGTTCATGCACAAAAAGGCCAGGTCGATGCCTTCGAGTGCGCGCATCTCGGGAATATCTTCGGAATCGCCCGAGATATAGACCTTGAACCCGTCAAAGCTTAGCACATAGCCGTTGTCGCGGCCCTGCGGGTGAAAGTTGGTCCGCCCTTCGGTGGTGTTATAGGCCGGGATCGCGTCAATCCCGACACCGGAAAATTCTGAACTTTCGCCGTTGCCGATGGCACTGGCACGCGCCTTAAGATCCTCGGGCAGCATGTCCAGGACCGCCGGGTTGGTGATCAGCACGGTGCTGTCCCCCATCAGCGCGGCAAGCGTTTCCGCATTGTAATGGTCGCCATGTTCATGAGTGACGAGGATCAGGTCCGCAGGCGGCAGCGACGCATACTGCGCCGGATCACCGACCGGATCGGAGTAGATGACCCCGGCAGGCGTTTCCATCACGAACGACGCATGCGCGACAGGATGAACCGTGATCTCGCCTGCTGTGGTTTCAAAAACATCGCCGCCATGTGCGGCGGCGCTAGCGGTAAAAGGCAGCAATGTGACTGTCCCGGCGGTTGCGGCGGCAGTGACCAGGAAATGTCGGCGAGTCTGGGTCATTGTCTTTCGATCCTCGATTGCGAAAACGTCCGGTATCAGCCCGGTGCCCCCATGGTAGAGCCCGGCGCGCCGGTTTCAATCGGCGATCACACCCCTCAGATCAACATTCAGGCATCCCAGGTCATATTTCCGACATCTTCGGGTGACGCCGACAGCGCACTGCTTGCGTTGCCCCACACTGTGCTTTGAGCTAAGCGCGACAGAGCCAACACAGAACGCCACCGGAGAGCAAATGTATCGCGTCTGGAATTTTCTGACCAACTATTCGCTTCTGCTGATTCTGGGCGCGCTTATCGCGCTGATCTGGGCGAATACCGATCCGTCCAGCTATCATCACTTTGTTGACTTTGTGATCTGGGACAATGCACCGGTCGGCCATCTGCATGACGGCCACCGAACACTGACACTGCACTATTTGGTCAACGATCTGCTCATGGCTTTTTTCTTTGCCATCGCGGCCAAGGAAGTCTGGGAGGCGGTGATCCTCTCAAACGGGTCACTGCGCGGCAAAAAGGCGGCAACTCCGCTGTTTGCGACGCTTGGCGGTATGCTCGGGCCGATCACCGTCTATCTTGGCCTTGCGCTGATCATGGGGTCGGACACCTATTCTGCGGTTGCCAATGGCTGGGCGATCCCGACGGCGACCGACATCGCCTTTTCCTATATTGTCGGACGGATCGTGTTTGGCGCCGGACACCCCGCCGTGCGGTTCCTGCTGCTGCTGGCGATTGCGGACGATGCCGCAGGTCTGATCATTCTGGCGGTGTTCTACCCGTCGGGCGATCTGGCACCGCAATGGCTGCTGCTGTCACTTGGGGCCGCAATCACCGTATATATGCTGGCGAATTGGCTGCCTCGCAAGCTCGACCGTGGCAATCAGACACGCCCGACCTCGACCTGGGTGCGCAAGAGACTGAACTTCTGGCCCTATCTTTTGGCTGCCAGTGCCAGCTGGTACGGATTCATGCAATCGGGCCTGCACCCGGCGCTGGGACTGCTGCCCATCGTACCGACCATCCCGCATGCCGACCGCGCCTTTGGTATCTTCGCAGAGGCCGAGCAGTATCTGACCGACCTGCTGAACCAGATTGAGCACGCGCTGAAACACCCGGTCGAGGTTATCCTGTTCTTTTTTGGTCTGCTCAATGCGGGGGTCGAGTTTTCGTTCATCGGTGATGCCACCTGGCTGGTCCTCGCGGGTCTGCTGATCGGCAAACCGCTGGGGATCTTCGTCTTTGGCTGGCTTGCGGCGGTGCCGATGCGACTGGGCATTCCCGAGGGTATGCGGATCATAGACCTAGTGGTGATCGGCTGCGTCGCGGCCATCGGTTTTACCGTTTCGCTGTTTGTGGCCTCAGTCGCGTTTGACGCGGGCCCGGTTCAGGACGCGGCCAAGATGGGCGCGCTGTTCAGCTTTGCCGCAGCGGTTGTGTCGATCGCGGTTGGCAAACTGCTCCGGGTCGAGAAAACCACCAACTGATGCTAATGCGCGGTGTGTACGATGGCGCGCCTCGCAAGACCGCGCACCCCGCACGATGCCCCGCGCGCAACGCAATTTCGTGAACACCGGATGCTAAACAGTGTCTTTTGTTTCCGGATCGGGCCATACTCTCGCCAATATTCGCCCTTAACACGCTGACAAGCCACCTGATGTATACGTGTGGTCCCGCAGTGCCGAGGCAAGTGGATGCTCGAATTCGACAATGTCAGCAAGTCCTTCTGGACAGGATCACAACGCAAGGTGATCCTGGAGCGCGCGTCGTTCCGTGTCGATCTGGGCGAATCGGTGGGCATTCTGGCGCCCAATGGCACTGGCAAGACAACCATCATCCGGATGATGGCAGGCCTGGAAAAACCGGACGAGGGCGAAATTCGCCGTGGCTGCCGCATCTCCTTTCCGCTCGGCTTTATGGGGGGGGTGATCAACAAACAGTCGGGGATGGAGAATTGCCGCTTTATCGCGCGTCTCTATGGGCTGGACCCCGATTATGTCGAGGCGTTCTGCCGCTGGCTCTGCGGTCTAGGTGAATATTTCGACCAGCCATTGGGCACCTATTCGTCCGGGATGCGGGCACGGTTCACCTTTTCGCTGATGCTGGCACTGGACTTTGACATTTATCTGATCGACGAAGGTATGCCAAATTCCACCGACGCCGAGTTCAACAAGAAGGCCGGCGATATTCTGGCCGAACGGCTGCGTACGACAACGATCATCATCGTCTCGCACCAGCCCGCGATACTCGAAAAATTCGCCCGCAAGGCGGCGGTCCTGATGGACGGCAAGCTGCATATGTTTGAAACCTTGGAAGAAGCGAAACAGCTCTATGACTACGAAACCCAAGGCTAAGAAATTCCGTATCCGTCGTCCCGACGCGTCAGAGACCGTTGCCGAGACGCCCCAAACTGCTCCGCAGGGTACATCCGCGCGTGCGCCCTCGTCTGCTCCGGCACCCCGGCCAGACACTGCCGCACCGCCTCCCGCAAATACACCCGCCGCAGGCGCGCCCACACCACGCGCCCCACAGCGACCGACGTCCGGCGCGACGCCAGCGCCCACCCACGCCGAAACGCCCGCCACCGCCCGCACCGGCGCGGTTGATTCAGCGGCACAGGTCGCAGGTGAAACCGATCTGAACGCCATCCGGCAAGAGGGGTTGACCGGTCGGCAATTGCGCATGGCGCGACGTGTGGCGCAAAAGAACGGACTGGACCCGACGTCGGATCTTGACGCCGTTCGGCTGCTACGCGCGCGCGGCATCGATCCGTTCCAACGTACCAATATGCTCGAACTGGTGGTACCCAGCGAAACCCGTCCCGCCGCTGCGCCAGCCAATGTCGGCCTGGCCGTGCCTCAGGCTGATCAGGCCAAGTTGCCGCAGACCGTCGCCCTGAACAAAGCCGGCCTGCCTTCGACCAATGTGGCCAGCCCCGCCGAGCGCCGCATGGCGGAAATCGCGCGGATGCAAAAGGACCTTGCCCAGCGCCGTCGCCGCAAGATGATGCTTTTGCTGACCCGATTGTCCTTTTTCGTGCTGCTGCCAACAATCCTCGCCGGGTATTATTTTTATGCCGTGGCAACACCAATGTACGCCACCAAATCCGAGTTCCTGATTCTCAAAGCCGAGAGCGGCGGCAGTGGCATGGGCAGTTTTCTGTCCGGCACACAATTCGCCACCAATCAGGACGCGATCGCGGTGCAATCCTACCTGACATCCAAGGATGCAATGCTGCGCCTCGACAGAGACGCCGGGTTCAAGGCGCATTTCACCCAGCCCAGCATCGACCCGATTCAGCGACTGAGCGACAACCCCTCGAACGAAGAGGCCTACAAGCTCTACAAGCGCAACGTCGAGATCGGCTATGATCCGACCGAAGGCGTGATCAAGATGGAGGTCATCGCCGCCGAACCCGAAACCGCCGCCGAATTCAGCCGCGCGTTGATCCGCTATGCCGAAGACCGCGTGGACAATCTAAGCTTGCGCAAACGCACCAACGGCGTGCTCGACGCCGAGCAGGGCCTGTCCGAAGCCGAAGCCGCCCGCCAAGTAGCACAGGAAAAACTGGTGCGTCTGCAACAGGATGGCGCAATCGTCGACCCCGAGGGGCGAATCGCCGCGCTGCGCGGGCAGATCAACAATGTCGAAATGCAGACGCAAGAGAAGCAGCTGCAACTGCAGGCGTTACTCGACAACGCTCGTCCGAATTCCAGCCGGGTTCAGGGCGCCGAAGGCGATGTGCGCCGCTTGCAGGCGCTGCTTGACGACCTCAATGCGCAAATGACCACCGCCGCTACTGGCGAAAATTCCCTGGCCGAAATTGCGGTGCAGATACAACTGTCACAGGCCGATCTCGCGACCCGCGATCTGATGTTGCAATCGGCGCTGGAGCGGCTGGAAACAGCACGGCGCGACGCCGAAAGTCAGGCGCGCTACCTGACAACATCCGTTGTGCCGGTGGCCTCCGAAGATCCGAGCTATCCGCGTAAATTCGAAAACACGATCCTGTGTTTCCTGATCTTCTCTGGCATCTATCTGATGATTTCACTGACCGCATCCATCCTGCGCGAACAGGTCTCCTCCTGACGCCGGTTTTCGCGACTATTTACGCCCCTCGCGACAACGCCGAGGGCGTAAACCTGGGTTGAGACAGTGGAATTCCCGGATATACGCAAAATCAACATCTTAGGGTCCGGCCCCATTGAAACCGCCCGAGATCTGAGGCTTGGGGACGGGCCCGTTAAGTGTCGTCGATCCGCGGCAGGAACCACGCCAGCAATCCCGCCAGAGGCAGGAACGAACAGAAACGATACACTGCCTCGACGCCGTAACTGTCCGCCAGAACACCCAAAAATGCAGCCGCCACGCCGCCCAGACCAAAGTTCAGCCCATAGAACAGACCTCCGATCAGGCCGATTCGGTCGGGCAGCAGATCCATTGCGTAGATCAGGATCGAGGCAAAGGCGCTGGCCATGATCAGATTGATCAGGATCGTCAGGATGCCGGTCCAGAACAAATCCACATAGGGCAGCATCAGCGTCAGCGGCAGCGGCCCCAGCACCGAGACCCAGATAATCCGGTAGCGCCCGATCCGGTCGCCGACGACCCCACCAATCAACACACCGACAGCCGATGCCATCAGGAAAACAAAAAGCATCATCTGCGAAGCCGGGATCGACAGGCCGAACCGTTCGATCAGGTAGAAAATGTAGAAAGAGCGGAAACTTTCGGCATAGGCATTCTTGGTAAACATCAGCAGGGTCAGCACCACAAGGCTGATGCCGATGGTCAGCGGCGCGTGCCGGACCGTCACCTTGCCGTTTTTGCTGCGCGCCACCATCGACGAGAATTCGGCGCTGATCTGCCGCTGCTTGCTGCCAATCCAAGTCAAAAGCATCATCGCCAGAAGTGCGATAACCGCGAACCACGCAAGGCTCGGCTGGCCCCACGGGACGATGATCAAAGCGGCAAACACCGGCCCGAGTGCCCCACCAGCCTGTCCACCGACCTGGAACATCCCTTGCGCCAGGCCCTGCCGACCACCGGCAGCGTAACGTGCCATCCGCGTCGCCTCGGGGTGAAAGATTGATGAGCCGATGCCGATCAAAGCCACAGACACCAGAATCATCGCATAGCTCAGGGCAAAAGCGAGGCAAACCAGCCCCGACAAGGTGAACATCATCCCCACCACCGGCGAATAGGGTGCGGGATGCCGATCGGTCACCATGCCGATCACAGGTTGCAGCATGGCCCCCGCGATCTGAAAGGTCAGGGTGATCATGCCGATCTGGACGAAATCCAGCGCGTAGGCCTCTTTCAGGATCGGATAGGCCGCCGGGATCAGCGATTGCATCAAATCGTTCAAAAGATGCGTCAGACCCAAAACCGCAAGCACGGCCAGATGGATTTTGGGTCGGGATGTGATTGTCATATCAATTATCTTGCAGGTTTAGGTGTTTCAGGCAGGATCGGGGTCAATTGCGCATATCTTGCCAGTGGTCGCAATGGGCACGAACGGTCGGATCGTCGGAAGTATGGTTCATCCGTAGGAAACAACAGCGCCGAGCGGACATAAGGTTTTAGCAAGCCCCCTGACTGAGCCTGAGACCCGGCGATCATCACCCGGCAGATTGCCCGCCCCAGCAACCCATGTAAAAAGTCATCGCTTCAAACCGCTCTCGGATTCGGGGGCAGTAGCCTGTTAGATCTGCATGCGCGCGGCAAGCGCCAGTAATGACTCGCGTAGAGCATCAGCGGCGTCCTGTGTCAGGCCGGTCTGGCAACTCACATCATGCTGAATCCGGGCGACGACCCGCTCTAGCGCAGCGCCGGCATCGGTCAACGCCATCAGCTGGACCTGATGGTCAACCTCGTCCTGATGCCGCCGTATCAGGCCACCGCGTTCCAACCGTTCAACGGTGGACGCGATAACATCGGGTTCAAGGCTTAGCCGGTGGGTAAGGTGATCCCGCGTGCTCGCCCCGTGCTGCCACAGCACCAACAGAACCAGATATTGCGGGTAGGTCAGGCCCACCGCCCTGAGCTGTGGCCGATACGCCTGTGTCACGGCATTGGTCGCAGCATAGAGCGCAAAACACAATTGATCGTCTAGGGTCAGTTTCTCAGCATCCAATGGTCTGTCTCCGCAAGAGGTGGTGTCTATCACCCAAACGCATTCTCGCTGGAATTGGTTCATGTATGATTGAAAAGCCCGCGACAGAAATTTCGGCATATTGCTGGCGTTTTCCGGCTCCGCGCTGCGTCCCGCTTGTATCCGCGGTGCCTCTCAACTAACTCGGGGGCTATATTTCCCCGACCAAGGATCCTGCGATGCGTATGCGCGACACGTTCATCAAGCCGATGCACCCCGAGGGCCGCAAGTTTGTCGGCATCTTCGCCGCGATCACCCTGGTGCTGTTTCTGATCTGGAATCCGCTTGGCTGGATCGGGGTCGGCGCGACCGTTTGGTGTTACTATTTCTTCCGCGATCCCGAACGGGTGCCGCCCGCACGCCCCGGTCTGGTGATCAGCCCTGCGGATGGCATCGTGTCGCTGATCGAACCGGCCGTCCCACCCGCTGAACTAGGTCTGCCCGACGTGGCCCTGACCCGTGTCAGCGTGTTCATGAACGTCTTTAATTGTCACGTAAACCGGACGCCTGCACCGGGTGTGGTCACGGCCACCGCGTATCGCCCCGGTAAATTCCTCAACGCATCGCTCGACAAGGCGAGCGTGGACAACGAACGCATGAGCCTTGCGCTGACACTGGACGACGGGCGCAGCATCGCCTTTGTGCAGATCGCCGGGCTGGTTGCACGGCGCATCGTCTGCTTTACCAAACCCGGCGCGCGGCTGGGCGTCGGCGAACGCTTTGGCCTGATCCGATTTGGGTCGCGAGTGGATGTCTACCTGCCCGACGGCGTCGAACCGCTGGTTTCGATCGGCCAGACCATGGTCGCCGGTGAAACCGTCCTGGCCGATCTGACCCAGACGCAACCCGTATGACTCAGCCCCCCGCCCCCAAGCCGATCCAGCGCAAGCCGCGCAGCGAATACGCGCTGATCCAACTGCTGCCCAACATGCTGACCGTCGCGGCGATCTGTGCCGGGCTGACCGCGATCCGCTTTGGCGTCCAGGGCAACTACCTGAATGCCGTGCAGCTGATCCTGCTGTCCTGTGTGTTGGACGGAATTGACGGGCGGCTGGCGCGCATTCTGCGGGCCGACAGTGCCATGGGGGCCGAGCTGGACAGCCTGGCGGATTTCCTAAACTTTGGCGTCGCGCCGCCGCTGCTGATTTATTACTGGGCGTTGCAGGATGCGCCGCGACTGGGCTGGCTGTCGGTGCTGGTCTTTGCGGTCTGCTGTGTGGTGCGGCTGGCACGGTTCAACGTCTCGACCCATGCCGGCGACCCCAAGGACGTGGCCGCCTATTTCACCGGCGTCCCTTCTCCTGCTGGTGCGATGTTGGTGATGCTGCCGATGTATCTGAGCTTTGCCTTTGACGACGCCCAGCTGCTGCCGGATCTGGTGCTGTGTCTTTATATGGCGGGGATCGGGCTGTTGCTGATCAGCCGCATCCCGACCTGGTCGTTCAAAACGACCAAGGTATCGCGCGAGAACGTGAAATATTTCCTCGTGGCCTTTGCCTTTGTCGCGGCGGCATTGATGAACTATGCATGGCTTACGCTGATCGCCCTGTGCCTGGGCTATGTCGCGACGGTGGTTTGGGCCCTGGTGACGCAGCCCCGCAAGGGCTGAGCGCCGCCCAGTTACGACCGCTGGACCCCGGGCGCAGCGCATCCTAACGTGGTGTCATGCTGCGCTATGCCCTCACGCGATTTGGTTCTTTGGCGATCAGTCTGCTGATCGCATCTCTGGTCATTTTTCTGGTGGTCGAGGTCGCCCCCGGTGATCCCGCCAGCTATATGCTGGGGCTGAATGCACAGCCCGATACGCTGGCATCCCTGCGTGCCGAGCTAGGCCTGGATGTGCCCAAGATTCAGCGCTACCTCAACTGGGTTGGCGGCATGGCATCGGGGGATTTTGGCACCTCTTACACCTATCGCACACCGGTTGCACAGATGATCGCAGACCGGCTGTGGGTGTCGCTGCCGCTGGCGCTCTATGCACTGGGTCTGTCGGTGCTGCTGGCGTTCCCCGCCGGGCTGTTTGCCGCCGCCCGGCGTGGTCATACTGGAGATGTCGCGGTAATGTCTGCCACGCAGCTGGGTATCGCGCTGCCGAATTTCTGGTTCGCCATGCTGTTGGTGCTGCTATTCGCGATCAAGCTGCGCTGGTTCAGCGCGGGTGGTTTTCCCGGCTGGAGCAACCCGGCACTGGCGATGAAATCCCTGACCCTGCCCGCGATTGCGCTGGCCCTGCCGCAAGCGGCGATCCTGACCCGTGTGTTGCGGTCAGCCCTGCTCGACACCCTGGCCGAGGATTACATCCGCTCCGCCCGCGCCAAGGGCCTGTCACGGCGTCAGGCGCTTTGGCGTCATGCGTTGCGCAATGCGTTGATCCCGGTTCTGACCATCATCGGGCTGCAATTTTCGTTTCTGCTGGCCGGGGCGATCATCATCGAACAGGTGTTCTTTCTGCCCGGCCTCGGACGGCTGATCTTTCAGTCCATCGGCCAGCGCGATCTGATCGTGGTGGAATCGGTCGTCATGCTGCTGGTGTTTGCCGTGATCCTCGTCAATTTCATTGTCGATCTGGCCTATGCCGCCGTAGATCCAAGGCTGCGGGCGCGATGACACAGCGCAGCCTGCTGATCGGCACGGCGCTCACCACGCTGTTCCTAGTGGCGGCGCTGCTGTCGCTGATCTGGACGCCGTATGACGCCACAGCCATTCACATCCCGTCGCGCCTGCGCACGCCAGATGCGGCGCACTGGCTGGGCACCGACCACTTTGGCCGCGATATCCTGAGCATGATCATGGTGGGCGCGCGCACCTCGATCTCGGTCGCGCTGGTGGCTGTCGGTATCGGCATGGGCCTTGGTGTGCCATTGGGGCTGGCTGCTGCCGCTCGCTCTGGTGGCTGGCTGGACGAGGTTATCATGCGCGGCAACGATCTGATCTTTGCCTTTCCCAGCCTTGTCATCGCAATCCTGATCACCGCTGTCTTTGGCCCCGGTGCTGTGAACGCGATCATCGCCATTGGTATTTTCAACATTCCGGTCTTTGCCCGACTGACCCGTGGCGGGGCGCTGTCGCTCTGGCAGCGCGACTTTGTCCTCGCCGCGCGGGTGGCCGGCAAAACCGCTGCCCGCATCAGTGCCGAACATATTCTGCCCAACCTCGCCAATCTGCTGATCGTGCAGGGGACCATACAGTTCAGCCTTGGCATTCTGGCCGAGGCGGGGTTGTCCTATGTCGGTCTGGGCGCGCAACCCCGACCCCGTCCTGGGGGCGGATGCTGGCCGATGCGCAGACCATGGTGTCGATCGCGCCGCATGTGGCGATCGTGCCCGGCATGGCCATTGTTCTGCTGGTTCTGGGGCTGAACCTGATGGGTGACGGACTGCGTGACCGGTTGGACCCTAGACTACAGGTGGTGCGGACATGAGCCTGTTGTCGATCCGCAACCTGTCGATGGGCATCCACAACCGCCCGATCCTGAGTGACATATCGCTGGATATCGCAGCCGGAGAGATCGTCGCCCTGACCGGTGAATCCGGGTCGGGGAAATCCATGACCGCGCTGGCCACCATGGGCCTGCTTCCCGATGGGGTCAGGGCCACCGGCCAGATCCTGTTGAACGGCACCGACCTGCTGACACGGACCGAGCGGCAGCTGTGCGCCCTGCGCGGCGATGCGCTGTCCATGGTATTCCAGGAACCGATGACAGCGCTCAACCCGGTACAGACCATCGGCGCTCAGGTCTCCGAAGCCTTGCGGCTGCCACGCGGCGGCGCGGTGGCGATGCCTCGTGCGCAGGTGCGGGCCCGGACACGCGAAACCCTCGAACGGGTCGGCCTGCCTGCGGATCGCGTGCCCCCCAACCGCTATCCGCACCAACTCAGCGGCGGTCAGCGCCAGCGCGTTGTCATCGCCATGGCTATCGCCCGCCGCCCGGCCCTGCTGATCGCGGACGAGCCGACCACCGCGCTGGACGTGACGACACAGGCGCAAATCCTGGATCTGCTGCGCGATCTTGTCCGCGAATACGACATGGGCCTGATGATGATCACCCATGATCTGGCTGTGGTCAGCGACATGGCCGACCGGCTTGTGGTGATGCAGAACGGCGCAATCGTCGAACAGGGGCCGACGCTCCAGGTCTTTGCCCAGATGCGCCACCCCTATACCCGCGCGCTGTTTGCCGCCTCGGGTCACCAGGCGACCCTAACGCCGGTGCGGGACAACGCGCCTCTGCTAGAGGTCCGCAATGTCACCCGCAGTTACCCGCTGCCGCGCCCGTCACTGTTTGCCCGACGGCCCCTGTTTCACGCGGTCAACAATGTCAGCTTTGACATCCGCCGTGGTGAACGGCTTGGCCTTGTCGGAGAAAGCGGCTGCGGCAAATCCACCCTCGCCCGCGCGCTGCTGGGGTTAGAGCCGATTGTGTCCGGCAGCATCACCCTGGGCGGGGTGCCGATCATTGCCGCTGATCACACCAACCGCGCTGTTCGGCGTCGAATGCAGGTGGTGTTTCAGGATCCCTTTACCTCGTTCAACCCGCGCCACAAAGTCGCGCGGCTGATCACCGAGCCATTTCACCTGCTCGATACACCACCCACGGGTGCCGCCCGCGACGCCGCCGTGGCCGAGGCGCTGAGGGCTGTCGGCCTTAGCCCGTCGGATGCCGGGAAATATATCCACGCCTTTTCGGGGGGGCAGCGGCAACGCATTGCCATCGCCCGGGCGCTGATCACCCGCCCCGACCTGATACTGTTTGACGAGGCCGTCTCGGCCCTCGATGTGCGGGTGCGGGCGCAGATCCTTGACCTGCTGGCCAATCTGTCCCGCCGCTACGGGCTGACATATCTGTTCATCAGCCATGACCTGTCAGTGGTGCGCGGCATCACCGACCGCGTGATGGTGATGCAAGCCGGCGAGATCGTCGAACATGGCCCGACCGAGCAGGTCTTTGACGCGCCGCAACATCCTTACACCCAGCGCCTGATTACTGCCGCCCCGCGCCTGCCTGATCTGACGCAAGATACAGGCGTTGCCCTGACCAAACCATGACAGCCCATCGAACAAAACGGAGAACATCATGAGATTACACGGCAAAACCGCCATCGTCACCGGCGCCGGCTCTGGGTTTGGTGCTGGCATCGCCCGACGGTTTCGCGCCGAAGGGGCCGAGGTGATCGTCGCAGACATCAATGCCGACGCCGCTCGCGCTGTCGCGGACGACTGCGGCGGCACTGCGCAGACGGTCGACGTGGCAAATGGAGACAGCGTAGCCGAGATGATCGACGCCGCGATCCGCACCATGGGTCACGTCGACATCCTTGTAAACAACGCCGGGATCACCCATCTGCCCAGCCTGATGGAGGACGTGTCCGAAGACGACTTTGACCGCGTCTTTGCGGTCAACTGCAAATCGGTCTACCTGACCGCCCGCGCCCTGCTGCCACATCTGAAACATCGCGGCACCGGCGCAATCCTTAACATCGCTTCAACCGCTGGCGTGTCGCCCCGCCCCAAACTCAACTGGTACAATGCCTCAAAGGGCTGGATGATCACCGCCACCCGCGCAATGGCGGTGGAACTCGCGCCGATGGGCATCCGGGTCAATGCACTGAACCCGGTGGCGGGTGAAACGCCCCTGCTCAAAAGCTTTCTGGGTGAGGATACCCCGGAAATGCGCGCCAAATTCCTGTCCACGATCCCGCTGGGCCGCTTTTCCACCCCCGAGGATCTGGCCAATGCCGCGCTTTATCTTTGCTCGGACGAGGCAAGCATGGTCACTGGCGTTTGCATGGAGGTCGATGGCGGCCGCTGTATCTGACACCTCGCGCTGTACCATCGCGACCAACCACCACAGCACAGAAAGGACAGGTTCCAATGCAGCCCGGCCCGCTGAACCTCATCACCGATGTCACCGGCCTGCGGGTCGGCAATGCGCAGGACGGCGCGCTGAAATCCGGAACCACGGTACTGACGGCAGATGCGCCGTTTGCCTGTTCCTATGCCGTTCAAGGGGGCGCACCCGGCACCCGCGAAACCGATTTGCTAGAGCCCGACAAATCCGCGCCGGGGGTGGATGCGCTGGTCCTCTCTGGTGGCAGCGCCTTTGGTCTCGCGGCGGCGCAGGGCGTGATGGACGCGCTGCACGCTGCGGGGCGCGGGTTCCCCGTGCTTAGCGCCCGTGTGCCGCTGGTCCCGGCGGCGATCCTGTTCGATCTGCTCAACGGTGGACAAAAGGACTGGGCCGCCAACCCGTATCCCGCGCTGGGACAGACCGCGCTGGCTGCGGCGGACATCCGGTTCGCCCTCGGCTCTGCCGGGGCGGGAATCGGAGCGCAGACCGCACAACATAAGGGTGGGCTTGGCTCGGCCTCACTGGTGTTGGAAGGGGGCATCACCGTCGGCGCGCTGGTGGCGGTAAACCCGCTGGGCAGCGTCACCACCCCGTCGGGTCGGCATTTCTGGGCGGCGCCTTTCGAAGTAGCGTCTGAATATGGCGGGCTTGGCCCCGATCCAGCCGTCGGGCTTCAGCCTCTGCCCAACAGCCGGAAATCCGCCGCCATGGCGGCGCAGGGCAACACCACAATTGCCATTGTCGCAACCAACGCCGCACTCGACAAGGCGCAGCTGAGACGGCTGGCGGTGGCGGCGCATGACGGCATGGCCCGGGCCATCGTGCCCGCACATACCCCCCACGACGGGGATCTGATCTTTGCCCTCTCGACAGCCGCGACGCCACTGATCGACCCGATGCTGCAACTAACGACAATCGGTCACGCCGCCGCGCTGTGCCTGTCCCGCGCCATAGCCCGCGCGGTGTGGCATGCGTCGCCAGAACCCGGCGACACGCTGCCCTGCCTGCGCGACACGCTGGCTGCGCGGTGATCTCTGAGAGGGTCGGCGGGGATTGTTGGTGCCGCGAGCGTCCTTACAACAGCAAGGGCCCGTACCAGTCGCGCGACACACCGAACAACGACGGAGTGGCGTTGGCTACCTCAGGATCGGGGGTTTGTCGGGGTTCATGCCGGGGGCGGTCGCAGTCACTCTCTCGGGTCCGGTCGCCTCGGGTAGGTCAAAGCGCAGCCCGACGCGCGCCAAACGTGCGGTCAGTGGATCGCTATCCGCCAGAAATACCACATCCAGCGCACCGGCCTCGATGCCCGAA
The DNA here is from genome assembly GCF_001038505.1 of Puniceibacterium sp. IMCC21224. NCBI lineage: Bacteria > Pseudomonadati > Pseudomonadota > Alphaproteobacteria > Rhodobacterales > Paracoccaceae > Puniceibacterium > Puniceibacterium sp. IMCC21224. Next base: position 3,711,579 of record NZ_LDPY01000001.1, read on the forward strand.
AACACCAGCGCCTCGTTGATGGCGCGGGCCAGCGCCGGTTCGGCACCCGATTTGGTTCCGGTGAGGCCAAGTAGATGACCCCGGCTGTCGTCGTCATACGTCACAGCCACCAGATAGGCTTTGCGCGCCAGTCCCGCCGCGAGTCCCAGTTTGGTATCGAGCGCGCCAAGCAGCGCCTCGGGCAGGCCCGCGCCGGGGGCACCGACCTCGACCGGGCGGGCTTCGGCCTCTTGCGGGGTGTGACCAAGGGTCTGCGCCAGCCAGGTCACCGCCTCGGGCGGGATCAGAATCGACGACGGGGCCACGTCCAGGTTGACGCCCAGGCCAATTGTCTGACCGGCCAGCATCCCGGCGATGGTCCGACCAGGCAAGGCGGCATAGGGCGACGCCTGTCCGGTAAAGCGGGTCAGGCGCTCTTCGCGGTCAAATACCAGCACAAAGCGGCTGTCAGGCAGCTCGAACAGCTCAGGCGTGATCTGATCGCCATCAGCCTCGTCCTGCAACAGCAGGAAAAGTTCGGAATCCGTCAGCCTCTCGTAAAACCGCAGGCGGGCGGCCTCGTCACCTGGCGCGGCCTCCATCGCGGCATGGGCCCTGTCCAGCGGCGTGATCTCATCAGTCATTCAGCACCTCCTTGGTTCTGGCGCGCAAGATCGGCAGCCGATCGACCGCGCACCAGCGATGTTTCCTGATCCCTGCGGTATTGCGCCAGGGCAATCGCGGCAAGGGGGGCAGATGGTCGCGCCAGCCCCGCACGAGGGCCATCATGCCCACAGTGCGGACGTGCCTGCCCGAACCCGACCTAAGCGCCCGCCATCTGAACCTGAATCAGCCGCCCACCCTCTTGCGGCGATAACAGAATCTGTGTTCCGTTCTCAAGCTTCACAGATCCGCCAATGGCAACGTCCTGCCCAGTCGAGACATTCTTCATACCGGGCATCTTTTCGTTGACCAAAAACCAGTTCCCCTCGTGCAGCTGGAAATAGCCGACCCGTTTTTTCAAAGCCGGATCAAGATGTTCGTTCGGAAACACCTTGCGGTTCACATGCCACTCAAAAAGCGACTGCCCATCCCAGACCATGACGCGATGGTTGTCGGGGTGAAAGCTGCCTTTGGTCCGGCTGGAGTAGAGATTGAGCACTGGCAACTTGCCACGATAGGGCGTGCCGCAATGGGGACAAACCGGCGCACGCGTGTTGTCAAAAACAAACCAACCCATTTCACAGGGTGCCGAACAAGGCTGGATCATGTCCAGCGTGCGCACCAGCGCATTCTCCCACTCCGCAGGCGACGGGCGCTTGCCCGGGTTGTGCAGCCCCTCGATGAAAGCGCGATCAAAAAGTTCCTTTAACAGCGGTCCGGCCATGCTGTAGGGCCGCGCGACCGGATCCCCCCAGGGCAGCGACTGCGGGCGCAGATCGTCCGGGCGCACACGGTTGCTGGCATCAGTGGGGTGTTCAACAAACAGCGCCTGTTCGCCCATGCCCAACTCTTCGTCGCGGGTTGGATCGGCATCAAATACCTTGCGCCCCCGCAGCGGGTGTCGAAAGAACAGATACATGTAAATCAGCACCGCAAGTGCATGACGGTCGGTTGTTCTGGACGGCAGCACACGGGCCTTATCGTCCTTGGACAGATTCTGAGTGGCGATCACCTCTGGCGCAATAAAATCCGGCGTACCTGCGACGTCGGGCGGGAATTTGCCCGGCACGACTAGGCCGTCGATGTCGATCAGGCACGCCTTGCCTCGCGTGGGATCCACCAGCACGTTCTTGTAGCTCAGATCGGAATGCGCCAGCCCGGCCATGTGCAGCCTGCGCACTGCGCGCGAAATCGACAGGCAGATTTGCAGATGCGTCAGCCAGTTGCCCTTTTCGCGCGTATCCAGAAATTTCTCGCGGTTCGAGGCAGAGGCAAACCATTTGCCCTCTTTGTCCTTGCCCCGGATGTTTAGCATGTCGTCATTCTTTGAACCGAATTCAAAGAAGAAATGCGACGCGTAAAATGGCACGACGACGCCAATACGGCCGTCGTGCTGAACGGTATCAACCGGCCAGCAGAAATAATCCTTCCAGAAGTCGCCACCGTCCTTGTCGAACAGATTGCTACGGTAGCGGGTGGTAATTTCGCGCAGGCGCTCCTTTAGCGCTGCGTCAGGGGCATCCCTGAAAAAGCCCACCACATACGTCTTGTCGGTGCTGACATATATGTCCTTCATCGCGCCAGAGGCGATGACCTCGTCGACAAAGGACACGGGCTGACCGGTGTCGGACGTCAGGCTGACCACATTCATGTGTCCGCCGCCCCGGAATCGTCGGCCTGATCCGCCACGCTGACTTCGGTCGCCTGCGTTTCCCCGGCATCGGCGGGCGGCTCGGGTGGGACCGGGATCATCAGGGCAATGGTTCTGTCATCATGATTGCCACGCGACCAGAAATCGAGCCATCCCAGCATCTCTTCCTTCAGGTTCGGATTGTCCGGGTGCAACCACACCTGCGGGCAGAGATCGTCATCCCAAAAGGCTGTCCAGCTATCGGCCTTTGCCAAGAGCGCATCTGTCGGAAATTTCGGATCGGTGATGCCATCTGTCATCGCAGCAAGCACGGTAAAGCCGTGCCTGAGATCAACGAATAAACGTTCGAGAACGTCTTTTGCTTCGCGAAACTCTGAAGTGGCCAGAAACCGGGTTTGACCGGCAAACTCACCGCTGTCGGGACGACAGAGCACGTCGACCCGCGCCGCCTCGGCATCGAACACTGCAACGCCGCCGTCCCCGACGGTAAAGCTCGCCGTGAACCATTTATCCGCAACCTGTCGGGACACGGCGATCACGATCGTTGTCGCAAATTCTTGCGCCGGGCGCTCGTGACCGGCGGCCTGTTTCTCGATGGCATGCGCCGCATGCAGCGCGGCCTTGGGCAGAACGGGATATAGCAGCGCCTTGGTGGACTGAAACCATGCCGATGGTTCGGATGCCGTGTCAAAATCTGCCACAATACTGTCGAGGTTGGGATCGACGAGATCAGCCAACAACTGCGGCAGAACATCCATAACCGTGTCACAGGCAATCCGGCTGCCTTCACGGCTAAGCTCGGCGGACCCGGCCCCATCCGCGACAACAAGGATATGCCAACCGGTTTCGGTATTCGCACAGATGCGGAAGTGATCGTCGCGATACTTGCCCTCCTGGGCGTGGGACCGACCCCGCTTGCTCGCCGCGATGATCACGGCGTCGGCGGCCTGACTGTCAAAAGCCTCATCAGGTTTGGCCAGTGCCGCGTTCTGATCTGACGGGATATTCTTCCACAAATCACGTGGGTCAGCGATGATTGACACACGCGCCCGCAAGCTGACGGATTGCCCGAACCTAAGCGCGTCGAGCATCATGGTATACTCACCCGCCGGGAGCGGCCCGCCCGACACAGTACCGTCGAGCGCAATTGTCAACCCCGTGCCGCCATCATCGCGCAGGACGATGTCGTTATAGCCCTGGATCACATCCACATAGGGCTGACGCGTGCGGCCGTTCCTTAGGTTTATCCGTTCGGGATCGGGGCGAGTGTTTGCGGGTCCAACTTTCGGGATGCCGCCGGGGCCTATGATCATGCTGCTATCCTCTTGCAATCCCGAATCGTCGGTCGGGCTTTGGGCTGGCGCGTCGCCTGCCATATCTTCGCGCACAGGTCCGTCAGGGGCCTCGTCATCAAGCGTCAGTTCAACCGCAGTCTCGTCTGTGGTGTTTGCCGCCGGTGGCGTTACCTCAGGCTCTGGCGACACATCCACAGAGGCGTCATTCCCGCCTTCTGGCAGTTCAGGGTCCGACGTCATGCTGGCCATTTCGGACGGCAGGCCCCTTGCCTCATCCGCCCCGATTTCGCCATCCTTTGGTGCTATTGCCAGTGTCTGGGCCACCGGCCCGGACCCAGCTTCGTTGCCGGTCCGCCCATCCGCGAGAGCGGCGTTCGGTAGATCGTCGTCGGATGTCGGCACGCCAATTGCGCTCACTAGCGCAGCCAGAGGTTCGGCGGACGCTGCACCGGCTTCTGGCTCATCATCAGTTTGCGCCCTCCGGCGGGACGATACATCCTGAAGGTAGGCCAGAACCGTCAGTTCGCTTTCCGTCAGGTTTTCCATCCCATCCGGCACATGCTCCGGGACTCGGGGGCCCGTGTGGCAAAGTATCTTCACCATATTCTCAAACGCCAGGTCGTCATAGGTCCGCTCGTCAGGGTCGGGGCTCATCCGCGGCCCCTGCCGATATCAAAGCCTCCGTCCGAACCATCAGAGACACCGTAGGTTGCGGTTTTGCCGCACCAGGGGCAGGTCGCCTCACCATCGCCACTGACGCAGTGGATTCCGCCACAGCCACAGACGGCCATACCGAATTGCGCATGGCAATGCGGACAGTCAGGCTGTCCGATAAGCTGTGTCGAGCTGACGCTGTGATCCGTTTTTGATCCGTCCGAAAGTTCGAAATAATCCTGCTGTACGGGAACCGCCGCTTTCAACAGGTATTCGCGGGTCTTGAACAGCTCGGCGAGGTGCGGATCCTGTGCGCCAATGCGATTCATATGGCGTTCGTATTTGACCACATAGGGCGCCTTAGTGTCGGTGCAGCGGCCCACAAACACCGCGTACCGGTCATCAAGCGCCTCAAACGGCATCCCGCCTGACCCACGGCCCGAAACATCGTCACCGATCTTGGTCAGGGTGATGCCACCGCCCGCCGTGACGCTGCGGGTTGAGCTTTTGACCGAATTGGTGATCCACGTGATGAATTTTTTGAACGCCCCATCCACGGTGTCGTCAAACGGAATGATGTCATTGGTCAACCGGGACAGGATCGCCTGATCCCCGCCGCCGCCGATCGAGACCGCCACAAGCGCCACACGATGGGCGTATTTCTCTTTCCAGCGCCGCAGCGCCGATTCGGCATTGTCCGTTGGCACACCGTCCGTCATCAAAAAGACCAGCGGTTTCCAGTCGCCCTTTTGTTCGGGGCTGCTGGGGGTCACGCTGCGGTCTATCTCGTCCATCAGATGCACCAACGCACCGCCAAGCCCGGTCCCGCCACCAACCGGCAGGTGCGGCGGCACAAATTCCGTGAGTTCGGTCAACGGAACCAGCGTTCTTGCCCGCCCGGCAAAGGCGATCACCGAAAGCCACGCAGTTTCAAGCGCATAGGGATCCTGCATCAGATCCGCAGTGATCTGGCGCATACCGCTTTCCAGTTGGACAAGCGCGTCACCCGCCATGGATTCAGAAACGTCGATTAGCAGAAAGATTGGAAATTTACGCATCACAGCACCACGTTGATTTCAGGAGGCGGCGGCGGCAGGCTCTTGGTGTCATTGGTGCCAAGGCTCTTGTTGCCAGATGCGATGACTTCGGAGACCCACTTGAACAACTTGCCAAAGGCGCTGCTGTCCATCGTATCCAGACGCACGATGTGATCGCACAGCGCCTTTAGATCCGCCTCGCGGGCTTTGGGTCCGGCCGCACAGCCGATGATGCTGGCAAAGCCCAGTTTGCGCATCGCCGCACATTGTTCCGCATATAGCTGCGTGTCAGACGGCTTGCCGTCGGTCATGACAAAAAGATACGGGGCCCAGTCGCCCTTGGCCTCATCGGTGCCCTTTTTGACATCGGCCCTGACCTGCACGCCTAGCGTCTCAAGCGCCAGACCTAGATGGGTGGGGCCGGAGCGGGGCGTCGTGATCTGGGGCAGAACTACATCCTCAAGCGGAGTCAGAGGGACAATCGTCTTGGCCTCGGCATCAAACGTGATCACCGTCATATACACAGTTTCGAGCGCATAGGGATCCTGTCGCAACGCGGCGATCAACGTTTCCATCCCGGCATTCACCGCCTCGATAGGCTCACCTTGCATACTGCCGGATGTATCGAGCAGCATGTACACGGGAAGTCGTCTCATATCCGTCCCCTCCTTGTTAAGATCCTGGATCAGGGTTTTGTCAGGTTTACGCCCGTCGGAGTCGGCGGAAGTTCATCAACACCACCGACATCATTCTTGCTCAGGTCGATCTTGCGCGACGACGTGGTGATCGACGCCGACACCCATTTAAAGAACGATGCGATTGTCGCACCATCCGTGGTATCCAAAGTCACCACAATTTCCGAGATTTCCCCGAGCACCTTGACGTCCGCGCTGGGGCCGGCAGCACAGCAGATCACCATGCCGGGTTTTGCGGCGCGAAACGCCTTAAGACCCTTTTCCCAACTGTCGGTCGGCGCACCATCGGTCATCAGGAATACCAGCGGTTTCCAATCGCCTTTGGTCACGGGATCGGATTTGCGCACCTCGCGCGTGATGCAATCAGCCGCCAGCGACAGCGCCTCACCCAACGACGTCGCGCCATTCGCCTCAATACTCGGGGCCTGAAAATCCGTAAGCTCGGTCAGTGGCACAACCTGTCTGGCGGCGGTGTCAAACGTGATCACCGACAGATAGGCGGTTTCAAGAGCATAGGGGTCCTGGCGCAGCGTACTGACCAGCAGATCCAGACCGTCACGGACGGCGTTGATCGCCTCACCGCGCATAGAGGTCGAGGTATCAAGAAGCAGGTATACCGGAAGTCTTCGCATAAATTTCCCTTTCTAATCGTCAACACCCCAGGTCAGGCGCGTTTTCTAAGGCGATCCGCAACATCGGCAAAAGATTTGTCATGGGCATAAAGACCCGAAAGTTCCTGCCGGCAGCGCGTGCGATCCCCGGTTTCTTCGAATAAAAGCGCCCTTTCATACCAAGCGAGCTTGTGCACATCCTCGGGGGTGTCGTCGTCCAGCATGGCGCGGGCATAGCTATCTATCGCTTCGGTCAGTGCGCCACCGCGCGCCAATGCACGCGCCCGCATCACATCGCGCGCCCATCCAAGCCCCGAAACCGGCGCCGCCCGGTCCAGAATAGCGACAAGATCCGACATCTTCATCTTGCGACCATCATTCGCCTCAAAGGCGACCTCGGCCAGAGACAATGCCACAACCAGATCTTCCGGCACCTGATGGATCATCGACTTGAGCACCCGCAGCGCCTCGCTTAGCTGCTGACCAGCCTGATACGCCTCGGCAAGAGCGAGCCGGGCTGATCGTGAGTCCGGGCCGATATGCGCCGTCACTTCCGGGGTGATCGGATAGGCGATCTCAATTGAGACGCCGTTTCGCGCGCATATCTGCCCGAGGTCATCCTGGTTCTTCAACGCCGCTTCGAGATGATCAGCCGCCGAAATCCAGTTGCCATCGCGCAACTCGATCACACCTGCCAGCCAGGATGCATCCGCGATTCCCGGCATCTCATCCAGCTTGGCAAGCGCTTCGCCCGTGTTGCCGCCCTGAAACGCGACCACAGCGCGCAGAAAATCCCGGTCCAAGGTCGCAGATGCGGCAGCCGTATCGACGCGGTAGGTTGGCTGCGGTGCCTGTGCCGGGGCCTGCGATTGCCCCGCGCGTGCCTTACGGCCCTTTCCGTGGCGGACCGTGTAATTCAGCCCGGTGCCCGGCAATCCCAACGTGGTTCGGCTGCCGCGACCACCAATAGTATGTTTAAGGCCGCGCGGACCAATCGACAACGACGGTCCCGATTTGCTCATGTTGAGCGTCACACCGGGAAAGAGCTTTTTTCGGGTAAAAAATCTGAAGCTCATGAACGCTGCTCCCTCTCGTCGCTAATTCGACTGACTAACCTTGTGATCCGCGCTTATTTCCGCCCTGCTCGCCAGCGCATGCCCCAGCCATATGCATTGTCCATCGGTTCATGCCCGGCGAAAAAACGGACCTCGCGGTTTACACGGATCTGATTGTTCTGGTTCTCCAACAGCGCTACGGCGCACATACCGTCACGATTGCTGGCACCCAACTCATTCATCCTGACTTCGACTTCGGGCTGGCCGGGGACCATAAGCCGGATGACACCGTCGGTTTCCTGCCAGTTGGCCACACCTTCGTAAATGAATGCAAAGATCAGAACGCGGCGAAATTTGGACCAGGCATCACCGTTGATCTCTAGCCATTCACCGTCCGTCGATGTGCCGGTCCGGTCATCCGCCATCAACTTCGTATACGGCAATGCGCCAAGGTCGCCAAAACAGTTCCCAAGCGCCTGCACGACCCCGAATTCGCCGGTCTGGAATTCAACGAACGCCCCAAGATCAAGGTCGATCCCGCGCTTGCCCATCCCGAACAGACCGCCAGACTTTTTCTTTTGATTCCAGTTCAGATTGACGCGGATGCGACCAAACTTGCCATCGTCCTTTTTGAGCGAAATCGTGCTTTCGTTCTTGGTCAGAGAGACCTTGGTCAAATTGACCGATGGTTTGGACGCGGCGGGTTTCGGGGCCGGTTTCGGGGCGGGGGCCGGTGCCGGGGCGGGCGCGGCGACTTCGACGCCGAAATGTTCGGCCAATGCCTGTAATCCGCCATTAAAGCCCTGGCTCACATTGCGAATTTTCCACTGGTTGTTGCGCTTGTAAATCTCGCAAAGGATCAGCGCCGCCTCTGATCGTCCAGCGGTGGCGACTTGCATCTCGAGTCCACCCGTCCCTGACAGCCGCAGCCCGCTGACCTGACTAAAGGCACCAACATCGAGAGTGGCATTCACAGCTATCTTTTCCACATCAGCGCTGATCTTGCCAAGGTCAAAGGAAAAGCTTTGCCTGTCACCGCTGACATTCAGGGATACCGCGCCACCACCGATGGAGGTTTGATTGAAAAAGCACATGTCGCCGTCACCACGCACCTTGCCGTCAGAATACAGCTGCAGGGCGGTGACATCGATTGCGCTCCCCTGCGGAAGGTGCACGTCCAGTGTGAATTCCGGCGATGACAGCGGCGCGTTTGCGCCCATGGCAAGTGTCGTCAATGATCCATCTCCCGTAGATCGGCGCGAAACCTGACATGCGCAGGTCGCAGCAAGGGCAAAGGGCGCACGCGGAGTGTGATCACTCCGCGTGCTATCACTTGGGGCTTAGCCCAGGTTCACACCATGCGAAGATGCGAGCGGCCCAAGACCACCTTCAAAGCCGGCGCCGATTGCCTTGAACTTCCACTCTTCGTTGTGGCGGTAGACTTCGCCAAAGATCATCGCCGTTTCGATCGAATAATCCTCGGACAGGTCATAGCGCGCAAGTTCTTTGCTGCCATCCTGGTTGATGACACGCATGAACGCGTTTGCCACCTGACCAAAGTTCTGGCTGCGCGATGCCGCTTCGTGAATGGTCACAGCAAAAACCAGTTTTTTGACGTCGGCGGGAACCGCACTCAGATCAATTTTGACCTGCTCGTCATCGCCTTCACCTTCACCGCTTCGATTGTCGCCGGTATGTTCGACGGATCCATCCGGGCTCTTGGCATTGTTGTAGAAAATAAAGTGCTGATCAGACAGCACTTTACCGTCTGCGCCGCAGACAAAGACCGACGCATCAAGATCGAATTCGGCGCCATCGGTGACGCGCGGGTCCCAGCCTAGGCCGACAGTGACCTTGCTCAGGCCTGGTGCCTCCTTGCTCAGAGAGACGTTGCCGCCTTTTTGAAGTGATACAGCCATTTTGATTTCCTTTTTGACACGGTTCGCAGGTGCCGGCGCAGCCCGCGCCGACGTCGTTGTTATAGTTCAAAAGTTGGGGTTAGCCGATATTCAGCCCGTATTGACGGCACATTGCCGCCAACCCGCCATTGTAGCCCTGGCCAACGGCACGGAACTTCCAATCGCCATTGTGCCGATACAGCTCTCCAAAGACCATCGCCGTCTCGGTCGAGTAATCCTCGGTCAGGTCATAGCGCACCACTTCGTTTCCGGTCTCATCGTTCACAACGCGGATAAAGGCGTTTGCAACCTGGCCAAACGACTGACGCCGCGCCTCAAAATCATGGATCGTAACGGTGATGGCAACCGTCTGGACATCCTGCGGAACCTTGGAGAGGTCGACCTTGATCGACTCATCGTCGCCATCGCCTTCGCCTGTGCGATTGTCGCCGGTATGACTGACCGAGCCGCAAACCGAATTCATCTGATTGTAGAAAATGAAATCTGCATCACTGCGCGCCTTGCCCGAGGCATTCAGCAGAAACGCCGAAGCATCAAGGTCAAATTCAGATCCATCTGTCTGACGCTCATCCCAACCAAGGCCAACCAAAACCTTGGTCAGGCCGGGATCTGTTTTGGTCAGAGACAGGTTTTGACCTTTGGAAAGCGTAAGTGCCATTGTTTGTCCTTTCGTAGAGTAGAGTTTTGAGCAGTTGCTGCGAAAAAGGGATCAGAGCCGCGTTAATAGAGGTACTGAACCGCGATGAAGACCAGATAGCCTGCGGACATCAGCGCACCGGCGACACGCCCGATCTTGCCAGTGAACAGCAGGAAAACGGCAAAGAGCATCGTCACAGCAACCACGATCGGCATGTCAAACTGCGCGAACCGGGTGTCGATGATCAGCGGTTTTGCAATCGCCGAAAATGCCATGACCGACAGAATATTAAAGATGTTCGACCCGATGATGCCACCGATGATCATATCCGAATGACCCTTGCGGGCCGCCGCCACGCAGGCAGTAAGCTCTGGCAGAGAGGTTCCAAAGGCGATCAGAGTCATACCAATAACCGCCTCTGGCACGCCAAGCGCCACACCACCGGCAACCGCGCCTTGAACAAGCAGCTCAGAGCCGACAAGCAGCGTCAAGATGCCGACACACAGCATCAGACCAGGCATGGTCGTGCCTGCGTCGTCCCCGTCGTCGTCATCATCGACTTCAAGTTTGGACGCTTTGTATTGATACAGCACATAGGCGACAATCGCCGCGACCATGGCAAAGCCGCCCCAACGCGGCACAAGTCCATACAGGATGGCCGCAGTCATCGCGGCGGTGGCACCGATCATCACCAATGTGTCCACACGCACTTCGGCCCGATCAAAGACAATCGGCGCAATGATCGCCGAAATGCCGATCACCATCAGGATATTCGCAATATTCGAACCAATCACATTACCAACGGATATCCCGGGATAACCCGAGAGGTTGGCGTTGACCGACGTGAACAGCTCGGGCGCGGAGGTACCAAAAGCCACAATTGTGGCCGCGATAAAGAGCTTGGACAGTCCCGATTTTTCGGCAATGACCACCGCGTTGTCTACGGTCCAGTCGCCGCCCTTTACCAGCAAGTAAACGCCAAAAGAAATCGCGCCGAGTGCAATGACAATCAGCTGATAGGACTCAAGTTCGTGCATCATATTTCCTGTTTGGACAATTCGGGCGAGTCACAAGACCCGCCCATGCATTTGATTAACTTATCGATTGACTAGAGATCAAATTCGGCAGGATTTAGCCCAAGTTCGCGCGCAATTTCGGCAACCATGGCTTTTTCCTGATCATCAAAATCGCCGTCGGCCGCGCCGATGGCACAGACCACGCGAACCAGAAGTCGCGCCTGATCTTCGTTGCCTTTAATCTTGCCGATCACCTTCAGCGCGGACGCCTTGCCAATCATATGATCGAATTCAAAATCGCCAGCGGCCTTTTGAAAGACCTCGATCACCTGACGCATTTCGAAATGCTTCAGCTCATCCGCGCGCTCAAGAAAGCCAGCCATCTTTTGCTTTTCGGATGCATCAATGGTGCCATCCGCCGCAGCCACCAGGGCACAGCCGTTTACCACAGCTTCCATAAAAGCGCGGTTCTTGAATTTCGACGCTTCGGCCGTTAGCTTGGTCCGGGCCTGTTCGGCATTCTGTTTCAACCAGTTAAGCATATCGTTCTCCTTAAATTTCTGCCATGGCCGCGCCGACAAGTTCCTGTGCGGTGCGTCCGTTGGTGGGGGTTCCATGAGCCGTCATCTGCCAGCCCGAAGAGGTCTTTTCCATCGACGCCATGACGACGCCGGTGTGGCGGCCTTTTTCTGTCAGGGTGTACCGGCAGATTTCTGATTTAGTGCTGTCGTCGACCAGACGCGCAAAAGCATTGTCCACTTCGTCAAAAGTCTGGCCACGGAAACTGTTGACGGTGAAGACAAGGTACTTGGCCCGGGAATCAAGGGATCTGAGATCAACATAAATGGTTTCGTCATCTCCATCGCCTTCACCGGTCAAATTGTCTCCGCTGTGCTGAATCGATCCGTCGTTGGATTTCAACTGTTTGAACCAGACCAGATCAATCGCCTGCTTGCCGTCGTCAAAGACGATCACCGAAGCGTCCAGATCAATATCATCCGCGCCACCGCCGCCGAACAAGCCTCCGAGGAAGCCTTTCTTTTTCGGTTGCGCCGGATCCCATCCGCACCCCATAAAAATCTTGGTAAGGCCCGATTTCTTTTCGAGGGATAGTGTCTGTCCCTTGGCCAGCGAAATGCTCATTATTTTCTCCCTTTTGCGCAAGCTCACGTCAGCGAGGTATTCAGAATCCACCCCGTTACAAGGTGGAAGGACGGGAAAAGCGCTGACATTAGATTTCCCGTCCCTGAAGATGGATCCGAGAGCCGGACTTGATCTTCGCTATTTCTTCGTAGGCGTCATTAAAGTCTGCAAGCCGGGCGTTTGCCAGCTCGATCATTTCCTTTGGCAGTCCGTTTGCGATCAACTGATCTGGGTGATTCTCGCGTACAAACTGCTTTCTGACCGCGCGCAAATCGTCCAGCGACACATCGGTAGACACTCCCAATATTCGGTACGGATCCCGCAGCGCGGGCACGTGGCGCGCCCTGAGAACCAGATAAATGTCGTCACTCAAGCCAAATATTTCTGTCACCCGTCTTAGGAATGCAGACTCGGCCGGATGATATTTGCTATCGGCCACGGCAATGTGAAACAGCCCGTCCAGAACATCCTGCCGCAGCGTATCACCACTTGGCGTGCGCGGCAGCACATTTGACAATTGACGCGCATAGGCTTCAAAGCCGGTTGTTTCCTGTCGGCAAAGGTTGAACACGCGCGCCGCATTGGCCTCTTCCTCGGGCGGGATATCAAAAACCCGCCGGAACATCGTGACCTCGTCCCGGGTCACAATGCCGTCAGCCTTGGCCATCTTGGCTGCAAGGGCAATGAAGGCGATTGAGAACGCCACCGTGTCAGTGGGGGCTCGCGGTTCAAGGGATTTGCGAACCGCCTGACCGGCGGCGTCGAGATAAGCGAGAATGCGCTGCCAAATGCTCGTTGTGGTCATGCTGAACTCACGAATTCAAAATCCCTCTGAACACCAAAAACCTTGGCTCTAGCAAGAATTCGCTTGGCCCAGGCAGAGTGTGTCGATGGCTCGCACATCATCCCACCGATCTGGAACACCGCACTGGCGCGATTGTCCAAGACAGCTTTGGCCTGCTCGATCTCTGCCTCGGATACGCGGAACGCATCCAGAATATAGTCGACCTGCGCGGGATGAATTGCGGTTTTCGAAATGAACCCGGCCGCCACATCCTGCGCAACCTCGCGTTTCAGCGTCTCCATGTCCCCGATGATGTCGAAAACCGGCGCTGCCACGGGATATCCCGCAGAAATCAGCATCGAAGACGCCATCGCCAGCACCCAGGCCAATGGCCCTTCCCAGGATGTAATCCCGTGCTGTCGCCGCAGGGCCATTGCCGCCAAAAGATCGTTTCCGCCTAGCCGAATTGCCGCGATCCGACGCTTGTCGTGATCGTCAAGAATGTCCCGCAGCGCTGTGATACGCCCGGGATCGAAAAACTGCGAGCTCTCGACTGTCGGCATGATCCGCAGATCCGCCGCCTCTGCCAAGGTCATCCAGGCCGCAGCGGTTTCGGGCAATATCTTGGGGGCGACAAAGCCTTCGATCTGTTCGATTCCCGCAAACTCGGCCAATTGCAGCCCCATCTCAAGCGATCGGGGCCGGACGAATATGCGCGTGCCGGACGCCACCAGGCCCCGCCTGAGAAGCGATTTCAGCGTGGCAATCCCGCGCGCCACATCATCCGCGGCCAGCGCATCCTCGAGGCACAGAACAACCGACGGCGACGGAAAATCAACTTCGCCGCACAGATACGCCGGGACGCGGTGATGAACGATTGGCATATAAAGCGTGGCGCCAAGCGCGTAAGATGAGAAATCCCACTGCATCAAGCGACCTTTTCAATCAGTGTAATCGCGCGGTAGGGGCCGAGTAGAGCCTGATCTTGGATCATATCGACGCAATCCGTCCGGCACAAATGGATCAATGCCGCGAGATCGGGGTCATCGAATGACCGCACAAAGACCTTTTGGGGCCGACGCCGCAGGATTGCCCGCGTGGCCTCGGCGATCCCCGGCTTGATCCGGTTGAGATTGGTCACTTCGAACTGTTTGGCGATGGCATGTACGGCGGCAAGGGCGCGCGCCTGCCGTGCGTTTGCGCCAACCGGCTGATCTGCGGGCACAGGCGTCGTCCGGTAACGGTCCATGTGTCGCGTAATCTGATCGACATAATCCAGCGACACATCGATGTCGTTCAGGTGATCCACGGGAATTGATCCGTGAAAATCGTCGGGACCGATCACATCCGGGTTCAAAATCGACCGGCTGATCAAACCCGAGACATTGGCCCCAAGGATCCCGGACGGAATCAACCAGTCGTCGTGCGACCCCGACATCGTCGCAAAGCCGCACGGATCAGCCAGCACGACCAGCTCGACGGTGTTTCGCCCGGTGATCGCCTGCCAGGATTTTTGCAGCTCGGTTGCGATGGCCCCCTTGCCGGTCCAGCCGTCGACAAACACGACGCCATCCTCTGTGCGCCTGTCGAGGATGTAGGCCATCGCGTTATGGTCCAACCCGCGATCGCGAATGATCGACACGCCAAAGTGGTGGGTGTCGACCCCCAGCGCTGACAATTCGCGCTGTAGCAGAACACCATAAGGGACACCTGCCCGCACCAGCGAACACAAGGTGAGCTGCGGCGCGAGCGATCCCGCAACGACTCGGTCCGCGATGCGCCGGGCCAGACCGGATATCTCACGTGCGATCCGATCCACACCATTGCTGCGGGCCGCCCCAAAGATTTCCAGATATCGTTCGTCCGGACGGCGTTCCTGCGAAATCATCTCTGAATAATGCGCCGCGCCGCTCTGAATCAGGCGCTCTTTTGTGGCTATATCCGTCGGGATGATCTGCACTGGCTTGAGCAGAAAAGTAACATCCTCGGGATTGTAGGAACCGGTGATCATCTGCGGTGCCGGGGGCATCACAGCCCCCCGGAGCGCAGGATTTCACGGTCAATCTGCGAATGCCGCGGAATGACCAGCATGTCGCAGGTCGCCATAAACGGCAGGTCGGTCAGACTGTCGCCCATGCCAAACACAGGCACCCTGTCACCGCTCAGCAGTTCTTGCGATAGGTATTCGACTGCGGCCCGCTTTGAAATTCCCACAGGCGTGTAGGATAGGTTGTTGTCGTTGCGGTGTCGGACCAGCCCGGCGCCTGCAATGGCGCCTAGCCCATCCTCGATCTCGTCTAGCGCGGCGGCGTCGCTGTTGGATTTGACGCAGAAATAAAACCCGGTGCCGAATTCTTCGACGACCCAACACCTGTAGCGATCCGGCATTGTTTCGGTTCGCACAAAGCCAATCAGGTCCTCAAGCGCGCCGGTCGCAGCCTCTGCCTGCCGCCGGGTCTGCTCGAACCAATCGGGATCGGGGGTGCCGTCAGGCAAAAGGATAACCGCCCCGTTGGTGCAAATCTGATAGTCCGTGAACGGTACGCGACACCGCCTTAGCGCCTCGGTCGAGCGGGCGGTGACGGGGATAAACCGCGTCGATCCCAGCAGCCAGTCCATCATCAATGCCTGAGACTGCGACATATAGGAATGGCTACCATTCAGCGCTTCTGAGGCCAGCCTGTCATCCTGCGGCGCATCCCGCATCTTGCGTGCGGTCTGAAAAATCGTGTCGTCAAGGTCGCTGAAAACGATGGGACGCGTCATGCCGGTTGCTCGGCAGCCGTCAGAACCGACACGGTACCCGCACCGTCGATCACATCGACCCGACCGAGCCAGTTCACGAACTCGTCGGGCAATCCGTCGGTGCCCGTTTCGGTAAACAGCAGGATGCGGTCCCATTCGGACGGAACGACGTTGTGCATGTACATCCAGAATCCCTGTCCATAATGGTCCGAAAACGAGACTTTGTGGCGAATGGTTTCGCCCCGCAGGATCGGAGAGCGGGTTGTCGTGATGAACCGTGTATGGACGCCGCGGGCGCACAGCGCCTCTGCTGCCAACATCGGTTGCCAGACATGCTCGCCCGCGCCGACAACCAGAACCCTGTCGGTTTCACGTGGAGGATAAAACCCCGCCTGCTCGATCCGGGTCAGGATATCTTCGCCTGACTGGCGTGGCTCCGACGCAGCGATGCCGGTGCGCGGCGCGGCAAACACCTGCTCCACCTCGGGGCGCCAGCGTGAACAGCAGGTTTCACATCTGCCGGGCAGTCCCGAGTGCACCCAGTCCCGTTTCGGCGCCCAGTCCCACGCCCCCTGCTGCAAGGAGACACCACAGACGTCGGCATCCTGAAAGATGCCGCTGACCGCCGCCACTGCGCGACCGTCGGACCAGTCGGTAAGAGTCACCAGCACAACACGCCCGAACTGCAGACCCTGCGCGCGCAGCCCCGACGCCAGTTCGGCAAAGGTCTTGCCAGTGGTTGTTTCGTCATCGACCAGCACCAGCGTCGCATCCGGCCCGTGTTGCAGAACGCCCGGTCGCGGTTCAAGGATGATGTGATCGACGGCATGCGAATGGCTTTCTTCGATTGTGAACCAGTCGTCGGCCCCTTCTGGCGAAAACCGCGTTGTGGTCAGATATCCCATGTCGCGGTCGCCATGCGACATCCTGAGGCAGTCAAAGACCCCCGCCCCGATCCCCACAGCCGTTTCTGCAAATCCCATGACAAAGACCGGACCGGGCAAAAGATGTCCCGAAACGCCATCTGCCAGCGCCCTAAGGGCGGCCCGATGTTCGAGTGGGTGAACCGGAATATGTCTGCCAAGCACCGTAGACACAAAAAGAAACGCCCGTTTTGGATTGATGCGCTCGGCGACACGAAACAGCTCCCGCTCCAACACCTGGGTGGTTTGCAGGGTAAGCGCCCCAGCCTCAAGATAGTAGGTGCGGGTGGTCTCGGCCTTCGCCTTCATGACGGATCAATCTTTCTTGTCGCCGCCAGAGTTCAGAAAATCGTCAATATCAGCCCGGCCTTTCTGCGCATCTTCCCGAGACCGCTGTGCGGCGGCGTCTGCCTCATGGGCCGCAGCAGCCTGACGGTCCGCACGATCGGTCTCGCGCTGGCGACGGTTCTCGGCCCGGCTTTGCGTGACCCGATTGAGACGACGGACCCCCAAGAAGCCAAGAAACCCAAGAACGAGCAATACCACAGTGTTGAATACAGGAATGTGACGATAGCCCTCTTCGACCGGCCAGGCCTTGACCGCGTTGGGAAAGGCCGAGAACAGGGTCAGCCTCCATCCGTAGTGCCGCAGTGCCACAAGCTGCTTGTCAGTCGCAAGCGATTGAATTTGCGCCTGAAGATTGGCAGAATCGAACTTACCATACAGGAAATTATCCTCGTTCCGGTAGACGCGCGGTTGCCCGCTCGGTGTCTCCATCTGAAGCTGGTAAACATCGCGGGTGCGCTGCTGCCCGGTTTCGGTTTCGCTGATGTCAACGCGCTTGATCTCGACTCCGACGGCTCGCACCACATCTACTTGCGGCAGCGCATAGTGCAGCCCCACCAGCAGGATCAGCACAGGAATCGCAATCACAAGATTCCGAAGGGTCACAAATTTCTTCATCAAAAGTCCTCACAATTCATTTTGGGCCAGGATTTCCAGTCGTCGGATCAGAGTGGGCGATTTCCCCCCCCTGTGTCCGTCCACCACAACAAGATCCCGATCTGATGACGTCTACGTAATTATTGGTGTCGGTCTGGACAAGCGAACCAGCCACGAAGTCGCCAGTTTTCCTGACGCCGGATGTCCTCGACCGGCTCGCAAGCCTCTCCAGAGCAAAGATCCGCCGAACAGACCGGCACTGTGGACCGATTTGTGCGACAGACCTTTCACCGCACAGTGCAAACCGTTGTTACGCCTTGTGCAGTACCGCCATATAAAAGCCGTCCATCCCGCCCAGATCGGGCCAGAAATCCGGGCGCAGGCGCAACCCACCCTCGGATGTACGCCACTCTGGCGCGATCCAGGGCGCGTCAACATGCAGCACCTCAAGCCCCGGATGACGCACAACCGCCTCTTCAACCTGGCATTCACCTTCGTCGGGCAGAAGCGAGCAGGTGCAAAACACCAACCGACCACCCGGCGCCAGCAGGTCCAGCGCATGGTCGATCATCTGCGCCTGCAAACCGATCAGTTCGGCAATGCCGTCACCGATTCTGGCATGCGGCAGATCGGGATGGCGGCGGATCGTGCCGGTGGCGGAACAGGGGGCGTCCAGCAGGATGGCATCATAGACCCCCTGATGATCCAGCGCATCGCCCGTGACCATTTTGGCGCTCAGCCCGGTGCGAGCAAGGTTTTCGGCCACGCGTTCAAGCCGCGCGGGCGACAAGTCCAGCGCGGTCACGTTGGCCCCGCCCGCCGCCAGTTGCATCGTCTTGCCGCCCGGAGCCGCGCACATGTCCAGAACGTCGCGCCCCGCCACGTCACCCAGCAACCGCACCGGCAGTGCAGCAGCGGCGTCCTGCACCCACCACGCACCCTCAACAAATCCCGGCAGTGCAGTCACTTGCCCGGCGCCGGTCAGCCGCACCGAACCTGTGGGCAGCAACACCCCCCCAATTCCGCCGCCAGCGCCGTCGCATCGCCCCGCACTGTCAGATCCAGCGGCGCACCGGCAAAATGTGCCGCCTCCATCGCCATGACCGCCTCGCGGCCCCATGCCTCGATCAGCGGCGTACGCAACCAGACCGGCAGACGCGGCACCCGCAGCTTTGGCCACTCGGTCGGACCATGCGCCACGACTTTGCGCAGAACCGCGTTGACCAACCCTTTCATTCCCGCGGTGCGCCCGCCGCGTGCGACGATTCCCACCGCCTCGTTGACGACACCATGCGCCGCGCCGCCGCCGCACAGCTCGACTGTGGCCAGGCGCAGCACGTTCATCACCCGCAGGGGCGGCTCTTTCTTGAGAAAGGGTTTCAGCACCCGGTCCGCCCGCTCTAGCCCGCGCAGAACATCGGTGGTCAATCGCTGCGACGCTGCACGGTCGCCGGGAGGCATGGCTGCCCAATTCTCACCAGCCATCAACTCGGTCATCAGCCGCCCGTGGCCCAAAATCTGGTCCAGCAGATCCACAGCAGCGTGGCGGGCGGAAAGAATTTGCGGCGACATCGGCAGGCTCCGTTGCGGGTCAGGGCACAGGGGCGCACTTGCCCCCGATCAGTCGGCGCGTATATCAGGGGGATCAGAGCAAGGGAACAGCCGATGCCAGACGACACGCAAGACGACGCCCCGCGCGACCTGCCCCCCGCAGCCCTGCGCGCCCTGGCCGAAGCCGCCGAACGCCGCGCCCTGGCCGAAGCCGAGGCCCGCGCCAATCCGCGCCCCCCCGAACTGGGCGGTCGCAACGGGTTGGAACCAGTGCGCTATGGCGATTGGGAGAAAAAGGGTCTGGCGGTCGATTTCTGAGCCCCCGTGACGATGCCACCGACCACCTCCCCCACCGGCCCACGCCATTCTGCATGGATCACCGGGTCTGGTCATTCTGGAACCGTCGGCGATGCCACGGCCTTGTTCCCGTACTGGAGCTTTACCAAAACGGTCATTGCCATCTGCGCATTGCGACTGGCCGAGGTTGGCACACTCACCCTGAATACCCGCCCCGACGACATGCCGTGGACGTTGAGCCAACTGCTGCAACACAGCGCGGGCCTGCGCGATTATGGCCAATGGAACGACTATCACCGGGCGGTCGCGAACGGGGGCACGCCGTGGCCCCGCGATGACGTGCGGGACAGGGCGCTGTCCGCAGGCCCGCTGTTTGCGCCGGGTGACGGGTGGTCCTATTCGAACGTCGGATACATCCTGGCGATCGAGATGATCGAGGCCGCCTCGGGTAAGCCGCTATCCCAGCTGATCGCCGACCTGATCACCGTGCCGCTGGGGTTGCGCAGCGTCAGGTTGGCCAGCACCTGCGCCGACTTTGCCAACCTGCACTGGCCTGACGCAGCCCGATATGACCCCGGCTGGGTCTATCACGGCTGTTTGACCGGCACGGCACCGGATGCAGCCCGCCTGCTGGATGCGGTGATGACCGGCGCTTTGCTGGCGCCACCCTCTTTGGCAGCGATGAACGATGTGGTGCCGCTCGGGGGGGCAATCCCGGGACGGCCCTGGAAGACCTGCGGTTACGGACTGGGTTTGATGTCAGGCACTGTCGCCCACGCCGGTCGTGCCATCGGGCACTCTGGCGCTGGTCCGTTCTGCGTCAACGCAGTGTATCATTTCCCCGACAGGGCAGACCCGATCACCGTGGCGAGTTTTGCCAGCGGCCATCAGGAAGGCGAGGCAGAACACACCTGCACCGCGCTGGCCCTAAAACTGGCCCGCGACCACAACACTGACCAACAGGCGGCGCCGCGTCCCCGTCCCTAGTCGCCCGACAGCCCAAGCACATCGAGCATGTCATATTCGCCCGGTTCCTGATCCTGTCCCCAAATCGCGGCGCGCAGCGCGCCACGTGCAAACAGCGACCTGTCCCCCGCAAGGTGACGCAGCACGATACGTTCCCCTGCTGTGGCGAAGATCACATCATGCTCTCCCACCACGTCACCACCGCGAATCGCGCTAAAGCCGATGTCGCCCGCCTTGCGCGCACCTGTGATGCCGTCGCGGCCCCGGTCCGAGACCGCCGCCAATTCGACGCCGCGTCCCTCGGCAGCGGCCTCACCCAGCATCAGCGCGGTGCCTGAGGGCGCGTCGACCTTGCGATTGTGGTGCGTTTCGACGATTTCGATGTCCCAATCGTCCCCCAGCGCCGCCGCCACCTTTTTCGTAAGCAGCGTCAGCAGATTCACGCCAAGGCTCATGTTCCCGGCACGTACGACGACCGCATGATGCGACGCCGCGCGGATTTTCGCCAGATCGTCGTCGGACAGACCGGTGGTGCCGATCACATGCACCGCCCGCGCCTGCGCCGCCAGTTCAGAAAAGCCGACGGTCGCAGCGGGTGTGGTAAAGTCGATCACCGCCTGCGCAGAGGCAAACGCCTCAAGCGCGTCATCCGTCACCACGACACCCAGGGCGGCACCCCCCATACAAGTCCCTAAATCGCTGCCGACCCAAGGGTGCCCCGCCCGTTCGACCGCGCCCGACAGGCGCAGCCCGTCGTGGGCGGTTATTTCGCGCACCAGCATCTGACCCATGCGGCCCGATACCCCTGTCACCACCACGCCTGGCTGCCCACTCATTGCTCGTCTCCGCTAACTTTTTGCTTCGCGTGTCTTACCCGACGTGCCCCCGCTTGGCAAAGGGCCGCAGACATCCTAGATGGGGTGTATGGCCAAGAACAGATTCCACGAAAGCGCCGGACCCAGCCAGCGCCAGTTGCGCGTCGGAGAGCTCATCCGCCGCACCCTTTCCGATGTGCTGAATCGGGGGGATATCCATGACTCCGACCTGAACCGGTATTCGGTGACAGTTGGCGAGGTGCGGGTGTCGCCGGATCTGAAAATCGCCACCGCGTATGTGCTGCCTTTGGGTGGCAAGGGCCAGGACGAGATTGTTGGCCTGCTTGCGCGCAACAAATCGGAACTGCGCCGCGCCGTCTCCAAGGGGCTGACGTTGAAATTTGCCCCTGATCTTCGGTTCCGGCTCGACGATACGTTTGATCGCATGGATGACACTCGCCGCCTGTTTTCACAGGACGACGTACGGCGCGATCTGGACGACTAAGGCATGTATCGCCTGTGTCTGCTGCTTGCCCTGCTGATGATTCCATTTATGCCGTCCCGCCCGGCCAGCGCGCTGACATGCAACACGCTGGAACATGATGGCAGCCGTTACACCATTTGCCGCGTGGATATGGCGCAGGACGATCTGCGGCTGTTTCTGAACGACACTTCGGGCAAACCCTTTGGCCAGTTTTCGCAGGTGGATGCCGCGCTGCGGACCCAGGGCGAACGACTGGCGTTTGCCATGAATGCCGGGATGTATCACAACGACCGCGCGCCCGTCGGCCACTATGTCGAGGGAGGAAGCGAAGTGATGCGCGTCATTCCCAACGCCGGACCCGGAAATTTTGGCCTGCTGCCCAACGGCATCCTGTGCATCCGGCCCGGCCGCGCCGACGTGATTGAAACACTGCGCTATGTCGATGAGGCGCCAGCTTGCACTTTTGCCACGCAGTCCGGGCCGATGCTGGTCATCGACGGCAAACTGCACCCGCGGTTTCTGGTCGACAGCACATCGCGCTACATCCGCAACGGTGTCGGAACCAGCACCGACGGTCAGACCGCAATCTTTGCCATTTCAGAGCAGCCAGTGACGTTTCATCAGTTCGGGCGGCTGTTTCGTGACGTGCTGAAACTGCCACAGGCGCTGTTTCTGGACGGCAATATATCGCGACTTTACGCGCCGGACCTCGGCCGTTCCGATATCGGGCGCTGGATGGGGCCGATTGTCGGCGTGGTCACGCCGACCGAATAACGCCCCCTGCATGGGGTCTGGCGACGCGACAAAAGTCTCTGGTTCCTTCTCTCTCCACGTTATGGTCTTGTCCTTGTATCGAAGGCTGAACAACGGCCACATCACACGCACCACGGGAGAAGAGAATTGGATCAAAAGGTCATTGGCACGGGTATCGTCGCGCTTATCGTTGGATTTGCGCTTGGAAATGTCACTGCCCCACGCGGCGCGGATATGGATGCAATCGGCAGCCTCATCGACGACCGCCTGGCCACCTCAACCGAAGCCAATACAGCGCTGAGCGCAGGCGTTGATGGGCTGGGTGATCGGCTTACCGCGATCGAAACCAAGATGGCAGAAGGCGGCACCTCGGCGCTGGATGCGATCAGCAGTCTTGGCGGCTCCATCGAGACGGCGATTGCCAATCAAAGCGGCAGCATCGGTGATCAGCTTGCCGCGCTGTCCGAAAGCATAGCCAATGTCCCAGCAGCCCCCCCTGCCCCGAAAGCAGAAGCGGCACCCGAGAACACTCAAGAAGCTCCGGAACCAGAAAGCGCCGAATCCGCGTCCACCGCTGACGACGCCCCCGAAGCCGAAGGGTTCAGCGTCGGCCAGACCGCACTGTTTGACGACGGAAAGACGCGGGTGTTCGTTTCTGGAATCAGCGCCGACGGCGCATCGGCGCGCGTCGCGTTGAATGGTCTGACCCTCGAATCCGTGACGGCGGGTCAATCACTGCCGGTGGGCGATGACAGCGGCTGTTCGGTCACTATCGATAGCATTTCGCAGGGTCGCGTCGCATTGGGTTATGGCTGCGATTCCTGAACCGCAGGGCCCGACCGGGAAACGTCATCCCCGGACGGGCGCTGATTTCAAATGCAATGCAACAACCGCGCCGCCCCAAAGCAGGTCGGCGCGGTTGTTTAGTTGAGGATGCGCCGCATTGCAGGAATACGCGGCAGGATCAGAACATCCAGCACCAGCATCGCCAACAGCGTCAGACCCGCCAGCGGGAACGCCAGTGACACCGCGAGGCCGACCAGCACAGCACCCTGCCACAACGGCATGTCACGGGGCATCGGCGGTGCGGCCAGACGCGCAGCACCGGACGGGCGGCGCATCCACCACATCACAGCGCCGCTGAGACTGACAAAGATCACCGACAGACAGAACAGCGTGTTCAGGACGATGTTCCACCAACCCATATCGCCCTCGTGTAACGCGATCCCGACCGCCATGCCCTGCCCGTAAACCGAATAGTCGGCAAAGCGCACATCGGCCAAATTCCCGTATATTGATCAAGGTGAACGGTGCGGTCGTCAGTCGGGTGAATGCTGTCATTGCGCATCGAATCGCGCGAGATCGTCCAGACGCCATCGTCGCTCTGCGGCAGGTTCAACTGAAAGCAGTTCTCGAACCCGATCTGGTGTGCGAAACCCGCTACGGTGTCCAGCGTCACCGGGACAACCCCGTCACAGCCAGCATGATAAGGAACGGAATGACATAAAGCCCGGCATAGCAATGCCAGCGCCATACCGCGAAATAGAACTTCTGACCCCGGCTGCCGATTCGGCACGCCCCAGAATCTGTGGGGGATCGATGGATACCATCTCTGTCCCCGCCTCAGTGACCGGCGCCGTGGGCGCTGTGATCCATGTCATCAGAGGCACCACGTGCTTCGACGTTGAACATGACATCGAGGTTGCCCGCGTGCTCAAACACCAGCGTCGCTGGGATCTTTTCGCCGACCTCAAACGGATCACCGTCCAATCCCATGAACATCACATGCAGGCCACCCGGTTCAAAGGTCACCGTCGCTCCGGCAGGAATGACGATCCCTTCAACGTGGCGCATACTGGCCACATCGTTCTGCATATCCGTCGTGTGCAGCATCACACGCGGAAACGCCGCCTCGACGGCCAGCAGCCTGTCGTCCCCGGCCCCAGTGTTGGTGATCGACAGATACCCGCCGCCCGTCATTGCGGTTTTGGGCGTCGCAAACGCCATCGGATGTTCGATCACCAGATCGCCCACCTTGAAATCATGCGCCGATGCCGCATGCCCGATTACGATTGCAGCCGCGACTGCCAGAATACGTGTTGTCATGAGTGTTCTCCACACCTGCCGCCCTGCGGTGCAGGGCGCTATTGATTGATCCGAAAAGTGAGGGGGTTCAGATTGTTGGAGGTGCGCGGGCGGCCCGCGAAAGATCAATCCGCCCGGACGGCGGACGTTCGGCTGACACCCGGCACGGGCTGGCGGCGGATCGCAGGATCGGGCGTGTGATGTCGGCCTCAACCGGGGCAAGGACCGCAGCATGCACCAGACGACAGGCATCGCAGTTCTGTGACCCGCTATGCGACGTGTCGCCGGACTCTCCGCATAGGTCATCCAAAGATCCGCCAACCTGAACATAAGCCAACAGAGATGGATCAAGGTTGGGGGCCGAAAGGCGATGCGCAAAACCCGAGCTGGCCATCGCGACAAACGCAATGAGCACAAACAGCCTTGAGAGAACTCCGGGAATATGTCGCGTCATTGGGTTTTTATAGGCCGCGATGCGGCGTCCCGCCAGAGTTTCATAGTGCGGCATTCCGCCCGCCCGAAACATCCCATTCGGGCATCACATGTTGACCGCGCCTGCGCCAACCCAGCCGGTTACTCGGCCCGACACAGCCCTCGAACCCTTGCGCAGGGGCGGCAGTCGCCATAGGTCTGCGTCACAGAATTTTGCCGGAGCGCCCATGGCCCACGATCTTGCATCCCTCACCCACGCCTTGCTCGATGCCGCACGCAAGGCCGGCGCGGACAGCGCCGATGCCTTTGCCATTGACGGAACTTCGGTGTCGATCGACGTGCGAAACGGCGGGCTGGAACAGGCTGAGAGGGCCGAGGCCATCGACATCGGGCTGCGGGTGCTGATGGGCCAGCGCAGCGCCAATGTCTCGGCGTCGGACGTGCGCCCCGAAACGATGGAGGCAATGGCCCTGCGCGCCGTCGCCATGGCCCGCGAGGCACCCGAGGATCCGTATATCGGACTGGCCGAAGCAGACCAGTTGGCCCGCGACTGGGACGCAGACGCGCTCGAACTGTTTGACGACAGCCCGGAACCCGCACCCGCCGCGCTTGAGGACGACGCCCGCCGCGCCGAAGCCGCAGCCCTTGCTGTCACCGGCATCAGCCAGATCGACGGCGCATCGGCGGGCTATGGCGCACAGCGTATCCACCTTGCCGCGACCAACGGCTTTTCCGGCGGCTATGCGCGGTCGTCGCGATCCATCTCTTGCGTGGCCATTGCGGGCACCGGCACTGGAATGGAACGGGATTACGACGGCGACAGCCGGATTTTTCAATCCGACCTGCGCCTGCCCGAAGATATCGGCCGCACCGCCGCGGCCCGCACGCTGGACCGGATGTCCCCCCGCAGGCCAAAGACCGGCGCCTATCCGGTCCTGTTTGACGAACGGATCTCATCGTCGCTGATCGGTCACCTGCTGTCTGCCATCAACGGTTCCGCGATTGCACGCGGTGCGTCCTGGCTGCTGGACGGGATGGGAACTCAGGTCCTGCCCGCGCACCTCTCCCTGACCGAAGATCCGCTGCGTCCGCGCATCATGGCCTCTCGCCCGTTTGACGCCGAGGGGCTGGCCACCCGCCCCCGCACCATCGTCAAAGACGGCGTGCTGACCGGCTGGACCCTTGATCTGGCCAATGCCCGCAAGCTGGGGCTGCAATCCACCGCCAATGCCGCGCGGTCGACGTCGGGCGGGCCATCACCCGCGCCGTGGAATGTCGCCCTGACCCAGGGGAGCGAAAGCCGCGAGGAACTGATCGCCGCCATGGGGACCGGGTTGGTTGTGACCTCGATGATCGGTGCGACGATCAACCCCAACAATGGCGATTATTCCCGTGGCGCTGCCGGGTTCTGGGTCGAAAACGGTGCCATCGCCTATCCGGTGTCGGGCATCACCATTGCCGGAAATCTGCGCGACATGCTGCGCAGCTTGCGCCCGGCGAACGACGCCCGTCCCTGGCTGAGCCGCGTGGTGCCATCGCTGCTGGTCGAAGGACTGACCCTTGCCGGGGAATAGCGACCTCGATCTGCTGATCCATGCGGCACATGAAGCGGCTCGGGTTGCGACCACCTATATCGGCGGCCCGCTCGATGTGACTCACAAGGCGGATGACAGTCCGGTCACGGCTGCGGATCTGGCGGTGAACAGCGTGCTGCACGACATTCTGCGCCCTGCCCGCCCGGACTATGGCTGGCTGTCAGAAGAAAGCCCCGATGACTCCGCCCGACTGTCCGCGCCCCGGACCTTTATTGTCGACCCCATCGACGGCACCCGCAGTTTCATCGAAGGAGAAGAGACCTGGGCGCATTCACTAGCTGTGGCAGTTGGCGGGCAGATCACAGCTGCGGTGGTTTTCCTGCCGCTGCGAGACAAGCTTTATACAGCCAGCCGGGGCGCGGGCGCCGCATTGAACGGCACGCCCATCCGCGCGTCCGCGACCGATGCGCTGACCAACGCCCGCCTGCTGGCCACGCGGCCCAGCCTCGCGCCGCTGCACTGGCCACGCGGCGCGCCGGATGTGCGTCGCTCCCATCGCCCGTCTCTGGCCTACCGCATGGCCCTAGTCGCCGAGGGGCGGTATGATGCGATGCTCACGTTTCGTCCGACCTGGGAATGGGACATCGCCGCCGGCAGCCTGATCCTGTCCGAAGCCGGTGCCTGCGTCAGTGACCAACGCGGCGCGGCGCTCCAATTCAACAACGCACGGCCGCAGGCTGACGGCGTCGTGGCAGGTACGCCTACGGTCTGGACCGAGATTCACAGCCTCTTGCGCTAACAGTTTGGCCAGCCTCCTGCCAGTCGCGCGAAAAATCACCCCGGAAAGATCTTGCCCATCTCAGCGTCGAAATGTGCCCAGCTCATGGTCGCGCGGTTGCCCGCAAACCCGTGGTAGTGCGACTTGCCCGACGAATTGGGCAGCCCGGCCCAAATTTTCGCCAGATTGTCCATGAACTGATGCCGCTCCATCGCGCCGCTGCGCATCGCGATCAATCCCGCCTCGACCAGCAGCACATCCGCCAGCAAATCCTGCACCGGAGGCGAAAACACCTGTTGCAGCGACACCCCTTTTTTCGTCACCAGACGTTTCAGCGTCGCGGGAATGAACTGATACCGTCCGATGGCATGGGGCTGACCCGGCGTGTCGTCAATCCAGTCGTAAATCTCGGCGATGGTCATCTCGGTCGGACGTCTGGCCGGACGTTTCGTGGCCCCGTGCTGCACCGCGTTGTACCCGGCCTGACGCGATTCTGCATGGCCGATCAACTGGCGGATGCGCTCGACCGGGGTGCCGGACAGGGCCGAAATTCCGGCCCAGCCAGACGGTATCAGGCGCCTGGGCGAGCGCGCAAAAAGGCTGGCACCCTGCTTGTCTATAAACAGGCTCGACACGCGCCGCGCACCGTCCTCTGCCGCAGTCGGGCCGACATCCTTGATCAACGCCGAGCGCCGACCTGTCGCCGGGATCAGCGCACCGCGCGACCCGAGGAAACCATCATTTGCCAACAGCGAAACCCGGTCGGCCATTGCCGTATCGGGACCCACCAGGACCAGAAGAACCAGTAAAAACGCCATTCTTGGCAAAAACATCCGGACCTCATTCCAAAGGGGATCATTCTGTAAAGACCATGACGACCGATAGTTGAAATTTAGTTGCCCACCGCGCGGTCATTGGGGTCTACCCTGCAGAATACGTTGCAACCCTGAACAAAACGAATGCATGCGCGGCGCATGGTGGCACCATGGCTTGACCTGCGGCGCACCTTCGCTAAGGGTCGCTGTCAGTAGGATAGGAGACGCCCATGCAACGCCTGCATCTTGTGTTCGGAGGAGAGCTGGTCACGCCTTCGAAGAATCAGTTCAAGAATGTCGATGACATCCACATTGTCGGAATCTTCCCGAATTACGACAGCGCCTATACCGCCTGGAAGGCAGAGGCGCAGCGCACCGTCGACAACGCCCATATGCGGTATTACATTGCGCATCTGCATCGTCTGCGGGACGAAGAAACCGATGCGTCGGCCACCGAGAAGCTCGGGTAATCCTTGCCAGAAATTCCCTTTAATTTGCGCACATACCTGACATTTCAGCGGGGCAAGGCGCGTCTTGCCCCCGATCCCGGCTGGCCTTCGCGCCCCGCAGGCCCACTGCTTTGGGCTCATGCCGGGACCGAGCGTCAGCAGCGCGCGCTGGCCACGCTCTGTACCCGGATTTGCCATCAACGCCCGCAGCTCGGTCTGCTGATGACCCATCCCGGTGTCGCAGCAGAGAACACCCGGATCTGCACAGCACATCTGCCGCCAGAAACCCAGGCCGACACCGAACTCTTTGCCCGCCATTGGTCGCCGGATCTTTGTCTGTGGGCTGATCACGGGTTACATCCCGCGCTGACGTATTTCACATCAGCACATGGATGTTATCAGGCGCTGATTGATGCTGCGGACGCGCCATGGACCACCCCGGCGCAGCGCTGGCTACCTGACAGTGCACCGGCAACGCTGGCCCGGTTCGACACCATCTTTACCACAGATCAGGCCGCCGAGCGCCGATTGCGGCGCTTGGGCATCCCCGAGACCCGGTTCGAGCGCGCAGGGCCGCTGATCGAATCGACAATGACTTTGGATTGCTCTCACCGACAACATGCCGAAATGGCCGCGATTCTATCCGGGCGTCCGGTCTGGCTCGCTGCACATATGCGTCCGACTGAAATCGCGATTCTGTTGACCGCGCATCAGCGCGCCTCGCGGTTGAATCACCGGCTCTTGCTGTTCCTCTGCCCCGCAAACCCCCAGGAATACGAGGCGATCGACCTGCAACTGAGAAATTCAGGCATGCGGTTATGTCATTGGGAGGACGGAGAAACTCTGGACGAAAATACGCAGCTTGTGCTTGCGGGCGGACCGGAAGAGCTGGGCCTTTGGTTCCGGCTCTCGCCTCTGGCGCTGCTGGGCAGTTCGCTGGTGTCCGGCTACGGTGGCACCAACCCGCTGGATGCGGCGGCATTGGGATCGGCGATCCTGTACGGACCCAATGTGGGCAGACATCTATCCACGTATTCCCGGCTGGCCGAAGCAGGGGCGGCGCGCATCGTCAAGGATGTGGACACCCTGACCGCCGCAGTGTCGCAACTGATTGCCCCAGACCGCGCCGCCGCCATGGCGCATGCCGGATGGGATATTGTTTCGGCGGGTGCCGCGATGGCAGACAAGGTGGTTGACCTGGCGCTGGATGTGCTTGACCGGGCCGGAGCACACTGATGCGCGCACCCGCCTTTTGGGACACAACGCCAGACGCGCCAGACTGGCGCGCCAGATTGCTGGCGCCGTTGGGTGCGGCCTATGCCGCAGCTACGGCGCGCAGGCTGTCCCAGCCCAGCCTGCGTCTGCCAGTACCGGTAATCTGCGTTGGCAACATCAACGCCGGCGGCACCGGCAAAACCCCGACCGCGATTGCACTCGTCCAGCGCCTGATCGCGCGCGGCGCGACACCGCATGTGGTGTCGCGCGGACATGGCGGCACGCTGACTGGTCCGGTGCAGGTCGATTTCACGCGCCACGATGCGGCGCAGGTCGGGGACGAACCGCTGCTGCTCGCCGCCTTTGCACCGACCTGGATTGCGCGTGACCGTGCCGCAGGGGCACAAGCTGCCGTCGCCGCGGGGGCGCAGGTTATCGTGCTTGACGATGGGTTCCAGAATCCGGCGTTGCAGCAGGATCTGTCGCTGGTTGTGGTGGATGCGGTCGCGGGTTTCGGCAATGGGCGCTGCCTGCCAGCCGGCCCGCTGCGCGAACCTGTCGCGACGGGGCTGGCCCGCGCCGACCTGCTGCTGTCGATAGGCGCAGCGCAGGCGCAGACGCGCTTTGCCAACCTTTGGGGGCCGATGCTGACCCTGCCGCATCTGACTGGCGCGCTTGAACCGTTGCAGACCGGTATGGATTGGCATGGACTGCGTACACTGGCCTTTGCCGGCATCGGCCATCCGCAAAAGTTCTTTGCCACTCTGCGCGGACTGGGGGCCGATCTGATCCGGACCGAGGCGCTGGACGATCATCAGCCGCTGACACCCGCTCTGATGACCCGGCTGGAGAACGAGTCACGCCTGCTGTTCGCTCAGCTTGTCACCACTGAAAAGGACGCGGTCCGCCTGCCCGACAGTTTTCGATCAAAAGTCCTGACGCTGCCGGTGCGGCTGGTGATCGCAGATCATGCCCTGCTTGATGCCGCACTGGACCGGGTGCTTTAGGTCAACGGATCTATTCCGCCGCCAGCTGCTGATCTTCATTCCCGATTGAAGCAATCTCAGAAATCACGCCGCGCAGAAGTCGCCGGAAGGCATGAAAGTTATCATTTGGGCGAATCGCGACCTCGTCCATATAGATGGCGCGATCAATCTCGATCTGGACGGCATGCTGCCCGCGTGACGGACGACCGTAAGCCTGAGTGGTGTAGGCCCCCGCAAAAGGTGCATTGCGCGCGACCACCAGACCGGCGTCCGAAAACGCCGCTTCGATAAAATCAACGATCGCCATACCCGCTGACGCGCCGAACCTGTCGCCCAGCACAATATCCGGCCGTCGCACGCCCGAGCGCGCAACGCCGTCCACCGCCTCGTGCGGCATGGAGTGACAATCCAGTAGTATCGCCTCGCCAAAGGTCCTGTGCGCCTGGGTCAGCAAATCTTCGAGCTGGGCGTGATATGGTCGCCAGTAGCCACTGATTCGCCGCTCGGCCTCGCTCATTGGCAGCTTGCCGCGATAGATCGCACGGCCATTGGCCACCACACGCGGCACCACACCCAGCCCGCTGGCGACTCTGGGATTGTGGCTGCTGCGCCGTACCCCGTCGATCAGCGCGGGGTCCAGTTCGTCCGCGCTGCGGTTGAGATCAAGAAAGGCGCGCGGTGCACCAGCCTTGAGAAAAGGCGCGCCAAACTGCGGCGCGCAATCAAACAGCCTGTCAACATAGGCATCTTCGGACGAGCGGATCGAATGATCGTCCAGCAATGTGTGTCGCAGAAAGGACCACGGGTAGTCGCGTCCACTGTGCGGCGATGCAAAGACCACACGCGAGGTTAGTGCGTCTGGACGGTAAAGGTGGTAGGCGACCTTTGGCATTTGCGCTCCTCTTGACGGTAGCATAACGCTATTTATTGCAATGCCAAAAGCCCTTGATCCTTCCTGCGACTCCTTTTATAGCACGCGAACCGGCGCGGCTTTCCGCGCCCCGTTTGTTTACGGGGCAGGCGAACGTGACGGGCATGGGCGGTTAGCTCAGCGGTAGAGCACTTCGTTGACATCGAAGGGGTCACAAGTTCGAACCTTGTACCGCCCACCATGAGATCACCAATCCCGGACAAGATGTCCGAGATTAAACGCAACAAGTCAGGCGCTCGCGCGCCGCGCCAAGAGGAGAGACCACCATGAAGGTCAAAAACTCGCTCCGCTCGCTCAAGAGCCGCCACCGCGACTGCCGCGTTGTGCGCCGCAAGGGCCGCGTCTATATCATCAACAAGACGCAGCCCCGGTTCAAAGCCCGCCAGGGCTGAACCTGTCCAGGCGACGGGTTATGCGATCAAGCCACCCCTTGCCGGGTGGCTTTTTTCGTTTCGGCCATGCGTGATATCCAAAGCTGCCGGGCGGGATCGCGACAAATGCCCGCCCCGAATCACCAGCCTAAATGGCGCTGCTGGTTACAGCACGCCGTCGCTGCCGGACTATGTGCGGCACGATCCGTCCCCCAGCAGCACGGTCTGCATCCTGATATCCCAGCCTTGGGGAAAGATTGTCGGAATCCGGCAGAAATCCTGACCCACGGCAATTGTGTGTGGCAACGGATCGCTGGCGGCGAGCGTCATATCATAGTACCCGCCGCCGTTGCCCAGCCTGAACTGCGCCTCATCAACCCCGAGCAGCGGTACAATCACCACATCTGGACGCACAGCCTGCGGGTCCGCTGGCACCGGAATGCTCCAGTCCCCGCGCATCATGCGGCATCCCGGCGTCCAGCGGTGAAACGAAACCGGTGCGCCCCGCTGAACCACCACTGGCAACGCCAGATTTGCCCCACGGGCGGACATCGCTTTCATCCACGGGCGCAAATCCAGCTCGCCGCGAATCGGCCAGTACGCTGCGATCACCAGTCCCGAAGCATTCGGCAACAGCGCGTCCAGCCCTGCGTAAACCCTGTTCGTCTGCGCCGTCCGGTCCACCGATGTCATTCCTCGGCGCAGATCATAAAGCCGACTGCGCTCGGCCCGGCGAAAGCGGTCAAGATCGCGCCTGGTTGCCGCGTCGATCGCGTAACCACCCACCATCTCATCGGCAAAACAGGGCGGGGTTCCACCTGTGTCGTCGCTATCGTCCATCTATCACCTCGCCCCATGCGCACCACTTGCACCGATTTGACCGGCCGAGCGGACCGATCAAGCGCGACATCCAGTCAACGCAGCAGCGAATCCGCCAGCAGCCGCACCACCGTGCTCTGGTCGAGATACCCGGTCACCTGCAACTGGCGCGCCTCTTGATAGCGGCGAATGGCGCGGCGGGTCTTGTCGTCAAACTCGCCATCAACATTGCCGGGCTTCAGGCCCAACGCCTTCAGGCGGTCTTCGGCAATCCGTCGGGCGGCATTGTTCAGGTTCAGCGCAGCCTCAGCCGCCTCACCCCGCGCAATCAGTTCCTGTTCTTGGGACGGTTGCTGCAGCGCGTCGATTTCGGCCTGGGCCTGACCAGCAAAGGCACCCTGCGGAAACGCCGTCAGATAGGCCTGGAAATCGCCGACACTGCCACCCTGCCGTGCCTGATCCCACGCCTCGCGATCACGACCCGCGGCTTGCGCGCGCTGCTCTTCCTCAAATACCTCCAGCCGCTCCTGCGCCACTTCGGCAAAGACGCCGTCCGGGTAACGCCCAAGATAGGCGCGCAGCCCCGGCGCATCGCCGCGTGATCCGGTTTCGTCCCAATAGGCGCGGTCAAGGCGCTCCAATTCGGCCTGACGGGCTTTGGCCTCTTGCTCAAGCTCGGCGGCGCGGCGTTCGGCCTGCGCGTCAAGCCGGGTGATCTGCTCACGTTCAAGATAGCCGGATTGGTCAAACCCGTTGCTGGCCTGCCATGCCTTGACCGCGCCGCGCGTACCGGGCCCAAACAACCCGTCGATACCGCGCGTATTGTAGTCCAACAACGACAGATCGCGCTGGATTTCGCGACGGGCCTCGCGGTTCAGGCTCAGCGCCTCTTCGGCCAACCGCTCGGAACGGAACGGCTCGGACTCGATTGCGGCGACCAGATCACGAGCCTCGGCGGCATGTGCCCCGTTAGGAAAGGCCTGGAGGTAGGTGCGATAGCCAGACACATCATCGCGCGCGCGGGTGGTTTCCCACAGCCGTTCATCCCCGGTGCCATCGACGACCTGCGTCGGGGCCTGCGGTGCGGGCGCCGAGGTCTCACGCTCTGCCACCGGGACAAAGACATAGCCACCCGGCGCGTATCCATTCACGATCAACCCAGCCTCGCGCGCGGCACCCAGTACCTCTGCGCCCGGCTTCACCAGTTCACGTCGGGCAAAGCGGCCCAGATCGGACCCGTCACCGCGAATCACCGTCACGCCCTGCGGCACCTCAAACGCGCCAAGGCCTCCGCTCAGGAACCGACTATCCAGAACATCACTGTCACTTTCCCCCAGCATGAGCAGTGACTGCCCGGGATAAGCCGCCAAAAGACCCATCACCGACGACAGCGACAGTGCGTCACCCATCACCGCCGCTTCGTCCAGCGGGCTGGCCAGCTCGACCGGCAGAAGATAGCTGTCGGTCGCGGAATGCGCGAACCGACCGGCAAGGATCACTGCAACCCGTTCGGTCCCGTCATCCAGTCCAGCGACAAATCGGCCCAGCGCCTGACGCATCTGCGTGGCTGTGCCTTCGCCCAACTGCACCACGTCAAACCCCTGCGCCTCTAGCGGGGCAGTGGCGTCCATCACATCCGCGCCGCCACCAAACACATCCAGCATCGAATAGCGGCTGTTGCCGACAATCAGCGCCTCGCTTTGCGCCGCGGCATCGGTACCAAGGGCAAGCGTCAGCGCCAAACAGCCAACGCTGCCTCTGAGAAATCTGGTCATCGTGAACACTCCCTTTTCTAGTTATGTCAGGCACAACGCGCGAAAGGGGCGAAAGGTCCGCCTTAGTCGTAGCGTCGCGCATCCTCGATCACCAAACCATCGCGCGGCAGGGTGCCCGGGGCAACAATCTCGACCGTACCCTTGAGCTTGAGCAACTCAGCCACGCTGGCCTCAATCCCCGGAATATCGTCAGCTGCGGATTCAAGCTGTACGGTCATCACATCCATATCGCCCTGACGGATGGCCACCACACGGGCACGCTGCACAGTTGCGTGACGGGCCACAAGGGCGGCGACCTGTTCAGGGCGCACAAACATGCCCTTGATCTTGGTGGTCTGATCGGCGCGCCCCATCCACCCCTTGATCCGGGTGTTGGTGCGGCCACAGGGGCTGATCCCCGGCAGGACCGCACTCATGTCCCCGGTGGCAAAGCGGATCAGCGGATAATCGGGATTGAGGGTCGTGACCACAACTTCGCCCACCTCGCCCTCGGGGACAGGATCGCCGGTGCCGGGGGTCACAATCTCGACGATTACATGCTCGTCAAGGATCATCCCCTCCATCGCCTCACTCTCGTAGGCGATGCTACCCAGATCGGCTGTGGCATAACATTGCAGGCAGGCGATACCCCGCCCGGCGTAATACTCCCGCAGCGACGGGAACAGCGCGCCGCCCCCCACGGCGGCACGGGTGATGCCCAAAGTCAGCCCCATCTCATCGGCTTTTTCTAGGATCAGCTTGAGGTAATCCGGCGTCCCGGCATAGGCCGTCACACCGACATCCGCAGCTGCACGGACCTGCAATTCGGTCTGTCCCGTGCCCGCAGGCAACACCGCCGCCCCGACCGCGCGCGCGCCGCTCTCAAAGATCATCCCGGCCGGCGTCAGATGGTAGCCAAAGCAGTTCTGCACGATATCACCCGGCCCGATGCCGCAAGCATGCAGGAACCGGCCCATGCGCCACCAGTCGTGCTCGGTCCCGCCGGGTTCATAAATCGGCCCCGGAGACTGGAACACATGCGCAAACCCGGACGGCCCCCGCGTTGCAAAGCCCCCAAACGGCGCTGCCTCGCCCTGCGCCGCCCCAAGCGCCGACTTGCGCAGCACCGGCAAAGCAGCCAGCGCCTGAGCGTTCGTAACAGCAGCCGGGTCGATGCCGCCCAGCATCCCAGCGTACCCCGGCAAACCCTGCGCGCGGGCAATCTGCAGCGGCAACGCTGTGGCCAGTGCTGCAACCCGTTCATCCACGCTGCGTGTTTCCAGCGCATCGAAATAGCCCGTCATGTCCTGCTCTCCTTGCGCCGTGCCACCGCTTATTCGGCGAGTGTTTGAAACGGCTTGGTCTTGTCCACGATGTGGGTGGTGTAAATCGTGATCGGCATGTCGCCCGCCACGGTCAGCCCACCATGCACGACTCCCTCGGCAAAATTCAGAGGCGTATCAGCGGCAAAGGGCACCTCTTTGCCATTAGGCAGGATCACCTGCCCGCCCACCGCCACGACCGAGTTTTCGTCCCCCGGGTGGGTGTGCTTCGGGATATAGCCACCCGGATGAATCACCAGCTTGGCCAGCACAACCTCCATCACGTCCGACCCTGACAGCGGCTTACGGCTAAGTTCAGTCCGCTCGATCAGATCCTGAGCGCCCGCAGGCAGTGCCAAAATCACCG
The DNA here is from genome assembly GCF_001038505.1 of Puniceibacterium sp. IMCC21224. NCBI lineage: Bacteria > Pseudomonadati > Pseudomonadota > Alphaproteobacteria > Rhodobacterales > Paracoccaceae > Puniceibacterium > Puniceibacterium sp. IMCC21224. Next base: position 3,748,053 of record NZ_LDPY01000001.1, read on the forward strand.
CAGCAACCAGTGCCGCACCTACAGTCACGATACGTCCCATCTCAAACCCTCTTGGTTACAGGGGATCACGCCAGCCAACGCTTGCGGCGGCGATAACTGCGCACGTCGCGGAATGATTTCCGCCCCTCGTCCGACATGCCCAGATAGAATTCCTTCACGTCTGGATTCTCGCGCAGATCCGCGGCCAGACCCTCCATCACCACCCGACCGGATTCCAGAATGTATCCTGTATGCGCAAACCGCAAAGCCACATTGGTATTCTGTTCGGCCAACAGAAACGATACCCCCTCATTTTCGTTCACCGACCGCACGATCTCGAAAATCTGCTCGACCAGTTGCGGCGCAAGGCCCATCGACGGCTCGTCCAGCAAAATCATCTCGGGGCGTGACATCAGCGCGCGACCTATGGCGCACATCTGCTGCTCGCCGCCGCTGGTATAGCCTGCTTGCGATCTGCGCCGCTCCCGCAAACGCGGAAAATATTCGTATACCATCTGCAGATCCGCCTCGACTGCCGCCTTGCCGTCGCGCCGTGTATAAGCCCCGGTCAGCAGATTCTCCTCAATCGTCAGATGTTGGAAACAATGGCGCCCCTCCATCACCTGAATCACGCCTTTGCGGACCAACTCGGCGGGGTCGCGCCCCTGCACCGTTTCGCCCTTGTACAGGATCGACCCCTTGGTCACCTCTCCCCGCTCCGACTTCAACAGATTGGAAATTGCCTTGAGCGTGGTCGTCTTGCCCGCGCCATTCCCCCCCAACAGCGCCGTGATCCCGCCCTTGGGCACCGACAGCGACACCCCCTTGAGGACAAGAATCACGTGATTATAGATCACCTCGATATTGTTGACCTCAAGCAGCGCGTCGCGGGTGGGGGCAGCGTCCAGCATGGCTCTTCTTCTCTTTAAAATACGCAAATACCCCGGCGGCGACGCAAAACCGCCGCCGGAGATGGCCCGCCTTAGCTATCCGCGTCGCATGTCTCGGACACGGCCCATGGTTCGTTTGCGACGGCGTACTCAGCCGCCTCCTGAGCCTCCAGCGGCGTGATCGCATCCGCCTCAGCCATCATAAGCTCACTGACCTTGACGAACTTTGCACCATCCCATTCCAGCATCCAGCCTCCGGAATGCCCGGTGTGATTGGCGCAGGTGGTCTGGAACGGCGGCACCATGCCGGTCATACCCAGCTCGGCCAGACGTTCATCGGTGAGGTTCAGGTTTTCAAGACCCCAGCGCAGATCCCCCGGCGAAATCTCGGCCTTTCCGGTGTGGTCCTGCGCGGCCTTGATCCCCTCGGCCAGGATCATCGAAATCACCAGCCCGCGCGAATAGAACACGCCCTGCATTTCCTCTTCGTTGGACAGGGTGTCGCCCGCGTCCACCACATGTTTCTTGATATCCGCCATCACCGGCGCGTCCAGAACCGGATAGCTAAAGCTGATCGACTTGTAGCCCTTGCCATCCTCACCAACGATCTTGAGATCGGCGTCATGCCCCGACCACCAGACGCCAACCATGTTCTCCATCGGGAACCGGGTCTTGACCGCTTCGGTAATGGCGCCGGCGTTCATCGCGCCCCAACCCCACATCACGACATAATCCGGGCGTTCGCGGCGGATCTGCAACCACTGCGCCGACTGGTTCTGCATCTCCTTGAGCCCGACCGGAATCGGCAACAGCTCAAACCCAAGCTCAGCAGCCTTTTTCTCCATCAGCGGCAGCGGCTCTTTGCCGAACGGATGATCAAGGTGCAGGAACGCGATCTTCTTGCCCTTAAGATCGCCTTCTGTCTCAAGATATTGCAAGATCATGCTGGCAGCATCCCAATACGACGCCGGTGTGTTGAACGCCCACTGAAACACCTTGCCATCGGCCATCGGACTGAACCCATAGCCGGGCGCGAGGATTGGTATTTCGTCAACATTGGTCTTAGGCAACACCTGCAGCGTGATGCCGGTTGACCAGGGTTGCGTCACCAACGCTGCCCCTTTGGTCTTTTCATAACATTCCACACCCTTTTCAGTGGAATACCCAGTCTCGCATTCCTCGAAATTCACCGGCACCCCGCCGATGCCGCCGTCGCGCGCGTTCAGCATCAGCATATAATCGCGCTGGCCGTTCATCAGCGGGATACCAGTCGCCGCAAATGGCCCCGTCCGGTAGCTAAGGTTCGGCGTATAGAGTTCCTGAGCCGCAGTGGACGACCCGATCACGGCGCCCATGGCTGCCACAGCTGCCAATTTCGCAAAGTGTCTCATCAAAGTTCCTCCCATTGATGCGTCTTGCCCCGCCTGGGGCAGGATCTTGTTCGGCCACCGCTAATGCGGGAATGGCCAGATAATGAGCTTCTCCCGGATAAGCGCCCAAAGACGCGCCAATCCATGCGGCTCGATAATCAGGAAAAAGACGATCAGCCCGCCGACTATCATCACATTCAGATGCTCGACCATGGCCGAGGAAACCGGAATACCCAACGCCTGCGGCAGCGTGCCCAGGACCACCGGCAACCCGACAATCAGAATGGCGCCCAGATAATTGCCCAGGATCGACCCCAGCCCGCCAATAATCGCGATAAAGAGGATGCGAAACGACAGCGGGATATCAAACAGATTCGGTTCCGCCGCACCGCGCCACATAAAGACGAACAGCGCCCCCGCAACGCCAACAATATAGGATGACACCATAAAGGCGGTCAGCTTGGATTTCATCAGGTTGATGCCGATCAGCTCGGCGGCGATATCCATGTCGCGCGTCGCCTTCCACGTCCGCCCCAACGTACCGCGTGTCAGGTTAATGCAAAGCACCGTCATCAGGCTAACGATCCCCAGCACGACAAAATACTGGGTGACGGAACTGGCCTGCGGTCCAGCGATGTAGACGCCGAACATCTTCAGGTTCGGCACCTGAATGGCCCCCGAAGCATTGTAATTATAAAGCCAGGCCCATTTCTCGAACAGCCATACAAGGAAAAATTGCGCCGCCAGCGTGGCAATCGCCAGATAGAACCCCTTGATCCGCAAGCTGGGGATGCCAAAGGCGACGCCAACCCCGGCGCTGAACACCCCCGACAACAAGATCGCCACCAGCGGGTTCATCCAGGGCATCAGCGTCACCATCTTGTAACACGCATAGGCGCCCACACCCATGAACGCCGCCGTTCCTAGCGAAAGCTGCCCGGCATAACCCGTCAGGAGATTCAATCCCATCGCCGCCAGCGCATAGATCAGGATCGGGATCAGCAAGGTCTGAAAGGCGAACTCACTCGCCAACAACGGAAAAATCACCCAGGCAAAAACCAGGATAATCCCCAACAACACCGCATCCTGGCGAACCGGAAACAGAGCCTGATCCGACTTGTAGCTGGTCTTGAATTGTCCCGCCGTTCTGTACAGCATCCGCGTCTCTCTCCCCCACCGCCCCAAAGGGCTCCTTGATCTTCTTCTCTTCTCAAATACGCGCCCGCCGCGGGCGTCCCGACATGCCCCTCAGAACCATCGGTGCAATCGGCAAAGCCCCCTTACACCCGCTCGATGATCTTCTCCCCGAACAGCCCCTGCGGCCGGAACAACAGCACAATCAAGGCAAGAACAAAGGCGAACCAGGTCTCGGTATTGCCGCCCAACAGCGGCTGTCCCCAATAAATCTCGAACAGCTTTTCCAGCATCCCGATCATCAACCCGCCAATGATCGCACCGGTGATGCTCTCCAGACCGCCCAGCATCAGCACCGGCAACGCCTTGTAGGCAATCACCTCCAACGCAAAGCTGACACCGGCCCGCGCGCCCCACGCAACCCCCGTAACCAGCGCGATGATCCCGGCGATGAACCACACCAGCACCCAGATCGTCTGGAGCGAGATGCCCACCGACAGGGCTGCCTGATGGTCGTCGCCCAGCGCGCGGATCGCCCGCCCCATCCGCGTCTTGTTCAGGAACAGCAGGAGGGCCACCACCAGCAGCGCCGCCACCGCAACGGCAGTGATATCCTTCTGCTCCAAGATCAGCAGCCCACCCCATGGCTCCAAAACAACAGAGCCGGTCGGAATGCCCAACTCTTCGGTGATCATCACCTTGTTCTCACCACCAAAGATGATCTCACCCAGTCCAATCAGAAACAGCGTAATCCCGATCGTCGCCATGAACAGAATGATATCCGGCTGCCCCACCAGCGGACGCAGCACCACCCGTTCAATACTTACGGCCAGCCCGAACATCACCGCCAGCGTCAACACCACCGAAATCCAGGCAGGCACCCCCTTCGCGTGCAGGCCCACCAGCGTCAGCGCGGCAAAGACCACCATGATCCCCTGTGCAAAGTTGAAAATGCGCGACGAGCGGTAGATCAGTACAAACCCCAGCGCGATCAGCGCATACAGGATGCCCGAAACCAATCCCTCCCACAGAACCTGCAACAGGAAATCCGGCGCCGCGAACATATCGGCAAACGGTTGGATGAAAATGTCGTTCAGCATGTCGTCTCCTCAACCGTCAATGTGCCACCCCAAGATAGGCGTCGATCACATCCTGATTGGCACGCACCTCATCGGGCGTGCCATCGCCGATCTTCTTGCCGTAATCCATCACCACAACGCGGTCGCTGATATCCATCACCACCCCCATGTCATGCTCGATCAGCGCAATGGTGGTGCCAAATTCGTCATTCACATCGAGGATAAAGCGGCTCATGTCTTCCTTCTCTTCAACATTCATTCCAGCCATCGGCTCGTCCAACAGCAGGATCGACGGCTCAGCCGCCAAAGCCCGCGCCAACTCCACCCGTTTTTTCAAACCATACGGCAACCGACCGACCGGCGTCTTGCGAATGCTCTGGATCTCAAGGAAATCAATCACCTTTTCGACCACCTCGCGATTGGCCAACTCTTCGTCACGCGCCTTGCCCCACCACATCGCCTGCGACAGAATCCCCGCGTGCATATGGGTCAGCCGCCCGGTCATGACGTTGTCCAACACAGTCATACCCTCAAACAATGCGATATTCTGGAACGTCCGCGCGACACCCATCCGTGCCACCTCATAAGGTTTCATCGCCGGACGACGGGCGCCCTTGTACCAAACCTCCCCCTCGCTTGGCGTGTAAAACCCCGAGATGATGTTCAGCATCGACGATTTGCCCGCCCCGTTGGGACCGATGATGGCGCGGATCTCCCCCTCGTGAATATCGAACGAGATGTCCTCAATCGCCACCAACCCGCCAAACCGCAGGGTGATGTTGTGCATCTCCATCAACCTGCCGCCAATTTGACGACCATCCGCGGTGACGTATCCCCCGGTATCCTTCATCCGCATTTCTTCTCTTCCAAAATACGCAAATCCGAACGCGCAACCCGAACGAACGGAAACATCAAATCCCCCACGGGATGGCGGGTGGGGCGTCGCCGGCAGGCGCGCGTCCCCGTCATTGCGCAGCCATCAGGCGCGGCGCGACCGGCATGACCTTTGCATCGCGGATCATCAGCGTCGCCTTGATCAGGCCCTTGCGTCCGTCCTCATAGGTCACTTCGGTCTCGGTATAGACATTGTCCGCCCCACCAAAGAGCGCCGACACCAGATCCCCGAACTTCTCGCCAATGATCTTGCGCCGCACCTTGCGGGTTCGGGTCAACTCGCCGTCATCCGCATCCAACTCCTTGTGCAGCACAAGAAAGCGGTGGATCTGACAGCCCGACAACATCTGATCCTGCGCCACGCTGGCGTTAACCTCTTCCACATGGCCCTGAATCGCATCCAGCACCTGCGGATGCCCCGCAAGCTCCTGATAAGACGCATAGGCGATGTTGTTGCGTTCGGCCCAGTTGCCCACAGCCGTCAGGTCAATGTTGAGAAAGGCGCAGCAATGATCGCGCCCCGCCCCCATCACCACGGCTTCCAGAATATTGGGATAGAATTTCAGCTTGTTTTCAACGTATTTTGGCGCAAACAGCGCACCATCCGCCATCGCGCCCACGTCCTTCGCCCGGTCAATGATCCGCAGATGGCCGGAACTTTCCTCGATAAAGCCCGCATCCCCCGTCGCGACCCAGCCCTCGGCATCCTTGGTGTCCGCCGTGCTGTCGGCGTTTTTATAATACTCCACAAAAACGCCGGGCGAGCGGTAAAATACCTCGCCATTCTCCGCGATGCGGATCTCGACCCCCGGCGACGGCACCCCTACGGTATCCGACCGCACCTGCCCGTCAGGTTGCTGGGTGATGAACACCGATGCTTCTGTCTGTCCATAAAGCTGTTTCAGATTGATCCCCAGCGCCCGATAGAAATCAAAGATTTCCGGCCCGATCGCCTCACCGGCGGTATAGCCGACGCGCACCCGGCTCAGACCAAGCGTGTTCTTGAGCGGACCAAAAATCAGAAATTCGCCCAGCCGGTATTTCAAACCGTCCATTACCCCGACTGTGGCCCCGTCCAAGAGGCTTGGCCCAACCTTACGGGCATGCTCCATAAAGGACCGGAACATCCACTGCTTGAACGCCCCCGCATCCTCCATCCGGATCATGATGCTGGTCAGCTGCGTCTCAAAGACGCGCGGCGGCGCAAAGTAATAAGACGGCGCAATCTCGCGCAGATCCGTCATCATCGTCTCGGCGCTTTCGGGGCAGTTGACGCAGAACCCCGTCCAATAGGCCTGCCCGATGGAAAAGATAAAATCCCCGACCCAGGCCATCGGCAGATAGGCCAACACCTCTTCGCCGACCTTTAAATGGTCAAATTCCGACGACGCCTTCGCCGTCTCAATGATGTTGCGGTTGGACAGCACCACGCCCTTGGGCTTACCCGTCGTTCCGCTGGTATAAAGCATCACACAGATGTCGTCGTAGCCCAGCCGATCGCGTCGCCGGTTCAGCTCTGGCTCGAGTTTTGCGCGGGCCACGCGACCTTGTTCCTGTACCTGACGATAGTCATGCAGATGCGAATGATCGTATTTCCGCAACCCACGCGGGTCGAGGCAGATCATCTGTTCGAACTGCGGCAGCGCATCCTGCACTTCGATCACCTTGTCGACCTGCTCCTGATCGGCGGCGATGACGATCCGGGCACCGCAATGTTCCAGCACATAGGTCATCTCTTCGGCAGAGGCGTCCTGATAGAGCGGCACAGGCACGGCCCCCACCATTTGTGCCGCCGCCATCGACCAATACAGATAGGGACGGTTGCGCCCGACCACAGCGATAAAATCGCCGGGCGCCACCCCCATCTGCAACAACCCCAGCGCCAGCGCCTCGACCTCGCTCTGGGTCTGGGCCCAAGTCCAGGTCTGCCAGATGCCGTACTCCTTTTCGCGATAGGCCGACGCAGTGCCGTGCAACATCGCATTGCGCCGCAACAGCGCCGGAATCGACCGCAGGCCCTCTGTGCCCTCGGACATATACGCCAAGTTGTCTCCTCCCAGATGCCCGGTATCCAGACGATCCTTCTGTGTCCGTTTTCGGACGATGATCGCTGTTGCGCGATTCTGAATCCATTTGGACAGGGTCCAGCGTGGCGGTCAACTTTTTCCTGATCATTTCCCAATTCTTACGCATTGTACCAGCTCTTACGCATTGTACCAGCTCCTCCCCGACCCTTTGTGCCGGGTCATGGGGATGCTAGCCGTATCTGTGCGTCTCTTGGCGTGACAAGGATCTGCGCGCATTCGCGCCCGCCTGCGCGGCCAGCGGCAAAATGCAACCGGCACCGAGACACCGTTTTCCCATGCCCAAGGCGAGGTCTGCGGCTGTTCCTGCAAAGCCCGAACCGCATGATCTCGCGCGCGTTCATGCAGGAAAATCTGAGGGGGGGGCGACCGGGGACAGCTTTGATCGAGCAATGGATGCGCGGATCTCGCGGTTGCATTCCAAGCTGCGCGTAGACCCGAAAAACCCGCGCCCGATCAAGACGATCTACGACGCGGGCTATCTGTTTCTGGGCGACGTCACCTGGTCCTGAGAGGAGTCAGCCGATCTGCCGCGTATCGTCCAGCAAATCCTGCAATTCACCGCGCATCGCACTGACGTCCCGATGATGGTGCCCTTCGGGAAGATAGGTCAGCGCCGCATCAAAGCCGTTGAGCACCTCGGCCTCGTTCTCGCGGATGCTGCCCATCACATCGGCGTCGATTTCCTCGAACAGCGAACGAGTCACAACTGCCGCCTTGTTCACCGTCGCCATCACGCCACCATCGGTGTCCGGTTCAGCGCCCAGCGCTGTCAGGATCGCGGCCAGCCGGTCGGTATGCTGGTAATGCGTCTCGCGAAACTTGAGAGCGGTGCTGCGGAATCCCGGCGCGGCCTTGTCGACCATGGCGTCGAATCCTGCGCGGGCGTCGACGGTGCGCGACAGCACCTCTTGCAAGGCAACGATCTGCGGGTTGGTTGCCGGCGCGGGGACGACGGTCAGGTTTGTGGTCTGCATCGATCTTTCCTCCTTGGGTCACATGACCCGACAAGGAAACACCGCCACCGCCGATCCTGTTCCGCGCCCCGTTGCGCAATCCGGCGGGTTTCAGCCGATCATCTGGCGCAACAGCGGCAAAACCGTCACCGCAAAGATCCCCACAATCACCCCGATAGCGAACCGCACCGGCGCCCGCCCCAATCGTGGCCCGGCCCATCCCAGCCCGCCGCAGACCAACGCATAAAACACCAGTGCAATCGGATCCATTCCAGCCCCTCAGCCATCGTTTTATTTAAGACTAAGCCAAAGGATACCTATCTGAAAAGGCCGCGGTTGACCTGCATCAGTGCACTTGCCCAAAAATATGTTCGCGATGATAGCTCAGATAGTCGGGATGTGGCCGGTGCCTCGGATCTTCGGGCAGTAACAAACGCTGTTCCGGCGCCAGCAGACGACGAACCGTTTCAACTGGAACCTTATTGTGTGACACGAGGATACGGTGATCCTCGGAAACCGAGATCAGTCCGCGATCGAACATCCAGTGCAGTGTGCCCGACAGCGCCAGACCGTTGCGCACAACATCGGCCCCCCCGTCGCTGACTGGGCGTATGTGCGCCGCCTCAACCTCGGGCCGCCCATAGCCATTGGTCAGCGACAATCCCGAAATGGCACAGCGCCCGGCGTAGGCCGCCTTGACCTGCCGCGCGAACGAAGCGTCCCGATATTTCCGCGACGCCAGCACATCCCTACGCGCATAATCGACCGGAGCATCGTCAAAGATCGTGCCAGGTTCGGCAAAACCCGTCGACGCAGACACGGGCAGCGGCCCGGTGCGGGGAAACGTGACAGGCATGTCGAGCGGACGCAAACCCGCGTTAATGATCGCGGCAAATTCCGTGTCCGGCAAACGGCGCACCGCCAGCGTGTTTGCCCCTGCCCGGAACGGCTTGCCTGTGACATCGCGCAACATGCTTTCAAAGGTCAGCCCGACGGGGTCCAGCCTTGGCACGACCCTCTCGAATCCCCATAGTGTTGACCGGTCCATGACCGCAAAATACCAGCCTGCACGAGAAGGATCCTCGATAACATCGGCGACTTTCTGAACCGCCACATAACCAAATGCGCCCTTTCCGCTCTCATAGAAAATTACCCAATCGCCAATCGTTTCACGTACTTGCTCAAGGTACATTTTGGGGAAATTATAAACTTCGCCCGGTCGATCCGCGTAGATCGAGTCAGAATTCTGGATGAAAATCGCCTTGGACATACGCGCAATAATGAGCCTGTCACGCAGCCCTGCCAAGGGGCGCTTGTGACCAATCGCGCAGCTTCTAGACAAGGGAGTATCGTGGCAGGAGACACTTTGCCCCTGCGGACGCCTTACTCCGCCGCGACCTCGTCTGCTTCGACGACCCGTTCCACTTTCACCGCCGAGAATTTGAACTCGGGGATCTTGCCATAAGGATCCAGCGCCGGGTTGGTCAGGATATTGGCGGCCGCTTCGACATAGGCAAATGGCAGGAACACCATGTCGGGCGATACCGCCCGGTCGGACCGTGCCATCACTTCGAGCGATCCGCGCCGTGTCGTCAGACGCACATGACCGCCCGGCGCGACCCCCAGCTTGCGCAGGGTGCTGGGATGCAGCGAACAGTTCGCCTCGGGCTCGACCGCGTCCAGCACCGACGCGCGCCGCGTCATCGACCCGGTGTGCCAATGTTCCAACTGACGACCGGTGGTCAGGATCATCGGGAACCGTTCATCCGGCATCTCAGCGGGTGGTGTGACGCGCGCGGGCGTGAACTTGGCCCGCCCAGCGCGGCGCGGAAAGCCATCGCCAAAGACCACTGACTGGCCCGGATCGTCGGGACCAGTACAGGGATAGGTCACGGCCCCTTCACCCATCAGACGGTTCCAGGTGATGTGATGCAGCGACCGCATCGACATCTTCATTTCGTCAAACACTTCGCGCGGATCGTCGTAATCCCAATCAAGGCCGATACGCCGCGCCAGATCAATCGTGATCTGCCAGTCTTCGCGCGCCTCGCCCGGTGGCGGCACGGCCTTGCGCGCCATCTGCACGGTACGGTTGGTGTTGGTCACGGTTCCGGACTTCTCGGGAAAGGCCGAGCTGGGCAGGATCACATCGGCAAACATCGCGGTTTCGGTCAGAAAGATGTCCTGCACCACAAGGTGGTCCAGATGCGCCAGCGCTTTGCGGGCGTGTTCTACATCCGGGTCGGACATGGCGGGGTTTTCCCCCATGACATACATGCCCTTGATTTCGCCGCGATACATCGCGTCGATGATTTCGACCACAGTGAGGCCCGGATGATCCTCGATCTCTGTGCCCTGCCAGATGTGACGGAAGAGGTCGCGCACGGCAGGGTCCGTGACCGACTGATAGTCCGGCATCACCTGCGGGATCAGCCCGGCATCGGACGCACCTTGCACGTTATTTTGTCCACGCAGCGGATGCAGACCGGTGCCCGGCCGCCCGACCTGACCGCAGAGCAGCGCCAGAGAAATCAGGCAGCGCGCATTATCAGTGCCGTGGATGTGCTGACTGACGCCCATCCCCCAAAAGATCATTGCCCGCGACGCGCCCGCATATTCGCGTGCGACCTGGCGGATCGTCTCGGCGGGAATGCCGCACAGCTCGGCCATACGCTCGGGCGCAAAGGCCCTGATATGGTCGCGGAACTCAAAGAAGCCTTCGGTGAAGCCCTCGATATACTGCCGATCATAAAGCTTTTCCTCGACAATCACGTGCATGATTGCGTTGAGCAGCGCGACATCCGTACCGGGACGGAATTGCAACATATGGTCTGCGTGGCGTTTGAGGCCAACCCCACGCGGATCCATGATGATCAGCTTGCCGCCACGCTTGGCGAACTGCTTGAAAAAAGTGGCGGCGACCGGGTGATTCTCGACCGGGTTGGCACCGATGACAATCGCCAGATCGGCATTCTCGATCTCGTTGAAACTGGCTGTGACGGCGCCCGATCCAACGTTTTCCTGCAGGGCCGCGACCGACGAGGCGTGGCACAGCCGTGTGCAATGGTCGACGTTGTTGTGCTTGAACCCCTGACGGATCAACTTTTGAAACAGATACGCCTCTTCGTTGGTGCATTTGGCAGACCCGAAACCGGCCACAGCATGACCGCCGTAAAATGAGCGCAGATCGACCAACCCTTTGGCAGCGAACTCCAACGCCTCGTCCCACGTCGCTTCGCGGAAATGGGTCAGCACATTGCCGGGGTCGACGTTCAACCCCTTTTCCGGCGCATCGGCGCGACGGATCAGCGGTTTGGTCAGGCGGTGCGGGTGGTGGATGTAATCAAAGCCGAACCGGCCCTTGACGCAGAGGCGACCTTCGTTTGCGGGGCCGTTGATACCCTCGACATTGCGGATCTTGCCGTCCTTGATCTTGAGGCTGACCTGACAGCCGACACCGCAGAAAGGGCAGACAGAGTTCACCTCTTTGTCGAAATCCTTGCTGTCGCCCTGTTGCTGGGCATCGACCACCGTGGCGGGCATCAGCGCGCCGGTCGGACAGGCCTGCACACATTCGCCGCAGGCGACACAGGTGCTGTCACCCATCGGGTCATCCAGATCGAACACCGGGTAGGCGTCGTGACCACGTCCCGCCATGCCGATCACGTCGTTGACCTGCACTTCGCGACAGGCGCGCACGCAAAGGCCGCACTGGATGCAGGCATCAAGGTTGACGCGCATCGCGATATGGCTGTCGTCCAGCAACGGAATGCGTTCGGGTTCGATCGTCGGCAGGCGACTTTCGCTGACGCCATTGGCGTCGGCCATGTCCCACAAATGCGACGACCGGTCATGCGCTGCCTCGCGGTCTGGCTGATCGGCGAGCAACATCTCGACCACCATCTTGCGCGCCGTCTTGGCGCGCGCGGACTGGCTGACCACAACCATGCCGTCAACGGGTTCGCGGATGCACGAGGCGGCCAGCACACGCTCGCCCTCAATCTCGACCATGCAGGCGCGGCAATTGCCATCGGGGCGGTAGCCCGGGGCCGGTTTGTGGCACAGGTGCGGGATCACCAGGCCACGGCCATGCGCGACCTCCCAGATCGTCTCACCCTTGCGGGCTTCGACCGCTTCGCCGTCCAGGGTGAATCGGATGGTATCGGACATTTTGCGCCTCCAGAGCTTTGGTGCAGGTTAGACCATGCCCCCCTGCGCCAGAGATCGTCAATCGCGACTCCTTGCCTAGAAAACGCGCCACAAGGTTTCCGATCCGCGCCCCGATGGCCATGTATCGCAACACCAAGCGGACAAAACAGTTATATCCGACCGCATCGGCGGGGGCGCCTGCGTCCTGTTGCGTCATCCTTTCCATTTTTGCGACCCGCCCCTAGACCGGTGACCAAAAAGGGGCACATCATGAGCCACATTACCCTCGTGCGTCACGGACAGGCCAACACCCAGGCGCGCGACGAGGCCAGCTATGACCAGCTCAGCGAACTGGGCTATCGGCAGTCACGCTGGCTGGGCACGCATCTGCGCAACAGCGGCGACGTTTTTGCCCGCGTCTACACCGGCACCCTTATCCGCCACGTTCAAACCGCCGAGGCCGTCGCCGCCCCCTGCGCCGATCCCCCCGTGCAGGACGCCCGTCTGAACGAGCTGGAGTATTTTACCATGGCGCAGATCATGCTGCGCCAGCATGACATTCCCGTGCCGACGGATCGCGAAAGTTTTCTGGCGCATCTACCCTTGCTCCTGACGCTCTGGCGCGGAGGGCAGTTGAAAGACGCGCCCGAATCGTTTGCCGCCTTCGAAGCGCGGGTATCCGCAGTTTTGACCGAAATCGCCGCCGGGTCAGGGCGCGCGTTCGTGGTCACCTCGGGTGGGCTGATCGCCATGTCGATGCGCGTCTGCATGGGGCTGAGCATCTCGGCGCTCGCCCATGCCAGCCTGATGATCAAGAATACCTCGATTCACCAATACCAGCCGCTTCCCGGCGGCCTTGCCCTGACGCTGTTTAACGCCACTCCGCATCTTGATGCGCCGGACCGACACACGGCGCAGACTTTCCTTTAAGTAGGGTCCAAGGCGGGTTAGCTTGCGCGCCAAGACAGGGGTATATCTGCCATGACACATCTGTGGGTGCGCGCCGAACAGCGCCAGAACGAAGAACGGATCGGAATCACCCCCGAGGGGGTCGCAGACCTGATCGCCCTGGGCATCAGCGTCACCGTCGAACATAGCCACCAGCGCGCCATCCCCATCGAGGGCTACCTTGCCGCAGGGGCCACCCCTGCCCCCGAAGGCAGCTGGACCAGTGCCCCAGACGACGCAATCATCTTTGGCCTCAAGGAATTGCCGACCGATGGCACGCCGCTGCGCCACCGTCACATCCTGTTTGGCCACGCGTTCAAGAGGCAGCCCGACGGAGAGGTGCTGCTGCGCCGCTTTGGTGCCGGGGGCGGAACCCTGTTTGATCTGGAATACCTCACCGATGCTGACGGTCGCCGGGTTGCGGCGTTTGGCTACTGGGCGGGCTATGCCGGCGCCGCGGTGGCGCTGCGCTGCTGGATTGCACAGCAGCAGGGGGCGTTGTGCGCCCCGCTGCGCACCCTTCCCAGCGCGGCTGCGCTGCGGGCAGAGCTACAGGATGATCTGGCCGCGCTGGGGAGCAAACGGCCCGACGCCATCGTGATCGGTGCGCTGGGCCGCGTCGGAACCGGCGCCACAGATCTTTGTACCCAGATGGGCATGACAGTTACGGGATGGGACATGGCCGAAACGGCGCATGGCGGCCCGTTTCCCCAAATCCTGGACCACGCGATTTTCCTCAATTGCATCCTCGCGCGTCCCGGCACACCGGTCTTTGTCCCGGCCACGGTCACAACCGCCGCGCGGGCCCTGCGCGTTATTGGCGACATCGCCTGTGATCCCGACAGCGCGTTTTCCCCGATCAAGGTTTACGACCGCACAACAAGCTGGGACAGCCCTGCATTGCGGGTCCATGATGCGCCGCCGCTCGACGTGACGGCGATCGACAATTTGCCATCACTGCTGCCGGTCGAATCGTCACAGGACTACGCCGCGCAACTGCTGCCCACCCTACGCACACTCGGCACGCTAGACGCGCCGGTCTGGCAGCGTGCGGCTGAGCTCTTTCGCAATCACCTGACCGGGACAAAGCCATGACCATCCACTGGTGCGGCACCGGCCCCCTCGCGGTTCCGGGTCTGCGTCGGTTGATCATCGCCGGACACGAGGTCACAGTCTGGAGCTGCTCGCTTGATCAGGCCGAGGACGCGATCGGCGCACTGACCCAGCGTATCCACGAATATGAACCCGACGCGCTCGGAACCGAATTGCAGCCCGGTGACGTTCTGGTGTCGCTGCTGCCTGCCGCGCATCACGCGGCGCTGGCTGAGCTGGCGCTGACGCGCGGCGCGCACTTTATCTGCGCCTCATATCTCACACCCGAATTGCGCCGCCTGCACGCGCAGGCCCAGCTCAAGGGGGTGTGCCTGATGGCCGAGGTCGGATTGACCCCCGGCGTTGACCACCTGCTGGCCCATGCGCTGGTTGCCGGCTACCGCGCCAGTGCCGACTACGATGCCAGCAACCTGCTTTCGTTTTCGTCGTGGTGCGGAATCCTGCCCCGGTACAGCAATGCCTTTCGCCACAAATTCCGCGGCCAGGCCCAATCGGAGCTGGACGCATTGCGCACCCCCTCGCGATCAATCCGGCAATTCACGTCACTGGACATGACCCGCCCATGGGAGGCGCTGACGCGCTACAGCGCGCCGCTGCCTCAGCCGGAAACCTTTGAGGTTTTTCCCAGCGGCGATTCGCTGCCATATCTCGATACCTACGCGTTTGACCCCACCTGGAAGGTGCGCAACTTTGCCCGTGGCACATTGCGTCTGTCAGGCTGGGCGGACGCCTGGAACGAGGTGCTGGCCCGCATCACAACCTTGGACCAAACCACAGACGACGACCTGCGGGATCTGTCGCAAGCCCTGACACGCGATCACAGTTTTGCCCCGGAGGAGCCGGATCGCGTTGTCCTCTGCGTGTCGCTTTTGGCCGAGGCCGAGGGGCGCGCGGTCTGGCACCAAACCTATGTGATTGATGCCTGGGGGGATACACGCGGCCCAGCAGAGGCTAGGCTGGTCTCGACATTGGTGTCGCTGGCAGCAGAGGCGGTAATGGCCCGCCAGATCGCGCCCGGTATTTCAGCCGCCCCGGCCGATCCCCGTTTGGTCATCCGCTGGCTGGACGTCGTCGACAGCCAAGCACAGCATATGATGTTGAACAACCACATCACCTAAATTTCTGGCGCCGCGCGATTTGCGCCACATTTGTGACTTTTTATTTAAATACACCGCTTCTGTAAATCTGAAGTGGGCCTTTTTGGCCGCCCCCCCCTGTACTGAAAGAGATACCTATATGAAACATTCCTTCCGCTCTGCACTATTTGCCGTAACGCTATTGGCCGTTGCCGCCCCCGCCCATGCCGCTGTCGTCAAATATGGCGGCACCGGATCGCTGGGTGCCGGAAACATCACCTTTGAAGGTGGCGGCGCGACCACCGACTGGGACAGCAGCCGTCCCGGGGTCTGGACCGACGCGGTGACCGACCCGGCATCGGACTGGGTTCATCTGGATGGCACCGCAGGCACGTTTGTGTTTGAATTCGACCTGTCTGGCTATGACCTGTCGACCGCATCGGTCCAGGTCGACTGGAGCGCAGACAACATCGGGGTCGCCTATCTGAACGGCAATGACGTGACCGGTGAGTACACTGACTACACCGCGATTTCGTCCTTTACCCTCGATGACGATGCGCTGTTCGCCTCTGGCGCCAACCTGATGCGGTTCGTCGTCACAGGTGATGGCCGCACTGACGGTTTCCGTGCAGCCATCGCGGTCACTGCGGATCTGGCCGCTGTACCGCTGCCCGCGTCACTGCCCCTGCTGTTGGGTGGCTTGGTGCTGGTCGGCGCACGGCGCAGAAAATCGCGCGCTGCCGCCTAAGACATTTGCGCCCGCCAACAGGATAAGCTTCTTTTGGCGGGCGTTTTTTGGCCTGTGGCCACATCAAACCAATCTATTCGACCGGACGTCCGAACAGGACGATACAAAGACCCAGAAGGCTGAGGGCAAAGTATCCCGACGCCTTGATCCTTGCGCCCCTGGCCTGTGCGCTGCGGGCCGCGATCAGCGCTTGAAGTCCATAATACAGCGCAAACGCCCGCGAGGCGTAGGCGATGATCTGGAACACATCCGCGCTCCACGTCAATGCCAGACCAACCCCGACCAGCAACACATATCCCTGACGATGCGTGACCCGGCCATGGGTCAGTTCAGCGATCAGACCGCCCGATCCGCTGGTGTCAGCCACCGCCGCGCTGAATTGCGCCGCAAGCGCCGCCGCCACCAGCAATACGGGCAGGACCGGGGCGACAACGCGCATCATATCGATGATCGCCGTCTCTTCCAACGTTACGCTGCCTGCCGGAAAGACATAGGCCAGCAGCAGCATGTAGACCATGTAGATCAGCGTCGCGAGGAGCTGCGCCAGCCGCATCGACCGGATTCGCGTCGACGCATCATAGCTTGCTCCAAGATAGCGCGATGTCTCAAACCCCTGCACCGTCACGATCAGTCCGAATGCCAGCGTCAGGGCACCCAAACCGGACACCGTTGGCGACGTCCACAGCAGCGCGTCGTCGGACACACGATCAGCAAAATACCATGCCAGACCGACCAATAGCCCTGCAATGATGGCCAGTTTGATGCCGACCGTGACCTGCTCCATCCGCTCAAGTGCGGAAAAGCCGCGCAGCCAGCCCACACTCAGGATCAGCAACAACATTGCGGTGGTCAGCAACCGCGCGTGCAGCGGGTCGTTCCACGAGGTCAGACTGACCCCAAACGAGCCAAAGAGGTTCAGGTAGTAGGCCACCGACACAAAATAGGCAAAAGCCAGCGCCCACGAGGCCGCCGTTTCGATCCGCTGCTCACCCAGGGGGCGTTGCGGGCTGTGGTCGATTTCAGCAATGTTGCGACGGATCGCCGCCCCAAAGGCCCAGGCCACAAGGCACAAAACCACCATTATCAGCGGAGCGGCCCAGCCGTAGGATGCATTCAGGATCGGTCCCAGCACCAGAAACCCGCTGCCGATGATCGAGGCCAGAGGCGTGATCGTCGCCCGCCAAGTCACCGATTGCGCCAGCCGGGGCCACAGCAGCACACCAGCGGTCGCCAGCACGGCCAGTAATATCAAAGCATTTTCCATGGTGACCCTCGCAGCACCGACATTGCGATGCGCATCCGCGTATCTGCCATGCAACTTACCTGCCTGCCACATGTTTCCCCGACATGGGCAGACCGCAAGATCCCGCCGAACATTCAAGGCCGCCCCAGAGTCGAACCGGGGCGGCCCTGCTTGATCTTTTCAAATTTTCGGAACGCGCGACCCGCTGAATATTATTCTGAGCGATTCAGCGCACACTGCGCGCTTAGTCGGGCAGCTTTGCCATCCGCAAATAGGGCAATACGGTATCGAACGTGCCAAATTTTGCGGTGGCATCCTCGGCGCTGACCGTCGCGGGGATCACCACATCCTGACCAACCTGCCAGTTCGCCGGCGTCGCCACCGTGTACTTGGCCGCTGTCTGCAACCCGTCAAGCGCGCGCAGCACCTCAGCAAAGTTCCGACCGACATTCATCGGATAAGTCATCGACAACTTCAGCTTCTTATCGGGGCCGACGATAAACACCACACGCACCGTGGCGGAATCGTTGGGTGTGCGGCCATCGGGCAAATAGGCCTCGGCCGGGAGCATATCGAACGCCTTGGCCACCGCCAGCCCGTCATCAGCGATAATCGGGAAACCCGCCTTTGTCCCAGCGACCTTTTCGATATCGCCCTTCCATTTCTTGTGATCCTCGACCCCGTCGACCGAAATCCCGATCACTTTGGTACCACGTTTTTCCCATTCGTCCGCCAGTTGCGCCACAGCGCTGAATTCCGTGGTGCAGACGGGGGTGAAATCCTTGGGATGCGAGAACAGGATCGCCCAGCTGTCGCCGATCCAGTCATGCAGTTTCAGCGTGCCCTGGTCAGTTTCAACCGTCAGATCGGGAATCGTGTCGTTTATGCGCAGGCCCATGATCAGCCCTCCATGTTTGAGTGTCTCTGACACAACCTAGTGACACTTGCGCCGCTTTGCATCCCCCTTGAAGCAGCCCCGGCGCAGTGACAATATATGATCAAATTCCTGCATGCTGGGCCGATCCGCCCCTGCGCGCACCATCTCACATACGGGAGAACCGAGATGATCGAGAAACGCCAGTTCTACATCAACGGCGCCTGGGTCAATGCCATCGACGGCACCGACCATCAGGTAATAGACCCCTCGACTGAAGACCCCTGTGCGGTGATCGCCCTCGGTGGGCAGGCCGACTCCGACGCCGCCGTGGCCGCAGCCAAGGCCGCTCTGCCCGGCTGGATGGCCACCCCACCGGCCGAGCGGATCGCGCTGGTCGAAAAGCTGCTCGAGGTGTACCAATCCCGCGCCGAAGAGATGTCGCAAGCGATGAGCCTTGAGATGGGTGCGCCCATCGACATGGCCCGCTCGGACCAGACCGGCGCCGGGTCCTGGCACCTCGCCAATTTCATCACAGCCGCCAAAGCATTTGAGTTTGAGGCACCGCTGAACGATCATAGCCCCAACGACCGTATCATCCACGAGGCGGTGGGCGTTGCAGCGCTGATCACGCCGTGGAACTGGCCGATGAACCAGGTCACGCTCAAGGTCGGCGCCGCCGCCGTCGCGGGCTGCGCCATGGTGCTGAAGCCGTCCGAGGAATCGCCGCTCAACGCGCTGCTCTTTGCCGAAATGATGGACGAGGCCGGATTTCCGCCGGGAGTGTTTAACCTGATAAACGGCGATGGCACCGGCGTCGGCACGCAACTGTCATCGCACCCTGATGTCGATATGGTCAGCTTTACCGGTTCGACTCGCGCGGGTAAGCTGATCTCGAAAGCTGCAGCCGAAACACTGAAACGCGTGCACCTTGAGCTGGGCGGCAAGGGTGCCAACCTGATCTTTGCCGATGCCGATGCAAAGGCAGTGAAACGCGGCGTGCGTCATATGATGGAAAACACCGGGCAATCATGCAACGCGCCATCACGCATGATGGTCGAGGCGCCGGTCTATGACCGCGTGGTGACCGAAGCCGCCGAGATCGCCACCGCCACCAAGGTTGGCCCGGCCTCCGAACCCGGTCGCCACATCGGCCCAGTGGTGAACGCCCTGCAATGGGGCAAGATCCAGGATCTGATCCAGAAAGGCATCGACGAAGGCGCCCGCCTTGTCGCTGGCGGCACCGGACGTCCCGAAGGACTGAACCGAGGTTTCTTTGTTCGCCCCACGGTATTTGCCGACGTGACCCCGGATATGACTATCGCACGCGAGGAGATCTTTGGCCCGGTCCTGTCGATCCTAAAGTTCGACACCGAAGAAGAGGCGCTGCGCATCGCCAATGACACCCCCTATGGCCTGACCAACTACGTCCAATCGGCGGACGACGCCCGTCGCAACCGCCTCGCCCGGCAGCTGCGCTCGGGTATGGTGGAAATGAATGGCCAATCCCGCTCAGCCGGGGCTCCGTTTGGCGGCATGAAACAGTCCGGCAATGGCCGCGAAGGCGGGAGCTGGGGCATCGCCGACTTCCTCGAAGTCAAGGCCGTCTCGGGCTGGGCCGCCGAGTAAGCTGACCGCGCGGCGCAAAACAACTGCGCCGCGTAGAGCCCGAGCTTGCAATGCGTATTTAAAAAGGGAAGAAGCCTAAAAGAGAGGTCAGCGGGCCAGCTATGGCTGCCTTAACGATACGGAATAGTAGCGTTTCGACCCAACGTTAGATCCGGTCCATTCCGCCTTGGCTTCTTCTCTTTAAAAATACGCTCTTTCGCCCCGTCGCGGTAAAGCAGCGTTCAGAATGGCGCGGGACAACGAAACCGGATGCCTTCGCCGCCATCCGGATGACGCAACCGCAGTTCCTGCGCATGCAGCATCATCCGGGGGTAGGCCCCGCTCGTTTCAGGCGCATATAGCGGATCGCCCAAAATAGGGTGCCCCAACGCCACCATGTGCACCCGCAGCTGATGACTGCGCCCCGTATGCGGCATCAGCTGCACCCGGCTTTCGTCGTCCCCCGCCCGTAGCACGCGCCAGTCAGTAAGCGCTGCGCGCCCTTCGGCGTGGTCGACCTTTTGAAGCGGCCGGTTCGGCCAATCGGCGCAGATCGGCAGATCCACGGTGCCGGTCTTTGGCTCCAGCCGCCCGGCCACCCGCGCCAGATAGGTCTTTTTCGCTGTCCGTTTTTCAAACTGAAGCCCGAGGTGGCGCTGCGCATGCCGCGTCAGCGCAAACACGATGACACCCGAGGTATCGCGGTCGAGCCGATGCACCAGCAGAACCATGGGAAACGCCTCTTTCAGCCGCTCGATCAGGCAATCGGCCAGACCCTCGCCCTTGCCCGGAACGGACAAAAGCCCCGCGGGTTTGTCGACCACCAGGATTTCGTGATCGTCATGTAGCACCCGGATCGGGTCCTGCGGCGGGTCATAATGCGTGTCCATCCGCCCCTAGTGGCAAAAGCAGCCGGTCCCTGCAAGGGCAAGCGAACGCCCCCTGGCCCGGTCCATCAGCTCAGAGCCCCGGCGTTAGCGCGACGAGCAAAAGCGGTGGCGACCGAAACCAGCTTCGACCAGCCTGCGGCTAGGCACGCCGCGTCACGCCCGGAGGCCAATGTTTTCTGGGTCCCAGAGCGGCTGGCCCGGTTGCACCACGGCACTGTAGCGCTGGCCGTAAATCTCGACTTCCAGCTCGGTGCCCGCCACGGCCAGATCCGCCCGCAGCATCCCCAACGCGACTGAGGCGCCGACGCGGTAGCCCCACGCGCCGCTGGTCGTCTCGCCGACTACAGCGTCGCTGTGCCAGAGGCTGGACATGTAGGGCGCATCGCAATCCCCTGCGTCGATCAACAGCGTCACAAACTTTTTGGCAGATCCCTGCTGCTGTTCCGCCTGCAATGCCGGTTTGCCAGGAAATTCCTTGTCCCAACGAATGAACCGGTCCAGCCCGCCTTCGAGCAAGGAATAGTCGGTCGAGAGGTCCCCCTTCCATGCGCGGTACCCCTTTTCGATACGCAGGGAATTGAGGGCAAACATGCCAAAAGGTGTCGCCCCTGTCCCCGTCACAGCATCCCAGATCACCGGAGCATCGTCGGTCATGCAGTGGACTTCCCACCCCAGTTCCCCGGCGAACGACACCCGGAGCAGCACACACTCGCACCCGCAAACCTGGGCCTGCTGAAAAGACAGCCACGGCAAGGTCAAATCCGCATTCGTAAGTGGTGCGAGAGTATCGCGCGCCTTTGGGCCGGTCACCAGCAGGCATTCGTATTTGTCACTGCGGTCATCGACCTTGACCCCATCCGGCAACCCCCGCTGCAACACGTCGCGGTCATGCCATTGCGCCACTGCGGCAGTGATCAGCCAGATGCTGTCATCCGATTGCGGGATCACCGACATCTCGGTCAGGATGCGTCCTCTGTCATCGGGGAAATACGCCAGCCCGACGCGACCCGGCTTGGGCAGATGCGAACAGGTCAGCCGATCGATATGCGCCCGTGCGCCGGGTCCTTCTACAGCCAGCCGGGTAAAGCCGGATATCGCGAGGATGCCGCAAGTGTCGCGCACAGCCTCGCATTCTTGTTGCACCCGCGCCGCCCAGGGGCCGTTTCGATCCCATGTCTGACTGGCCGCTTCTGAGGTGTCGTCGCCTGGGGCCGCAAACCAATTCGCACGTTCCCAGCCGTTGTAGGCACCAAACTGCGCCCCGACCCGTTCCAATCGGGACTGCAGTGGCGAGAGGCGTTTGTTCCGGCCTGCGGGCCACGTATGATGCGGAAAGTGCATCGCATATTCATGGCCATAGGTTTCGACCGCTTTGGCGTTGCAATAATCCTGATCGACATAGCCAGTGTAGCGGCGCGGATCGACAGCCCACATATCCCATTCGGTGCAGCCTTCGGTGATCCATTCGGCCAGCACCTTGCCCGCGCCCCCTGCCTGCGTGATGCCAAAGGTAAAGACGCAGGCCTCGTAGGCGTTTGGCACGCCGGGCATCGGCCCGATCAGCGGCAGACCGTCGGGCGCATAGGGGATCGGCCCGTTGATGACCCGCCCCACGCCAGCCGTGCCCAGGATTGGAACGCGGGCCATCGCATCCTCGATATACCATTCCAGCCGGTCGAGGTCGTCGGGGTACAGTTGAAACGAAAAATCCTCGGGCATGGGATCGTCGGGCGTGACCCAATGCGGTTTGCAGTTTCTCTCGTACGGGCCAAGGTTCAGGCCAAATTTCTCTTGCCGCAGGTAATAGGAACTGTCCACGTCGCGCAGCAGCGGCAACTTGCCGTTTTCTTTGGACCAGGCCTCAAGCTCGGGCACGGGTTCCGTCAGGAAATACTGGTGGCTCATCACGGTCATCGGCACGGTGCGGCCACCGTAGGGTTTGAACCACTCACCAACCTTTTGCGCATAATAGCCCGCCGCGTTGACCACCTTGTCGCAGCGGATTTCGCCTTTTTCCGTCTCGACCACCCATTCGTCGCCTTCGCGGCGCACGCCGGTTGCAGGGGTGAACCGCAGGATCTGCGCGCCCATCTGACGCGCGCCTTTGGCCAGCGCCTGTGTCAACTGTGCGGGGTCGATGTCACCATCGTCGGGATCATAGAGCGCCCCGGCCAGATCGTGGGTCTCCATAAACGGATAGCGGTCCTTGAGGTCCGAGATCTGCATCATCTCAAGATCCAGACCCTGATACCGTCCCATACCGCGGGCCCGTTCAAACTCCATCACCCGCTCTTTGCTGTGGCCCAGCCGGATTGACCCCGAGACGTGGTAGTTCATCGGGTAATCAACCTCTTCCCCCAGGGTGCGATACAGTTCCAGCGAATAGCGCTGCATATTCATCACCGCCCAGGAGGTGCTGAAGGATGGGCAGTTGCCCGCGGCGTGCCACGTGCTGCCGGCTGTCAATTCGTTCTTTTCCAGCAGGACACAATCGCTCCAGCCCGCCTTGGCCAGATGATAGAGCACCGAAACGCCCACCGCGCCCCCGCCGATAATCACCACGCGGGCTGTCGTCGGAAAATCTGCCATGGTCCTGATCTCCTGTCCGTCGCCGGAGCGCTTTGTGGCCACCGGGATTGTTTAGGGTGTTGTAGTCTGTACGCGTATCAAAGCGGCGTTCGGGGTCAGTTCACAGCCAGCCGGGCTGCCAGACCGCCAAAGATCACAGCCGATATCCGGTTCATCCGGCGTGCATTGCGCCGCACCCGCGCGGCGAGCAATCCGGCAAAGATCCCATAGAGCCCGTCCGTCACCACCCCGCCCAGCGTCAGTAGCGACCCCAATATGATGATCTGATGCCAGACCGGTCCAATTGCCGGATCGGCAAATTGCGGCAGAAAGGCCAGAACAAACAGCCCGACCTTGGGGTTCAGGATATTGGTGACAAAACCACGCCGGAACGCACGCAGGATATCGGCGCGTCCCGCACGTTCGGGCAAGGCGCCGGTGTCGGTCCAGGCCTTCCAGGCAAGCCATGCCAGATAGGCAGCCCCGGCATAGCGCACCACATCCAGCGTCGCAGGCGAGGCCGCGACCAGCGCGGCCAGTCCCGCCGCCGCCATCATCACATGCACCAGTACGCCAAGGGAAATGCCGCAGGCCGCTGCAACCCCTGCGCGCGGGCCACCCGATACCCCGCTGGCGATGGTGAACATCATGTCCGCGCCGGGCGTCAGGTAAAGCAGCATCGACGCCCCCATAAAGGTCACGATGGTCCAGAACTCCATTCCTAGGGCCGTCTCAATCATCGCTTAGTCCTTTTGTGGCAGGCCGTCCGACAGGGTGTAATAGTCCCCGCGATCTGAGGTGAAGATATGCTTTTCCAGCGCCAGCCCGGTTGGCCCGTCGATGGCGCCCAATGCAAAACTTATCATGGTTTCGCCGGTGCCCTGCCAGAACAGGAACGCGCCGCAGGTCGGGCAGATGCCGCGCCGGGCGCGGGGGCTGGCGTGGAACCATGTAACCGGTCCCGCGATGATGATCTGGTCCTGTGGCACCTGCGCTGAGGCCCAGATATGACCCGACATCTTGCGACACTGGCGGCAATGGCAGGCCGACGCGCCTGTCGGCGCTGCGTTGACCGTAAAGGCGATGTTTCCGCAGCAACAGCTTCCTCGCATTGGTCTACCTCCCTAGCGGCAGGGCACTGGCGCCCAGCAACAGCCCATAGATTATAAAGCACCCCGCCATGATACGACGCACAACGCGGTTGCCGACCGCCCCCAGCGCCGCCCGCCCCAGTGCTGCACCCAGCGCAGTATAGGTACAATAACTGGCGGCTGTGATGCTTAGTGCCGTTGGCACGATAACCCACATCTGCGTCATCACCGGCACATCCGGCTGCACAAATTGCGTGAACGCCGCAAGGTAGCCCGCAACTGATTTCGGGTTGATCGTGGCGATGGCCAGCGCCCGGAGATAGATCTGGCCCGCCGGTGCCTCTGTTGCCCGGAACGGCGTTTCGGCCGCGATCCAGCCGCGTACACCCATCCAGATCAAAAAGCCCGCGCCGATAATCTTGGCCACCAGAAACCCGGTCGGAGAGGTGGTCAGCAGTGCCGTCACCCCCACCGCCGACAGGCTGAGGAACAGCAGCGATTGCGTGAGGATTGCCGCCACGCCCCACAGGGCGCGGACAAAGCCCAGCCGCATGCCGTTCTGGATGCAGTTGACTGCGTTCGGTCCGGGTGAGGTGACAAAGACCACCCAGAACAGCGCAAAAATGGTCCAACCCTGAAATGACATCAATACACCGGCGGCGCGATGACCCAGATCGCCACGGCGGGGTCATCATAAGGGTTGATCCAGCGAAACGGCTCGCCTCGGATGCGGAAACTGTCGCCGGGGCCAAGGGTGAAACGGCGCGGCCCGACTTCAAGGTCGAGCCGCCCGGACAACAGATAGCCGACCTCTTGGGTCGGGCGGGTGACGGGTTCATCGATTGCGGAATGTGGCTCGAACGTGGAATGCACCATTTCGAAATCATCCGTCAAATCGGGGGACAACAATTCCTCGATCAATCCAGCGCCGCGCGATCCTATGGCCCGGCGTGCCCCCTTGCGCACGACCCACCCGGCCTCGTCCGCGGAGGCCTGCGTCTGTCCGAAAAGCATCGAGACCGAGATATCCAGCGCAGCCGCGATGTGGCGCAGATCAGTCACAGAAGGCTCCGAGAGATCGCGCTCTACCTGGCTCAGCCATCCCACCGAGCGGCCAAGACGAGTTGCGAGATCCGCCAGTGTAAAGCTCCGTGCCTTACGCAGGGTCCGCAGATCGGCCCCAAGGCTGCGCGACAGGTCAGGCTGGCTATGCTGCATCCGGCGATTCCCGTGAAAATGTAACTCACATTTTCAGGTTGCGCGATGTCTCGTGAAATTTCAAAGGAAAATTTCACGAGCCGTGCAGGTTTTGATGTTGCCTGCCTGAAAACCCGTCATGTCGGCTCAGATTGCATTCCGAAAGCAGTCAGTCAGAATAGCGCTCAGAGCGTCGGCATCGCGCTGTGTGAATGCATCGGGCTGGTTGCTGTCAATATCGAACACACCCAGCAATTGACCCGCATTATTCAGCACCGGCAGCACCAATTCCGAACGCGTGGAACTGGCGCAGGCAATGTGGCCGTCAAACGCTTCGACATCAGAAATCAATTGAACAGAGCGCGTGCGCGCCGCCGCACCACAGACGCCGCGCGAAAAAGGGATCACCAGACAGCCATGGCCACCCTGATAGGGACCGATTTTAAGCGTCTCGGGCCCTGTGACGCGGTAAAAACCTGTCCAATCGAACCGATCGTCGGAGTGATGCACTTCGCAGGCAACGGTAGCCATCAGGGCCACGCTGTCTGTTTCGCCTTTGGTGAGGGCAGCAATGGTTTTTGCCAACATCGGGTAATCAATTTTCATCCTGTGCGCCTGCTGCATCGTGGTGACATTGCGTATTTCGAAAGAGAAGAAGCGCAGAGTATCGCAGATGTCCAGATCCGCTCGATGGCAAGGGCTGTGCCGTCGACGCACAAGGCTAAGTCTCCGCGCCGCAGATTGCAGGATTTCAATGCGTTCATCTGGGGCACGTTGATCCACACCGCATCTTTGATCACCATGCAGTGCATGAATCTTTCCGTCACTGACTGCTGCATACTGATTGGTAAGGTTTGCGGCATAGCCTGCAACCTGTTTGCAACGGGATGGACGTCATGGACCTTATCAGCAGCCGAATCAACGAGACCCAAGTTGTCACGGTCAACGGATCCCGTATCGACGCATCAGTCGCGATCCAGTTCAAGGACAGGATGCGTGAAATCACCGCGGAGTCCGACGGGCGAATTGTGCTGGACCTGCACAAGGTGGCATTTATCGATTCCAGCGGGCTTGGCGCAATCGTTGCGGCGATGAAGCAATTGTCGAACAAACAAAAGCTTGATCTGGCCGGTCTGACACCAACCGTGGACAAGGTATTTCGTCTGACTAGGATGGACACCATCTTTGCAATTCACGCCGACGCCATCAGTGCCACAGACCACCGTGCCGTGTGATACATCCTGTGGTGCGCCCCGGACAAACGCCGAGCCCGTCGGCTCAAGCGCGCCGGAACCGGCAGATGAGCCGGATATCCTCGCGCTGGAGCTGATCCTGAACACCTGTAACACCGATGTTCGCGCGTGCCTGGTACACGTGGAGAGCAAGCTGAGCGCGGCCGGGCTGCCCCCAGATGTTGTCGGCAAGGTTGAGGTCGCCCTGGCCGAGGCGCTCAACAATATTGTCGAACATGCTTTTCCTGATGAGGCCCATGGGAAAATCCGTCTGCATCTGTCACTCGCCGGGGCCACGTTGACGATTGCCCTTCGGGATGACGGCGTACCTCTGCCGGGCCTGACCCTACCGGCGGGCAAGGCCGCCCAGATTGATGTGCCCCGCGAAGATCTGCCTGAGGGCGGATTTGGCTGGTTCCTGATCCGATCACTCTCAAGCGGCGTGACCTATACCAGACAACGAACGCAGAATCACCTGACCATCCGCTTTGATCTCGGCAATTCCGGATAGGTCTCTATCTGATCGGTTTCGATGCTGATACTTTCGCCCCCTTTCAATAGAACCTTATAGACTTCAATATGTTATTGAATTCCAGATCTGTAGCAGAGCTCAAAAGCTTTGCCGAGCGCCTTTAAATCGCCTTGATCCGTCCTGATTCAAGCCCGAAACAGACGTCATACATAGCCTTGTAGCTGCAAATAGCTTCCCTCGGCGTCGCGCCTTAACAGCCCCCACCCAGTGTGCGACGTCGAGGAACTTATCTATTCAGCGGCTCCTGATCTTTCCCCCACAACTTGGCATGGACCAAGATTGACCTTCGCGGTGCGCGGCCTATTCTTGCCGCGACCAAGGCAAGGACACTCAAAACATGCGCGACTTTCACTTCCCCGGCCGTTCCGCCGTGCTGGCAACCAATGGCCTTTGCGCCACATCGCACCCACTCGCCGCCGAAGCTGCCGTTGGCATTCTGCGGCAAGGCGGCAACGCGATGGACGCAGCCATTGTCGGCGCAGTGCTGCTGGGCCTGTGCGAACCGCAGATGACCGGAATCGGCGGCGACTGTTTTGCGCTGATCTCGCCCGCTGGGAGCGACGACATCATTGCCGTGAACGGGTCGGGCCGCGCGCCTGCCGGGGCCAACGCCGCCGCATTGCGCGACGCAGGCCATGCAACCGTAGCCATCGGCGGGCCCGAGGCAGTGACCATCCCCGGCGCGATGGATGCCTTTTGCACCATGTCAGACACCTGGGGAAAACTCGGGATTGCTGACGTGCTTGCCCCGGCGATTCGCTACATGGACGACGGTGTGCCGGTTGCGCCGCGTGTCGCGTTTGACTGGGGTAATGATGTCGGCACGCTTCAGGGTCACGGGCGCAAACATTTCCTGATGGATGGGGCTGCGCCAAAGGTTGGTGACATCTTCCGCTTGCCCGGTCAGGCCGAGGTGTTGCGCCGCGTCGCAGCCCAGGGGCGTGATGCGTTTTACACCGGTGAGGTGGCCGAGGACATGCTGGCCGCATTGAACGGCATGGGTGGTGTCCACAGTCCCGACGATTTTGCCGCCGCAGCGACGACCACTGCCGACGCGATCAGCGGCACCTACAAGGGGCGCGAATTGTGCGAGCATCCGCCAAACGGTCAGGGTGCGACGGCAATCCTGCTGCTCAATATCCTGTCGCAGTTCGACATTGCATCAATGGACCCGTTTGGTGCCCAGCGCGCCCATATCGAGGCGGAAGCGACCAAGCTGGCCTATGACACCCGCAATCGCTTTGCCGCCGATCCGCAGGCGATGACGCGGCTGGACCACATGCTGTCGATGGAAACGGCCGAACAGCTGGCGGCGCTGATTGACCCGAAACGCGCCATGCCCAGCGCCACCACGATTTCCGAGGCAGTGCACAAAGACACGATCTATATCACCGTGGTCGACCGCGAACGCATGGCCGTGTCGCTGATCTATTCGATATTTCATGGCTTTGGCTCGGGCATCGCGTCCGAGAAATTCGGCATCCTGTTGCAGAACCGCGGCGCCGGATTTTCATTGACGCCCGGCCACCCGAACGAAATGGCCCCGGGCAAGCGTCCAATGCACACGATCATTCCTGGCATGATTCGCGACTCCGGCCGGGTGTCGATGCCGTTTGGCGTGATGGGCGGAC
The DNA here is from genome assembly GCF_001038505.1 of Puniceibacterium sp. IMCC21224. Taxonomy (NCBI): domain Bacteria; kingdom Pseudomonadati; phylum Pseudomonadota; class Alphaproteobacteria; order Rhodobacterales; family Paracoccaceae; genus Puniceibacterium; species Puniceibacterium sp. IMCC21224. The sequence goes on from NZ_LDPY01000001.1 coordinate 3,777,339, forward strand.
AGTATCAATCCTGCGGCCACGCCCGCGTGGTTAGCAACACCACCGATTTCGGCCTCAGCCCGCAAGAGGCGCTGGATGCACCCCGCTGCTTTGCCGAAAATAATGAATTGAAGGTCGAGCGCGGCTATTCCGACGCGGTGCGGGCCGAACTGTCGGACATGGGCCACAAAGTGGTGATTCCCGACACCGCCATCGGTGGCGCGCAGGCGATCCTGATCCATGAGTCTGGCGTGCTCGAAGGGGCGTCGGACCCGCGCAAGGACGGATGCGCCATCGGCTACTGAACAGTCAATGCCCCCGGACTTGCACCGGGGGCATACCTGCCAAAGCTCAGTAGCTGTATTCGCCGTAGATGCGATTCAAATCGCCGTTCCAGTCGCCATGGTAATGGTCGAGCAGTTCGTCAGCAGGTGTCTTGCCCGTCTCAAGGCTTTCCTTGAGCGCGTTGAGGAAATGCGTCTCGTTCGGGACCAGACCACCGGCACCCGTCCGCGCGCGGGCCTTCAGACCCTCGTCGGACAGCGCGACAACTTCGCGTGCGAGGTCGTGCATCTTTATGTCGCCGACAACCGCCTGCAATCCCTGTTCCGACGCCGCGACACGCAGCGCCTGACGGGTTTCAGCGTCCCAGCCCTTGGCAATATCCCAAGCTGCATCCAGCGCGCCCTGATCGTACATCAGACCAACCCAAAAGGCGGGCAGCGCACAAAGCCGCCGCCACGGGCCACCATCCGCACCGCGCATTTCGATGTATTTCTTGACCCGTGCTTCGGGGAACAGGGTTGTCAGGTGATCAGCCCAGTCAGACAGAGTCGGCGTTTCACCCGGCAGAGCGGGCAGTTCGCCTTTCAGAAAATCGCGGAACGACTGACCCAACGCGTCGATATATTTTCCGTCGCGGTAGACAAAATACATCGGCACATCCAGCGCGTATTCCACCCAACGCTCAAAGCCAAAGCCGTCCTCGAACACAAAGGGCACCATGCCGGTGCGCGCAGGGTCGAGATCACGCCAAACCCGGCTGCGCCAGGATTTGTGACCGTTTACCTTGCCCTCAAAGAACGGTGAATTGGCGAACAACGCCGTGGCGACCGGCTGTAGCGCGATAGCTACGCGCATCTTCTGCACCATGTCAGCCTCGGACCCGAAATCCAGGTTGACCTGCACGGTGCAGGTGCGACGCATCATCACCCGGCCCATGGTGCCAACCCGCTGCATGTAGCTGTCCATCAGCTTGTAACGCCCCTTGGGCATCAGCGGCATGTCTTCGTGCTGCCAGACGGGCGCGGCCCCCAGACCTATGAAACCGACACCCACCGCGTCTGCGATATCCTTGACCTCGGCCAGATGCTGATTCACCTCGTCGCAGGTTTGGTGAATGGTTTCGACCGGTGCGCCCGACAATTCCAGCTGCCCGCCCGGTTCGAGCGACACATTGGCGCCGTCCTTGACCAGCCCGATCAGATGCCCGCCTTCAACCACCGGCTCCCAGCCGTGGCGGTCGCGCAGCCCCTCAAGAACCGCCCGGACAGATCTTTCGCCCTCGAACGGAATGGGGCGCAGGGTGTCCTTGCAATAGCCGAATTTCTCGTGCTCGGTGCCGATGCGCCAGTCATCGCGCGGCTTGCAGCCGTCGGCCATGTATTCGGCCAGCTGCGAATGATGTTCGATCGGGCCGCCGCCGGATTGAGGAATGGACATCTGGGGTGCTCCGCTCTGCTTGGATCTGTTCTGGTCGGTCAGGGATGGGCGGAAACGCCCGGGGTGTCAATGCAGCCACTTGGCCGACGTATCCGCCCGCGCACTGCGCCAGATCAGCACCGTCGCGGTTGCCTGCCGCTGCAATTGCCGCAGCATATGTTCGGTCCGGATGCCGGGCAGCGTCGCAAAGGCATCAAACAGCGCATCCGCCCCGGTGGCGGTCACGGGAATGTGCAGTGGCGCCTGCCCCGGCTGGACCAGCACCCAATGGGCAGGTCGCTCAGATGGATCAAGGCTCAGGGCGTCCAGTTCGCTTAGTGCGACAACACCACCGTTGAGCGGGCCAAAATAGCTGATCCGGCCTTCGGTGATATCGACGATCCCCGGCCCGCCGCTGCCGCCCGCACGGCCAAAGCGCAACCGCTGGAGCCCGGCAAGGATCATTGCAACGCCGCCCAGCGCCACGGCGTACCCCACCCAATGCAGCAGCCCGCCGCCGGTGAAAAAGCCCCAGTAAAGCCCCAGCAGCAGCACCGCGCCCCCCGCCATAACGTCGCGCCAGCGCATCAGGGCTTTGGAGGCTTCGGGGCGGATCAGGCTCATTGCCAGTCTCCCAGCGTCGTTTGCCACAGGGTCAACGCCGCCACTGCCGCTGTGTCCGCGCGCAGGATTCGCGGACCCAGCGCCACAACCGCCGCGCCCGGATGTGCCGTCAGGCGCGCCCGCTCGGCTGGGGAAAATCCGCCTTCAGGCCCGATCAGGATGGCCCAGGGGCTGCCCGGCTCACCGTTCAGCGCCGCTACACCGCGTCCCGCCGCACCTTCGTCACAGAACATCAGCCGCCGGTCCGCTGGCCAGTCCGCCAACAGCCGGTCGAGCTTTTGCAGCGCCGTCACTTCGGGCACAAAGGTGGCGCCGCATTGCTCGGCGGCCTCAACCGCGTGGGCTTGTAGGCGGTCCTGTCGCAGCCGTTCGGAATTGGTATAGTCGGTTTGCACCGGCATCACCCGAGCCGCGCCCATCTCAACCGCCTTTTCAACGATGAAGTTGGTGCGCTCTTTTTTGATCGGGGCAAACACCAGCCACAGATCCGGCGGCTGCATCTGTGGCGCGGCCTGTTCCTCGGGCACCAGAATGCCACCGCGCTTGCCCGCCTCGGCCACACGTGACGTCCATTCGCCGTCGCGCCCATTGAACAGTGCAACGCGCGCATCAACCTCAAGTCGCATAACCCCAAAGAGGTAATGCGCCTGTTCCCGCGTCAGGGGAACCGGTTGTGCCGGGGCCAGTGGGTGCTCTACAAACAATCTGATTTTTGCTCTCATGAGGCGCAACATATGACCGAGCTTCCGACAACGCCAGAGGTCGGCACAGGACAAGTCGCGGATGCTGTGACTGGCAACTGGGTCGATCGTCTGGCCCCTGCGGCGACGCGCCCCTATCTGCGCCTTAGTCGCGCCGACCGGCCCATTGGCACCTGGCTGCTGTTGCTGCCCTGCTGGTGGGGTCTGCTGCTGGCGATGCTGCACGACGGACAGGCCAGGTGGGAGGATCTGTGGATCTTTGTCGGTTGCGGAATCGGCGCATTCCTCATGCGTGGCGCCGGCTGCACCTGGAACGACATCACCGACCGCGGCATCGACGGCGCGGTGGCACGCACCGCATCCCGGCCGATCCCGTCGGGGCAGGTGACAACGGTGCAGGCACTTCTCTGGGCGATCACTCAATCGCTGATCGCCTTTACCATCCTGCTGACATTCAACGTGCCCGCGATTCTACTTGGCGTGTTGTCGCTGCTCCCTGTCGCGATTTACCCCTTTGCCAAACGGTTCACATGGTGGCCACAGGTCTTTCTGGGCGTTGCGTTCAACTGGGGCGCGCTGTTGGCATGGACTGCCCACACCGGCCGACTGGAGGCACCTGCTGTGCTGCTATACCTTGCCGGCATGGCGTGGACGCTGTTTTACGACACGATCTACGCCCATCAGGACACCGAAGATGACGCGCTGATCGGGGTGAAATCAACCGCCCGACTGTTTGGCGACAACTCTCCGCGCTGGCTGGCGTGGTTTCTGGTCATCACCGTAGCGCTGATGGGATTCGCGATTATTGGCGCTGTACCACGGGGCGAAATCCTGATGCTGGTTCTGTGCCTCGCCGGGCCGTGGGCGATGGGCTGGCACATGATGTGGCAGCTGCGCCGCCTGAAAACCGATGACACCGAACGCCTGCTGTCGCTGTTCAGATCCAACCGCGACGCGGGCCTGATCCCTGTGCTCTTTTTCGCCGCCGCACTTTTCGCATGATTGCGCCCCCCGTCCTTGCGGCGTATCAGAGGTCAACTTTGACGGAACCGGAGCGCCCATGCGCCTCTCTTCGCTCTTTACCCTGTTGGGAACATTTGTACTTGCGGCAGTGCTCAGCCTTGTGGCCGCGTTCTTCGCGGTCCGCCTGATCGAGGACAGTTCAATGATCGGCGTGCGCGCCGAACTGGACCGCGACGGGCTGACCTGGACCCAGGTGGACGCCAACGGCCTGCAACTTTTCGTGATCGGCACCGCCCCCTCCGAGGCGCTGCGTTTCCAGGCGCTCAGCGCTGCAGGCCGGGTCGTAGACACCACCCGCATCATCGACCAGATCAACGTCGAGGACAAAACTGCTGCGGCGCCGCCCCGGTTTTCGATCGAGATCCTGCGCAATGACGCGACTGTCTCGCTCATTGGTCTGGTCCCTGCCGACACAGACCGCGAGCGGCTGATCGCGGATATCACCCGGCTTGCCGGAACAGACCCGTTGGTGTCGGATCTGTTGGAAACGGCTGACTTCCCGGAACCCGAAGGCTGGGACGACGCGCTGCATTTCGCCGTCACCGCGCTGCGCAACCTGCCCCGCTCCAAGATATCGGTGACCGCCGGCGAAGTTGCCGTCAAAGCCAGCACCGACAGCGAAGAAGCCCGCCGCCGGTTGGAATCCGATCTGGCCCGCCGCGCCCCTGATGGGCTGAAGCTGGCAATGGCACTGTCCGCCCCGCGCCCCGTCATCACCCCATTCACGCTGCGGTTTTTGATCACGCCGGACGGCGCGCGGTTCGACGCGTGCTCGGCCAACACAGAAGAAGGCCGCAGCCGCATTCTTGCCGCAGCGGCGCAGGCGGGGCTGCAAGGCAAGGCCACGTGCACCATCGGACTGGGTGTGCCGACCCATCGCTGGGCCGAAGCGGTCGAAATGAGCATCGCGGCCCTGGCCAAGCTCGGGGGGGAGTCGCTGACCATCTCAAACGCGGATGTGACGCTGATCGCACCCGAAGGGACCGACCCGGACCTGTTTGACCAAACCATCGGCGGGCTTGAAAACGCGCTGCCGCCGGTTTTTGCACTGAACGCAGTGCTGCCAGAAATCCCCGAGGTCAAGGCAGATCAGGGCCCCCCGGAATTCACCGCGACGCTCAGCCCAGAAGGTGCAGTGCAGCTGCGAGGGCGGATCAATTCCGAGATCGCCCGCACCACCGCTGAAAGCTATGCCCAGGCGCGGTTCGGCTCGTCCGTTGTGCGCACCACGGCCCGGGTCGACACCGATCTGCCGCAGGACTGGTCGATGCGCGTGCTCGCCGGACTCGAGGCGCTGGCAATGCTGAACAATGGCGCAATGACCGTGACGTCCGAAGCCGTGGCAGTCTCAGGCAATACCGGCAATTCCAGCGCCGGGGCCGAGGTCGCGGGCCTGCTGTCGGAAAAACTGGGCGAAGGTGCAGAGTTCAATATCGCCGTGGTCTATCAGGAAAAGCTGGATCGCTCGCTTGGCATTCCCACACCCGAAGAATGCGAAGCCAAGATCGTCGAGATCATCGGCGACCGCAAGATCACCTTTGAGCCTGGCGCCGCGACGCTCGACGCCTCTGCCAAGGATATCCTCGACGAAATCGCCGAGCTTCTGCAGCTTTGCGGCGATATCCCCCTTGAAATTCAAGGACATACTGACAGCCAGGGCCGCGAAGTGATGAACGAACTTCTCAGCCAGGAACGGTCGCAGGCGGTTCTGGACGCGCTGCGCACCCGCCGGGTGCTGACTGCGTCCTACCGGGCGCGCGGCTATGGCGAAGATCAGCCCATCGCCGACAATGGCACCGAATCAGGCCGCGAGGCAAACCGCCGCATCGAATTCCACCTGATCCGGCCCGACCCGGTGCCGGAGACGGAAACCACACTCGAAACCATCGAAGATGAGGCCGCGGTCACCGAAACGCCCGCCACAGAGGACACCCCGGATGAACAGAACTGAGTTTGTGGTCGCAACGGCTATCATCCTGTTTGTGGCTTTTTGCTTGGGGTGGTTCGCCAATTGGCTGATCCACCGCTTTACCCGCGTCAGTCAGGCCGATGTCGATCAGCTCGAACGGATGAGTCAGGAACTGCACGAGGCCGAGGAAACCCGCGATCAGGCGATCACCTACCTGCAACAGCGCGAGGCCGAGCTGACCAACCAGCTAGCCCAGACCGAAGCCGAGCTGACCGCGGCGATGGAGGGGTTGCGCGACGCCCGCTACGAGGCCGAAGAACTGCGCGCCTATGTCGAAAAGTACAGCGCCAGCTAAGCCCGATTCTGGCCGCCGGCCTGTCGGGCGGCTTGCGTCGCCGCGAACCCTGTCGGAAAATGCCCAAAGAGACGCCGAGAACGTGGGGACGCTCTATGTCAGTGAACACTCGCGCCACGATAGATCACCATGACTGACGCGCTTGTCATCGGCGGCGGGCCGGCCGGGCTGATGGCAGCGCAGGCGCTTCTGGAGGCTGGCCGCAAGGTGATCCTGACCGAGGCCAAGCCGTCTCTGGCGCGCAAACTTCTGATGGCTGGCAAATCGGGCCTGAACCTAACCAAATCCGAGGCCGCCGATCAGTTTCTAACCGCTTACGGCAGCGGCGCGGAGCGGCTGGCGCCAATGCTGGCTGCGTTCGGTCCGGCGCAGGTTTCGGAGTGGGCCACAGATCTGGGTCAGCCGCTCTTTACAGGGTCGACTGGACGAGTCTTTCCATCGGCGATGAAGGCATCGCCGTTGCTGCGCGCCTGGCTGCTGCGCCTGAGTGGGCTGGGGTTGCAGACGCGCACCCGGTGGCGCTGGACGGGTTGGGACAACAACACGGTCATGTTCGACACTCCCGACGGCGTTGAGATGCTGCACCCCGCGGTCACGGTGCTGGCTTGCGGCGGCGCGAGTTGGGCGCGCTTGGGATCAGACGGCGCTTGGGCGGATTGGCTGCGATCGGCGGGGATCGACCTTGCACCGTTTCAATCGGCCAATTCCGGGCTGTCCGTGGCGTGGTCCGGACATATGGCAGCGCATTTTGGCAGCCCGCTCAAGAATATCGCGCTGCATGCAGGGGATATGTCCAGCACCGGCGAGGCGGTGATTTCATCCCGTGGGCTTGAAGGCGGAGGGGTTTATCCCCTGTCCCCGGTGTTGCGACAAGGGGCAGCGCTGATGATCGACCTCGCGCCCGCGCTGGATCACGCGGCATTGACGACCCGCCTGTCCCGGCCACGCGGCAAACAAAGCCTATCGAACCACCTGCGCAAAACCCTGCGTCTTGGCCCTGCGGCGCAGGCGCTGGTGCAGGAATGTGCCCGTCCGCTGCCGTCAGAACCCGCAGTGCTCGCTCAGTTACTCAAGGCGCTACCGATGCCGCATCAGGGCCTGCGTCCGCTGGACGAGGCAATCTCGACCGCCGGAGGGGTGCCATTTGAGGCTATGGATGACAGCCTGATGCTGAATACCCGTCCCGGCACCTTTTGCGCCGGGGAGATGCTGGATTGGGAGGCGCCGACCGGGGGATATTTGCTCACTGCGTGCCTTGCCACTGGCTTCTGGGCCGGGCGACATGCCGCTCAGTACGGGTTGGCCAACGGCCGTGTCAGCGCCGCGCCAGCATCGACAGCCGGATAAAGGCCCGTTCGACCAACGCCATTGTCGGCGCGTGCTGCCCGGCGGAACGCAGCTCAAGATCTGTATCGGTCAGCACGCCCAACGCCATCTCAAGCTTGGTCATACCCCACCCCTGCGCCTGACGCTGCATGACTTCGCGGCGGGGACCAAAAATCGGCGGGCGGGCACGGGCAATGCCCTGCGCCGGACCGCCGGGATCCGACGCCGCAGCATATAGCGCCCGAAAATGCCGAATCGCCATGATCACCAGCGTCACCGCATTGCTGCCCTGCGCCTGTAGCCGTGCCATCACCGGCCCGATCTCGGCGGTGCGGCCTTCGGCGACGACATTCAGCACCTCATCCACCGCCGCCTCGGTCGAAGACGGCGCACATAGCGCCACCTCGGTCGGAGTCAGCGGTGCGGTATCTCCTAATTTATAGAGCGCGACCTTTTCCACCGTCTGGCGAAAGTCACCGGGATCAAGCGTGCGCGCCAGCGCCGTCAGCGCATCCATGGCGCTGCGGTCGACCTCGCGGAGGCCAGAGCGGGCCAAATCCGCCTCGATTTCGGCACGAGATGGCGGATCGTTGTAAATCCCGACGGCATAGGCCGTTTTGTGCCCCTCGAACAGCTTGCGCAGGGCAGACGTCGCCTTGAGCGCGCCCGCCGTAACAATGATCTGCGCATCGCCGGGCTGCCAGTCCTCAAGCGCGGCAGCGACAGGTTTGGCCAGACCATCAGCGGCATCTTCAACAAAGGCAACGCGGGGACCGGGGAAAAAGCTCTGTGCCTTGACCGCGTCAAGCAGCATCGCGGGATCTTTGCGCAAATCACCTCCGAGGAGTCTGGTCAGCCGCATTTCGGTTTCGCCCTCGGGACCGATCAGGGCCGCGATGACCTGCTGACGTTTCAGGGCGACACGCATCGCATCCTCGCCATAGATCAGCAGGCCGGTTTTGTCCGGATCAGGCCGCGCGAAATAGGCGGGCGCATCACGGGGGCTCAGCTTCATGTCGACCCGTCAGTTCCGGTCAGATCGGGCGACAGCAGAATCAGCTGGTCGATGATCCGATCTGCCAGCATCACCATCAACTGCGCTGTCGCATTGCGCTGCGAGGCCAGAATAGACACATTCGACCCGGTGGCGGAATAACCGGTAAAGGCGACGATCTGACGATCCGCCAGTGCAACACCCGTGGCATCGCGCAGAGTGTAATTCGCCCGCCCCAGCAGCCGCGTCCGAGTCGTCGATCCGTCCGAGGCGATGGCCTGCCCTTCGCTGTCGACTTCGATCACAACCGACAGCGTATAGCGCCCGCCGGTGCTGCGACCCAGCCGCTCTTCGATCCGCTGGGTCAGCAAATACGCCTCGTGGGTGTCGGGGGCGTCGACCAGAACCTGCCCCTGCAACCGATGTGCCGCCCCTTGCGGACCATAGGCAGGCGTGAACCCGCAAGCCCCCAGAGCCAGCGCAGACAACAGGAACAGGCGGCGGTTAGATGACGACATTCACAATCCGTCCGGGCACAACGATCAGTTTCTTGGGCTGGGTGCCGTCCAGCGCCTTGACCACAGCATGATGCGCCAGCGCCAGGGTTTCAACCTCGGCCTTGGGCATATCGCGGGGCACGGTGATTTCGCCGCGCCGTTTGCCGTTGACCTGAATCGGCAGGGTCACGCTGTCTTCGACCATCATTGCAGGGTCCGCCTGCGGCCATGGTGCCTTGGCCACCAGGCCCTCTCCACCCAGAAGCTGCCAGATTTCCTCGGACAGATGCGGGGTCATTGGCGCCATGAGCTGTGCCAGAACCTTGGCGGCTTTGCGTTTGGCAATCGCGCCGGCGTCAGATTTCTGCAAGGCGCTGGTAAAGGCATAAAGCCGCGCGATCGACGCGTTGAAGCCAAAGGATTCGACCCCCATCGTGACATCGTGGGTGGCCTTGTGCATTTCACGCAGCAACGCCTCGTCCTCACCGGGTCTGCCTTTGGTGTCACCTACCGCGGCGATCTCGGACGCGATACGCCAGACACGGGCCAGATGTTTCGAGGTCGCCTCTGCCCCGGCGGCGGTCCATTCCACATCCCGTTCGGGCGGGCTGTCGGACAGCACGAACCAGCGGGCGGAATCCGCGCCGTACTGGCTGATGATTTCGACCGGATCGACCACGTTGTTCTTAGACTTGGACATCTTGGCCGAGGGGATCACCTGCACCTCCGCGCCGCTGTCCTTCAGCACCATCTTGCCGTCACGCGGTTCAACCTCTTTGGGATAGTGATACTGCGGGCGGCCATCGTCGCGGGTGGTCTGGTAGATCGCGTGCGTCACCATGCCTTGGGTAAACAGCGCGTCGAACGGTTCAACCGCCGAGGCGGGCAGATGCCCAGTCTTGTGCATCGCGCGGGCAAAGAACCGGGCATAAAGCAGGTGCAAAATCGCATGCTCGACTCCGCCGATATACTGATCAACGTTCATCCAATACGACGCCTCATCCGGGTCGGTCGGTGTGGTGGCGTTGGGCGATGTGAAGCGGGCGAAATACCACGAGCTGTCGACAAAGGTGTCCATCGTGTCGGTTTCACGCTTGGCCGGTTTGCCACAAGCCGGGCAGGCGCAGCTGCGCCAGGCGTCGTGCCGATCCAGCGGATTGCCGGGGATGTCGAAACTGACATCGTCAGGCAGCTTGACGGGCAGATTTTCCTTTTTCTCAGGCACCACGCCACAATCGGCGCAATGCACCACCGGAATCGGGCAACCCCAGAACCGTTGCCGCGACAGGCCCCAATCGCGCAGGCGGAATTTTGTCACGCCTTGCCCGACGCCGTTCGATTCGCAAAATGCAATGGCGGCGTCGATGCCTTCGGTCCCGGTCTGCCAGGCCTCACCAGCAAAGCCTTTGACATAAAAGACCTGTTCAGTCTTGGTCGGCACATACGCGACTTGCAGTTCGGTCGGGCTCTCCTCGGACGGCAGATAGGTTGCGACGATGGGCAGGTCATATTTGGTGGCAAAGTCGAAATCGCGCTGGTCATGCGCCGGGCAGCCAAAGATCGCGCCGGTGCCGTAATCCATCAGGATAAAGTTCGCCACGTAGACCGGCAATTCCCAAGCGGTGTCAAAGGGATGACGGACACGCAAGCCAGTGTCAAAGCCGCGCTTTTCGGCTTTTTCCATCTCTTCCTCGGACGTACCCATGCGGCGGCACTCAGCGTTGAACGCGGCCAGTTCGGCGTTGTCCTTTTCAAGCTGCTTGGCCAGCGGGTGGTCCGGCGAGATGCCAACAAAGGATGCGCCCATCAGCGTGTCGGGACGTGTGGTATAGACCTCAATCCGGTCAAAACCCTCAGGCGCGTCGATGGTGGAAAAGGCGAATTGCAGCCCGCGCGATTTACCGATCCAGTTGGCCTGCATCAGCTTGACCTTGGCCGGCCAGTTGTCGAGCCCGTCGAGCGCAGTCAGCAGATCATCGGCCATGTCCGAGATTTTAAAGAACCACTGCGTCAGTTCGCGCCGTTCCACAACGGCACCCGACCGCCAGCCGCGCCCATTCTCAACTTGTTCGTTGGCCAGAACGGTCATGTCGACCGGATCCCAGTTCACCACCGCGTTCTTGCGGTAGACCAGCCCGGCATCAAGCATATCAAGGAAAAGCGCCTGCTGCTGGCCGTAATATTCCGGGTCACAGGTCGCGAATTCGCGGCTCCAGTCCAGCGATAGGCCCAGTTTTTTGAACTGCGCCTTCATCGACGCAATGTTGCCGTAGGTCCAGTCACCCGGATGCACATTGCGCTCAATTGCGGCATTCTCGGCCGGCAGGCCAAAGGCGTCCCAACCCATGGGATGCAGCACGTTGTGCCCGGTCGCCAGTTTGTAGCGCGCCACGACATCGCCCATCGTGTAGTTGCGCACGTGGCCAATGTGCAGATTTCCCGACGGATAAGGGAACATCTCGAGCACATAGTATTTCGGTTTGTCGTCAGACCGGCGGGCCTGAAAGGTCAGGGCATCATCCCAGGCCTTTTGCCACTTCGGCTCGATCTCGGCGGGGTCATAGCGCGACATCATTTTTCCTTTGCTGCGCAACAGGCATCGGTGCTGGCCCCGGTTGATAGGTGGATGCGCCCCCATCGTCCAGTGCCTAGCGCCGCTTAGACGCCCCCGGTCCGCCACCATGCGTGCATAATTTGGTCAAACTTGACCGCTATCCAACAAGGGTTGCGGATCGTTCCCGTGACAATCAAGGTAATGTGACTGGTCGGCCTGGCGTTCCCACCGCCGCGCGACCCCCCCAAAGGGCACGCGACAGGAAAGAAATGACAGTATGATGTACCCCTCTGCTTTCGAACAATACCTGCTTGAGCTGACCAATCAGGCGCGGATAGATCCGCAGGGTGAATTCGACCGACTGATCACCGATGCCGCGAATCAGGTTGGAGTGACGTCCGAGATCACTGCGGCGTTGCAGTATTTCGATGTCGATATGGATGTGCTGGCGACGCAGTTTGCCTCGCTCACTCCTGTGGCCCCGCTGGCCTGGAGCAGCGCACTCGCCACGGCCGCGGACGGCCATACCGCGCTACTGATCACGACGGACAGCCAGACCCACCAGACCCCTGGCGAAGCTGGCATTCTGGCGCGGGCGCAGGGCGCGGGATTTTCGGCCAACTACGTCTCTGAGAACGTCTACTCCTACGCCTATGATGCGCTATTCGCCTATGCCGGGTTCTTTATCGACTGGGGCAACACCGCGACCGGGATTCAGACAAATGTCAGCCACCGGGTGAATATCATGAACCCGAGTGTCTATGAGGTCGGCATAGGGGCACGGGCTGAAAACGACAGCGCCACGGCCGTTGGCCCCTTTGTCGTGACCCAGGATTTTGGCCGCAACAACTCTTATCAGGCGCAGATCGTTGGCGTGGTCATTGATGACGCGGATGGCGACGCCTTCTACGATATCGGCGAGGGGATGGGCGGCGTCACCGTCACTGTGACCCCAACCACGGGCAACGGCGGCAGTGTGACTACCTCCACCTGGAGCAGCGGAGGCTATCAAATTCAGGTCAGTGCCGGCACGTATACGGTCACCTTTTCCGGCGGTGGCCTGCTGGGACCAGTATCCGAGACCGTCACCATCGGCGCATCCAACGTCAAGGTCGACGCGCTGGCCCCCGATACAGCCCCCGAGCCTGAGCCCGAAGACCTGAACCCCACCCTCAGCGTCAGCACCCGGACGGTCAGCGTGGCTGAAAACAGCACCGGCGCGCTTTTATCCCTCAGCGCAAGTGACCCTGAGGGCGGCGCGCTAAGCTACGCCATTTCCGGCGCCGATGCAGACCTGTTCCGCATCACCGGCAACACATTGTTCTTTTTGGCCGCTCCTGATTACGAATCGCCTCAGGATACTGGCGCAAACAATATCTACAACGTCACCCTCAGCGTGACGGACCCCGGCGGTAACAGCGCCACTGCGGCTGTGGCCATCAGCGTGACCGACGCTGTCGAAATTGCTCCGACCCCGGTCACAAACCCCACGCCGATCAACCCGGACCCGAAAGAGGCCGCAGGCCAGGTCGACCCTGTTCTACTAGCCGGGGACAATGGCCCGGACACTCTGATCGGCGGCGAGGGCGACGATACCCTTGCCGGTGCAGGCGGCAACGATGTGGTCAGTGGCAACGGTGGCAATGACAATATCTCTGGCTCGGACGGCAATGACACATTGTCGGGCGGCGCGGGTGACGACCAGATCGGCGGTGGACTGGGGAACGACAGCATCACCGGTGGCACGGGCAACGATGCCATCGGGGCTGGACAGGGCGACGACTTTGCCGCGGGCGGCGAAGGGAACGATGTGGTCAATGGCGGTGCCGGGGATGACACGATCTTTGGCGAGGCTGGCAATGACACCGTTGGCGCCGGATTCAACGACGATGTGGTGTCGGGCGGCGCGGGTGATGATTCCCTTGGCGGCGGTTCCGGGCGCGATACGCTGTTCGGTCACGCCGGACGCGATGCCATCGGCGGCGGCGAAGGCGATGACGAGATCGACGGCGGCGCCGACAACGATTTCCTCGCAGGGGGTGGGCGCAACGACATCGTGCGCGGCGGCACCGGGCAAGACACGATCAATGGCGGCGAGGGCAACGATACCCTGACGGGCGGCGCCGGGGCGGATGTCTTTGTGTTTAACAACTTCATCGCGGACGAAGTGGACCTGATCACCGATTTCCAGACCGGTGTCGACATGTTCCGTCTCAGCGGCATCGCCAACGCGCCGGGTAGCGGTCTGGCAGGCAAACTGGACGCGCTGGACGTGAGCGACATGATGATCAACGGGGTAGACGGGGCGTCGTTTACCTATGACGGCCACACAGTGCTGATCGCAGGTGTGTCCGCCGCGTCGCTTAGCCTCGACGATTTCATCTTTAGCTAAGCACAGCCAGGTTGGGCGCAAATGCGTCATGGGGGCAGCCGCAATCTGCTGTCCCCCGCTTGGCCCCGGACGCATGCTGTGCCACAACCTGTTGGCACCCGGCAAAAAGGGCCCCCGGCGATGAAAATCCTTTGCATTCACCAAAATTTTCCCGGCCAGTACAAACATTTGGCCCCGGCGCTGGTTGCGTTGGGCCATCAGGTGGTGGCGCTGACCCCAAAAGTTGACAAGCCCTCGCGCTGGAACGGCGTCGCGATCGTACCCTACAAGATTTCAGGCCGCAGCACCCCTGGCATCCATCCCTGGCTTCAGGATTTCGAGACCAAGCTGCTGCGCGGATCAAGCTGCTATCAGGCCGCGCTGGCCCTGCGTGCCAAAGGGTTCATGCCCGATGTCATCCTCGCCCATCATGGCTGGGGCGAGAGCCTGTTTCTCAAGGATGTCTGGCCCGAGGCGCGTCTGGGTCTGTATTGTGAACTCTATCATCTCTCGACGCCGCCATTCATGAACTTTGACCCGGAATTTCCGACCAAGGCCCCCGAACTCGACGCGTTGCGGCTGCGACTTAAGAACCTCAACAACCGCTTGCACGAAGAGGTCATGGATGCCGGAATCAGTCCAACCCGGTTTCAGGCGTCGACCTTTCCGAATAAATTTCAAGACCGGATCACCGTGGCGCATGACGGCGTCGACACAGATCTTGTCGCGCCTAACCCGGATTCCCAGCTGACCGTCACCGACGGCCGAGTCCTGACGCGCAATGATGAGGTTGTGACGTTTATCAACCGCAACCTCGAACCCTATCGCGGCTACCACATCTTTATGCGCGCCCTGCCAGAGATCCTAAAGCGGCGCCCCAATGCCCAAGTCGTGCTGCTGGGTGGCGATGAGGTCAGCTATGGCGCCAAGGCCCCCAAGGGCCAGACCTGGAAGCAAATCTACATCGACGAGGTGCGGGGCCAGATTTCCGACGCCGACTGGGCACGCGTGCATTTCCTGGGGCGCGTGCCCTACGCACAGTTCCTATCAATGATGCAGGTCAGCCGGGTACATGTTTACTTGACCTACCCGTTTGTGCTGTCGTGGTCCCTGCTCGAAGCGATGAGCGCCGAATGCGCGATCCTTGCCAGTGATACCGCCCCGGTGCGTGAAGTGGTGAACGAAGATGAAAACGGCTGGCTCACGGATTTCTTTGACCACGCGGCCCTGACAGACCGGCTTTGTGCCCTGCTGGACGATGCTCCGGCGCGGGTGCGGATGGGTAAGGCCGCCCGCGCCTTTGTTCGGGAACGCTATGATCTAAAGTCAGTCTGCCTGCCGCAACATATTGCCTGGGTGGACGCACTGGCCGGAACTATACCGCGCCCGCCTTGCGATTAGCGCCGATTGCGCGACGCATCCATTCAGGCAATCTGTTTCAGAACCGCGAATCTGCTTCGCGCAACTGGCGCGCTCGCGTCAGGATCGCATCCTCGACCGCACGGACCGTGGCGGCGTCCGCCGGACCGGACTGGGTCTGAATCGAGATATTCAGCGACCGTGCGTCAAGCGCCGGGTCCGACACCAGAATCGTCGCACGGTAAGACCTGCCGCCCCCCGGCGGCGTGCCGAATCCGGTGGTGATCACCCCGGTAAAGGGATCGACCGACTGCACCGGCAGGAAATTCAGCACTTCAAGCGATGCGTTCCACAGATATTTGTTTACCGACCCAATCTGGCCGAAATCAGGGCGCTCGCGGAACAGGTCAAGAAATGTCGATTTCGGGCGGCCCTTGTCGCCATAGACGATATCGTCCGCAATCTCGGACGCGGGCCGCGTCTCAACTGGTGTTAGGTCCGGCCCCTGCGCGCAGCTGCTTAGCACCAACAGGACAACCGGCACTATACCGAGCGATCTGATCCGCAAACTGTCCATGATATTCCACTCCTGCCGGTCTTTTAAATCTGACAATTCCATACCTGCCCTGCTACCCTGCGACAAGCCGAAGTTCTTGTCCATCGCATGGCCACCATGAGGCATCCCCATACCGGTCAAAGGCTTGTGGCAAATGCGCACCACTGAAGCACTTGTTGGACAGCGGCTTTTTGGATTGCTTGCAATGACCACACCACGAAGAGCATAGAGCTTGTATCAAGGCCGGGTATCCGGATTGGTACGTGCCTTACGAACACATGAGGGAAACAATGAAAAAGATTCTTTTTGCTACCACCGCGCTGGTTGCATCCGCCGGTATCGCATCGGCACAAGACCTGGGCGTTGCAGTGTCCGGCTTTGCTGAAATGGGTATCTACAACCCGAGCACCGAATTCTCGGACACTCAGTTCTTCACCACGATCGACGTAACTTTCCGCATGACAGGCGAAACCGACAACGGTTTGTCCTTCGGTGCGACCATCGATCTGGACGAAGCTGCTGACCGTAACAACGTCGGTCGTTTTGAGCGTCCCTTTGAGCAGGGCGGCGAGAACATGTTCGTGTCCTTCGGCGGCGCAACCCTGACCATGGGTGACACCGACGGCGCATACGATCGCATCGTTCCGGAAATGAACCTTGCCGGTGCTGGTTCGATCGCCGATGACGAAACCACTCACGTTGGCTTCAACGCCGGCGCATTCCTCGACGGTGGCGTTCTGGGCTCCGATGGCCAAATCGCTCGCTTTGACTATGCTTACAGTGCCTTCACCTTCGCTCTGTCGCTCGAGCAGGTTGCCGACGGCGCAAAAGTTGCCGGCGCTGGCGAAACCATCATGGGTCTCGGTGTGGGTTACTCGGGTGAGTTCAGCGGCGTAACTGTTACCGCCGGTCTGGGTTACCAGTCGCTGGAAGACTTCGCTTCTGAAACCGGTGTTGGCGTTGTCGCTGGCTTCTCCAACGGTTTCTCGGCTGGTGTGACTTACACCAAGTACGAAATCGATGGCGGCACCGACTTTGACCACGTTGGTCTGGGTGTAGGTTACTCGATGAATGCTCTGGCAGTCGGCCTGAACTGGGGTCGTTTCGAGGATGACAACGGCGTAGAGGAATCCGGCTACGGCCTGGCAGTCAACTACGATCTCGGCGGCGGCATGGTTGCTCAGCTTGGCTACAGCCACGACGAGTACTTCAACAGCACCGAAGACAACCGCTGGTCGCTCGGTGTGGCTATGTCCTTCTAATCTCATCTGAGATAGATTTAAGGGAAGAGCGGGCTTCGGTCCGCTCTTTTCTTTTTTCAGGAGACTGCTTTCCATGCTGCCGCTATCCACCCCGCAGAAAGCTGGCCTGCAACGTCAGGCCCAAGCCGCAATCGCCCGGGCAAACTGGCCACAAGCGCGCAACGCCTTGAAACAATTGGCTCTGGCCGAACCGCATCGCGGCGACTATCCGTATCAGCTTTCGCAAATCGCGTTTGAAGAGGGTGATCGCGCTGCCTGCCTCACCCTGCTTGGCAAGGCGCTGGCCCTCGCTCCGACGAACACGACGCTGCTTGCCGCGGCAATTGATCGGTATCGCCATTTCGATTTGCCGGACAAGGCACTTGCCGCATATGACAGACTTATCGACGCAGATCGCAGCGCGACCAAACCGCGGGCAGACAAGGCGCATTATCTCCAGCTTCTTGGCCGCTTTGACGAGGCCGAAACACTATTCCGCAAGCTGATCAAACAGCACCCGCGTGAAACAGAACTTTACCGGATTTTCCTTGGCACCAAAAAGCTGGCTCTTGGCGACCCGATTGTTCGCGCGATGGAGAAGCTCTGGGCGGTTCGGGAGCTCGATGACCGACGTCGCATGAACCTTGGCTTTGCGCTAGCCAAGGTGATGGAGGATACTGGGCAAACCGCCCGAGTCTTCGCGTATCTGCGCCGTGCCAACGACCTGCAACGCAAGGACGCGCCCTTTGACCGCAGCGCGCAGGCGCGCGAATTCGCAAAGGTTCGGGCCGCACAAAACGCTCTTCCAACCGCTCCTGTGGGGGCTGACCTACCCATGCGTCCGGTTTTTGTCACAGGTATGCCGCGCTCCGGTACAACGCTGGTTGAACGTATCCTCGCCGCGCATTCCCAGGTCACGGCGGGTGAGGAACTCGCCCTCGCGCTCAAGCTCTCTTACCGCATGTTCGGTGCAGGCGAGGCGATGCGCCCGCTTAACACAGAGCCGCGAGAGCGCCTGCGCCACTTTGCCGAGAGCTATGTAAAGCTGGTCGGCCGCGATCTGGGTGAGGCAACCCCGGTCTTTACTGATAAATCCATCCAGAACCACCTGATCTACGGGCTGCTGAACGCGACGCTTCCGGGAGCCCGGATCATCGTGGTTCACCGCGACCCGCGCGATATTGCGCTGTCGATCTACAAGAACCACTTCAACACCGGGACGCATCGCTATTCGAGCAATCTTGCGGACATCGCCGAGGTTATCAAACGCTTTCGCGATAGCGTGGCCCATTGGAAAACCCAGCTTCCCGGCGTCCTGCATGAAGTGCATTACGAGGCGCTGACAGCTGAGCCGGAGGCGCAATCACGTGCGCTGGTCGCTGCTGCCGGACTGGACTGGGAAGACGCCTGCCTTGACTTTCACAACGCCGGCGGCACCGTTCGCACACTTAGCGTCAGTCAGGTCCGCCAGCCGATCTATCGCGGCTCGTCACAGGCATGGCGAAAATATGAAACCGAACTGGCGCCATTTTTTGACGCCTGGGGAGATACACCATGGGACTGAGCGAGATTCGTGACCGTCTGGCCAAAGCCGAGGCCGCGAGCGGCCGCGATCCTGGTTCGGTGCACCTGATTGCCGTATCCAAGGTCCAGCCTGACAGCCGCGTCCTAGCGGTGCTGGAACAGGGCCAGCGGCTGTTCGGCGAAAACCGGGTTCAGGAGGCTGCGGGCAAATGGCCGGAATTTCAGAACATATATCCAGACGCCAAGGTTCATCTGATTGGCCCTCTGCAAAGCAATAAGGCGCGACAGGCGATGACGTTGTTTTCCGCGATCCATACGCTCGACCGGCCCAAACTGGCGAGTGCCCTGGCCCGTCTGGCGCAAGAGTTGGGCACCTGCCCCGATCTGTTTGTCCAGGTCAACACCGGCGAAGAGTCTCAGAAAGCAGGCGTTGCCCCCGCCGACACCGATGCCTTTGTCGCGCAATGTCGCGTGCTTGACCTGCCGCTGGCCGGGTTGATGTGCATCCCCCCTGCCGAGGAAACACCATCGCTACATTTTGCGCTGCTGGCCAAGCTGGCGGAACGCAACGGGTTGGCTGGTCTCTCAATGGGAATGAGCGCCGATTTCGAAGAAGCCGTGAGCTTTGGTGCGACTCATGTCCGCGTAGGCTCGGCCATTTTTGGGGATCGGACCACCGACAGCGATCCGCACTAATCTTCGGCGCGGATCGCCCGGCACCCACCAACAGATCTAGAAGGCAAAAGGCCCGTCATCGCTGCCGGGCCTTTTCTATTCCAACGAAACCGCGCGTCAGTGCAGCTTGGCGCCCACTTCGGCAATCGCGTCGTCGATCAGCTTGGATGCGTCTTTTGTGCTCATCTGCTTGGCGACCACGTCCTTGGCGGCAGCCACGGCCACAGTGATGGCACGATCGCGGACATCTTTGACAGCCGCAGCCTGAGCCGAGGCGATCTGATCTTCGGCAGCCGCGAGACGGCGTGTCAGAGTTTGCTCGACATCGGCTTTGGCCTGAACGGCGGCCTCTTCAGCCTCGACACGGGCATGGGCCACGATGCGATCCGCCTGATCCTGGACTTCACGCTGTTTGCGCTCGTACGAGGCCAGAAGCGACTGCGCCTCTTCGCGCAGGGCGCGGGCTTCGTCCAGCTCGCTGCGGATACCGTCGGCACGCTTGTCCAGCATGCCGCCCATCAACCCGGGCACCTTGTAGTAAATCAGGACGGCGATGAACAACAGAAATGCCAGCAGCACAATAAAGTTGGTATTGTGCAACGAAAAGAATGCGTCACCGGCAGCAAAGGCCGGAGTGGCCAGCAGCGACAGGGTAAGGCCGGTCAAAAGTTTACGCATGGCGTTATCCCTTCATCCGATTGGCGACGGCATCAGCAACGGTCGCGGTGTCTGCATTGCTGCCCATGGCGGCGACCAGCGCCTCCGCAGTGTCTTTGGCCACCACTTCGACGTTTTCCATTGCAGAGGCTCGGATCTCGGCAATCGCCTTGTCGGCTTCGGCGGTCTTTTCGGCGATCTTTCCATCCGCTTTGGCCAGTTCGACCGCGGCGGCTGCCTTGATCGAATCGCGCGTTTTGAGCGCGATGGCCTGCGCTTCGATACGCGCGTCGGACAGCGCCTTTTCGTAGGCCTGTTCCGCCTCGGTCGCCTGACGCCTGAGGTCTTCGGCCTTGGCAATATCGTTGGTAATGGTGCCCTGACGCTCGGCCAGAACGGCCGCAATGCGCGGCAGCGCAATGCGCGAGAGGACAAAGTAGATGGCCAATAGCGCGAGGACCAGCCAGAAGATCTGGTTGCCCCAGTGGTCGAAATTCAGCTGCGGCATGCCGGGCGCAGATGCAGCGTCATGAGTCTGAACGCCCATCGCGTCGGCCAATCCGTCACCGGCGGCGCTGTGTGTGTCTTCGGTTGCCATGATGTCGTCCTCTGTCGGAAGCTGTCTCTACAACGGGCGGCCTGCATCTCTGCGAAGCCGCCCGAGCGTAAGGATGCGTTTCCGCGTCTTAGACGGCGAACATCAGCAGAAGGGCGACGAGGAACGAGAAGATCCCCAGCGCTTCTGCAAACGCGATGCCGATGAACAGCGTGGCTGTCTGGCCGGGAGCGGCCGAGGGGTTGCGCAGCGCGCCGGCAAGGAAGTTGCCTGCTACGTTGCCCACACCGATTGCGGCTGCGCCGGAACCGATTGCTGCCAGACCTGCGCCGATATGTGCGAGTTCGCCTTCCATGAGATATCTCCTTACGATTGGAAGTTTGAGTATAGGGTTGTTGCGGTGGGCAGGGTGGCGAACCACCCCACCATCAATGGCTTGGGTGCAGCGCATCCTTGAGATACACGCACGTTAGGATCGTGAATACGTAGGCCTGGATAAAGGCCACCAGAACTTCGAGCCCGTACATCGCCGAGATCGCCACAATCGACAGCGGCGAGATGGCCGCGATCGCGGCAAAGCCCGCGAACACCTTGATCACCGCGTGGCCGGCCATGATGTTGCCAGCGAGACGAATGGAGTGGCTGACCGGACGTACAAAATACGAGATCAGTTCGATGATCGCCAGGACCGGGCGCAGCGCCAGCGGCGCGCTCGACACCCAAAACAGACCCAGGAAGGCGGTGCCATTCTTGATAAAGCCAAGCACGGTGACAGTCAGGAAAACGGCCAGCGCCAGCACAACCGTCACGGCAAAGTGCGATGTCGTCGAAAAGGACATAGGCAGCAGCGCAAGGAAGTTGGCGAAGACAATGAACATGAACAATGTCATGATATAGGGGAAATATTTCAGGCCATCCTTGCCCGCGACATCCTCGACCATCTTGTAGACAAAGCCATACGCCAGCTCGCCGATTGATTGGGTGCGCGTCGGCACGATTGACCGCTTGGACGATCCCATCACCATCAGGGCGATAACCGCCAGAACGGTCAGTGCCAGCCACAGCGTAGCATTGGTGACAGTGAACATTCCGACCACACCGTCGCCGAACAACGGCTTGACGATGAACTGGTCCATCGGGTGGAATACCAGTCCGCCGCTTTCGGCTGCGTGCTCTACACCTTGCGCTTCAGTCGCCATTGCGGTTTCCCTCATCCTGTCCGGCCGTTTCGACCAGTTTCGTCTTCTGGATCTCTTGGGCGCTGCGGATCATCGTTTTGACCCCGGCCGCCAGACCCAACATTGTGAACAGCACCATCAACCAAGGCAACGTCCCCAAAAGAGTATCGAGCCCGTATCCGATGCCAAAGCCGATCCCAAGACCGGCCACCAATTCTATCACCATCCGCCAGGCTAGATTTGCCTGTGAATAATGCTCCTCCTGATGCGGAGTTTGAGCCGTCGCAGCCTTGGCGGCTGCAATCCGCGCGTCCAGATCGGCCAGTCGCCGCGTTGGATCGGGATCACTCATTCTCATCGCCCCTTTCGGACCTTGGCGTTGTGCTACGCGGCAGGCGCGCCTGAGTCAAGTCGCCCATACGATCCCATAGAAGACTGTAATAAAACAATAATTCCAGGCGAAGCGCGGTCAGAACTGGCGACAGACACTACAGAGCATATTCAACCCAACGGTTGAGCATCGCACCAGCCACTCACAGCAGCCGCCCATCAAAAAGGCGCGCCTAAATTGACGCGCCTTTCATATTTTACCTAGGCCGCTTCCGAAAGGTGATGACTACTGTCATGCCTCCAGCTTGAGTGGCCCGAAAGCCCGATCAGTTACCGGTGGATGTCCCGGTCGTGGTGGTGCCACCACCGCTACCGTCACCGCCAAGCGCTGCGGCAAGGCCCAGCGCACCAACAGCTGCTGCTGCGGCCAGACCGCCGCCTGCAAGCGGCGGCACCGAATAGAGGCTGGCACATGCGTCACGCACGACTTCGACGCGACGGTTTGCAGCATCTGCCGGACCAGTTGTGCCCGGACGGGTCGATTCACCTGCGCCAGTGGCCGATGCGATCGTCAAGCCAGACAATGCGTCTGCAACGCTCTGCGCACGGCGCTGCGACAGGGCAAGGTTGTATTCCGAGCTGCCGAGCGAGTCGGTATACCCGACAAGATTGTAAGTCGCGTCCGGGTATTTCTGACCCAACGCTGCGATCTGAGCCTGAGTTTCCGCACTAAGCTGGAACTGATTCAGGTTAAAGAATACGATTAGACCGCATTCCCGGTTAACTTCTTGCGCCATGGCCGGTGCGGCCATCCCGGCTGCAACGGCTGCCGACATCAATATTGTTGTGAAACGGTTCATCTTCACTACCCCTTCTGCATGAATCTGACCCGCCTGGCGCGAGCCACTCATCTCATGTACGATTCTTTAGACGCAATGACACCTGAAATCCATCGCAAATGCAGTCTATCCGGCGTGATTCCGCCAGTTTTTACAGCGATCCGGGGGGTGGATGGGGCTTTTTGTGCGGAAATAATATGCTGGTGACCAAAATTCGGGCGAGAGCAGTGCTAACGCGCCGCAACGTTTCCGCAGCGCAGAATCATTTGAGGTACGACGCGCGCTTGACGGCGAGGAACTTAGGCCGCTTAAGAGTGACATGAGCACCGATCTGGACACCGTTTTTGCCGCCCTCGCCGACCCGACACGGCGGCGCATCCTGGCAATGCTGCTCGAAGATGACATGGCCGTGACCGACGTGGCGGAACCGTTTGAAATGTCACTGGCCGCAATTTCAAAACATCTTGCAATCCTTGCTGCCACCGGGTTGATTTCACGCGAGCGGCGCGGGCGACTGAACTGGTGCAAGCTTGAACCCGACGCTCTGCGGTCGGCTTCGGTATGGATGCAGGGTTTCGGTCAGTTCGAGCCGGTGCATCTGGAGGCGTTCGAAAGGTTCCTGCAACAGGAATTGCCCGACCCCGATGTCGCCTAACCCATTGCCGTGCCGCGCAGTTACACCCGCTCTTCATCCTTGAGCAGCAGTACCAAGGCCAGCACAGTCATTGTCACACCGATCAACACCAGCCCATCTGGTACGCCGTGGCCCAGCGCTATTTCCCAGATCAATACCCAGCTTGGCGTGAGATAGGTATATGCCATCACCTTGGCCGCAGGCAGCCGTAGCGATCCATAGCGCAGCAAGGTAAAGGTCAGCGCCGTCGCAACACAAGCGGTGTACAAAATCGTCAGCCAGACGATCCCCGGCAGTGCCATCCAATCGGTCTGCAACAGCGCGGGTCCACCATAAATCAACAGTAGCCCTGCCCCGGACACCAGCACTCCGGCGTTGAACATCAAAGCGCCCTCGCCCCGGTTGAACTTTCGCAGCAGCGGCGCATAGAGCGCATGTGCGATGCAGCCCCAGAAATACACTGCTTCGCCGCGCCCGATCTCGAATGCGCGCAGGGCGGACCAGTCAGCGCGAAAGATCACCCACAGGGCACCCACGCCGCCGATCGCCAGCGCTACGGCCATGCGTGGCGTCGTGATCTGCCGCATCAGCAGCCAGCCAAAAATCCCAGCGAGGATCGGGTTCAGGGTGAACACCGCTGCCATGCTGACCGGCGCGGCGGTTTTCAGGCCCTCGAACATCGCGACAAAGTAAAACACAAAAAGTGCGGCCAGCAGGACATAGCGCCACGGTGCCTCAAGCGCCTTGCGCGTCACAGATCCGGTAAGCCACGCCGCCAGCCCCATTCCCGTACCGGCAATGACAAAACGCACGGCATTCAGCGCCTCGGGTGCAATAAAAGGCGCCGCCATAGAACCAAGCGAGAATGAGCCCGCCACAAGCGCCGAAAAGCACAGCATCGCCAGATGGCCTTTGACCGCTTCGGTCACTGCCGGGTACATCCAGCCGCATAACTCTTGATATGGCTCAGAAACGCCTGAACTTTGGCGGTCCGGTGCAGATCCACATGCGTTACCAGCCACAGCGGCACAGACCACTCATCGCGCGGTGCGAGGATCGGTACCAGCTGAGGATGCAGCGCGGCCTCATGGGTGCCAAAGAACCCCATGACCGCGCCCTCAAGCACCGCGCGCTCCAGCGTCCGGTGATCGGTGCTGCGAAACACCACCTGCTCGGCCGGGACCGTTGCGTTGAGCCAGCGCTGGAACGGTGCGCGGCTGTCATGATCATCGAGTCCGGCGAACCGGTGCCCGGCAAATCCGTCCTCCTCGCGCGCCAATCCGTTGCGCTCCACATAGCTCTGGGTTGCATATAACCCCATCTCGGCCCGGCCAAAGTCCTGCACGACATTGTCCGGCTCTGCCGGAGCAGCACCGGCCCGCAGAGCCACATGCGCCTCGCCATACTCCAACCGAAAGACACGCTCGTCCGTCAGGTAACGCACCACGACATCTGGGTATTGCTCCTGAAACGACACCAACGCCGACACCAGCAGCGGCGAAAAATTGATCAGCGACGTGACCAGCAACTCTCCCGACACGTCTGAACCCCGGCCTTTGATCCGTCCGGCAAGCTGGTGAAACTGATCGTCCGTGGTCTGGCCGACACGCGACAGATCCAGTCCGGCCTCGGTCGCGGTGTAGCCACGCGCATGGCGTTGGAAAAGCTTGACGCCCAGCCGCTGTTCCAACGCATCTATATGGCGGATCACTGTGGCATGATGTACCCTCAGGACCTCGGCCGCGCCGCTGACCGTACCCAGTCGCGCCACCTGAAACGCGGTGCGGATTTCATCCCAGTTGTCCATTGTGCCCTCTGTGCGCCTAATCACATGCACTGTGTATTTGGGTAGATTGAGTGCGCATTTGCAAGGGGTATATTCTGCGACAGAGACACTATCCGCCCCCTGAAATCCACTTCCGAAAGGATCCCGCCCATGACCACTCACGTTTTGCGCATCGACTCTTCTGTCCGAAACGACGATTCCGTTTCCCGCGCCCTCACCACCCGGATCATCGAACGTCTGGCCCCTAAAAAGATCACAACCCGTGATCTCGCCAATTCTTTGCCGCTGATTGATGCCACTTGGATCGGCGCAAACTTCACCCCCGCCGACGACCGCACGGACGACCAGCGCGAAACGCTGGCCCTGTCCGACGCCCTGATCGCCGAGGTTAAGGCCGCTGATACCCTGGTGATCGGCCTGCCGATCTACAATTTCGGCACCCCTGCCGGATTCAAGGCCTGGGTCGACATGATCGCCCGCGCCGGCGTCACATTCAAATACAGCGAACAAGGCCCCGTTGGCCTGCTGGAAGGCAAGCGTGCGATCCTCGCCGTCGCCTCGGGCGGGACCGAGGTCGGGTCGGCATATGACCACGCCACAACCTATGCCCGCCAAGTTCTTGGGTTTGTCGGTATCACCGACGTCACAATCGTTGCTGCTGACCGGCTGATGGTTGATGCAGATGCGTCACACAAGGCAGCAAACGAACAGATCGCAGCACTGGCAGCCTGATCATCCCCTGTGCCGGGGCGTTACTGTCCCGGCACAGACCGCTAACCGACAGCCAGTTGGCTTGTGCAGGCATCTTTCTGTCGCCACGCACCCTCCTTTGCCCCCGACATCTTCGCCCACAGGCTTGACTCCGCGGCCGCGCAGGCGTAAGTGCGCGCCGATATCCCGGAAGTTTTAGCCTTCCGGTCCCTTGGGCATAGCCCGGGATCGCCCTCCGTCAGCGCGTTGCGCCCACGGGGGCATCTCTGCTTTGGCCTTTCGGGTTTGTAGTTTGCGCCGTTGCCCCCTACGTCAGGGTCAACACCTGTTAACCGGCTAGGAGGCCGAAGGCATGTTTGAAAATCTATCCGAACGCCTTTCCGGCGTCTTTGATCGCCTAACAAAACAGGGCGCTCTGTCCGAGGATGACGTCAAAACCGCCCTGCGCGAGGTGCGCGTTGCCCTGCTAGAAGCAGACGTATCGCTGCCCGTTGCGCGCGATTTCGTCAAGGCAGTGCAGGACAAGGCCACCGGCCAGTCGGTCACAAAATCAGTCACCCCGGGACAGCAAGTCGTCAAGATCGTCCATGACGAACTGATCCACGTCCTGCGCGGCGAAGGCGAGCCCGGTGCCCTGCGCATCGACAGCGCCCCCGCCCCGATCCTGATGGTCGGCCTGCAGGGCGGCGGCAAAACCACGACCACCGCCAAACTCGCCAAACGACTGAAAGAGCGTGAAGGCAAAAAGATCCTGATGGCCTCGCTCGACGTCAACCGCCCCGCCGCGATGGAACAGCTCCAAATCCTCGGCGTCCAGATTGGCGTCGACACCCTGCCCATCGTCAAGGGTGAAAACCCAGTCCAGATCGCCAAACGCGCCAAGACTCAGGCATCTCTGGGTGGTTACGACGTCTACATGCTGGATACCGCCGGTCGCCTGTCGATCGACGAAGAGTTGATGCAACAGGTCAAGGCGGTGCGCGACGTCGCAAACCCGCGCGAAACCCTGCTGGTGGTCGACGGCCTGACCGGTCAGGACGCCGTACACACAGCACAGAATTTCGACGACCGGATCGGCATCACAGGTGTGGTGCTAACCCGGATGGACGGCGACGGACGCGGCGGCGCCGCGCTGTCGATGCGCGCCGTCACCGGCAAGCCGATAAAATTCGTCGGTCTTGGCGAAAAGATGGACGCGCTCGAAACATTCGAACCCGAACGCATCGCGGGCCGCATCCTCGGCATGGGCGACATCGTCGCGCTGGTCGAAAAGGCGCAACAGACAATCGAGGCTGAACAAGCCGAACGCATGATGCGCCGCTTCCAGAAAGGTCAGTTCAACATGAACGACCTGCGGATGCAGCTGGACCAGATGATGAAGATGGGCGGCATGGAGGGCATGATGTCCATGATGCCCGGCATGGGCAAGATGGCCAAACAGATGGACGGCGCCGGCATCGACGACCGCATCCTGAAACAACAGATCGCCCTGATCAACTCGATGACAAAAAAGGAACGCGCCAACCCGGCGCTGCTCCAGGCCAGCCGCAAGAAACGCATCGCAGCCGGTGCCGGCATGGACGTCTCAGACCTCAACAAACTGATCAAAATGCACCGCCAAATGGCGGACATGATGAAAAAGATGGGCAAAATGGGCAAAGGCGGCATGCTGAAGCAAGCGATGAAAGGCATGCTCGGCAAAGGTGGGATGCCCGAAGGCATGGACGCGTCGCAAATGGACCCCAAAGCCATCGAAGCCGCCGCCAAGGCGATGGGCGGCCTTCCCGGCATGGGCAGCGGCCTGCCCCCCGGCCTGAGCGGCTTCGGCAAAAAGAAATGACAGCCCCGCGCATGCCCCTCTCGATCCAATCCCCAACCGCCCCTCTGGCGGCAAATCCTGGCGCGCGCACTTCTTCTCTTCTCAAATACGCACAGTCCACGGCCACCACCCGCGCAGCCTCCGGGCAGGCGCGTTGCCTCACAACCGCAGACCAGAAACCTGTCGCGCGTCAGCGCGTCCGCGAGGTCACGCCATGGGCCTGACCAATGCACCAGTTCTCAAATCCGACAGGGTAATTCTGCGTGGGCCACAAATGGCGGATTTTGACGCCTTTTCCGCCTTTCACGCTGACCCTGATCGTGCGCCCGGGTTTGGCCCGGTCTACCGACGCGATGAATCCTGGCGCTGGTTTGCGCTCAACATCGGCCATTGGCACATTCACGGCTACGGCTATTTCACCATCGCTGACCCGGTGACGGATGCCCCGATCGGCATATCAGGCATCTGGAATCCCGATGGCTGGCCTGAACCCGAACTCGGATGGGTCGTCTATGCCGGGCACGAGGGCAAAGGTATCGCCTTTGAGGCCGCGACCCGCGCCCGAAAATGGGCTTATGAGGACCTTGGTTTTACCACGCTAACCTCGAATATCGTGCCGGGCAACATCCGCTCCATCGCGCTGGCTGAACGGCTCGGCGCCACGTACGAGCGGACATACAACAACGTCCACATGGGCGAGGATCTGCTCTATCGTCACCCAGGACCTGAGGCGCGGACATGACCGCCGCGGCAGAACAACACCGCCCCGGTCCGGGATCGCGACTGGCCGTGCGCACCGCCGGTCGGCTACCGGTGCTCGACACCACGCGGCTGCAACTGCGCGCCCCACGAATCTACGACTTTGACAATTACGCCGCGATCCTCTGCTCGGACCGTGCGGCCTTTATGGGTGGATCGGTCAGTCGCGCGGATGCGTGGCTGAATTTCACCCAATATGTCGCGCAATGGTTGCTGCACGGTCACGGACTCTGGACCATTGATGCAGAAACCCGCCCCTCGGCTGGCTTTGTCCTGCTGGGATACCAGTTTGATGACCCAGAGGCCGAGCTGCGCATTTTCCTCACCGACACCTCCGAGGGTCAGGGCTATGCGCTTGAGGCCATGACCGCCGCGCGCAGCCATGCCTTTGACGAACTGGGCTGGAGCAGCGTCGTGTCCTACGTCAACAAGGGCAACGAGCGCGCGCGCAAACTGATGCAGGCTCTGAACGCCAAACGCGACCGCGCCGCAGAAGAGGCCCTGGGTGGCGCCGATGTCTGCGTCTACCGCCACCGGCCAGAGGTGGCGTGATGACATCCAGCAACATCCCAGAACTGCAAACCCACCGCCTGTGCCTGCGCGCGCCGCAGGCAGCGGATTACCCTGATTTCAAGGCCACTTTTGCCTCGTACCGGTCGCGTTTCATGGGCGGGCCGCTGAACGCTTACGAAGCCTGGATCTTGTATGCCGCAGAAATCGGACATTGGGATATCCGCGGCTTTGGCATGTGGATGATCCATCTGCGCGACACCGGTGAAACTGTCGGAATGGCGGGGGGCTGGTTTCCCGCGAAATGGCCCGAGCGCGAGATCGCCTGGATCATCTGGCCTGACAAGGCCGGGAACGGCTTTGCCCTCGAAGCGACATCCAAGGTGCGGCGCCATTTCTATGACCAGCAGGGCTGGGACGGCGCGGTCAGCTATATCGACCCCAAGAATCTGGATTCAATCCGCCTCGCCGAACGGCTGGGCGCGAAAAAAGACCTGAACGCCGCCACTGTGGACGGATCGGACGCCTGCTATCGCCATCCCACACCAGCGCAACTGCGTGACACCCAGATCGCCCACGGGATCGAGATGGAGATCCAGAACTATATCAATCCGCTCTTCAAACCGAAAGGCTGGGCCCTTGACTGACACAGCATCCCAAGACCCCGTCGCCCGCGCGGCCCAACTTCTCAAGGGCCACCGCGAGAGCATCGACCGACTGGACGCCATTCTGGTGTTCACCTTGGCCGAGCGGTTCAAACACACCCAGGCGGTTGGCGTCCTCAAAGCGCAGCACGACCTGCCCCCCTCTGATCCGGCGCGCGAAGAGAAACAGATCGCACGTCTGCAGGACCTTGCGACCCAGGCCGACCTCGACCCGGAATTTGCCACGAAATTCCTGAATTTCATCATTCAGGAAGTCATACACCACCACGAACAACACCAATCATAGGCCGTGCCCGGCACAGCCTGACCCCAGCCATTACAAGGAGATATCACAATGGCCATCAAACTTCGTCTCGCCCGCGGCGGTTCCAAAAAGCGCCCCCATTACCGTATCGTTGCTGCCGACAGCCGCATGCCGCGCGACGGCCGTTTTATCGAAAAGCTGGGCACCTATAACCCGTTGCTGCCGAAAGACAGCGAAGTCCGCGTCGTGATGGACCTCGAGCGGGTGCAGTACTGGCTGGGCCAGGGCGCGCAGACCACCGACCGCGTTGCCCGTATGCTTGAGGCAGCTGGCGTTGTCCCGAAAAAGGACCGTTCGAACCCGACCAAAGGCACCCCCGGCAAGGCCGCGCAGGAACGCGCCAAAGCCAAGGCCGACAAGGCACAGGAAGCCGCCGACGCTGCAGCTGAACCCGCCGAAGAAGCTGCTGCCGAATAATCGATCCGCCTAGCGGACTGAAGCCACACGGCGCGCGGGGCGACCTGCGCGCCGTTTCCGTTTCCGGCATCCTGCCAGCCAGACCGCAGGTCGCAACCCGGATCACACGCGCGCCCGCCACGCGTCACGAAAGTTACGTGGATATCGCAGCACAACCCTGTCAAGCTGATGACAAGAATCACTGACAGAGGGATTTGAAATGACTTATTTTTGCGGCTGCCTGATTCCGGTTCCGACCGCGAACAAGGCAGAATACAAGGCGATGTCCGAGAAGATGTGGGCGGTTTTCAGCGATCTTGGCTGTCTTGCCCAATACGAGACATGGGGCGTCGACACCCCGGACGGAGAGGTCACGTCATTCCCGATGGCCGTCCAGAAGAAAGACGACGAAACAGTTGTCCTGTCCTGGCTCGAATGGCCTGACCGCGACACCTGCGACACCGGGATGCAAGCCATGATGTCCGATCCGCGTATCACCGAAATGGGGCCGATGCCGTTTGATGGCAAACGCATGATATGGGGCGGTTTCGAAGAGCTTTTTAGCACACGCAAAGCACAGTAAGCATCGACAGCCCCATCCCTAACGGGCGGACGCACTGGACGCCAGTTAGGTAGCACTGACAAACACCCGGACAAGCTGAATCCTTGCCCGGAGAAACGCGCCATTTTCGCCACGTCGAACGCCTATTCTGACGGCGCACTATGACGGCCCACGAATCCGCTATAATCAGGGTTCCGATACAACAGGTTCAGAACGCGCTGCCCGTGGCGTTCAGCCCCCGAAAGGATCCCAAAAATGAAACCCCTTGTCCATTTTGCCTCGGTTCTGGCTTTTGCCGCCGCTGCTCCGGCGTTTGCCGACGATGCAGCAACCGGCCCCGTAGTTTCCAGTCAATCTGCCGGTGGTCCGGCTTTGGTGTTTTCGCTGCGTGGCGGTGTTGCCGGAGCGCCGGCCTATTTCGGGTCGGAAAAGATGGAAGCGGCTCCGGATCTGGGGTTCAACTTTCATTTCCTGCGTTTTGGCGACCGTGAATTCGGTAACCCCGATCCCTGGCAGGACAGCCTTGGCTTTGGCGTCCATGGATCGTTCCGATACATCGGCGAACGCGATTCGAGCGATCACAGCAAACTGCGCGGCCTTGATGATGTCGACGCGGCGCTCGAACTTGGTCTCGGCGTTGGCTATGCCACCGAGAACCTCTATGCTTTTGCGGATGTCCGCCGTGGCTTTGGCGGTCACGAAGGCACCGTGGCCGAAGTCGGATTTGACGCTGTGATACGCCCCAACGACCGGCTGCGCCTTGCCTTTGGCCCGCGTTTCTTTTGGGGCAATGATGAATATGCCGACACCTATTTCGGCATCACACCCGCCGAATCGAGCGCATCTTTGCCGACCTACGATCCTGATGGCGGCCTGCTGAGTGCCGGTGTGGAATTCAGCGCCCGCTACAAGATCAACGATCTTTGGGGCATCGAAGGCGCTGTGAACTATAACCAGCTTAACGACGATGCCGAAGACAGCCCCATCGTCCGCAATGGCGACCGTGACCAGTGGGCTGTTCGTATCGGTTTCACCCGTGTCTTCAGCATCGGCGGCTGATCGAACCCTTTTACCGCGACGCCTGATATACCGGGCGTTGCGGTCCCTGCCCCGGTTGGTCTATGGCTCGATAACGGAACCGGCAAAGGGAGGAAGCGCCAGTGAGTGATGATCTGATTTGTGTCGGCGCCATTGCCGGTGCCTTTGGCGTCCAGGGCGAAGTCCGCCTGAAAAGCTTTACCGCAGATCCCGAGGCGCTGGCCGATTACGCCCCCCTCACCACCGAGGATGGCAGCCGCAACTTTGACGTCCAGATCACCCGGACCATCGCCGCGGGCTTTGCCGCGCGCCTGTCCGGCGTGCGCAGCAAGGAAGAGGCCGACGCCCTGCGCGGCACCCGGCTTTTTGCGCCGCGCGACCGGTTGCCGTCGTTGCCCGATGACGAATATTACCACGCGGACTTGATCGGCCTCGAGGTCTGCGACACCGGCGGCGTGGTCATCGGCATCGTGCGCGCGGTTCTGAACCATGGCGCGGGCGACCTGTTGGAAATCGCCCTTCCCGGTCAAAGCGCCACAATCCTGCTGCCCTTTACACTGGCGGCGGTGCCCACCGTTGACCTGAGTGCCCGCCGTATCGTCGCCGACCCACCCGAAGGTCTGTTCGAACCATGACACGTCTGGTCATCCACGCAGGGTTTCACAAGACTGGCACCACCAGCGTTCAAAGCATGATCGCCGCCAACCGCGACACGCTGGCCCCCCTGACCCGATGCTACCTGCGCGATGACTTTGCCAATCTGACCGAGGCCGCGCGGCGGTTTTCCATTTCCCCGGATGCTACCGCCCTGGAAAATGTCCTGGATGCAGCAACCGAATTCTTTGACAATCTTGACCCACAGGACCCGCGCGCCATTCTGATGTCGTCCGAGGATCTGTCGGGCCACCTTCCTGGGCGCCATGGACTGGACCGCTACGATGCCGCTGCGCTGATTCTTTCGCAGGTGGCCGAGGCGGCACATACCCGGTTTGGCGCCACACTCGACCTGACGTTCCATTTTTCCACCCGCAGCGCCGACGCCTGGCTGCGCAGTACCTGGTGGCAAAACCTGCGCAGCACCCGCATGACGCGCGACCTTGACGACTATGCCCGGACCATCGCCGCCGCCGCCGACCACAGCGCCATTCTGCAGGACGTTGCCTCTGCGGTGGCCCCCGACGCCGTGACCTGTCAGCCGCTCGAAGAGACGGGGGCACTGCCGCAAGGGCCACTGACGCCGCTGCTCGATCTGTTGGGGATCGACGCTGCGACCCGCGCCACGCTGACGGTGCTGCCACCCAACAATGTGCAGCCCGATATCGGGTTGGATCAGGTGTTTCTGGCACTTAACCGCAGTGGTCTGCGCCACAAGCAAGTGAAAGAGGCGAAACGAAGCCTGCGCCGAATGGCCGAGCATACCTCACCCAAAGGCTAGAACACGTCATAGATGCGCCTTTACATCTTTCCGATCCGGCCCGGATTTTGACATAATCCCCGGGCACACTTCCTCAAAATCGGGACGTATTTTTGCGGGGGGAAGATTCTGGTGCAATTAAATTTCCAACGTATGGCCTTGGGCGGCCTTGCTTTCAGCCCGGCAATTGCAGTCCTGTTCTTGCCCGAATCCTACAAACTGTCGATGCTGGCGACATTGGGACTGCCGCTCGCAACGGCGCTGATTTGCCTGATCGGCTTCTTCACCACCAAAATAGCCAGCCAAAGCCCCACACGCCGTGGTGTCAGACCCAGAATTTCGAGCGGGCTGCTGCGCCGCAATGCGCTGCGTCGCCCAGCAATCAAGGTCCCCGCGCCCCAAACCCTGCGCGCCTATCTTGGGGCCGTGCTGACGCCTGATAGTGCCGAATCGCAACGCGCCGCCCGTACCGGGCCAGAAACCGTTGACCATGCTGTGGCACGCGCCATGCTTCGCATCCTCGACAGTTGGGGGATGACTGGCGACAGCCCAATTGCCACACTGCCTGATGATCGGCTGGCAGAACTCTATCTCTTTGATCAGCTCATGCGTGGGACACCGGATCTGGCGGGGGCATTGGCGCAGCAATTCCGCAGCCCGGATATCCTGCTGGCGCTTCGTGACCAGATTGGCACCATCGCCACGCGCCGCGCCACGTTCGAGCGCCAGCGCCATGCCTTCGATGCAACCCGCCGCGCCTGGGACAACCAGTCACGCAAATTACGCCCCTCGGCGCTGCTAACGGCGCTTCAGGCACTAGATTGGCCCGATTCCGATTTGTGGCACAAAGTTGTGATGGAGCACGACCCAACCGACCCCGCGCAACGCGAGGCGGCGCTGTGGTGTGCATTGCAGCCCTCTTGCGACCGGACCACCGTGGCCGCCTACCTGGCCAATCTGACCATCGACGGGCATCTTGATGCCGGCCTGCAGCGTCGCGACCATAGCTGGCTGGCAGGTGTGCAGACAGTCATCGAAAATTGGAACGACGGGCATTACACCCGTCAGCTACTCGCACTGGATCCCCCCGACGCGGTGAGCGCGGTCGCACCACATCTGTCTCAGATTCTCGACCAGATGGCGACCACAACGGGGCAAGCGCGCTGGCCCGATCCGCGTGGGCTGTTTGCCGAATATCATGGCCGCGCACCGCGCCCGCGTGACAACTGGTGCCTTCAGTCTGGCCAACTCACCGCCCCACCGACATTGCGCGATTACGTTGAGGTACCAGCGCGTGACGTCGCCTGAGCGTATCCTCGGGCACTCTTCTCATGTGAAGCTGTGGCGTCTTGCGGCGTTGTCCAGAACCGAAAGGTTGGCGCAGCGCCCCGCTGCCAGACAGCCCACATGGTTTGCAGGTGCAACCCTCGTCGGGCAGTAGAGCACCCGAATTCAGGCCACCCCGGTTTTGCACTGAAACAATCCGCGCGTTCTTTGCCGTCTCGCCACACCCCGCCGCCACGCGAATTCTGCGGCAAGCGCCCGCAAAATCCCGACCGGTTTCCGCCTGGGCGGTCAGTTTCATTCCACTTGGTCTCTTGCATCTTGGACTTGCGCCGGGTCACGGTGCATCCAACCCGAAGACAGTGTAAAACTGTGTTCGGCGGACATAGCTGGAAGGCAGAAACAGAGGCATGGCAGCAGAATATTTCTTTGGCTACGGATCTTTGGTCAACAGCCGCACCCATATCTACGATCCGGTTCATGTCGCCCGCGCAACCGGTTGGCGCCGCATCTGGTGCCACACCGGCGCGCGCGAACTGGCTTATCTGACGGTACTTCCCGACCCTGGCTGTGCCATAGACGGTCTGGTCGCCCCCGTGGACGGCGACTGGAGCGCACTCGACCTGCGCGAGACGGCTTATGACAGACTCGACGCCAACGGCAGCGTCAGTCACAGGGCAGATCATGGTCCGGTCGCCATCTATGCTATCGCGCCCGAAAACCGGCAATTGCCCGACGATGACCACCCGATGCTGCTCAGCTATCTCGACGTGGTGCTTCAGGGATACCTCGAAGTGTATGGAACTGGCGGCGCGGATCGGTTTATTGCTACCACTGCCGGCTGGGACACGCCGGTCCTCGATGATCGTGCGCGGCCGCGCTACCCGCGCGCGCAGGATCTGGATGATAGCCAACGCGCCTATGTCGACGCCGCACTGGCGTCTCTTGCCTGCCGGGTTCTGGTCTGATGCTGTCGCGGCCCTTTATGCTGATCCTGCGGGCGACCCGGCGGCTGGGGGTGCGGGTGCTGTTCCTGTCGCTACTGGCTGTGGTCGCCGCGGTGCTGGCGCCGCAGTTCGATTCGCTGATCCCGGACGCGCTCAAGGACCGGTTCGGGCAGGACGCAGTGCTGCCGATCCTCAATATTCTTGCCTCATCCATGTTGGCCGTCACCACGTTTTCGCTGGGCGTCATGGTGTCGGCCTTTCAGGCGGCGCAAAGCCAGGCTACCCCCCGCGCCTACCGTGTGCTGATGCAGGACACCACGACGCAGACGGTGTTGGCGACCTTTGTCAGCGGTTTCCTGTTTTCGCTCATCGCGCTGGTGATGTTTCAGGCCGAACTTTATGACGACGCGGGCGCTGTGGTGGTCTTTGGCCTAACCCTGATCAACATCCTGCTGATCGTGGTGGCGATCCTGCGCTGGATCGACCTGCTCAGCCAATTGGGCAGCATGCATCATACGCTCTGGATGGTCGAAGACGCCGCCCATAACAGCCTGTCGCAACATGGGCGGACCCCGACTTTGGGCGCCCGTTCGATCAATCAGGCTGACCCGCCGCCACAGGGCGCTGCGCCCGTGCGCGCGCCCTGTTCCGGGCATGTGCAATTCATAGATGTTTCGAAACTGCACGACCGGCTTGAAAAAGAGGACGCCCGCCTGTGGCTGACCTGCCAGCCCGGCGCCTATGTGCTGCGCGGCGAAGTGCTGGGCCACGTGGCCGGTGGCCCGGCTGAACTGGCAGACGAAATCCGCGACCACATCACCTTTGGCGCCGAGCGCACGATGGAGCAGGACGCCCGTTTTGGCGTCATGGTCCTGAGCGAGATTGCCGTGCGCGCGCTGTCCCCCGGCGTCAACGATCCGGGAACCGCCATCGACGTCATTCACCGATTGCAACGGCTGCTGTGGGAATATGCCGCTGATCGCGACAGCCAGGCCGAGGTACGGTATCCGCGCATCCAGCTGACCTGCCTGACGGTGGCGGATATCGTCGACGATGCTTATGGCGTGATCAGCCGCGACAGCGCCGGGCGGATCGAAGTCATCCGGCAGGTGGTACAGGCGCTCCTGAGACTAGAGCAGGCCAAGGCCGCCGATCTGGCCTCAGCCGCACGAGACGCGCGCAACTACGCGCTGGCCCATGGTGACGCCGCGCTTAGCCTCGACAGTGATCGCGCGGCACTGCGGGAATTGGCACCCAGAAAATAGCCCCTGCGCCTGAGACCGTTTGGCGCACCTGCCGCTGCAAGTGCAGGTTCAGCCCCGCGCCAGCGACCGCGCCCGGATCACCTGCATCAGCGGCAGAACATCAGCCATTTCCGGCCCACGCTGCTGACCGGTGACAGCCAGACGCAGCGGCATGAACAGACCCTTGCCTTTGCGGCCTGTTGCCTCTTTGACCGCTGCTGTCCACTGACCCCAACTGTCGCGGTCAAGGGGTCTGTCGGGCAGCAGCGCCATGGCCTGAGCGATGAATTCCTGATCCTCGTCCGCGACCATGGGTTCCGCCCCTTCCGAGAACAGCGTCCACCAGCCCGCCAGATCACCGCGCACGGTGATATTTTCGCGTGCGACGTTCCAGAACGGCTCGGCCTTGTCGTCCGGCACACCCAGCGCCGCAATCTCGACCTTTACGGCGTCGAACGGCAAGGCGTGCAGTTTGCGCGCCGTCAGCGGAAACAAGTCCTGCACATCAAATTTGGTCGGCGCGGACCCGAATTGCGACAGGTCGAACCCCTCGGCAATCTCATCCAGCGACATCCGCAGTTCGACCGGCTGGGACGAGCCTAGCCGCGCCATCAGGGACAGCAGCGCCTCGGGTTCGACGCCCTGCGCGCGCAGATCCTGCAAGGCAAGCGAGCCGAGGCGTTTCGACAGCCCCTCGCCCTGCGGACCAGTCAGCAGGGAATGGTGTGCAAATGCAGGCGGCGTGCCGCCCAGCGCGCGGATAATCTGGATCTGGGTCGCCGTGTTGGTGACGTGGTCGGACCCACGCACCACGTTGGTCACCCCCATGTCGGTGTCATCAACGACTGACGCCATGGTATAGAGGTTCTGACCGTCCGCCTTGATCAGGACCGGGTCAGACAGGCTGGCTGCATCAATCGACAAATCACCAAGGATGCCGTCGGTCCACTCGATCCGCTCCTGATCGAGCTTGAAACGCCAGACGCCCGCGCCGCGCTCGGCGCGCAGCGCATCCTTCTCAGCATCCGTCAGGGCCAGTGCGGCGCGGTCATAGACCGGCGGTTTGCCCATGTTGAGCTGCTTCTTGCGCTTCAAGTCCAGTTCCACCGGCGTCTCAAACGCCTCGTAAAAGCGGCCCATGTCGCGCAACTGGTCCGCCGCCTCGGCATATCGATCAAGCCGCTCGGACTGGCGCTCGGTCCGGTCCCAGGTCAGGCCCAGCCATTCCAGATCACGCTTGATTGCGTCGACATATTCCTGCTTGGACCGTTCGGGATCGGTGTCATCGATCCGCAAGATAAAATTGCCGCCAGCCTTGCGGGCGATGAGATAATTGAACAGCGCGGTGCGCAAGTTGCCGACGTGGATGAAACCGGTGGGCGATGGGGCGAAACGGGTGGTGGTCATGGGTGTCTCCTGTTGCGCGCTGGCATTTCACAATGGCCGGGCTTTGTCCACCGAAACGGGGCGCTCAGGAGTTGTGCGGCGCACGCGGATGCAGTTCGTCGATGACCACTGGGTGAGCATGCGGACCCGCAATGGCAGAGGCCAGGTGCGGATGATCGGCGGGCAGGTCGGGATGCTGATGCGCCACCGCGTCGTCCGCAGATGCGGGCCAGAGCCGCAGCGCCAGGATCACACCGACCGCCGCCATCAGCGCCAATATCCCCAGCGCCGGACCCATGCCCAGCGCGACGCCAGCCCATCCAGCCAGTGGATAGCTTAGCAGCCAGCAGACATGGCTAAGCGCGAACTGCGCCGCAAAGACGGCGGGCCGGTCCGATGGATGCGAGGAGCGGCGCAGCAGTCGGCCCGACGGTGTCAGTATCCCGGAATAAAGCCCGCCCATAACCGCCCATAGCGTCAGGAACACGCCCCAGCGCGGCAGCCCCCGCAGCATCAACCACAGCGACAGCGCCGCCATGACCACGGCCAGCACCAATGCAGCACCCAGCATGACCGGGCGGTCCGGCACCCGGTCCAGCACCCAGGGCAACGCAAGCGCCACCGCCATTGACCCCGCGCCATAAGCCGCCAGCGCTGCAGCCAGCGCGCCCTCGTTTCCGCCGTAACCTGCGCGCACCAGCACCACGGTATTGACCAGCACAAAACCGCTTGCTGACGCCGCCGCCAATGTCAGCGCCAAAAGCCCGCGCAGACGCGGCGTAAAAAGGTAGATTCGCAGTCCCCGCGTCAAACGTTCGCGGAATGGCCGTGGTGCTGTCGCCACCAGCACCGGCAAGGCCGCTGACCAGACCAGCACCGCCGATCCCAGAAACCCCGCTACCGTGCCCAGAAACAGCGTGGAATAACTCATCACGCCCAGCAAAAGCCCCGCCAGCGCCGGGCTTGTCAGGTTTTCGAGGTCATAGGCCAGCCGCGACAGGGACAGCGCGCGGGTATAGTCGCCTTCGTCTGGCAGCACGTCGGGCAACGTCGCCTGATAGGCCGGGGTGAAACAGGCCGAAGCCGCCTGCAACACAAAAATCAGCAGATAGACCTGCCAGACTGCATCGACAAATGGCAGGCACAGCGCCACGCCCGCCCGCAGCAGATCGGCCCCCACCAGCACCGCCTTGCGCGGCCAGCGGACGGCCAGCGCCTGTGCCACCGGGCTCAGACCGACATAGGCCAGCATCTTTATCGTATAGGCCACGCCCAGAACCGCGCCCGCCTGTGGCCCGGCAAGGTCATACGCCAACAGGCCCAGCGCCACGGTCAAAAGCCCGGTGCCGGTCAGCGCCACGATCTGGGCGGCCAGAAGCCGTGCATAAACCGGGTTGCGCAACAGGGTGATCATGCGGCAAGCCTAGCTCTATTGCGGTGCGGGTCAAGCGGCCCGTTCGCGCGTTCCTGACCTGCCCGAGGCCACCCATGCGCTGCTTTCTTGCCCTGCCGCTGCCGCCCTCGGATGCCGCCGTTCTGGTCGCGCTGCAAAACCGCCTGCCAGTGGGCCGCACCGTGACCGAGGATAACCTGCACCTCACGCTGGTCTTTCTGGATGATCAGCCAGAAGACACCCTGCAAGACATCCACGAGGCGATGGAAACCCTGCATGCGCCACCCGTGACGCTCACCCTGTCCGGGTTCGAAACGACGGGGGGCAAAGGCGGCCATGCACTGGCCGTGATTGGTGATGGCGGCCCCGCGCTGCGCGATCTGCAAGGCCGTATCCTGTCGCGGTTGCGCGGAATTGGTCTGCAACTCGACCGGCGCCGGTTCCGCCCGCATGTGACACTGGCCCGCCTGCCTGCGCAGCTATCGCCCGAGGGGCAGGACCGCATGGCCCGGTTTCTGACCAGCGAAGGAACCTTCAGCCTGCCCGATATCCGTATCACGCGTTTTGCGCTCTACCAGTCGTTTCTGCGCCGCGACGGTGCGGAATACGAGGAGCTGGCCAGCTATCCGCTGGTCTGACCTCTTTGCGTCGCGCCCCCTCTATCACCATATAGCTGAGATGCAGGTACCCGATCTTTCCGCATTCGAAACGATGGCTCGCGATGCCATTGAGGCCCTGCCCGAGGTGTTCCGCACCCCGGCCCGCGCGATACTGCTGCAAGTCACCGACTGGCCGGACGCCGCGATGCTGGCCGATCTGGAGATTGACGACGCACTGAACCTGACCGGGCTGTATGACGGCATCCCGATGACCGAAAAGGCGCTGAGCGATCCGTCACCATGGCCTGATACCATCTGGCTGTTCCGCGAACCGATCTTGCAGGAGTGGCGCGAGCGGGGGAATGTCGAACTGTCCGAGCTGATTGCCCATGTGGTGGTGCACGAATTGGCGCATCACTTTGGCTGGTCCGACGATGATATCGCCCGGATCGACCGATGGTGGGAATGACCCGCGCCGTGGTCCGTCGCAAGCACCCCTAGCCCCGTAAAAGCGCCTCGACCCGCTGCACGAAACGTTCTGGCGAAAGCTCGGTTTCAGCCGTATGCCGGGCCGCAGCCGACATCGCGGCGCGCCGGGCGGATGAGGTCACAAGAGGCTCCAGCGCAGCGCGCAGCGCGCCCGGCTGCTCCATATCCACCCGCATCCCGTCCTGCCCGTCAGTCAGATAGCCCGCACTGCCGCTTTGGGTCGAAATCACCGGGATGGTGCCGTAGGCCATGCCTTCGACCGGGGCGATGCCCAGCGGCTCCCCAACCGAGGGCAGAACGCAGATGTGGCTGGCAGCATAGAGCCGCGCCATATCGGCAAAAGGCAGATCGCTGCGGATCGTGATCCAGTCATGGCGGGCTGCGGCGGCATTCAACGCAGCGAAATGCGCGTTGTCAGCGCCGCTGATTGCCCGACTGGTGGACCCAACCAGCGTCAGCCGCACGTCGGCCCCGCCGCCCAGCGCCACAAGCGCCGCAATCAGCTTGTCCTGATTCTTGCGCACCTGTGCCAATTTGCCAACGCAAAGCACTTGCACCGGACGAGCCGTCATATCCCGCGCGGCCCCGTCGGGCAGCGGCAACGCGGCAGTGGGCCATGGCAAATAATGCGCGCCCGCATCCAGCGACGCCTGCGGATCAAGGCCGCGCACCGGAGTGACCCGCTGATAGGGCCGCCCCTGCATCCACAGCGACAGGCGTTTGCGCAAGGACCGGCACTGCGTCAGAGGTTTGAGATCATAAGCCAGAAGGCGCAGCCCCTGTCTGCGGGCCTCGCGCCCCACAACCTTGGACAGGCCACCAGAATTGCGCAGCAGCAACAGATCGGGCCGGTCCCGCGCCAGCAGGTCTGCAACCACCGCCCGGTCCGGGGTGTCGCCCAGCACGGCAGGCTCTAAAATCGAATGATCCTCAAGCTCGGACGCTGTCACGGCCAACACCGACACGCGGTGCCCGGCCTGAACCAGCGCACGGGTGGCAAAGAACAGGTTGGTGTGAAACCGCGGCACGACAAACAGGATATGTGCCATGCCGCGTCAGCTTTCGTCGCGCCAGCGGTTCACCATCGGATAGCGACGATCCAGCCAGAACGCGCCCTTGGACAGACGCGCGCCGGGGGCGGACTGGAAGCGTTTGTATTCGCTGATGTAAATCAAATGCTCGACCTGTTTCGCATCGGCGCGGTCATAGCCCGCTGCGACGCAATCAGCGATGGACCCGTCGCGGTCGATCAGGATTTCCAGAATGCCGTCCAGCACCGGGTAATCAGGCAGCGAATCGCTGTCTTTCTGATCCTCTCGCAGCTCGGCGCTTGGCGGTTTGTCGATGACACGGGGCGGGATCACCTCACCCGCCGGGCCCATCATCCAGTCGTCGCGGTGATTGGCGTTGCGCCAGCGGCAGGCAGCAAAGACGCGGGTCTTGTACATATCCTTGATCGGGTTGTAGCCGCCCGCCATGTCGCCATAGATCGTGGCATAGCCCACGGCGACTTCGGATTTATTGCCGGTGGTCAGCAGCATCTCGCCGAACTTGTTGGACATCGCCATCAGCAGCAGACCGCGCAGACGGGATTGGATGTTCTCTTCGGTCAGGTCGGGCTTTAGCCCCTCGAACAGCGGTGCAAGCGTGTTGGTGATCGCCGCGCGCCCCTCAGAAATCGGAACGTAGTCATAGCGGCAGCCCAGCGCCTCGGCCACGGCCTTCGCATCATCCAGCGACGCCTGCGAGGTATATTCCGACGGCAGCATCACGCAGCGCACGTTTTCGGCCCCGATTGCATCCACGGCGATGGTCGCGACAATGGCGCTGTCGATGCCACCCGACAGGCCCAGAAGCACCTTTTTGAACCCGGTCTTGCGCAGATAATCGCGCAGGGCCGTGACCATGACGCGGTAGTCCTGCTCCAGACTGTCGGGATGGTGGGTGAATGGCCCCGGCAGACAGCGCCAACCATCATCTCCGCGCTCAAGATCCACATGCGCCACAATGGCATCAAACACGGGCAGTTGCACAGCAATCTGTCCGCCGGGGTTAAGCACAAAAGACCCGCCATCGAAAACCTGATCGTCCTGACCACCCACCATATTGAGGTAGATCAGCGGCAGGCCGGTTTCGACCACCCGCGCGACCATGTGGTTCAGCCGTGTTTCGTATTTGCCATGATAATAAGGTGACCCATTGGGCACGAGCAGGAATTCAGCCCCGGTCTCAGCCAGCGTCTCGGCCACATCCTCGTGCCAGGCATCCTCGCAGATCGGGCTGCCGATGCGGGTATTCCCCACCGAATAGGGCCCACCCAAAGGACCAGAGTCAAAGATCCGAACCTCGTCGAACACCGTCTCGTTCGGCAGATGATGCTTGAGCACGGTCGAGGCGATCTTGCCGCCCTTGCAGATGAAATAGGCGTTGAACAGCTCGGTCCCTTCGACCCAAGGACCGCCGATGGCCAGCGCCGGGCCGTCGGCGCATTTGGCAGCCAGTGCGCGCACCGTCTGAATCGCATCGGTGTAAAACGCAGGCTTCATGACCAGATCCTGGGCATTATAGCCGGTGATGAACATTTCGGGCAGGGCCACCAGATCGGCTTCGGCCGCGCGCCCCTGTTCCCAGGCGTCGCGCGCCAGTGCCGCATTGCCCGCCAGATCGCCAACCGTGGGGTTCAGCTGTGCCAGTGTCACCCGGAAACGCGTCGTCATGCCCGCCCGCCTATGTTTCAATTCCGCGTGTCCACATAACAGAACCGCGCCCGAGTGAAAGCACCCGAGGCCAAAAGAGATTGTATCAGCTGCCCCTGTCCCCTAGATTTCAGGCAGTTTCAGCGAGTGGGACGACAGTTTGGGGGCGAACGGGCAAATGACGGACACAGCGCGACTTGGGACGGCACTTGCGGCGGCGCTGATTTTGGTCGGCCCCGCATTGGCCCAGACCAACGAGATCGTGACCAAGCAATACGACGATGGCGGGGTGTACGAAGGCACGTTTCTGAACGGATTGCAGCACGGCACCGGCACCTACCGCCTGCCCAACGGCTATGAATACACCGGCGACTGGACCGACGGAGAGATCCGCGGCCAGGGCGTCGCCCGCTTTCCCAACGGTTCGGTTTACGAGGGCAGCTTTGCCAAGGGTAAACCCGAAGGCGTCGGCAAGATCGTCTTTGCCGATGGCGGCACCTATGAGGGCACTTGGCTGGATGGCAAGATCACCGGACAGGGCGTGGCGATCTACGCCAACGGCGTGCGCTTTGAGGGATCGTTCCGCAACGCGCTGCATCACGGGCGCGGCACCATGGTGTCCCCCGGCGGCTATATCTACGAAGGCGACTGGGTCAATGGCCTCAAGGAAGGCAACGGCACCATCACCTATCCCGACGGATCGCTCTATTCCGGCCGGGTTGCAGGTGGCGCGCGCGAAGGCGAGGGCAAGCTGACCATGCCCGACGGCCTGATCTATGAGGGCATGTGGCACGACAACCAGATCGAGGGGACCGGCAAGCTGTCGCAGCC
Organism: Puniceibacterium sp. IMCC21224; assembly: GCF_001038505.1. Classification (NCBI taxonomy): domain Bacteria; kingdom Pseudomonadati; phylum Pseudomonadota; class Alphaproteobacteria; order Rhodobacterales; family Paracoccaceae; genus Puniceibacterium; species Puniceibacterium sp. IMCC21224. Next base: position 3,821,755 of record NZ_LDPY01000001.1, read on the forward strand.
CAATGGCGATATCTACGAGGGCGAGCTGGTGGCCGGTCGACGCGAAGGCAACGGCAAAGTCACCTACGCCAATGGCGACATCTATGACGGCGAGTTCGCCGCCGATCAGCGGCAGGGGCAGGGCACTTTTACCGGCGCTGATGGCTACCGCTACACTGGCGCATGGGTCGCGGGTCAGATCGACGGTCAGGGCTCTGTCGCCTATCCCGACGGGTCAATCTACACCGGCGAATTTCATGGGGATCTGGCCAATGGCAAGGGCAAGATCGTCTATCCAGACGGCTCAACCTATGACGGCGACTGGGTAGAAGGCGTGATCGAAGGTCAGGGCCGCGCCACCTATACCAGCGGTCTGGTTTATGAGGGCGGTTTCAAGAACGCGCGCAATGATGGTTACGGCGTGATGACATATGCCGATGGTTATAAATACGAAGGCGAATGGCAGGACGGCCAGCGCCACGGTCAGGGCACCGCCACCTATCCCGACGGCACCGTTTATGTAGGCACCTTCACCAACGGCCAGCGTGACGGCAAGGGCGAGATTACCATGGCCGACGGTTTTAAATACGTCGGTGACTGGGTCAACGGAGAGATCAACGGCACGGGCGTCGCAACCTATACCAACGGCGATGTCTACGATGGCACCTTCAAGAATGGCAAACGCGAGGGCCCCGGCACGATGCGCTATGCCACCGGCGAAGAAGCCACAGGCGCATGGATCAACGGCGCACTGACGGACGACGGCTAGCCCGGGACCACAGCCCGGGGTTCATAACGCCGACCCTGTCCTCATCCATTGCAGACCGGGACATTTTCCGGCTTTTCATTTCGGCTCGTCCGCCTATACTGCGCATCATGAACACAAACGGCCATAGCGTGACCCCTGCCCGCCTTCCGGCGGCGGTACTGCTGCGTGGCCTGCTTCTCCTAATCCGCCTCTGAGCGTGCCGTCACGGCGCGACCGCTCAGAGGAGGCAACGTTCAGCGCCGAACGACACCCGGAGAAGAATTAGAGAGATTTCAGACATGACCGATACGACAAATTCCCCAGCCAAGGACCACGTGTCACCGCAGGCAGCCAAAGACGTCTCACCAGCGGTGAGCAAGGACAGGGTCGTCATTTTCGACACCACCCTGCGCGACGGTGAACAAAGCCCCGGCGCAACCATGACCCACGCTGAAAAGCTTGAAATTGCAGATCTGCTTGACGACATGGGCGTCGATATCATCGAGGCCGGATTTCCCATTGCCTCCGAAGGTGACTTCCGCGCCGTGTCCGAGATTTCCAAGCGCAGCAAAGGCGCCGTGATCTGCGGCCTCGCCCGCGCGCAGATTGGCGATATCGACCGCTGCTGGGAGGCCGTGAAACACGCGCGCCAGCCGCGTATCCACACCTTTATCGGCACCTCACCGCTGCACCGCGCCATTCCCAACCTCACCATGGACGAGATGGCAGAGCGGATCCACGATACCGTGTCCCACGCGCGCAACCTGTGCGACAACGTGCAATGGTCGCCGATGGACGCCACGCGGACAGAATGGGATTACCTCTGCCGCACGGTCGAAATCGCGATCAAGGCCGGGGCCACCACCATCAACATCCCCGATACCGTGGGCTACACCGCGCCAGTCGAATCTGCCGACCTTATCCGTAACCTGATTGCCAATGTTCCGGGCGCGGACGATGTGATCTTTGCCACGCATTGTCACAACGACCTTGGCATGGCGACGGCCAACTCGCTGGCCGCGGTGGCTGGCGGTGCACGGCAAATCGAATGCACGATCAACGGCCTTGGCGAACGCGCCGGCAACACGGCCCTCGAAGAGGTGGTGATGGCCCTGCGCGTGCGCGGCGACATCATGCCGTTCGAGACCCGGATCGACACCCGCAAGCTGATGCACATTTCGCGCCGCGTCGCGACCGTGTCCGGCTTTGCCGTGCAGTTCAACAAAGCCATCGTTGGCAAGAACGCCTTTGCGCATGAATCAGGCATCCACCAGGATGGCATGCTCAAGAACGCTGAGACGTTCGAGATCATGCGCCCCGAGGATGTCGGCCTGACCGCGACCAACCTTGTCATGGGCAAACATTCGGGCCGCGCCGCATTGCGCGATAAACTGCGCCAGATGGGCGTCGAGGTCGGAGACAACCAGCTCAAGGACATTTTTGTCCGGTTCAAGGAACTCGCTGATCGCAAGAAGGAGGTCTACGACGACGACATCCTCGCCCTTGTGACGGCCACGACCGAAGGCGACACTGACCGGCTTCAGATCATCAACCTGCGTGTCACCTGCGGCACCGGCGGTCCCGCCGAAGCGCAGCTTGAGATGGAGATTGATGGTCAGGACGTGTCGGCCACAGCGCAGGGCGACGGCCCGGTGGATGCAACGTTCAAAGCGGTGCGCGAACTGCACCCCAACGCCGCGCGGCTTCAGCTGTATCAGGTAAACGCAGTGACAGAAGGCACGGACGCTCAGGCCACCGTGTCGGTCCGGCTTGAGGAAGACGGCATGATCGCCACCGGCCAGTCGGCAGACACCGACACGGTCGTCGCCTCGGCCAAAGCTTATGTGAACGCGCTGAACCGTCTTCTGGTGCGGCGCGGAAAATTTGGCAAGGACACCAAGGAAATCAGCTACAAAGACGTGAGCTAAGCCATCAGTTCACCGACCCCTAGAAACCGCAAAGCCCGCAGGACGACGCTGCGGGCTTTGCTTTTTGCGCGGAACGTTCCTGCGGGGCAGCCCTGCGCGGGCCACCCCAATCGGATAAGATCAGGCCGTTTTCGGCTCAAGCTCGACCGACCACAGTTCGACATCTGCACTGTCCATCAGCCGCACGGTCATGATGCCGGTATCGCCAGCAATATCCACCTTGCCAAAGAATTGCAGACCATCGCTGGGCGGCAGGTTGGCCTGACCCGGCTCGGGATGTTTGGCATAGCGGACTTCGGGACCAAACGTGTTGTCGTAATCCGACGGACCAAAGGTACCCGAGTGTAGCGGACCCGAAACAAATTCCCAGAACGGTTCAAACTCTTGAAATACCGCGCGCTCGGGTGAATAGTGATGCGCGGCAGTATAATGCACATCCGCTGTCAGCCAGACCGTGTTGGTGATCTCAGCAGCCTTGATAAAGGACAGCACCGCCGCGACATCCTGTTCACGGCCCAGCACCGGACCGTCGCCATTGGCACCGTTTTCCATGTTGGTGTCACCGTCGCGCACCATCATGCCAATCGGCATATCGGCGGCGATCACCTTCCATGTGGCGGTGGAATTCACCATCTCACGCTTGAGCCAGGCCAGCTGCTCGGCGCCCAGGAACGGCGTGCCGCCCTCTTCGCGGTTGGCTGTGTTGTCACCGCGATAGGTGCGCATGTCGATGATAAAGATGTCCAGCAGCGGGCCGTAGGACACCTTGCGATAGACGCGCATCGGCTCGGACAGGAATTGCCGGGTCGGCATCATCTCGTGAAAGGCGCGGGCGGCACGTGCCGACAGCGTTTGCAGCGACTTCACGGTATAGCGGTCGTCCGACGACAGCATCTCGTTCGGGTACCAGTTGTTGGTGACTTCGTGGTCATCCCACTGTGCAATCATCGGCACGGCAGCGTTAAACGCCTGCACGTTCTTGTCCATGAAGTTGTAGAGGTGCTGACCACGGAATTCGTCCAGCGTCTCGGCGACCTTGGACTTGGCCGGGGTCACGATATTTTTCCAGATCGTGCCATCGGCCAGCTCGACCTCTTCCTTTAGCGGGCCATCGGCATAGACCGTGTCACCGGAATGCAGAAAGAAGTCCGGGCGGTGGTTCAGCATCGTGCCATAGGTGGTCATGCCGCCGCGATCTTCGTCGATGCCCCAGCCCTGACCGGCGGTGTCACCCGACCAGACAAAGCTGATATCGCGGCTGCCCATCGGCGCGGTCTTGAACTGGCCCATCACCGGGTCAGACAGGGTGTTGTCCGCCAGATCCGACATGGTGACGCGATAAAAGATGTCCTGATCGCTGGGCAGACCGGTCAGCGCCAGCTTGCCAGTGTAGTCGGTGGGCGTGCCCACGGCCAACCCGGGAACGGCACGGGCATCAGACATGTTTTCTGTGGTGGCCCATTCGACCAGCATCTTGGCTTCGCGATCCGCGCGGCCCCAGATCATTGCGCCATCATGCGCCACATCGCCAGACATGACACCATGGGTGATCATCGGACGCGACTGGGCGCGCGACAGCGACGGCACGGCAAGAGCCGCGCCAAGGGCGGCACCACCCAACAGGGTCTGACGGCGGGTAAAGGAAATGCGTGGCATATGAGAGCTCCGTGGATGCAGTTTACATCCGGCGACACTCGGGACCTGCTGTAACGCAACGACTGCGGATCAAAGAAGGATTGGTGAAGATATCATGACAGTCAGGCACCTCCGGCAGCGACGCAGGTGCCTGTGCCGCCGGGTCACTCGCCCAGCGCGATCCCTTCGCGGCGCGGATCGGCGCCGCCCTCAAGCCCGTCCGCTGTCAGGGCAATCGCGTGCAGCCCGGAATTCAGCTCGCGCACCGACACCTCGTATCCCAGCGTCTCAAGATCCGGGGCAAGCGTGGCCAGACCGGTGCCTTCTTCGATGTCGAAGGCGCCAAAGCGGTTGACGCCATGCGGCATTGCCACCGCCTGTTGCACATTCATCCCCCAGTCGACCATGGCCACAATGGCCTGCGCCACATAGCCAATGATACGGCTGCCGCCCGGACTGCCCACCACCAGCACCGGCCGCCCGTCCTTGCGCACAATTGTCGGGGCCATCGACGATCGCGGCCGCTTGCCCGGCTCAACCCGGTTGGCAATCGGCACGCCCTGGTCATGGCTGCGAAACGAGAAATCCGTGAGTTCGTTGTTCAATAGAAAACCGTGGGTCATCAGCCGCGAACCGAACTCGTTCTCGATGGTCGTCGTCATCGACAGCGCGTTGCCATAAGTATCCACGATCGAGATATGCGAGGTCGAGGGGAATTCGATACTGTCGTCATCTGCCCAGCGCTGTGCGTGATCAAATTCCGGCGCGCCGGCGCTCACCTCGGGTAGGGCGTCGTCGCCCGTCAGCAGTTGCGACCGTTCGGCCAGATAGGCCGGGTCCACAAGCCCGGCGGTCGGCATCGGGACAAAATCACTGTCGGCCATGTAGCGGCCACGGTCCGCAAAGGCCAGCCGCGAGGCGTCGCCGATCAGCCGCCACGCCTCGGGATCGCCAGCCATCGGCATCTCGTGAGGCTCAAGCAGGCCAAGGATCTGCCCGACTGTTAACGCACCAGAGGATGGCGGCCCCATGCCACAGACCTCGTGACCACGATAAGGGACACAGACGGCGGGACGTTCCTTGGCCGTATAGACGGCCAAATCCGCCGCCGTCATCACACCGGGATTGCCCTCGGCCCCCTGGACGGTGGCGACGATATCGGCCGCGACAGAGCCGGTATAGATCGCGTCCGCGCCCTCATCTGCCATGCGGCGCAGCAAAGCGGCATAGCCGGGGTTTTTCAGGGTGGTTCCAGCCTGCAACGGTGCGCCGTCGGGCAGGAAATAGGCGGCAGTGACCGGGAATCGCGCCAGCCGCTCGGCATCGCCCGCAACCAAAGACGCCAGACGTGGGCTGACGGAAAATCCGCCCTCGGCCAGCGCCACAGCCGGATCGAACAGACCGGCCCAACCCATTTGGCCCCATTTGTCATGTGCCATCTGCAACAGCGCCGGCGTCCCCGGTACACCAACCGACAGGCCGCCCACCACAGCGTCAAAAAATTTGAGCGGCTCGCCGGTATCGTCCTGAAACAGTTGCGGGGTCGCTGCCATCGGCGCGGTCTCGCGGCCGTCAAGCGTGGTAATCTCACCGCTTGTGGCATCGTGCCAGACCAGGAACGCGCCGCCCCCCAGACCCGAGCTTTGCGGCTCGACCAGGCCCAGCACCAATTGCACGGCCACCATCGCGTCCGCAGCTGATCCACCGGCCCGCAGCACCTCAGCACCGGCGGCGACTGCATGTGGATTGGCCGCAGCGACCATCCAGTCCTGAGCCAGAACTGGCTGTCCCGCCGTCTTGGCGTCAAGCGCGGCACTGACAGCGGCAGACAACCCGGCAAAGCTGTCATCCGGGGTCGCAACAGCACCGGATTCAGGGGCCAGCGCATCCGCCTCTTGCTGCGCCGTCACCGGGCAGGCGATCAGCACCGCTATCACCAGACCCAAGCCAAACCGTGCCATATACTGTCCTCCGCTAACCGGCGTTCGCGGCGAAGACTATCACGCGCCCCGGATATTGCTGCATAAATCTCGGGGCCAACCTGACGCCACTTAGCGTCAGCATGCAACACAAAACCTCATCGGCTGCCGTCGGCCAGCGGTAGCCTCCTGCGGGCGCACCTCTCAGAGCATCGACGGCACAACCTGATCCGGCGGGCGATGCCCATCGGCAAAGGTCTTGATGTTCAGCAACACCTTTTCGCCCATTTCGACACGGCCCTCGACGGTGGCGGACCCCATATGCGGCAACAGCACAACATTGGTCTGCGCCCGCAGATCCGGGTTCACGGCACCGCCCTTTTCGTACACATCCAGCCCCGCGCCGGCCAGTTCCCCGGCCTTGAGCATGCGCGCAAGGGCGTTCTCGTCGATCACCTCACCGCGGGAGGTGTTGACCACCACCGCCGTAGGCTTCATCAACTTTAGCCGCCGAGCGTTCAGCAGGTGAAACGACGAAGGCGTGTGCGGGCAATTGACCGACACAATGTCCATCCGCGCCAGCATCTGGTCAAGACTTTCCCAATAGGTCGCCTCGACCTCGGCCTCGACCTCGGGGCGCAGACGACGGCGGTTGTGATAGTGGATTTGCAGACCAAAGGCCCGGGCGCGTCGCGCCACAGCCATTCCGACCCGCCCCATGCCGAGAATGCCCAGACGCCGCCCACCCAGACGGCCGCCCAAAAAGGCTGTCGGCGCCCAGCCAGACCATTCACCCGCCTGCATCACCGCCAGCCCCTCGGGAATACGACGTGTCACGGCCAGCATCAGGGCCAGCGTCATGTCGGCGGTGTCTTCTGCCACCACACCGGGGGTGTTTGACACCAAAATACCACGCGAGCGGGCTGTTCCGACGTCGATATGATCCACACCTGCGCCATAATTCGCGATCAGCCGCAGCTGCGGCCCCGCCTGTCCGATCAGGCCGCCGTCGATCACATCAGTGATCGTCGGCACCAGAACATCGGCGCCCTGCATTGCCTGCGCCAGCTCGGCGCGGGTCATTGGCGTGTCATCCGCGCGCAACTGCACGTCGAACAATTCACTCAGCCGGGTTTCGACGACTTTGGGTAAGCGTCGCGTGACAACAACACTCAGACGTTTTGATGTCATACCAGCCCTCCTTGGGCTATCTCTGCGACCACTTTGTCGGCACAGTGCGATATGTCAGGACGGGGCACAAGAACTCCGCCGGAAAAACTCTGAGCAGGACAGCAGAATGATCGGAAAACCTAGGGGACCGGGGCGTCGATTCGCCCTTGCGCTGGTCGCGGCGCTGGTCACGGCAACATCTTTGGCCGCAGCCACGGCCCAAACCACGCATGAGCGCGGACCAGTGACCAATTTGCCGCTGCCGCGCTTTGTCTCGATGAAAGCAAGCGAAGGCAATGTGCGCCGCGGTCCGTCGCTGACGCATCGGATCGATTGGATCTATACGCGCCGCGACATGCCGCTGGAAATCACCGCCGAATACGGCCATTGGCGCCGGGTTCGCGACCGTGACGGCGCCGGCGGCTGGGTGCATTATTCGCTGCTGTCGGGGGTGCGCACCGTGATCGTCGAAGATCCGATGCTGGACCTGCACAGCCGCCCCAACATCGCCGCCCCGGTCGAGGCGCGTCTGGCCGTTGGTGTTATTGCCCGGCTGGGCGACTGCGAATCCGAGTGGTGCGAAATCTCTAGCGGTGGCTATGACGGCTGGGCGCGTCGCACCGCACTCTGGGGTGTGATGCCAGACGAGTTCCCGGAATAACACGGCGGGCCGACCTTTACCGCGCCTTGCGCGATGCGGAAAAGGTCATGCCCGGCGACACCAGCCGTTCGGACGGGCCGATCCAGGCATAGGCCAGCAAACAGGGATCCTGCGGGCCGGTGGTAATCCGGTGCTCGACCGCGGGCCGGTTCAGGATCAGCGACCCCGGCGCATAGACCGCCGCATCATTTTCGGACCAGGCCCCCGCGACCGAGACATAGCTTTCCTCGATGTCGGTGTGGCTGTGCTGCGGATAGGTGGTATTCGGCGCAAACAGCACAAACCCGAGGATGATCCGGTCAGACCGCACTGGCCCCTTGGGGCCGAGCACCTCGCAATAGGCATATTTGCGCTCTAGCGTCCGGGGCACCCGTTCATAGCCGTATTCCCAGCTTAGTTCGCCACGCACCCGTTCCAGCGCCCGGCTGAACCCTTCGAGAGCGTTGCGTTTTCCCAGATCCAATGCGCGGTCCAGATGCGCCACAACCGGCTTGGTTTCGGGCGCGCGGTCTTCGATGGACGGGTTGCCGGCGATCACCGCAGACAGCATTTCGCGCACCCGCTTGCGATGACTGCGGATCGCCTTGCTGCCACCAGCCGATCCGTTGCGGTAAAGCGTCTCGAACTCACGCACCAAATAGAGCCAGTTCGGACAGTCAGAGAGCATTTGGGTCATTGGCGGACTGTCTTCCATCGCGCGGCCTACTTGGGCGCCATTGAGACAGATATCGTACAAATCTTTTGCGAGCCGCGTATTCGCGCCAAATCAGCGCACAATGGCGACACTGCGCCGCTTTGCCCGGCCCCTTAGTCAGGTCCGCCTACCCGGTCCCAGAACGACGACTTGCGGGCATGTGTGCTGCGCAGTCCCTCAAGGTATGTCTGGTGCGTCGGCAGGGTGCCATATTCCGCGATCCCAGCGTCCAGCGCCGTGCAGTCGTTCAGGTGGTCCGCAGCATGACCATAGCGACTCGAACGCCCCCGAAAAAGCGCAAAGTCGATCATCCGCCGCCACAACAACACCGCCGCCAGCGGATAGCGGTCACGCAGCGCCTCGGCCGCCGGGGTCAGAATGTGGTAGAAATCCCCGTCCAGCTCAGCCGCGCGGGTTGTGACCAGTTGCGCGGCCGACGCAAGGTCCGGCCAATCGATGAAGAACGCCAGCGCCACATGCGGATCATCAAACGCCATTGCAACGGCACGGGCGCGATCCTCGGCCTCGATATCGTCGAAATCCGGCAGCGCCTTGAGATAGGCCCGCAGATACCGCGCATCCAGCCTGACGGTAAAGCATTCCCAACGATGCGCCTGGGCGTCGTCGCCGCGACCCAGGGCCGTCAGACAGGCGACATATGCCGCATCCCAATCTGCCTGACCCTGACCGTAGGTTCGGGATTTGCCGGTTGGCCGCTCTGCCGCGCCCAGAAAACTCAGCGCGTCCTGGTCGCGGCCTTCCGCCAGCAATCGCTGGGCGACGTCAGCAGCAATACCGGGACGCGCCAGCTGCTCGGCGGTGAACTGCGCGGCATAGGCATCGGTATCGCCCTGCGCTTGGGCAATCTCGCGCAGCATCAGGCGCACAAACTGCGCCTTGCGCTCGGCTAAATAATCGCTGCTCTCGATGCGCAGACGGCGCAGAATGTGTATCGCCTCGTGCGTTTCGTCGGGTTCGGGTGGGAGTTGCGCATAGGCTTCGACCTGCACCTTAAGGTGCCGCAAGCCCGTGTCGCCCAGCACTGGGGCCAGGATCGCTATGATCCCGTCCCATTCACCATAGCCGTTGTTCTGAAGCGCGTCCCAGATCCGATCCGCCATTGGCTCGGGTTTGAGGCCGGCGCGCGGGCCGATATCCGCGAAATGCAGCAGCGCCGCGCGAAAGACATCCCCCACCTCGCCCCGGCTGTCATCGACCCGCTCATAGACCGTCCCGGCAAGGTCGATGAACTGCCACAGCAGATCGAACGCCTCGACCGGCTCTTCGGGCGCGATCCGCTCGGTGATCATTTCTGCCTGCGTTTGCAAGTCGGCAACCAGCGTCCGGCGCTTGCGCCAACTGACATGACTGCGCGATTTTCGCAGCGACACCAGCCGCTTGCGCACGTCCCGGGCCAATTCTCCTGCCCCCAGATTGTGGCTAAGTTCCAGTCGCAAACGACGCTGGATTGTCGCGTTCCCGGTGCTGACCTCAATCAGCAAGGCCGCCAAACGGTCGCCCCCAAGCGTCGCAAGATTGGTCTGATTCAAGGTTTTCTTAGACATATCCCGAGTCTGGCACCGCGCAGCCAGAATGTTAAGCAGCGATCTGCCGCCAGACCCGCTTTTGACCTATCGGGTCATCGGTCCAGATTGCGCCTGACATAAGACCAGCCTAGAATTCGAGGCACTATGGCGATTCCCGTTGAAACCTTTTTCCTTAGCCCGCAGACACAGGGCACGTTGCAGGCCCGCATCCAGCAAATGGTGGCCGAAGGTATTCTGTCGGGCCGTTTCCGGCGGGGGGAAAAGCTGCCCTCGTCCCGCAAGCTGGCCACCCATCTGGGCATCAGCCGGATCACTGTGACGCTGGCCTACACCGAACTTCTGGCCAATGACTACCTGACGTCACGCGGTCGGTCTGGATACTATGTATCTGATAATGCACCGGAACCTCACAGTTTTCCGCCCCGGCCAGACCCTGATCCCGCTGCCCGTGTTGACTGGTCACGCGCCATCGGCCAGCGGTTTACCGGGGGCGCGACGCCGGTCAAGCCGCTCGACTGGTCGCGCTATCGCTATCCCTTTGTTTATGGCCAAACCGACCCGGCGCTGTTTGATCACGCGAACTGGCGGCTTTGTGCGATGCAGGCGCTTGGGGTGCGGGATTTTAACGCGCTGACGCAGGATTACTATGATCAGGACGATCCGGAACTGGTCGAATTCATCGCGCGGCAGACCCTGCCAAGGCGCGGCATCGTGGCAGGCCCCGATGAGATCCTGATCACCATGGGGGCGCAGAACGCGCTTTGGCTGACTGCGCAGGTATTGCTGACCCAGCGCCGCAGCGCCGCGATTGAAAACCCATGTTACCACGCCCAACGCGACATTCTGGTGCAATCGCGCTGTCGTCTGCTGCCGATCACCGTCGACGAAGATGGTCTGCCACCCGACGCGATTCCCGCCGATACTGACGTGATCTTTACCACCCCCAGCCACCAGTGCCCGACCTCCGGCACCATGCCGCTGAAACGACGCGAGGCGTTGCTGGCACGGGCGCGTGCACTCGATGCCCTGATCGTCGAGGATGATTACGAATTCGAAATGGCCTATCTGCAACCGCCGATGCCCGCGCTCAAGAGCCTCGATACCGATGGTCGCGTGATCTATGTGGGCAGCTTTTCCAAATCACTGTTTCCCGGCCTGCGGCTGGGCTATCTTGTCGGCCCTGCCGAATTCATCCGCGAAGCGCGGGCGCTGCGTGCGTCGGTGCTGCGCCACCCGCCCGGGCATATACAGCGCACTGCCGCCTATTTTTTGCGCCTTGGGCATTACGACGCGCTGATCCGTCGCGCCGCGCGCAGCCTGACCGAACGCCGCCGCGTGATGGAAGAGGCGATTGCCAGCCATGGCCTGACGATCGCCGGGCGCGGTGCGCATGGCGGCTCGTCCTTCTGGATGCAGGCCCCGCCCGGCACCGATACCGAAGCGCTGGCCCTGCGGCTGCGGGAAAAGGATGTGCTGATTGAACCGGGTGGACCATTTTTCAGTGGCGCAGAGCCGCCTGCGAACTTTTACAGGCTCGCTTACAGTTCGATCCCTGCTGCGCGTATCGCGCCGGGGATCGAACGCATCGCTGCTGCTATCGGGGCTTTGCCGACAGGTTAGAACGACGCTGCCACCTCAAATCCCATAGGTACTGTGTCGCGTCCGTCCAGCATCAGATCCGCCATCACCTCGGCCACTTTCGGGGCCATGCCAAAGCCGATCTTGAAGCCGCCATTGGCGATGAAATGCCCGGCCCGATCAGGCCATGCACCCAGCATCGGCGCACGGCTGCGCGCCCTTGGGCGCACTCCCGCCCAGCGCTGAATCACTTCGGCTCCGTGCAGAACCGACAGTGCCGCACAGGCGCGTTCATGCAACAAGTCACAGGCGGCGTCCACTGAGGTGGGATCATCGAAATCCCGTTCACTGGTCGACCCGATCGCCACAGTGCCATCGTCATGCGGGATGATGTGCAACCCATCGACGAATAGCTGCGGCACCGCGCCCGCGTCGTGGCGCAACAGCACCGCCTGCCCCTTGACACCCGCGCCGACGACGCGCGCACGACCCTCGGACAGCGTCTCAAGTCCGCGCCAGCCTGTGGCCCAAAGCACCTGCCCTTCGTCAGCAGCGTCTGCGACAACCGACACGCCGCGTACCTCCAGCGCCGCCACAAGCGCGGCGCAGGCACGGCGCGGGTGAACGCGTGCGCTCAGAGTGTCGTGAATGTGCCAGCCGCTCGGGCTTTGCGGCGCCCAGGGGCCCACGTCGGCAGACGTCACCACGCGCCATTCTGCCGCGCCGCGCCACAGCGTTGCGGCCCCCCGCGCGCGCGACTTCGCCAGGTCCAGCCCTGCCGCATCCGCCACCGGCTGCAACCGCCCCAGCCGGGCGTATCCCGCCGTAACGCCGCCCGTCGCCTCGACCTCTGACCAGAACGCCTGGGACATCAACAGGCTGTCCAGTTGGAACGCCTTTTTCGGATTCCACTGTTCCGGCACATGCGGCGCGAGCGCACCGACGATGCCGCCGCTGGACCCCGCGCCCGGACCGAATGGGTCGATCACCTGCACCCGCGCCCCGCGCTGCACACAGGCCCAGGCCACCGAGAGGCCGAAAATCCCCGCTCCGCGCACTGTCACGTCGATCCTTGCCATTCCTGCCCGCCCTCTGCATGGTCTGCCCGACCTTTGTCACCCCGGACACCTAGAGTATCCCACCATGCACGACCAGAACGCGCTAAGCTGGCGCGACGGGCAAGTCCCCGTCTCGACCCGTTTTGACGATCCTTATTATTCGCTCGCCGGTGGGTTGGCCGAGACGCGGCACGTCTTTCTGGCGGGCAATGATCTGCCGCAGCGCTTGCGGGATGGGTTCCACATTGCAGAGCTGGGATTTGGCACCGGGTTGAACCTGCTCGCCGCACTGACGATGTGGCGCGAGAGCGCGACACCCGGTCGGCTGCATTTCACCACGTTCGAGGCGTTTCCGCTGACCGCCGACGACATGATCCGCGCGCAGTCGGCCTTTGAGGAACTGAAACCGCTGGCCGACGAACTGGCGCCGCATTGGCAGGCTGGCACCACATTTTTCGACCTGCCCGATCTGCGGTTCGAAATGATCCCCGGTGACGCCCGCGACACCCTGCCCAACTGGTCTGGCACGGCGGATGCCTGGTTTCTCGACGGGTTTTCCCCCGCCAAGAACCCGGAATTGTGGGAACCTGCGCTGCTGGACACCGTTTCCCGCCATACCGCCGCCGACGGCACTGCGGCGACCTATACCGCCGCCGGTCACGTGCGCCGGGCGCTGGACGCCGCCGGGCTGGTTACTGCGCGCGTGTCCGGGTATGGGCGCAAACGCCACATGACCATCGCCCGCAAAACCCCTGTTCAAGAGGACAATACATGACCCGCAACGACACAAAGCTTGGCATATGGTTGATGGTGGCCACCACTTTTGTCTTTTCGGTGCAGGACGTCATATCCCGGCATCTGGCGGGCGAATACAATGTCTATATGATCGTGATGATCCGCTACTGGTTCTTTGCGGCTTTTGTGATCGCCATTGCCGGACGCCAGGCGGGCAGCATTGCCAATGCCGCGCGGACCAAACAGCCCCTGGTGCAGGGCTTTCGCGGCGCGTTGCTCGCGGCCGAGATCATGGTGATGGTCGCTGGCTTTGTGCATTTGGGCCTGGTCGAGAGCCACGCAGTCTTTGCCTGCTATCCGCTGCTGATCGCCGCCCTGTCCGGCCCCGTCCTGGGCGAACATGTGGGCTGGCGGCGCTGGACCGCAATCGGCGTTGGCTTTGTCGGCGTGCTGATCATTCTGCAACCTGATGCAGGGGTCTTTTCGCCGTTCGCCGTCATCCCACTGATCGCCGCGCTGATGTTCGCGCTGTATGGTCTGCTGACCCGCTATGTCGCCCGGCGCGACACCGCCGCGACCAGCTTTTTCTGGACCGGCACGGTGGGTTGCGTCCTCGCCACTGCGATCGGCATGTGGTTCTGGCAGGCGATGACCAGCCCGGACTGGATCTGGATGGCGATCCTCTGCGTTGCCGGGGCGCTGGGGCATTACCTGCTGATCAAGACTTACGAGGTCGCCGAGGCCAGCGCGGTGCAGCCGTTTGCCTATCTGCAACTGCTCTTTGCCTCGACCATGGGCATCATGGTGTTTGGCGAAAGCCTGCGCACCAATGTGATCCTTGGCGCGGGCCTGATCGTGGCTGCTGGCATTTTCACCCTGATCCGCGCCCGCAAGAAAGGTTAATCCCCGGCCTGCGCCATCAGCGTTGATCCGGTCAGCTCCTGCAAGAACGGCACCGGCAGCGGATCGAGGCCCAGCCGCGCGCGATAGACCGGCAGGCTTTCGGCGACGCGCATGACGTAGTTCTGCGTCTCGCGGAACGGGATGAACTCGATGAAATCGACCACATCAACCTCGCCCTTTCGCGGGTCACCAAAGCGCTCCATCCACGACACCGGGCGGCTTGGCCCTGCGTTGTATCCTGCCGCAATCATCACCACATTACCGTCAAACTGCCGTGCCAGAGACGCCAGATATGCCGCGCCGAGCCGGGCATTGTAAGCCGGATCATCCAGCAGACCAGACAGCGAGAACGGCTCGTCTATCCAGCCCGAAACTTCTTCTGCGGTGCGCGGCATGACCTGCATCAATCCGCGCGCACCAACGCCCGAAACCACCCGCGGGCTGAATTCCGACTCGCGGCGCGCGATCGCCAGCACCAGTTCGGTTGGCACGGGATGATTCACATTGATCAATGGATGCAGCGCGTAATAGGGGCCCGGCACCTCGATCCCGGCCTGTGCTGCACGTTTGCCCAGCATCACCTGAATATGCGGCTGCCCCATCTGCGCCAGCATGTCGCCCATCTGGCCAATCTGCTGGCGATCCAGCGATTCCGCCAGATGGGTAAAGAACCGCGTCGCCAACGTCATCTCACCCGAGGCAAGCAGCAACACTCCGGCCTTGAACACCGATGACGCGGTAAACGCGGCCTCTTGCCATGGCGGAAAATCTTCGCGACCTGAGAGCGTCGAACTGACCGGCACACCGCCACGGTCCGCCGCCAGGAGGCCGTAAAACGAGGTCTGGTATTGCGCGCCAAAACCATATGCCTCTTTCGCGGCGGAATCATTGCCCAGCGCCTCGTACGCCCGACCGATCCAGTACCCGGCCCGGCCCAATGAAATCGGGGAATCGACACCAGCCCGCAAGTGCTGGAAATGCTCAAGTGCCAGTTGCGGCTTTTTCAGGAACCGCAGCGCCAGATAGCCCGATAACCATTCCAGATCGGCGTAATCAGACCCTTCGCTCAGAAAATGGGTCGAAGCAATGCGATAGGCCTCTTGCGTATTACCCTCACGCATCCGATCCCGCGCCAACGTCCGCCTGCGCCCGGCCCAGGCCCAGGGTTCGCCCAGCAATTTAGGATTCTCCGACCGTTCCAGCAGCAGGGCAACAGCATCGATATCGCGACCCTTGCGCATCCGCCACTCAAAGCGATCATGCGCCAACCCCGGATCGTTCTGCAATGCCTCGGGCACCCGCGCGATCAGCGTATCGACCCCCGCCGCTTCGTTCTGAAGTGCAAGCCGCGCCTCGGCCAGTGCCCGCTGACCATCGTCGACCAGCCCCAGCACCGCGCGTGCATTGCTTTCCCAGCCCTTCCACAGTGCCATGTCCAGCCGCGCCGCATGGTGCGGCTTTAGCAGCGTTCCGTGCTCCGACAAAAATGCTGCGCGCTCCTCAGAGGACAGCGCAAGGGTGCGCCAGGCCAAAACCAGCTCCGCATCCGCAAGACCACCCTGTCCGTCAGCCCGGTAGGCCCTTGCCAGCGACAGCGCTCCGGCCCCGGTCTGCGGCAGTGCCCCGTCGTAAAACGCCCGCACATCCACATGCGGCGCCTCGACCATGGCGCCTTCGCTTTTCTCGCGCAGATAATCCATGCCGGGCCAGTCCGGGTTGCGCGCGACAAACGCCTGCACCTGCCGCGCATCCCCCTGTCCCGCTCGCAAATAATGCCACAGGATCACGTCCAGCGCCGCCTGCCCGTCACCTCGCGCGGTGATCTGCGCCGCCGCCCAATTGCCCGACCGCATCTCGTCCATCGCGCGGGCCAGTGGCCTGTCCGCCTGCTGCGCCGACGCAACACCCGGTGCGACAGCGGCAAGAACAACAAAGAACAAAGCCAGAAGGCGTGACATACGCTTGCAATTTCCCCGATGAAAATGGATAGACAGCGCCCAGAGGATACCGTGCGCCCCAGTAGCAGCAACTCACTTTCTCGGGAAACGGCGGAATTCTTGTCACCGGTCCAGATAGGACCAGAAACAACAAAGGAGCGTGTCATGTTCAAAGGCTCAATGCCTGCCCTGGTCACGCCGTTCGCAAAGGACGGCACAGTGGATTTCGACACGCTCAAGAAACTTGTCGACTGGCATGTGGACCAGGGCAGCCGCGGACTTGTTCCCGTCGGCACCACCGGCGAAAGCCCGACGCTGTCGCATCGTGAACACGAAGCCGTGGTCGAGGCAGTCGTCACCGCCGCTGCCGGGCGCCTGCCGATCATCGCAGGGGCCGGGTCCAACAACACGGTTGAGACAATGCGCCTGATGCAGCACGCCCACAAGGTCGGCGCTGATGCCGCGCTGGTGGTCACACCCTATTACAACAGGCCGACCCAGGCCGGGCTGATCGCGCATTTCACCATGGCACACGACTGCTGCGACCTGCCGATCATCATCTACAACATCCCCGGTCGGTCAGCAGTCGACATGACGCCCGCAACCATGGGTGAACTTGCAAAACTGCCGCGCATTATCGGAGTCAAGGACGCCACCGGCGATCTGGCCCGCGTCTGCATCCAGCGCATCACATGCGGCCCCGATTTCCTCCAGATCTCGGGCGAGGATGCGACCGCGCACGGCTTTAACGCCCAGGGCGGTATCGGCTGCATCTCGGTCACTGCCAACGCCGCGCCGAAACTCTGCTCGGACCTACAAGAGGCAACGCTGCGCGGAGATTACGCCACCGCACTGACGATCCAGGACCGGCTGATGCCGCTGCATCATGCAATCTTTGCCGAACCGGGGCTGTGCGGGGTAAAATACGCCATGTCGCGCCTTGGCCTGTGCGCGGAAACCGTGCGCCCGCCGCTGGTCACGCTAACAGACGCGACCAAAGCCAAAGTTGATTCAGGCCTGCGTCACGCCGGTCTGCTGAACTAACCCCTTGGCGCACAAACGCAAGAAGCAGGGAACGCCCCCTGCTTCTTCTCTTTCTAAATACGCACTTTGCAAGATCTGCGTCGACTGACCGGCGCCGATGGTCAGGCTCCGGGGGGTCATTGCCCCGGCACGACCTCATCCGTAGCCTCAAGGCCCTCGGGTTGACCAACGACGACAAAGCGCAGCGCCTCGGGGTCCAGCAGCCGCGCCGCAACCTGCTTCACATCGTCCAACGTCACCGCGTCGACCCGCGCGTTGCGTGTTTTCACATAGTCGATCGGCATGTCGTCCATCTGCATCCCCACCAGAATATCGGCGATCGGCCCATTGCCGTCGAATCGCAGCGGATAAGCCCCGGTCAGATAGGTCTTGGCCTGATCCAGTTCGCCCTGTGTCACACCCTCAGCCGCCATCTTGGCCCATTCATCCTGAATGACCGATATCGCCTCGGCCACACGGTTGTTTGCTGATGCGACCCGTCCGGCGATCACCTCGGTATGATCCTTGGTCGACAGATAAGAGTAGACGCCATAGGTCAGACCGCGTTTTTCGCGCACCTCATGCATCAACCGCGCCTCGAATCCGCCGCCGCCCAGCACGACATTCATAACATACGCCGCAAAGAAATCCGGATCGTCCAGCGCGATCCCCGGCTGCCCGAACAGCGCCACCGCCTGCGGCGTATCAAACGGCACCACGGTCACACCGGCGGTTGTCGTCACATCCAGATCAGCCGGCATCGGCAAACCGGTCGCAGGCAGATCACCCAACAATTTATCCAACAGGGTGCTCAGTTCCTCAGGCGAAATGTCGCCCGCAGCGCTGACATAGATCCGGTCATGCGCCATGGCACCCCGATGCGCTGCTTGCAGATCTTCGCGCGTCAGCCCCGCGACGGTTTCCAGAGTACCCTGATAAGACGAACCATAAGGGTGATCGCCGAACAACACCTGATCGAACACCTTGCTGACAATGGCATCCGGATCGGTTGCGTCGGATTTGAGCCCCGAGATCACCTGCGCCCGCACCCGCTCGATCGCATCCTCGTCAAATCGCGGCGCGATCAGGCTGTCGTGCAACAGCGTCATCGCCTCGTCCTGTGTTTCGGTCAGGAATTTCGCGGAAACGCTGATCGCATCGTCATAGGCGCCATAGCCAAAAGACGCCGCGATGCTTTCCCCGGCTTCGGCAAAACCACGCGCATCAAGATCCCCGGCCCCCTCTTCCAGCAGGCCCACCATCAGGTTGGTTGCACCGCGTTTGCCCGGCAGGTCCAGCGACGCGCCGCCCCGGAACCGGATTTCCAGCGCCACAAACGGGATTGACGGCTCTTCGACCAACCATGCGGTGATGCCGCCGGGCGATGTGACTTCCTGAATGTCGATATCCGCCTGTGCCGCCAACGCAGGCAGTGACAGCAGCAAGCTCAGGATCATAGTGGCCATGCTCTTCATTGGGTCATCTCCTGCGCACCCATCAGCCAGCCGGTTACGCTTGTCTCGCGCTGGAATACTTCTTTGGCAACTTCCAGAATGTCCTCAGCAGTCACGGCCTGCAACACGTCCGGCCAGGCCTGAATATCGGCGATGCTCAGCCCCGCAGTCAGCGCCCCGCCATAGCGCCGCGCGATCCGGTCGGCACTGTCACGGGCATAGATTTGCTGCGCCTTCATCTGGAACTTGATCCGATTCAATTGGTCGGCATCGACGCCTTCCGCCATGAATTCGGCCACGGCGGCATCCATTGCGTCTTCGGCCTCTTGCAGAGACGTGCCTTCGCTCGGCACGATCACAAGGCCAAAGGTCGTGTCATCCAGCGCGGTCGCGTCGTAGAACGCGCCGGTGTAAACGGCGGTCTGGGTCTCGAATTCCAGCTTGCGCTTGAACACCGACGTCTGCCCACCACCAAGGATCTCGGACAGCATCACCAAAGCGGCTGCCTTTTCCTGCTGTCCGGGGTCGCGCGCTGGGGCCAGGTAGGTGCGCATGACATAGGGTTGCGCCACCCGGGCATCGCGAAACAGCAGACGCCGTTCTGCGGTTTGTGGCGGCTCTTGGGGGCGCATTCGTTCACTCAGTTCGGGGTTGGCCGGGATCGGGCCATAATGTTCCTCGGCCAGCGCGCGAACCTGTTGCGGTGTCGCATCGCCGGCCACGATCAGGATCGCGTTGTTAGGCGCATAGTTGCGATGGTAAAACGCCAGCGCCTTATCCAGATCCAGCTCTTCCATCTCGTGACGCCAGCCGATGATCGGGACGCCGTAGCGGTGGTTGAGGTACTGCGCCGCGCTGCGCTGTTCGGAAAACAGCGCGCCGGGATCATTTTCAACCCGCGTGTTGCGCTCTTCGATGATCACTTCGCGCTCGGTCGCGATGTCTTTATCATCAAGGCGCAGGTTGACCATGCGATCCGATTCCATCTGCATCATCAGCCCCAGCCGGTCCGAGGCAACGCGCTGAAAATAGCCGGTGTAGTCAAAACTGGTAAAGGCGTTGTCGCTGCCACCATTGGCCGCGACCACCTTGCTGAATTCACCCGGCGCCAGCGTGTCGGTGCCCTTGAACAGCAGGTGTTCCAGAAAATGCGCCACACCCGAGGTGCCCGCCGTCTCATCCGCCGACCCGGCGCGATACCACAGCATGTGAACCACGGCCGGGGCGCGGTGATCCTCGATCACCACAACGTCCAGCCCGTTGTCGAGCGTGAATGTCGAAACCGCGTCTTCCACCGTCTGCGCCTGTGCGGTCGCTACCGCCACCGCGAATGCCACGGTCAAGCCTGCCAGTCTGAGCATAGGCACAAATCCTCCTGAAACGTCAGCAGCAACCTACGGTGCGACGACAAGAGATCAAGTCACTATGGTGCTGAACCCATATACAAGTCTGTAAGGTTCGCCCGTGCGAACAGTTTTAAGGCTCAGTTCGCGGCGGGCGGGGCCGACGGAGTCGGAACCCCGAGACGGCGAAAGCGCAACAACTCCTCGCCCGCGTCCAGTCGCTCGCGGCGGTAGGCATTGTTGTATTCATCTTCCTTGAACAGCTTCCAGGTAAAGATCGACCGGCGCTTGCGGAATTCCAGATCTTCTTCGGCCAGAACCTCGCGGATATTGCCCTGCGTGCCAAAGCGTCCGGCGCTGCTCAAAAGCGCACCGTCAGAGGCCGACACCGAAGCCACGGTCAGCCGCGACGGATTGCCACCCAGCGCCGCAACGGCATCCCCCAGCGGGGTCTGGTCGGTGCGGTTTGCCGCGCCTGGGGTTGGCTGCGGTAACTGATTCAGCGTTTCCGGAAGCTCAAGCTGCTTGCGCGGCACGATTGCGAATTCCTCAGGCGTGCCGCGATTGGTCCGCAGATCCCGCAACCCGATATCCCGCTCGTACCCGCCACAGGACGCCAGCACTGCCAGCGCCAATATAGCCATTATTCCGCGCGACACGTTCATCGCCTGCCTCCATCGTCTTCGCGACCAGCTTTAGCCCATGATGCCCGCAAGGTCACGGGGCCTTTTTGCGCCGTGGCACCTTGTGCCCCGGAAACAGCACGAGTCCAAGCGCCCCGGCAAAAATCGCAATATCCGCAACGTTGAACGCATACGGATTGTCAAAACCGCAGCACGACATATTGAGAAAATCCGCCACCGCGCCATACAGCAACCGGTCGACCACATTGCCCAGCGCCCCGCCGATCAGCAGCCCGCCGGCGATCATCCCATAGCGCCCCGGCGGGTCGCGCCGCATCCACACCAGGACGAACAGCACGATTCCAACCGCGACTGCAACCAGCACCCAACGCGTCATATCCTCTTGTCCGGACAGCAAGCCAAAGTTGATGCCGTAATTCCACGCCATGCGAAAGTTCAGGAACGGCGGCAGGACGATGATTTCGCCCAGCGACCGCAGGTCGAGCAAATGCACCACCAGCCACTTGCTTGCCTGATCCGCCAAGAATGTCCAGAAACTGACCCAGAAAACCAGCCTCACCTCGACTTCTCCGAAGCCTGCACCGCCTTGCGGGATGGTGCGCCGCGTACCAGCCGTGCGAGACCCAGCATCAGCCGGGCACCCGGTGTCGGACGACGGCCGCCAACCCCAAAAAGCAGCACCCGGACCGGGCGAATGAACCGTACCATTGGACCCTCAATGCCTGAAATGCCGCATACCGGTGAACACCATGGTCAGTCCGGCTTCGTCAGCTGCGGCGATAACTTCTTCGTCGCGCATCGACCCACCGGGCTGAATCAGCGCCACGGCGCCTGCCTCGGCCGCAGTGATCACACCGTCGGCAAAGGGAAAGAACGCGTCCGATGCAACAACCGACCCCTGGGTCAGCGGCGCGTCCAGTCCCAGCGCCTCGGCCATGTCGAGCGATTTGCGCGCCGCGATCCGTGTGCTGTCCACCCGGCTCATCTGGCCTGCGCCGACGCCGACGGTTGCGCCGTCCTTGACGTAGACAATGGCGTTCGATTTCACATGCTTGGCCACAGTCCACGCAAAGAGCAGATCCGCCATCTCGGCATCGGACGGCTGGCGTTTGGTCACAACCCGCAGCGCGTCACGGTTCAGCATATGCGAATCGCGATCCTGCATCAGAAACCCGCCCGACACTTGCCGGAACGCCAGCCCACCCAGATCGGCCCCAGCCAGACCGGGTGTCACCAGCAGGCGCAGGTTCTTTTTCTTGGCAAAAATCTCGCGCGCGGCATCATCCGCACCGGGGGCGATCACCACCTCGGTAAAGATCCCGGCAATCGCCTCGGCGGTTTCACCGTCCAGCGGCTGGTTCAGCGCGATGATTCCCCCGAACGCCGAGGTGCGGTCGCAGTCGAACGCGCGGCCATAGGCCTCTTTCAGCGTCGCGCCGGTGGCCACGCCACAAGGGTTGGCATGTTTGATGATGGCGCAGGCGGGGCCGTCTGCCGCCGCAAATTCCGACACCAGCTCAAACGCGGCGTCGGTATCGTTGATGTTGTTGTAGGACAGTTCTTTGCCCTGCAACTGCTGTGCGGTGGCAACCCCGACGCGGGCTGAGCCATCGGTATAGAACGCCGCCGCCTGATGCGGATTTTCGCCGTAGCGCAGCGATTGTGCCAGTGTCCCGGCCAGCACGCGGCGGCGCGGTGTCTGTTCGCCAATTGCGGCGGCCATCCAGGTGCTGACGGCAGCATCATAGGCCCCGGTGCGGGCATAGGCAATCTGCGCCTGCCGTTGTCGGAACGCCAGACTGGTCTGACCGTCATGTACGTCAAGCTCTGCCAGCAGCGGCGCGTAATCCTCAACATCCACCACAACGCTGACAAAGCCGTGATTCTTGGCCGCCGCGCGGATCATCGCCGGGCCACCAATGTCGATATTTTCGATGCAGGTGTCATAATCCGCGCCCTTGGCGACGGTTTCCTCGAACGGATACAAATTCACCACCAGCAGGTCGATGGCGCCGATGCCATGTTCCTCCATCGCGGCGACATGATCGGAATTGTCGCGCAGCGCCAGCAACCCGCCATGCACCGCCGGATGCAGCGTCTTGACCCGACCATCCATCATCTCGGGAAAGCCGGTCACATCGGCCACATCGCGCACCGGTAGGCCCGCATCACGCAGCGCAGCCGCCGAACCGCCGGTGGACAGAAGTTCAACGCCGCGGGCGGACAGGGCGCGGGCCAGATCCACCAGTCCGCTCTTGTCAGAGACGGAAATCAGGGCGCGGCGCAGGGGGCTCAGATCGGTCATAAGGTCAGGTCGCTTTCAGGTCAGTCAGTCGGTTTTCATCTCAGTCTCGTCGCGCGCAAGATCGCGGATCGCGATTGCAGTATCCTGCGCCTTGGCCAGGGACCAGCGGATGCGGGTCGCATACTCCATCGCGCGACCGGATAAAACGATCTGTTTTGCTGCGCGCGGTCGCAGGCGGCCTTTTTCCAGATAAACCGACGGATCGACCGCTAGGTCCATCACACCTTCGTGCCGGAACACCCAGATTTCGCCCGATCGCAGCGCCATCGACACCGCCGCGCCACCCAGATCCAGTTCAGCGTCCACGTCCGGGTGCAGATGAAACCGGATCTGATAGGGAATGCCCGCCAGTTTTACGTGGTCCATGCGTCGGTCGAACCGCTTCTTGTCTGCATTTTCGATCGCCACCAGCATATCTTCGCCGACGACCCCGCGCCCGTCAAAGGTCAGTGCCAGCGATCGCGCCTGCGTCAGCCCGTGCGTGCTGACATAGCCATCATGCCCGCCCTCAAAGGTGAGCCCGTCAGGGGCCCGGCTGATCTGGACCGGCACCTTTTCCGGCGCATCCTCCAACATCTCGCGCGTGGCGCGCTCAATTGTTCCCGGCTTGCCCAGCCGGGCGCTGGAATAGCCGTCAAGGCAAAGCGCCGAATGCGATGGCGTTGCCCGCCCGGCCCGGCGCCAGTCGACGCCAAACACCGCGCCCGAACCACAATTGACGATCAGCGGCCGCCGACCCGACGTCAGCTCGAACGCGAGGGTCGAGGCATGGGCGTTGTACGACGCCTTGCCCACCGGAGGAGGAGCCGCATCAACCAAGATGCTGGTACGTCCCGCCGACAGCCGCGCATAGCCCATCGCCAGCCCGTCGGCGTGAAACTTGCGGATACCCGATGCGGCCAGCGTTTGATCCAACTGTCCGTCCAGCCCGCGCCCACCGCCGTGGAATCGCGCCAGCCCGCCATCAGAATGGCGCAGCGTGCGCAGCGTCGGGGCAATCCGGGCTATGGCAGCCAGATGCGCCGGGTCGGGTTTCAAATCCGCCTCTTCCAGTGCGGTTCGCGCCCAGATCAATAGGGTAAAGACCCGCAAAAGATCCTCGGGGTTGCGTGTCGGCAGGCCACCTTGCGCGTCGATTTGGCGCGCACATTCCGCGCCCAACGCGCGCCGCGCCGGCTCGGCATGTGTTTCCATTCCGCTAAGCGACAGGCCAGCATAGATCAGCCCGGTCAGCGCCTCGAATCGCGGCAGTCCGGGCGGTGAGGCGTGCCAGCGCCGTCCCAGAAAGACGGTCTGCTGCGCCAATGATCGGTAAAACGCTATCGACAAGGCAGACTCCTGCCCCCGCAACAAAAAGATCGCATGATGAATCCAGCGGATCAACCGCCGCCCGGTCAGTTCCGGCGTCCAGCCCGGCCCTTTGCCACCGCCATAGCGTGCGATCCAGCCCCACAGCCAGGCCTGCGCCACCTTGCGCGTTGCGGGTTCGCCGACAGCGGCCAGATCGTCGAGCCAGATAAAACCATGGAGTTCGTCCTCGTAGGCAGTGTCCGGCGGACTCAGATCCCAGGGCAGCGCATTGGGGGCCTCAATCAGATGGCCTGCAAACATCAGATTACCGGCACAAAGCTGCCGCCCACGCGCAAAACTGCCAATGGTTCGGGGCTCGGGTTGCGACACAAAACCAGTCGCAGGACGCGCGCGCGCGGCAAGGCGCGCGTGAAAACGGTTCATCAGACGCGTCCGCGTCGCCTGCCAACTTTCCCGTTCGGCCATCTGCCCGCCTCTTGCCCGCCATTTCGGCGTGTCTTTGGCAAAAGATACCCCGCGTGTGCCACAAAGTCACCTTGGAAAAGCAGCGGAGCAGCCCGCATCGCCACACTGCGCGCCGCTTTCGGCGCCAGATGCCCGCAAATCCCACCGTCCGCAAACCGCATCCGGTGAACGTCGTTAACCCAAGGGCACCCCCAGCGCCGGTACGATCAGTCGGGACTGCGGCGTGATCATCCCGGCGATGCGCTGCAAATGGTCACGGCGGAATGCAACGCAGCCTTCGGTCGGATAGCCTTTGCGGCGCTGCTGATGCAGGAAGATTGCCGACCCGCGCTCCGGCACCACATCGGGCCAATTCCAATCGGTAAGCAACACCAGATCATAGAGCGGATCGGCCCGGCGCAGCATCTCGTGACTGTGTGGATACGGCGCGCGGACCATCTGGTTGTAGTCGGCATCACCGCAATCGTCTGACCACAGATCACCGGGTCGGATCGGGTCTGCCCAAGAGGTCGGCCGCGCGATCCGGTCCGGGCGGTAGAGCATGCCGATAATCCGGTGGCAGCCGATGGGCGTTGCGCCGTCGCCTTCACATTTGGTCGCCGACACGCCGCCGCGCCCAATGGTGCAGGGCCAATAGCGGCCGCGAAACCGCAGGCCCCGGCGTGTCAACACAAGATCGGCAGGTGTCACGCAACCAGCCCGGTGTCCAGATTGCGCATCGCCCCGGCGGCAATCTCGAATGACCGCATGCGCGCAGCGTGGTCGTGGATCTGTCCGGTCAGAATCACCTCGTCTGGCTGATGCCGCGCGATCAGCTCGGTCAACTGACGGCGCACTGTTGCGGGGCTACCCACGGCAGTGATCCGCAGCGCCTCATTCACGGCGCCAAGGTTCGCGGCGGGGATCACATCCTCGATCCGGTCCACAGGACGCGGCAGCTGACCCGGCTGGCCGGTGCGCAAGCGGTAGAAGGCCTGCTGCATTGAGGATCGCAGCCGCACGCCTTTGGCATCGGTGTCAGCGGCAAAGACGTTCACTGCCAACATGAAATGCGGCTTTTGCAGATGATCCGAGGGCTGGAATTTCTGGCGGTAAATCTCGGCAGCCTGTTCAAGCGCGGCAGGTGCAAAATGCGAGGCAAAAGCATAAGGCAGCCCAAAATGCGCCGCAACCTGCGCACCGTACAGCGATGAACCCAGCATCCACAGCGGCACGTTTGTGCCCTGCCCCGGATGCGCGGAAACTACGGCGCCCGGCATCTCTGGTCCGAAATATCCCATCAGCTCAGCGACATCGTCGGGAAAGCGGTCACCCGCGTCCTGGCGCAACCGCAGCGCCCGCATCACCGCCATGTCGCCGCCCGGCGCACGCCCCAGCCCCAGGTCAATGCGACCGGGATAGAGCGTGGCGAGCGTGCCGAACTGCTCAGCCACGGCCAGCGGCGCATGATTTGGCAACATGATCCCGCCAGCACCGACGCGAATGCGCTGCGTCAGGCCTGCGACATGGCCGATCAGCACGGCGGTCGCGGCACTGGCGATGCCTTTCATGTTGTGATGCTCAGCCAGCCAGTAGCGGTGATATCCCAACGCCTCAGCGTGGCGGGCCAGTTCACCGGTGTTGCGCAGCGCCGTGGCGGCATCAGCCCCTTCGGGCACCGGAGCGAGATCGAGAACAGAGTATTTCATCGGCAGGTATCCTTGCTGTTGCAAGGGAAGCTAAGCATCCCGAGCGCCGGTGCAAGGTCAGCGCCCTCGAGTCAGAGCAGATGCCCCGACTTGGCCGCCTTGGTCGCAAGATAGGCGCTGTTGAACGCCGTTTCCCCGACCTTAAGTGGCACGCGTTCCGCCACCTCGATCCCACTACGCTGCATCATCTCGATCTTGCGGGGGTTGTTGGTCAGCAACCGCACCCGCGAAAACCCCATCCGGTCCAGGATCAGCGCGCCTAGGCGAAAGTCGCGCTCGTCATCCTCGAACCCCAGCCGGTGATTGGCCTCGACGGTATCAAACCCCTGATCCTGAAGCGCATAGGCCCGCATTTTATTGGCCAGGCCGATGCCGCGCCCCTCTTGGTTGAGATAGAGCAAGACGCCCGCGCCTTCCTGCCCCATCTGCATCAGCGCGGCGTTCAGTTGCGGCCCGCAATCACATTTCAGACTGCCCAGAAGATCACCGGTAAAACAAGCTGAATGCAGACGGGTCAAAACCGCGGCCTCGCGGTCGGGGCGGCCAATCTCGATTGCGTAATGCTCTTCTGATCCATCCTCTGGGCGGTAAATATGCAGCCGCGCCTGTTCGGCGGCGCGCAACGGAACGCGGGCGGAAATCACGTGATCCAGCGCCCCCAGCGCCAGCACATGGGGAGCAGCGGCCACGGCATCAACGCAGGTCAGCCCGTGTGTTCGGGCAAAATCAGCCCCCTGCTCCATCGGAACAATCAGTGCGGCAGGCAGCAGTCGCGCTGATTTCGCCAGCGTCAGCGCTAGCCGGTGCAACGCCGCGTCGCCGTCACGCCGGGACTGTAGCGGCCCCTTCATCGGCACAGCCAGATCATCGGCAGGGTCGGCCAAACTTTGAACCCACGCCAGATCCGCATCCGACGGCAGAACCACCCGCGCCACATCCCCGTCATAGGCCCGCGCCTTGAGCGTTTCGGCCCGCCGTCCGGTCAGCGCCAGGTCCGCAGGCAGCGTCAGATCCTGCACATCACGCAACCGCGCCGGGCTCAGCGTCTCGGTGGCAAGCACCAGCGCAGCGGTTGCACCAGCATCCAGCACGATCGGCACCCCCATGCGCAGATCAGCGCGCGCGCGGGCCAGAATTTCGGTCAGATCAGGGGCAAAGGACATATGCGGCCTGTTATCGGGGCCAGACGGTTACAGATCCGGCGGATTTTTGTAACAAATGCCCTGCTGGGACACGAGACCGTGAGCAGAGTGCAGCAAATCTTGCCACAGCGCCCCCGCACCTACATTTGCCATCAAAGACAAGGAGAAGGCAACATGGCGCAACTCAAGAATATCCTGCTGGTCGACGACGACGACGATCTGCGCGAGGCCCTGGCCGAGCAACTGATCATGACCGAGGATTTCGAGGTATTCGAAGCTGAGAATGGTGCCGCTGCCATGGCGCGCGCGCGTGAGCAGAATTATGATCTGATCATTCTGGACGTCGGCCTGCCGGACACCGATGGGCGCGAATTGTGCCGTCTGATGCGCAAACAGGGGGTCAAAGCGCCGGTCATCATGCTCACCGGGCATGATTCCGACGCAGATACCATTCTGGGTCTCGATGCTGGCGCCAATGACTATGTGACCAAACCGTTCAAATTCCCCGTCCTTCTGGCCCGCATCCGCGCGCAACTGCGCCAGCACGAGCAATCCGAAGACGCGGTGTTCACGCTTGGGCCGTACACGTTCAAGCCGGCGATGAAGATGCTGATCACCGAGGACGACAAAAAGATCCGCCTGACCGAGAAAGAGACGAATATCCTCAAGTTCCTTTACAGGTCCACCGACGGCATCGTCGCCCGCGATATCCTGCTGCACGAGGTTTGGGGTTACAATGCAGGCGTGACCACCCACACGCTGGAAACCCACATATATCGGCTACGTCAAAAGATTGAGCCCGACCCCTCAAACGCCCGGTTGCTGGTCACGGAATCCGGCGGATATCGGCTGGTGTCCTAAGGTCTCAGTTTAATTTGCACGCCTTGGGAACTAGTTTGGATCCAAGGCGTTCGATACCGAACCCCGTTGCATGTGCGGGTTATCACATGCACCTCCCTGTTGGACTGGCCCGGGCTCTGCCCGGGCCTTTTTTCAAGCATATCGCCCAGGCCAGGCGGCGCCTCTGCGATCCCGAACGCTTTCCGCCCGAACACCATGCGCGGCCTTGTCCAGACCCGGTCAACCGATTATTCAGACCGCAACCCAATACAACGCAAGGAAATGCCAGATGGCCCTGAACAGACGAACTGCTATGAAACTTGGCGGTGCGGCGGCGCTACTGACGGCTGTGCCCCGGCTGGCCGCGGCGGCTTTTGCACCCCGGCCCGACGGATGGCGCCAGTTCGAGATGCGCACTTCTGTGCAATTGCAGCGTGCAGGGGCCATGGCGCAAGCTTGGGTTCCGGTGCCTGCAGTCACCGAAAGCGACTGGTCGAAGGCCGGAGACACCCGCTGGACGTCGAACGCCGATCAGATCTCGCTTGAAACCGACGCACATGGTGCGCGCTTTGTCCATGCTATTTGGGAATCCGGTGACGACGACGCCCTGCTGGACGTCACATCCCTGGCCTCAACCCAGAACCGCCGGGTTGACCTGAGCAGCCCCGGAACGGCGCCTGCGCTCTCTGCAGAGGACAGAGCATTGCTTACGGCGCCGACCGACCTGATCCCGACCGATGGCATCGTACGCGACACCGCAGAGCAGATCGTCGCCGGGGCCAAGAGCGATGTCGAAAAGGCTCGCCGCATCTATGACTGGGTGGTCGAAAGCACTGAACGCAACCCCGAAACCCGTGGCTGCGGATTGGGGGACATCGCCTCGATGCTGACAATGGGCGATCTCACTGGCAAATGCGCCGATCTCAACACGCTTTATGTCGGCCTCGCCCGCGCCGCCGGGCTTCCGGCGCGCGACGTTTACGGGCTTCGCGTTGCGCCGTCGGCCTTTGGCTACAAGAGCCTTGGCGCGGGGTCGAGCGACATCACCAAGGCACAGCACTGCCGCGCGGACGTATTTCTGGAAGGCCACGGCTGGGTGCCGGTCGATCCGGCAGATGTGCGAAAGGTCGTGCTCGAAGAACCACCCAAGACGCTGTCGCTGGGCGATCCCGAAGTGCAGGATGTCCGCGACGAACTGTTCGGCGCCTGGGAAGGCAACTGGGTCGCCTTGAACTTTGCCCATGACGTCGACTTGCCCGGATCGGACGCGGACCGCCTACCATTCCTGATGTACCCGCAGGCCGAAATTGGCGGGATACGCCGAGACGAACTCGACCCGGCGAGCTTTGTCTATTCGATCGCCGCTCAGGAAGTCTAACGCACCGCAAGTTCCTTGGGATGACCCTGAACAAAAAAGCCCCCGCGTAACGGCGGGGGCTTTTTCGTTTTCATATGTTGAAGCCGATCAGCTTTCGGCGGCTTCTTTCTGCTCTTCGGCGGTCATCTCGACGCCGGTCTCCTGGTTGACGACCTTCATCGACAGGCGAACCTTGCCGCGATCATCAAAGCCCAGCAGCTTGACCTTTACGTCCTGACCTTCCTTGAGCACATCCGACGGATGGTTCAGGCGGCGGTTTTCGATCTGGGACACGTGCACCAGACCGTCACGTTTGCCAAAGAAGTTCACGAAGGCGCCAAAATCGACGATCTTCACGACCTTGCCGTCATAGACCTGACCCTCTTCGGGCTCGGCTACGATGGACCAGATCATGTCGTAGGCTTTCTTGATGGCTTCGCCGTTGGGCGAGGCGATCTTGATGATGCCTTCGTCATTGATATCGACCTTGGCACCCGACACTTCGACGATCTCGCGGATGACCTTGCCGCCCGATCCGATGACTTCACGGATCTTGTCGGTGGGTATCTGCATCGTCTCGATGCGCGGTGCGTGAACGCTGAATTCCTGCGCGCCGGTCAGAGCTTTGGACATTTCACCCAGGATGTGCAGACGACCGGCCTTGGCCTGCGCCAGTGCCTTTTCCATGATCTCGGGCGTGATGCCAGCGATCTTGATGTCCATCTGCAACGACGTGATACCGTTTTCGGTACCTGCAACCTTGAAGTCCATGTCGCCGAGGTGATCCTCGTCGCCCAGGATGTCGGACAGAACCGCGTAGGATCCGTCCTCTTCGAGGATCAGACCCATGGCCACACCAGCCACGGCGGATTTCAGCGGCACACCTGCATCCATCATCGACAGCGATCCACCGCAGACCGACGCCATCGAGCTGGAGCCGTTGGATTCGGTGATCTCGGACACCACGCGGATGGTGTAGGGGAAATCGGTGGCCGCAGGCAGAACCGCCTGAAGCGCGCGCCAGGCAAGTTTACCATGGCCGATTTCACGACGACCCGGAGGGCCCACGCGACCCGCTTCGCCAACCGAATAGGGGGGGAAGTTATAGTGCAGCAGAAAGTTCGACTTGTACATGCCCTGCAGGCTGTCGATCATCTGCTCATCGTCGCCGGTGCCCAGCGTGGTCACAACCAGACCCTGCGTTTCACCACGGGTGAACAGAGCCGAACCATGCGTACGCGGCAGCAGGCCGGTTTCACAAACGATGGGACGGATGGTATCGAGAGCGCGACCATCGATCCGCTTGCCGGATTTGACCACGTCACCGCGCAGAACCGACGCTTCGAGCTTCTTCATGGCGGTGCCGAGGTTCTCGTCCGCCTGCTGCTCTTCGGTCAGGGCGTCCTTGATGGCGGTCTTGGCGTTGGACAGGGCGGTTGTGCGCTCCTGCTTGTCCATGATCGCGTAAGCGGCGCGGATCTTGTCTTCGCCTGCGGCTTTGACAGCCGCGAACAGGTCGGAATAATCGGCAGGCTGGAAATCGAACGGCTCTTTCGCGCAGGCTTCGGCCAAGTCGATGATCAGGTCTACAACCGGCTGGATCTGCTCGTGGGCGAATTTCACCGCACCCAGCATTTCCTCTTCGGTAAGCTCGTACGCTTCGGATTCGACCATCATCACGGCGTCTTTGGTGCCGGCGACAACCAGATCAAGGCGCTGATCGGGGTTGTCCTTGAGCTTGTGCATGTCGTCGATTTCGGGGTTCAGGATGTAGTTGCCACCCTCATAACCCACGCGGCAGCCGGCGATTGGCCCCCGGAACGGTGCGCCCGAAATCGTCAGTGCGGCCGAGGCAGCGATCATCGCAACCATGTCCGGGTCATTGACCAGATCGTGGGACAGTACGGTGCACATCACCAAAACTTCGTTCTTGAAGCCGGGTACGAACAGCGGGCGGATCGGACGGTCGATCAGACGCGCGGTCAGCGTCTCTTTCTCGGTCGGGCGCGCCTCGCGCTTGAAGAACCCACCCGGCACTTTACCGGCGGCATAGTATTTCTCTTGGTAGTGGACGGTCAGCGGGAAAAAGTCCTGACCTTCCTTTGCCTTTTTGGCAAAGGTCACGTTGGCCATGACAGAGGTTTCGCCCAGAGTGGCGATAACCGAACCGTCGGCCTGACGGGCAACCTTGCCCGTTTCCAGTGTCAGCGTCTCTTCGCCCCACTGCATGGATTTCGTCGTAACGTTGAACATCTAGCGTATCCTGTAAGGGAGCAAGCCCGGCCCTCCGGGTCTCCCGTTCCAAATGGCGGCCCCATTGCCGCCGACCCCATCATCATTTCTCTCACGGCGCGGGGACCCGCGCGCCACGTCTCAGATGGCTGGCCCTTACAGCAGATTGGGGGGATTTGAAACAGGTAAGGTGGCAGCGAAATCAGCACATCTGCCGCGTCCGGCCATTGGCAGCTGACAGCTTGATCACCAAACCATTCGGCGAAAGCGCAACCCGAACGCAGCAACCGTCTGAAACAACCTCAGGAAAGGGCAGTCGCACCGCAGCCGTCAAGATGACACAATGTTTGCCCGACCTTACCTTTATTCCGCTGCGATTTTACGCGAGTTTGTCTAAATGTACGTAAGATCTCTGAACTCTCCTTCTGGATTGCGCGCTGTGGTGCCAGTGTTGCAAAAATATCAGGCCATTGCGTCAGATCTATCCGAAGGACCAAAAGAAGTGTATGCATTTAAATGGTCGCTCGTTGTCTGGGCGATTTAGGTAAAAATTATGCGAAACTTTCGCCGTGTGTCAGTATTGTTGGTTTTAGAGTTTGGGGCATGCTTCTATGCAGCCTCTGGGCAGGCTGCCGTTTACTCTGACGCCATCGTTGCCCAGAAATCCGCAGGGGTTCCGGTCAATCAACGATTCCTCGACAGCGGCGCTTCGATCGTAGCGACGGCAGATGCAAAATCCTGTGTCGTCAGTCGGCGTGTCGAAATCGAAAACTCTTCTTATTTGACCTCTGGTGGCGATTCAGTGCCATTTGATGAAATCGTCCGCAGCCCGGCCACGTCGATTCAGGCCGTTGCCGGTGCGGATGGGGCAATCTCTTTTCGGATTCAGCTAAAATATAGCCTTGTGCCACAAACACCGGTGTCGCTGATGATCGGTGACACGATCGTTGATGTGCGTGACGCGCTGGAGCGCAGCACCGACAGTCTTTGGCTTGTCGGACAAACCGCGACGGATCTCGAAACCGCGTTTCGTGACGGGGTCGACGTACGGCTGGCGGCGACATCAGTCGACACCAACCATCAGGTCCAGGACAGCATCCTCGCACCTGATTTCCCGGCGCTGACGGATTGTGTCGCCGATCTGGCAACCGATGAGCTGCCCGAAGGCCGGATCAGCAACGACGTCCGCCTGATGTTTCACGCCGATCCGGCAACTACGCCACTGGCGACGCTGCCCGAACTGCGCGCCTGCCGGATGAAGGACGAACCGGGTGAACTTTACCTCGCCAAGCTGGACGAGGTCGGCGGTTTCTTTTCCCAGACCAACGAAATCTTTGTGTCCTTTGGCGAAAATGGGACGCTGGCACGCGCCTACATTCCGGGAATTTTTGACGGCAATTTCAGCGGTTACAGCGAAACTGCCCGGCTGAGCCGCGCGGCGGACGCGAACGTGCCCGACGCCCCGAATGACGTCAAAGGTTGCCTCGGCTCGGCCGAGATTTCGATCTGCACAATCAGTTCCGAAGACGGCAATCACGTTTTGGCACCATGCAATTACATGCAGATGCTATCGCTCACCACAGGTGACACCGACGACGATCCCACGTCGCCTACTGTCTTTACACCGACATTTGTGGGCGGAACCCCCGGCCAGCCGCCAAGAGTGTTCGGCAATACGCCGGTTCAGACCGCGAGCAGCTCCCCCCCCGGGACGACGAACTTTAGCCCCGTTACCGGAGGTGGCTCGTCGAATAATGGCTCACCCCCCGATTCAGGCACGCCTTTCTTTTACCCGCCAACAGGCGGCGGAGGCGGCACCAGCGACCCTGGAGCTCCGATCGCGCCGGCTCCTCCAACTGTTCCACTGCCGGCATCGCTGTATTTTATCGGGGCGGCGTTGTTGTCGCTCTTTGGGGCCCGTCGGTTGCGACGCAACCGGGCAAACGCCTGACACCAAGGTTGTTGGCGACGGCGTCAT
The DNA here is from genome assembly GCF_001038505.1 of Puniceibacterium sp. IMCC21224. Lineage (NCBI taxonomy): Bacteria > Pseudomonadati > Pseudomonadota > Alphaproteobacteria > Rhodobacterales > Paracoccaceae > Puniceibacterium > Puniceibacterium sp. IMCC21224. Next base: position 3,856,029 of record NZ_LDPY01000001.1, read on the forward strand.
TTGATCAGCCCTCGCTCAGACGAAACGTATGTGATCACCTGATTTTGAGTTTCTCCATCAGGTCATCATGGATTGTGGCTGCGCGGAGGGTTTTCATCACATCCCCAGCATTCTGTGTGCCGCTGGCACCGATACTACGTCACATCGCTTTCGGCGGCAAATTATCCAACGCTGCACGCTAGTCCCCGATATCTGCCTCAGTGCCGTGGCTCGATTCGGAATGCCCGGAGATCGCAAGTCGCTTAACGCCGCCCGACCGCGCAGCAGCACCAGCCAGATCTTGATCACTTTCTCGAAGACGACGAGCATCTCGATAGGAGCAGGTGAACCAACACCTGACATGCGCAACGCAGCAGGGATAACCGTCGCCATAGCGCAAGCTGACCGACATGAAATTTCGGGCCCCAAACGGAAAACGCCCGCTTATGTCAAATGACAAGCGGGCGTTCTTTTCCGGTCAGCGCAGAGGTCGACTTAGCGACGGATGCCAAGACGCTTGATCAGGTCCTGATAGCGCGCGTCATCTTTGGCCTTGGTGTAGTCCAGCAGCTTGCGGCGCTGAGCGACCATCATCAGAAGGCCACGACGCGAGTGGTTGTCCTTCTTATGGGTCTTGAAATGTTCGGTCAGGGTAGTGATCCGGCTGGTGAGGATAGCAACCTGAACTTCGGGCGAACCGGTATCGCCTTCTTTGGTTGCGAATTCTTTCATCAGGCGGTTTTTTTCTTCGGCAGTGATCGACATCGGGATCTCCTTTGACGGACTAAGGGTGATGGCGCAGGCCGGGATGTCGTCCAGCACAGGCCCATGGAGGTATCCACCCCAGAGGTGGATGCGCGCATATAGGGTGATTCCGGCGGGATTGAAAGCGAAATTCACCGTGGCTGCCCCCGCGCCTCACCTCGGCGGCAAGGTCCGGTGACTCAGAGCCCGAAAGAGTGCGCCATGCTGGATCCGACCATGACCACATTGCCAACCTGCGGTGCCGCGTCGGCGGGAAGCACGGCCAGTACCGTGCCATTGACCACGATCTGCATCATCTGCGGATTGTCCTGATCCGTCACAATGTCCAATTCTGCATCCTCGGCGCCGTCGCTGTCATCATAAACCACCATCAGACGATCCTCGGCCTGATCAAAATCCGCCAGCGACGCAGACGCGTTTTCCATGATCCAGTCGCCCAGCGCAAAGGTGTCATGCCCAGCGCCACCGGTGGCGACGTCATCCTGGCCGATGATCATCAGATCGTCGCCATCCCCGCCGTTCAGAAAGTCGCCAGCATCCGTATCCGCTCCACTGGCGTCCAACACGACGCCATTCAGCCGATCATTTCCGTCGCCGCCGAATAATGCGTCCGTGCCGGTTCCGCCATCCAGCAAGTCAATGCCTTCGCGCCCGTGCAACGAATCCGCGCCCGCGCCGCCGTTCAGCGTATCGTCCCCCTGACCGCCGTTCAGGCTGTCGGCGCCTGCATCCCCCCAAAGAGCGTCATCACCATCGTGGCCAAACAGAACATCTGCGCCGTCGCCACCAGCCATCGAATCGTCACCAGATTCGCCATGCACGGTGTCGTTGCCGCCGCCGCCGTCCAGCGTGTCCTGGCCATCACCGCCCATCAATTCGTCGTCACCGTCCAGCCCGTCGATCAGATCGTCACCGGCGGCACCGCCTAACAGATCGGTGCCTGCCCCCCCAATCAGGCTGTCGCCCGCGGCGGCACCCTGGGCAATGGTGTTCTCTGGGAGAGTGTCTGCGAAGTCTTCCGACAGGTTTGTCATTTTGCCCGCCAGCGCTGCGATTTCTTCCGGCGGCACTTCGCCAGACGTCGCATCCCCAGCGTCGCCCGGCGCGAGTTTGGACAAAAGGCCGTCCATCACCCCGGCTGCGGCGTCTAGCAGTCCCTGACCGTCCGCATCGCCATCGTCGTCATACTCGCCATCATCCTTGAGAGGTGTGGTCACGACCGCAACCGATCCCAACACCATCATTCCCATCAAACCCGCTAACCAGAACATCACACCAACCCTAACGCACCCCGACAGGGATGTTCAGCCAAAGCCGATCACCAATCAACGTTATTCGCGATCAAAGGTTAACGCGGACGCCTGAGGCGGCAGATCACCCGGCGTAGCGCTCGGCCTCTGGCCAGAGCTGCAACCTGGTCTGATATGAGACATAAAGCGGATGGCGAGGATGCCCGTCTTTGGTCAACCCCAGATGCCACAACCGCCCGAGTTGCTGCGCCAGCGCCGGGCCACGCTCTAACAGGGCACCATGCGTGCCCCACGCCGCAATTACGCAGGCCGCGCGGGACGCCAGATTCCACAGCACCGCATCATTCTCGGGGCCAATGGGGTCCGGCGCCGCCTTTAGATCCGCAGGCTTTGTCGCGCGAAAGGCAAAGAGATTGGCGATCGACACGCCGCCATACCCCATTTGCCGCGCCCGCCGCTCGCATCGCTCAATTGTCGGATCGTTGCGCAGTTCGGTCGCAGTTGACGGGTTGAGCATCACAAACGCGACCGTCTCTGCAGCGGGATCCCAAATCCGCGACAGGCTGTAGCGATAGCGTTCACAGGGGCTATACATCGCGTCCGAGCGGTGATCGTCACACAGATGTTCGCGCCGGATCACGCCGACTTCAGCCAACGAAGACGCGGATCGGGTGCAACTCTCCGGCTTTGTAGATCCCTACCGCCACGGCGCGACCGTCATGGGCGGCCCAGCATTCGTCGCCGAATTCCACATCCGAAGCGATCACCATGGCGGGGTTGCCGTTGCGCAGCTTTGCCGCCGATTCGGCACTGCACGGCAGTTGCGGCAGATCGGACAATCCCTCTTCGAGGGGGCGGACAAAGCTGTCCAGCTCGGGGGTGCGGGCCATCCGGTTGATGTCGTCCAGGCTCAGGCCATCGTCCGACTCGAACGGGCCGGACCAGACCCGGCGCAATTCGCGCACATGCCCATGGCAGCCCAGAACAGCACCCAGATCACGCGCGATCGAGCGGACATACCCCCCCTTGCCGCAGATCATTTCCAGGACGACGTGATCGGCATCGGGGCGTTCAACCATGCTCAGTTCTTCGACCCAGAGCGGGCGGGCCGCAATCTCCATCGCCTCTCCGTCGCGGGCACGTTTGTAGGCCCGTTCGCCATCGATCTTAACGGCGGAAAACTGCGGCGGCACCTGCATGATGTCACCGACGAAACGTGGCAGCGCCGCGCGGATCGCATCATCGTCAGGGCGCAGATCGCTGGTCGCGATCACTTCGCCTTCGGTGTCATCGGTATTGGTGCCCTGCCCCAGCCGCACCGTAAAGCGGTACGCCTTGAGCGCGTCGGTGATGTAGGGGACCGTCTTGGTCGCCTCACCCAGCGCGATCGCCAGAACACCGGTCGCCTCTGGGTCCAGCGTGCCGGCATGGCCTGCCTTTTTCGCGTCCAGCGCCCAGCGCACCTTGTTCACCACAGCGGTTGAACTGATGCCTGCCGGTTTGTCCACCACCAGCCATCCCGAAATGTCCCGACCTTTGCGGCTGCGTCCCATGATCCCACCCTCTTTAACTGAGCGCGGGGACGTATCAGCGCGCCCGCAGGCTGTCAATTCGCCCCAACCAGATCGCGTGACCCTGGCGGTCTCGCATAAGCCCGGCGACGTTGGCGGATTGCCCGAACTATTCTTGCATATTCTTCTGCGCTGCGGCAGGTTTTCCATATATTTAAGAAGGAGCGCCATTTTGACTTCGCCCGCCGACCTGCGCCGCGCGCATTTTTTGTCGCAATTTGATCTTGCCACCCGCACCGGCCTTGAAATCGGGCCCTTTGACCGACCGATCTTTTCCCGCGCCGATTTCCCGAACATATTGTATGCCGACGTCAAGGACACCGCCGAACTGCGTCGGCTTGCCCGCGCCAGCCCGACACGGACCGAAGCCGACGTGGTGCCGGTCGATTTTGTACTGCTCGACAAACAGCTGGACGAAGTGGTGCCGCAACAATCGCTCGACTTTGTGTTTTGCGCCCATGTTCTGGAACATGTGCCGGACCTTGTTGCTGTCCTGAACAGTGTTGAGGCGATTCTGCGCCCCGGCGGGCTGTTTCTGATCGTCTACCCGGACCGCCACTACACCTATGACATTGACCGTCCGGCGACCAGTTTGGCGCAGTTCCGTGACCGTCACACGCGCCGGATCTCTCGCCCTGACCCCGAAACAGTGGAGGAGCATTTTTTGAACCACCGCAAGGTGATGGTTGGGCGGCTCTGGCAGGGTCTGCCAGATTCCAAAGGTCCGCGGGTGTTTACCCCCGAACAGGCCCGCAATCGCGCCGACACCGCCCGCACCAGCTATATCGACGTGCATTGTAATGTGCTGAACGCGCGGGAATTCGGAAATGTCATCAAGGCGCTAAGGGACGACGGCCTGACCGGTTTCGAAATCGCCGATATCGACCCCACTCGCGCACCGTTGAACGAATTTTATGTAGCCCTGAAAAAACCCGGCGCCAAAGCTGCGGTACGTCCGGTGAACCAACTGGCTGAACGCTCGCGGCGCATTCTTGAGCGGACACGGCGGGTTTTGGGCCGCGCAAGGCGGTCTCTGGGTCTGCTCTGACAGTCAGTCGTCGATCCGGCGCGCCTCGTCGATCAGCATGACAGGGATGCCATCGCGGATCGGAAAGGCAAGCTGCGCACGCTGACTGATCAGTTCCTGCGCAGAAGCATCATAGTCCAGCCGCCCATGGGTCTGCGGGCAAATCAGCGCTTCGAGCATATGCCGGTCGAAATCTGGTTTGTCGCTCATTGCATCAGTCCTTCGTCGTCCCCGCCGCGCAGGGCATATTCGATCAGCATCACCAGCGTTTCGCGCCGTGTGCTTAGCGATGGTGCCTCAAGCAGCGCCTGTTTGTCCTCGGGGTCGAAATCCAGAAGCATCGACAGGGAATTCACCAATAGCTCGTCTTCGGCCTCTTTCAGTGTATCCCAGTCTGCCGACAGGTCGCGCGCGGTAAAATAGCGGTCCAACAGAGCCAGAAACGCCCCGCGATTAAAGGTATCGTCGGCCTCGGCTGCGGGTCTGCGATCCGCCTCGAACCCGGCCCAACTGACATCGCACCGACGGTAGGGGCTAAATCCCTCGACCTCGGATTGCACACGAAACCGCGAAACCCCGGACAGAGTGACCATATAGCGCCCGTCCTCGGTTTCCGAAAACTGCGTGATGCGACCAGCGCAGCCGATACGTTGCAGGCCGATCCCGTCGCGCCCCGGCACAGCGTTGGGCTGGACCATCCCAATCAGCCGCGTGTCGGTTTTCAGCGCGTCGTCCAGCATCTGAAGATACCGCGGCTCAAACAGGTGCAACGGCAGGCGTGACCGGGGCAGCAGCAATGCGCCGGGCAAAGGAAAGACCGGGATCACATCCGGCAGATCGGGAAGGTGTTTCATGTCATCCCATCTAGCCCGCGCCATGGGTCAGGCAAATATAAGCGAGCTAAGCTTGCGCCGTCCGTTCAAAACCACTGGGTCATTGGGCTTGAGCGCCTCGAAGATGGTGAAAAGCTGTGCCTTGGCAGCACCTTCGTTCCATTCGCGATCCCGGCGAAAGCTTTCGAGAAGTTGATCAACCGCGCCCTGCGCGTCACCATCAGCATAGAGCGCCTGCGCCAAATCCAGACGCGCCTGATGGTTGGCCGGATCGGACTCGACCGCCGCGGTCAATTCAGCCACCGGACCTGCGTTCTCAGCCTGACGCGCCAGCATAAGCTGGGCATGCGCCGCCTCAAGTTCGGCACTGCTGGAAATCTCGGCCGGGGCGCCGTTCAGGATCGCCTCGGCCTGGTCCAGCTCGCCCATAGCCAGATGGGCGCGGACCATGCCGCCATAGGCGCCGGCGTGGTTCGGCTCTTCCCCTAGGATCGCGCTGAAAATCTGCGCCGCGTCCGTGGCAGCCCCCTGTTCAAGCATCTCTTCGGCGGCGGCAATCGCCTCGTCCAGACCACCGCTGGCATCGCCACCCGACTGGGCGACCACGCGTTCAACGAACGCCTTGACCTCGGAATGTGGCACTGCGCCCTGAAACCCGTCGATCGGCTGGCCGTTGAAAAAGGCATACACCGTCGGGATCGACTGGATCTGCAACTGGCCGGCAATACCTTGCGCCTCGTCGACGTTGACCTTGGCCATCCGCACCGCGCCTTTGGCCGCGTTCACCGCCTCTTCGAGCTGTGGACCAAGCGTCTTGCACGGGCCGCACCAAGGCGCCCAGAAATCAACGATGACCGGCACCTCGCGGCTGGCCTCGATCACCTCTTTCAAAAAGTCCTTCTCGGCCACGTCCTTGACATAGCTTTGTTGCGGCTTGGCAGCGCCCGTTCCCAGTTCGATCATCGGATATCCCCTCTTGCCCGGCCTTTGACCGGCATTGGCTGTTGTCCGTTTAGATGGCGCAAGGCCCCCGATGTTGCAAGGGGGCGCCCCGTGTGCAGAGCGGGGTTTGCCCCCGCGCCGCCTCACAAATCGAAGGTGGCCAGCACCGGCGCATGGTCGCTTGGCTGTTCCCATCCGCGCACAGCGCGCAGCACCCGGCTCGAATGCCCGGCATTCGAGATGTCTGGCGTGGCCCAAACGTGATCCAGCCTGCGCCCCTTGTCCGCCGCATCCCAATCCTTGCTGCGGTAGGACCACCATGAATACAGGTTTCCATCGGGAATGTCCTGACGGGTGATATCCACCCAGCCGCCGGCATCCTGGGTTTCGGCCAGCTGAGCGACCTCGACCGGGGTGTGGCTGACCACCTTGAGCAGCTGCTTGTGGTTCCAGACATCATCCTCGCGCGGCGCGATGTTGAGATCGCCGACAAGAATGGATTTCTCTGGGCGCTCGACATGAAACCAGTCGCGCATCTCGGTCAGGTAATCCAGTTTTTGACCAAACTTGATATTCTTTTCGCGGTCCGGGATATCGCCGCCTGCGGGCACATAGAAGTTGTGGATCGTCACACCATTTTCCAGCCGCGCCGCCACGTGGCGGGCGTGGCCCAGCGCAGCAAAATCGCGGTCGCCCACATCCTCGATTGGCAGTTTGGACAGGATCGCAACCCCGTTATACCCCTTTTGCCCCCGCGCCACGACATGGCTGTAGCCAAGTGCCGCAAAATCAGCGAGCGGCATCTTGTCGACCGGGCTCTTGCATTCCTGCAGGCAGAGCACATCCGGTGCTTCGTCGTGTAGCAACTTTGCGACCAGAGCCGCGCGCAACCGTACCGAGTTGATGTTCCAGGTGGCTAGGGTAAAGGGCATGATCAGGTCTCCGCGCCGGGGTTTCCCCCTCTTTGCCCGCAAAGCTGCGCCTGGCACAACCCCGCCTGTCGCCCGACCTATCGCCGGACGACATACCCAGAGCTGCGAATAGGTTTATTCGGCTTCGTTCGCTGGTTTCGCGTTGAGCAGGCCATAACGCTCTTCACCCAGAGAATCGTACAAACCGATCTGGGTTTCGAGGAAGTCGATATGACCTTCCTCGTCCGCGATCAGTTCCTCGAACAGGTTCTTGGTAACGAAATCGCCGACCTTGTCGCAATGATTGCGTGCCTCAATATACAGCGTCCGGGCGTCGTGTTCACCAGCAAGATCGCTGTCCAGCGTTTCGCGCAGGGTTTGACCGATCCGCAGCGGGTCCAGCTTTTGCAGATTTGGATGCCCCTCAAGAAAGATGATCCGCGTGATCAGTTTGTCCGCGTGGTTCATTTCCTCAATGCTTTCGGCGCGGGATTTGTCGGCGATGCGACCGTATCCCCAATCCTCTTGCAACCGGTAGTGCAGCCAGTACTGGCTGACCGCCGTGAGTTCACTCCGCAGCGCGCTGTTGAGATATTCGATGACTTTGGCGTCGCCCTTCATGTGTCTTTTCCTGTGTCATGGCCTGGCGCAATCCGCGCAGCTGTGGGGGAACACCAAGGCTATCGCAGCCTTGCATGGTGTCAAGGAAAAGCGGCAGGCAGCCACCGCAATCCGGGCGTTTACCAAGGGCGCGGTAAACTTTGCCCGGCGTGATCAGAGTGGTCGCATCCGACGCCCGCATCCAGTCAACGGCAGCGCGGATTTCATGGTCGGAAATGGCGTTGCAATGGCAGACGATCATGATTTCTCCTTGCAGGAACAAAGACATGGTGGGGGATCTGGTGTGGCGGCGCCCGCCAGAACAATACGCATTACCGCCATCCCATCAGTGCCGAAACTGCGACGGGGATGGTTGATCCATCGCCAGTCCGGCCGGCGCCACCGAGTTTGATATCCGCAAAAACATTGGCCCCAGCGCCCGCGCCATACGCACCACCTGGAACGCGGCATTGGCGTTCAAAAGATTGCAGGCGAACAGCATCGCCTCATCCGTATCCTGCACTGCGGCGGCCGCGACCATGTTGGCAAATGCACTTTCATCGCCGCCAAAGCACTTGCAGTTCACAGCATGGCGCATCAGCGGCCGCCGTGCTCCGCCCAAGGTGGTGCGCATCAGTTCGTCGAATTCAGTCACGGCCGTCCAGGCATCACCCTCGCCCAACATCTGCCGGAAATCACTGGTGATCCGTTCTTTTGCCGCGCCGCCTTCGCACCAGGACCGCATATAGAGGATGGCGGCCAACTCTGGCCCCGCGAGCTCCTGAAGAAACCCGACAGGTGCTGCGCCCCGTGGCGGGGCTGGCTTTGACGGCGCATCCACGTCCTGGAAATCGAACCGCATCCTCATTTTGTCAGGATCAGCTTGCCTGCGCGGGTGATCCGCAATGTGTAGACTTGCCCGTCGAGCACAATGCGCGCCTGATCGCCGTTCTGGGTCAGCATCCGCGCGTCGTACGCCGGAAGCGAGAACGATTCGGTCGCCAGCGGGTCGGCGATTATCCTGTCCATATTCATGATTTCCGCTCCACCCGGTCGAACAAGGCTTCGAGCCGCAGCTCGCCCGGTATTGCGCATTCCAAGGCAAGCTCGGCGATTTCTCGGCGGCACAGCGGGGGAATCCTGTTGAAATCCTGCGGGGTGGCAAAGTCTGCTCCGTCGCTTGTCTCGCTTTGGCGCAGGGCTGTCGGATGTGTCACGAACGACCTCCTTGGGTTGTCTGATCCGGAAGTGATGTGATCCGGGCTGCCTGCACAGGGTGGCTTGGACACTTTTCTCAAAACTGATCGAAAGAGTCGGATATGTCAATCTGAACTTGAGTAAATGAGTCGGATACCTCCGATCGCCAGATTTGCCGACCGATCACGCGCATTATTTACCAACCGAACACGCACTCCAAACCACGGTCTGCGTCATAAGCTGAGGCTATACCCTATGGCGCCACGCACACACTTCTGGCAAGTTCTGCACAAATTGAAGGAGGATAGAATGACCGAACGTACCAACCGCCCGGACCGGGTCGCCTTCGTTGGCTTTGGTGAAGCCGGAACAGCCTTTGTATCCGGATGGGGCCAGGCGCGCCCGACCAGCCTACGCGCCTATGACGCAAAAACCGACATGCCGGAAACCCGCGCGGCGCTGGTCGAACGGTACGGCAAACATGGCGTCGACGGGCTGGACACACTGGCTGCGGCGCTTGATGGGACCGAGGCGGTATTCTGCGTTGTCACCGCCGATCAGGCCTTTTCCGCCGCCGCAGCCGCTGCCCCGCTGATTGCACCGGGCACCCTGTGGTTTGACTGCAATTCTTGTGCACCGGGCACAAAACGCCGCTCGGCTGCGGTGATTGACGCCGCAGGCGGGCGCTATGTCGATGTGGCTGTGATGTCACCAGTTTATCCCAAACGCCATCAGGTGCCGCTGTTGATCGCAGGTCCACACGCCGACGCAGGTGAGGCGGTTCTGAGCGCGCTCGATATGAAACCCAAGCGGGCGGGGAACGAGGTCGGGCGCGCCTCGTCGATCAAGATGCTGCGGTCAGTGATGATCAAGGGGATGGAGGCGCTGACTGCCGAGTGTTTCCTTGCAGCCCGCCGCGCCGGAGTCGAGGAAGAGGTGATCGGATCGCTCGAAGCGTCGGACCCGGACATCAAATGGCGTGACCGCGGGGCCTATAATCTGGAACGGATGATGGTACACGGCACCCGCCGCGCCGCCGAAATGCAAGAGGTGGCAATCACCGTAGACGAGCTGGGGTTGGGTGGCGGCATGTCCGCCGCCGCTGCAGCATGGCAGGCGCTGATTGCCGATCTCGGGGCTGAGCCGGGCGAGGCTGATTTATATGCCCGCACGGACACCATCCTAGCCCGCCTGTAAGGTGAACTGCGATCAGGCGGCGCGACGATGCGCCGCCGACAAACAGGGGGCATACCGCGCGTCAGGTTTGCGATAGATAGCGCGCGATACGCGCATCATAGTCGGCGGATTCGCTCAGATCCGCCATCAGATTGTCGGGGCGCGCCACATTCTGTGCACCCGGCGTCGCCGCCAAACTGTCCCACGCTGCGCCCATCGCGGCAGGTAGCGTGCGATGCGGTGTCAGGCAGATTCGCACACCCAGAGCGGATAAATCCGCTTGCGCCAGTGCGCCTTTGGGTTCCGGCATCACCAGCGGCAGGCCCGCCGCCTGCTGCGCCTGCGTGACCACATCCGGGTCCTGCGCACCGGTGATGAATAGCGCATCCGCCCCCGCCGCGCCAACGGCACGGGCGCGTGACACCAGAGAATCTGCATCCTGTAACCGCGCATCCGTACGCGCGACGATGACAAAGGCCGGATCGCTGCGGGCGGCAAGCGCCGCCTCCAGCTTGGCCACGGCTTCGCCTTGCGTCACAAGCGCCGCGCCGGTCGCGCCATAGGGACGCGGCAGGCAGGTATCTTCGAGCGTCATGCCCGCGACACCTGCCGCCTCAAGCTCTTCGACTGTGCGCATCGCATGCAGCGCCGCGCCAAACCCGTGGTCCGCGTCGACGATTAGCGGCAGCGCCCCCGTTCGGCAGATGCGGCGGCAGAGCCCGGCGAATTCGTCCAGCGACAGCAACGCATGATCCGGCGCACCCAGCACCGCCAGCGCCGCGACCGATCCGCCCAGCATCCCAAGCGGAAACCCCAGCCGCGCGGCAGCGCGGGCAGTCAGCGCGTCATAGACCGACGCCGGACGCACGCAAACGTCGCCCTGGAGGATGGCGCGCAACCGGGCGCGCGATATTTGAGGGCTGAGTGGCTTGGTCATGTCCGTGCCTTTTTGTCCTGCGCCTCGCGCACAAGCGCGGCAAAGCGATAGAACCCGTGCGCCATCTTGGAATAGGGCGTCACCAGAAAGAATGCCAGCACTGCCCCCAGATGCAGCGCCAGAAGCGGGCCGGTCAGCCCGGTGCCCCGCACCGCATACAGCGCAAGCCCGGACAACCCGGCAAAGCCAAGCAGCCAGATGAACCCACGCTCGCCTGAACTGCGCCCCGGCGCGCCCAGCGCTGGGTCCGCCTGACTGCGTAGCATCAGCATGCCGGCACAGCCCGCCACTAGAAGGATGCCGCCCGGCACCCCCAGCAGCTTGGGCAGCGACCAGAACCCGTAGGGCGCTTGCATGTCAAAGACATAGTGCAGGATCGTACCGGCTGATGTGGCCGCGAAACACAGCAGAAACCCATACATCACCGCATGATGCACATGGCGGCGGGCATCGGAAAACCGCGTGCCTTTTTCAAAGTTGCAGCCTTGACCCTGCCCGCCCGACAGGTTTTTCATCTGGCCGGCAGACTGCACGGCATCGCGCAGATCAGCCCAGGTGACGCGCGCCCCGCCGACCTCGTTCCAATAGCGCCGCAATCCTACCGCGACCGCGACCAGAGGCAGCAGAAAGGCGGGCAGAAAGATTGCAACCATCGCGCCATGACTGAGCCAGGCATAGAACCCCGCGCCACCGCCCGGCAACGCGGCAATCGCGGCGAACATCAACGCGAATCCCGCGACCAAGGCAGCGGCCAGCGCCTCGCCTCGCGCCTGAAACAGCCGTGCGGGACCATCGGGCCAGGCGAACCGTTCCCAGCTATCGACCCGCGCCGCAGCCAACGCTCGCGGCAGGTTCAGGTCGAATTCATGCGGCGCAGTGTACTGGCAGGCATAATAGCAGCCGCGGCAGTTGTGGCACAGGTTGGCAAGCTGGGTGATGTCGCCATCAGCAAACACCTTGTCGCGCGTGATTGCGGGGAACACCGAACAGAACCCTTCGCAATAGCGGCAGGCATTGCAGACCTCGATCTGGCGGCGGGCCTCGGCCACGGGATCGTCCAGGATCAGGCCCGGATCGGTCTGAAGAGTTACATCAAGCGACATATGCGGCGGCCTCCTGCCCTGCGATACGGCCAAAAACGGTGCCGATGGTCATGCCGAATCCGGCAAGATAGCCCTGCCCAAGAATGGAACCGGCCATCATCTCACCAGCGCTCCAGATATTGTCATAGCGCCCACCGGGGCCGGTGGCGCGGGCGGATTGGTCCACCTTGAGCCCAAGATAGGTAAAGGTTACGCCCGGGCGCAGCGAATAGGCGTAGAACGGCGGCTCGGCGATCCGCCGGGCCCAGTTCGTCTTGGGCGGGGTCAGCCCCTCGGTGGCCACGCCGTCCAGTTGTTGCGGCTGAAAGGTTCCCGGTCGACAGGCCGCATTGAATTGGGCCACGGTGTCGCATAGCGCCTCGGGTGGCAGACCAAGCTTGCGCGCAAGTTCCTCGATCGTGCCTGCAGAGATCGGCGGATAAACCGACGGCATAAACAGGTCAATCGCGCGGCTGTCGATGATCGAATACGCCACCTGATCGGGCTGTGCCGCAACGAGCCGCCCCCAGATCGCATAGCGTTTGGGCCAGACATCCTCGCCCTCATCATAAAACCGGTCGGCGTTCTTGTTGACCACCATCGAAAATGGCACACAATCTAGCCGCGTGACGATCCCGCCGTCGAATTTTGGCGCGCGTCCGTCGATTGCGACAGCATGGCACTGCGTCGGATCACCCACCGTGATCGCCCCCTGATCGACCATATCCTTTAGGACGACACCCCGGTTGTAGGGTGTGCCGCGAATGAGGAAATTGCGCGCCGCCGGCCCCCAGGCCCGCGCGAGCCAGTCAAGGTCGGCCTGAAACCCACCCGATGCCAGGACAAAGGCGCGCCCTTTGATGTCATGGAGTGTTTCGTCATCACCAAAGGTGGCTGTAAGATGCGTGGCGCAGGCACCGTCGATCGCAACGTGGCGCACCTGCGCATCATAGGCGACGGTGACGCCCAAATCCTGCGCCGTCAGGTAGTAGGCGTTCACCAGCGCCTTCCCCCCGCCCAGAAAGAATGCGTTAGTCCGGTCGAGTGACAACGTCCCGGCCAGAGACGGCTGGAACCGCACACCATGCGCCTGCATCCACGGCAGACATTCTGCCGAGGTCCGGATGGCATGACGGGCAAGTGCCTCGTCGGTCTTGCCCGCAGTGACGCGCAGCAGATCCTGCCAGAACTCGTCCTCGTCATAGGTTTCGATCAACGGACCAAGCGCGCCATGATGCATGCAGCGGAAATTACGGGTGTGGCGCGAATTGCCGCCGCGATAGGCCTCGGGTGCGCCTTCTAGGATCAGCACACGCGCGCCCGCCTCTGCCGCTTCGATTGCGGCGCACAGCGCCGCATTTCCGCCGCCGACGATCACCACATCCCATGTTTCGGCAGTCAGGTATTTCGGATCCGTCCGTGTCATCGCTGTCCCATGGTTTCTGACCAAAGCAGGAAAGTATTTTGATGCTTCAGCTCAGCGTTAAAAGGTTTTGAGTCCGCCGTCCCGACAGGCGCGCACCGCAACCGCAACCGGCAGGGCTGGGTCGCGAGGCTGACCACTGTTCGAATATTTTTGGTGCTCATGAATCTATATGTATACAATTGCGTACAGAGACGTCAAGCCAAGTTTGCAATCCATCAAATATGCCTCAACCAAACTGAAATGCAGCGCCTGCATTGCTTACCTGCCCAAGCGGTCGCCACCGACCACACCCCGTAAAACGTGCAGGGCGGGCGAATGAATACCGCCAGAGTGGTCGCCAGCAGCCTCCTCCGCCATCAATCCTCACATGCCCTCAACGAAGGCGTGTCGGAAACCCAACAGCAGGTGGCTATTGGGTGAATATTTTGCATGATATCTTTCCTTAAATGCATTTGATTTATGCCACCCGCGCTGACATTCTGCCGCCGAGGCCGAATTCTACGGCCCTGCCATAGACGGTCCACAGGACCGCGACGGCTATCCAAGGGAGGAACACCATGAAACGCCAATCCATCATCACCACCGTTGTTGCGGGCCTGATCGCCGCAACAGGACAGACCGCCATCGCGCAGTCCTTTGACGGTGCCACCATCGAATACACCATTCCGTTCTCGGAATCCGGCGGCTCGGCCAAGTGGGCCAACTTCTACGTGCCCCGTCTGTCCGAAGCACTGCCCGGCAAGCCGACCATGGTGGTGCGCTACCGCCCCGGTGCCGGTTCGACCGAAGGCGCGAACTGGTTCCAGACACAGCAAGACAAGGGTGACGGCCTGACCATCTTTGGCGATTCTGGATCGACCAAATTTCCCTATCTGCTCGGTGATCCGCGCGTGCGTTACGAATACGCCGAATGGACCCCGATCCTGGCCTCGGGGACGGGCGGTGTGGTCTATCTGCCGCCAGAGCTGGGCGAAAAGTTTGACGGTGACATGGATGACCTGAAGGAAGAATTCTACCTTTATGGCAGCCAGGGCGCGACAACGCTCGACCTCGTGCCGCTGCTGGCGTTCAAAATGTTGGGCCTGCAGGTCGATCCGGTCTTTGGCGTCGAAGGGCGCGGCGATGGTCGCCTGATGTTTGAACGCGGCGAAGCCAATATCGACTACCAGACGTCGTCCGCCTACCTTGCCAATGTGCAGCCGCTGGTCGATGACGGGCTGGCCGTGCCGATCTTTTCCTGGGGATCGCTGGATGAAGACGGCGTGATAGTGCGCGACCCGACCTTCCCGGACATGGCGTCGTTCAAGGAAGTCTGCGAAGCGACCGAGGGCTGCGAAACCGAAGGCGTCGCCTGGGATGCCTACAAGGCGTTCTTTGTCGCCGGGTTCGCCAACCAAAAGACCATCTTCCTGCCGTCCTCGGCATCGCAAGAGATTGTCGACACCTATACCGAGGCTCTGCGTACCGTGGTCAAGGCCGATGGGTTCATGGATGCGGCTGGCGAAGTTCTGGGCGTTTATCCGCAGCTTGTGGGTGCGTCGGCGATTGAGGCAACCAATCAGGCGACCTCGATCTCGCCCGAGGCCAAGCAGTACGTTCTCGACTGGCTCAAGGCGGACTACGGCATCACCATGGAGTGATCTGAGAAAGCTTATCAAAGCCCGCTGCCCGGACACACCGGGCGGCGGGCGCTTTCACCTCTAGCCGTCGGAGATTGATTTGGACCTGTTCATGCAAGCCATGCCGGAACTCGGCAAGGCGCTTTACCTCATATTCCAGCCGATCCAGTTGCTTTATCTCATGGGCGGTGTGCTGCTTGGTCTGTCTATCGGCGTGCTGCCGGGGCTGGGCGGTATTGCCGGGCTCGCGCTGGTTCTGCCGTTCTTGTACGGCATCGAACCCGTTGCCGGGCTGGCTCTGATGGTTGGCTTGATTGCAGTGATCCCGACTTCGGACACGTTTTCGTCGGTGCTGATGGGCATCCCCGGATCTTCGGCCAGTCAGGCCACCGTTCTGGACGGGTTTCCCCTGTCCAAACAGGGGCACGCGGCGCGGGCGCTGGCGGCGGCCTTTGCCTCATCCCTGTTCGGCGGCTTGTTTGGTGCGGTAATCCTGACATTCTTTATCCTGATCGCGCGGCCCCTGATCCTCGCCTTTGGTCTGCCCGAGATGCTGATGATCACTATCTTGGGCCTGTCGATGGTTGCCATCCTTGCTGGGCGCATACCGCTCAAAGGGGTGGTCGCGGCCGGGTTGGGTGTGATGTTCGCAACCATCGGCGCAGCACCTGCGGGTGGCAGCCTGCGCATGTCGACTTATGACCTGCCCTACCTTGTTGACGGCTTTCAACTGGTGATCGTTGGGCTTGGCATTTACGCGGTGCCCGAAATCGTTTCGCTGCTACGGCAGGACCGGGCGATTGCCGACGGAGGGTCGTTGGGCGATGGCTGGACACAGGGCCTGCGTGACTGGTGGCAACATAGGTGGCTGTCGATGCGCTGTGCCACCATCGGCGTGCTGGTCGGGGTGATCCCCGGCCTTGGCGGATCGGTGGTCGATTGGCTGGCCTATGGATCGGCGGTCCAGACGGCCAAGGATAAGTCGATGTTCGGTCAGGGTGACATTCGCGGCGTGATCGCCCCCGAGAGTTCGAACAACGCCAAAGAGGGCGGTGGCCTGGTCCCAACGCTGATCTTTGGTATCCCCGGCTCCGGGTCGATGGCGATCTTTTTGGGCGGGCTGGCCCTGCTGAATATGACGCCAGGGCCGCAGATGGTGCGCAACAACCTCGACGTCACTTATACCATCGTGTGGTCGCTGGCGCTGGCCAACGTCTTTGGGGCGGGGCTGTGCATCATTCTGTCGAAATATATCGCCAAGATGACCGCGATCCGCTTTACCGTGATCGCGCCCTATCTTTTCATGATCATCGCCTTTGCCGCGTTCCAGTCACGCCAGTCGGCGCTGGATCTGGCGGCGCTGGTCGGCATCGGGATTTTGGGCATCATGCTGCGACGGTTCGATTTCTCGCGACCCGCGTTTCTGATCGGCTTTGTCCTGAGCACCCAAACCGAGATTTTTGTCAATCAGGCCTATCAGATCGCCGGATCACGTTTCCGCCGCTCTACCGAGGCAGGTTTTGATTATATCCTGTCACCGATCACCATCGGCCTGCTGATACTGACCATCGTGTCGATCATCGTTGGCATCAAGGCGTCCAAGAACATCCGCGAGAACATCGACGCGCCCACTGCAACCAAGGCCGCGCCGGCACTGTTTCTGGGTCTTGCAGTGGTTTACCTCGTTGCCTCGAACCTAGACTCGCTGGGTGTCGGCCGGTTGCAGGACAAGATCTTTCCGCTGGCGATTGGCACGGTGACGCTGATGGGCGGGATCGCGCTGCTGGTGCGGATGGTACTGAGACCGGCCTCGGATGACGTGTTCATCGACCTCGAAGCGGGTGACGAAGGCAAGGCGCCTCACGGCTTGTGGTCGACGCTGAGCTGGTTCGTTGCTCTGGTCATAATGACGTTCGTTGTTGGCCTGATCCTTGCACTGGCGGTATTCCTGATCGCGTTTTTCCGTGTGCGGGGCCGGTTCGGATGGGGCCGCACGATGCTGGCGTCCGCCATTGGGCTCGGCTTCATCATGTTCCTCGCCTACATCCTTGGGCGCGATTTCCCACCGGGTCTGTTGCAGGCACAATTCGACCTTCCCTGGCCATTCACCTGAGGGCGCTGACATGACACAAACAGCCATTCCCTATCTCTTCCTTCGCGGCGGCACGTCGCGGGGGCCCTATTTTCTGCGCGCGGATCTGCCAGAAGACCTCGACACCTTGTCCGAGGTGCTGATAGCTGCCGTCGGTGCCGGTCATCCGCTCAACATCGACGGGATCGGCGGCGGTAACGCGGTGACAACCAAGGTCGCCATGCTGAGCGCGTCCGAGCGTGACGATTGCGATGTCGACTATTTCTTTGCCCAGGTCACGGTTGAAAAGCGCGAGGTCGATTATCGGCCCACCTGCGGCAACATCATGGTTGGCGTCGGCCCTGCCGCGATCGAATTGGGGCTGGTCGCGGCGCAGGACGGTGAAACCCCCGTGCGCATCCATGCCGTAAACACCGGCGCCGTGGTCGAAGCCGTGGTGCAGACCCCTGGCGGGCATGTGCTCTATGACGGGGATTTCGCGATTGCCGGCGTGCCGGGGACTGCTGCGCCGATCCGCCTTGGCTTTATGGAGACAGTCGGCTCGGTCACCGGGGCGCTGTTGCCGACGGGCAATATCCGCGACGTGATCGACGGGGTCGAAGTGACTTGTATGGATGTCGCCATGCCCGTGATGATGGCGCGCGCCAGCGACTTTGGCCTGACGGGATATGAGACGCAGAAAGAATTGGACGAGAACCGCGCCTTTTATGACCGCGCCGAGCCGATCCGCCTGAAAGCCGGCGAATTGATGGGGCTTGGCGATGTGTCAAAATCGGTGACGCCCAAGATCACGTTGTTGGCAGAACCACGCAATGGTGGATCGGTAACAGCACGGTATTTCATGCCCTGGACCTGCCATCCGTCAATGGCCGTCACTGGCGCGCAATGCATCGCCGCCTGCGCGATTCTGCCCGGCACGGTGGCGGATGGCCTGTCCGAGGGGCTAGCCGGGCAATTCGCGCCACTGACCGTCGGGGTCGAACATCCAATGGGCACCTTCGAGGTGGTCGTTGATTTCGAACATCAGGGTGACGGCGTTGCGATCCGTTCGGCCGGAGTCGTGCGCACTGCGCGGCTTTTGGCGCGAGGCGAGGTGATGGTGCCGTCACGTGTCTGGAAAGGCTTTTCCTGACACGATTTAACGTATACTATTGCATACATTGATCCGAGTCATGTGAGGTCCCATGTCTGCACAGACCATTCCCCCTGCAAACCCGATCGGGGCAAACACAGATTCGACCCAGCCAACCCTTTCGCCAATTTCCCAGGCCGAGGCCGCGATCACTGCTGCGTTGCGCCAAATTCACACCAAGATCGCAGAATACCCCGGCCCGATTGCCGGCTGTGACGCTCAGTTCAACCACTTGCTGGAATCTCGGCGGCGTCTGGAACGCGCCCGGACCGAACTCGGTTGCTCCGGGTTTGTTCCACCGTCGCGACACCACGCCTGACCAAAAGGATTTGCCGCCGATGGCCCTTCATATGTTCGAAACCCTCGCTGACAGCTTTGTTGCCGAAGGGATCGAGACCTGTTTTGCCCTGCTTGGCGACGCCAACATGAACTGGGCCACAGCGCTGTCCGAACGCGGTGTGCGGATGATCTATGTGCGGCACGAACACTGCGCCGTCGCCGCGGCCACCGCCTATGCCCGCAAGACTGGCAAAGTGGGCATCGCAACCGTCACCTGCGGGCCGGGGGTCACGCAGATACTGACCGCCCTGCCCGCCGCCGTGCGGGCACGAATACCCTTGGTGATCTTTGCCGGGGAATCGCCACTGGGGGCAGCGTGGTACAATCAGGAACTGGATCAGGCCCCGCTGATCACAGCCACGGGTGCGATCTATCGTCAATTGCACCACATCCCGCGCATGACCACCGAAATCCGCGACGCGTTTGCTACCGCGCAAGAACAGCGCTGCCCGGTGGTGATCGGTGTGCCCTTGGATTTGCAGTCGAAACCCGCGCCAGACGCCGCCGCCCCGCCTGCATCGTCAGACGCGATCCTGCCCCGAACCACTGCGCTGCGGCCCAATCCGGCGGATGTCACGGACCTCACCGATCACATCGCGCAGGTCCGGCGGATCGTGGTGATGGCGGGACTGGGGGCGGCTGGTGCGGTCGATGCCTGCCGGGCGCTGGCGGACAAGACTGGCGCGTTGCTGGCCACAACTCTGCCCGCGCGCGGGTTGTTTCACGGCGATCCGTTTTCGGTCGGGATCGCTGGCGGCTATTCCTCTACGTTGGCGCGGGCGCTGTTCGCCGAGGCCGATCTGGTGATTGCTGTCGGTTGCCGCCTGTCGCAGCACACCCTGGACAAGGGCAAGCTGTTCCCCGGTGCGGAAATCCTCCAGATCGACACCGATCCGCGCGCACTAAGCCAGGGCATGGCGGCGGCCAATCGTCACCTGTGCGGCGACGCAAAACTGGCCGTCGAGGCGCTGACACAGGCGATGCCGCAGCAGCCGGGCTGGCGCAACGATCGACTGGCGGCAGCTATTACCGATGCCCCGTCCGACACCGCCGAATTTCCTCCGGAACCAAATGTGCTCGACCCGCGCGACGTCGTTGCCGCGCTGGATGCGGCGCTGCCGCAAGACTGGCAGATGGTCAATTCCTCGGGGCATTGTGCATTCTTCAGCGCGCATATGAACCGCCCCTTTGCGACATTCCTGACGATCCGCGAATTCGGCGCCATCGGCAACGGCATCTCTTATGCCATGGGCGTTGCTGCGGCCC
The DNA here is from genome assembly GCF_001038505.1 of Puniceibacterium sp. IMCC21224. Lineage (NCBI taxonomy): Bacteria > Pseudomonadati > Pseudomonadota > Alphaproteobacteria > Rhodobacterales > Paracoccaceae > Puniceibacterium > Puniceibacterium sp. IMCC21224. Next base: position 3,876,173 of record NZ_LDPY01000001.1, read on the forward strand.
GTCCCGACGATACGGTGGTGCTGTTCGACGGCGACGGATCTCTGCTCATGCACGTGCAGGAACTTGAGACGATCCGCCGCCACGGGCTGAACATTCTGATCTGTGCGCTCAACGATCGTGCGTATGGGTCCGAAATCCACAAGCTGCGCGACGAAGGGCTGTCGGATGCCGGTGCCGTCTTTGGTGCCACCGATCTGGCGTCAATCGCACGCGGGTTTGGTATCGCGGGGCACCGTGTGGATGACCTGACGCAACTTCCGGCACTTGTGGCAGAGTTTGCTCGCAGTGGCGGCGCGGCGGTCTGGGATTTTCCGATTTCCGACCATGTCGCATCGCCAGTCATCCGGCGGGCCCACCCCACCGGGCATTCGGGCACCGAACGCCCCATCGACATAAAGGCACTGCTATGAAGGTTCACCTGCTTGACGACTGGTACGATACCCTGCGCGGCCTGCCCTGTTTCAAACTGCTCGATGGTCACGACGTAACCGTGTGGACAGATCGCGCACCGGACGAGGCGACACTGGCGCAGCGCATTGCCACCGCAGACGCCGTGGTGCTGTACCGTGACCGAACCGCGATCACTGACACCCTCGCCGCTCGTCTGACCGGTCCGCAGCTGATCGCGATGCGCGGTCAGCACAACCACGTCGACGCCGAGGCGCTGACCCGCGCCGGCATCCTGTTCTGCTCGCATATGGCCAAAGACGGTCCCTCGACCTCGACCGCCGAGCTGACCTTTGGCCTGATCCTGTCGGCCCTGCGCTATCTGCCGGAACAGATCGCCTCGGCCCGCGCGGGTCAGTGGCAGGGCGGCGCGCCTCTGGGGCGCAATGTGGCAGGCAAGCGGCTGGGCCTCTATGGCTATGGCGCGATCTCGAGCGTTGTCGCAGATTTTGCCCGTGCCTTTGGGATGGAGGTGCAGTTCTGGGCCTCGGACTCAGGTGTGTCGCGGGCCCGTGCCGATGGTGCCCCGGTCGCACAAAGCCGCACCGATTTCTTTGCCACCTCGGATGTGGTGAGCATTCACAAACGCCTGACACCGGCGACAAAGTCCGAGATCACGCTGACCGATCTGATGGCGATGGGCCCGGGTTCGATCCTTGTCAACACTTCGCGCGCGGGGCTGATCGAGGCGGATGCCGTGCTCGCCGCACTCAATGCCGACCGGATCGGGCGTGCGGCGATTGACGTGTTCTCGGCTGAGCCGATGCTCGACCCGGGGGATGCGCTGCTGTCGCATCCACATGTGATCCCGACGCCGCATATCGGCTTTGTCACCGCCGAAGAGTTGAACCGCCAGTTCACTGACATCTTCACCGTCGTCAATGCCTATGCGGCGGGTGCGCCGGTACAGATGATCAACCCCGCGGTCTGGACAGACGGTCAGAGCTGAGAGCAATATGGGTACGAAAGTTTTCGAACAGTTCGGTTTCGATACGGGCCAAAAGATCGGCGGCGGTGTCCGACATCGGCACGCCGCGCCGCGACACAACGCCGAGTGTGCGTTGCAATCGCACCCCGTCGAATGGCACCGAAACCAAAGACGAGGGCGCCATAGCAATGGCGGATTCCGGCAGGATCGTCATCGCCGCCCCGCGTGCAGCCAACCGCATTGCCATGGTCGCATTCTGCACCTCAAACTGCCAGCGGATGCGATCACGCATGTCGCCAAACGCCACGTCAAGCAATTCGCGGTTCTTGGATTGCGACCGAATCCGCGCCAGTTTGACCCCTTCGATATCCGCCAGTGTCACAGAGTCACGAGTGGAATAGGGATGATCGTTGCGCATGAACAGACGGTAATCCTCGTCCACCAAGGGGCGCAGACGCAGGTCGGACAGTTCGGCAGACACGATGGTCAGACCGAATTCCGCCGAACCGCTGCGTACCGCTTCGGAAATACGATCCACCGGAATATCGAGCAGCTCAAACGCGATTTGCGGGTGCTCTTCCGACATTTTCATCAGGACCGGGGGCAGCACCGAATTGGCAATCGACGGCAGGCACGCAAAAGCCAGCCGCCGTGCCTGCCGTTGGGCCCCGGCGCGCACGGATTCGTAGATGTCCTGCAAAGCCTTGAGTTGCTTGCGTGCCTCGGGCAACAGACCCTGACCGATCTGGGTCAGCGACACCTCGCGGCTGGACCGGGTCAGCAGCGCCGATCCCAGATCCTGCTCGATCTTGCGCAGCCGGTGGCTGAGCGCAGCCTGCGACAGGTGCAGCGACTCAGCGGCGCGCTGAAACGATCCGTAATCGGCAATCGCGACAAAGGCTTCGAGGCCAAGGTAGTCCACGCGCATCGGATCGACTCCTGTCCATTGGGTTGCGCCACGCTAGCGGGCACACCCGCCGGAGCAAGCCCAAGATGATCCTACCGCAGATCCTGTTGCCTGATGGCATGACCGAGATGGTGTTTGCCATATTGGTCACCACCAGTTTTGTGGCGTCCCTGATTACCGTGGCCTTTGGGATCGGGGGCGGCGGCGTGATGCTGGCGGTGATGGCTACTCTGGTGCCGCCGGCTGCGCTGATCCCAACGCATGGGGTCATCCAGGTCGGGTCGAACCTGGGGCGGGCGCTGGTGACTTTGCGGCATATCTTTTGGCCCGCGGTTCCCGCCTTTGCGCTTGGCTCACTGATCGGGGCCGCAATGGGCGGCGCGTTGGTGATCAATCTGCCGCCTGAATGGGTGCAGATCGGCGTCGGCGCGTTTGTGATCTGGTCCGTGCTGGGGCGTCCGCCACGGGGCGTACGTGACTGGCCCGTCGTTGTCGGCGCTGTGTCGAGCTTTCTGACGATGTTCTTTGGTGCAACCGGGCTGTTCGTGGCAACGTTTACCAAATCGCAGAACCTGCCGCGCCATGCCCATGTCGCCACACACGCGACGCTGATGACGGTACAGCACGGGGTTAAATCCCTGACCTTTGGTCTGCTTGGCTTTGCTTTTGCCGATTGGTGGCCCTTTATCATCGTGATGATTGCAGCCGGTTTCTGTGGCACGCTTGTCGGCAAGACGCTGCTGAATCGTATTGACGATCGCCGCTTCAAGATCGCGCTTGATGTGATCCTGATCCTGCTGTCGCTTCGTCTGATCTACAGCGGACTGCGCCAGCTGTTCACCGGCGCCTGACATGCGGCCCGGACCGCCGAAATGCGCGACGCCTCGCCAACGGCGCATAACCTCGGATTTCTGATGTCCGCGCTTGGCTGAACGCGGACATCTCTGCGGATGCCCGAAACCGGGTCAGCTCGCGCCTGATACTACCTCCACCCCAGAGCTGGGGCGACATGGGTCAGGATACTTTCGATCACATGGGTGTTGTAGTCGACCCCTAGCATATTGGGCACCGTCAACAGCAAGGTGTCGGCCTCGGCAATACCCTCGTCCTGACGCAGCTGCGCAATCAGCTTGTCCGGCTCTTCGGCATAGCCGCGCCCAAAGACGGCGCGCGTCTGGTCAAGGATGCCAAACTGATCACCCTCTTTGCCGCCGCGCCCGAAATACAGCCGATCGCGGTCGTCCATCAGCGCAAAGATCGACCGGCTGACCGACACGCGCGGGGTCCGCTTGTGGCCCGCCGCCGCCCAGGCCGCACGATAGGCGCGGATCTGTTTGGCCTGCTGAACGTGAAACGGCTCGCCGGTTTCATCGTCCTTCAGCGTTGAGCTTTGCAGGTTCATCCCCATCTGCGCCGCCCATTCCGCAGTGGCGTCGGACCCGGCCCCCCACCAGATACGCTCTCGCAACCCTTCTGAATGCGGTTCAAGCCGCAACAGACCCGGGGGATTGGGGAACATCGGCCGCGGGTTCGGCTGAGCAAAGCCTTTGCCCTCGAGCTGGTCCAGAAACACCGCCGTATGCCGCCGGGCCATGTCAGCCGGGCTTTCGCCATCGTCCGGCCCATAGCCAAAGTGGCGCCAGCCATCAATCACCTGTTCTGGTGAACCCCGGCTGATGCCCAGTTGCAGGCGGCCCCCTGCGATCAGATCGGCGGACCCAGCATCTTCGACCATATAGAGCGGGTTTTCGTACCGCATGTCGATGACACCGGTGCCGATCTCGATCTTCGACGTGCGCGCACCCACGGCTGCCAACAGCGGAAATGGCGACGCCAACTGGCGTGCGTAGTGATGGACACGGTAATAGGCACCGTCCAGCCCAAGCTGTTCGGCGGCGACCGCCAACTCGATAGATTGCAGCAGGACGTCGGAAGCGGAGCGAACCTGCGAGCCGGACTCAGCACTCCAATGTCCGAAGCTGAGAAAACCGATATGTTTCATGGCAAACCTCTTAGGAAATGGCAGGCAAGTAGCTGGCCTGGATACTCCAAAGCTAGGAGCGCCGACAGACCGGAACAAGGACAAGCGCATGTCAGCCAAAGCACAGGGTCTGTGCACAGAGCGATGCAGTCTCCAAAGGCGCAAACCGATAGGATACGCCTTTGGCCAAGGTCAGGGCGATACGGCCCCGCAGCGTGCAGCATCGATCCGATTCCAAAGAACGGCGAGACGTGGTTCTCCGCCTTGAGTAGACCTGTATTCACTACCTCCGCGCAGCCCTCTTGCCACCAAGCGGACACCGGATCAGCTCTCGATCCGAGGTGTTCCCTTGCGCTCAGATGGCTCGGAAGGGTCGGACCAGTAAACTCTGAGGCTGATTTCGCATCGCCCATCTTCGCGTTCCGCCTTGATCCTGACGTTCATCAGACCGGCGGTTTCGAGGATCAGTTCACCGTCATCATCGCCAAGCGTCATCTTGCCTTTTGCGAACCCCTTGGCCAGCGAGGACAGCAAGCTCTTGATTGTTTTTGCGTCTTGCAAGGACTCGTGCGTGAAACGTTTGTTCTGTTCACCCATGTGCCAGCTCCTGTTTCAGATCATGCGATCCGGCGCAAAATGCTTTGCCCACGGAAAGTCCCTGCTCAGACCGATCACATCTCCGGTCGGAAAGATCAAGGTTGCGCCAGCGCCGATCCCATCCAGCCCTTCGAGCTGCCGGGACGCGCGGTCCAGCGTCACATCACCTTCGAGATGCAGCAGCCCGCGTTTGGCCAGCAGACGCTGGCCCTGATGATTGTTGACATGCCCCTGTACCACCATGTGGAATCCGGCCTCATGCAATGCGGTGACACCGCGTTCGGTCAGCTTGCAATCCGAGTTGCGGTATTTGGTACGGACGAGGTTGGCCAGCGGCCCAAAATAAAACCCGAGCGCGGCGCACTCCGCCTCGGCGCGATAGCGGGCGTTGACCGCGTCGGGACCGCCCGTCACCAGCAGATCGCACATGCTGTCACACAGACCCGCATGGACAAACAGAACCGATCCGCTGTGCGCCACGACATCCATCGCCTCAAAGAACCACGCATAGGTGCCACCCGGTTCAAAGAACACGTCCTGACACTTCAGGGCGGCGGCCAGAATCTCGCGGTTGGTCATGCCGACCCGGTCGCATTGGCGGTCGAATTTTCCCAGCTTCTCGACCAGTTTGGCGATTTCCTTTTTGATGACCTTAGGACGCAACTCGGCCTGCGCGGCGGCGGCGAAACGCGTGGGCCAGTCAGGGCCAGGCAAAAGCCGCGCCTTACAAGTCAGCTCGTCCGGCAGGGCATCCAGATCGGCGGGGGTGACAAAACGGTCGAACACTTCGCGCAGCGCCGGAAGGATCTTGCGCCCCATTCGCACGAACAGATGTTCCTTGAGCGCGGTGCGCGGCCCGCGCAGCGCCGCGACGGCCATGCGCATCCGCAGATCGTGGTTCCCCGCCAGAATGTGCATGTCTGCCCCCGTAGCACGCAGCGCGGCGATCGCATCCAGCAGGGCGAGGTTGCTCGGCCCCTTGTCGAAACTGTCGCCGCCCAGCACGATCCGCGCCTGTCGGCCAAATGCTGTCAGGGCGATCTGTGCATCATCGCGCCGGATCACGCCCGCCGCACTGAGCGAGCGCAAAAAACCTTCGGCATCGGCGTGCGGGTCAGAAACAAAGATGATCGGGCGATCCGGCCAGCGCCAGCCACCATGACGGCGTGCCCGTTCGAGGCAGGCGGAAATCTGCGGCTGCGTCCCCGCCCCTGGCCACGGTTTGATCACACGCGGCAGATCGGCCAGCCGGGCATCTGCATCAAACACCGGTGGCAAGAGGTGCCAGTCCGCGCCGGGGTCGTGTGGGATGTAATCCAAGATCAAGCCTTTCGATACGGGCAGGCCTCAGTCGATCGGGTCCTCTTTAGGTGACCTGACCTTCCACTTCCCAGCCAAATGACGCCAACTACCATGACCATTGTGACAGAGTAGTAACGGTCGGGCATGAAACATCGAGAGTTTGGCAATCTCGGCCCGATGCAGCAGTCCAAGGTGATGACAGGCATGACGAAACGACGCCCCGTGACCGACATGGATCGTCAGCAAACCCGGCTGAACCGTCTCTTGCAGGTGACGGGCGACGCGTAGGCCGGCGTCCATCAGACTCTCGGCATCCTCAAGCGGCAGGCGATAGTCGCTGTCGGATTTCCAGCCCTTTGGTGGCGGGCCGTGGCGTGGATCGTCGCGCAACACGGTCTCGATTTCCTCTGTCGTCAGGTTCGCCGCGCTGCCCATCCCGCGTTCCGCCAGCGCCGAGGTCTGTTCGATCCTGTCCAGCGTGTAGCCGTGTTCGCGCAAACCCGACAAGATCTGTTCAGCCGTCTGCCAGGCACGCAGTTGCCGCGAGCAGTGAAGGACAGGCGCCAACCGCAGATCATGGTCCCGGATCATCTGCGCCACGTCCCCGGCACCAGCGCGGGCCTGCACCTGACCTTGTTCGGTCAGGGGAAATGGCTGGCGGGCCGAAGGGGTGCCGCTGCGTTGGTGATAGGCGCCGTGACGCAGAAAGGCGACGTAGCCCGGTTCAGTCATCCAGCAATTGCCGCCCGTGTTCAGCCAGAACGTCGAAATCGACACGGCCCGAGACCTCGGACACCCGCACATCGCCCAGTGCGGTGAGGTAGGCGGCGGGATCAGGGGTGGCACCGTTCGGTTCAAAACGCCCGTCGCGATGCTGATAGAATGGGCCCGGACTTTTCATGATTGCGCTCAGCAGATCCGCGCGCTCAGTCAATGTGACCTCGGACACAGCGGTTGGTGCATTGGTCGTGTGGCTCCAGTTCAGCACCCAGAAATCCGTCAGCGCCGCGCCATAGCAGATCCGGTCCGGCCCATAAATCTGGGGGATGAACAAATCGTGCTTGTCCTCAAGCGACCATAGATCGGCGAGCGGCATCGCCTCCAGTTCGGCCCGCCTGGCGGGCGACAGCATTCCGCGCAAGCGTGGATTGCCAATGATCGTACCCGGATTGATGCGCGGATGTTTTGGGATGCCGAGCGCCTGCGCCGGGGTGCCAGCGCGTATCAAAACCCGGTCATTGCTCATGAACTGCGCGCCGGAGATATCCATCATCCGCAGGATCGAGGTAGATTTCCCCCCCCCCGACAGACCCGAAATCGCCAGCGTGCGCCCTTGGCGCGTCACCGCTGCCGCATGGGCCAACTGCCAGCCGTCGCGCAGACAGGCTGACAGGATCTGCGTGTTCACAAAGTTGATCACCGTGCTGACGTTCTGCCCAAGCGCCCCAAAGGCGACGGCCACGCCCGGTGCCTGAAGGAAGGTCACGCCGCTGCGGACCTTACGAACGAGTCGGGCGTCGTCAAGATCGCAGGTTGCATCCTTGCGGCCAGCCTTGCCCGGATCGCGCTGCCAGTCGGCCCATGTCGGCTCTGGCGTCAGCGTCTGATCCGGCAGCAGGTGAACGACAATGTCGCCGGGCGCCTCTGCCAGAGCGTCGGCGAAATACGCCATCAGTTCGGCGCGAAGGGGTCCGGGGCACAACACAGTGACCGCGATTGGCCCGACGGCGATGTGAAACGGGTCGGACCCCTGCGCGGGCGCAAGATCCAGTCGGGCCAGAACATCGGCGGCTGTCTTCATTGCGACACCTCTTTGACGACATGATCGGCCACCAGAGCGGCAGCATCAATCCCACATCCCTTTTGCGCGCCGCTGTAGCCGCCAAAGGCCGAGACCTCGAACACGATCGGCCCGTTGGGCGTCAGCGCGATATCGACCGTGGTAAAGGTCAGGCCAAACGGCGCCTGTGCTTTGCGACCCAGCTCGATCAGCTCTGGCGATGGCGTAAAGGGCGCGTATTTCCCGCCGGAATGGATCGTCGTGTTCCAGCTGCCGGACTGGCTGACGCGCGCATAGGTGCAAAGGTAGGCGCCGTTCAGAAACACCATACCAAGGTCTTCGCCCGACAGTTCGGCCTTTTGCTGGATATACATCACCGGGTTGGCCACCTTGAACGCCGATATTTGCGCCGCGGCGTCCGGGGCGTCGTGATCCAGCAGGACCATCCCGCGCGCTTTGGTCGAAAACAACGGCTTGAGGACGGCCGAGCCATAGCGGTTCAACGCCGTGCGCGCGGCGGTCACATCTTCGGTGATCGTGGTGGCGGGCATCGGGATATCCGCAATGCGCAGGGTCATGGTGCAGGCCAGCCGATCCATCAGCCGCAGAACATTGACCGCGGGGCTGAAAATCCGCGCGCCTGCCGCTTCGGCCATGCGCAACATTTCCAGCCGGTCGAGCGCATCGGGGCTGTAATCCTCGGCGATTTTCTTTAGCACCAGCCCGTCCATCTGGCACAGATCCACCCCGTCGCAGATCAGCGTTCCCGCCTCAAAGTCCAGTACCGTGTTCGCCATGTCGATCACCTGGCGATAGCCCGTGCGGGACTCAATCGCATCGGCCAGCGCCTCGGTCGACCACTTGCCTGGGGTTCCGATGACCCCGATCCTTTTAGTCACTGAACAGCATCCTTATGGGCAGTTTGAACCGCGCTTCGCGGCCTTCGGGCACGGCCAGCGCGGATTCGAGGACATAGCGGGCCCGCAGGATCATCCGGCGCGCGTGGTCCTGATCGACAACAAAGCGGGTCGAACTGGCGAATGATCGCGCCAGCCCCAGCGCCAGCCGGTATTCAAAGGTCTGGTCCTTGTTGCGGCGGGCGAACTTTGCCGACATGCCGTGCATTTCGGTCGCCACAGTCGCGATCCGCGCGCGGGTTGCGCTGTCCAGCACCTGAAGCCGGTAATTCGACACCATAAACACCGACACATCCTGCACGTAATCCATATAGCGCGAGCGGTGCAGGTCGATGAACCGGATTTTCCGGGCGACGGAATCATAGATCACGTTATCAAGATTGAAATCGCCGTGAATATAGACCGAAAACGGCGCGATGATCCGCGCTTCACGCTGCGCGGCGGCGATGATCAGTTGATCCAGACTATCGATCGTCACACCGTTCACAGTCTGTGTGCTACGGGCATACCGGCGGTGCAGCCGATAGACATCCTTTATGCGTTTGGACAATTGCTCCATCGCCTTCATCTCGGCAGGCTCATCGGTGCGGGTCTGACACCAGATATCGGCAACGGTCTTGTGCAGGGCCTTCTGCGCCTCGGCCATCGCATCGTCACTGCCGCCAAGCACGATATCCTCAAAGGTTTCGCCCTCCAGATGCTCGATCAGCAGGGCGGCGGATTTTCCGCGCCGTTCATAGGACAGGATTTCGGGCGCGAGACCGGGATAGACAGAATTCCAGCTTTTGACGCCAACCCGCTCTTCCTTGACCTTGCGCCGCTCTCCGTCCTTGAAAACGGCTGCGACGGTTTCGCCCTTGGCATTGCGCAGGTTCACGCTCGAAATGGCACTGCCCGAACGGGTTTCAGCCAGCGGTTGCAGCTTGACCTCTTCGTCGCGTTTGACGCCGTCAAGCACACTGCGCAGCGTAAAATACCGCTCGAACTGCACCGGCTGGCCGATATTGATCGACAGCAGCGCCTCGCTGATTGCCAGCAGTGCCTCGCCCATGCGGTGGATTTCATTCAGGGTCAACAGACCATGCGCCAGATCTTCGGTATGTTTTGTACCGTGCATGTCCCGCGTGTAGGTCCGGAACAACCGGTCATGGAATTCCCCCAGTTCCGCGCGGGATTGGCCTATCTCAACCGCCAGCTTGCTATTGCGGGCCTCCATCGCCTCGGAAATGCAGGCCACCCGCTTGCGAACTCGTTTGACCGGGGCGACATAGGCGTCTGTTCGCAGCAGCTTAGGCCGTTCGGTGCGTTCGGCATGTTCGACAGCGCGCCGCCCCAGACGTGATAACAGGTCAAGATTGCGGGCAATCGTGTCGATGCCCTGCAGCCTTAGTTTCAGCGCCTCTCCGGGTTTGCCACGCATCATTCCGGCAAGGCAGGCCTTGCGCACCCGCGCAGACAGGTTGGTGGAATAGCCCGCCCGCTGGACCAGACTTAGCGCCGTATCCGTGTCGGGGGCCTCAAAATAGTCAGTCAGGCGCGACAATTGCCCGTCAAGTTCAGCAAGCAGGAAAGACATGTTCTCTTCGACAGCGTCAGGAAGTGCCACGGTTCAGCCCATCCGTTGCGCCTGACGCGACGCCGTTCCCGCCCGGTCGGTCCCGCGTGCGGTGTTCCAGCGACCACGGTTTCAGCAGCACAGGCCGCAGACCCTTGCGGATGACAGCGCGCACCGTCGTACGTATGTTGTGTTCGGGCACCATGGTGGCATATGCGCCCCATGCGCTTGGAATTCCAAGGTGGAATCGGGACAGTTTGGCCAGCCGGAGATGAAATTTCTATGACATCCATGCATGTAGAGCGCGAACTGCGCCTTCCGGACGACCTGCGGGTTGCGCGCTCGCAGAGTGCCCCGCACCTTGGACCGCGCATCCTGTTCTTCAGCGGCGGAAGCGCCCTGAACGGCATTTCCCGCCAGCTCAAGCACTACACCTTCAACTCCATGCACCTGATCACACCCTTCGACAGCGGTGGCAGTTCGCAGGTGTTGCGCCGTGCTTTTGACATGCCCGCTGTGGGGGATCTGCGTTCGCGGCTCATGGCGCTGGCGGATGAATCCGTGTTGGGCCAGCCCGATGTCTATGCGCTGTTCAGCTACCGCCTGTCAAAGGAGGCGCCCCAAGACAAGCTGCGCGCTGAGGTCGCGCGCATCATCACGGGTAATCATCCGCTGATATCCGCCATCGCCAAGCCGATGCGCCAGTTGATCCAGTCACTCTTAAAAAGTTTTGCGGATGAGGTGCCCGACGCGTTCGATTATCGCAATGCCAGCATCGGCAACCTGATCCTTGCCGGTGGATATCTCAGCAACGGGCACGCGCTAGAGCCGGTGCTGTTCCTGATGTCAAAAATGGTGGACGTGCGTGGCACGGTACGCGCCATCGTTGACGAAAACCTTCAGCTTGGCGTCGACCTTGCTGATGGACGCCGCATCATCAGTCAGCGTCTGATCAGCGGCAAAGAAGCCCCGCCGATCGACAGCCCGATTGTGCGATGTTTTCTGAGCGACGGCGAAAGCGCGATGCCGTCAGATCTGGTTCCGTTGCCAAAGCGGAATAGGAAGCTGATCGAACAGGCGGATGTGATCTGCTACCCACCCGGAAGCCTGTATTCCAGCGTCGTCGCCAATCTGCTGCCTGCGGGGGTCGGCAAATCCATCACCGGGCGCCGCCTTCCCAAGGTGTATCTACCCAGCCTCGGACAGGATCCCGAGGCACTCGGGCATGACCTTGCCGATCAGGTGTCAGCCATCATTACCCCGCTGCGCGCCGATGCCGGTCCTGACGTGGCGCCACGCCAGTTGATGACGCATGTGTTATGCGACACCACATGGTCACAGTCGCAATGCGCAAATGTCACGAAACAGCACGGCATTCCCTGCCTTCGCCTTCCTCTCGGCCTTGCCGATGAGCCAAAGTACGACCCGCAAAAGGTCGCGCGGATACTCGTTTCTCTTGATTGAGGGGAATGCCCGGAAGCCGAAGTCGCCGCGAGAAGCCCGCTCACGGCTTGCCACGCTCCGGTCGACCGCGCAGGCGCCCCCCTGCCCGGACATCTAAAAGGACGCTGAATTCGTCCGATTTGATCGATGATTTAGGAACATGAGTCCCGCTTGGAAGGAGATCGGCGGGAGGCAATGCGCTTGCCAATCCACCTGATGATCAGCCGACCCGAACCGAGCCCCACGCCAGTCACCGCAATCGCAACACCACTGTCGGCTTCAAGGACGCAAAGCGTTTGAACGCGCCCCATGCCTTGGCCACCGATCCGAAGGCTCGGATTTGCAAAACATCTTCCGGCACCGGCGCGGTGCTGTCTTTCATGGGGCATACTTTGATGGAAAATTGGCACGGGCTGGTTGTTTAGGGCGACGTGACGCAGACCTTTATCGCCGGATTGCTGTGCAAGCGCATGTCCCGTTGCACGGCAGGGCATTGAAAATGCCCGAGAGGAGGCGGTGGGCGGCCACCGTGCCATCCATTGGTGCTGCAAACTGTTGGGGTGTGGAACCACAGGGACTCGAGCCTTTTGCCGAGTTCAGGTATGTGTCCCGAATGGGGCATGATACGAGGTTCCAGCAGGCAAAAATCTTTCGAGAAAGATTTTGGCGCAAGAGTTTTCGTACGAAAACTCTTGCGCCAGCCCCAACTGGATTCTGAAGAAAGGAAATGACTATGCTGAAAAATGACATGTTGGAGCAGTGGGATCGGGAAAACTTTTTCCACCCGTCAACGCATCTTGCCGAATTTGCACGTGGCAACGTTCCACAGCGGGTAATCACTGGCGGACAGGGTTGCCATATCGAGGATCGCGAGGGCAACCGGCTGCTCGACGCCTTTGCCGGCCTCTATTGTGTCAACGTCGGTTACGGACGGCAAGAAATCGCGGAAGCCATCGCAACGCAGGCCCGCGAGCTGGCCTATTACCACGCGTACGTTGGCCACGGCACCGAAGCCTCGATCACCCTGGCCAAAATGATCCTTGACCGGGCACCCGATCACATGTCCAAAGTCTATTTTGGCATGTCTGGATCAGATGCCAACGAAACGAACATCAAACTGGTTTGGTATTACAACAACATCCTGGGACGCCCAGAGAAGAAAAAGATCATTTCGCGCTGGCGTGGATACCATGGTTCGGGACTGGTCACCGGATCGCTGACCGGGCTGGAACTTTTTCACAAAAAGTTCGACCTGCCGCTGAGTCAGGTGGTTCACACCGAGGCACCTTATTACTTCCGTCGTCCGGATCTCGGCATGAGCGAAGCGCAGTTTTCTGCGCATTGTGCTGCTGAACTGGAGGCCCTGATCGTCGCACAGGGGCCTGACACCATCGCCGCCTTCATCGGCGAGCCGGTCCTGGGAACCGGGGGAATCGTGCCGCCACCTGAAGGATACTGGGCCGCGATTCAGGCTGTGCTGGACAAGTATGACATCCTGCTGATCGCGGATGAAGTTGTCACAGGTTTTGGTCGGCTTGGCACGATGTTCGGATCCGAACATTACGGGCTAAAGCCGGACTTGATCACAATCGCCAAAGGCCTGACCAGCGCCTATGCGCCACTGTCGGGGTCCATCGTGAGCGAGAAGATGTGGAGCGTGCTGGAACAGGGCACGGACGAGAATGGTCCGATCGGCCATGGCTGGACCTATTCGGCCCATCCCATTGGTGCGGCTGCGGGTGTGGCTAACCTCAGGCTGCTCGACGATCTAGATTTGGTGCGCAAAGCGGGCGAGAATGGGGCCTACCTCAACAAGGTCATGTCCCAGGCACTGGGCGATCATGCCCATGTCGGCGAAATCCGGGGCGCGGGCATGATGTGTGCCATCGAATTCGTCAAGGATCGGGATAGCCGGACCTTCTTTGACGCGTCCGAAAAGGTGGGGCCGCGCATCGCTGCCGCCCTGATGGAAGAAAACGTAATCGGACGCGCCATGCCTCAGGGGGATATTTTGGGTTTTGCGCCGCCATTCTGCCTGTCAACAGAAGAGGCCGATGAAGTTGCAGACAAGACCGCGCGCGCGGTGCGCAAGGTTCTGGGCTGATCCAGCAACGACCTGTGCCCTCGCATTCGGGGCACAGGTCAGGTCATCCAGATAACTCGGTTGCCAGCAATTGCTCCAGTCGATCTTTGGCCAGCGGCACCGGATTAGCCCGCATGGACGACGCAGCGGTCGACTCTTCAGCGATCTGGCCCACGTCAGCCTCTGACGCCATCAGAGCCCGCAGCGTGGGCAAACCGTGCAATGTGGCCCAACATTCCAACGTATCAAAAGCGTCGGCAGGGTTTCCGCCCAGCTCAGTCGCAATCCAGACACGAACCTCAGCAAAGCGCATGGTGTCCAGGCCCGCCTCTGCAACCTTGACCTCGTTCAAGCGCAAAACTGGGGCAAGAAGCCGACCACAGATCGCGCCATGCGGAGTTGCAAACCGACCACCGATCACTCCGGCCAGTCCATGCACCGCACCAAGCCCGGCATTGGCCAGCGCGATCCCGCCGAACAGGCTCGTCAACGCCATATCATCGCGCGCATCGGCGTCTTCGTCCGACATCAGTCGTGCCAATGCCCGCAGCCCTCGGGGGATCGCGTCGCGGCAAAGCGCGTCGGTCAGCGCATTGGCACGGCAGGACAGATACGGCTCGATCACTTGCGTGATGGCATCGAGGCCAGAAGCCAGCGTGACGGCACGCGGGCAATTGTCCGTCAGTGCCGGGTCGACCAGCGCCAGTACGGCGAGCATCCTGTCGTCGCGCAGGCTGACCTTGCGCCCGTGTGACGGCACGCCGATTACGGCATTTTTCGTCGCCTCGGCACCAGTGCCCGAAGTGGTCGGGCAGGCAACAAACGGCAGCGGTTCGGCATCCAGGGGCTGACCACCTCCGACCCCTTCGAGATAGATCAGCGGTGGACGCGAGGCAGGCAACAGAGCCGCCAGCGCTTTGGCCAGATCGAGCGTCGCGCCGCCACCAATGGCCAGAACACAGTCCGGACGATCATCTCTGTACCGCGCCAGCGCCGCTTCGATCTGCGGCAGGTCCGGCTCACCCGCGGAGTGCAGAACCGACACGGTACAGCCGAGATCGCGCAATAACGCGGTGCAGGTATCCGCCCATGCAACGGATCGGCCGCGCACCAAAAGCACGCGCCTTCCGCGCGCGGCAACCTCTTCGGGCAGCCCAGCGGCACGACCCCGGCCAAAGATAATCCGCGTGGGAGTGTTCAGCGCAAACGGCACCATATCCGTCAGGGCGTTGCGGCGTGTTTAGCCTCGACCCGCCAAACCTCGTCACTGGCACCAAGGATCGCCGGGACACGTTGATGCGGCTCGGTCGGCACCAGATCCATGATCCGCTCGCGTCCGGTCGAGGCAGCGCCGCCTGCGGCCTCGATAATTTTGGCCATCGGCGCCACTTCGTACAGCAGCCGCAAACGTCCCCCCATATCCCGGTTCTTTTCGTCCAGCGGATAGAGGAACACGCCGCCGCGCATCAGAATGCGATGAACTTCGGCCACCATCGACGCGACCCAACGCATGTTGAAATCCACGCCACGCGGCCCATCCTTGCCCGCCAGGCAGTCATCGACATAGGCCCGCATCGGCGGCTCCCAGAAGCGCTGGCGCGAGGCATTGATCGAAAATTCAGCCGTCCCCTCGGGGATCTTCATATCGGCATGCGTCAAACGGAAGATACCAGAGCCCTGATGCAGCGTAAAACTCTGCACACCCTTCCCTGCGGCCAGCACCATCATCGTGGCGGGGCCATACAGCGCATAGCCCGCCACCAATTGATCAGAGCCGGGGCGCAACACGTTGCGGTCGCCATCCTCGGCGACTTGCATGATCGAAAAGATCGTGCCGACGGACAAATTTGTATCCAGGTTCGATGATCCATCGAGCGGATCGAAAAACAGCAGATAATCGCCTTTTTTCGGCTCTTTCAGCCAGACCACCTCTTCGATCTCTTCCGACACCAGCGCGGCAAGACGGGGAGAATTGGCACAAGTTGCCAGAAAAATGTCGTTGGCGATGATATCGAGCGGCTTCTGATCCTCGCCTTGCACATTGGTGCTGCCCGCGACGCCCAGATTGCCCTTGAGCGGGCCGTTGCGGACCTCGTAGGCGGTGGCGCGGCAGGCCGACGCGATGTCTTCGAGCAGAAAGATCAGGTCGGAATCGTGCCCGGCATCGGTCAGATGGCGGCGAAGAGTGATGGAGGTCATTTTTGGCCTTTCAAATCAAAAACTCATCGCGGCGGAAACCGCGCGTTTCCACGCGCCGTATTTCGACGCGCGATCTTCGTCGGACATACCGGGGTCAAAGCTGCGGTCGAGCCGCCATTTTTCGGCAAATCCAGCCATATCCGGGTACACGCCGACGCGCTGACCGGCAAGCCATGCCGCCCCCAGCGCCGTCGTTTCCAGCACCTGTGGCCGATCAACCGGCGCTCCGATGATATCCGACAGGAATTGCATTGCGTAATCGGAGGCAGACATGCCGCCATCGACCCGCAGCGTCTGATCACCGCCCTGCGGGGTCCAGTCAGCGTGCATCGCCTCAAGCAGATCGCGGGTCTGATACCCAACGGATTCGAGCGCGGCGCGTGCAAACTCCTCGGGACCGGAATTGCGCGTGAGGCCAAATATTGCGCCACGGCATTCAGCGTTCCAATATGGCGCACCCAGACCGGTGAACGCCGGGACAAGGACAACATTCTGCCCAGCATCGGCATTTTCAGCGAGCGGCTGCGTTTCCTTGGCATCCCGGATGATCTTCAACCCGTCGCGCAGCCATTGCACCACTGCCCCTGCGATAAAAATCGACCCTTCGAGAGCATAGGTCGGTTTCCCGTCAAGCTGATAGGCGATGGTGGTCAAAAGTCGGTTCTTGGACGCAACGGGCGTGTCGCCGGTGTTGAGCAACGCAAAACAGCCGGTGCCATAGGTGGATTTCAACATTCCGGGCTGAAAACAGGCCTGCCCCAGCGTCGCCGCCTGCTGGTCACCCGCAACGCCCAGAATGGGTATTTCGCGACCAAAGAGGTCGGGCCGCGTCATGCCAAAATCGGCGGCGCAATCCTTGACCTCGGGGAGCATCGTGATCGGGATATCCAGCAGGTCACAAATGGTCTGCGACCAGCGTCCCTTGCGGATATCATACAGGAGGGTCCGCGCGGCATTGGTGGCGTCGGTGACATGCGCCGCCCCGCCGGTCAGTTTCCAGATCAGGTAGCTGTCGACGGTGCCGAACAGCAGCTTGCCCTCGCGCGCCTTGTCCCGCGCCCCGTCTACGTTATCGAGAATCCATTTCAGCTTGGTTCCCGAAAAATACGGATCCAGCAGCAGGCCGGTCCGGTCGGTGAACATCGCCTCGTGACCTTCTTCACGCAACGCGGCGCAGATGTCCGAGGTACGCCGATCCTGCCAGACGATGGCCTTGTGAATGGCCTGCCCGGTGTCGCGGTCCCAGACGATCGTGGTTTCGCGCTGATTGGTGATGCCGATCGCGGCGATGTCCCCGGCCGAGATCGCCGCGCGCTCAATAACCTGGCGACAGGTGCCCGCTGTGGTCGACCACAAATCCGACACGTCATGTTCGACCCATCCTGAGGCTGGATAATGCTGTTCGAACTCTTCCTGTGCGACGGCAGTGATTTTCATGTCTGCGTCGAACAGGATCGCGCGGCTGGATGTGGTGCCTTGGTCGATGGCCAGGATATAGCGCACGGCCTCTCCTCTCATGCTGTAAAGTTCTTGGACGAAACGGGAGGCGATGTAAAACCCGCCGCCCGTTTGGTGCAAGACTTCGGACGTCTGTCCGAGAGATAAGCACAAAAAAGCCGGAGCCCCAAGCAGGGCCCCGGCGGTCGTGTCTTACTTCCAGGACGCGATCAGCTCGTCATAGCTGACGGTCTTGGGCTCTTCGTCCTCGTTCGCAAGCTTGGGCTTGGGTGCACCCGGCTGCTCGAGCCAGTACTCGGCGGTCTCTTCGGGGTTCATCTTGGGGCCGATGTCGCCCTGGATGCCTGCCCGCTCAAGACGCTCCATCACCGATTCCATGTCACCGCAGAGGCTGTCGAGTGCTTCCTGCGAGGACTTGGCGCCGGACATGGCGTCACCGATGTTCTGCCACCACAGCTGTGCCAGCTTGGGATAATCCGGCACGTTCGTACCGGTCGGCGACCACTGAACGCGGGCCGGCGAGCGGTAGAATTCCACCAGGCCGCCCAGTTTCGGCGCGCGGTCGGTGAAGGACTGGTGCTGAACGGTGGATTCACGGATGAAGGTCAGACCTTCGTGCGCTTTCTTCACATCCACCGTCTTGGAGGTCACGAACTGGGCATAGAGCCAGGCCGCCTTGGCACGATCCACAGGTGTGGATTTCATCAGCGTCCAGGAACCCACGTCCTGATAGCCGACTTTCATGCCCTCTTCCCAGTATGCGCCGTGCGGCGAGGGGGCCATGCGCCATTTCGGCGTGCCGTCCTCATTCATCACGGGCAGGTCAGGCAGCACGGTCGCCGCAGTGAATGCGGTGTACCAGAACATCTGCTGTGCGACATTGCCCTGCGCCGGGATCGGGCCGGCTTCGGAAAAGGTCATGCCCTGCGCGGCGGGCGGCGAGTAATCGTTGAGCCACTTGATCGCTTTGTCCACGGCATAGACTGCGGCGGGCGAATTGGTGGCACCGCCACGGGTCATGCAGGCGCCGACGGGCTGCGAATTTTCGTTGACGCGAATGCCCCATTCGTCGACCGGCAGGCCGTTGGGTTCACCCTTGTCGCCCATTCCGGCCATGGACATCCACGCGTCGGTGTAGCGCCAGCCCAAGCTCGGGTCTTTCTTACCGTAGTCCATGTTGCCAAAGACGTCACCTTCTACACCCAGACGCGACAGGTCGCGGCCGGTAAAGAATTCGGCGATGTCCTCATACGCGGACCAGTTGACCGGAACGCCCAGATCGTAGCCATATTTCGCTTTGAAATCGGCCTTGTTCTGTTCATCGTTGAACCAGTCGTAGCGGAACCAGTAGAGGTTCGCGAACTGCTGATCGGGCAGCTGGTACAGCTCACCATCGGGGCCGGTGGTGAACGATGTGCCGATGAAATCGTCGAGATCGAGACCGGGGTTGGTCACGTCCGAGCCTTCGTTCGCCATCCAGTCGGTCAGGCTGCGCGCCTGCTGATAGCGCCAGTGGGTGCCGATCAGATCCGAGTCGTTGATATAGGCGTCATAGATGTTTTCGCCCGACTGCATCTGTGTCTGCAGCTTTTCGACAACGTCACCTTCGCCGATCAGGTCGTGGGTCAGATTGATCCCGGTGATCTTGCTAAACGCCGCGGCCAGGACCTTGGATTCATAGCTGTGTGTGTCGATAGTTTCCGACACGACCTTGATGTCCATGCCCGCGAACGGGGCAGCGGCATCAATGAACCACTGCATTTCGGATTCCTGCTCTTCGCGGGTCAGGCTAGAGAGATCGCCGATTTCGCTGTCGAGGAATGCCGTAGCGGCATCCATGTCGGCGAACGACGGGCTGGCGAAACACGCCAGTGCCGCAGCCACCGCTGTGGTGGATTTAAGATTCAGGTTCATGTGGTTCCTCCCATTATTGAACCGTTCTTGTCGTATCCGAGATCTCCTCGCGCCCCGGATGCGCTGTGATCTAGACGAAGCGGAACACCGCGACGGCATAGATCAGGCAGGCGATCAGCGCGTAAGGTTGGTTCGCGCCGACGATCCCGAGCCAGGCCAGATTGATAAAGGCCGAGCCCAGAAGAGTGATGAAGAGGCGGTCGCCCCGTGTCGTTTCGATCCTGAGCACGCCAACACGCGGCGTCTCAGGAAATTTGATTGCGAGCACCGTGAAGGTGATCAGTAGCAGAGCGATCACCCCGAAAAAGGTGGCGGTCGGCCAGGTCCATGCCATCCATGCCATTGTGTTCACTCCTTTTTCATATCAAACGCGGCCCAGGGCAAAGCCCTTGGCGATGTAGTTGCGCACAAAATAGATCACCAGCGCGCCGGGCACGATTGTCAGGATGCCAGCGGCCGCCAGCACTCCCCAGTCGAGGCCGGAGGCCGACACTGTGCGGGTCATGGTAGCGGCGATGGGCTTGGCATTCACCGAGGTCAAAGTCCGCGACAGCAGCAGTTCCACCCACGAGAACATGAAGCAGAAGAACGCCGCCACACCAATGCCGGACGCAACCAGCGGCATGAAGATTTTCACAAAGAACCGCCCGAACGAATAACCGTCGATATAGGCCGTTTCGTCGATCTCCTTGGGGACGCCGCGCATGAAGCCTTCCAAAATCCAGACCGCAAGCGGAACGTTAAACAGGCAATGCGCCAGCGCGACCGCGATATGCGTGTCGAACAGCCCGACTGACGAATAGAGCTGAAAGAACGGCAGCGCAAACACGGCCGGCGGGGCCATCCGGTTGGTCAGCAGCCAAAAGAACAGATGCTTGTCGCCCATAAAGCTGTAGCGCGAAAACGCATAGGCCGCAGGCAGCGCCACGGTGATCGAAATGACAGTGTTGATCACCACGTAGATCAGCGAATTGACGTAGCCCATGTACCAGCTCGGGTCCGTCAGGATGGTCGTATAGTTCGCGAAGGTCAGATTGCGTGGCCAGAGCGAGAACGCTCCGAGGATCTCGGTATTGGTCTTGAGGCTCATGTTCAGCAGCCAGTAGATCGGCAGCAACAGGAACAGCAGATACAGGCCCATTACGATGGCTGACCCTTTGATCAGGGTCCGCTTTTTCCCGCGCCCAGAGGTCAGGTTGCCGGGGATGCTGGTTGTGGTTGCGTCAGTCATTTACACACCGTCCCTTTTGTCGAGGTTGACCATGACCGTGTAGAACACCCATGAAATCAGCAGGATGACGAGGAAATACATCAGGCTGAACGCCGCTGCCGGCCCCAGATCAAACTGGCCCAGCGCCATCTTGACCAAATCAATCGACAGAAATGTCGTGGCGTTCCCGGGTCCGCCACCAGTGACGACAAACGGTTCGGTGTAGATCATGAAACTGTCCATGAACCGCAACAGGATCGCAATCATCAGCACGCCCGTCATCTTGGGCAGCTCGATGTAGCGGAACACCGCCCAGCGCGACGCCTGGTCGATCTTGGCCGCCTGGTAATAGGCGTCGGGGATGGATTGCAAGCCGGCGTAAGCCAGAAGCGCCACCAGTGAGGTCCAGTGCCACACATCCATGACAATCAGCGTGCTCCACGCAGCAAAGAAACCTTGGGTATAGTTGTAGTCGATACCAAGAGACGCCAGCGTATAGCCCAGCAGACCGATATCGACCCGGCCAAAGATCTGCCAGATTGTGCCAACCACGTTCCACGGAATCAGCAGTGGCAACGACATCAGCACTAGACAGAACGATGCCCAAAAGCCCTTTTTCGGCATGTTCAGCGCGACAAAGATGCCCAGAGGCACCTCAATGGCGAGGATGATCGCGGAAAATGCCATCTGGCGACCCAGCGCGTTCCACATCCGGTCAGAATGCAGCAGATCGTCGAACCACGAAATGCCGGCCCAGAAGAACTGATTCTGACCAAAGCTGTCCTGCACCGAATAATTAACCACGGTCATCAGCGGGATGACGGCGGAAAATGCCACAAGGATCAGCACCGGCAGGACCAGGAACCATGCCTTTTGATTGACGGTCTTTTCCATCAGGCGGCCTCTCCCATTTTTGTGCTTTGCGGCGTCACCAGCCAGTCATCGGCGTAAACATTCACATGCGCCGGATCAAAGATGACACGGGTCATTTCAGGGCCGATGTTGTCCCCCTCATCCGCGATGATATTGATATCGTGACCAAAAAGGCTGGCGCGTACGATCTTGTGGCGGCCCACATCCTCGACCCGGCGGATCTGAACCGGCAGGCCTTCGGTCGCGGACAGGGTGGCATATTCCGGACGCACGCCAATCTCGACCTTGCCACCCAGCGCGCCATACCCCTGCGTCAGAGCCAGTTCCGAGCCGTCAATATAGGCGACCGCACCGTCGATCCGGGCCGGAATCACGTTCATGCCGGGTGATCCGATGAAATAGCCAACAAAGGTATGCGCCGGTTTTTCGAACAGTTCTTCGGGTGTGCCAATCTGAACGACGCGGCCATCATACATCACCACCACCTTGTCGGCGAAAGTCAGCGCCTCGGTCTGGTCGTGCGTGACATAGATCATCGTGTGGCCAAATTCATGGTGCAGCGATTTCAACTGCGTGCGCAACTCCCACTTCATATGAGGGTCGATCACGGTCAGTGGCTCGTCGAACAGCAGGGCGTTCACATCCTCTCGGACCATGCCGCGCCCCAGGCTGATCTTTTGCTTGGCGTCAGCCGTCAGACCGCGCGCCTTGCGATCCAGCGTTGCCTCCATCCCGATCATCGCGGCGATCTGCTGCACGCGCTGCGCCACATAGGCCGGGTCCGCCCCACGATTGCGCAGCGGAAAGGCCAGATTGTCGCGCACGGTCATCGTGTCGTAGACCACCGGAAACTGGAACACCTGCGCAATGTTGCGTTCGGCCGTCGGCGCGTGGGTCACATCCTTGTCGTCGAACAGGATACGCCCCTGCGACGGCTGCAGCAGCCCCGAGATGATGTTGAGCAGCGTAGACTTGCCGCAGCCCGAAGATCCGAGCAGCGCATAAGCTTCGCCATCGACCCAGTCGTGGTTCAGCTCCTTGAGCGCAAAATCCTCTTCGGATTTCGGGTTCTTGAGGTAGGAATGGGCGAGGTTATCGAGAGTGATTTTGGCCATGGACCCCTCCTCAGGCGGCTTGCGCGTAGGCGGCGGGGGCAACAAGACTGCCATTCTCGCCAAAGATGTAGATGTGCCGAGGGTCGAGATAGACTGGCAGCTCTGCGCCCAAATTCAACTTGTGAACCCCGTGGATCAGGCCGACCCAGCGTTCGCCGTGATGCTGCAAATGAACAAAGGTTTCCGAGCCAGTCAATTCGGTCACAACCAACCGGGTGTTGAACGTAAGCGCATCGTCGGCAAGTCTGTGAATTTCGACATGGTTCGGGCGAAAACCGGCGGTGTAAGTTCCATCCGCCAATTCGGCCAACTTACCGGTGGCGACTGCACTCTGACCGTCGCCAAATTGCAGGATGTTGCCCGCCTTTGACATCGTCAGGAAATTCATCGGCGGATCGCTGAACACCCGCGCCGTGGTCGCATCGACAGGTTGGCGGTAGACGCGCGGCGTCGGACCGAACTGGGTCACACGCCCTTCCCACAGGGTCGCGGTGTTCCCACCCAGCAACAACGCCTCTTCGGGTTCGGTGGTGGCATAGACGAATATGCTGCCCGCCTCTTCAAAGATCTTGGGAATCTCGATCCGTAATTCTTCGCGCAGCTTGTAATCAAGGTTGGCCAGAGGTTCGTCCAACAGCACAAGCCCGGCATCCTTGACCAGCGCCCGCGCCAATGCGCAGCGCTGCTGCTGCCCGCCAGAAAGTTCAAGCGGTTTGCGTTGCAGCATCGGACCCAGCTTCATCAGGTCAGCAGCCTTGAGCACCGCGGCGTCGATCTCTGCCGATGTTTTGCCAAGCAACCGCATCGGCGACGCGATGTTGTCATACACGGTCATCGACGGATAGTTGATGAATTGCTGGTAGACCATCGCCACCTTGCGATCCTGCACCCGCATCCCGGTCACGTCCTTACCCTGCCAGTGAATCGTGCCGCTGTTGGGCACATCCAAGCCGGCCATCAGCCGCATCAACGACGTCTTGCCCGACAACGTCGGCCCCAAAAGCACGTTCATCGTCCCCTTCTCGAGGGTCAGATCCGTCGGGTATATATGTGTCTGGCCGTTGACGACCTTCGAGACCCCTTGCAAAGCAAGCGTCATCGCGTTCCCCCCAGTTTGGTCCGGACTATTCTGCGGCGTCTGCGGCCGCTTTTGCCCGAACGTCCTTCATCCATGTTTCAAGTGCCGAGATCTGATCGCCTGTCATGCGCAACCCAAGCTTCGAACGACGCCAGACCACATCCTCGGCGGTGCGCGCGTACTCGTTCCGCATCAACCACTGCACTTCATTCTCCGTCAAACTTCCGCCAAAGTCCCGACCCAAATCGACAGCCGCACTGGCAGAGCCCAGAATTTTCCGCGCCTCGGTGCCATAAGCGCGGATCAACCGCTGCGCCCAAGGACCGGTCAGAAACGGAAAATCATCTTGTAGCGCCTGCATCTGAACCGGCGCGTCACCGACCGGAAAATCTCCGCCCGGCAACGTCACACCCGCCGTCCATTTGCCCGGCAAATCCGGAAAATACGGCGCAATCCGATCCAGCGCGCTTTCCGCCAACCGTCGGTAAGTGGTGATCTTGCCGCCAAAGATGTTCAGCACCGGCGCACCGCCCGCATCGTCAACCTTGAGCGTATAATCCCGGGTCGCTGCTGTGGCGCTGCTGGCACCGTCATCGTACAGCGGACGCACACCCGAATAGGTCCAGACCACATCGGCACGCGTCACTGGCGTCGCAAAATACTTGGACGCAAAGGCGCAAAGATATGCCTGCTCTTCATCTGTGCAGATTGGTTTGACAGCTGGGTCGTGATGTTCGGCATCCGTCGTGCCGATCAGGGTAAAGTCCTGCTCATACGGGATCGAAAAGATAATCCGCCCATCTTCACCCTGGAAAAAATAGCACTTGTCGTGATCATACAGCTGTTTCGTCACGATATGGCTACCCCGGACCAGTCGCACACCTTCCTTTGAGTTGCTGCGGATCTTGGTACGGATGATGTCGCCGACCCAGGGGCCACCGGCGTTGACCAGCATCTTCGCACGGACGGTGCGTTGCGCACCCGTCCCGGTATCCTCCAGCGTGATGTGCCACAGATCATCGACCCGCTCAGCCGCCAGAACTTTGGTTCGCGTCATCACCTTTGCGCCGCGTGCTTCTGCGTCGCGGGCATTCAGCACGACCAGCCGCGAATCTTGCACCCAGCAATCGGAATATTCATACGCCTGCCGGAATTTGTCGTTCAGCGGCACACCTTCCGGCGCATCTGACAGGTCCAGCGTACGTGTTCCAGGAAGTATCTTTCGCCCGCCGAGGGTGTCATACATAAACAGACCCAGGCGGATCAGCCATGCCGGACGGCGTCCCTTCATCCACGGCATCACCGTATTGAGTAGCCGCGATGTCGGCGTTTCGCTCTCGAACCGCATATCCTTGTGGTAAGGCAGGACAAATCGCATCGGCCAGCTGATGTGGGGCATCGCACGCAACAGGGTTTCCCGCTCGATCAGCGATTCCCGCACGAGGCGAATCTCGAAATACTCCAGATACCGCAACCCGCCGTGAAACAGTTTGGTCGAAGCCGATGAGGTGGCCGAAGCCAGATCGTTCATTTCGGCCAATGCGACAGACAGCCCCCGACCAGCCGCGTCACGCGCGATTCCGCAGCCGTTGATGCCGCCGCCGATGATGAAGAGGTCCAGCGCTGATTGGGTCTGATCGTCAGCAGACATAGGCTCCCCCCAGATAAATGTTCGCTTTTCGGAATTATGGCATCACTTCGCGCCTTTAGAAAGGTTTTTGTGTTCGATTTTTTTCGCTTTCCGAGGGCTGGCCCTATCATACTGAAAGAAATAAGTAAAATTCTTAGCTCATCGCATCGATCTGACTAAAAATCCAAAAAACTTGCTGCACCTTATGATCATTTTCACGCGTTCCTGTGCGATACTGAGCGCGAATCACGTACCGGGTGAGCCGCAGCACAGGCCTAAAGGAAACCTATGTCGCAAACTTTCCGACAGCCTGAAATCCTCGACATGGCGCGCCGCGAGGGCAAAGTATCCGTCGAACGGCTCGCCGAATATTTTGGCGTCACCCATCAGACGATCCGCCGCGACCTGACCGATCTTGCCGATGCCGGGCGTCTTGAGCGTGTCCACGGCGGCGCGGTTCTGCCCTCTGGCACTTCGAACATCGAATACGAGGACCGGCGCGCGCTAAATGACGCCGCCAAGGCCGCGATTGCTCGCAATTGCGCCGCGCATATCCCAGCTGACAGTTCGGTATTCCTGAACATCGGAACGAGCACGGAAGCCGTCGCGCGCCAGTTGCTGGCACACAAAAACCTGCTGGTCGTGACCAACAACATGAATGTCGCCAATATCCTCATGGCGAATCCTGATTGTCAGATTATCCTTGCGGGTGGATCTCTGCGTCGCTCCGACGGTGGTTTGATGGGCAATCTGACCACGCAAACGATCCGCCAGTTCAAATTCGACCTCGCTGTTATCGGCTGTTCGGCCCTCGACCTGGACGGCGACATGCTCGATTTCGATTTTCAGGAAGTCGGGGTGAGTCAGACCATCCTGCAACAATCCCGCAAGACCTTTCTGGTGGCAGATGCTTCCAAGTTTAAGCGCAGCGCACCAGCGCGGATCGCGTCCATTGCGGAAATTGATACCTTCTTTACCGATGCGACACCGCATCGGCGCCTTGGTGCCCTTTGCCGCGAATGGGGCACTGACGTAAAAGTAAGCCCACCATCCCCGGAGCCGTTTCAGAAATAGCTGCGGACCAGCGCGCCGGCCAGCAGCGACCAGCCATCCGCAACAACAAAAAACGCGAGCTTGAACGGCAATGACACTATCGACGGGGGCACCATCATCATCCCCATCGACATAAGGACCGCAGCGACAACGAGGTCGATGATCAGAAACGGCAGGAAGATCAGAAACCCGATCTGAAATGCGCGCGAAATTTCGGACAAGATAAAACTCGGGATCAGAACCGACAGCGGTGCATCCCGAGAAAGCTCGGTTCCCGTTGCGTCGGGTCTTAGGTCCGCCATGGCAGCGAAGGTATTGCCGTCGGTCCGCGCCGCCATAAAGTCCTGAAACGGCGCGATCCCACGATCGAAAGCTGTTTCCACGTCAATTTCCTCATTGATCAAGGGTTGCAGTCCCAGTTCCCAAGATGTCGTGAACACTGGCTCCATTACGTAGTAGGTCAGGAACAATGCGAGGCTGACAATCAGCATGTTCGGCGGCGATTGCTGCAACCCGATGGCCTGGCGAAGAATGGAAAGCACCGTCACGATGAACGGAAAGCAGGTCACGGTGATCACGATGCCCGGCGCGAGGCTGAGTACCGTGATCAATGCGATCAGTTGCATACTGGTGGCTGTGACCGACCCGCCCTCACCCAAATCGAGTGAGAGCGCTTGCGCAGCTGCCGCACCCGGCAGCAACAGCAAAGCCAACCCCGTGAGAGTTCCCGTGAACAAACGCATCCTCAGGTCGGGGCCTGAAAATCAACAACTTCGGTCAGGCGCACGGCCAGCATACCCTTGCCATCCCCATCGACCACTTCGAGGGCGCCAATCCCAATCAGGCGGTCACCTACATAAAGCTCGACAGGATCCTCAATCCGCTTGTCCAAAATCAGAACCGATCCCTGATCGAGTTTGAGAAGGTCGCGAACCAGTGGTCGTGCACGCCCCACCGACACGGTGATTTCGATTGGCACTGATGTCAGGGGCGTTGCGCCTTCGGCGCGGGATGCCGCTTCGCGGGCAAGATTATCCATTGGCGATTTTCCTCTGATTTTCATGCACAAAGCCTTGCAAGGCCTGATCAACGCCGACGAGAACTTCGCTCAAGTCGATACGTTGCTCCATGTTCCCGAACCTTATGTCGGCTTGCCCGTCGGCCATGCTGTCGTCTTCGACCAGTTGCAGCGGAAAGCCAAAGTCCTGTGTCAGACTGACCTTCACGGCCTCGATACATTGCGGCGAAACGACAATTTCGACGTCTAGCGCACCAATATCGCGGCTCTTGGCCCGCAATTGTTCGAGAATGTGGAGGCCAAGCGAATTCTGCGCGAATTTCGGCAGAACCGAATTGACCATCTCCTCTAGCAGCGGAGTCATCGCGCTCAGGACTTGGCTATAGGCCTCGTGATAGGTGAACGACAGATCCTGAAGATTCTGCGCGAAATCGCTCGAAATGCGAGTGCGGTCGTCGGATTGGGCCTTGATTGCATCGTCCCATCCGGCCCGATACCCTTCTTCGAAAGACTCGAGCTTTTCGCCCTCAAGATCGATTGCTGGACCGACCGGAGTTGCCAAGCCAGAGAGAGGCGCCCGGAATCCCTCGAAATCCTCAAGGAAATCGACAAGTTGCATCAGTTTACCTCCTGTGAATCATCGAGCCAGCTGCGCAGGATCTCTACCGTTTCGTCCCGTCTCTGGTCGATCAAACCACGCAATCGCTCGACTGGGTCCTTCTCGGTCGACCCATCAAAATCGACCATTCCCATACCAGGAAAATCACTGCTCCCGAATTCGCCGTTACTCGCCAGGACTGGCAGGTTATCGAATTTGTCGTCCGGATCGATCTCCCCGGTCAGAGCGTCGGACACCCTGTTGTCTCCCAACGCCAAAGCACTTCCTCCGGACGTCGCAGGCAACGCCTCGACTGGCCGCCCAGCGAAGATTGGGCGCACAACAAACAGTCCCAGAATCAGTGCCACCAGCGCGAGAACGCCCATCTGAATCATCGAAAGCGGGTCAAGATTTGACGCAAACCAGCTCTCCGTCACCGCTTCGGTTCCCAGTCCGCCCGGTTTTTCGAACGCGAGTGACCGAATGGTAATCGCGTCACCCCGTGATTCCTCGTACCCGACTGCCGAAGCGACGAGATCTCGAAGTGCCGTCAATTCCGTCTCGGGGAGTGGCACAAAAACCTGCGCACCCTCTGCATTTGGAGCAAAGCTGCCATTGACCAGCACCGCAACGGTCAGGCGCTTGATCGCTCCGGCTGCGCGTGTGATTTCACGCGTGGTTTCGGACACTTCATAGTTCATACGTTCTCGGGTTTCGCTGTTCTGGCTAGTGGAGCTGTCACCGCCACCCCCAGCGCCGTCAGGCAAATTCGATGCAACGGTCACATCACCGCCGCCAGCATCCTGTGACTGATTGCTTCGCTCTTCGGTGTCAGAACTGATCACAACCCGGTTTTCGGGATCAAACCGACGCTCAAGAATTGATTCGGTCTCCGTGACCGTATCCACGCTCACCTCGACCACCGCGTTGCCCGATCCAACACGCGCCTCGACCAAACGTTGGACTCGGTCACGTAGTTGATCAGCCTTGTCGTCCGCAATGCTCCCACTGGCTGATTCATCGTCGAGCCCGATCAAGCCCCCCTTGCCGTCAATAACGGCAACGCCCTCGGGCACGAGCCCGGGAACCGCGGACGCCACCAGATATTTCAGCGCCCGCGCCTGTGTGGCCGAAATCACCGCCCCAGTGGTACCAACCGAGATCGAGGCCGAGGGTGTCACATCCCGCTGAAACGGATTGGCCGAGCTGTTCGCGATATGCACCCGCGCCGACGCAATCAGCGGGTTCGAAACAATCGTACGGGCAAGCTCCCCTTCCTTAGCACGCCAGTACGCAGCGTCGAACATCTGTGATGTGGTACCGAACCCGGACAGAGAATCCAGCAATTCGTATCCCTGATTGCTGTTTTCCGGCAGACCTTCGGCGGCCAATGTCATACGCAATTCGTCGCGCGAAGCAGCAGGCACAAAGATCCCCCCACCCCGCACTTCGTAAACGCTCCCTCGTTGTTCAAGCGCCCTGACCACATCGCCCGCTGCGCCCGATTCGAGACCCGCATACAACAGCGCCATATTGGGCTGAGACGCCATTCGCGACATCGCGAGAATCGCGGCAAACATCGCCAGGGTGGCCCCGACCACAAGAACGCGACGCCCCGCGCTAAGTGCTTTCCACACTGAGAGAATCTGCTGCAAAAAACCAACCTCCGTCTGTCGGAACCCACCGTTCCGCTCGAGGTATGTTTGGCCGATCAGCCTTAACAATCAGTTAGTTCATGTCGACTATAAATGAGTGCAAGACAGCGAAAGGATAACGAATGACTGACGCGACCGTACAAAGGGCAGAACCTCCACAAACGTCTCGGAAACTGCCGATGATTATTGGATTGGCCCTGGCCTTGGCCGGGGGGGGCGGCGGATTTTATGCCGTATCGTCCGGACTAATTTTTGGTAGCGGCAACAGCCATGCCCTTTCGACCAGCGCGGATCACGCAGAAGAGAGCGCGCCGGTGGATGACGTGACTTTTGTATCGCTACCGCAGCTCATCGTGTCACTCGGACCCGGCGCACATAGCGAACATCTGATATTTCGCGCGGACCTTGAGGTGCCCAGTCGGCATGCCAGTGAGGTTGAAGGAATTCTGCCACGAGTGGTGGATGTTCTTAACAGCTATCTCCGCGCGCTCGAGAATCGCGATATCGAAGCTCCGGGGGCACTGATCAAACTGCGATCGCAGATGCTCCGAAGGGTGCAGCTTGTCACAGGACCGGAACGTGTCGAGGATCTACTCGTCATGGAATTCGTTCTAAACTGAGAAAGGGAATTCTGATGGATCTCATTGCGGATATCCTACTTGTTGCCGGAGCCCTCGGGGCTGGACTTTACTGTTTCATTCTTGCCCGTCGCCTGACCCGTTTCAACGATCTGGAAAGCGGTGTGGGAGGTGCGGTTGCGGTGTTGTCCGCCCAGGTTGATGACCTGACGCGTACGCTTGCGGCAGCGCAAAAAACGGCCGGGGCGTCAGCCACGTCGCTGACCCAATTAACCGCTCGGGCCGAGGAGGTCGCAAAGCGGCTCGAACTCATGGTGGCATCCATGCACGATCTGCCCCCAAATCAGGCCACGTCAGAAACTTCGGAACCATCGGCCGGACCCGTTTTTTCACGACGCTCACAAAATGGATTTGGCCGATGAAGCTACCCACATTCTGCAAGACAAAGCCATCCCACAACGAAAATGCTGCAAAGCCAGTAAGTAAATGGCGGCGCAATCGCGGTGCGCTGGCGCTAATCGGGGGGTTACTTCTGACGTCGGCCTTTGTACGCGTTGGCTCGGGGACCGGACAGGCGATGGCCAAAGAGTTGAGCGGCAATGTCGCCTATGCTGAATCTGGTGCAGGTCACGACCGACCTACGGTCAGCTGCACTGCAGAAGAGGATATTGCACCCGTTCTGGCCGCGCTTACTTTACGGGAAGGCCGCATTCGCAAGAGCGAGACGGACATCCGGACACGCATGCAGGCCCTTTCGGTTGCCGAAATCGAGATCGACCGAAAGATGACAGCTTTGGAAGAAGCGGAAACCAAATTGAGGGGAACCCTCGCCCTCGCGTCAACCGCAGCCGAAGACGATCTGACGCGACTGACCGATGTCTATGCAAACATGAAACCCAAGCAAGCCTCCGCCCTTTTCGAGGAGATGACCCCCGAATTTGCCGCTGGGTTTCTCGGAAGGATGCGGCCGGACGCCGCTGCCACTATCATGGCCGGGCTAAGTCCAAAATCGGCTTATACCATCAGTGTCGTCCTGGCGGGCCGCAATGCGGAGGTGCCGAAAGAATAGAGGATACTTGCTAGCAACTGTGTCTATCGGTTGGGCTAAAGCTGCCAAGGTATGCCGGTTTTGACGATCGCGTTGGCGATTGTGACCAGCCTTCGTGCGATTGCGATAATGACGAGTTTATGTGGTTTTCCGCGCTCTTTGAGACGTTTTGCGACCGGTTTGAGAACTGGATTATGACAAGCTGCGGCGAGCGCAGCTTGGAACAGCACATGTCGCAGCGATCGTCGCCCGCCAGAAATCGTTCTGCTGCCTCGCATTGCCCCGCTGTCATGTGGGACCGGCGCCAGGCCAGTCACGGCAGCGGCTTCGCCTGACGTCATCCGACCGAGTTCAGGCAATTCGGCGATCAACATCGCCGCAGAGACGGGACCAATCTCCCCATTTTTAACGGGGTTCTGTCGTAGAATTTACGCGGCCATTTTCAGTTTCTGTGCGGGTGTGATGCCGCCGATGCCCATGTTCGGGCGGTCCGCTGCCCGGCAAGGACGCAGGACGCGGTTTGCCTGGACTTGTCGCGATTTAGTTCCGGTCTCTTTCGAGCGATATTCGCAATGAAGGAGACACAAATTGGCACCAAGATACAGCGACGAGTTCAGACGTGATGCGGTTCGCATTGCAACAAGCAGTGGACTGACGCGACCTCAGATTGCGTCTGATTTAGGGGTTGGTGTTTCGACACTGAACAAGTGGGTTCAACACCATCAGAATGATGACCTGATGTCCGGCCCGCATGAGGATGTGGAGAAGGAGAACGCCCGCCTTCGCAAAGAGAACCGGCTACTCCGCGAGGAGAGGGAAGTGTTAAAGAAGGCGACGATCTTCTTCGCAGGCCAAAAGGCGTGAGGTTTGCCTTTATCGACACCTGGAAGAAGATCTGGCCCATTGAGTTTCTATGCCGCGTTTTGCGGGTAACTTCCCGTGGGTTTCGCGCCTGGAAGATCCGCCCTATCAGCCGAAGCCAGCGAGATGACATGGTGCTGTTGGCCCATATCAGAGAACAACACCGCCTTAGCCTGCAAAGCTACGGCCGACCTCGCATGACGGAGGAACTGCGCGATCTCGGTCTTGTTGTCGGGCACCGCCGGGTAGGCCGGTTGATGCGTGAGAACGCGATCAAGGTTATTCGAACCCGTAAACATAAAGTCACGACTAACAGCAATCACGCCTTCAATGTCGCCCCCAACTTTCTTGATCAGGACTTCTCTGCTGATGGCCCAAACCAAAAATGGGCAGGGGACATTTCCTACATCTGGACGAGCGAGGGATGGCTGTATTTGGCCGTGATCATCGATCTTTACTCCCGCCGGGTCATTGGCTGGGCGGTCAGTAACCGGATGAAGCGGGACCTGGCCATCAAGGCATTAGACATGGCAGTAGGGCTGCGAAAGCCACCCAAAGGCTGTATCCATCATACGGATCGTGGCTCTCAATACTGTTCAGGTGACTATCAGAAAAGTCTGAAGCAGCATGGATTTCTGGTCTCAATGAGCGGCAAGGGAAATTGTTATGACAATTCCATGGTCGAGACCTTCTTCAAATCTCTGAAAGCCGAACTGATCTGGCGTCAGAAATGGGCGACCCGCAGACAAGCAGAAGGAGCAATATTCCAAT
Source organism: Puniceibacterium sp. IMCC21224 (assembly GCF_001038505.1). Classification (NCBI taxonomy): domain Bacteria; kingdom Pseudomonadati; phylum Pseudomonadota; class Alphaproteobacteria; order Rhodobacterales; family Paracoccaceae; genus Puniceibacterium; species Puniceibacterium sp. IMCC21224. The sequence continues at coordinate 3,909,172 of NZ_LDPY01000001.1, forward strand.
ACATCAATGGGTTCTACAACCCGCGAAGACGGCATTCATCCCTTGGCGGGAAAAGTCCCTTGGCTTTCGAGAGACGGCCTCCTAACATGAGCTGAGAGACCGGAACTTTTGCGTGGCAAGTCCAGCTTGGCTCACGTGAGCTTTGTGCCGAGCTGCTGCACATCGTCCGAAACGCTGGGATACTTGCGGCTGGACACGCATGTCAAAAAGCGCTTGACTGAGAGGTCACCGTTACCGAAGTCCAGACCCTAGCGCTGCTACCGCACCTGACTTACCGCGTTCGCTGGGCTGATACAGCGAAACAGATCCAAGTTGCGTGTGTGTTCTGCCGCTGTTGGCGCCACGCGATACAAAAGGCCACCGCAGTCGAAAATGGCACGACCTTGTGGATCTGTATCCCACCGGCCCAAATCAACAACCTGGAAGTTGTCCGGGCAATGTTTCGGCGCGGCATTTTGTAACGCGTTAGGTGATCCCGAAATACGCCTTTCAGACGATCCACCACCTCCAGCAACGATCATCCAGTCGGAAACGTCTCCCGCAGCCAGCGCCAGAGTTCGGATTTCAACTCAAGACCAATCCCCGCCACGTCCGGCAACGACACGCGCCCGTCCTCGACCTTCTGGTCATCGGCGAAGCCGCCGAGAGGCTGGAAGACGCCGGGGTAGCTTTCGTTGCCGCCCAGGCCCAGACCAGCGGCGATGTGCAGCGACATCTGGTGCCCCCCGTGCGGATGCAATTGCCTGCGGGACCAGCCCATCCGGTCCATGATCGCGAGCGTCTTCATGTAATCCGACAAACCATAGGAGAGCCCGGCGTCAAACTGGACGATGTCCCGGTCCGCCCGCATTCCCGCGTACCGAAAAAGGTTGCGCGCATCCTGGTGCGAGAAAAGGTTCTCGCCCGTCGCGAGCGGACCTTCGTAGTCTTCGGCCAGCACCGCCTGAAGACGGTAATCCAGCGGATCGCCGGCTTCTTCGTACCACCGCAACCGGTAGGGCGCGATGGCGCGTCCGAACGCCAGCGCGTCCTCGAGGGTGAAGCGACCGTTTGCATCGACCGCGAGGCGGGCGCCGTCATGGTCGAGCAGGGCCAGCGCGGCCTCAATCCGGGCGATGTCCTCAACCAACGGCACGGCACCAACCTTGATCTTGACCTCCCTGTAACCCTTATCGAGATACGACCGGATTTCGTCCTTGAGGCCCTCCCGACCGGCATGGCCGTAGTAGCCTCCCGCAGCATAGACCGCGACATCCGTATCCGTCACGCCTTCGTGGTAGCGGTCGGCAAGAACACGGTAGAGAGGGCGGCCCTCGGCCTTGGCCACAAGATCCCACAGCGCCATATCTAGCGCGCCCATGGCCGCCGCCCTGCCGCCGTGGCCGCCGGGTTTCTCGTTCCGCATGGCGACCTCGGCGCAGCGGACGGGGTCTATCATATCGCGTTCGTCCAGCAGCGCCTCTGGCTTTTCTGCGGTCAGCCGGGGGATCAGGCGCCCCGTCAGCACGCCACCTTCCGCCCATCGCCCGATCGACCCGAAACCATACCCCACCAGCGGCATACGGTCCCGCGTCTGGTCGGTCACCACGGCGACGGCACTGGTTTTCAGCCCTGCGAAATCGACAACGGCGTTCTTGCCTGGCGAGCTGATCGGCAGGTCGGCCTGATGAATAGCGACGATCTTCATTGGCTATCCTCCATCAGGCCTCCCCGCGCCATCCGCGCGGGGTCGATCAACTGGTCATATTCCTCTGGGCTCAGCAGACCTTCGGCCAAGCACGCCTCGCGCAATGACATCTCATCCACCTCCGCTTTCCGGGTCAGCTTCGCAACGGCGTCATAACCCAGCCTCGGTGTCAGGGCGGTTGCCACCATGAGCGACATGTCCACGTTGCGCGCCATGCGCGCCAAGTTCGGTGTCAAGCCAACCAGACAGCCGCTCCGAAACGCCTCCAATCCATCCGCCAGCGTTGACACGCTTTCCAGCAGGGCGTGGATAAGGACCGGTTTTGCCACGTTCAGCTCGAACAGGCCCGAGGCGCCGGCGGCGACCACTGTCGCATGATTCCCGAGTGTGCGATGGCAGATCTGGATCAGAGCCTCGGCAAGGGTCGCATTGCGCTTTCCGGGCATAATCGACGACGACAGGCCGTCATCTGGCAGATCCAGCTCTCCCAACCCGGCGCGGGGACCAGAGGCGAGAAACCTGATGTCGTTCAGGATGTGGATTAGCGACACCGCCACCCCCTCGCAGACCCCGGAGGCAGCGACAATCGCGTCATGGGCCGCCATCCCCTCGCCCGGAACAGGCAGGGGCGTGAAAGGCGCGCCCGCTCGCCGCGACAGGGCCTTGCAGAACAGCTCGGCGAAACGATCCGGCGCGTTCAGCCCCGACCCTGCCGCCGTTCCGCCTTGCGGGAGGCGATGAAGATCCGGCAAGGTGGCCTCGATCCGCTGCTGTGCCCGCACGATCTGCCAAGTGTAGGATGCAAAATTCTGCCCCAGCGTGACCGGTACGGCGTCATTGAGATGGGTGCGGCCCAGTCGGACGACACCCTCATAAGTGTGCGCCTTTTCCTGCAGCGTCTGGTGGAACCGCGAAAGGGCAGGCAGCAGACGCCCTGTGATTGCCTCCACGGCGGCGATCTGCATGACCGTCGGGAAACTGTCGTTCGAAGACTGGCTACGATTGACATGGTTGTTGGGATGCACCGGCACACGCGTGCCAAGTACCTGCCCGGCCAATTCGTTGGCACGGTTCGCCAGAACCTCGTTCGCGTTCATGTTGGTCTGCGTCCCGCTGCCGGTCTGCCATACGGGAAGCGGGAAATGATCGTCGAAACGACCTTCGTGCATGTCGTGTGCCGCCCGGAGGATCAACGTGGCGACATCGTCAGGCAAAACGCCGAGTTCGCGGTTCGCCTCCGCCGCCGCCGCTTTCTGCAGCGCGAAGGCCCTGATGATGCCCACGGGCATCCGCGGTCCCTCGATCGCGAAGACGGCCAGCGCCCGCTGGGTCTGTGCGCCCCAGTAGCGGTCGACGGGGATCGTCACCGGACCGAGGGAATCCGCCTCCTGTCGCGTGCCCTCGGACACGGTCATCGCCCAGCCAGGACGCGGTCGACCATCGTCGGCGCTTCGCCGAGGTAGTTGCGCGGTTCGGTCAGCGCCTTCAGCTCCTCGGTCCCCAGATGGGCCGTCAGCGTGGCGACGTCCTTGAGGGCATCGAACAAGGTGCATTCCTTTTCGACCGCCAGACGGCAGCCCGCGTAGACGATATCATGTGCCTCCTTGCGCCCAGTATAGGGGGCCAACGCCATCATAACCGCCTCGGCCGCGATCAGCCCCCGCGAATGATCTAGGTTGCGGCCCATGTTCTCGGGGTAGACCCGCAGCCCCCCCAGCATGAACTCGGCCTGTGCCAGCATCCCCGAAATCGTGGAAAAGCCTTCCGGCACGGACGAGAATTCAAGATGCCAGGGTCCGGTGGCGCGCTCGTGGTCATGGATCATCGCATCAAGCATCGTCGAGGCATGGTTGCGCATCAGCCGTGCCGCCGCGAGGATTAGCTCGCACGAGATTGGGTTGGCCTTCTGCGGCATCGTGGAGGATGCGCCGCGATGACGGACGAAGGGCTCCGCCACCTCGCTGAGTTCGGTCGTCATCATGATCGACACGTCGCCCGCAATCTTGGCAAGGCTACCGCCGATCAACGCCAGGGTCTGGATCGTCTCGGCGATGCCATCGCGGATCGAATGCCAGGTGATGGGCGGAACGCCAAGGCCTAACTCGGCGGCCAGCGCGGCCTGCGTGTCCAGCCCCCGCCCCGACAGCGACGCCAGAGTGCCCGCCGCGCCGGAGAACTGGACGTTCAGCACGCGGGGCGACAGCTGTTCCAGCCGCTCGGCGTGGCGGTCGAAGCCCGAAAGCCACGTCGCCGCCTTGTACCCGAAGGTCACCGGCAGGGCATGTTGCATATGGGTACGACCCGCCATCGGCGTATCGCGGTGAGTCCGTGCCAGCACGGCGAGCGCGCTGCGTACCGCCTCTACCCGGCGCTGGACGAGGGTCAGGCCGTCCCGGATCTGCAAAACCGTCGCCGTATCCATGATGTCCTGGGTCGTCGCCCCCCAATGAAGATATTTGCCCGCCTCCCCCGCCGTGGCGGAGAGCTGCTCGACGATCGGCAGGATCGGATATCCGACGATCTCCGTCTCCCGCGCCAGCCTTTCGTGATCCAGCGGATTGGACGAGGCGGCAGCGATTCCTGCGGCCGCCTCCTCTGGGATCAACCCCAGACCGGCCTGCGCCCGTGCCAATGCCACCTCGACCTCGACACAAGTCGCGAGGTAGCGTTCCGAGCAGAAGATCTCGCGCATCTCGTCATCGACGAAGCTGCGGCCCCATATCGGAGAATCGAGCGCGGTCACGCTGTGTGGCATTGTTTTTGGCACGGATGCAGTTCCTTCGGTCATTGTTGTCTTACTCCGCCGGTTTCACGGCAGCAGGAACCTCGATACCTTTTTCTTCGAAGTACCGGATCGCGCCCGGATGGTAGGGCATCACCGAATTCATCGAGACGTTCTCGAGCAGCGTTTCCTTTGCCGCGCCATGCGTGGCCAGCAGGGCACCATGGTTTTCGAAGATCGCCTTGGTAATCTCGTAGGCGAGGCTCTCGGGCATGTCCTGTGACGCAAAGGCGATGTTCCACATGCCGAGAGTTTTCACTGGCACGCTGATCGAGGAATAGGTCTCGGCAGGGATTTCCATGATCTGTGCATAGGGCACGCGTTCCTGGAGCACCGCAAGCTCGTCATCGCTTAGCCCAAAGATGACGGAAGGTTGCAGTGCCTCGAGCTCCGAGAAGGCGGACATGGGCAGACCCGCGGCAGTCGCGACCGCATCCAGACGGCCATCGGCCAGCTGCGAGGTTTGGTCGCCGATGGGACCGTTCTGCACTTCGACATTCAGGCCAAGCGCTTCGAACCAGCGCTCCCAGTACGTGCCGCCCGTGCCACCCTTGGGACCCGTGCCGACGGTCTTGCCGTCGAAATCCGAAACCTTTACGATCCCCGACCTCTGAAGCGATGCGGCCTGGAACGGGGTGACGTACATCGGGAACAGCGCCCGCACGTCCTCATACTTGGTGCCGGGGTCCATTTCCATCTCCCCCTGGATCGCCTCGTAGGCCGGTCCAAGCGTGGTCAGGCCCACATCGACCCGCTTCTTGTTGACCAGCACAAGGTTCTGCAGCGGACCCTGCGTCTGCTGGGTCGATGCGGGAACCCCGAGCGCGTTCGAGATGACGCTGGCCACACCCTGTCCGTAGACAGCATATGTCCCGCCAGGCGACGCTGTGGCGACAACGATGTTGCCGGGCCAGTCACTGCGGTCGGCGTCTTGGGCAAAGGCGGTGGTGCCTGCCATCAGTGCGGCCAGTGACAGGCCGATAAGGTTTCTGCGTTTCATGGATAGCCTCCCTTTGGATTTCAAACAGTCTTGATCCCGCGCCCCGTCCGGCCCGTCTGGACCAGCCTGAGAGCGATGAGCGCCGCGCCGATGGCGACACCCGCGAGGTCGGTGTAGATATCGCCGGCGATAAGCAGCAGCGAGGTCACGCCGAAGCCGATGCGCCAGAGCGGACCCAAAGCGCCAGCGAACCAGCCGCCGCTGGCGGTGGCAAGCGCCCACACGCCCAGTGCGGCAGTGGCTGTCGTGCGCGCGATTTCCCAGACGGACCCCTCCATCAGGACCCCTTGGTTGTGGATGAAGAGGAACGGCACGATGAAGGCGGCCAGCCCGTATTTCACTGCCTTGAAGGACGTCTTCCAGGGATCCCCCCCCGCCAGTGCGGCGCCCGCGAATGCCGAGAGGGCAATCGGGGGCGTGATGGTCGAAATCACCGCATAGTAAAAGATGAATAGATGCACGGGCAGGACGTCCAGCCCGATCCGCTGCAGGGACGGGGCGACCACGGATGCCGCGATGGCATAGGCCGCGGTGGTCGGCATGCCCATGCCCAAGATGAGCGAGATCACCATGGCAAAGATAAGGGCTAGGAATTCGCTCTGCCCCGCAACACCGAGAAGCATGGCCGAGAACCGTCCACCGAGGCCAGTCAGTCCGATGACGCCAACGACGATCCCGGCGCATGCGCAGACGGCGGCCAGTTGCAGACATTGCCGCGCGCCGATGCTGAAAGCCTCGAGGATGTCGCTCACGGTTCCGCGCATCGCGCCGGTGAAACCCTTAACGCGCGCGGCCAGGGCCGCCCCGGCCAGCGCCACGCACCCCGCCCCCATCGCGATGCTGCCATGGGTGTTCGCGGACAGATACGGCGCCGCCAGGATGGTGATGAGCACCGTGGCGACCGGCACCGCCAGCAGCCGGCTGTCCAGCCCGATGCGTTGCTGCAGCATCACGAGAACCGCGATAGCGATCCCCCAGGATCCGGCGGAAATGATCGAGAACCCGGCGAACAGGAAGATGATCAGCAAGGCGAGCGGCGCTAGCATGAAAGCGTCCTTGGCCATCGGCCTCAGCTCGGGCAGTTCTGAGCTCGGCAAGCCCTCGATCCCCTCCTTGCGCGCCTCGAGGTCGATTTGGATGTAGACCGCGAAGTAATAGAGCAGGCAGGGGATCAAAGCCGCCACGATGATCTCGGTATAGGGAATGCCAGTGATCTCGGCCATGATGAACGCGCCCGCACCCATGATCGGTGGCGTCAGTTGCCCCCCGGTAGATGCTGCAGCTTCGATCCCGCCCGCACTCGTGGGTTTGTATCCGACGCGCTTCATGACGGGGATGGTGAAGGTCCCCGACGCAACCACGTTCGCCACGCCGCTGCCCGAGATCATGCCGAACAGGATCGAACCGAACAGCGATACCTTCGCCGGCCCGCCCCGCATGCGCCCGAAACAGGCGAAGGCCAGGTTCATGAAAAAGTCACCTACCTTCGAGACCTGGAGGAAAGCCGCGAACAGGACGAAAAGCACGATGTACTTCGCCGCCGCCGCGGTGGCGATCCCGAATACCCCCTCCATCGAATAGACGAAGGTTGAGAATTCATCGACGCCGAATCCCCGGTGATACAGAACACCCGGCAGCCATGGCCCCACAAAGCCGTAGACGATGAAAATGCCCGCCAGCACCGGCAAGGCCAGTCCCGCCGTTCGCCGAGTGAACTCTATGATCACGATAATTCCGGCGAGGGCCGCCGCCACGTCTCCCGTGGTCGGCAAGACCCCGGTGCGGACGATCAGTTCGTCGAGGTTCCACCAGATATAGAACGACGCAAAAATCGCCAGACCCGAGAGCAGGAAATCAAAGGCCGGCACCCTTTCTCCGCCTTTGCCGAAAGGCGCATAAAGTGCGAATGCGATGACGGCCGCGATGTTTACGTGCAGGACACGAAACACCCAGGCATCAAGCTGGACGAAGTTCAGGACGACAAGGTGAAAGACCGAATAGAGTACGCACAGCGCCGTCACCATGGCTGCCTGCCAGCCGAGGAGATCCCGGACCTTCGAACCGAAGTCGAAGCTTTCGGCATCCTTTGAGGCGCTATCGACGACAGTATCTGTCCGCACCGATTTTTGCTCGGCCATCGACCTTTCCCTCCCTCTTCGCATGTCTCGACAATACATGTCCGGACATACTAACTTGTCCGGACATACTATGGGTCTGGAATTGAGTCAAGTCTCGGGGTAAGGAGCTTCAATGTCTCGTCAACCGATCTATTCCGTCCTCGCCGATGAACTGGTACGCGACATCGGCGCGGGCCGTTATCCGCTTGGATCGTTACTACCGCCGGAAATGGAGATGGCCGAGGAACGCGGACTTTCCCGCGCCACCGTCCGTGCCGCCCTCGGACGGCTGGTACAACTGGGGCTGGTGACGCGGCATAAGGGTGTGGGGACTCGAATCGCGGCTGTCCAGCCCGGAAGCTACAACCCCTCGACCACCTCAATCGAGGAATTGGCACATTTCGGAGCGGCCACCCACCGCACGTTGCTCGATATCGACGAGGTGACACTCGACCTGGACCTTGCAAAGCGCCTCGGCGTTCAGGCAGGCAGCCGATGGTTTCGGGTCCGTACACTGCGGTCGGATATAAAGACCGAAGCCTTACCAATCTGTTTCACCGAAAATTACGTGGACATCGAACTGTCGGACGTCATCCACGATATCGGCGACTACTCGGAACTGATCGCGACCCGGATCGCCAGCCGCTACGGACGGGTCGTCGACGAGGTACGCCAAGTCATCCGGCCGCGCGTACTGGACCCCGAACTATGCGACCTGCTGCGTACCGCCCCGAACGAACTGGCGCTCGAGATCCGCCGCCAATATTGTTCAGCGGGGCGGCTGATCTACGTCAGCCTAAGTCAGCATCCTGCGGACAGGTTCGAATACCACATGTCCCTTCACCGATAACGCAGAGCAGCGACTCCGGCCTTCGAGAGCGGCCCATCTGCCGGATCCGCTGAACCAAGGGTCCAACCATGCCTCTAAGACCAACATGAAGCTCCCCCACCAATCACGTATCTGCATGCCCGCCTTGCCGTGTTGAATGCGATGGACGGTCACGTCGACCTTCAGGCGGCAAAGTTCCCACTTGTTTAGTTCGGCTTGAACAACTGCCATGTAGCTGAATCACCGAGATAAATCGGATATTTTTCCGGCTTCGAACTGCAGGAATCCGTAGAATCCAATTGAACAGGCTGCAGTTTGGATCCTGCCATGAAGCACCGCTCGCGTCCTGAGGAACAGGATGATCTCCTCCGCCCCCGATTGGTCGACATGATCGACATGCGCCACGAGCTTGTAAAGCTGGCAGACTTGATCGACTGGGAGGTCTTCGAACGGGAGTGGGCTGGTTTCTTCCCGTCGGCGACAGGGCGGCCTGCGACGCCGCCACGGTTGGTGGCGCCTCATGTATCTGCAGCATGCCTATCGGCTCTCGGACGAGGCCGTGATCGCCCGCTGGGTGGACTCCCCGTATGTCCAGCATTTCACAGGCGAGACGTTCTTCCAGCATCAGCCGCCGATTCATCCGTCCTCGCTCAGCCGCTGGCGTGATCGCATCGGCGAAGAGGGCGCGGAGTGGCTGCTGACCAAAACGATTCAAGCGGGCCGGTCTGTCGGTATCATCGACGACGACAGCCTGGCGCGCGTCTCCGTCGACACCACCGTGATGGAAAAGAATATCGCGTATCCAACCCCCTCCCGGCAGCATCCTGCGGATGCGCCTGCCGGGCAATGGACGCCCGGCTCTACGAGAAGGCGCGGGTGAAGTTGGTCGCGCTGGCAAAGGACCTCGCCGCCCGGACCTCGCCGTCGTGGACCGCGGCTACCGTGGACACGGTGTCGGAACAACCTGTGTTGATCTCCGGAATGCGTCGCGGGCTGACGGATGGGCTGAAAGCGCAGCTCCGAAGGCGCAGTGCGATCGAGCCGGAGATCGGCCACATGAAGACCGATGGCCGCCTCGCGCGCTGCCCTCTCAAAGGGACCAAGGGCGATGCGCTCTTCGCTGTCCTGTGCGGCTGCGGGCACAACATCCGCAAGATCCTGGCCCGCCTGAGGGCCCTTTTGGTCCTGTTGTTCGAGGGCCTGTCACGGGCGCCGCGCGCGATCAACGCCTTCACCGTCCGATCAATAGCACTGCAAATCGCCGCGTAGGTGTTGTTCAACGTCGACGGATTACGTTCAGCGCTGTCAAATCAGCCCGGCTTTATTTCTTAGCCTAACTTAGCAAAATTTTCACTAAATTTACCTAAAGGCGGAACCAAGCCGCCGTTCATGCGCTGTAGCATTGATGGTTGAAATTTCACAGACTTTAACTTACTTAGTCAATCGAAGCAAAAAGAGTTGAGAACCTATGCCGAAAGACAGTGACACCACCCGAACCCGCATGCCCCGCCTGCGCAAACCTGACGCGACGGACGGGGCCGCAATCTGGGAGCTGGTGAAAGCCTGCAAGCCGCTCGACGAAAATTCGATCTATTGCAATCTGGTCCAGGCCGATCATTTTCGCGAAACCTGCGTGGTGGCCGAAATGAACGACGAGGTCGTGGGCTGGATTTCCGGCCATATGATTCCCGACCGCAACGAACTGTTCGTCTGGCAGGTCGCGGTCAGCCCCAAGGCGCGCGGCTTAGGTCTGGGCAAGAAGATGCTGATCGAGCTGATCGAACGCGATGCCTGTGATGACGCGACCCGGCTCAAAACGACGATCACCAAAGACAATGACGCCTCCTGGGCGCTCTTTCGCGGCTTTGCCCGCGCCATCGGTGGCGCGTTGAATGACAAGCCGTATTTCGAGCGCGAGGCGCATTTCGAAGGTCGTCATGACACCGAACACATGGTGACGATTGCGCTGCCCGAGACCTATGCATTGGTGCGCGCAGCCTGATCCCGGCCTGATTCCAACACAAATTTTATCCCTGAAAGGATGTTTCATGCACAAGGACATGAGCGAACCCCGCGCGATCTTTGACCGCCGTGAGAGCGAAGCACGTTCCTATTGCCGCGGCATGCCCGCGATCTTTGCCACTGCCAGCGGTTCCGAGCTGACCGATAAAAACGGTCGGACATGGATCGATTTCCTGGCCGGCTGTTCTTCGTTGAACTACGGCCACAACGACCCGGATATGAAGGCGGCGCTGATCGCGCATATTTCCGGCGACGGAATTGCCCACGGGCTTGACCTGCACACCGAAACCAAAGCGGATTTCCTCGCTGCGTTCGAACAGCATATCCTCGCGCCGCGCGACATGGACCACAAGGTGATGTTCACCGGGCCAACGGGGGCCAATGCCGTCGAGGCGGCGATGAAAATCGCCCGCCGTGTGACCGGACGTACAAATATCATCGCCTTCACCAACGGATTTCATGGTGTGACGACGGGCGCGCTGGCCGCGACCGGCAACGGCTATCACCGCGGTGGCGCGGGTATGGCATTGGGGGGCGTCACGCGGATGCCCTATGACGGGTATTTCGCCGGATCAACCGACACCGCCGACTTTCTCGAAGCGATGCTGGACGACAAGTCGAGCGGCATCGACGCACCCGCCGCGATTATCCTTGAGACGCTACAAGGCGAAGGCGGCCTGAACGTGGCTAGCCCGGAATGGGTCCGGCGGATCGCTGAACTGGCGAAAACGCACGGCGCGCTTTTGATCATCGACGACATCCAGGCCGGTTGCGGTCGCTGCGGTACTTTCTTCTCGTTCGAGGAAATGGGCGTGAAACCGGATATCGTGACCATGGCCAAATCGCTTTCGGGTTTTGGCTTGCCGATGGCAATGCTGCTGGTGCGCCCGGAACATGACGTGCTTGGCCCGGCCGAGCATAACGGCACCTTCCGCGGCAACACCCATGCCTTTGTAACTGCCAGGGTGGCGATCGAAAAATTCTGGTCCGATGACCGTTTCCAAAAGGAGCTGGCCGAAAAATCTGGCTTGATCCACGATGCCCTGGCAGAACTGGCCGCCATGGTACCCGGTGCGACACTCAAGGGTCGCGGCCTGATGCAGGGCGTCGATGTCGGCTCGGGCGAGCTTGCCTCTGATATCTGCGCCCGTGCTTATGAAAAAGGGCTGGTGATCGAAACCTCGGGCAACGAGGATCAGGTGGTCAAGGTACTGGCGCCACTGACGACGCCAAAGAATACCCTTCGCAAGGGGTTCAATATCCTGCTTGATGCTACGCGTGACGCGCTCAGCCAACCGGCAACGATTGCGGCGGAGTAACGGACATGATCGTAAGAGATTTGAACAAGATCCTCGACAAAGAACGTGACCGCGTGGTCTCGGATGCTCAGTGGACAAGTGCGCGGTTGCTGCTGGCCGATGACAAGATGGGATTTTCGTTCCACATCACCTTTCTTAAGGCAGGGTCCGAACACACGTTCGAATACAAGAACCACTTTGAAAGCGTCTATTGCATGCAGGGCACCGGGTCGATCACCGATCTGGCCACCGGGGAAACCCACAAGATCGTGCCAGGCGTGATGTATGCGCTGGACAAGCACGACCGCCACACCCTGCGCGCCGACGAGGAACTGGTTATGGCATGTTGCTTTAACCCGCCCGTCACCGGCACCGAGGTCCACCGCGAAGACGGCTCCTACGCGGCACCCGAGGAGGTCTGATTGACCCACACAGTCGAAAAGATCGGCGGGACATCAATGTCCCGCATCAATGAGTTGCGCGATACGCTGTTCATTGGCGAACGGCAGGAAAACGACCTGTACGGGCGTGTGTTCATCGTGTCCGCGTTCGCCGGGATCACCAACCTGCTTCTGGAACACAAGAAGTCCGGTGAGCCCGGCGTCTACGCGCTCTTTTCCAATGACGACTCCAATCACAGCTGGCACGACAAACTCGATCGCGTCGCGCAGGCAATGAAATCTGCGCACGCGGACATTCTTGGGCATCGTGGCGACATCCGGCAGGCCGACGCCTTTGTCGACGAGCGTGTGGATGGCGCCCGCAATTGCCTGATAGACTTGCAACGCCTGTGTTCTTACGGCCATTTTCGCCTGTCCGAGCACATGGGCCACACGCGCGAGTTGCTGTCCGGCCTGGGCGAGGCGCATTCCGCCTTCGTCACCACTCTGCTGCTGCAGCGCAGCGGCCTGAATGCCCGATTTGTCGATCTTTCAGGCTGGCGCGACGAAGATGTCCTGTCTCTTGACGAACGGATTCTGCAAGCGTTCGAGGACGTCAACCCGCAGACGGAAATGCCCATCGTCACAGGCTATGCCCAATGTCAGGAAGGTCTGATGGGCGAATATGACCGTGGCTATTCCGAGGTGACGTTCTCTCGTCTTGCTGCACTTACAGGTGCATCTGAAGCGATTATTCACAAGGAATTTCACCTGTCCTCGTGCGATCCGAAACTGGTCGGCCAAGCGGCAGTTAAAAAGCTGGGCCGGACCAACTATGACGTGGCTGACCAGCTTTCAAACATGGGGATGGAGGCCATCCATCCAAAAGCGGCCAAGACGCTCAGGCAGGCGGACGTGCCGCTGCGGGTCACAAATGCATTCGAGCCGGGCGATCCCGGAACGCTGATTGACGACCAGCGCGCAGAAGAGCCGGCAGCCGAGATCGTCACCGGCCTCGACATTGTGACCCTGGAAGTGTTCGAGCAGGATATGGTTGGGGTAAAGGGGTACGATTCCGCAATCCTCGACGTTCTGACGCGCCACAACGTGCGGATCGTTTCGAAAGTGTCTAACGCCAACACCATAACGCATTACCTTGATACCTCGCTAAAAGCGATGCGGCGGGTCGAAAAGGACATCGCGCGGCTTTATCCTGCGGCGGAAATTTCCACGCGCACCATGTCGATGGTGTCGGTTATCGGTCGCGATCTGGCAGGGTTGTCGGTGTTGTCGCGCGGATTGCGCGCCATTGCCGACGCCGGACACGAAGCCATCGGAGCGAGCCAGGGCCCGCGAAATGTGGATGTGCAATTTGTTGTCAACCGCGAGTCACTCGTGCCAACGATCAAAGCGTTGCATGCTGAATTGATTGAGCGCGCCCCAGCGTGCTTGTCGCGGGCCGCTTAGCTGCCATCCTAAGTCGATACTGCGGCAGGTGCCTCATATCGGATGAGTTAGCGTACGGAAAGCGATCTGAGGGCGGCGGACACGCCGCCCTTTTTTCCGTTATCAGATGCCCCCTGATTCAAACTCCTGACGGGCCGCGTTCCTCTCGCACAGGCGGACGCAGACCCGGCCACGGACAGCGCTAGAATCCCTCCACCGAATCCGGCAGGTTTTTCAGAACTGCTTTTGCAATAGGCTTTTGCCAAACATTCGGGGCGTCGCACGTTCTGTGTTCAGCACTAACAAACAGAAACAAGCTAGCGAAAAACACCTTCCTTGTCGCATCCTCCCTCGACAAGATCTGGATCTCGTGACCTAACGGCATACATGCGCCTGCCCTTGTCCTTTGTTGCTCTCTTTCTGTCAGTTATTCTGCTGCAACTGTCGTCTGGCGGGGTCGGTCCACTTGATGCACTGTCGGGGTTCGCGCTCGGCTTTAGCACGGCCGAAATTGGGATGCTCGGATCGGCCCACTTTCTGGGCTTCTTTGTCGGATGCTGGTTTGCGCCGCGCCTTATGGGGTCGGTCGGGCATGCCCGCGCCTTTGCTGCGTTCACAGCGTCGGGCGCCATCGGTCTGCTGGCACATATGCTGGTGCTTGATCCCTATGCCTGGGCGCTGATGCGTGTGGCGTCGGGCCTTTGCGTCGCGGGCTGCTACACAGTGATCGAAGCATGGCTTCAGGCCGAAGTCACAAACGAAACCCGTGGGCGAACGATGGGCAGCTACCGCGTGGCTGACATGGGGGCATCGCTGGTGGCGCAGTTATTGATCGGCGTTTTGGAACCGGCCCATTACGTCAGCTACAACCTGCTGGCGTTGCTCTGTTGTGCCGCATTGCTGCCGATGACGCTGACCACTTCGCGCCAACCCGACACACCGCAGGCACCACGTTTGCGCCCGCGTCTGGCCTGGGACCGCTCACCACTGGCGGTTGCGGGCGTCATCGTCGCGGCGCTCTCATCCGCTTCGTTCCGCATGGTCGGGCCGATCTATGGTCAGGGCGTCGGACTAAGCGGCGATCAGATCGGTTGGTTCCTCGCCGCCTTTGTTCTGGGTGGTGCTGTCTCGCAATACCCTGTCGGCTGGCTGGCGGACAAGTTTGATCGCCGCAACGTGCTGATCTGGCTGTCTGCGGCCGCAATCCTCAGCTGTACCGCAACAGCCATGCTGACCGATCTCTCAACCACCGGCATCATGATCATGGCGCTGATCTTTGGCGTCACGACCTTTCCGATCTATTCGGTCGCGGCGGCTCACGCGCATGATTTTGCCTCCAGTACTGAGCGGGTGGAACTGTCTGCGGCGCTGATGTTCTGGTACGCCGTTGGGGCCATCGCCGCACCCTATGGCGCGTCGCTGCTGATGAACGCCTACGGACCGCCGGCGCTGTTTCTGCTGATCTCGGTCGGACATGCCGGGCTTGTGGTGTTCGGTCTTGTGCGGATGCGGGCCCGCCCCGCCGTTGCCGAGCGAACCCCTTATGTCTATGCCCCGCGCACGTCGTTTCTGATCGGCCGGTTGCTGGGGCGCAGCCGTGACGGGCGTGACGACTAATATTGAGGATGGTCCGGCCTAACCCTCCATGCTAGGCTGACCGCAGCCTCATTTGCTCCGGGAACAGCCCCATGACCGACCTGACAATTGGCTCTGGCATCGTCACCGCACGGATCCTTGCCGGTCAGCAGTTGATTTCACTGTCGCTGAGCCAGTTCGGCACTCAGATCGCCGACACCAGCCTGCCCTATGATCTGGCAAGTGTGCCGACGCAACTCGCCCTCTCACCCACCGACGGCACCCCGGCATATGTTTTTGACAATCTCGTCGGCCAATATCTGAACACCCCCGAAAGCAGTATTCGCCTGACGGCGGATGGGGTGGGCGGTTTTTGGGTGATATTTGCACGCGCCTACCGCTATCTTGTCGAGGATGACCTTGATTATTTTGACCGCACCAAGGCGGTCGAGTACGTGGTCCAGCATTTCGATGCCGACTTGACGGCAGTCAGCCCTGCAGTCGCGCTGAACCCGGTGCTCGACAATCCGCCGGGCTTTCTCGCCGCAACCCTCGCGCAGATCCTGCCTGACACTGGTCTGCCGGGGACGTTTGGCGGTGACCTGGCACTGTTTTACGGAACTTCGTCATCGGGCGAATTTGACGCTCTGCCGCTCGGCTATGCCCGCGTCGATGCAACCACGGGTGAGGTTCATCAGACTGACCTTGGACTGCGCGCCGCCCCCTATGTGGTCACGCCTGTCGTCCTTGATGGGGTCCAAGTGTTGCGCCTGCGGTCTTATTTCTACGACACCACCTCTTTGTTCTATGACAACCGGTTTAGCCTGATCACCGACCATGACATCGCCACCGGGGCCGTGATCCGGGTCGTGGCCACCGGATCACCGATCGTACCGAGCACCATTGTCGGCTATATCACAGACGACCGGATCGAAGGCACCGATCAGGCCGATCTGATCGCAGGGCTGTCCGGCGATGATTCGATCCCCGGACGTGGCGGCGACGACACCATTGATGGCGGGGATGGCAACGACATGCTGGCCGGGGCGGCAGGAAACGATTCCCTTCAGGGCGGCAAGGGCGATGACGTGATCGGCGGCGGGCCGGGCGACGATACCTTGCGCGGTGGCTTCGGAAATGATGAACTTCGCGCGGGCCAGGGCAATGATCGGGTTCTGGGCGACACCGGCAACGACTCGCTTAGTGGCGGGCCCGGCAATGACACCATATTTGGCTTCCATGATGACGACGAACTGGCCGGCGGGCCGGGTGATGACATGCTTCGGGGGCAGTTCGGCGATGATCTTATGGGCGGCGGTGCGGGCAATGACACGCTGATCGGCAGCCTTGGCGACGATACCCTGTTCGCCGGTATTGGCGACGATATCCTCATGGGGGATGACGAAGGCGATTCGACGGCACGCGGCAACGATGACCTTAACGGTGGGCGCGGCAACGACACGCTCTTTGGCGGGCTTATGGATGACACGCTGAACGGCGGTTTCGGTGATGACCTCATGACCGGGGGCGATGGTTTCGACGTCTTTGTGTTCGCCCGCCTGACCAACGGGGAAACCGACATCATCACCGATTTCACCAAATTCGAGGATCGCATTTCCCTGACCGGCGTTCCCGGCCTGACCGACGATGACCGGCTCTCCGCGATCAGTGTCACAGACACGGTGACGGATGGCGTTGCTATGGCCTCCATCAGCTATGCTGGCCATACCATCCTACTTCAGGGATATATGGCGGACGACATCACAATCACCGACTTCCTGTTCGTCTGAACAGCTCTACCTGGGTCCATCTTGCGGCTCTGGTCGCTGTGGCGCGGGCATCGTCCTGCGCCAAGGCGTCAATGTCCGGGTACAAAGGGCGTCACCCTACCACTGGCAACGCCGCGCAACATCGGCTAAAGCACTGGAAAACAACCCCACGGGGACGATATCATGGCGCGCCACCTCATCACTTCTGCGATTCCCTATATCAATGGAATCAAACATCTCGGCAATCTGGTCGGCAGCCAACTGCCCGCCGACCTGTTTGCCCGCTACCAGCGTGCCCGCGGCAACGAGGTGCTGTTTCTCTGCGCCACCGATGAACACGGCACCCCGGCCGAACTCGCCGCCGCCAAGGTCGGCAAACCGGTGGCTGAGTACTGCGCCGAAATGCACGCCGTCCAGGCCGAAATCGCCAAGGGGTTTGGCCTCAGCTTTGACCATTTCGGCCGGTCCTCGTCGCCGCAGAACCACACGCTGACACAGCATTTCGCCGGTCGGCTTGCCGATGCGGATCTGATCCGCGAAGTCAGCGAAAAACAGGTCTACAGCCATGCCGACAAACGCTTTCTTCCCGACCGTTATATTGAGGGCACCTGCCCCAACTGCGGCTACGACAAGGCGCGGGGAGATCAATGCGAAAACTGCACCAAGCAGCTCGACCCGACCGACCTGATTGACCCACGCTCTGCAATCTCGGGGTCCACCGAC
Source organism: Puniceibacterium sp. IMCC21224 (assembly GCF_001038505.1). Lineage (NCBI taxonomy): Bacteria > Pseudomonadati > Pseudomonadota > Alphaproteobacteria > Rhodobacterales > Paracoccaceae > Puniceibacterium > Puniceibacterium sp. IMCC21224. The sequence goes on from NZ_LDPY01000001.1 coordinate 3,926,800, forward strand.
CTTGAGGTGCGCGAGACCAAACACCTATTCCTGCGCCAATCTCAGATGCGCGACAGGCTCAACGCCTGGATCGACAGCAAGGGGGACTGGCCGATCCTCACCACGTCAATCGCGCGCAAATGGCTGAACGATGGCGACGGGTTGCGCGACCGTGGCATCACCCGGGACCTCGACTGGGGTATTCCCGTGCGCAAGGGCACCGAGGACTGGCCGGGCATGGAAGGCAAGGTGTTTTACGTCTGGTTCGACGCCCCCATCGAATACATCGCCTGCGCCAAGGAATGGACCGACGCGGCGGGCGCGCCTGATGCCGACTGGGAACGCTGGTGGCGCACGGATCGCGGCGCGGCAGATGTGCGCTATACCCAATTCATGGGCAAGGACAACGTGCCGTTTCACACCCTTAGTTTTCCGGCAACGATCATGGGCGCGGCCGAGGACTGGAAACTGGTCGACTACATCAAGTCGTTCAACTACCTGAATTACGATGGCGGCCAGTTCTCGACGTCGCAGGGTCGCGGCGTGTTCATGGATCAGGCGCTGTCGATCCTGCCAGCCGATTACTGGCGCTGGTGGCTGCTGTCTCACGCCCCGGAATCCGCCGATTCAGAATTTACATGGGATAACTTCCAGACCTCGGTGAACAAAGATCTGGCCGATGTACTGGGTAACTTTGCCTCGCGCGTGACGAAATTCTGCCGCTCAAAATTCAGCGAAGCCGTGCCCGCCGGCGGCAGCATGACCGACCGCGAAGCAACCCTGATCAACGACTTGCAGACCCGCCTGACCGAATATCAGACGCAGATGGACGCGATCGAGGTGCGCAAGGCCGCGGGCACGCTGCGCGCGATTTGGGTGCTGGGCAACGAATACCTTCAGGACGTCGCCCCCTGGACCACGATCAAGACCGACCCGGCGCAGGCCGAGATGCAGACCAGATTGGGTCTGAACTTGATCCGTCTTTATGCCATTCTGTCGTCGCCGTTCATCCCCAATGCCAGCGCCGAACTTCTGGCGGCACTTGACGCAACGCAGGACGATTGGCCCGACGATATCGCCACCGCCCTGACAGCCCTGCCCGCTGGCCATGCCTTTACGGTACCCGAAGTGACCTTCCGCAAAATCACCGACGAAGAACGGACTGACTGGCAAGCACGCTTTTCAGGCATCCGAAGCTAGGACGTCGGCCGATCTTTCAGGCCGGTGCCACGCGGCATCGCCTGGTTCTTTTGAATGAATCCCGGCTGGTGAATGTCGCTTGCAACCGGCTCGGGACGCACCCCCATCTACCGAAACGGGATCTCGTCGGTGACATTGTCCCGGCGTGACCGAAACCTATACCCCCAACCAACACCATCGGTCGCTTATGCCCACCACAGCAGCAACCTGGACGCCGCCAAAAACTTTGATCCATTCGATGGAAAGCAGGGCGTTTCGCCCAAATCAAGGCACCCCTTCCAACTTCTTCTCTTCTCAAATACGCAAAATTCAACCCTGTCCGCCCGCGCGGCGCCGGTAGATGACACTACTTTTCGGTAAACTTCAGCTCAATTCGCCTGTTCTGCGCCCGCGCCTCATCCGTATCTGCAGGGTTCACCGGCTGGTATTGGCCAAAACCGTTGGCCGCCAGCCGGTTCGGCGGAATCCCCAGAAAGTCAATCATGTAGCGCACAACGGACAGCGCGCGCGCCTGACTCAGCTCCCAATTGTCGGCGAATTCGCCAAAGCCCGAAAGCGGCACGTTGTCGGTATGCCCATCCACCCGGATAACCCAATCAATGCCCGCTGGGATGTCATCCGCCACCGACCGCAAAATCCCGGCGACCTTGGCCACTTCACCCTGACCGGCTCTGGACAGCGATGCAGATCCCGGCTGGAATAGCACTTCGGATGAAAACACGAATCGGTCGCCCTCGATCCGCACACCATCCTGCGCCCCCAGAACGTCGCGCAGACGACCAAAGAATTCCGACCGGTAGCGCTCAAGATCCTGCGTCTGCGCCTCAAGACGCTTGCGTTCCGCTTCTTCCAGTTGTCGACGCCGCCGCTCTTCCGCCGCGACCCGGGCCAGCGCGGTGTTCAGTTCTGAACCAAGGTTCTGCACCTGCACCTGCGACTCGGCATCGCTGGCGCGCGCCTCGTTCAGCAACCCCCGAAGCGCAGACAATTGCTGGCGCAATGCCGCAACCTGCTGGTTCAGCAATTCGGTTTGCTTTTGTGCCTCGCTGGCGCGGGCGTTCTCTTCGCCAAGTTCGGTCTGCGCCGCCTGCAACAGCGCCGCACGGGTTTCAGCCTGGGTCAGCGCATCGGCAGCGCGGCTCTGCGCCGCCTCCTGTGCGGCCAAAGCCGCCGTCAGCCGTTCACGTGTCTCAGCAACTGAGGCTTCAGCCGCCATTCGCGCCGCCAGCGCCGCGGCCAGCCGTTCCTCCAACGACTGCTGGTCATCCCCCTGTTCGGCCGCAATCGATTCGGCCCGCACCAAACGCGCGCGCAGATCATCGATCAGTGCCCGCTGGCTGGCCGCAGACGACTGACCGTCCTCTAGCTGCGTTGTCAGAGACTCGTTCTGCGCGCGCAGCGCCTCGGTCTCTTGGATTCGGACAAGCGCGGCGGTCAGTTGCGCCTGAAGACTGCTCAGTTCCGTTCGTACGCCCTGCGCCTCGCTCAGCGCCTGTTCGGCGTCAGCCCGCGCCCGTCGCTCTGTGCTCAGATCCTGCTCCAGCCCGGCAATCACACCGGCGCTGTCGCTCTGCGCCACCTCAGCGGCGTCTAGCTGCGCCGCCACCGCGTCGAGTCGTGTGCGCAACTCCTGCGCCTGCTCCCGACCCTCTAGCAGCGCGGCCGCCAGTCGGGCATTCAGATCCTCTTCGGCCGAACGTGACGCCGCCAGCAGGGTCAGCGTCTCTTCGGCGCGGGCGCGCTGTTCCTCGAGCGCCATGGTCATAACCGTGAGTTCGGTATCGGCCGTTTCCAACCGCGCACGCAGCGCCGCTGCTGCTTCGGCCTCGGCCAGCCGTTGCGCCTCTTCATCAGAAAGCGCTGCGGCCAGATCATCGACCCGTGCGCTCAGTGTCCCGACCTGATCGGTGACGTCCGCATTGCGGACGCGCAGATCCGCAACCAGCGCCTCCATCGCCTCGCGCCGAGCTGCGGCCAGACGCGCCGCTTCGGCCTGGGCATCGACCTCTTGCCGCGCCGACGCCAGCGCAAGGCTCAGCGCGTCCTGCTCACTCAGTAATTCTGACTGCGCTGTCTCAAGATCCGCCACCTGCGCACGCGCCGTGTCGCGGTCGATCAAAAGGCCCGCGACCTGATCCTCAAACGACGCGATGCGGGCATCCGCCGCGTCAAGTGCCGCCGCCTGACGGTCGCGGGTCGCCGTCAGGGACGAAATGATGGATTGCTGTTCGGCCAGCCGCTGCGCACTGTCATCCAACGTCGCGGTCAGCGCCCCCAACCGGGTTTCCAACGCCTGATTGCGCCGCTGCTGTAGCCCCAGCGCCTGTGCCAGCGCCGAAATCTCGGACGACAGAGAGTTCAGCTCGGTTTCTTGGCCGCTGATCGTCTCGCGCAGGACAAACTGCACCACCATAAAAATGGTCAGCACGAACATCAGCACCAGCAGCAGGCCGGTCATTGCGTCCACGAATCCCGGCCAGATCGAGGCCGGGACACGCCCGCTGCCGCGCCGGGACAACGCCATGGCTTAGCCCTCTCCGCCGGGCTTTACGACCTTGGGCCGACCCGGGCGCGGGTTTGGCGACAGTGGTGCGCCCGTCGCCTGACGCCCCACCTGACCCATGACCCGGCTCAGAGCCGTCAGGTCAGTGCGCAACTCGGCCATGCTTTCCTGTCGCCCCGCGCTCATTTCTTCGAGGATACGCAACATCTGCACGTCGATCGACCGCAAGCGCATCCGGCTTTCCGCGTCCAGCCCCTCAGAAGCCTCTTTGCGCGACAGCACGTCGATCAACCGCTCTTGCCCATCAGCGATCCGTGCCAGCGCAGTGGAACTGGGCGCCGTCGCCTCAAGCCGCTCGGTCATCCGCTCGACCGCATCAGCGAGTTGCCCCAGCCGCCCCTCGATCTCGACGCGGCCCTCTTCGCCACGGGCAAAGATCAGTTGCAGCGTTTCCATCTGGTCAGCCATCGCGTCCAGCGCCACGCCGGTCGCACCCATTTCGCCGGAACCCTCACCCTCCCCACTGGAAAATCCAAGCCGGGTGATCGAGCTGAGCCATTCCTCAAGCTCGCGGTAGAACCGGTTCTGGCCATGCCCCGCGAACAGTTCCAGCAACCCGACGATCAGCGATCCGGTCAGGCCCAGCAAAGATGAGGCAAAGGCCACCCCCATACCGCCCAACTGGTCCTGCAATCCCTCCATCAATCGTGAGAAGACCTCGGTCCCGGATTCGCCATCCTGCGGCGCAAGGCTGCGTATGGTATCCACCAGCGCTGGCACGGTGGTGGCCAGGCCATAAAACGTCCCCAGAAGGCCAAGGAAAATCAACAGACTGACGATATAGCGCGTAATCTCGCGCGCCTCGTCAATGCGTTCAGCCACGGAATCCAGGATCGACCGGGTCGAGGTGGTGGTGATCTGCATCCGCTTGCCACGTGTGCGTAGTAGCGTCGCCAGCGGTGCCAGCAGCGGCGGTGCCTTGGCTCCGGCCTCTCGCTCCTGAACAAAGCTCTCGATCCAGCGGACCGAGATGATCATCTGCACGACCTGCCAGAAACAGGCAATCACGCCCAACAGGAACACAAAAAAGATAAAGCCGTTCAGATAGGGGTTCGCTTCGAACACCGGCAGCACCCGCGGCAGCGCCACCACAGCGCCCACGGAACACAGCACCAGAACCGCCACCATGAGCAGGACCTGACGGACGGGTTGACTAAAATGCGGCTCGCCCTTGCGGCCTGGCTGATCCATATGGGGACCGCTCCTGACACTGGAATTACACGGTTTTTCAGGCCCGACCCTAGAGCCTATCCAAAGTCAAGCCAAGCGGTTAAGCGCGCAACGCCTCGACGCGACCAGTCAACCATTGCAGTTCTGCATCCGGAATGCCCAACTCGGTCAGATGACGGGCCGTATTGAACAGATATTCAGCATTCGGCCCGCGCCCACCCGCGGCATTTGCTATGATCTGCGCCTGCTCTTCGAGCGGCAGGCCACCACAGTACTGCACATGGTCCGCGTCAATCACATAGGTCACCGCCTGCACAGTGCGTTTGTCCGATAGTTCTATGTCCAATATCCGCTCCAGATAGGCCGATGAGATCAATTCGCGTTCGCGCAGATAGTCCAGCGTCTGCGCCTCGGTCCCCTCGATCACGCGCAGCGCAAGCCCGTCGCAGAACGCATCCGGTGCCTCATCCAGCGCCAGTACAAGGCCCGGAACAGCCACAGTGCCGCGATGGTGGATCGAACGCATGCAGAAACTGCGTGAATATCGCGGCAGTCGTGCCGCGACCTGCTCGGCCACCCCAAAGCCGGGGTTCCACAGCAGCGATCCATATCCGAATACCCAAAGCGTCATCATTCTGGTCCTTCGTTCCTGATCGCTGTAAACACCATCCGGACAGGTATCAAAAGGGCCCACACGATGAAACGGCTTGCAATTGCGATCATTCTCGCAGGGCTCGGCTGGTCCCTGTGGTGGTTTTGGGCGGCTCACGCCCTGCGCGGCGAAACGATTGCATGGTTCGACGCACGCAGAGATGCGGGATGGCAGGCAACCTATGACGATCTGGTGGTGCGCGGGTTTCCCAACCGGCTCGACACCACGCTCAGCGGCCTCACTTTGGGGGATCCACAGCGCGATACGCTGTGGCAGGCACCATTCTTTCAGATCCTGCAACTCAGCTACACACCTGACCACCTGATTGCGGTCTGGCCCGAAAGCCAGACCCTGACGCTGGACGGTGAAAGCTATGGCATCAGCGGCGACGGACTGCGGGCCAGCATGGTTCGCGACAGTGACGACATCCTGCTGCGCGTAAATGCCGAGGCGCAGACACTCAACATCTCCAGCGCTTCCGGTGCTGTGGCGGTTGCCGGCCTTAACGCCGCGCTCCATGTTATCGAAGACCGGCAAAATACCTACCGCTTGTCGCTTGTCACCGACGCCGTGGCGCGTTCGCAATCCGCGCTCGCGCCGCTGACCGGCGACAATCTGGATGTGCTGCGGGCCAACGCCATTGTGACCTTTGACCGCCCCTGGATCAGCGGATCGCTGCCGGCATCCCGACCGCAACCGACCCGGATCGACCTTACTCTGGTCGAATACCGGGTCGGCACGCTTGAGGTCAAGCTCGCCGGCAAGGTTGAATTGGACGATCAGGGCGCGATGACCGGCAAGCTGACCTTTAAGGCGGTGAACTGGCGCGACCTGCTGGACCTTGCCCGCGACGGCGGCCCGATTTCCGACAGCCTTGCCTCCACACTAGAGCAAGGCCTGTCGCTGATGGCCGGCCTGAGCGGCAATGCAAAGACACTGGACCTGCCGCTGACCCTGAAAGACGGGCAAATGTCGCTGGGACTGATACCGCTGGGTCAGGCACCGCGAATCCGCCTGCCCTAAAGCAGAGCCACGCGTCGGGCGCTTGAAACCCCCGCCGATCCCGGAAACACTGCGCTGACTCCGGGAGCATGCTCATGTCCGACGCCCTTAGAAACCGCATCCAGGACAAACGGGACGATCTGATCGCCCTGACCCAGGCCCTGATCTGCGTTCCGACGCTGAACCCGCCTGGTGCGCATTACGACGCGATCTGCGACCTGCTGAAACAGCGGCTCGCGCCGCGCTTTGACTGCACCCTGATCCGCGCCCACGGCACCCCGGGCGATAGCGATCAATTCCCGCGTTGGAACATCATAGCGCGGCGCGATGGCCCCCGCCCCGGTCCGTGCGTGCATTTCAATGGCCACACCGATGTGGTTGAGGTCGGCAATGGCTGGTCCCGCGATCCGTTCGCAGCCACGGTCGAAGGCGACCGCATCTACGGCCGTGGCGCCTGCGACATGAAAGGTGGCCTCGCCGCCGCGATCATCGCCGCCGAAGCGTTCATCGAAGAATACCCGAACCATGCAGGCGCAATCGAGATATCCGGCACCGCGGACGAGGAATCGGGCGGCTACGGCGGTGTCGCCTATCTGGCTGAACATGGCTGGTTTGATCCGGCGCGTGTCCAACACGTGATCATCCCCGAACCACTGGGCAAGGGCCGAATTTGCCTTGGCCATCGCGGCGGCTGGTGGGCCGAGATCGAGACAAAGGGGCGTATCGCCCACGGCTCAATGCCGTTTCTGGGGGATTGTGCGGTGCGCCATATGGGGGCAGTGCTGCAAGCATTCGAAGATACGCTCTATCCAGCGATGGCCGCACGCCATACCGCCATGCCTGTGGTGCCGAACGGTGCGCGCGCCTCGACCATGAACATCAACGCGATCCACGGCGGTCAGCCCGAGAACCCGCCTGGCTACGACGGCCTGCCAGCCCATTGCGTTCCGGACAGCTGTCGCATCACCATCGACCGCCGCTTTCTGGTCGAAGAGCCTATCGACACCGTGTCGGGCGAAGTGATTGCCCTGCTTGATGACCTCAAGTCCCGGCGTCCGGACTTTGACTATTCCCTGCGCGAACTAAACCGCGTGCTGCCGTCGATGACCGACAAATCCGCACCAATCGTCACCACCGTCGCCGCAGCGATCCGCGATACGCTGGGGCAGGACACAACCTATGTCGCGTCGCCGGGCAGCTACGACCAGAAACATATCGACCGCATCGGACGCCTCAAGAATTGTATCGCCTATGGTCCGGGCGAATTGGAACTGGCCCACCAACCGGATGAGTGGATCGGCATTGTCGACATGCTCGACAGCGCCTGTGTCATGGCATGCAGTCTTGAGGCACTGCTCCTCACCTGACGCCGCGCCGGTTGCAAATGTCGCTTTTGCGTATTTAGAAAGAGAAGAAGTCCAAGGCGCGCTTCGCCCACACTTCTCTTCTTTCCAAATACGCAGCTCTGTTTTCACGCCACGCCCGTTGTTGTGTCGTTACCCGACTGCAATGTTGTCGATCAGACGCACCCCGGCCAACCAGGCCGCAGCCAAGAGCCGCGCGGGACGGTCAGGAGTCTCCAGAAGGCTGAGGTCGTCGCAGGCCCGCAGGTCAAGATATTCCACCTTGGTGAATCCCGCCCGGTCCAAACGCGCCTTGGCTTGCATATGCAGCAGGGTGGGATCTTTGCCCGCAATCAGCCCTTGCGCCAGTTCCTTCATCGCGCGATGCAGTTCTGGCGCGTAGACACGGGCGCGGTCAGACAGCAACAGGTTGCGCGACGACATTGCCAACCCGTCCTCTTCGCGGATCGTCGGGCAGGCCACCACCGCGATCGGCAGATCCAGGTCGCGCGCCAGTCGCGTGACCACCTGCACCTGCTGGTAATCCTTTTCGCCAAAATAGGCGCGATCCGCCTGTGTCTGGGTGAAGAGTTTGGTCACCACCGTCGCTACCCCGTCGAAATGCCCGGGTCTGTTCGCGCCACAGAGCACATCTGTCAGCCCACCTACAGAGACCGTAGTCGCAAATCCCTCGGGATACATCTGCGCGCCGTCGGGCACATAGACCACATCGACTGCGAGGGGGGCGAGTTTGCGCGCATCTTCGATTTCCGTACGAGGATAATTCGCCAGATCCTCGGGCGAATTAAACTGCCTGGGATTCACGAAGATGGTCACAATCACCCGATCACAGGCTTGCTTGGCGGCGCTTACGAGCGACAGGTGTCCCTGATGCAGCGCGCCCATGGTCGGAACGACGCCCACAGATTCGCCCGCGCGTTTCCAGGCTGCGACCTGCGCGCGCAGGTCCGCCAACGTGCGCAGGATCACGCTGTTTGCTCCGGCGTCGTTTTTGCCGGTCCTGTTTTCACCGGTGCCTTGTCCGCGAACACATGCTCAGGGCCGGGAAAACGGCGATCATGCACCTCATTGGCGTAGTCCTGGATTGCGGCGCGAGCCGCTTCACCTAGATGCGCATAGCGTTTGACGAACTTGGGCTTGAACGCGGTAAAAAGCCCCAGCATGTCGTCCACCACAAGGATCTGCCCGTCGCAGCCACTTGATGCGCCAATACCGATCGTCGGGATTGTCACTTCGGAGGTAATCCGGTTTGCCAGCGTTTCCGGCACCTTCTCAAGCACAACGGCAAAGGCACCGGCCTGTGTCACTGCCCGCGCATCGGCCAGCAGTGCCTCGGCCTCGGCGCCGCGCCCCTGCACGCGGTAGCCGCCCAGCGTGTTGATCGACTGCGGCGTGAGCCCGATATGGGCCATCACCGGAATGCCCCGTGCCACGAGAAAGGCAATCGTGTCGGCCATGGCGACCCCCCCCTCAAGCTTGACCGCCCCTGCTGCGGTTTCCGCCATGATCCGCGCGGCATTGCGACAGGCCTGTTGCGGGCTTTCCTCGTAAGATCCGAAGGGCATGTCCATGACCAGCATCGACGCCTTGAGACCGCGCCGCACCGCCTGCCCGTGCAAGATCATCATTTCCATCGTCACGCCAAGGGTCGACTGCAGACCGTGCAGCACCATCCCGACGGAATCACCCACCAGGACAAAATCGCAGATCCCGTCCATCAGTTCGGCCATCGGCGTGGTGTAGGCGGTCAGCGATACAATCGGCGTGCCGCCCTTGCGGGCGCGAATGTCGTCTGGCAGCGGCGCAGATTTGCGGGCTGTTGCGCTCATGTCTGGGGCCTCCTCACAGGCTTGATGCGTGATGCTCCTAGCAATTCCTTAAGTCGGCTACCAGTGTTTCGCTCGGTGCAAGATGCCACTGAGGCTTGCGACCTGGGCGATTCCATCCGACAGTTGCGCCTATTCGCCGCCACGCCCCTCTTTCAGGAGACCTCATATGAATCACCGGATCTTTGGACCCGTCGCCGTTGCCTGTCTGATGACAGCATTTGCGGCGCAGGCGCAGCAGACCGACCTTACCATCGCCGTACAGCTTGAGCCGCCGCACCTGGATCCGACATCTGCTGCGGCCGGGGCTATTGATTCTGTGGTCTATTCCAACGTGTTCGAGGGGCTGACCCGCTTTGCGCCAGATGGCGCGGTCATTCCCGGCCTCGCCGCAAACTGGACAATCAGCGACGACGGGCTGACTTATACGTTTTCCCTGCAGGATGGCGTCACCTTTCATGACGGTTCTACGATGGACGGCGAAGACGTCAAATTCAGCCTGGATCGCGCCCGCGCCGACGACAGTGTCAACGCGCAAAAGGCGCTATTTTCTGATATCGCGGATGTTGTCGTGATCGACCCGCTGACCGTTCAGGTCACACTTAGCCAGCCGAATGGCGCGTTTCTGTTCAATATGGCCTGGGGGGATGCCGTCATTGTCGCCCCGGAATCGATTACCGATATCAAGACCGCGCCGATCGGCACAGGTGCCTTTAAATTCGCAAACTGGGTGCAGGGGGACAGGATCGACCTGGTGGCCTACCCCGGTTACTGGGGGGCCAAACCCGCGCTGACCAACGCCACGTTCAAGTTCATTTCCGACCCAACCGCCGCGTTTGCCGCGATGATGGCACAGGATATCGACGCCTTTGTCGGCTTTCCCGCCCCCGAGAACCTGCCACAATTCGAAGCGGATCCCCGGTTTCAGGTCCTTATCGGGTCGACCGAGGGCGAGACGATTTTGGCGATGAACAACGCTGAGCCGCCGTTTGACAACGTCCTGGTCCGCGAGGCGGTGGCCCATGCGATCGACCGTCAGGCAATCATCGACGGTGCGATGTTTGGCCTAGGCACCCCGATTGGCACCCATTTTGCGCCGCACAACCCTGACTACGTTGATCTGACCGGAATCTCGCAATTCGCCCCTGATCTGGCCCGCACCCTGCTGGCCGATGCCGGACTGGCCGAAGGCTTCAGCACAACGCTGAAATTGCCGCCGCCGTCTTATGCCCGGCGCGGAGGCGAAATTATCGCCGCACAACTGGCCGAGGTTGGGATCACCACAGAGATCACCAATCTGGAATGGGCGCAGTGGCTTGAGGAAGTGTTTCGCGGCAAAGACTTTGGCCTAACCATCATCAGCCACACCGAACCCGCCGATATCAACATCTACGCCCGGCCCGAATATTACTTTCAGTACAACAATCCGACATTTCAACAGCTGATGCAGACCCTTACCGCGACAACCGATCCCGCGGAACGCTCGGGTCTGATGACGCAGGCCCAAGAGATCATCGCCAAAGATTACGTCAACGCCTATCTGTTTCAGCTGGCCTATCCCACGGTCGCCGACGCGCGTCTGCGCGGTCTGTGGCTGAATCAGCCGACCCAGGCGACGGACCTGACCGGCGTGAGCTGGTCAGAGTAGCAGCCGGTTTTCAGCTGATTTACCACCTCTGGGTCTGTGGGTTTGTCGCGCGACGTTCGGTCTGGGACCTAGGGTACAATTCCTAGACCTGCGGGCCGCGCGCCATTACGCCTCACTTGAACGACCTAGTCCAGTAGTTGTCGCGGCGCGCAGGCCAAATGCAGGTGGGTCGACACGCCGACGCTGACGGGGGCCACCTGTCCGCGCTTTGGAACGGGCACTGGGTGCTCCACCGGGCTTGGGCCCGAATCGTCCCGCAGTTCGAGAGGTCGGATCATGGTCCGACAACCGCAACCGGATCGAGAGATCCTGCAACTAAGAGACTGAAAACAAGCCTGCCGAAAATATCCGTGTCGAACTGTGAGGGTTTGCCTGTCACGCTATATTGCGGCTCACCCGGCAGAATACCTACCGCTTATCCACATTCAGGCCGGATGTTGGGCATACCTTCGTTTCATCCACAACTTATTGCGGCATTCACAAAAAAATCGCTTTACAGGTCACGGCCTGGACTGCCACCATATATGGTAAGGGTCGCGGGGCCTTCCCCGCACCCTAGAGCAGGCACCTAGCGATTGGGGCGGTGCCAACCCCCAACGCTACACAACAAACGAGGTGGCGCCATGGCGATATCAGAGCAGTACCTGGAAGACGAGGTTCATCCCATCGACATCGTCGAGCATCTGGCCGAGCACAACGAATGGGACTTTGACCGCGTCGGGGATGACCAGATTGCCATGGCCGTTGAAGGTCAGTGGCGCACATATTCCATCACCCTAGCCTGGTCCAGCTATGACGAAACTCTGCGGATGATCTGCACCTTTGAAATGGAGCCGCCAGAGGATCGCCTGCCCGCGCTTTACGAAGGCCTCAATGCCGTCAACGATCAGTGCTGGGCCGGGGCGTTTTCGTACTGGGCCGCGCAAAAGCTGATGGTGTACCGTTATGGTCTGGTTCTGACAGGCGGTCAGGTGGCAAGCCCCGAGCAGATCGACACGCTGATCACCGCTGCGGTGCTGAGCGCCGAACGCTACTACCCGGCATTCCAACTGATGGTCTGGAGCGAACAGACCCCGGTCCAAGCGCTGCAGGTCGCCATTGCAGAAGCCTACGGTCGCGCGTAGTCCTGTTCCCCGTTACACAGGCGGGGGAAATTTCGATGCAAGATACTGAACTGGCACGACGCGGGCTTGTCCTGCTGGGATGCGGCAAGATGGGATCGGCTATGCTGGCGGGTTGGCTGGCACGTGGGCTGCCCGCAGGATCGGTCTGGGTGCAGGATCCGCACCCCTCGGATTGGGTCCGGGCGCAGGGGGTACACCTCAACCAGGAACTGCCTGCTTCGCCCGCGGTCGTATTGGTGGCAGTCAAGCCGCAGATGATGTCGGATGCTCTTCCCGCACTTCGTGCTCTAGGCGGGGGCGGCGCCGTGTTCCTGTCGGTGGCAGCGGGCATCACCATCGCAAGTTTCGAAACATTGCTGGGCGCGGGTACTCCTATCATCCGCGCGATGCCCAATACGCCCGCCGCCGTCGGTCAGGGCATCACAGCGATCATCGGCAACGCGCATGTGAACGATGACGCGATGCTGCAAGCCGAGGTATTGCTGGGCGCGGTGGGCGAAGTTGTACGTCTTGACGATGAAAGCCAGATGGACGCTGTGACCGGCGTCAGCGGCTCGGGTCCGGCCTATGTGTTTCACATGATCGAATGCCTTGCTGCCGCGGGGGTGGCCCAGGGGCTGGCCCCGACGCTGGCCTTGCAACTGGCGCGGGCGACTGTGGCGGGCGCTGGGGCGCTGGCGATGCAAAGCGGTGAAGATCCCGGCCAGTTGCGCGTCAACGTGACCAGTCCCAATGGCACAACGCAGGCTGGACTAGAGGTTTTGATGGACGCGGATTCCGGTTTGCCACCTTTGATGCGGGCAACTGTCGAAGCGGCGGCAGATCGGTCGAGGGCGCTGGCCCGTGGCTGAAATCTCATTTGATGATTTTTTAGCGGTCGATATTCGCGCCGGGCGCGTGACGCGCGCCGAACCCTTTCCAGAGGCACGCAAACCCGCAATCAAGATGTGGATCGATTTTGGCCCTGAGTTGGGTGAGAAAAAAACCAGCGCTCAGGTCACTGTCCATTATACACCCGAAACGCTGGTCGGGCGGCTGGTGATGGCAGTAGTGAATTTCCCGCCGCGCCAGATCGGGCCGTTTATGTCAGAGGTGCTTGTTCTGGGGGTGGCGGACGCAGATGGTGCGATTGTGCTGCTGGCGCCAGACAAGGGTGTGCCGCTGGGCGGCCGGATGCACTGACCGGACGGCGGTGCGGGTCGCGAACGTTCTTTTTGCGTATTTAGAAAGAGAAGAAGGCAGGGCGTCACAGTCCCGATTGCGCAGCGTTCCACTTGACCCCACAGGCAGCGTGAGGTGAGGTCGGGCGCAGTTAAGGAGTACAGCATGTTTCAGCCAGCGATTACCGGAAGCGGTGTGTTTACGCCCGAACTCACCATCACCAATGATGAACTTGTGGTGGCGTTCAACGCCTATGCGGATCGGTTTAATGCGGAACATGCGGCAGAAATTACGGCGGGGGACGTGACCGAGATCGGGCCGTCGAGTGCCGATTTCATCGTAAGTGCAAGCGGCATCGAACAGCGGTATGTGATGGACAAGGACGGTATCCTTGACCCTGACAGAATGTATCCCCGTCTGCGGCAACGCTCGGATGACGAGCCCGGAATCATGGCAGAAATGGCGCTGGATGCCTGCACCAAGGCGCTGGCAGAGGCCGGGCGCGCCGGGCCCGACGTCGATTTGGTGATCTGCGCCGCATCCAACCACGAGCGCGCCTACCCCGCCATTGCAATCGAGATCCAGCAATCGCTGGGGGCGGGCGGTTTTGCCTTTGACATGAATGTGGCCTGCTCCTCGGCCACATTCGGCATACAGGCGGCGGCTGACATGATCCGCGCGGGATCGGTGCGCTGCGCGCTGGTGGTCAACCCCGAGATCTGCTCGGGCCATCTGGAATGGCGCGACCGCGACTGCCATTTCATTTTTGGTGACGTCTGCACAGCTTTGGTGATCGAGCGGGCCGAGGATGCAAGCGGCGCGCATTTCATTGTCCGTTCGACCCGTTGCGCCACGCAGTTCTCGAACAACATCCGCAACAACAACGGCTTTTTGCGGCGCACGCGACCAGACGGAACCGCAGACCGGCGCGACATGCAGTTCATGCAGAATGGTCGCAAGGTGTTCAAAGAGGTTTTACCGATGGTGTCGGCGCATATCGTCGCCCACCTTCAGGATGAAAATATCACGGCAGATGACCTGCGTCGGCTTTGGCTGCATCAGGCCAACAAGACGATGAACGATTTCATCGGGCGCAAGGTGCTGGGACGCGAGCCGGAGCCGGGTGAGCAACCCAACATCTTGCAGGATTATGCCAATACGTCGTCCGCCGGGTCGATCATCGCCTTTGCCAAACACTCCCGCGACCTCACGCCCGGTGATCTGGGGCTGATCTGTTCCTTTGGCGCAGGCTATTCTGTCGGTTCCGTGCTGCTCGAACGCGGTGTCCCATAGCTTTCGGAAATAGGGCCGACGCTGTGGCTCATATATCGCTGCCCTGTCAGTCCTAGCGCACGCGGACCCCAACGGGCAACGCCGCGCCCCCGGAGCACAGGCATCTGTGCGTGACACCGTAGCGCCCACATCACGTAAAATGCGCCGCAATTTTGCCAGAATCGGAGGCTATCTCCCAACTAACCGACACGGGTGGGGCCGTCGACTAAAACCAAGGAGCATGTCATGCTGCGCAAAACCGGTCTTTATTCCGTTCTGGTCCTCGCCAGTCTTACGGCACCGCTGCACGCTGAGGAACATTATGTCGTCATGCTGGGAGAAGGCTATTTCCCTTCGACCGTCTACGTCCTTCCTGGCGATACTGTGCGATTTGTCAACCAAGACCCAATCCCCATGGCGGCGACCGCAACTGACAGCACCTGGACCACCGGGCTTTTGGCAACGAATGGCTCCTTCGTGCTGGAAGTGGTTGACGGGATGCAGTCTGCTTATGACAACCGCCTTCTTGACCTCGGCGGTCTCCTGACTGTTAGCACCAATTCGGAAGTGGTCGACGCGGCCTCTGGTCTAATTGACTATGTCAATCCGGCACCCGTCGATCTGGGCTCAGATGGCAAACCCACAAATACCGATTCTGAAACGGTGGGTGGCGATATCCCGACCCCGACGAACTAATCACGCCCTGCCTAGCGGCTTTCCACGGCACCCACATCGGCGCATGTCTGGTTGTTCAGTGGCCCCTGCTGCGGGGTCACGGAGCCAGCTCGACACCGTCAGCGCGTGCCGTCCAGCGCAGAATACAGCAGGACACCCCAGTCGGCCAGCTCTGCCCCGAGCCGCCCCCAGGTTGCGCCAAAGCTGATCGGGTCCAACCGGATTGCGGTGGCAATTTGCGCAAGTGAACGCCGTCCGTCGATCTGCGCCAGCACTGGGGCGGATGCCGTTGGCAAGGTCAGCCGCGTCTTTAATCCACCGAGCGACAACGGCAGAGCTTTGCCCCGCGCCACGGCCTGCGCCAACGCCTGAGGGGCCACGCCGCGCAGATGCGGGATCAGCGCGCGGTCGGCACCGCCCGCCACTTTGCGAGTATCGCCTCTTGGCACCGCATAGGCCACATGCATCTTGATCGTTCCGTTCAGCTTTTCCGCCAGTGCCCTTGCGGTCAGTGGCGGCATCCCTTTGGGCACCGGCGCATAGCGCGCCAGATCGTAAAGCGCGGGCGTCGCAAAAGACAACAACTGCCAGCCGCTGTCCTGCAGAACCGTGTTGAGCCCGATAACGTCATAGGCCCGGTCCTGACTGTGCAGCAACAGATCATAAAACCCGGCATCGCTCTGCTGATGATCCGTGAGGTTTTTGTTGGCGCGGAACGGATGGCTTTCGGGCAGATCAGCCACGATCTTGCGGGCGCGGGCCAGACGTTCGGCCGGGGGCAGATCGCCCAACAATGTGCCAAAGGCTTCTTGCAGCGGATAGACACCCGAACGACCATAAGGCGCATAGACCATAAACCCCAGTCCGCCCCCCGGTGCCAGGGCCGCCCGTAGCGCCGCAAAACCTGCCGCGGGATCTGGCAGGTGATGCAGCACGCCGCAGCAATCGATATAGTCGAACTGCCCATGGTCCGGCGCATCGAGCAGGCTGCCAGTGACAAAGGTGATGCCGTGTAATCCGCGTGCCTTCGCCCGCGCCTCGGCGATCGCACGCGAGGCTTTGGACAGGTCAAGGTAGGTGATCTCATACGGGCGTCCGGCGCTCGTCAACACTTGCGCGAGCTGGACCAAACCATCGCCGGTTCCGCCCCCCGCTACCAGTGCGCGCAACGGTTTCGACCAGTCGCGGCGTCCCTGAAACAGGAAATGGTCGATTTCAAGCGGGTGCGACGGCGAGCCGGTGATCAGCCGCTTGGCTTCGTCCGCCGGATCGCGTTCGGGATAGGGGTAGGCTTCGTATTGTTCCTGAACCGTGACCATCCGCCTTGCCCGCCCTGCTGCATCCGCTGAGTTTTACCGCAAACAAACTGGCACGGGCAGCGCAGGAAGCCAAGCGATGCCGCGGCAGGGCAAACCGCAACCGGGCGCACCCCTCGCAGGATGCGCCTGGTCATTAGGGCCCTAAGGCCGGTTATTTCAGCGTGATGCGGCCATCGGTGTAGGGCGTGTACGGTGCATTTTCCGCCAGATATTCTGCGGTGACATCGGCAAGGTCCGGACCGAAATCATAGGCGTCCGTGGCGTCTACGAACATCTTGAAACCGTCACCACCATTGCGGACATAGTTGTTCGACACCAGTCCGTAAGTCGCCCCGAGGTCAATCGGCGCACCAGCCACCATGACATCGGATACGCGGCTGCCCGGCTCGGCTGCCGGATCAATCGTCAGCGTAATGCCTGCCACCTGCACAAAACGGCCGGCGCCTTCTTCGATCTGACTAGCACCGTTTTCCAGTGCGTCGATCACGATCTGACCACTAACAAAGAATGTCGACAGCGTGTTCTGGAACGGCAGCACCGTCAGCACTTCGCCCATCGTGACCTCACCGGCGTCAATCGACGCCCGCAGACCACCCGAGTTGGCGATGGCGATCTGGATGCCCTGATCGGCAACCCGTGCCAGCATCGCATCCGCCACGAGGTTGCCCATCGAACATTCCATCGCACGACAGACATCCCGGTCACCGACAATCGCTTCGGCGGATTCGGCGACCACTTTGTTGCGGATTTCTTCCAGCGGCGCGGCAGCTTCGGTTATGCGGGCGACGGTGCCTTCATCCTCGGCAACGCCTCCGTCTAGTACAATCGGCTCTCCGACGGCCTCGGTGATCACACCGTCGTCGTCAAAGGTCACATTCAGTTCGCCCAGGAATTTGCCATAGGCATAGGCCTGCACAATCGCGGTGTCGCCGACCATGACAGGATACGGACCCTTGGCACCTTCGATGGTATTGGACAGCAGCGAATTGTCATGCCCGCCGACGATCACATCGACGCCGGTTGTTTCAGCAGCGACGCGTTCATCCACTTTCAGGCCGGAGTGCGACAGCACGATGATCTTGTTCACGCCCTCGGCGGTCATCTTATCGACCTCACCCTGCACGGCAACCACGGGATCGGAAAAGGTCACGTTCGGGCCGGGGCTGGCCAGTTCATCGGTGTCCTGCGGCGTCAGGCCAATAAAGCCGATCTTTTCGCCGCCCTGTTCGATCACGGTCGATTTCATCAGCTTGCCAGCCAGCATTTCCTCGCCCGACACATCAGCATTGGACATCAGGATCGGGAAATCCAGCGCATCCATAAAGCCGCGCAGCACCTCTGGGCCGTCGTCGAATTCGTGGTTGCCCACGGTCATCGCCGTATAGCCCATCTTGTTCATCATTTCGGCGGCAAGCTTGCCCTTGTAATAGGTATAAAACAGCGTGCCCTGAAACTGATCACCGCCGTCGACAAGGATCGAATTGTTCGACCGCGCCCGCGCCGCCTCGATCGCCGTCACCAAGCGCGCCGACCCGCCAAAGCATTCGCCAGCAGTGTTGTCCTCGGCCGAACAACCCGAATCGTATTTGCTGATCGGCTCAAACCGGGCATGAAAATCATTGGTGTGCAGAATCGTCAGCGAATAGTCGGCGCTGGCGGCACCAGCGCTTAGTGCCAGCACCGCGGCGCTGGTCATAAGACGAAAAGACATTGGATTTCCTCTCTGTGGGGTCACTCTGGCGGGATGTTGCAACGCAGCGCGAAGGGAGTCAAAGCCTATGCAATGCCCATCGCGGCGACGCCAAGGAAAGCAGTCGTGCGATGTTGCCGCCTGACCGCTTGACGCGCGCCATCCCACACGGCAAGACGATGGCTATGATCCTGATCTACAAATTATTCCGTGCCGCCGAATATGATGCCCTTGTCGCCGCTGGTGAGACGGCTGGCGCGCCTGTCGATCTTGCTGACGGCTATGTGCATTTCTCGACCGGTGATCAGGTCGCCGTGACCGCTGCCAAACATTTCGCCGGAGTGGGTGGGCTGAAACTGCTCGCCATCGACGCCGACGCGCTGGGCGATGACCTGAAATGGGAGGTGTCGCGCGGCGGCGCGCTGTTCCCTCATCTCTACCGAAAGTTGCGGGTGGCGGATGTGGTCTGGGTACGGGACCTACCGCTTCAGGACGGACAACACCAATTCGACGGTGTGACGCTGTGATCGTTGAGCGCGCAGGCCTCGCGGTATTGCACCGGATCAATCCGGAAATCGCGCATGGCCTTGCGCTGCGGGCACTGCAAACCGGGCTGGTGCCGCTGCCGGGACTTGTGACCTCGGCGCGGCTGCGCACAGAACTGGGCGGCTTGTCGCTGGCCAACCCCATCGGCCTTGCCGCCGGCTTTGACAAGAACGCCGTCGTGCTGGCACCGCTCAGCCGTGCTGGCTTCGGATTCGTCGAGGCAGGGGCCACAACGCCGCGCCCGCAGCCCGGCAATCAACGACCAAGGCTGTATCGTCTGGGCAAAGACCGCGCAGTGATCAACCGCTTTGGTTTTAACAACAACGGGATGCAGGCGATGGCCACGCACCTCGCCATGCGCCCGAAAGATGCAGTGATCGGCCTCAACCTTGGTGCGAACAAGGACAGCGCCGACCGGGCCGGCGATTTTGCCCGTGTGCTGGCGCATTGCGGTCAATGGCTCGACTTTGCGACGGTAAATGTCAGCTCGCCCAATACCGAACGTCTGCGCGATCTTCAGGGCAAGGCGGCGCTGGCCGGTCTGCTCGACGGTGTGATGACCGCGCGCGACGGAGTGTCGCGTGATAATCAGAGCGGGCCGCTGCCAATCTTTCTCAAGATCGCGCCGGACATGGAGCTTGGCGCGCTCAAGGATATTGCCGATGTTGCCATGGGCTCGGGCATATCGGGCATCATCGCCACCAACACCACGCTGGATCGTTCTGGCCTGCGCTCGGCGCATGCGGCTGAACCGGGTGGGTTGTCCGGTCAGCCGCTGTTTGACCGCTCGACACGGGTGCTGGCGCGGCTGTCGTTGCTGACCAAGGGCCAGATGCCACTGATCGGCGTTGGCGGCGTAGGATCCGCGGAACAGGCCTATGCCAAAATTCGTGCCGGGGCTTCGGCTGTGCAGCTATACACTGCGCTGATTTATTCAGGTCTGTCGCTGGTGCCAAAGATCGCGCGGGGGCTGGACGATCTGCTGGCGCGCGACGGGTTTGAAACGGTGGCTGAAGCCGTGGGAACCGACCGCGAAAGCTGGCTCTGACCCATCGGATCAGAGCTTCGGCACAGCCAGTTCAATGCGTGCGGCGGCAACAAAATCGCGGAACAGCCCAGCGTCCTTGACCCCCGGCGCGGTTTCCACGCCAGATGAGACATCGACCTGTCGCGCGCCGGTCAGCGAAATCGCCTTGGCCACATTGGCAGGCGTCAATCCCCCGGCCAGCATCCACGGCACAGGCCAGCGCCGCCCCGCGATCAGCCGCCAGTCAAACGCCAGCCCATTGCCGCCGGGCAATTCTGCGCCTTTTGGTGGCCGCGCATCGACCAACAACTGGTCGGCGACTTTGCCATAGATGTCCAGCGCAGGCAGGTCTTCGGATGCGGCAATCCCCACGGCTTTCATCACAGGTAAACCATAGCGCGCCTTGATCGCCACCACCCGCTCCGGGGTTTCGCGTCCATGCAGTTGCAACAGGTCCAGAGGCACCTGGGCGACAATCTCGTCCAGCAGGGCATCATCTGCATCGACCACCAACGCGACCTTGGCTAATCCCACTGGCGCCAATATGGCGAGTTCACGCGCCTGAACCATGGTCACGTGGCGCGGCGATTTCGGAAAGAATACAAACCCTGCATAAGCCGCCCCGGCTTGCGCAACCGCCGTCACATCGGACGGCTGCCGCAGCCCACAGATTTTCACACGTATATCAGCCATGAGGGCCTCTGTTCCATCATCTGCGACAAACGTCCGGTCGTGCGGGTCGCGAGCAAAGACAGGCAACCCAAGGAACCACTCGGGCGTTACGTCAGTCCGACGCCTCAGCCTGCCTCGTCCAGCAGGGCAAGAACCTCGTCCTTGTCCTTGTCCCGCTGGCCTTTAACCCGGCGCAATTCTCGTTCGAGTTGCTTGACCTCGGACTGGCGGCGGCTGGCTTCGGCGCGGTGCTTGTGCTCGCGCAGCCATTCCCAGACAAAGCCGATCAGAAGACCCGCAACGATGCCGCCAAAGATCACCAAGAACATCGGCAGCTGGATCGTCTCCTGCATACCCAGCAGGACCGACAAGTCCCCCGGCAGCAGCTTTAGCGTGACAAGCTCCCGGTTGGCCAGCGCAACCGAGATCAGCACAATCGCAAGGGCCGCCAAAAAGGCATAGCGGATGTAACGCATCAGTTTATTTTCCGTTCAGTCTGTCGCGCAGCAGTTTTCCGGTCTTGAAGAATGGCACATGCTTTTCCTCAACTTCGACCGATTCCCCGGTGCGCGGATTTCGTCCCACCCTGGCATCACGCTTCTTGACGGAAAAGGCGCCAAAACCGCGCAACTCCACCCGGTCGCCACGTGACATGGCATCCGTAATCTCGTCAAAGATCGTGTTTACGATCCGCTCTACATCCCGCTGGTATAAATGCGGATTGTCGTCAGAAATCTTCTGGATCAATTCAGACCTAATCATGGTCTCGCATCCCCCTCAGCGCCCTTCGGGCCATTTCTTATGCCCAGACTATACGTTGATATCCTCAAAACAGAAACCTGATCCACGCAGGAAAACCCATTAATTGCAAGCGCTTTGCGCGACGTCCACTGTAATGTGCCGCAATCGGCGCGCAATTGCGCATCTGAATCGGCTTGCGGGGCGTCTACTCGCTGATCTTCCGCACTGCGGCGATTCGGTTTTAAAACGCAAAAAGCCCCGGCATTTCCGCCGGGGCCTCTGCTTATTTAATGTGTATTTGCCGGATCACTCGTCGCGTTTGAGCGCCGCACCAAGAATGTCGCCCAGCGACGCACCCGAATCGGACGATCCGAATTGCTCGACGGCTTCTTTCTCTTCGGCGATTTCGCGCGCCTTGACCGACAGACCCAGACGGCGGGTCTTCGCGTCAACATTGGTCACGCGCACATCGACCTTGTTGCCAACCGAGAACCGCTCGGGGCGCTGCTCGGCACGATCACGCGACAGGTCGCTGCGGCGAATAAAGGACTTCATGCCCTCGTACTCGACCTCGATGCCACCATCTTCGATCGCGGTGACTTCAACCGTCACGATCGAGCCGCGCTTTACGCCGCCAACCGCTTCGGAGAACTTGTCGCCACCCAGTGCCTTGATCGAGAGCGAGATACGCTCTTTCTCAATGTCGACTTCCGAGACAACGGCCTGAACCACATCGCCTTTGCGATAGTTCTGGATCGCCTCTTCGCCGCGCTCGTCCCAGCTGAGGTCGGACAAGTGCACCATGCCGTCGATTTCGCCTTCGAGACCGATGAACAGACCGAATTCGGTGATGTTCTTGACCTCGCCCTCGACCTCTTTGCCCTCGGGGTGTGTTTCTGCAAACACTTCCCATGGGTTGCGCATGGTCTGCTTGAGACCCAGTGAAACGCGGCGCTTGGCCTGGTCGATTTCCAGAACCATGACCTCAACCTCTTGCGAGGTGGACACGATCTTGCCCGGGTGCACGTTCTTTTTGGTCCAGGACATTTCCGAAACGTGAACCAGACCTTCGACACCGGGCTCAAGCTCAACAAATGCACCGTAATCGGTGATGTTGGTGACGCGACCAGTGTGCGACGATTCCAGCGGGTACTTGCCGGCAACCATGTCCCACGGATCTTCCTGAAGCTGCTTCATGCCAAGGGAGATACGGTGCGTCTCTTTGTTGATCTTGATGACCTGAACCTTGACCGTCTCGCCGATCGACAGGATCTCGGACGGGTGGTTCACACGGCGCCACGCCATGTCGGTCACGTGCAGCAGGCCGTCTACGCCGCCAAGGTCGACAAATGCGCCGTACTCGGTGATGTTCTTGACAACGCCGTCAACAGCCTGACCTTCGGTCAGATTGCCGATAACTTCGGCACGCTGCTCAGCACGGGATTCTTCGAGGATCGCGCGACGCGATACAACGATGTTGCCACGGCGACGGTCCATTTTGAGGATCTGGAACGGCTGCTTGAGACCCATGAGCGGGCCTGCATCGCGCACGGGGCGCACATCAACCTGCGAGCCCGGCAGGAACGCAACAGCGCCCCCCAGATCGACGGTAAAGCCGCCCTTGACCCGACCAAAGATCGCACCTTCGACGCGCGCGTCGTCGGCATAAGCCTTTTCGAGACGATCCCAAGCTTCTTCGCGGCGGGCCATTTCACGCGAAATGACAGCTTCACCGCGCGAGTTTTCGACCTGACGCAGAAACACTTCGACGGTATCGCCGACGGAAATGTCGGGCTGTTCGCCGGGATTCGCAAATTCCTTGAGCTCGACACGGCCTTCCATCTTGTAGCCGACGTCGATGATGGCTTGTCCCGCTTCGATGGCGATGACCTTGCCTTTGACAACCGATCCCTCATCGGGGGTGTCCATTTCGAAGCTTTCGTTAAGGAGGGCTTCGAAATCCTCCATTGATGCTTTAGCGCACATACGTTTGTGTTTTCCTATCTTTACGTCTGTTTACTGGCCATGCGGTTGTCTCCGCCGGTCTTGATTGGCTCCGCCTGGGGCGGATGGGATGTGTCGTAGCGATCACAAAACACGAAAGGGGCCGGTGATGTTCCAACCCCGCCTGTTCTTCTGGTTCTGCGGCATTATTCGCCTTGTCGACGGGGGCGCTATAGCGCTTGAGGCGGATCATGGCAAGGAAGCAATGTGGTGGACTGCTCTTGCAATTGGCAAAATGGGCCGTGGGATCGACATCCATCGCCCGACCCAGGCGCGCTTTGCGGTGCACGGGTCGCCTTGGCTGACATCCTGCAGGGTACGCCGCGAGGTGAGTGATGTTCTTTCGCTCCACGAATTGACGCCAAGCGGCGTCTATTTGCCCAAAAACAGAATATCAATAAAATTTTATTCCGTAACCACTCGTAAATACTTAGCAAATTTTCGCTCAGATCGCTCAACCTAAGCGAAAGCTTGCCTATCATGCACAACCATCACCTTGCAACCCAAGGTGGAACTGTTAACCTTAGGTTGTGATGACTGGGTCGGGGGCTCGACGCGAGGAATCATGAAAATGTCACGGTTGCAAAGGAACCTTCCATTCAGCCAGTTTTCTTTTGACGAGTTTCAACAAACTTCAAACTACCGGGTCGCGAATGCTTGGCGCAACCCGGATGCGCACATTCCGCTGCGCGGCGGGCTGGACGGGATAAATGTGTCCGACCAGCTTTTCGATACGTTCGACAAGAAAATGGACGATCGAATCCAAAATGAGTCTGGAACCATGTCGCACATGGACCTGATTCTGCTGCACGGCAAGAACTTGGGATTGGGGTCGATTTTTGACAGAATCGGCAGCGAATTCCGTGCGTATGATATGTATCGCTCCAAGTCGCTGGCGTTTAGTGCGGCAAGTCAGGGAACAGGGCACAAGACGGTTTTCGCCGTTGATCTGGACGCGTTGGGATATGTCGACAGGGCACTCCCCAAACTGATCAGGCTGCGCAAGAGGAATCCTCTTTTGACTGTGTTGATCCTGTCCTCTCATTTCAACCGGGATGACCTTTCCGGAGAGAGGGCTGCCATAGCGGACGCTTCAATCAAGCTTCCGTCAAACGCGTCTGGTATCATGCGAGGCATCGGGTATGCGGTGCATAACGCACACAAGCGCAACTGACCTTGGTCAGGGGTTCCGACGATTACGAACCGTCGGAACCCGCCTTACCGTCGGCAAATACGCAATCAGAGAATTCAGTCGGATCGGTGCGCCCGGTTGACGGCGTCTATGGCCTGCGCCACAGCCGCGTCGATGTCGATCTGCGATGTATCGATCCGCACCGCATCCTCTGCCGGACGCAACGGCGCGTCGGCGCGACCCATGTCGCGCGCATCACGTTCCCACACATCCGACAGCACTCGGTCGAAATCGGTGCGCACCCCATCGGCGACCAGTTCGGCAAAGCGGCGCTGCGCACGCACTTCGGCGCTCGCGGTGATGAACAACTTGGCCTCGGCCTCGGGGCAGATCACGGTGCCGATGTCGCGTCCGTCCAGCACTGCACCGCCGGACCGGCGGGCAAACGCGCGCTGGAAATCCACCAATGCGGCGCGCACTTCCGGTAGGACCGCCACCTTTGATGCTGCCTGCGCCACTTCGGGACTGCGCAAATCATCGGCCAAAAGATCCTCGGCGACCAGGACAGTCGCCGCGTCTATCGCTTTGATCCCGTCCAAAGTCCGCCGCCCGACCGCGCGATAGAGCAGCCCCGTGTCCAGGTGCGCAAAGCCGAAATGCGCCGCCACGGCCCGGCTGATCGTGCCCTTGCCCGCAGCTGCCGGGCCGTCGACTGCAATTGTGAACGCCATATTCATCCCTCCAGTTCAGGCCTCCGGTTCAGGCCTCGTCGCGTTTTATGTGCGCGCCCAGCGCCTCCATCAGCGGCTCGAAGATCGGAAAGGAGGTGGCAATCGGACTGCCATCATCGACACTGACGGGGCGTTTACTGGCCATACCAAGGATCAGGAACGACATCGCAATGCGGTGATCCAGATGGCTCTGAACCTGCGCGCCGCCCGGCACTTCGCCCTGGCCCCGCCCCTCGACGATCCACCAGTCCGGACCATCCTCGACCGTGACACCGTTCAGCCGCAGGCCGCTGGCCATGGCGTCGATGCGGTCGGATTCCTTGACCCGCAATTCTTTGACGCCGCGCATCACGGTGCGCCCCTGCGCATTCGCCGCCACAACCGACAGGACCGGGTATTCGTCGATCATGCTGGCGGCACGGTCGGGCGGTACCTCAATCCCTTTGAGATCGGGCGAGAACCGGGCGCGCAGATCGGCCACTGGCTCGCCTCCTTCTTCGCGCAGATTTTCGAACACCAGATCGGCGCCCATCTCCTGCAAGGTGGTGAACAGCCCCGCACGCGTCGGATTCAGCCCGATATTCGGCACCAGAACGTCCGAGCCTTCGACGATCAGCGCCGCGCAGACCGGAAACGCTGCCGAACTGGGATCACGCGGCACGACAATGGTCTGCGGTTTCAGCTCGGGACGACCTTTGAGGGTGATAACCCGGCCTTCGTCGGTGACTTCGGTCGAGATCTCTGCGCCAAAGCCAGCCAGCATCCGCTCGGAATGGTCGCGCGTCGCTTCGCGCTCGATCACGACCGTCTCGCCGGGGGCATTCAGGCCAGCCAGCAGCACTGCCGATTTCACCTGAGCCGAGGGAACGGGCACGGTGTAGCGAACCGGCACCGGATCGGTCGCGCCCAGAATGGTCATCGGCAAACGACCGCCCGAGCGACCAAAAGCCTGCGTGCCAAACAGCGCCAGCGGATCCGTGACCCGCGCCATCGGTCGTTTGTTCAGACTGGTGTCGCCGGTAAAGGTCGCAACAATCGGCGAGGTCGCCATCGCCCCCATGAGCAATCGGACACCCGTGCCTGAATTGCCGCAGTCGATCACATTCCCCGGCTCTGAAAAGCCGCCAACACCAACGCCGTTCACGGTCCAGACTCCCGCGCCGTGATCTGTGACCTCAGCACCAAAGGCGCGCATCGCAGTCGCCGTGTCCAGTACATCCTGCCCTTCGAGCAGGCCGCTTACTCTGGTTTCACCCACAGCCATCGCACCCAGAATCAGACTGCGGTGCGAGATCGACTTGTCCCCCGGCACATGCGCCTGCCCCTTCAGCGGGCCAGAACGTTCGGCGGTCATCGGAATGGGTGTGCCATGTGCGGACATTGCGTGTTCCTCTGTGAATTCCACTGCGTGATAGCAACCCGCCCCGACAGCGTCCATTGCCGACTTTGCCGACGCAGCGGTCGCTCAACGCGCAGGACCCGCGATCAGACCCGGCGGAACGTTAGGTAGTGCGGCACCCGGTCTTCGCGCAGCGCCTTTTTCTCGTATCGCGTCGGAATCCAGTCCTTCCAGGGGTCGCGCCAGTCCTGTGGCCCCTCGGCAAGCCACTCAAACCCGGCCTTTGGCACCTCTAGCAAGGTCTGGCGAACGTAGTCTGGAATATCCGTTGCCACGCGGAATTCTGCCCCCGGCTTCAAAACCCGATGCAACGGATCCAGGAATTCCTCCGTCACAAACCGCCGCCGATGGTGACGTTTTTTGGGCCAGGGATCAGGATACAACAAAAACGCCTTGTCGATGGTCCCATCCGGCAGCACGTCAAAAAGGTTGCGCACATCGCCGGGATAGAGTCGCAGATTCTGTACCTCGGCCTTGCGCACCTTGCCCAACAGCATCGCCACGCCATTGATAAACGGCTCGCATCCGATCAGACCGACCTGCGGGTTGGACTGCGCCTGATGCACCAGATGTTCGCCCCCGCCAAACCCGATCTCGAGCCAGACCGGCGCGCCGTCAAAGACTGGCGTCAGATCCAGCGGCGCCCGCCCGGGGTTTTCCTCCCAACCGATGGGACCCGGCGACAGCGCCTCCAGATCCTCGTCAAGATAGATTTCCTGACTGGGCCGCAGGGTCTTGCCCTTGAAGCGTCCATAGAAATTGCGCCACGGCGCGCCTGATGAGTGTGTGTCCTGCGTCATGCCGGTGCGTTTAACCGCCCCTTGGGTTCGGCGCAACGCCCGACCCGTGGCGGCAGCGCCGCGCGCATCAGACTGCCGTGGAGACCTGCGCTCTAGATCGCGTTTTTCAGCGCCTCGGCCAGATCGGTACGCTCCCACGAGAAACCGCCATCGGCCTCGGGCGCGCGCCCGAAATGGCCATAGGCGGCAGTGCGGGCATAAATCGGCTTGTTCATGTCCAGATGGGTGCGAATACCGCGCGGCGTCAGATCCATCACCTTGGGAATGGCGCGTTCGATCTGCGCCGGATCGACTGCGCCTGTGCCGTGCGTGTCGGCATAAATCGACAGCGGACGCGCCACGCCGATGGCATAGCTCAGCTGAATGGTGCAGCGTTCCGCCATGCCCGCCGCTACGACGTTCTTGGCCAGATAGCGCGCGGCATAGGCCGCCGAGCGATCCACCTTGGTCGGATCTTTGCCCGAGAACGCGCCACCGCCGTGCGGGGCCGCACCGCCATACGTATCAACGATGATCTTGCGCCCGGTCAGGCCGGCGTCGCCGTCCGGTCCACCGATGACAAAGGTGCCCGTGGGGTTGACCCACCATTCGGTGTCGGCGGTGATCCAGCCGTCGGGCAGAACTTCGTGAAAATAGGGTTCGACGATGGCACGGATATCATCGCTCGACTGGCTTGAATCGGCATGCTGGGTCGACAGCACGATCGAAGAGACGCCAACCGGCTTGCCGTCCACATACCGCACCGAAAGCTGCGATTTGGCATCTGGGCGCAACAGCGGCTCTGCGCCGGATTTGCGTACTTCGGCCAGGCGGCGCAGAATCGCGTGGGAATACTGGATCGGCGCAGGCATCAGCGCCTCTGTCTCGTTGGTGGCATAGCCAAACATGATACCCTGGTCGCCGGCACCTTCGTCCCGGTTGCCGCCGCCGGTGACCCCTTGGGCGATATGCGCCGACTGTTCGTGCAACAGGTTGGTGATCTCGCACGTCGCGTGGTGGAACTTGTCCTGCTCGTACCCGATGTCTTTGATACAGGCGCGCACGATATCCGGCACCGCCTCCATGTACTCGGCGAGTTTGTCCTGATCCGTCAGACCAACTTCTCCGCCTACGACAACGCGATCTGTTGTGGCAAAGGTTTCGCAGGCGACACGCGCCAGCGGATCCTCAGCCAGAAAGGCATCAAGGATCGCATCCGAAATGCGGTCGCAAACCTTGTCGGGGTGCCCTTCCGAGACGGACTCGGACGTAAACGTGTAGTTCTTGCGTGACATGGGGGAGTGCTCCGGTATTGTTTGTCGCCACGTCAGGAAGCCGTTGTGACGAATTTTTCTTGTCCCGAAGGACTTACGCGCCCGCAGAGGCGGGATCAATCGGAATCCCTGCGCCGGGTCAGCAGTGCCCCACCGATCAACAGGAACAACAGTAGAAAGACCGGCAAATCCCCGGTCCGGCTATAGATCGTGGCCGGTTCCGGCGCGGGCAACCCCCAGTCGAGATATCCCGCCTCGTTCAGCGGCAGACTCGCCAAGACCCGCCCGCCGCCGTCGATCACCGCCGAGACACCGGTATTGGCGGCGCGTACCAGCGGCAGGCCCTGCTCAATCGCGCGAATCCGGGCCTGCGCCAGATGCTGATACGGGCCGGACCAGCTGCCAAACCAGGCATCGTTGGTGATTTGCAACAGCAGGTCAGGACGATAGCCGGCGGCGTAGACATCCTGAGCAAACACCGCCTCGTAACAGATCAGCGGCAGCGCCGTGCCCACAGCCCCAAGATCAAGCCTGCCGGGACCATCGCCGGCGGAATACCCCCCTTCAGCCCGCGACGCGAGGCCAAGGACATTAAACCGCGCAAACAGATCTGCGACCGGCATGTATTCCCCGAACGGCACCAGATGATGTTTGTCATAAAGCTGGTCAAAACTGCCATCCGGCGTGGTAACGATCAGCGAATTGTAATAATTATCGCCGTCGCTGCGCTGAATGCCCAGCACGACAGGCACATCACCTGCGGCCTGACTGATCACGAACAGTGCGTCACCCGCGTTCTCCAGCAGCATCGGCAGGGCAGTTTCCGGCCAGACAATCAGCGAAGGCGCGGCCTTGCCAGCCGTTGGCGGAGCCGCTGTGTAGTCGACCTGACGATCAAAAAACATCGGGACGCGGTCGCGATCCCATTTTTCGGTCTGCGGCGCGTTGGGTTGCACCAGCCGCACCACGGGCCGCCCCGACACATCCCACGCAGGCGGCTGCAATAGAAAACCACCGATCAACAGGACAAACCCCGCCAGCACCGCAACAATCCCCTGCCACCATAAACGCCCAGCTACGGCATGGCCCGCAAACGCAGCCAGCGCCAGCGTGGCCAGGCCCAATCCATGCGCACCAATCAGTGAAACCCACTGGATCGCCGGTGACGGTGCCCAGACATAGGCCACATGGCCCCAGGGAAATCCGGTCAAGACATAGGCGCGCAGCAATTCCGCCGCCGCCCAGAATGGCACCAGATGCCAGAACCGTCCGGTCTGCTGCGCACTCCAAAAGGCCATTGCCCAGAACAGCGCCAGCCCCGCCGCGATCCCGATCAGCGCAAACGGCGCCATCCAGCCGGTCGCCGCCGCGTCCACCTGAAACGGCTCGACAATCCAGCCAAGCGACAATCCGAAATAGCCCAGACCAAAGGCCCAGCCGGTGCTTATCCAG
Organism: Puniceibacterium sp. IMCC21224; assembly: GCF_001038505.1. NCBI lineage: Bacteria > Pseudomonadati > Pseudomonadota > Alphaproteobacteria > Rhodobacterales > Paracoccaceae > Puniceibacterium > Puniceibacterium sp. IMCC21224. The sequence continues at coordinate 3,957,202 of NZ_LDPY01000001.1, forward strand.
CTCTTGGGATATACCCGGATCAGCGCGAACACTGAGATGAGCGCCAGTATCGCCACATAGCACAGATCGAACGGCGCCTGCCCCAGTGCATAGATCAGCCCCCCGCCGAGTGCCAGCGGCAGCCGCAAGGCAGAGTGCCAGCTGCGTGGCTCAGGCACGCCCGGCCTCGACCGTTCCTTTGGCAGCGGCGGTGGCAGTCGCGGCTGCGGTACCGGGGCTGCCCGGCATCCGCACACGCAGCCGTTTGATCCGGCGCGGATCGGCATCGACCACCTCGAACTCCACCCCCGAAGGATGCGGAACCATCTCACCACGGGCCGGGACGTGCCCTGACAGCACAAACACCAGACCGCCCAGCGTGTCGATCTCTTCGGCGTCGATCTGATCATCATCGGTCAGCTGCATACCGATCTCAGCTTCGAATTCATCAAGCGGAGTCTTGGCCTGCGCCAGATAGCAGCCCGCTTTTTCCTGCTTCCAGAATTCGCCCTCGTCGGTGTCGTGCTCGTCCTCAATATCCCCGATGACCTGTTCAATCAGGTCCTCAATCGTGACCAGCCCGTCAACACCGCCGTATTCGTCGATCACCAGCGCCATGTGGCGGCGTTCGGTCTGCATCTTGGTCAGCAATACACCGATAGGCATGGACGGCGGCACAAACAGCAGCGGTCGCGCCATCTTGGCCAGATCAAATGGCGTCTTCCCGCCATTAAACCCGTGCATCAGCGCAAAATCCTTGAGATGCGCCATGCCGATCGGCGTGTCCAGCGTACCGGAATAGACCGGCAGCCGGGTCATGCCCGTGGTGCGGAACACCTTGACCAGCTCATCTTTGGTAATGGTATCTGGCACGGCCACAATCTCGGCCTTGGGGATCGACACATCCTCGACCCGCATCCGACGCAAGTTCATCATGCCATGTGTCGCCAGCGGCATCAGGCTGAACGCCGATCCGTTGGTCTCTGATCCCGTGGAATCCGTTGGGCTCAGCACCCCTACGATGCGCCGGAAAAATCCCGGAGCTTTCGTGTCGTCTTCTGTCTCACGCGCGCCAGGCGCTGCGTTAGACGAGCCGTCGCTCTCGTCCATCCTATCCTGTCCTGTTGGCGGGGCGTCAGGCCCCATCGGTCGTATATGGGTCAGGCAGACCCAGTTTGCCAAGTATGGTGGCCTCAAGCCCTTCCATCAGCGTGGCATCCGGGTCACGGATGTGGTCGTACCCCAAAAGGTGCAGCACGCCATGAACGATCAGGTGCGTCACATGGTCCGTGAGCGGCTTACCAGCCTCCTCCGCCTCTTTTGCGCAGGTTTCCAAGGCGATAGCAATATCGCCCAGGGCCTCGGGATCATCGTTTGCGCCCGCTGGCGGCGCGGCCGGTGTATCGCCCGCCACGTCAGACCCCAAATCAAAGCTCGGCCAGCTCAGCACATTTGTAGGCACGGGCTTGCCGCGAAAATCAGCGTTGAGCACCGCAATCCGCGCATCATCACAGGCCAGAACTGCAATTTCATACCCTACGGGATCAAGCTTCAAATGCACCAAAGCCGCCGCCGCCGCGGTTTCTGCCAGCGATTCGATGTCGCAAACCGCCCAGGCTTTGGCGTCTATGATGGTGTCTGTCAGCATGATTCCCGCAGATCGCCCCCCGGCCCCCGAGATATCTATTGGTCAAAATCACCTATCAGGTGGCTTCCTCGTCCTTCTCATAGGCTTCGATGATCGCGGCCACAAGCGGATGGCGCACCACATCCTTAGACGTGAAGTAGTTAAAGCTGATCTTGGGGATCGCGTTCAGCAGTCGTTCAGCATCCCGCAAACCCGATGCGACACCACGCGGAAGGTCGATCTGGGTCCGATCGCCAGTGATGACCATGCGCGACCCTTCGCCTAGGCGGGTCAGGAACATCTTCATCTGCATCGAGGTGGCATTCTGCGCCTCGTCCAGAACCACAAAAGCATTCGACAGGGTACGACCGCGCATAAAGGCCAGCGGCGCGATCTCGATCACTTTTTCTTCCATCATCTTGGCAAGCTGCTTACCCGGCAAGAAATCGTTCAGCGCATCATAGAGCGGCTGCATATAGGGATCGACCTTGTCCTTCATATCACCAGGCAGGTAGCCCAGCTTTTCCCCCGCCTCGACCGCCGGACGGCTCAGGATGATCTTGTCGACCTGACCGGTGATCAACAGGTTCACCCCGACGGCCACAGCGATATAGGTCTTGCCCGTACCGGCCGGGCCGATGCCAAAAGCCAGTTCGTTCTGGAACAGCGCCCGGACATAGGCCTTTTGCGCGTCGGTGCGCGGCTCGACCAGCTTCTTGCGAGTCTTGATCTCAACCTTGCCGCCCGTGAACATTTCGAGCTGACCAACCGGACCGGGTGCGTCTGGGGCCACACGGAACTGCCGGTCGATATCGCCCTGCCCCACGGGGCGGCCCTGTTCGAGACGGCTATAAAGTGCATTCAGCACGTCGCGCGTCTCGTTCTGCGCTGCGGATGGGCCCAGAATCACCAACTGATTGCCACGACGCAGGATCTGTACGCCCAGCCGGGTCTCGATATCGGTTAGATTACGGTCAAACTCTCCGCAAAGCTCGATCAACAAGCGGTTATCGGGGAATTCAATGAGGGCTTCGGCCACGGGGGGCTCTTGGGTGCCTGTATTCACGCATGTCTCCGGCGCATTATGTCACAGATATGGTGCCAACCCCGGCCGCTGATGGCAAGGGATTGCCCCTGATTGTCACAGGACTGAAACGCAAAAGACCGCGCAGCAGGCAGCTGCACGGTCTGAAACGTGATGTGCACACTGGCCATGCGGTCAGAGTGGGTCACCGATGATGCTGGTCGAACCCTGCTTGAAATCGCCGTGGATATAGGTTGGCGATGCCACACCCGAGCAGACCGGCTTACCGTATTTGTCGATTCTGGCCGAAAGATACCCCTCGACACCGTCGTCGATGATCCAGTGATCGCAGCCCGTGGGATCGACCCAGATACCGGCCTTCATGCCGCTCAGATCGTCACGGTCGAAAAAGCTTTGGTCATGGCTCTTGTCTGGCCCGACCGGGGCACAGGCTGACATTGCTCCGATCAGGGGCAGCACCAGAAGAGATTTTGAAAATGTCATGTCTCTGGTCCCTTACTGGATGCAAATGATTTCGACGCGGCGATTCTTGGACATGCCAACGGTTGTGGCGTTGGTCGCCGCTGGCTGGCGTTCGCCGTAACCGCGCACGTCCACGATATTGGCGCCGACACTTTTGCCCACCGCAGCAACCGCGTTGGCGCGATTGTAGCTGAGCCGCATGTTGTATTCGTCAGACGCACGACTGTCGGTATGACCCGCAATCACAAACGCAACCGCCGAGGATGACTGAAAGAATTGGGCCAGCCGTTGACGCCCGGCTGAATGGATCTTGTATTTGTCGGTGGCGAAAAACTGATCGGTGTTCATCACACCGCAGACATTGCTCCGACGGCAGACCGGAATACCCTGACGGGTGACATGCGGCGTCATGAACCCTTCGACGCCATCATCCATGACCCAATGCTCACACCCGTCGGGATCGACCCAAATGCCAGGAATATACTGCTCACCCGAGCCACGGCTCTGGGTCGAAATGAACGGAGTGTTCGCGTCCACAGACGCCCCGTCGGCATAAGCGGGGGTCAAAAATGACATCCCCACAGCGGTTGCCAGAACCGCGACCGAAAGTGCGGCGCGGACGGCTTTGGAAATACGATAACCCACAGCCAATGTCCCTCTTGCTGTTTCCCCCACTACGCCACGGACAGCGTCCCCGTCACGCAACGCAAACTTACTATAATCAATACATTAGCAAACATTCGGCGTGTGTGAAGCAAAAACTACCAGATATTGTGGCCTTTTGAGAAACAGTGACTAGTTCCGCCCGAGGCATTGATGCAAAATCGTGTAAATATCTTGAGATTCAGCGATTTGCGCCCGGACTCTCAGACCGCATCATCTGAAGGGAACACCGTCCCGGCCAGAGAATTTGTGCTGCTTTCGGTAATTCTGACCCGTGCCAGACGACCGGGAGAGAGGTCCGCGCCGGTCACATGTACCGCATGAAGGTATTCCGACTTGCCCACCATCTGCCCCGGCTGCCGCCCTGCACGCTCAAACAACACTGTAACGTCGCGCCCGATCATCGAGTCCTGCGTGGCCCGCTGCTGCCGCGCAACCAGAGCCTGCAACCGTTGCAGGCGCTCATCCTTGACGGCCTCATCGACTTGCGGACGTTCTGCCGCCGGGGTGCCGGGTCTGGTCGAATATTTGAAGGTGTAGGCAGAACCATAGCCCACCGCGTCGATCAAATCGAGTGTGGCCTGAAAATCGGTCTCGGTCTCTTCGGGAAAGCCGACGATAAAGTCGCCGGACATGATGATATCGGGCCGCGCCGCGCGCAGCCTGTCGATCAGCCGCAGGTAGCTGTCGGCGGTGTGTGCGCGATTCATCCGCTTGAGGATGCGGTCGCTGCCAGACTGAACCGGCAGATGCAGATACGGCATCAGCTTGGGGCAGTCGGCATGCGCCTCGATCAGATCGTCGGCCATGTCGTTGGGGTGACTGGTGGTAAAGCGGATACGCTCCAACCCGTCGACGTCGTTCAGCGCCCAGATCAGCCGCGCCAGTGACCAGTCGCCCCCCTCGCCCGCGCCATGATAGGCGTTGACGTTCTGTCCCAGCAGGGTGATCTCGCGGACACCGCGCTCGACCAGATTGCGCGCCTCTTCCAGCACCCGATTGGCCGGGCGGGACATCTCTGCACCACGGGTATAGGGTACCACGCAAAACGCGCAGAACTTGTCGCATCCCTCTTGTACTGTCAGAAAAGCGGTCGGGCCACGTTTCGACTTGGGGCGCTGACGCAGAACCTCGAATTTGTCCTCGGTCGGAAAATCGGTATCAAGCGCCCGCTTGCCGCTGCGCGCCTTGGCCTCAAGCTCGGGCAGGCGATGGTAGCTCTGCGGTCCGACCACCAGATCGACAATCGGCTGGCGGCGCATGATCTCGGCCCCCTCGGCCTGAGCGACGCAGCCTGCGACGCCGATCCTGAGATCGGGATTGGCCGCCTTTAGCACTTTGTAGCGACCCAGTTCGGAATAGATCTTTTCCGCCGCGCGTTCGCGGATATGGCAGGTGTTCAGCAGGATCATGTCAGCATCGTCGGGCGTGTCGGTTGCAACATACCCCTGCCCGCCCAAGGATTCGGCCATACGTTCGCTGTCATAGACATTCATCTGGCAGCCATACGTCTTGATGAACAGCTTTTTGGGGGCGGTCATTGGCAGCATCTCCGGCGCGGGCTTTGAATGCGGCACATAGCGCAAAAATAGCCTGTCTTGCAATGCACACAAAATTCGCCGACTCTGCACGGAACGCAGCGCAGGGAGTGATATGCGATACGCGGGACTAAGTGATTTCCTGACCAGAGGGCGTGCAGCACTGACCACGGGGCCGGTGGCGCTGATCTTTGCAGAAGATACGGTCGAGCTGGACACAACGTTGCGCCATCATCAGCAATGCGGTTTTGCCTCGGTCGTCGCCTTCCTGCACCCGGCGTTTGAACTGCCGCCGGACCTTGGCGAAACAGTGCACCGTGTCGATTATGAAATGGCTCAGGATGCCGCGCTGGAAACGGCGGTCAACGCGGTAATCGCTTCGGCATCCGGGGTTTGGTTCTATTACGGCTTTAACGCGGAATATCTGTTCTACCCGTTTTGCGAAACACGCGTCGTCGGAGAAATGCTGGCGTTTCACACCGAAGAGCGGCGCGACGCAATGCTGTGCTATGTGGTCGACCTTTACGCCGCCGATTTGCAACGCCACCCGAACGCCGTGTCTCTGGACGAGGCGTATCTAGACCGATCAGGGTATTATGCGCTCGCGCGTCCGAATCCTGGCGGCCGTCCGAAAGACCGGCAGCTGGATTTCTTTGGTGGTTTGCGCTGGCGGTACGAAGAACATGTACCCCAGGCGCGGCGCAAGATTGACCGCATTGCGCTGTTCCGGGCAAAATCGGGGTTAAAACTACGGGCAGACCACACCTTTAATGATGAGGAATACAATACCTACGCCTGCCCCTGGCACAACAATCTGACGGCGGCGGTCGCGTCCTTTCGCACATCAAAGGCGCTTAAACGAAACCCAGGATCAACTTTCGCCATCAACAGCTTCCAATGGCACAATTCGACGCGGTTCGAATGGAACTCGCGACAATTGCTCGATCTAGGCCTTATGGAAACGGGTCAGTGGTTTTGATTCTTCTCTCTCGGTTCGCGCCCAAGAGTTTTGTTAAAACTCTTAAAAAAACTTTTCCAAAAAGTTTTAGGCATTCGGCTCAGAGGTTATCGTACTGCGGCATACCCAGTACATGAAATCCGCCGTCAACGCGAATGATCTCTCCAGTCGTACAAGCCCCCGCATCGGAAATCAGATAGACTGCCGTCCCCCCCACGGCCTCGAGCGTGGCGTTGGATCGCATAGGCGCGTTGGTGTCAGTGTGTTTATAGGTCCTGCGCGCACCACCGATGGCGGCCCCTGCCAAAGTCTTCATCGGACCTGGGCTGATCGCGTTCACCCGAATACCTTCGGGACCCAGATCGTTTGCCAGATATCTGGTCGCGGATTCCAGCGCCGCCTTGGCCACCCCCATCACATTGTAATTCGGGGTGACACGATTTGATCCCATATAGCTGAGCGTGATCAGCGTGCCGCCATTCTCAACCATCAGCGGGTGCGCACGACGCGCCACGTCAACGAAGGAATAGGCAGATATATCCAGCGAGTTCTTGAAATTCGCCCGGCTGGTGTTCAGAAACCTGCCTGTCAGCTCGTTCTTGTCCGAGAAAGCGATGGCATGCACGACAAAGTCAATCGTCGGCCAGCGCGCGCCCAACTGTTCAAAGGCCGCGTCCATCGAGGCATCGTCGGTCACATCGACATCAACCATGAAGTTCGATCCGACCGAGGCCGCCAGAGGTTCAAGCCGCTTTCCAAACGCATCGCCCTGATAGGTAAAGGCCAGTTCGGCCCCTGCCCCGGCCAAAGCGCGCGCTATGCCCCAGGCGATAGAGCGTTCGTTGGCAACCCCCATGACAAGCCCGCGCTTGCCCTTCAACTGATCCGACATGATTTTGTTATCCGTGATATTTGCTGAGCAGCATCGAACCGTTGGTGCCGCCAAAGCCAAAGGAGTTGGTCATCACAGTATCCAGACCAGCGTTATCGACCCGCGTGGTGGCGATTTCTGCGGCCGCCAATGCCGGATCAAGTGTTTCAACATTGATCGACGGGGCAATGAAATCATCGCGAAGCATCAGCAGGCAATAAATCGCCTCTTGCGCACCGGTGGCCCCCTGACTGTGGCCGGTCATGGATTTGGTCGAGCTAACGGGCGGCGTCTGGCCTTCGCCGAATACCCGGCGCACGGCCTCGATTTCGCCAACATCGCCGACCGGGGTCGAGGTGCCGTGCGCATTGATGTAGCCGACTTTGCGGTCATGCAGGGTTTGCAGGGCAAGCCGCATCGCCCGCTCGCCGCCTTCGCCGCTTGGCGCCACCATATCGTGGCCGTCGGACGTGGCCGCGTAGCCTGTCACTTCGGCGTAGATCTTGGCGCCGCGCGCCTTGGCGTGCTCCAACTCTTCCAGAACCAGAATGCCACCGCCGCCACCGATCACAAAACCGTCGCGGCCCGCGTCGAACGCGCGCGACGCCTTTTCCGGGGTGTCGTTGTATTTGGACGACATTGCACCCATCGCGTCGAACAGGCAGGACAATGTCCAGTCCAGTTCCTCGCCACCACCGGCGAACATCACGTCCTGCTTGCCCATCATGATCTGTTCCGCCGCGTTGCCGATGCAATGCAGCGAGGTCGAGCAAGCCGAAGTGATGGAGTAGTTGATGCCCTTGATCTTGTAGGCCGTGCTAAGGTTGGCCGAGATCGTTGACGACATGCACTTGGGCACGGCGAATGGTCCGATCCGTTTTGGGGCGCCGGAATTCAGCACCACCTGATGCGCCATCAGCATGGCGCTGGTCGATGGTCCGCCGGACCCGGCCACAAGACCGGTACGCGGGTTCACGATGTCGGACTCTTCCAATCCCGCGTCTGCAATCGCCTGCGCCATCGCAATATGGGCATAGGCCGCCCCTGGCCCCATAAAGCGCAATGTGCGCTTTTCGACATGTTCGCTTACATCCAGCTTGATATCGCCGGCGATCTGACTGCGAAACCCGCGTTCAGCCATATCCGCATTTGCGGTGATACCGGATGTCCCGGCCTTCAACGAGGCTAAAACCTCGGAGGCGTTGTTCCCGATGCTTGAGACGATACCCAAGCCTGTGACGACGACACGGCGCATGCGCGCACTCCCCTGCAATTAGTGTTGACTGTGTATGGCATCGCGGGGGAGAGACGCAAGGTTGGCGGGATGCCGATGTCCGCGTTTTCGGCGCGGACAGTCAGGACGCGCCGGTTTGGGACCACATTGCGAGTACGGTCTTTTGCACGAAACCAGATTGATGGGGGTCTATCTGATCTTCTCGGGCGCACTACGCACAGACATCGAAACTACGCGCCCCAAAGAGGTACGGGACGGTGAAATCTGACGGCGTGGATCGGGTCGTTCAGCTTTCCGACAGCGCGACCTTCATGTCTTTGACCTGATAGATTACCTCGCCGTCCGCCTCGACGATACCGTCGGCGACGCCCATGGTCAGGCGGCGGGTCTGGATCGCCTTGGTAAAGTCGATCTTGTAAGTCAGCATTTTGCGGTCTGGCCGGACCATGCCTGTCAGCTTGACCTCGCCCACGCCCAGCGCATAGCCGCGCCCCAGCCAGCCGCGCCAGCCAAGATTAAAGCCGGTCAGCTGCCAAAGGCCATCCAGCCCCAGACAGCCCGGCATGATCGGGTTGCCAGGAAAGTGGCAGTCAAAAAACCAGAGGTCGGGCGTGATGTCGAATTCAGCCAAAACATGGCCCTTGCCGTGCAGGCCGCCGTCGCCAGAAATATCGGTGATGCGATCCATCATCAGCATCGGCGGCGCGGGCAGCTGCGCATTTCCGGGGCCAAACAGCTCTCCGCGTGCGCATTTCAGCAGGTCATCTTTGTCAAACTGGCTCGGATAGTCGGCCATATTGCCACGCCTCATGTGTTGGTTTTTCCGATCCGTCCCCGTCTAGCACTCGTGCAGCGCAGGGCGCAAGCCTGCGTATGCGGCTGTTCCGCGCACCAGGGTGTGGCAATTTCGTTTGAAATTCCAGTGGATGACGCTCTATATATATATCACACAGCAAGAGGACCGAACACAGCATGACACCGCAAGCCGCGCAACGGGGAACTGATTGGCTGGACCGCGCCGGGCTGCGGTCGACCAGGCAGCGTGTGACGCTGGCGGCTCTGCTTGTCGGGGACGGGCAGAACCGGCACGTCACGGCAGAAAGTCTGTTTGCCTCGGCCCGTGATCAGGGCACACGGGTATCGCTGGCGACGGTTTACAACACCCTAAAGGCATTCTGCGACGCCGGTCTGATGCAAGAGGTGACGGTGGATGGCTCAAAAAGCTATTTCGACACCAACACCCACGATCATCCGCATTTCTACTGGGAAGAGGACGGTCGACTGACCGATGCGCCGCTTGACCAGCTGGAAATCGCTCGGTTGCCCACCGCCCCGGACGGGGCCGAGATTGCCAGTGTCGACGTGGTGATCCGCCTGCGCCGCACGCGCTGAGCCGCCTTAACCAAGGCGCAGCGATGTGCCGCCTTGCCAGACTGCTTGCAATGCCATGTGGTCGTCCAGATGCACCAGATCGGCACCGCCGCCAACCTTGATATGCCCAAGGTCCGTACGCCCGATGGCCGCAGCAGGGGCTGCGGTTGCCATCGCCAGAGCATTGTCCAGCGGCACACCCAACCCGATCAGATTGCGCAACGCCTGCGGCAGATCCAGATCTGCCCCGGCGAGAGTCCCATCCGCCAGCGCCAAGCGACCGCCCTGCCGGAACACGCGCTGGCCGGTCAGAACGAATTCAGGCAACTCCACCCCGGCACAGGCCATCGCATCGCTGACCAAAAAGATCTGACCTGGACCGACCTTGGCACGCAGCGCCAGCAAGAGCGTCTGCCCATGCACATGGTGAAGGTCCGCGATCAGCCCCGCGTGCAGCGCACCCGCGCCCAGCGCCGCCCCCACCAACCCAGGTTCACGACTGCCCAGCGGGCTCATGGCGTTGAAAAGATGCGTGACCATGCTGGCCCCAGCGGCCACGGCGGCCGTTACCTGTGCATGACTGCAATCGCTGTGGCCCAGCGACACCACCGCCCCCGCCGAAACAAGCGCGGCAATCTGATCCGGGGTCACACTCTCGGGGGCCAGCGTCACCACCAGAGTCGGCAAATCCCGGGCGGCATCCTGCAACACAGCCAAATCCTCTGCGGCCATGGGCCGGATCAAATCGCCGTCATGGGCACCCTTGCGCGACCGCGCAAGATGCGGCCCTTCGAGGTGAAGCCCGCCAATCCCCGGCACCCCCTGATCCAGCGCAGCGCGCACCGCCCCGACTGCAGCCGCCACGCGATCGGGTGTGTCAGTGATCAGCGTCGGCAGAATTGTTGTCGCCCCCAGCCGCGCATGCGCGGAGGCCATGCAGCGCAATGTGTCCATGTCGGGCGAATCGTTGAACAACAGCCCGCCACCGCCATTGACCTGAACATCCACCAGACCGGGCGCGAGGATGCCACCATTCAGCCGGACTACTTGCGCGCCCACAAGCAGCGCCCCGGCATCGACCAGCGCGATGATCCGCGCGCCCTCGACGACAACGGCTTTGCCATCCTGCAACACGGCACCATCAAAGATCCGTGCGCCCGTCAGCACCTGTATTGTCACGCCGTAACCTCGGCGGCGAAACGTTCCGCCAGAACCAGCGCCCGTCCAGCGCGCGACCTTCGGGTTCCACCAAACTGGCCTGAATTTCGACGCCGAGATATCCAGCGTAGGCGTTGGCCACACCGCCCAGCAGGCAAAATGCCTCACCCGCACGCCAGCCCAACACCAGCAGCGCCCGCTCGATATAGGCCGCGCCGTCCTGCAGCAGCGCCACAGCCACCGCATCCTCGGCCTCGGCGGCCGCGACAACCATTGGCGCAAGACGGGCAAAATCCACCGGGCGCGCGGCCTGGGCATAGAGGATGATTTCAGACGCGCCGCCAAACGTGTCGATCACTTCGCGGGTCAGTTCGGTGGCGTCACACATGCCCTCGGACGCCCGCAGCGACTGGCGAAGCAGACTGCGCCCCATCCACGCCCCGGATGCATCGTCCCCCAGAACCAGCCCGTGACCGCCAACAAAAGCCATGCCACCCGCGCTCTGACGCGCGACAAACGATCCTGTCCCCAGTCCTGCCACCACGCCACGCCGCAGACCCAACGCACCCACGACGGCGGCTGGACGATCCTCTTGCACACGCAGCCGCGCCAGCGGAATAGCATCGGCCAGACGCGACCCCAACTCGGGCTTGATCATCCCGGCAAGGCCGAGATAGGTCGGCACCTCAGCCAACACATCCAGCCGCACACCCGCCTTGGCCGACAGCGCCTCTAGCCCCTCCCACAGGGCCGCAACCGCACCATCGAAATCACTGGTCAGGTTGGCACCCGGACCTTCGTGTTCGAGTCTCTGACCCTCCCATATTAATGCAAAACGGCAGCTTGTGCCGCCGCCATCTACAGCCAAAAGAGGTGTCATATCAGTCATCAGCGCGGTTATTGCCCGTGGCGGCCCGTTGAGCGGACCTTGTTCGCTGGTACCCGCGACCGGATTCGAACCGGTACGGCTTGCGCCTGGAGATTTTAAGTCTCCTGTGTCTACCATTCCACCACGCGGGCCAGCGCGGCGGAGCATAGTCCCCCGTCCAGCCGTGTAAAGCGGCCTTGGCCGGGTTTTCCACTTACGCCCATGCAGCGCTATTGGCTCACAGTTCCTGACCTGGTGGCGACCTCAGCAAATGCCGCTCGCTCAGCCACGGATTCAGGGCAACAGCATCGCGCAGCACCTTCTGCCCCTCGTCATCCCGGCCCATCCCCATCAGCGTCAGTGCCTTACCAGTCAACGCCGCCACATGCTGCGGATTGCGGTCGAGTGCGGCATCCAGGTCCCCCAAAGCTGCGGCAAAATCCTCGCGCAGGAAGTTGACGAACGCGCGCTGATTGTAGCCTTCGGCATAATCCGGGCAATATTCGACCAGCCGGTCAAACGCCTGTGTCGCGCGCAGAAAATCATACGAGGATCGCGCCGACATGCCATCTTCCAACATGTCCTGCGCCGGTTCGTCCGGAGCATCGGCCCACAACTGCCACATCTGGTTCGAAATCTGCCGCCCCAGCATTTCATTTTTCGCCGCCCGTGCCTGCGACAGCAGGTCAGCCGATTCGGCGTCGTGATCGGGGGATGGTGGGCACCCCTCGGCCAGCAGCGGCATTGCGCTCAGCGTCAGAACAACACCCAACAGGGTAGGAACAGCGTGTCTCATACCTCAGTCTTGGGCTGTGACGCGCATCGGTCAAGTCACATCGGCGAGACCGTCTTCCTTGACCGCCTGCATCGCAACATAGGTCGACGTGCCCGAAATAAACGGCAGGGTCGAGATTTTTTCGGCCAGCACCCGGCGGTACGAAGGCATGTCATGCGTGCGCACCTTGAGCAGATAGTCGAAATTGCCGGCGATCAGATGTGCCTGTTCGATCTCGGGCACCCGCGCGACGGCGGCGTTGAACGCAGCCAGCGCCTCTTCGCGCGTATCGGTCAACTTCACCTCAACAAAGGCGACGTGATCCAGCCCCAGCCGGATCGGGTCCAGGATGGCGCGATAGCCCCGAATTGCACCCACCTCTTCGAGCCTGCGCAGACGCGCCTGTGTCGGGGATTTTGACAGACCGATGCGCCGCGCCAATTCGGTGATACTGATGCGTCCATCCTCGCCCAGGATATCAAGAATCGCCTGATCAAACCGGTCGAGGTCCAAAATACCGCTTCGCATCGTCATTCCTCATAAAATCAGACCGAACGGCTAGTCATGCCGTTAAAATCAGTCTAAATGCCTTTAGGTTTCGGGATAAGATAGCGCATCATCCCGGAGGATACCATGCCAACAGACACTGCCCCCGATCTGCGCCAGACCATTGACGCCCTCACCTATGCCAGTGAAGGCGAGACCGTCGCCCAACTGCGCGAAACGGCGGCACTAGCCACCGGCGATCGCAAAGACATCAGCGCCAGCGCCGCGGAACTGGTGCGCGGTATCCGTGGCCACGCGAAACCCGGGTTGATGGAGGTGTTTCTGGCGGAATACGGCCTGTCGACCAACGAAGGCATCGCCCTGATGTGTCTGGCCGAGGCGCTGTTGCGCGTACCCGACGCCGAAACCATCGACGCGCTGATCGAAGACAAGATCGCGCCGTCGGACTGGGGCAAGCATATGGGGCATTCGACCTCGCCGCTGGTCAATGCCTCGACCTGGGCGCTGATGCTGACCGGCAAGGTGCTGCAAAAGGACAATCTGGGCCCCGTCGGCCACCTGCGTGGCGCGGTCAAGCGGTTGGGGGAACCGGTGATTCGTACCGCCGTCGCCCGCGCGATGAAGGAAATGGGCGCGCAGTTCGTACTGGGCGAAACCATCGAGGCCGCGATGAAACGCGCCTCGGCGATGGAGAAAAAGGGCTATACCTACAGCTATGACATGCTGGGCGAAGCGGCGCGGACCGAAGGCGATGCACGCCGCTATCACCTGTCCTATTCCCGCGCCATCAACGCCATCGCCGGTGCCGCCAAATCCGATGACATCCGCGACAATCCCGGCATCTCGGTCAAACTATCGGCCCTGCATCCCCGCTACGAAGAGACGCAGCACGGGTTGGTCATGGATCATCTGGTGCCGCGCCTGCGCACCCTGTGCCAACTGGCACGCAGTGCGGGCATCGGCCTGAATATCGACGCCGAAGAGGCCGACCGCCTGTCCCTGTCGCTCGACGTGATCGAGGCGGTATTGTCGGAACCGTCGCTTGAGGGGTGGGACGGCTTTGGCGTGGTGGTGCAGGCCTACGGCCTGCGCGCCGCCCCGGTGCTGGACTGGCTGTATGCATTGGCCGAACGACTGGACCGCAAGATCATGGTGCGTCTGGTCAAGGGCGCCTATTGGGACACCGAGATCAAGCGCGCGCAGGTGGCGGGTCTGGACGGTTTCCCGCTGTTTACCTCAAAGGCGGCGACCGATATTTCCTATATCGCCAATGCGCGCAAGCTGCTGGGCATGACCGACCGGGTCTATCCGCAATTCGCCACACACAACGCCCATACCACCGCCGCCGTGCTGCATATGGCGACCGACAAGTCAAAGTTCGAGTTCCAGCGCCTGCACGGCATGGGCGAGGCGCTGCACGATATCCTGATGACACAACACGGCACCCGCTGCCGAATTTACGCTCCGGTCGGCGCGCATCGTGACTTGCTGGCCTATCTGGTGCGGCGGCTACTGGAAAACGGTGCCAATTCATCCTTCGTGAACCAGATCGTAGACGACGAGGTGCCGCCCGAGGTGGTCGCCGCCGATCCATTCGATCAGATCAAACCGACCAACCTGCGCAAGGGCCCGGAACTGTTCGCACCCGAGCGGGTGAATTCGCGCGGCTGGGATCTGCGTCACCGCCCGACCCTGACCTCTATCGAAAAGGCCCGCGCCCCGTTTGAACAACACAGCTGGAGCGCCGGACCGCTTGTGACAATCGACACCGCTGTCGGCGACACAGAAAATGTGCCGAACCCGGCACGCCCGCTCGATATCGTCGGGCAAATCACCTGGGCCACCCCCGAAACAGTGAATGCCGCATGTCAGGCCGCCGCCCCCTGGGACGCAGACGCCGCGACGCGTGCCGCCGTTCTGAACCGCGCCGCCGATCTTTATGAACAGCATTACGGCGAACTCTTTGCTCTGCTGGCGCGCGAGGCAGGCAAGACGCTGGCCGACGCCATCGCGGAGCTGCGCGAAGCGGTGGATTTTCTGCGCTACTATGCCTTCCGCGCCGATGGTTCTGCGCCAGTTGGGATCTATGCCTGCATCAGTCCGTGGAACTTCCCGCTGGCGATTTTCACCGGGCAGGTCTCTGCCGCGCTGGCTGCGGGCAACGCTGTGCTGGCAAAACCCGCCGAACAGACGCCTTTGATTGCACATCGCGCGGTCGAGTTGCTGATCGAGGCCGGTGTTCCGCGCACTGCCCTGCAGTTGCTGCCCGGTGGCGGCGATGTTGGCGCAGCCCTGACCGCGAACCCGGCGGTTGGCGGCGTGGCCTTTACCGGGTCGACCGACACCGCACAGATCATCCACAAGTCGATGGCGAAACACCTTGTCCCCGGCGCGCCGTTCATCGCTGAAACCGGCGGACTGAACGCGATGATTGTCGACAGCACAGCGTTGCCCGAACAGGCGATCCAGGCCATTGTGGAAAGCGCGTTTCAATCGGCGGGTCAGCGGTGTTCCGCCCTGCGCTGCCTATACGTGCAAGAAGATATCGCCGAGCATTTCATCAAGATGCTGACCGGCGCGATGGATGCCCTGCGCATCGGTCGCCCGTGGGAAATCACAACCGATGTCGGTCCGGTGATTGACGCCGAGGCCAAGGCAGGCATCGCCACACATATCGCGCAGGCCGACCTGGAAGGTCGGGTGATCAAGACCTATGCCACCCCCGATAGCGGCCATTTCATCGCGCCGACCCTGATCCGCATCAACGGCATCGCCGACCTTGAACGCGAAATCTTTGGCCCGGTCCTGCACATCGCAACCTTCAAATCCGATGGCATCGATAAGGTGATCGACGCGATCAACGCCACTGGCTATGGCCTGACCTTTGGTTTGCAAACCCGGATCGACGACCGCGTGCAGCACGTGTCCGAACGCATCCATGCCGGCAACGTCTATGTCAACCGCAACCAGATCGGGGCAATCGTTGGCTCGCAACCCTTTGGCGGCGAGGGCCTGTCAGGCACCGGGCCCAAAGCTGGCGGGCCGGATTATCTGACCCGGTACCGTCGACACACCGCCCCGATCATCGACTCGGGCTGGGACGGGCCCGAGGATCTCGTCCGGTTGAAAAAAGCAGTGAAGTCGCTCAACCGCACCACACTGCCCGAGCGGATCGAGCTGCCCGGGCCAACGGGGGAATCCAACGTACTCTCGACGCTGCCGCGCCCTCCTTTGCTATGCATGGGGCCGGGCATTGACGCTGCCAATATACAAAAGGCGGCTGTCGAGGTACTGGGAGGCGTCGCGGTCACCTGCATCGGCACGTTAGAGCCCAAGGAGCTGACGGCGCTCACGGGGATCTCGGGTGCGATCTGGTGGGGCGATGCTGCGACGGGCCGCGCCTTGCGAACTGCGCTGGCAGCACGTCACGGACCGATCCTGCCGCTGATCACCGGCGCACCGGACCGCGGTCATGCCCGCGCAGAGCGGCATGTCTGCGTCGACACAACGGCGGCAGGTGGCAACGCAAAACTTCTGGCCGGAGTATCCTGACAGCAGGAGTTCCGATAGGACCGAAAGGGGGATGCAAATTCGCGCCGTCTTTCGGTTTCATGCCTCACGAAGACCGTCAGCCTTTAGATCGCCGCGTCACGACCGGAATCAGGGATATTGTCCAACTCGATCCGCCTGACATTTTCATCCCAACCACCCCCCTTGGCACACGGCGCGACTTGACGTCCCAAGCAAAAACGGCACTGTCGCGACATGTTCCCAATCCGCGATCACAACCCGTCCGGCGCCACGCCATTTGTCACCTACGCGCTGATTGCCGCCAATGTGGTGATTTTCCTGTCCTATTATCATCTCTTTTCGGATGATCGCGCGCTGGGGGCGTTCTGGTACGATTGGGCGCTGATCCCGTCTCGGATCAGCTCGGGTGAGGCGATCGGCGGCCTCATCACCTCGATGTTCCTGCACGGCGGAATCATGCACCTGCTGGGCAATATGCTGTTTCTCTATATCTTTGGTGACAATATCGAAGAAGAGCTGGGGCATGTGCGATTTGCCATGTTCTACCTTGCCTGCGGAATCGTAGCCGGACTGCTGCAATATTTCGCCGAACCGCTTTCGCAGGTGCCAACCGTCGGTGCCTCGGGCGCCATCGCCGGGGTCATGGGGGCCTATCTGCTGATGTACCCCAAAGCCCGCGTCGATATCCTGATTATCTTTATTGTCTTCTTCAAGGTGTTCACAATCCCGGCCTGGATCATGCTGGCGGTGTGGTTCGCGTTCCAAGTCAACGGTGGTTTCGGATCATCCGCCGCAGACGGCGGGGTCGCCTATTGGGCACATGTGGGTGGATTTGTTGCAGGTCTGGCGCTGATGCTGCCGGGCTGGTTGCGGCAAGGTGGCCCGCAATACTGGGGCCGCACCCATGGTCACCCGCCCCACCCCGAGGCGAAATATCCGCTAAGTCCGTCCAATATACCCCGAGTGAGACGCCGCAGATGACTGACCCCGTGAACATAACCTGCCATTGCGGCGCGGTCGAGCTGCGGGCAACACTATCGGACGGCCTGAACACCGCGCGACGCTGTGACTGTTCATTCTGCCGTCGTCGCGGCGCCCCTGCGGTGACGGTGCCAAAAGGCGGGATCGAAATTGTCAGAGGTGCGGATCAGCTGACGCTCTATCAATGGGGGACGGAGACCGCGAAACACTATTTCTGTTCCGTTTGTGGGATTTACACCCATCATCAGCGTCGCTCAAATCCGAATGAATTCGGCGTCAATATGGGCGCAATCCAAGGTGTAAACCCCCGTGACCACGATCCGATCGGCTGGAACGATGGCGTCAATCATCCGTCCGATCAAAAGCGCTGACCGACGGCAGCGCCAGTCTACCCGATTTAGATGCTGCGGATGATCCGGGCGAAGGGATCAAAGATCGCGTTGTTGCCGCAGATCAACGACCCGCTTTCCAGCGGATCCTGACCCTCGCGAATCCCTTCGAGCAGGGCACCAGCCTCTTGGGCGATGAGCGATCCGGCGGCCACATCCCAGATTTTCAACTCGCGTTCCCAATAGCCATCGTAGCGCCCTGCTGCCACATAGGCGAGATCCAGAGCCGCCGCCCCCAGCGCCGCACACCAGCGCATTCCGGCATCAGCCGTGCCAGATCCTTGAGCGTGGCGGGCAACGTCCGCTTGGCAGCAAAGGGCACCCCGGTGGCAAAGATCGACTCGATCATCCGCGACCGACCTGACACCCGCAAGCGTTTGGAATCGTTCAGCCAGGCACCGGCGCCCTTTTCGGCATAGAACATCTCGTCCTTGGCGGGATCATACACCACGCCCGAAACGACCTGTCCCTTATGCTCCAGCGCGACGGAAATGCCCCAATGTGGCAGGCCGTGCAGAAAATTGGTTGTCCCGTCCAGCGGATCAACGATCCAACGCCGCGTCGGGTCCTGCCCTTCGACCGGTTCGGATTCCTCGCCTACCCAGCCATAGGTTGGTCGCGCGCCCGTCAACTCGTCCCGCAGGATCTTTTCCGAGGCGAGATCTGCTTTGCTGACAAAATCCCCAGCACCCTTCATCGAGACCTGAAGATTCTCGACCTCGCGGAAATCCTTGACCAGTGACCGCCCCGCCTTGCGGGCCGCCTTGAGCATGATGTTGAGATTTGCGCTGCCCTGCATATGCCCGGTTCCTCGTTCGTGGTCAGGCCGCGCGTATACGCGGCCTCACCCGACTTGCCAAGGGCTGCAACAGCCCGATCCGGGTTTAGCGATAAATGACGCCCTTTTCGCCCACCGGCGCATAGGGCATCGCCGTGTGCGAAATCCGTTTGGGCGTATGTTTGCGCGTGCCGCCTGCACGATTGACGTATGGCCCTGCGTTGGGCACGCCGCAGCAGATCTGACCACCGGCAGTGACCGGCTGCAGACCCGGCGGACAAAAATTCTGCGCCGTCGGATAGGAATGCATCAGCGTGTTGGAATTGGGGTTGTTGGTCGCATCCCCCATATACATGTCGCCCCAGGCCAGCGCCGCCCCGGATGAAAGTACAAGCGCCGTCGCTGCGGCTGCCAGATGTGTCGAAATACCCATATCGTTCCCCAAAAAGCACCGACCCGAAAGGTCCAATGATATCAGCGTACCAGCGCAGCCGCCCATGTCAAATTCTAAGCGTAGAATCGAAGCGTTTCGAAATCGTTATGCAGCACTGCTGCCCCGGCGCAAGTCGCGCTATGTTACAAGGCGTGGCTCTGTCAGGCGGGCGTACTGACCTGCCTGGCCGGCGGGGCGTCATCGCGAAGTATCCAAAAAACTATTTAAATTCAAAAATCTACCCTGATACGCGCTTCCACCTTTGCCCTATATATTCCTCACGAAACCCCTGCCTCGTTCTCACCCACGTTCACTCCCCCTTGAACCCGGCTATCGCTGGCAAGGCTTTGGGCGCATCTTCCTGGTATCTGCAACGCAACCAAGGATCGCTGCCATGCCCCTGTCCCGTCGCCGTTTGCTGGGCCTCAGCCTTGCTGCACCTGCCCTTCTATCGCTGCCCGACGTGGCACTGGCCCGCGAGCCCGAGGTGTTTCAGTCCGGCACCATCGCCATCAACGGCACCGACCCCGTCGCCTACTTCAGCCAAAGTCGCCCGACCAAAGGCACGGCCGAACAGTCGGTGATGTGGATGGGCGCGACCTGGCGTTTTGCCACCGCCGCCAACCGCGAGAGGTTCGAGATGAGCCCGACCCGCTATGCTCCGGTCTTTGGCGGCTACTGCTCCTATGCGGCGTCCAAGGGTTATCTTGCCCCGACGATCCCCGAAGCGTGGACAGTGTTCGAGGGCCGCCTCTACCTCAACGCCAATTTGCAGGCCCGCGCGTTGTGGGTCGAGGATATCCCCGGCAACATCGCATTGGGCAAGAAGAACTGGCCGGGCATTCTGGGATAAAGCACGCCGCAGACCGCGCCATGCGGAGCCGGGACGGTGCCTGCCCGTGGGGTGGCGCTGCGACGATTGTGCGGAGCACTTTATGCTGGCCACATGCCTCGTTGCTCAGAGGTCGACGCTGCCCTGCCAAAGCGCCAGCCCGCCGGACGGGCAGGCGCTGGCCCGGCGCCTGCGGCTTGATTCCAGGCTGGGCGGCGCGGATTTTCGACGCATATGCAGGCGATCAAGGCGCGGTTTTCGATGGAGGTCCGTATGACGGGATTCGCCACGCCAAACCCGTTGACCGGCCAGTTCGGCTGGGTGAACCCCGCCATACGGGTTACTATTTCTTCTCGCTCGTCGCCGAGTCAGTGCTTGGCGGGTTCTTCGGCTCCCCAGAACTAGTCGGTCCCTGATAGCTACTTTGCGAGTTTCCCACCTTATCCCCGCCAGAGTCTGCAGAGGACGGCCTGTATACTTTTTCGATGTTCACGCGAGGGTCTGATTTATTTTCGGCCAATGTTCCCACTCCTAATCGGATATAACTTCAATATGAAGAATTTCGTCTTCTCGCAACCAAATTCCGCGTTTACGACTGTCAGATTCAAAGTATGAAAAATCCTGCCTGCGAATATCGCTGATGAATATGTCACGCCGCGAAAGGTCAGTGGAGGCCCCTGAATTACGGTCGAACCACCCCTTCACCTTTGTACCATCGGTAAGGGTGACGATAATCCACTTACTACTTTTCATTGTGCCAAACATAAAATCCCAGCCAGTTGTCGCCGGATGAATTGGATTAAGGCCAATCTTTCCGAAAACTAAATCCAGCCATCGTTTTTGACTTAAGATTCCAAGCCCCGCACCAATAATAGATGGAAGCCCAAAAAGTAGCAAAAAAGCATAACCCCAACTTAAAAGATTGAAATTAAAGAAAATAACCCCGACAGAAGCATAGTATATAGAGGATGAAACTAAAAGCTCCAGAATTCTCTCGGAAATTTTTAAATGGCGCCCCGTTATAAACGTGTTTCGAAAGTAGGAAATCAAAAAGCCTGGCGAGAGGAGTGCCACAGCTAGTAGAGCATCCTTTATTTCGGAATCAAAAAAATCTTCGAAACCGCTCACCCAATCACCCCCTCAAACTCCCGCCATTCCCCCTTGCTCATGCCAGAGGTTTCCTGCGTGACCTCTTCGCCCTTCAACATCCGGCGGACACACTCAAGCGCGGTGCCGGACAGGGTCGCGCCTCCCATGCGGTAGTCGGCAAAGGCGGCATAGGCAAAGGGCACCCAGTCGGCGACGACGTTGCAGATGGCGTCGGCGTAGACGCGGATTTCATATTGCGCGTGGGCGTCGGCGCGCAGGCGGAGGAAGTGCAGCAGGTTGTGCAGGTCCACCTTCCAGTACCACTGGGTGTAGATGTTGGCGGGCAGGTTCATCCGGGCGAGTTCGCGGGCCAGACCCTGCTGACCGTCCTGCGAGATCATCTCTTCGTAGTGGTCATAGGCCCGCATCGCGTCGTCGCGCAGATAGCGCAGGACACGCTCGGCCTCTTCGCCCGACAGCGCCTCTCCCCTGCCCTGATTGTTCACGGTGCTCTGGGCGTTCAGGGAATCGGCGGCAGGGATATAGAATTCACGATCCAGGATCGAATAGCGGGCCGAGTATTCGTTGACGTTGGCGGTGCGGTGGCGAATCCACTGGCGCGCGACGAAAACGGGGAGTTTGACGTGCAACTTGATCTCGCACATCTCGAACGGGGTCGAGTGCCAGTGCCGCATGAGGTAGCGGATCAGCCCTTCGTCGTTCTGCACCGATTTGGTGCCACGGCCATAGGACACGCGAGCGGCCTGACAGATCGCGCTGTCGTCGCCCATGTAGTCAACGACGCGCACAAAGCCATGGTCGAGCACGGGGATGGCTTTGTACAGGTGCGCCTCGATCCCTGGGGCGGTGGCGCGCAGGGTTTGCGAAGGCGTGGCGCGCAGGGCGTCGATATCCGCCTGCTGTTCGGGCGTCAGCGTCGTTGTCAGGGGCATGGCGATTCCTTTCCCACCAGATGAGTCGCTGCCGACTATATCTTGGAGAGGTGGGACAAGGAAACACCAGATGGGGTGGCGACAAATGCGCACCAGTTGCGAAACAAAGCGCAACCGGGGCAGAATCCTTACATTGACTTTCGCGCATAGCTGCCGGAATTTGTTGGCAAAAGACGTACATAAAATAAAAACCGAGGCAGCAGCACATGAACCGCATTTTGATGCTTATTCTTGCAATGGGGCTTTTGGCCTCTTGTGGCGACGGCAACCCGCTGGGCGGGGATGACGACGAAGAACCGACGGAAACCGAAGAAGAAACCGACACCGGCGGCCCGATCGAGAGCGACCGCGAACTGCCCCCGGCACGGCAAGCCCGACGGCAAACAATTCGCTGTTCCGTTCCGAAGCCGAGGACACCGCAAACGGGTCCGGCTTTCTGACTGCGCCCAGCTATGATTCCGTCAGCGACACATTCACCGTCGACAATCTGCCGTTCGACGGCGACAGCAGCTATCGTCGCGGCCAGCAGGTCAGCAGTCTTGGGCCCTTTGCCGTTTACGAGAACGAAAATATCGTGATCGACCCGCAGACCGGCAACCCGGTGACGCAGTTCCAGCACAAGGCCCTGTATGCCGTGAGCGCGAGCGGACGGACCGAGATGGCGATTGTGCGCACTGGTGCCTATGCCGATTACGGCTTTGGCGGGTTCATTTATCAGCGTAACGGGTCCGTCACCCTGCCCACCAGCGGTCAGGCGGTTTATAGCGGCGACTATTCCGCCCTGCGTGACTTTGACGGTCGCGGCGGTGTCGAATATGTCAGCGGTGATGCCGAAATCCGCGTCGACTTTGATGCCTTTGAAAACGGTGCCATTGCCGGCTCGATCAGCAACCGGGTGATCTTTGACACCAACGGGAACGACATTACTCAGTCGTTCCTGGATGCGATGGCTGACGAATACGACACGTCGTTTTCCGCTATGCCAACATTGGTGTTCGACGTGATCAGTGACGCACTGGATGCCAACGGTGAGGCGACGGGCACGCTGGACAGTCAGTACCTCGACAACGACGGCGCACTCCAAACCCTGGAAAACGGCAATTTCTATGCCGTCCTTGCAGGTCCGGGCGCGACCGAAGTGGCTGGTGTGATCGTGATTACCTCTGACGATGCGCGCTATGACGGGGTGACAGTCCGCGAAACCGGCGGCTTTATCGCGACACGGTAGATCATGAAACTGACCTTTCCCCGTCGCGCCGCCGCTCTGGCCCGCGTGACGGGGCTGGCCGCCCTTACGCTGATGTCACAACAGGTGGTGGCGCAGGAACGCGTCCTGACCGCCGCGGCCCTGCGACATGAAGCGAATATCGCGCTGAATGCCGGACAACCTGACGTCGCGGCCACATATGCCAAATCGCTGCTGTCGCGCGATACCCACGACTTTGACGCGCTGCTGATTCTGGCGCGCGCAGCACGGACGCTGGGCGAACAGGATACCGCGCTCGACGCGTCGTCCCGCGCCTGGGACGGCGCCGTGACACCTGAACAAAGCTTTGCCGCTGCGATGGTGCGGGCACAGGCGCTGTCATCGGCCGGGCGGCGCACGCAGTCCCAATTGTGGTTGCGTCGGGCGTCCGAGGTCGCCCCGACCGAGCAGCTGCGCGACGTTGCGGTCCGCGATTTTCGCTATGTGCGGGCGCGCAATCCGTTTTCGACGCAGTTGACCTTTAGTGTTGCGCCAAAGTCCAACATCAACAACGGTTCGCGGGCCGACAAGGGCACTTACGAAATTCCGGTTTTTGGTGTGATCGACGCTGAACTTGATGGTGCCGCGGTGGCGCTGTCCGGGACTGAGGTCGCGCTTGGCTTTGCCACCCGGTATCGGCTGGCGTTTTCTGAGAGCGGTCAAACCGATCTGCTATTTTCGATGAATCACAAGACGTATACGCTGTCTGACGATGCTCAGGACAAGGCCCCCGGTGTCGAGGGCAGCGATTTTGCCTTTACATCGGCGCAGATGTCGTTGGTGCAGCGCGGCTTTACCGGCGCCCAGACGCGTCCGTTTCAGCTAAGCGCCAGCGTTGGTCGTACCTGGTACGGCGGGGATGCGTATATGCAGTTCCTGTCGCTGGCCGCGACGCAAAGCTGGAATGTGTCGCCTGCGACCAGCCTGAGCCTGAGCGTTGGGCGCGGCTGGCAGGAAACCCTAAGCCTGCGCACCTCGGACGCGGACAGTTGGGATCTGGGCGGGGGCCTGAACCGTAAGTTAGAGAATGGCAATCAGCTGAATCTGGGTCTGCGCCTGCGCGAAAGCAGCTCGATCAGCGCCAACCTGGATTACCGCAGCATTGAACTTGATACGCGGCTCGCGCTGGCAAAACCAGTGTTCGGCGCACAGATCGAAATGGGGCTGTCGCTGGGGCAAAAGGATCACGACCGATCCCCGGTTGCGGGGCGGTCGCGATCGGATCTTGAGACCAGCGCGCGTCTGACAGCGGTGCTGCCACAATACGACTACTATGGTTTTGTGCCGACGGTGACGCTGAATGCGCGACAGGTGCAATCAGACTTTGGCCAGTATGACACCGAAGAGTTCGGTCTGCAGCTTGGGATTCGGTCGGCGTTCTGAACCGGCAATGACCCGCGCTGACGTTCGACAGATGCTCGACATTTGCGACGCAACCTCTAGTCTTTGCGATAACGAAATTCAGACAGGAATACCGTCATGCCCATCCGTTATTTGCACACTATGGTGAGGGTCAAGGACCTCAACGCCTCGATCGCGTTTTACAAGCTTCTTGGCCTCAAGGAACGCCGCCGCACCGAAAACGAAGGGGGACGGTTCACGCTGGTGTTTTTGTGCCCGCCGGATCAGGACGACGGCACCGCCGATGTGGAACTGACCTATAACTGGGACGGCGACGATGGATTGCCCTCGGACGGGCGGCACTTTGGCCACCTCGCCTATACCGTCGAAAATATTTACGACATGTGCCAACTTTTGATGGTCAGTGGTGTGACCATCAATCGCCCGCCACGCGATGGACACATGGCCTTTGTGCGTTCGCCCGACAACATCTCTATCGAGCTGTTGCAGCAGGGTGATGCACTTCCCAAAGCCGAGCCGTGGGCCAGCATGGAAAACACCGGCCACTGGTAAAACCGCAAAGGAACCATTGGTGACACGTCGCTGCCTTCTCGGAATGCTCTGCCTCTGGGCCGCGCCACTTGCGGCCCAGGATGCAGAGTCTGACCCGGATGGCTGTCGGCTGGCACTGTTGCTCGCGCTGGATGTGTCGTCATCCGTCGACAGCGACGAGCACAGATTGCAGCAAACCGGTGTTGCGGCCGCATTGGGCGACGCGGACATCCGGCGCGCTCTGCTTTCCGGTCCGCCGGTGGCGTTGGCGGTTTATGAATGGAGCGGGCGACGCAACAGCGTGCTGGTGCTCGACTGGTTGGTGTTGGACGGCCCTCCGGCGATTGACCGGGCCATCGCGGCGATTCTTTCCGCGCCGCGCAGCGAGACCCGGTATCCGACTGCCATGGGCTTTGCCCTGGGCTATGGCGCGACAGTGATGCGGCGGGCACCAAGTTGCGCGCGTCGGGTAATCGACCTTTCCGGCGATGGCATTTCAAATGACGGGTTCGGACCAGAACTGGCCTATCGGCATTTTCCATTCACAGGGATCACCGTCAACGGCCTGGCTGTGCTTGGTGATGATCCGCAGGTGCTGGAGTATTTCGAGGATGTCGTGCGGTTCGGTGATGGTGCCTTTGTCGAGACAACGCAGGGCTACGCCGGGTACCGTCGGGCAATGACACGCAAGCTGTTCCGCGAAATAAGCGATATGATCATCGGCGAACGGGCAACATCGGCAGAAAAGGCCCCGGGATGAGGCGATTGCTGTGTCTGGCACTGCTGCTGTGGTCGGGTGTGGCGCAGGCCGGGTGTCGGCAGGCGCTGGCACTTGGGCTGGATGTCTCGGGGTCGGTCGATAGCCGGGAATACCGGTTACAGATGGACGGGTTGGCGGCGGCACTGCTGCATCCCGAAATACGCGAGGCGCTGCTGGCTTTGCCGGATGCCCCCGTGGCGCTGGCCGTCTTCGAATGGAGCGGGCCGGAGTCTCAGATGCTGGTACTCGACTGGACCGTCATCATCGACGAGGCGGCGCTGCAAGGCGCTGCCGCCCAGCTGCGCGCGGCGCGGCGTCATGTCGGCGACCCCTCAACCGCAATCGGAGCGGCGCTGCAATTTGGCGCCGGGTTACTAGCACAGCAACCGAACTGTTGGAAACGGACGCTGGATCTGTCCGGGGACGGCCAGTCGAACACCGGACCACATCCACGGGACTTACGCGACACAACGCAAGCAGCCGGGCTGACCGTGAACGGGCTGGTGGTCGCCACGCACGGTCGCGGTGATCGCGGCAGTACCGGCATCGGCGAACTCAGCGCCTATTTCCGCGCCTATGTGATTTCGGGGCCAGATGCCTTTGTCGAAACGGCGCTAGGGTTCGATGCGTTCGAGGCCGCCATGGTGCGCAAGCTGAAACGCGAATTGCAGGGGCCGATATTTTCGGCACAGTGACCCACCTTTTGCAGACAATACATCACCGACAACTGCACCTGACTTCGGTAAATTTCGACACATTTCAACGTATGCTCGTTGCCAGAGCGAGCGTTGCGAGCGCGCCAGATCCGATCCCCCATCCCTCAATAGTTCGGCTTGAACAACTGCCATGTAGCTGAATCACCAAGATAAATCGGATATTTTTCCGGCTTCAAACTGCAGGAATCCGTAGAATCCAATTGAAAAGGCTGCAGTTTGGATCCTGCCATGAAGCACCGCTCGCGTCCTGAGGAACAGGATGATCTCCTCCGCCTCCGATTGGTCGACATGATCGACATGCGCCACGAGCTTGTAAAGCTGGCAGACTTGATCGACTGGGAGTTCTTCGAACGGGAGTGGGCCGGTTTCTTCCCGTCGGCGACAGGGCGGCCAGCGACGCCGCCACGGTTGGTGGCGGGCCTCATGTATCTGCAGCATGCCTATCGGCTCTCGGACGAGGCCGTGATCGCCCGCTGGGTGGACTCCCCGTATGTCCAGCATTTCACAGGCGAGACGTTCTTCCAGCATCAGCCGCCGATTCTCCTTCCTCGCTCAGCCGCTGGCGTGATCGCATCGGCGAAGAGGGCGCGGAGTGGCTGCTGACCAAAACGATTCAAGCGGGCCGGTCTGTCGGCCGGTCTGTCGGTATCATCGACGACGACAGCCTGGCGCGCGTCTCCGTCGACACCACCGTGATGGAAAAGAATATCGCGTATCCAACCCCCTCCCGGCAGCATCCTGCGGATGCGCCTGCCGGGCAATAGCAGTGCAAATCGCCGCGTAGGTGTTGTTCAACGTCGACTCAATAGATATATCGTATCTGGTCGGACCAGTAGCGCTCCATCCGCCGCAGGGACGATGTGATATCCTCAATCCCCTCGGGGCCGAGCACACCTTTGGCCTCAAGGCCATCAGCGTGACGTTCAAACAGACCGGCAACAACATCACGGATCTCGCGCCCCTTGGCAGTGAGCCGAACCCGGACGGAACGGCGGTCAATCTCGCATCTTTGGTGATGCATAAACCCCATTTCGACCAGCTTTTTGAGATTGTAACTGACATTGCTGCCCTGATAGTAGCCGCGCGTTTTGAGTTCGCCGGCCGTCACCTCGTTGTCGCCGATGTTGAACAACAACAGGGCTTGCACCGCGTTGATCTCAAGTACACCAACACGTTCGAATTCATCCTTGATCACGTCCAGCAGAAGGCGGTGCAACCGCTCCACCAGCGCCAGCGCCTCAAGATACCCGGTCATGAATCCCGAGTCCGGCGTTTTGCCAAGGGAGGAATGTATGCTCATCTTTATCTCCGCAACATCTGCACGCGCCGAGATTTGCTGAAAATCGCAAATATTGGGTTAAGCTGGGCCGGGACTAACTAAAATGCGCCCTATTCAGCTGATCCAGTCGCAACCATCGTGATGTCGTGGATCAGCCCGGCAAAGGGGGCTGGCGCCGGACTCTGCCCCGTCACCCATTGATACAAATCCTGATCATTCTCGTCTAGCAGCGCCTCGTAGGTATCGAGAGTGACCGCATCCAGCGCCGCAAGACGGGCCGCGCTATAGCGCATCAGAATCAGATCCATTTCCTTGATCCCGCGACGCATTGACCGCATCGACAGACGTTTCAGCCGGATCTCGTGTGGTTCGGTCATCGGTTCTGATCCCTGAGCACCTTGCGCAGCTTCTTTTCCAGCCGCCCCAGCCGTTCGGCCGAGGCGTGCAGTTCAACCTGCATCCCGCGTATTTCCGTCAGCACGGCACGCAGATCAACCTCGGGCGGGTCTTCGGGCGGCGCGCTCAGCCCCTCGCCCTCACCGTTCATCAGCCACATCATCGAGACGTTGAGCAGACCTGCCATCATCGACAGCCGATTGGCACGCGGCTCCGCCAGATCTTCCTCCCAGCTTTGCAGCGACTTAGGCTTGATCCCAAGGCGTTTCGCCAATTCTTCTTGCGTCATGCCAGCCGCATCGCGCGCGGCAGCCAGCCGGTCGCCAAAAGTCGCGGAATCCGGTCCGTACCAAGTGTCCTGGTCGCTCGTATCGTTCATTGTGCCCCCCTTGGGCCGATTAAGGCCAAAGCTGCTTGATCGGTTGCTGGTCGCACCCTATGACAGACCACGCCCAGATTCAAACCGGTGACCTCATGACCTTCCTTTCCAAGACATTGGCCCGCGTAAAACCGTCGCCGACCGTGGCGATGAACCAGCTTGCCCAAGAGCTTAAGGCGGCGGGGCGCGATGTGATCGGGCTGGCTGCCGGTGAGCCAGATTTTGACACCCCTGATAACATCAAGACGGCTGCCGTTGCGGCGATTGCAGCGGGCAAAACCAAATACACCGCCCCCGACGGCATCATCGAGCTAAAGCAGGCGATCTGCGACAAGTTCGCGCGCGAGAACGGGCTGACCTATGT
The DNA here is from genome assembly GCF_001038505.1 of Puniceibacterium sp. IMCC21224. Lineage (NCBI taxonomy): Bacteria > Pseudomonadati > Pseudomonadota > Alphaproteobacteria > Rhodobacterales > Paracoccaceae > Puniceibacterium > Puniceibacterium sp. IMCC21224. Next base: position 3,986,277 of record NZ_LDPY01000001.1, read on the forward strand.
GCCCGCGCAAGTTTCTGTCTCAACCGGCGGCAAGCAGGTGCTGTACAACGCTTTTATGGCTACCCTGAACCCCGGCGACGAGGTGCTGATTCCGGCGCCCTATTGGGTCAGTTACCCCGACATGGTGCTGCTGGGCGGAGGCACACCGGTGATCGTCCCGACCGCGTTGGAAACCGGCTACAAACTGACACCTGACGCTCTGGAGGCCGCAATCACACCGCAGACCAAGTGGTTCCTGTTCAACTCGCCCTCGAATCCGACAGGCGCAGGGTATACCTGGGACGAGCTTAGGGCGTTGACGGATGTGCTGATGCGGCATCCTCATGTTTGGGTGATGACCGATGATATGTATGAACACCTGGCCTACGACGGCTTCAAATTCTTCACCCCGGCGCAGGTCGAACCCGGGCTGTATGAACGGACGCTGACCTGCAATGGCGTGTCCAAGGCCTATGCCATGACCGGCTGGCGCATCGGCTATGCCGCCGGGCCCGAGCCGCTGATCGCCGCTATGCGCAAGGTGCAGTCGCAATCCACTACGAACCCTTGCACCATCAGTCAGTGGGCCGCAGTCGAGGCGCTGAATGGCCCGCAGGATTTTCTGGCGACGCGCTGCGCCGCATTCAGCGAACGCCGTGATCTGGTGGTTGGCATGCTGAACGACGCGCAGGGCATCACCTGCCCGACACCAGAAGGCGCGTTCTATGTCTACCCCTCTGTCGCGGGCTGTCTGGGCAAGACATCGGCGGCTGGCATCCTGATCGACAGCGATCAGGCCTTTGCCACCGCCCTGCTGGACGAAACCGGCGTCGCGGTGGTTTTTGGCGCGGCCTTTGGCCTCTCTCCGAATTTCCGTATCAGTTATGCAACCTCGACCGAAGCACTAACCGAGGCGTGCACCCGGATTCAGACTTTCTGCGCTGGGCTAAGCGGCTGAACAGGCAGGGAAACGCACATGTCTGATGAACTGCCCGACTATTACTTTCGCATCCGCGATAACGGCGCGTTGGTGTTCCGGATCGAGTCAGGCAATCGTCAGCGGCGGATCGAGATGGACCAGATCGCGGCGGTCAACATCCGCTCTGGCGACGTGAAGCCGCAAGGCGACCGCACCCTGGACGCGACGGATATGGCTGCGATCCACGATTGGATGGCACAGCGCAAATCCAGCCTGGCCGCGCGCGAGATTGACGACATCCACCGCACGGTCGAACATCTCAACCTCACCGCGCAATGGGCCCAATCACGCGCCAGCGGCGATCAGCTTGATGCCGTGACGGACGATCTTTTGCTGGCAATGCACGACCTGCGTACGGTACTGGTACGCAAAAAAGCCGAGCGGCTGACCAAGGAATGACACGTGGGCCCGACCCGCTATGCGGGGCGAATGCAACAGGACAACGCAATACACGGCTACAATCGCCCACGACCTGTCACGCGTTTAAGCCGCCCCCAAAGCGGTCCGCCGACAATTCGAAACGCCGCTAGTCCGATGGCACGTAATCTGTGAATGACCCTGATGAGCGGAATCACAGCGCAGGCACCGTTTCGGACAGAGCGCCGCGTCCACTGTGCAACGTATCAGCGGTGGCGATCTAAAAATGCGTCTATTTCCGATTGAGCGGGCGCTTCGCCGGCAAAAATCTCGGCATATTGACAGCCTGCAATCGCACGTTGCAAGCGTGGCTCGGCCACATGTATCGAATAGTATCCTGTCTGAGTCAGAATCACTGTCAACGCGCGGTAATGGGCCACCTCACCCGTTCTGCCAAACCGTTCAAACAGCGCCTTGACGGCCGTTAGCCGATCCCTGTCAGACTGATCGACAAGATTTTGCAGTCGCGCATCGTTGCGCGCCCAGTTTCGGATCGCGAGATCAAGTGGCGCATCAAAGAGGTCCTGATTGATCCAGCAATCAATCAAATTGAAAAGTGCGGCGCAGAGGCTTGGCGCCGGAGCCCGGCATCGCTCAATGATTATACCTGTATTCCGGGTTTGCCAGATGTCGATGATGGCATCATGAAGCTCTGACAGATCTTTGAAATGCCAATAGAAACCAGTGCGCGTAAGGTTCAGCTGTTTTGCAAGCGGCATGATTTTCACAGCCTCGATCCCTTCATTGACGAAGAGGGAATAGGCGGCCTGAATCCAGGTCTGTCGCGTGGCGCGGCTTTTTGTGGCTGTGGCGGTTTTCACCAGGCTGTTCTAACTCACTTGACAGATGTGTCAAGTCGGAGTGATATCAACATGACACCCATGTCAGGTTAGATTCGACCCGAAGAGGATTCCCCCATGTCCACCGACCCGTTGCTGCAGCCCTTTCACCTCAAACACCTGACATTGCGAAATCGGATCATGACGACAAGCCATGAGCCGGCCTATCCCCAAGATGGCATGCCCAAGGAACGCTACGCAGCCTATCACGCAGAGCGCGCCAAAGCGGGCGTGGCCCTCGCGATGACGGCTGGATCGGCGGCAGTGAGTCGCGACAGCCCGCCGGTGTTCAACAACATCCTCGCCTACAAGGACGAGGTTGTGCCGTGGATCCGGAACCTGACCGATGCAGTGCATGAACATGGCTGTGCCGTCATGATCCAGTTGACCCACCTGGGGCGGCGCACCAACTGGAACAAAGGCGATTGGCTGCCGTCGGTGTCTTCCTCCAGGCACCGCGAACCTGCGCACCATGCCTTTCCCAAACTGATCGAAGATTGGGACATTGAACGGATCATCAACGATTTTGCCGACGCCGCCGAGAGGATGAAAGCGGGCGGCATGGACGGGATTGAATTGCAAGTCTACGGCCACTTGCTGGATCAGTTCTGGTCGCCGCTCACCAATGATTTGGTGGGGCCCTACGGCGCGGATACGCTGGAAAACCGGATGCGGTTTCCGCTGGATGTGCTTGGGGCCATTCGCAAGCGCGTCGGAGCAGAATTCATCGTCGGCCTGCGCTACACAGCAGACGAGGCGCAAAAGGGCGGCATCACGCCCGAGGAAGGGCTGGAGATGTCCAAGCGCCTTGCCGCCACCGGGCAGGTCGACTTTCTCAACGTCGTCAAAGGCCGCATCCACACCGACCCCGCAATGACGGACGTGATCCCCATTCAGGGTATGAAATCTGCACCGCACCTCGATTTTGCGGGTGAAGTGCGCAAGGCCACGGGCATGCCGACCTTCCACGCCGCCCGCATTCCCGATGTGGCGACCGCGCGCCATGCGGTGCAGGCAGGCCTTCTGGATATGGTTGGCATGACTCGCGCGCATATGGCCGACCCACATATCGTGCGCAAGATCATCGAGGGCCGCGAGGATGACATCCGCCCCTGCGTCGGCGCGACCTATTGTCTGGACCGGATCTATCAGGCGGGCGACGCCCTGTGCATCCACAACGCAGCCACCGGGCGCGAGCTTTCGATGCCCCATGACATTGCCAAAGCAGAGACGACAAAGAGGGTCGTGATCATCGGCGCTGGACCTGCGGGGCTCGAGGCTGCGCGGGTCGCGGCAGAGCGCGGTCATGACGTCACCGTGTTTGAAGCCGCCGCTGAACCGGGTGGGCAAGTGCGGCTGACCGCCCAATCTCCGCGCCGCCGCGAGATGATCGGGATCATCGACTGGCGCATGGCCCAGTGCGCCGCGCGGGACGTGACGTTCAATTTCAACACATGGGCCGAAGCAGATGACATCGCCGCGCTGAGCCCAGACGTTGTCATCGTCGCAACGGGGGGGGTACCAAATCTGGAACTGTTTGAGCAGGATGGCGAACAGCCGCATGTCGTCTCGACTTGGGATATTATTTCGGGCGATGTAAAGCCTGCGTCCAACGTGCTGATCTACGACGAAAGCGGGGATCACCCCGCCTTGCAAGCTGCCGAGATTGCAGCAAATTCTGGAGCGAAGGTAGAGATCATGACACCGGATCGCACCTTTTCCCCCGATGTCATGGCGATGAATTTGGTGCCATACATGCGCTCGCTTCAGGACAAGGACGTCACCTTTACCGTCACCCGCCGACTGATGGGTGTCGTGCGCAGCGGCAATACACTCACCGCGACGATTGGTACGGATTACAGCGATCACACCCACGACGTCGACGTTGATCAGGTCGTTGTAAATTACGGTACCTTGCCGCTGGACGAGCTGTATTTCGACCTCAAACCCCTGTCATCCAATGCGGGCGAGGTCGACCATGACGCGTTGATCGCGGGCGATCCGCAGACAGCTATGCGCAATAAGAACGGCACGTTCCAACTGTTCCGCATAGGAGACGCGATATCGGCCCGCAACACCCATGCGGCAATCTATGACGCCTTGCGCCTGGTCAAAGATATCTAAGATGCGCAGGGACAAATCCATTCTTGTCCTGATCATGCCAAGGGCGGTGTCATTTCCAGCAGTGTGGCCCGCCCTGTGCGTCACTAACCGCGACATACAGTCATTAAATTACAACGGGCCATATAGGTTCCCCTATATGGATGTTGACGATGGTCGGCACCAATCTGGTCCGACGGCACGGGGTGGCGCGAGGATGAGGTGAAAGGTGACTGCATGGAGCCCGGAAATCCCGGACCCATGTTGAGGAGCCAAGGGCGCACGCCCCCGCCAGCAGAAGAATAACGCCCCCAACTGTCAATTATTTCAGCGGCCTGTTGGAGATTGAAAATGGTCATTGTGCGGAGGTACGAAGGCTCCCTGCGATGCTGAGCGCCGCAAAAAACAAGGCGGCGACGCAAACAATGGACGGTCCCGCCGGTGTATTCAGAATGTAGGCCACCCGCAGCCCGACCACTGCTGAAATACTGCCGATGGCAGCAGCCACCATTGCCATGCTTTCGGGCGTGCGGCTCAGCGGTCTCGCCGCAGCGGCCGGGATAATCAGCATCGCGGCGATCAACAACACGCCGACGACCTTGATGGCGACGGCAACAGTAATAGCGAGGGCCAGCGTCAGCACCAGCTGTTCGCGCTTGGGGTTGATCCCGCTGGCATAAGCCAGATCTTCGTTCAGCGTCGCGGTCAGCAGATCCGACCAGCGCCAGCCGATCAACGCCACGACGAGGCCCGCTCCGCCCCAGATCACCATCAAATCGGTACGTGACACAGCCAGAATGTCACCAAAAAGATAGGCCATCAGATCAATCCGGACACCCGACAGGAACGACACGGCCACCAGACCAAAGGCAAGCGCCGAATGCGCCAGGACACCCAAAAGCGTGTCCATCGCGTAACCGCGTCCCGTCAGCAGGTTGACCGTCAACGCCATGACAAGCGCGATCACCAAGGCGCCCGCGAAGACCGAAATCGACAGGGCCAACGAAAGCGCGACACCCAGAATTGCTGCATGGGCGGTTGCATCGCCGAAATAGGCCATGCGGCGCCACACGACGAAACACCCCAAAGGCGCTGCGGCAAACGCCACACCGATACCGGCAAGGGTTGCACGCATCATGAAATCGTCCAGCATTATTCGGCTGCCTCTGTGTGGGTGTGGCTACATGCGTCGTGCGAATGATGTGCGTGATCATGATCATGGTCATGACGGTAAAGCGCCAAAGCCCCCATCGTGCCAGACCCGAAGAGCGCGCGATATTCAGGCGCCGAGGCGACGACCTCGGGCGTACCTTCGCAGCACACATGACCGTTCAAACAGATGACGCGATCCGAGGCGCTCATCACTACATGCAACTCGTGGCTGATCATCAATATGGCACAACCCGTCTCGCGGCGCACTGTTTCGATCTGGCGATAGAAAGCGGCTGATCCGGGCTGGTCAAGGCCCTGTGTCGCCTCATCCAACAGAAGAAGCTGCGGCTTTCCGATAAGGGCCCGCGCCAGCAGGACCCTCTGAAACTGTCCGCCCGAGAGCCGTGACATCTGCGCCATGGCAAGATCCGGCACGCCCGCTTGATCGAGTGCGGCGTCAGTTTCGGTACTTGCCACACCGCGCGGCAACGCAAGGAAGCGGGCGACGCTCATTGGTAACGTCGGATCAATATGCAGCCGCTGCGGGACATAGCCCAAACGCACCCCGGTTCCATGCATGACTCGCCCTTTGGACGGCTTAACAGCCCCTATGATGGCGCGCAAAAGGCTGGTTTTACCGGACCCATTCGGGCCGACTATGGTTACAATCTCACCAGCCCCGATGCGCATTGAAACGTTTGCAAGCACCGTATTGGCACCGTAGCGAATGCTCAGGTCTATAACTTCGACGAGGCTCACGCGTCCGCCTTTCCAGCACAGCCGGGGCAAACGCCTTCCGCCTCGACGACCGTGCGCTCAATCCGGAAACCCGTTGCTTTTGCCGCGGATGCCAAGGCGCTGCGAGTGGTCTCCGATTGCGCTTCGGCCACAGAGTCGCACAGGCGGCAAATCATAAAAGCGGGGGCGTGGATCTGATCGGGGTGTGCGCAGGCAATAAACGCATTGAGCCGCTCGATCTTGTGGGCAAGCCCGTGTGTTACCAGGAAATCAAGCGCACGATAGGCGACGGGCGGCTGCGAGCCGAAACCGTCATCGCGCAGCCGGTCCAGAATCACATAGGCCCCAAGCGCCCTATGCTCTTGCAGCAGGATTTCCAGCACCTTCCGGCGCACGGGTGTAAACCGCAGCCCGTCATCCGCACAGCGCGTTTCGGCGGCCGACAGACCATCGGTCACACAAGCGGCATGATCATGCCGCTCAAAGCCGAGAGGAGCTTCGGTAGAAATATTCGAGGAGACACTTGTCATGTTATTACATTTCTCGTACTGGACTTGTAATGTTATACAATCACACGGAAGACATGATGTCCAGAACACTCCTGCCCGCTTCCCTCGCCGCGGCCCTGATCGGCGGTTCCGCACTAGCCCAGGCGCCAAGTGTCGCCGTCGATATTGCGCCGGTTCATTCACTGGTCGCCCGCGTGATGCAGGGCGTAGGAACCCCGGACCTGATCGTCCAACCCGGCGCCAGCCCACATCAATACGCGCTGCGGCCGTCCGAAGCGCGTGGCCTGCAAGAGGCTGATCTGGTGTTTTGGGTGAGTGCGGGCCTCACGCCTTGGCTGGACGGTGCTATAGAAACGCTGGCCGCCGATGCTTCCGTCACCGAGCTTTTGGAATCAGATGGGACGGTCACGCTGGATTTCCGCGAAGGCGCCTTATTTGAGAAGCACGTTCACAGTGGCGAAGCGCATGACGATCACGCCGAAGAGGAGCATGATGATCACACAGAGCACGATGATCACGCGGGCCACGACCATGACAAACATGATCCCCACGCGTGGCTCTCGCCGCAAAACGCCTCGAACTGGATGAATGTGGTTGCAGCACAGCTATCCGCCGCCGATCCGGAGAACGCGGGCATCTATTTCGCCAATGCCGCCGCGGGCCGTGTCGAGATTGCCACCATGATCACCGAGGTCAATACGATGCTTGAGCCGTTGCGCGGTAACCGTTTCATCGTTTTCCATGATGCCTACCAGTATTTCGAAACTGATTTCGATTTCCCCGCAGCAGGAGCCATTTCAATCAGCGATGCGTCCGATCCCAGCCCGGCCCGTATCGCCGAGATCCGCGAGAGAATTGCCGCTGAAGATATCAACTGCGTGCTGGCAGAGCCGCAATTCAACCCAGGCCTTGCTGCAACGGTTTTGGATGGATCGAATGCGGACACCGCGGTGATAGACCCTATGGGCTCCGATCTGGAAATAGGCCCTGCGCTCTATCTCCAACTCATCCGCAACCTTGCAACATCTCTTGCGAAATGCCTCTAACCCGCAAGGCTGCGTTGTATTCTTACGGCTTTGCTGCACCCATCCGATGATGGGCGGGCTTCCCCTTACTCTGGACATACCGCCTACTTCCTTGGGGGCGGGTATGCCGAGAGCGGTGTGTTGGTTGAGGGTGGCGATGACCCAGGTAATGCGCGCGGGTATCAGTCTTCCTGCGTGCCCACGAACATCCGGTCCTTCGCGGCTGTGATGTGGTGACGCATTGTCGCTTGTGCCAACTCGGGCTGCCTCCGACCGATCGCGTCGAGCACCGCACGATGCTCAGCCAAAACCAATTCCTGCCGACCGGGAATGTCGAGCAGGGTAAGCGAGCGCGACAGCTTGACACCAAAGGCTATTTGCTCGTTCAACGACTCCAGAACAGAAGAAAAGAACAGGTTTTTCGAGGCCCGTGCCACCGCCAGATGCAGCCGCTGGTCGGCATCGACGCCAAGCGCTTTCTGCTGGTACGTCTGCTCCATCACCTTGTAGGCAGCATCCATCACCGCCAGATCCTCTTCGTCACGCCGCCGGGCCGCCCAGGCTGCGGCTGCACCTTCGACATCAATGCGAAACTCGTAAGAGCGCTGGACGTCCGACACTGATTCCAGCGGCACAAAGCTGATCAACTCTCTGTCGGGACGACGCAATACATAGCTCCCCGAACCGCGCCGCGATTGCACAATGCCATCGTCGCGCAGTCGCGACAGCGCCGCGCGCACGGTGGGTCGCGATACCGCGTAGCTTGTTGCCAGAACCCCTTCGGTGGGCAACCGGCTATGCACCGGGAATTCCTCCTTCAGGATCTTGCCCAAGAGTTGGTCGTATATTTGGTCCGCCAGCGAGGGGCGCTTTGCTTCTGGCAACGTGGTCTCCTTGTCTTCGGGTCGGAAGCGCATGGAATCCCTATGTAAGCCATACATACCGATAGTGCCGCCGCCGAAAGCCATGAGATCACAAACTGCGCGGCCGCCCCTTGGGAAAGGAGCGACCAGAAAGCACAAGACTATTTCGATTTGGCCGCTGCGGGTGTCTCAGCCGGTTTGCGGATCACTAGGAAGTAGATAAAGACCAGCGTCAGCAAGACAAAAAACAGGCTGTCGGGATTGGTCAAGAAGGTGGTCGGATCGCCGTTCGACAGTGCCAGAGATCGGCGCAGGAACTCCTCAAGATTGGGGCCCAGGATGTAACCCAGCAGCATTGTGATCACCGGAAACCCGTTGCGACGCAGGTAGAAGGCCAGAACCCCCATGCCCAGGGCCATGAACATCTGGAAGGTCGAGTAGGTGGCCACAAAGCTGCCCACGACGGCCAGCAGGGCGATCACAGCATAGAGCACGTCCTTGCGGATCGACACGATGCGGATGAAATATGGTCCGATCAGGTACAGCGTCAGCGGGATGAGCACCACGGCGCTGAACAGCAGCGCAGCCAGCATCGGCGCGATCAGCCCGGCCTGGTCGGCCATCAACTGCGGGCCCGGCTGAATGCCGTTGATGACCAGAACGCCCAGCATGATCGCGGTGATCGGATCGCCAGGAATGCCAAAGGTCAGCATCGGCACCATGGCCCCGCCGCAGACCGCGTTGTTGGCGCTTTCCGAAGCGGCGATGCCCTGCGGGTTGCCCTTGCCGAACGTTTCCGGTTCGTGCGACGTGCGCACGGCCTCGGTATAGGCCAGGAACGACCCCATGGATCCCCCCGCACCTGGCAGTGTGCCGACGAAATACCCGATCAGGCACGACTTGAAATAACAGCCAAAGCCGATTTTGCGGATGTCCGCAAGCGGCGGCAGAAAGTCCCGGCGCCTGATCTTTGTCTTGCTCGCGGCCGCGGTGGCGGCGCTGATATCGCTGGATGAGTTTGCCTGCATCAGGATCTCGGCGATGGCGAAGGTACCGATGATGACCGGCATCAGCGCGATCCCGGCAGTCAGGTTGCTGTAGCCATAGGTAAAGCGGGTGATCGGCTCCATCGCGTCCAGGCCGACGGTGGCCAGCATCAACCCGATACAGGCAGCCAGCCCGGCCTGCGGAATGCGGCCTCTCTGGGCGATCACAACGACGATGATCGCGAAAGCCAGAAGGGAAAACTTGCCCGTGGTCTTCACCATGAGCGACAACTGCGCCACGAACGGCGCAAGCGCGATCAGCAACAGCGCACCAACAGCGCCGCCAAACATCGAGGCCAGCGCGGCGTGGCCCAGAGCCAGGGCGCCTTTGCCCTGCTGTTGCATGGGATAGCCGTCCAGCGCCGTCATCATGGAGGAAGGCGCGCCGGGAATGTTGATTGTCGTCGCCGTGATCGAGCCGCCGCACATGCCCGCCATATAGATGCTGGCGCAGGCCATCAGCGCGGTTTCGACGCTAAGCGTGTAGGTCACCGGCAGCAGCAGGGCCATCGCCAGCGTCGCGGTCAGGCCGGGGATGGCGGCGAAGATCGTGCCGATCACGAAGCCCAAGATCACATAGGTCAGGTTGACCGGGTCTAGCAGCAGACTGAAGCTGCTGAATACTTGTATAATGAAATCCATGAGTTAACCCCAAATCGTCGGCAGGCGGACGCCGAACAACAGCTGGAACATCAGATAGGCCAGCCCAACGATCACCGCCGATATGACGGCCTTTTGCACGAACTTTTCGAAGGCCGAGAACAGCAAGATGAGCACAAAGACGAAAAGCCACGAAGAAATGAAGTACCCCGCGGTCCTGAACACCGAGATATAGACGAACATCGCCACGGTGACCCACAGGTGGGTGTAGGTGCTGGGGCCATCCTCGGTTTGCTCCGCAGGAGCCTCGCGCAGTTTTTGCACGATCAGGGTGCTGGCAAAGAGAATGGCTGCGGCGCCTACGAGGAGGGGAAAGAAAGAGGGCGTCAGGCCTCCGGCAGAAAACGGGTCACCCAAGCTCATGGCCGAGATGAAATACCCAACTGACACGGCAAGCGTGACATAGAGGAACAACAGGTGCTTGTTCATGAACATCGACGTCTCCCGCGATGATGATGTGGGTGGTGGTGGTGAGAGGCCCGACCGCCGGGGGATCAGAACCATGCAGCCCGCCCCGTTAGCTTTTCGTCGCAGCGACCGTCTGTGTGCAACGGGGCGCGATTGGTGCCCCGGTGACTGCCCCCGGCCAAAACCGGAGGCATGATTTCATCGGGAATTACAGGCCCAGATCGTCCATCAGCTTGAACGTCTTGGTCTGCAACCCGTCGACCCACTCGTCGACCCCGTCCGAGCCCAGCCAGTCGGCGGTCACGCCGACCTGGGCCAGCCAGTTCTGGAAGTCCTCAGTGTCGTACGCTGCCTTGAAGGTGGTCTCGAGCGTCTCGACCGCCTCGTCCGGGGTGTTTGCCGGGGCGGCCAGGATCAGGAAGCTGCCGGTTTGCAGGTCGTGGCCCTTGGACTTGATCGTCGGCACGTCGGTATAGGTTTCGTTCTGCACCGAGGACAGTTCGATCACGCCCTTGGCATCGCCGGATTCAATGATGCCGCTGAAATCGCCCAAGCTGGAGATCGCTGCATCCAGTTCCCCAGAAAGCAGCGCCTCGGCTTCGGCGCTGGACGAGCCCGCATAGGTGATGACGTTGAAATCGACGCCAAGCAGCTCTTCGAGCTGGATGACCGAAAGGTAGGGGCCTGAACCCTTGGGTGCCACGCCAACGCGCACTTCGCCCGGATTTTCCTTGGCCCGTTCGACCAGTTCCTCGAATGTTTCGATGCCGGTGTGCTTGGATACGACGATGGCGTCCGCTTCGGTGGTGATGCGGGCAATCAGCTTCATGTTGTCCAGCGCGTAGCCGGGCACCATCTGACCGCGCGGCAAGGTGATGACGCTGTCATAGGTCAGTACGCCGACCGTGTGCCCGTCGGGACGCGCGTTGGTCATCTGGATCAGGCCGGTTGCAGTCACGGCACCGGCGATGTTCTCGACGTAGATGGATTTCGGCAGCTCCTGTTCGGCGATATTGCTGATCTTACGCGAAATGGCGTCGGCGCCGCCGCCCGCCGGCCACGGAACGATCAGGCGAATATCCCGAGTCGGGAAATCAGCCGCAGCGACCGTCGCACCGATGACCCAGGCGCCAAGCGCCAGCACCATTGTGCTTTTCAGATTTCTTGAAAACATAGATCTGTTCCTCCTTTACAGATGTCGTGGCCAGACATGTCTGGCAATTCGTATGGACTTTTCGCAGGGCACATGCCCCGCGCGGCGTCACGCTTGCACTTTCCGGGATGAACAACGTCGGACGCGCGATCGCGCCCCGATTTTGCGTCATGGCAGAAACCCTGCGCGAATTGACTGTGCAGGCCGCAATCAATTGACCCTTTCACCCCCGCATCACGACGCACCCGCGCTCCGAATGCGATTGGCACACCCCTCCCAATATTCCCGAGCTACCCGCTGAAGCGCTCCGCCTTGCGGGCGGGCCTTCGGTGGCGTTCGAGTTATCGTACTTTATTAATTCTTACAAATCAACATTTCAGTTTACCAATATGCACTATTTTCGGCCAATATCGTCGATATATTAGCTTTCAACATGACTAATTTTGCAACTTTCAGGACTTAATGTCGAGATCCCCGCAGGATATGATAGTATTTGTAAAATTCCTTCGGCGTCGACACTGCGCTGTGGGCCGACACAGGGGCCCGCAGCCCGGACACCTGTGTCGGCGGGCCTTTCAGCCCTCTTGTAGCGACGTCACGTACAAACGAGATCCGTCGGCAAAAGCGCCTCGGGCAGGTTCTGATAGCAGACCGGGCGCAGGAATCGGCGGATAGACAGCGTACCGACCGAGGTGGTGCCAAAGTTGGTGCTGGCTGGATACGGTCCGCCATGCACCATGGAATCGCAGACATCGACCCCGGCTGGGAATCCATTGGCCAGCACCCGGCCGACCATGCGCTCGAGCACGGGCAGCACGTCGCGGCCAAGATCGGTGTCGCCATCGTCCAGCTGGAGCGTCGCAGTCAGCTGACCTTTGAAGCTGGCTGCGATTTCGACCATCTGCACCGCATCCTTGACGCGGATCACCAGGCCAAGTGGGCCAAAAACCTCTTCGGACAGTTCCCCATTGGACAGCCAGTCGTCGGCCACACCTCGAATAGGTACGGCGCAGCCGAGCGGCCTTCGCAAGAAGTGGTCAGCAGGGATTTCACCCCCGCCCTTTCGGACACCCGGCGGGCACCGTCGCGGTAAGCGTCCGCCATGCCATCGGTCAACATGGTCTGCGCTGCAACGGTCGTCAGTACCTCGGTCGCCGCGGCGACAAAGGCATTAGCCTCGGGTCCGTCGATCACAATCGCAATGCCGGGATTGGTGCAGAACTGCCCGGCGCCCATGGTCAGGCTGCCAGCCAGCCGGCTCCAAGCGCGGAACCGCGCGCGGCGGCGGCCTGCGACAGGACCAACATCGGGTTGACGCTGCCAAGCTCACCGTAGAACGGGATTTGCTCGGAACGTGCGGCGCACAGATCATAGAGCGCGCGCCCTCCGCCGAGGCTGCCGGTGAACCCGACCTCCTTGATACGCGGAGCCGTCACCAGCGCCGCACCCACGGTACGGTCGCCGCCCTGCACCAGGCTAAAGATGCCAGCATCCATGCCCGGCTTGTCCAGTGCCGCAACGATCACATCGCCCACGACTTCGCTGGCGCCCGGATGGGCGCCGTGCCCCTTAACGACGACTGGACAACCTGCAGCCAGCGCCGCGGCGGTATCCCCCCGGCAACCGAAAAGGCGAGCGGGAAGTTCGAGGCGCCAAATACGGCCACCGGACCCGCCGGGCGCTGCATCATTCGCAGATCGGGGCGCGGCAGCAGCTGGCGGTCGGGCAACAGTTTGTCATGACGACGGTCGAGGTAATCACCGTCGCGGATAGAGCAGCAAGGCAAAGCTGCGTAGCCTGATCTTTCGCAAGTCGCACTCGGCCGTTCCTACGGGGGTTATATGATTTACCCTGGCCGCGACCCCGTGAGCCACACCTATGCCAGCCAGTAGGTGACGACGAGCAGTGAGCTCACGTTCAACATCGCATCAAACCTGCTGGACCGAGACTTTACCGCAAAGGCGCTGAAACGGAAATGAGCGGCTGACATCCGCTATGCATGGGGTACATGCGAACAATGCCCACAGAAAAGCAGTACGAAACCACGAACGGTCCGGTCGACGCATGATCGGAGCCCCGCGAAACCTGTTTCTTACCTCATGATCTGGCCCTTCCACCGCGCGCGCCCCTCTGCCATACTCCAATCCAACCAAGAGCAACAAAAGAGCAGCAGCCATGGCCCAAGACCTTCTCTCGGGGCAGCAGCCCGATACCTATGACGCCTCGTCGATTCAGGTGCTCGAGGACATGGAGCACGTGCGCCTGCGCCCCGGCATGTATATCGGCGGTAAGGATGACCGCGCGCTGCACCACATGGTCGCCGAAATCATCGACAACTCGATGGACGAGGCCGTCGCCGGTCACGCCACTTGGATCGAGGTTGAGTTGCATGAAAACGGCCATGTTACCATACGTGACAACGGTCGTGGCATCCCCACCGGGCCGCACCCCAAGGACCCGTCCAAATCCGCGCTGGAGATCATCTTCTGTACTCTGAATGCGGGCGGTAAGTTCAGTGGTGACAGCTACGAGACGTCGGGCGGTTTGCATGGCGTCGGCTCATCCGTTGTCAACGCGCTGTCCGATCATCTGCGGGTCGAAGTGGCGCGCAACAAGGAACTCTTTGCCATGGAGTTCTCGCGCGGGATTCCACAGGGCAAGCTGGAAAAGATCGGAGCCGCCCCCAACCGACGCGGCACAGCCGTCACCTTTCACCCCGACCCCGAGATCTTTGGCACGCTGAAACTAAAACCCGCGCGGCTCTTTGCCATGGCGCGGTCCAAGGCCTACCTGTTTTCCGGCGTCAAAATCCGCTGGAAGACCGCGATCACCGATGGCGACACGCCGACAGAGGCTGAATTCCACTTTCCCGGCGGTCTGGCGGACTATCTGGCCGACACCATGGGCAGCGCCACAACCTATGCCGACAAACCGTTTGCCGGCAAAGTCGAGTTCCGCGAAAAATACGGACAACCCGGCAAGGTAGAGTGGGCAATCAACTGGACCCCATCGCGCGACGGCTTTATCCAGTCCTATTGCAACACCGTCCCCACGCCCGAGGGCGGCACCCACGAGGCCGGATTCTGGGCCGCGATCCTCAAGGGGATCAAGGCCTATGGCGAGTTGGTGAGCAACAAGAAAGCTGCCACCATCACGCGCGATGACCTGATCACGGGGGCCGGGGCGCTGGTGTCCTGCTTTATTCGCGAGCCGGAGTTCGTTGGCCAGACCAAGGACCGGCTGGCGACAACCGAAGCATCGCGCATGGTCGAAGGCGCCGTGCGCGACCATTTCGATAATTGGTTGGCGGCGGATACCAAATCGGCGGGCGCGATCCTAGATTTCCTCGTCCTGCGCGCAGAAGAGCGGATGCGGCGGCGCCAAGAGAAAGAGACCGCCCGCAAAACCGCGACCAAAAAACTGCGCCTGCCCGGCAAACTGACCGACTGCACCGCCAAGAACCGCCAGGGCACCGAACTGTTCATCGTCGAGGGCGATTCGGCCGGCGGGTCCGCCAAGGGCGCGCGCAACCGCGAGAATCAGGCGCTGCTGCCGCTCAAGGGCAAGATCCTTAACGTGCTCGGCGCGGCCTCGTCCAAGCTGGGGTCAAATGCCGAGATTTCAGACCTCTGCGAAGCGCTGGGGGTCGGCATGGGCTCACGCTTTGTTCTCGACGATCTGCGCTATGACAAGATCATCATCATGACCGACGCGGACGTGGATGGCGCGCATATCGCGGCGCTGCTGATGACGTTCTTTTTCACCCAGATGCGACCGCTGATCGACAACGGCCACCTCTATCTGGCCTGCCCGCCGCTCTATCGGCTAACGCAGGGCGCGACGCGGCTCTATGTGGCGGACGATGCCGAGAAAGATTTGTGGATGGAAAAGGGTCTGGGCGGCAAAGGCAAAATCGACGTGCAACGGTTCAAAGGTCTGGGTGAGATGGACGCCAAGGACCTCAAGGACACCACGATGCACCCCGCCACGCGCAAGCTGATCCGGGTGACAATCGACGAAGACGAACCGGGCGAGACCGGAGATCTGGTCGAGCGCCTGATGGGGAAGAAGCCGGAGTTGCGGTATCAGTATATCCAAGAGAACGCGCGGTTTGTGGAGGAGTTGGATGTTTGATCGAAACTCTAATTCAAAATGGTCCAGTTTTTAGGGGGCAGAGCAGTAATCGTATCGCCAGAGCGCCAATCTTCTTCGGGCGTGATCTAACGTATCGAAGATCTCCTCAGTCAACAGCTCGTCTCGCAGGCTGCCATTGAAGCTTTCGATGAAGCCATTCTGCTGGGATTTTCCGGGGTCGATATAATGCCGATCCACGTCGTTATCCCCGGCCCATTTCAAGATCGCGCGACTGGTAAACTCCGTTCCATTATCACTGACAATACCAGCTGGCTTTCCATAAAGGCGCACAAATGCATCAAGCTCCCGTGCAACCCGAGCGCCAGAGATACTGGTGTCAGCCATCAAGCACAGGTTCTCGCGGCAGCAATCGTCGTTGACCTGCTCCCCTGAAAAGTCCGGCGTTTTTGGTTAGCCTGTTCTCCAACTGAGGAGACAGAAGATTAAGAGAAGCCGTTTCAGCGAAGAACAGATCATTGGGATATTGAAAGAGCATCAAGCTGGGCTTGGTGTAGCGCGACAATCTGGATTAGAAGAGCGCGTCAATCAGGATGAGAATCCTTGGTTGCGACGTTGGAGAAGATGCCGCCCTTTTCTGTCGCGATCAAGGTGTTTGTGATTTTGATTGTCGCGGCGCGTCGATCAGTTTTGACGTTGGCTGGAGTTGCCTTTTGAGCGGGCCGCCCTGGCCCGGGTAATCCCCCCCGAAAGTAAGGGGCTGCGGAAGTAGAATTTTCTCGGCAAGATGCATGAGGAGATTCAGATGAAGATGACGAGATACAGTGAGCCGCAGATCCTTGCGATCCTGCGCCAGGCCGAAGGCGGTGTTCCGGTGGCCGAGCTTTGCCGCGAACATGGTATGAGCACAGCGTCCTTTTACAAATGGCGGGCGAAGTATGGCGGGATGGATGCTTCAATGATCGCGCAGACCAAGGCGCTTGAAGACGAGAACCGACGCCTGAAGAAGATGTTCGCAGAGTTGAGCATGCAGAACGAGTTGCTGAAGGAAGCCCTTGGAAAAAAGTGACTGGGCCATCTCAGCGACGAGAGATGGCCGCAACGGCGGTAGAGCGACGCGGGGTCAGTGTCGCCGTGGCGTGCCGCACCTTTGGGGTTAGCGAGACCTGCTATCGCTACAGCCCGCTTCTGAGCGATGAGAACGAACAGATTGCCGATTTGCTTGTCGGGCTGACGGATACGAGGAAGACTTGGGGCTTCGGACTTTGCTATCTGCACCTGCGCAACGTCAAAGGTCATCCGTGGAACCATAAGCGGGTCTATCGCATCTATTGCGCGCTGGAACTGAACCTGCGGATTAAGCCCCGCAAACGGCTAAAGCGGGATAAACCCGACGCGCTGGCGGTACCCGAGGCCCCCAACATGACCTGGTCGATGGACTTTATGGCCGACAGGCTGAGCGACGGTCGTCAGTTTCGACTGCTGAACGTGCTGGACGACTTCAACCGCGAAGGGCTTGGCATTGAGGTCGACTTTTCATTGCCTGCTGAACGCGTGATCCGGAGCCTCGATCGCATCATCGAATGGCGTGGCAAGCCCGGCACGATCCGGGTCGATAATGGCCCTGAATACATCAGCATCAAGCTGCTGGAATGGGCTGAGAAACAAGGTGTTACCCTCCAGCACATCCAACCAGGACAGCCCCAGCAGAACGCCTACATCGAACGTTACAACCGCACCGTCAGGAATGAATGGCTGGACCAACACATCATCGAAAACATCGAGGAGGCCCAAGACTTCGCCACGCAATGGCTCTGGACTTACAACAACGACCGCCCGAACATGGGCATCGGCGGCATCACACCCGCACAGAAACTGAAAATGGCCGCGTAAGTTCTACGGCTGCACCCCATTAAAAATGGGGGGATTACCCCCCACCCTCCGCTCATCGGCATCAGGTGTCTGAATGCGGAATTTTGCTCCGCGACGGTCAGATCATCAGACCGTGTCTGGGGTCATTTTGTCTCCGGGATTCACAGCCAGAGAAGGCAGCGAGTTTTGGGTCAGGCTTCCTGTCGAACGTTGACGTTGTCACGGACCCGGTTCAACAATTTGGACGCTGATGCGCCTTATATTTGGGACGACAGGCGCCGAGTTTTCCTCTTCAGCCGGGGGCATTGCCAGCTGAACAACTTGGCAATGCCGGTCAGGCTACTGCCGACTTCTTGCGACCGCGAAACACGATCATGTAAGCGAACAGTGCCGTCAGTAGCAGGAAAAAGAGACTGTCGGGGCTGGTCAGGAACACCAAGGGATTGCCGTCACTCAACGATAAGGCTCTTCGCAGGTACTGCTCCAGATCGGGACCAAGGATGAACCCCAGGAGCATGGAGACTGTTGAGTAGTTTTGGCGGCGCATCACATAGGCCAGCAGACCGAAGCCCACCGCCAGCGACATCTGGAAGATCGAGTATGTCGCCACGTAGCTGCCCACCAGCGCGACCACAGCGATAGCACTGTAAAGAAGTCCCTTGGGAATCGAGACGATACGCACAAAATATGGACCGAACAGGAACAGTGTCAGCGGGATGAGGACCAGCGCGCTAAGAAACAGCGAGGCGAACATAGGTGCGATGAGATCGGCCTGATGTTCGAGCAGGCGCGGTCCGGGCTGAAGCCCGTTGATGACCAGAACGCCCAGCACGATGGCCGTCGTCGGATCGCCCGGAATGCCGAACATGAGCATCGGCACAAAGGCCCCGCCACACATGGAGTTGTTTGCCGATTCCGCCGCGGCGATGCCTTCGCGCGATCCTTTGCCATATTCTTCGGGATAGCGGGAAGCACCGCGCGCAGTGGCGTAGGACACAAAGGCCGCCATCGAGCCGCCGGCGCCGGGCAGGATGCCGATGCCGTAACCGATGAAAGCGCTCTTCACATAAGTGACGAACCCGATACGACGGATTTCGGACATAGGCGGGATGAAGTCGCGGCGCCGGATCTTCATGCCTTTGGTCTCGGGGTCTGCCACGCCGCTTGCGGCGTTCCAGTTCTGCGCCTGAATCAGCACTTCGCTGATGGCGAACGCCCCAATCACGAGCGGCATGATATCGATGCCCTGGATCAACGTTTCGGTGCCGAAGTTGAACCTCGGGATGGGCAGCAGCACGTCGATGCCGACGGTGGCGAACATGATGCCCAGAAGCGTAGCCACCACCCCTTTGGCTATGGCGCCGCGGTCCACGATGATGATGACCACCAGTGCAAATAGAACGAGCGAAAACTTTCCAGGCGTGCGGATAAGAAGCGAAATCTCTGCCGCGAGCGGCATGAACGCCATGAGAAGCACTGCGCCGATGCTGCCGCCGATCATCGAGGCCAGCGCGGCATGGCCAAGCGCGTTCGCTCCAAAGCCCTTCTTCATCAGCTGATGGCCCTCGATGGCCGTCATCATGGAGGAGGGGGCACCGGGGATGTTGATGGTGGTGGCGGTGATTGAGCCCGAATACATGCCAGCCATGAAGATCGATGCGCACATGACCAGAGCCGGTACCACGTCGATCGTATAGGTGATGGGCAGCAGCAGCGCGATAGCCAGAACCGAGGTCAGGCCCGGCATTGCGCCGAAGAACGTGCCGATGAGAAATCCGCCAAGCATGAAGCCGAGGACGGTCCAGTCGGCCAGCGCGCCGAAGCCGCCGACAAGGGTGAGAAAAGTATCCATCAGATTGCAAGCCCCGGGAATGCAGGAAGGCGTACGCCAAAAATGAAGGCAAAGAGACCATAGAATACGACGGTCACCGTAATCGCATAGAGTGTGAAGCGGAGCGGTCGGCGGGTCTCGAAGCCGAAGACAAGAAACAGCGCCCCGACAAACAGCAGGGTCGACAGGCTGTAGCCCAGAGGGCGGAAGAGCAGGATGTAGGCCGCCGTCGCCCCGAGCACGAGGGCGGGTCGCAGGAAGGCTCCGCCGCTTGTTTCGACAGTTTCGTCGGGGCCAGAGCGGAGTTCCTGGATGAGAACGACCATAAGCGCCAGATACATCATCCCAGCCGTGAGCATCGGGATCGCCCGCGGGCTGATCTCACCCGCAGTGCTGAACTGTGATCGGATACCGAACGCGGCACCCATATAGATCGTCGTCACGACGATCAGCACCAGCGGAAACAGGATCCCCGCGCGCATGAAGCGATTTACGGCCATTGGATTCTCCCTCAAAAACGGTGCCGGAGAGCAATCCCCGGCACCTTGGTCATGCGTCGTGCCGGATCACTTTGAGTCGGTATTCTCGAGCGCGTCCATCTCGGTAAAGAGACTTTGTGCTGTCTCATCTGCCCACTGGGTCACCTCGTCACTGCCCAGCCAGTTCGGCGTCACGCCAATCTTAGAGACCCAGGTCTGGAATTCTTCGCTGTCGTAGGCCGCCTTGTAGGCCGTCTCGATTTTCGAGATAGCTTCTGGCGGCGTATCGACGGGGGCTGCGATCACGATAAAGCTGCCGTTCTGCAGGTCGATCCCGGCCTCTTCGGAGGTGGGCACGTCGTAGGTGGGGTTCTTCGCGTTCGAAAATTCGAGGATGCCGCGCACAGTCCCGTCGTCGATAAGGTTGGCAAAGTCACCCAGGCTGGTCAGGGCCACGTCCACCTCGTCGGACAGGATCGCTTCCTTTTGCGGGGCCGCGCCGCCGGGGTAGGATACGATCTTGAACTCGGCGCCGGTCAGATCCTGCAGTTGCAGAAGTGTCAGGTGCACCCGGCCGCCGAGGTTCTGAACCGCGACGCGGATCTGGCCCGGGTCGGCCTTTGCTGCATCCACGAGATCCTGGATCGTCTTGTAGTCGGACGTGGCGTCGACGATGATCGCGTCAGGTTCGCTGGTGATGCGCGCAATAAGCTTGAGCTTGTCCATGCTGTAGGTGGGCAGCATGTTCTGGTAGGGCACGGTGACGACGCTGTCATAGGTCAGCGCACCGATAGTGTAGCCGTCAGGACGCGCGCTCATGACTTGGCCTATGCCGGTGGCGCTGACGCCACCCTCGACATTCTCTACATACATGGATGCATCGCCCAGGTTGTCTTCGGCAAGGTTGGTAATCTTGCGGACGATCCCGTCGGTGCCGCCACCGGCGCCCCAGGGCACGATGACACGGATGTCGTTTTCGGGAAATTCAGCAAGCGCCGCCATAGGGACGAGCGTGCTGGCCGCCAGTGCGGCTACGGTGAACAATGTGCGTCTATGCATGGTATCTTCCTCCTCAGGATACTGCGGTGCCCCGCCGGTCTTTAGTCCGGCAATCTCTGGGTCCGTAATAACGGTCAGGAAAAGGCCGGGTTGCGCTCTCATCAACTAATACATTACTATATGAGCTTAAGAGCGGCTGGCAATACATCATTGCGGAAGAGTTGCCTCTCTGGATCAACATTCTGATAATTAAGGGAAAACACATGATATATGATCACAGGACCTATTGCTGCACGCCCGGAACCATTGCGAAACACATGAAGCTATACGCTGATCATGGCTGGGAGACTCAGCGTCGGCATCTTGGCGATCCGGTCGTCTACGGCGCGGTCGAGACAGGCGACGTGAATTCTTATGTTCATATCTGGGTGTTCGAGGATGCCGCTGACCGCGCGCGCAAGCGCGAGGCTATGAAGAACGACCCCGACTGGCAGGCTTATCTCGCCAAAAGCGCCGAGGCCGGTTACCTCGTGCATCAAGTGAACAAGATCCTCGTGCCGGCGCCGTTCTTCACGGGCTGACGCCTTACGCCGGAAGATCCATGTGCGATACGATCGAATCGAGCTCGGCGATGTCCGCATCGCCCAGTTCGCCGCCCGCCGCGCGCATCGTAGCCGTGGCCAGTGCCCCGCGGCGACGCATGGTTTCCTTGCGAAGCGCAATGCCGAGCGCGCCCTGCGCCTCGTGCTTCAGAAGGGGCAGGTAGCGGTTGAAAAGCGCGTGCGCACCAGCCGTGTCTCCGTCCTCACGCATGAGTTTATCCACACCTGACAACATCTCGGGATAGGAAAAACCGGCCATCGGCCCGTCTGCCCCGCGCGCAAGCTCTTGCGGGAGATAGAGCCCGTTGTTGCCGGTGAGGATCTGCACGTGATCTGGCAGCGCCTTGCGGAGTGCGGCCACCTTGCGCGCGCTTGGCATATCCTCCTCCTTGATCACGGTGATTTGCGGAAAAAGCTCGACCAGTCGCGCCATGGCAGGCACTGACATCTGTACGCCTGTGGCGGCCGGAAAATCCTGTAGCACCGTTGGCACGTCGCCTATCCGCGAGAACACAGCGTCGAAATAGGAGAAAAGCGATTCGTCGGTGCGGGCCATGGCCGAGGGCGCGATCATCACGCCGCTGGCACCCTCGGCCATCACCTGGCCCGCGACCTCGGCCAGAATCGCAAGGTTGGGCGCGGAAACGCCGGCAAAGATCGCATGCCCATCGCTGGCTGCAACGTAGGAGGCGGCTACGGCGACGGCCTCGTCGGGCGTCAGCGTCTGCGCCTCTCCACTGAAGCCAAGCACGGTAAGTCCGCGTGCACCGTGGCGATAGTAAAACTCGGAAAGCGTGGCGATACTTTCATGATCAATTGCGCCGTCGGTATGGAATGGAGTCTGCGCGACAACGTGAAGGCCTTGGGTGATTTCAGACATGATCTCTCCTTCGCGCGGCCCAGACCGCGCGTTATTTGTGGATTTCGGTTGGCGGTAAAGGCGGCAGGGGCCGCTTAGGCGAAATAGTCCCTGTGCTGGTTGCGGAATTCGTCAACCCAGTCGGGGTCCTTGTGCAGATGCTCGCGGATCGCCGCATCGGCCGCATTGACGTCCCGAGCTTCGATTGCGTCAAGTATCTGCAGATGCCCCTCGATGATCGCGTGGATCTTTTCCGGCGAATGGCGCTGAAGCCGCCGGACCCGGTCGAGATGGCCTGCGCGCGATCGGATCAGGTCGTGCATGGCAATTTGACCGATGCCATCGAACAGCGTCCGGTGAAAATGCTCGTCGAGCTCCTGAAACAGGCGCAACTGGGTATCATCGTTCCCGATAAGCTTCTGCACTCCGATGATTAACCGGGCCCGCTCAATCGTCTCAGGGGCACCATCGGTGGCAAGGCGGCGCACGACCTCAGTTTCGAGAGCGCGACGCAGGAAGTGACCATCGTGGACCAGATCCGTATCTATCCGCGTCACTACGGTGCGCGATTGCGGGTAGATCTTGACCAGCCCGTCCGCCTCGAGCTTTTGCAGGGCGTCGCGCAGGGGGGTCACACTTACATCGAACTGTTTGGCAAGTTCGGCACGCAACAAGTTTGTACCCGGCGGCAGCTCAAGCGACAGTATGCGCTGACGCAGCTCATCGTAGATCCCCGATGACGCCGAAGCCCGGCCCCCTGACGCGCCGCGCCGCCCGACTTCGAGCATCTCCTTAAGCGGTATGTCCATGCCTCGCCTCCCGTCCCAGCTGCTGCCTGACCTAGATCGTTGCATATTTCAACGGTTGACCCAATGTGTAAACTAAAATATTAGTACATATCAAGAGAAGGTCTTGTTACAGGATCATACCCCCGAACACGAACGGCAGGAGGACTGTCCACCATGGACGGCGCAAACCGCAACTTTACCCCCCACGGCAAACACCTGATAGCGGGAGAGTGGATCGCCGGAGAGCAGACCTTTCGCTCTTCGCCCGCATATGGCGAAGCGCATGACTTTGCGATTGGCACACCCGAGCTGGTGAATCGCGCCGCCGAGGCCGCAGAGCAGGCGTTTCTAAGCTATGGCTATACGACCCGCGAGGACCGCGCCGCATTTCTCGATGCCATAGCCGAAGAGATGGAGGTCCGCGTCGACGCGATCACAGAGATAGCCATGTCCGAAACCGGCCTGCCAGAGCCGCGCATTCGCAACGTCGAGCTGCCGCGCACGGCCAATCAACTGCGTCTTTTCGCCAGCCACATCCGCGCGGGCGACTATCTTGACCGTCGCCACGACGCGGCGCTGCCAGACCGCAAGCCGATGCCGCGTCCGGATCTCAAGATGGTCCAACGGCCCATCGGCCCGGTCGCCGTCTTTGGTGCGTCGAATTTCCCGCTGGCCTTTTCCACAGCAGGCGGTGACACCGCCGCTGCGCTGGCCGCAGGCTGCCCTGTCGTGGTCAAAGGTCACGGCGCCCACCCCGGAACGGGCGAGATTGTGGCCGAAGCCATTGCTGCGGCGATCGACCGCTGCGGCATGCCAGGGGGCGTCTTCTCGCTCGTGCAGGGTGGCAAACGCGATGTGGGGCAGGCGCTCGTCCAGCATCCGCTTATCAAGGCAGTGGGCTTTACCGGGTCGCTTTACGGTGGGCGCGCGCTGTTCGATCTGGCCGTGTCACGCCCCGAGCCGATCCCCTTCTTTGGCGAGCTGGGTTCGGTAAACCCGATGTTTCTGTTGCCGGAGGCAATGAGCGCACGCGGGGCGGAGTTAGGTAAGAGCTGGGCCGCATCATTGGTGATGGGCGCAGGCCAGTTTTGCACCAACCCGGGCATTGCGGTGATCGAAAACGGTGCAGCGGGCGACGCCTTTGTCGCGGCGGCCCGCGACACCCTCGTGGAGACTGGCCCACAGACCATGCTGACGGACGGCATCGCCGCGGCCTATCGCGACGGCAAATCTCGCTTCAACGGGCGTAACGCAGTGACCGCAGTCCTCGAGACCGAGAGCGAGGGGCGGATGATAAGGCCAAACCTCTACGAAACAGACGCCTCGAGCTATCTGCAGGACGCGGACCTTGGCGAAGAAGTCTTCGGCCCCTTAGGCCTTGTGGTGCGGGTGTCGGGTGCGGACGAGATGGAGACGCTTGCACGCGGTCTGCGCGGCCAATTGACCGTGACGCTACACATGGACGATGGCGATACTGACGCTGCGCGCAGGCTCGTGCCGATCCTCGAACGCAAGGCTGGCCGTCTTCTTGTCAACGGCTTTCCCACCGGCGTCGAAGTGGCTGATAGCATGGTCCATGGCGGCCCATTCCCGGCGTCGACCAATTTCGGACATACCTCGGTCGGCACGCTGTCGATCCGCAGGTTCCTGCGCCCGGTCTGCTACCAGAACATGCCCGATGCCCTACTGCCCAGCGATCTGGCCTGAAAGCCAGCCGCCAGAATCTACTCGGAGAATACCAACATGATTTCCCCTTCGGACCTGCGTGACATTATCCGTCACGGTCTTCTATCCTTTCCGGTCACGCCGTTCGATGCGCAGGACCGTTTTGCCCCGGATCCTTTCAAGGCCCATCTGGAATGGCTATCGCAATACCCCGTGGCAGGCCTGATCGTGGCGGGCGGCACAGGCGAGATGTTTTCTCTGGCGCCCTCCGAGATTGTCGCGGTGGTGCGTGCCGCGCGCGAGGTATCGGGTGACGCACCGGTAATCGCGGGCTGCGGCTATGGAACAAAGATGGCCTGTGATCTCGCGCGCGAGATTGAGGCCGCAGGCGGCGACGGCATCCTTCTGCTGCCGCATTACCTGACCGAGGCCACGCAGGAGGGTGTCGCGAATCGCATCCGCGCGGTCTGCGCCGCCACATCCATGGGCGTCATCGTCTACAACCGTGGACAGGCACGCATCAGCGCCGAGACGCTGGCGCAACTGTGCGACGAATGCCCCAACCTCATCGGGTTCAAGGACGGCACCGGCGACATCGACACAGTGCGTCGCGTGACGATCAAGCTGGGCGAACGGCTGTCCTATATCGGCGGGATGCCCACGCACGAGCTTTTCGCGCAGGCCTATCGCGGTGCGGGAATGCCGACCTATTCCTCGGCCGTGTTCAACTTTGTCCCCGAGACCGCGCTTGCCTTCCACAAGGCGTTCAGTGAAGGCGACGATGCCACATGCGCGACGCTGTTGCGTGACTTCTACTACCCCTTCGCGGCAATTCGTGACCGCTGTGCCGGTTATGCTGTGTCGGCCGTCAAGGCGGGCGTGCGGTTGCGCGGCTTTGACGCCGGTCCCGTGCGCGCGCCGCTGACAGATCTGTCCGAGGAAGAAGTCGATATGATGCGGGCCCTGATCGCAGGGCGAAGCTGATGGGAACGCTGACTGTCGCGATACTCGAACCCTCGAGCGATGAGATGCGGGCACGGATGGAAATGCTCTGTCCCGATCTTGACCTGCGTTTCGCGGCAAGCGGCGATCCCGTCGACTTTGCAGAGGTCCTGGCCGATGCGCGCTATGCGGTGACGCGCGGCCTGCGTTTTCCCGCCGAAGCGCTGGGTGACGCCCCAAACCTCGTGCTGATCCATCAATGGGGCACGGGCATCGACGGAATCCCGGTTGATGCCGCGCGGGCGCGGGGCATCACCGTCGCTCGCAGCCCCGGCGTCAACGCGCCGACGGTGGCTGAGGCGACGCTCGCGCTGATGCTTGCCACTCTCAGGCGGTTACCGCAGGTCCATGCGGCGCTACGGGCAGGCCAGTGGGAACAGCCCGACCTGTGGCGCGAAGCTCGTGATTTGGGCAGCGCCACCGTAGGGCTTGTCGGAATGGGCGCCATCGGGGCCGAAGTCGCGCGGCGCCTTTCCGGGTTCGGCTGTGAGGTAATCTATACCCGCGCCTCGGGCCCGCTGCCAGACTGCTCCCTGCGGTTCGTACCGATGGAGGTGCTGCTGGCGGAAAGTGATGTCCTTAGCCTGCACCTGCCGCTGACCAATGCGACCCGCGGGCTGATGGATGCCGGGACTCTGGCTCGGATGAAGCCCGACTCCGTGCTCATCAACACCTCGCGCGGGGGGCTGGTGGACGAGGTGGCGCTTGTCGCGGCCCTTGCCTCTGGTCATCTTTCCGGCGCGGGCCTCGACGTTTTCGCGACCGAACCAGTGTCGCCCGACAATCCCCTGTTGTCGATGCCACAGGTGGTGACGCTGCCCCACGTCGCGGGCCGCACCGTGGACAATTTCGACCGGATGGTATCTCACTGGGCAAACAATATCCGGGCACATGCCGCGGGCCGCGCGATAGATGCAGCCTGCCTCGTAACGGGCTGAAGGCGCACGGGAAGAAGGGAAGGAACCACCATGGATGGATCGCACACGAGAACGAGAACCGGCGGACAGGTGCTGGTGGACCAGCTTCTTCTGCACGGCGCGGACTGCGCCTATTGCGTGCCGGGCGAAAGCTATCTTGAGGTGCTCGACGCGCTGCATGACGTGCGCGACCGCTTTACGCTTTATAATGCACGCCATGAGGCCGGCGCCGCCGACATGGCCGAGGCCTATGGCAAGCTGACTGGGCGTCCCGGGATCTGCATGGTCACCCGCGGGCCCGGTGCCTGTCAGGCTGCGGTGGGTGTGCATATCGCGTTCCAGGATTCCACCCCGATGATCCTGTTGGTGGGCCAGGTGGGCCGCGATACGATGGATCGTGAAAGTTTTCAGGAAATCGACTATCGCCAGATGTTCGGCCCCGTTGCCAAGTGGGCCGCGCAGATCGACGACGCGGCACGGGTGCCGGAATACATGGCCCGGGCGTTTCGCGTGGCCACATCGGGCCGTCCCGGTCCCGTAGTCCTGGCCCTGCCCGAGGACATGCTTACCGACAGGGTCGATGTGCCTGATGCACAACCTTACGTTCCCACTCAGGCCGAGCTGTCCAATACGCAGATTGATGCAGTGATTGCGGCGATGCGCGGCGCGCAGCGGCCACTAATCCTCGCCGGCGGGCCGGGCTGGACCGACGAAGGTGCCGACGCGCTGCGCCGGTTCGCTGAGGAAAACGATTTGCCGGTTGCCACCTCGTTCCGGCGCCAGGACGTGATCAACAACCGTTCGGACGTATATGTCGGCGATTTTGGCACCGGAGTGGCGCCGAGTCTTGTGAGGCGTCTTACCGAGGTGGACACGTTGTTGGTCATCGGCGCGCGGCTGGGAGAGATCACGACAAAGACCTATGCCACGCTTTCCGTGCCAACCCCGGCACAACGCGTGATCCACATCCATTGCGATCCCGATGAAATCGGACGCGTCTACAGCCCATATCTGGGCGTCGCCGCGGATGCCACGCGGGCGGCACTGGCGCTCGTGGGGCGCAAGGTGGACAGCGGAGCCGGACCCGATTGGCGACGCGGGCTGCGCGAAGAATATATCACCGATATCGCGCCGCCGCCTCACGATCACCCGCTCGACATGGGGCAGGCGATGGCCGATGTGCGTGACCTGCTGCCTGCCGATTGCGTCATCACTCTGGATGCGGGCAACCATACCGGCTGGGCGCAGCGATTCCTGCCCTTCGGGCGCCCGGGTCGGCAGATCGGTTCCACCTGTGGCTCCATGGGCTATGCGGTTCCTGCCGCCGTCGCTGCATCACTGCAGAACCCGGCGCGACAGGCCATCGCCTTTGTGGGCGACGGCGGCTTTATGATGAGTGGTGCCGAGCTTACCACAGCCGTTCAGCACGGCGGGCGGCCAATCGTCCTGCTGTTCAACAACAGCACCTACGGCACGATCCGCATGCACCAGGAGCGCGAGCATCCGCGCCGCATCTCGGGCACCGATATCGTCAATCCCGATTTTGGGTTGCTGGCGCAGGGCTACGGTGCGAGCTATGCGCGCGTGACCGAAACTGCGCAGTTTCGCCCCGCCCTTGAGTCCGCCTTTGCCCATGATGGGCCCAGCGTCATCGAACTGGTGACTGACCCAGAGCGGATTTCGACGCGCACGACGGTTGCCAAGCTGCGCGGAGAGGGCTGAACCATGAAGTCACGTACCCTTGGTGCCGGAGGGAGCGAGGTTTCCGCAGTCGGCCTTGGCGCCATGAATATCTCGGGCTTTTACGGTGCGGCAACCGAAGGACAGGCCTTTGCCCTGTTCGACCGGGCGCAGGAGTTGGGGGTCGATCATCTTGACACCTCGAACGCCTACGGGAATGGCCATTCGGAAGAGACCATCGGGCGCTATTTCAAGGATCGTGGCGCGGTGTTCCGCATCGCGACCAAGGCAGGCATCTGCCGCGACCCGAATACCGGCGCGCGGTACTTTGACAACAGCGCCAAGCACCTTACCGATTCTCTGGAGGCGAGCCTTGTCCGGCTGGGGGTCGAGTGCGTCGACCTGTTCTATGTCCATCGCCGCGATGCCAGCCGCCCGATCGAAGAGGTTACAGAGACGCTTGCGGGGCTGGTACGTACAGGCAAGGCCCGCGCCTTTGGCTTTTCCGAGATCGCGCCCGCCTCGCTGCGGCGCGCCGCAGCGATCCATCCGGTTGCTGCCGTGCAGTCGGAATATTCCCTTGCCACGCGCGCTCCGGATCTGGGGCTGGTGCAGGCCTGTGCTGCGCTTGGAACCACGCTTGTCGCCTTCAGCCCAGTCGGTCGGGGGCTTTTGACTGATACACCGCCGAACCGGGCGCGGGCCATGGAATCGGGGTTTCTCAAGGATAATCCTCGTTTTATCGAGCCTAACATGACGGCCAACCTTGCCGCGACAGACCGGCTTCGGAGGTTGGCGGCTGAAATGGGACTGCCCGCCGCCACGCTTTCTATCGCGTGGCTGCTGGCGCAGGGCGGGCATATCCTGCCGATCCCCGGCACACGCAATCCCGACCATCTGGCCGAAGCCGTTCGTGGCGCCACGCTCGACCTCAGCGCCACGGACCTTGCCCGGATCGAAGAGGCCCTTCCTGTCGGCTGGGCCCATGGCGACCGCTACAGCGAGTCGCAATGGAACGGGCCCGAATGCTACTGCTGAGGCGCCGGCATCAGTAGATGTCCGGCTCGCCAGCGGCGGGGCCAAAGCCGCGTTCGAGGAAGTCGAAATCGCAGCCCTTGTCCGCCTGCCCCACGTGGCGCGAAAATATCCAGCCCCAACCGCGTTGAAAGCGGGGTTCGGGCGGGGTCCATGCCGCGCGGCGGCGGTCAAGCTCTTTGTCGTCCACCAGCATATCGAGCCGCCGTGCCTCGAGGTCCATGCGAATGATGTCGCCGGTCCGGAGCAGCGCCAAAGGACCACCCACATAGCTTTCGGGCGCCACATGCAGGACACATGCGCCGTAGGATGTCCCCGACATCCGCGCGTCGGAAATCCGCAGCATGTCGCGGTGGCCCTGCTTGATCAGCGCCTTGGGGATCGGCAGCATACCCCATTCAGGCATCCCCGGCCCGCCCTGTGGCCCTACGTTGCGCAGCACCATGACATGGTCGGGTGTGATATCGAGATCCTCGTCATCCACGGCCTTTTTCATTTCGGGGTAGCTGTCAAAAACCAGCGCAGGGCCTTCGTGGACGTGATATTTCGGATCGCAGGCGGCGGGTTTGATAACCGCACCATCGGGGCAGAGATTGCCCCGCAAAAGCGCCAGGGAGCCTTCCTTGTAGACCGGGTTTGACAGGGGACGGATCACGTCGTCGTTGAAAACTTCGGCGCCTTCTAGGTTTTCGCCCACGGTACGCCCGGTTACGGTCAGGCAGGAAGTGTCGAGCCTGTCCTCCATCTGCTTCATCAGCGCGCGCAGCCCGCCCGCATAAAAGAAATCCTCCATCAGATAGTCCTTGCCCGAAGGGCGGACATTCGCAATCAGCGGCGTGATCCGTCCCAGATCATCCAGATCGTCAAGCGTCAGATCCACCCCTGCGCGTCGTGCCATGGCGATCAGATGCACGACCGCGTTGGTGGAACAGCCTGTGGCCATCGCCACGATTGCGGCGTTGCGAAAGGCTGCATTGGTCAGGATACGGTCGGGGGTCAGATCCTCCCAGACCATGTCAACGATGCGCCGTCCGCAATCGGCCGACATGCGTTGGTGGCCCGCATCGGGCGCGGGGATTGACGATGCCCCGGGCAGCGTCAGCCCCAGCGCGTCGGTGATCGCTGTCATCGTGCTGGCGGTGCCCATCGTCATGCAGGTTCCGACCGAGCGGGCGATCCCGCCCTGGATACCCAGCCATTCCGCATCCGAGATGTTGCCCGCGCGCCGTTCGTCCCAGTATTTCCACGCATCCGAACCCGAACCGAGGATCCGTCCTGCGTAATGGCCGCGCAGCATCGGGCCTGCGGGCAGATAGATGCAGGGCACCCCCGCCGAAATTGCCCCCATCACGAGACCCGGCGTGGTCTTGTCACAGCCCCCCATGAGCACGACACCGTCGAAGGGATGCGACCGGATCATCTCTTCGGTCTCCATCGCCAGCATGTTGCGGTAAAGCATGGAGGTCGGTTTAGTAAAACTTTCGTCTACCGACAGCGATGGCATCTCGACGGCGAAGCCCCCGGCCTGAAAGACGCCGCGTTTCACATCCTGTGCGCGTTCGCGGAAATGACCATGGCAGGAATTGATTTCGGACCAGGTGTTGAGAATGCCGATCAAGGGCCGACCGCGAAATTCATCCTCGGAATACCCAAGCTGCATCATGCGCGAACGGTGCCCGAAACTGCGCAGGTCGTCCGGCCCGAACCACCGTGCGCTGCGAAGATCATCGGGGCTCTTGCGTGTCGTGTCGTTCATCTCAGTCCCTCGTCTGTTGATCTTCGTTCTGCACGGCGCGTAGCATCTGGTCCATCGACTGGGCGAGCAGCCAGGCGTCGCCCGCGACCGCGACGAATTCGATCCCTTCGGCATGATAGCGGCGCGCTGCCGCCTCGCCGTAGCCAAGGATGCCGACTGGCTTGCCCGCTGTATGCACAGCAGTAACCGCGCGCAGGATCTGGGCCTGCACGTCTTCATGGCCCACGTTGC
Organism: Puniceibacterium sp. IMCC21224; assembly: GCF_001038505.1. Classification (NCBI taxonomy): domain Bacteria; kingdom Pseudomonadati; phylum Pseudomonadota; class Alphaproteobacteria; order Rhodobacterales; family Paracoccaceae; genus Puniceibacterium; species Puniceibacterium sp. IMCC21224. The sequence continues at coordinate 4,017,953 of NZ_LDPY01000001.1, forward strand.
CCACATGCCCCATCGACGAGGCGAGATCGCCCGGCCCGATAAAGATCGCATCGATCCCTTCTACCGCCGCGATGGCGGGAATCTGATCGATGGCTTCAGGGGTTTCGACCTGCACGATCACGCACAACTCGTTTTCGTATGTTTCAAGGTAATCGGCCTGCCGCCCATAGCCATTCGCCCGGATCGTTCCGGAATGGCCGCGCACACCCTTGGGGGGGTAGCGTGTCCACGACACCGCCTCGGCCGCCATTTCTGCGGTCTGGATCATAGGAAACATCAGGGTACGCGCCCCGATGTCGAGCAGACGCTTCGTGATCACCTGGTCCGAAAACGGCGGGCGGACCACCGGTTCTGCACAGCCCCCGCGCGCCGCGCGCAGCTGGTCGGCCATCATCGACAGATCGTTGGGCGCGTGTTCCATGTCCAGCAGAATCCAGTCGGCCCCGCTATGTGCTGCGATCTCGGTCACCGTGGGCGAACACAGCGACAGCCACAGGCCCGGGCAGCGCCGACCTGCCGCCAGATCGGCCTTGAAACGATTCCCTTTCATGATGCTTTTCCTTTCAGGCGCCGACGGTCCTGGCGTTGTTGTATGAAGATGTAGCCAAGAAACAGCACTGCGAGTCCCAGCAGGGTGGCGCTGATCGGGCGCAGCAGGAACTGCGTCCAGTCGCCGTCAAAGATCAGCATCCCGCGCCGCAGGTTGGATTCAGTCAAGGTGCCAAGGATCAGGCCCAGTATCACGGGCGCGGTGCCGAACCCGTACCGGTTAAGAAAGAAGCCAAGCAAACCGAAGACGAACATCAGCCAGAGTTCGAAGATCGAACCATTCACGCCGTAAACTCCGATCACGCAGAACATCAGGATCAGTGGCATCAGCATTCGCGGCGGGACTTTGAGGATGCGCACGAAAAGCCGGATGCCCAGAAGCTGCATGGTGAACATCGCGATATTGGCCAGAATGAAGGCGAAGAAGATGCCATAGACGATTTCAGCCTGCTGATCGAAGAGCGCGGGGCCGGGCCGTACGCCCTGGATGGTTAGACCGCCCATCAGCACGGCGGTGGCGACTTCACCTGGTACGCCCAGTGTCAGCATGGGTATCAGCGCACCGCCTGCGGTGGCATTGTTGGAACTTTCGGACGCGATGAGTCCCTCGGGATGACCGGTGCCGAACTTTTCCGGTGTCTTCGACATGCGTCGCGCCTGATCGTATGACAGGAAGGAAGAGATCGATCCGCCCGCGCCCGGGATTGCGCCCACGATCACGCCAATGATGGTGGACGAGGCGACAACGCGCCACGCGCGCGCCAGGATGCCCCAATGCGGACGGGCATTTTCGAAATTCTGCGTGATGATCACCTTGGGGTCCGCGCCCATGCGTTTTACCACGTCATCAAGAACCTGTGACACGGCGAAAAGGCCGATCAGTGCAGGCAGCAGATTGATTCCGCTTATAAGTGCGGGCTGACCTGCGGTGAACCGCATCACGCCGGTCATGGGATCGGCCCCAACCGTGGCCAGCACGAGGCCCAGAAGCCCGGCCACGGCCCCCCGCAACATCGAACCCGACGATACTGACGCAATGATGACAAGTCCAAAGACCCCGAGAGAGAAGAACTCTGCCGGGCCGAATTCCAGCGCAAAGCTGGCAATTGGAGGGGCGAGCAGGATCAGAAGCGCCGCCCCGATCACGCCGCCCACGAAGGAGGCCGAGATCGACAGGCCCAGGGCCTTGCCCGCCTCTCCGTTGCGCGCCATTGGGAAACCGTCAAGCGTCGTGCAGACAGAAGACGGCGTGCCGGGGATGTTGAGCAGGATCGCCGGGATCGCGCCACCCGCGATGGCGCCGCAGAATGCCCCCAGAAGCATGCCAATGCCGGTAAGTGTGCCCATCCCGAAGGTGAGCGGAATCAATAGCGCAATGGCCATGGCCGCAGTCAGGCCGGGCAGCGATCCCATCACCAGGCCCAGAAACGTGCCGCCGAGGATCGCGAGAAGAACGTTGATATCGGCGACAAGGCTGATGGCGTCGAAGAGGACCGTCATCGGTGCATCCTTTGCTCAGGGAAAGATCAGGCCAAACCCGTAGGTGAAGACCGCGTAGGTGAGCCCCGAACCCGCCAGCGCGAGCACGAGGGCCGAGACAGACAGGCGTCGCCATCCGGCGGCGTCGGCGGGGCGGTCAATCAGCCAACTGCACGACAGCACTGCGACAAAAAGGAAGATCATCGTGGATGCCAGAAAACCCAGCGGTTCCAGCAGCACGATATACCCCAGAAGCAGCGCGCAGGTGGCGGTGACGCCCAGCGTTTCGGCCATGCCGATGTTGTCCGTGCCATCGCTTGGGTCGCGCAGCGCGCGCAGATCGTTTAAGAGCACCGCCAGCAGGAACAGGATCGCGAGGATCATGACGCCCGCCGGAAAATCGCCGGGCCCGACCTGTCCGGGGCCAAAGGCCTCGGGCAGCGATATGGCCTCCATCAGGCCCCAGGCCATCGTCGCAAGAAGCACAAGGTCGAAGACGATCCGCCCCGAAATCAGTCTCATGGGATCTCCAGACTTGATAGGAAAAGACCCCCGCAGCATGGGCGACGAGGGCTTGCAGGGATTACTGTTTTGCGACCGATCGCGTCAGCGGCAGAAAGAGATCGGACCCGTCCTGAACGAACTGCTCAAGCCCTTCGCCGTAGAGCGGCGCAAGCTCGACGCCGAGGTTCTGGACCGCTTTCTGGAAACCTTCGTCCTGGATAGCCTTTTGCAGCGCGGTTTCCCATGCGGCGATCACCGCGGGATCGACGCCCGCCGGTGCGGCAATGCCGCGCCATTGGTCCCCAGTTACCTTAACGCCCAGGTCCGAAAAGACGGGAACGTCGGGCAAGAGAGAGCTGGTGCCGGTGGCGGCTACGGGGATGAGTCCGCCCTCACCCTCGATCGCCGATACGACGTCGGAGGGTGACAGAACGACCCCGTCGATATGCCCGCCAAGCGCGGCTGCCGTCGCTTCGGAACCACCGCCATAAGGTACGAAACTTACCTGAACCCCCAGCGCGTCGGCGATGGCCATCGTCATGATGTGCGAGGACGACCCGACGCCCGCAAAGCCGAGCGTCACTTTGTTTTCCTTGGCGTAGTCCACAAAGGACTGCAGATCCGACCAGTTGTCGGACTGGCCGAGCGTGAGGACGTAAGGTTCGGTCACGAGGCGCGCGATGTAGTCGAAATCATCGACTTCGAAGGCCACGTTGCCCATGCCCACCAGCGTGTAAAAGGCATTGTTGGGGATCGTGACTGTGTAGCCGTCGGGATCGGCGGTGAGGGTCTGCGCAAGGCCGACAGCCCCTCCGCCACCGGCGACGTTGCGCACGGCGACATCGGTGCCGAACGCCGCTTCCAGTGGGCCTTCAAGTGCGCGCACGAAATTATCTGTCCCGCCGCCCGCGCCGTAGGGCACGATGATGGTGATGGTGTCGCTTGGGAAGTTCTCCTGCGCGGCAAGCGGTGCGGTCAGTGCGCCGAATACCAGAACGGCAGTTGCCGTAGTTAGCTTGAGCATGGTGTATCTCCTCCTCGAGATGTAAAAAACAGTCTTAGCGCCGGGGCGCTCAGTCGCAGGTTCGCCCGCTGACGCGCCGTGTCAGATCGCTTCGTGACAGGACCGTGTCGTTCAGCCCGGCGCCAAGACCCGGACCGTCCAGCGAATGGATGTGGCCGTCGACCACCTTGGGGACGTCGGTCATGACCTCCCGGTAGAACCCGTCGAGATGGGAGCGCACGGTTTCTGCCATCAGTGCGTTCGGCATCGCCGCCATGAGCTGCAGGTTGGCCAGAAGCGTCACCGGACCGGTGCAGTCGTGCGGTGCGATGGTGCGGTCGTGGGCCAGGGCCAGATGCGCGATGCGTTGTCCTTCGGTCAGACCGCCGATCCAGGCCATGTCGAAATTGGCCACGTCTATAGTGCCGCGCCCGAACATGTCGCGGTACCAGGGCAAGGAGCCAAGGTTCTCTGACCCCGCGAGTCGGGTTCCGGAGGCAGCAGCATAGCGGGCAAGGTCGTCGCCATTGTCGAGCTTGATCGGGTCTTCCTGCCAGAAGATGCCGTAATCCTCAGTGGCGCGGGCGATTTCGAGCGCGGCGGGCAGTTGCCAGAGGCCGTGATACTCGATCATGATGTCCATCGCGTCGCCGGCTTCGTTGCGGATCTGTTCGATCCCCCACAACGCGTCCTTCATCTGCGCGGCCGAAATCGTCTGGCCGCGGCTTTCGCGGGCGTGGACATCAAAAGGCCAGATCTTCATGGCCGTTATCCCCTCGTCCAGCAGCTCGCGCGCAAGCCTTGCGGGTTCGAACACCTGCATCAAGAGGTCTTCGCTCCGCGAGATGTTGGTGGGCGAGGGATCAGCGCGGCTATAGATCTGGCTATCGTATCCGGTGCGAACCTGATTGTTGTAGTTCGAGTTGGCGCAGGTGTTGTAAAGGCGCAGCCGGTCATGGACCTTGCCACCCAGAAGCGTCGTGATCGACTGTCCGAGCGACTGCCCCCACAGATCCCACAGCGCGATATCTACCGCTGAATTGCCACGGATCTCGACCGAGCGGGTGGGGAAGCCCTGAAAACGGTTGCCGACCTCGTGACGCAGCGCGTGTGAAATGGCAGTGCGCGCCATCGGGTCGCGACCAATCACGGCAGGCGCGCACGTCTCGTGGATATAGGCCACGACGGCCTGCGGATTGCGAAACGTCTCTCCCAGGCCGATCAGCCCCTCATCCGTGTGAAGACGCACCCAGACGAGATTGCTGAACTCCTCGATCTGGATTGTTTCGAGTCCGATTATGCGCATGGCGTGCCTTCCCCCCCTCGTCTTTGCAGCGGTGCCGCGACACAAACCTATTTGTTACTATTAGTCAATATGGGTAATGCGCATTGTCCGATGGTTCCATTCTGTCCGGAGATTTGCCTTGATTTCCAGTGATCTCTGTTCGATGGTACTCAAATCAATATTTACATGTCTGGTCAAAATGCTTCAGGATCTGCCGTCCCATGCCCACGCTATGCTGTCCGATATGCTCGACGCGCCGGAATGGACGTCTGGCGGCAAGCTTCCACCCGAAACGGAGCTTGCCGTCCGTGTCGGAGTCTCCCGTCCGGTTTTGCGCAAGGCGATCGCGCGACTGCGCGAGGAAGGGCGAATCATTTCCCGGCGCGGTTCGGGCAATTTCGTGCAGCCCCGGGTGATAATCGGCACACCGGATGTCGAATTTCGCACGCTGTCGATTCAGACCGTCCACGACATGAAACACTGCATGCGATTTCGACAGATCGTCGAGATTGCGGCGGCCGAGGATGCTGCCCGGATCGCGGACCCTGTGGCGATCGAAGCGGTGGCTGCGGCGAACGCGGCGCTGGCGGCCAATGTGGACACGAGTATCTTCGACGCCGATTTCGCGTTCCATATGGCCATCGCGAACGCCTCGAAGAATGCCTATTATCAAGTTGCGCTCGGCACACTGCGCAACCAGATCGCGCTGGGAATCGAATTCGGCCGAAAACTGCGCGGCGTGTCGCCAAACGAGGTATCCCGGCGCGTCGTCGACGAGCACGAGGAAATCATCGCGGCCCTGCGCACCGGCGATGTGAGCCGCGTGCGGGGCGCGACCGAAAAGCACCTGGCGCAGGGCATAAAGCGACTGTTCGGCGAGGATGGCTGAGGTGGAGTAGTTCAGGCGGCATTGTCAGGTTGTTTTTGTCGGCTGCGCAGGTGCCGACCGGTATCGCTTCAAGCGGTCAGTTTATCGGCATATTCCTTCCATTGAAGAAATCCCGCGGTCCGCTTGTGGCGATAGGTGGTAGCGGTGATCTAGAGGCGGCCGGGCGGAACAGGTTTACGGTTTCGTCGTGGACGGCTAGAAATCTCTGGGCTTGGCGGGCTGATTTGAAACGCCCTTGTATCTGCTCTCGTTTCCGCGTCCGCTTGTGCGACCCTTCGATACGATTCATTAGACCTTTGTGCGCCCGGTGATCCGCGTCCAAAGCGAGCTTACGCAAGGCGGCTCCGTAGCTGCGAAGTTTGTCCGTTACAATGACCCTCGGCACGCCCCAACGTGCAATAAACCTTGAAATGAACCGCATGGCGGCACGGGTATTTCGGCGCGGTTGAACCAGAATGGCGAGCGGTTCACCGTTACTATCCACCGCACGCCAAAGCCAATGCTTCACACCTCGGATCGAAATCACCACTTCATCCAAGTGCCATTTTTCGACGGATTTCCCACGCGCAGCCCTGACCTGCTTTGCAATCTGAAGTCCGAATGCTCCGACCCGGGCCCGGACGGTTTCGTAATTCACGATTACACCTCGCGCGGCGAGCAAATCTTCAACGTCTTGCAGGCGAAGGGCAAAGCGGTGATCCGCCCAAACCGCATAGGAAATGATAGAAAGCGGGAAGCGATAGCCCTTAAGACGGGGCTGAAAAATCTGGCTGATCATGATCACGCGCTAAGCATCTTCGAGATGCCCGCAGCCCGCGCAACAACTTGACGATACCAGCCGCTGATGTCCGCCACAGCTAATCATTCGCTCAGCGCGCATAATCTGACGCGCTTCTGGCAGCCAATTCAAGCATGCTCCCCAATAATCGAGCGAGTTGTCTGCACGGCTGAAGCCAGCGCCGCCGGATTTCCATTTCCGATGCCAAGTTGCGCGAGATCCAGCGCAAGCTGCGACCACAAAGAGTGACCAGCACCAGCCGCCGCGCGGGCAGCGCGCCCACGCGATTGGGAACCACTGGCCTGTTTAAACTGCCGGTTAACACCTCTCGTTACGTGTGAAGGATCTTCTTTCGCCATCCCAGCCGCCTTCAAATTCCTCATCTGACCCGCATGCAGCACCTTCAGCGCTGGGTCGTCGAAATACTTGATCCGCCGCGCCCGGATCGGCATCTGTGCGTCGATCACGAGGACCACTTCGTCAAGATCCATGCGCCGGACCTGATCCTCTGTCAGGAGCGGTGTGTCCTCAGTTCGCTCAGAGACGCTATGGCCCGGAAAGGGGGAGTGGGAAAACCACGCTCTCGCGCGCCTTGATCAGCGCGGCCGTTGCCGCCGGTCGCAGAGTGCTTTTGGTCGATACAGACAGCACGAGGATCCTTGGAGCCTGTCATGCTGTCGACCTCGGATTTTGACGTCGGCGCGCAGACTGCCGATTGGTTCGTGATCCTGAAAACCCGGGTTGACGATCCGAGCAATCTCCCGCGTCACCACGTCGTTCTGAACATGGTCGACCCTAAATCCACCAAGGCTGACGCGGCTCAGATCAAGGAGGCGCTCACCCGGTTTCCTTTGATCGAGACCGTGATGATGCGCCGCAACACGTACAAAGAGATGGATCAGAAAGGGCTTCTTCATGCTCTGGCGCTGGAAAAGCAGTCCGATCCCAACCCGCTGATGCGCCCGCATGTTCGTCATGTCGTCGAGGCCCTCGAGGAGGCAACCGACATACTCAATAACATTCTGGCGGCGTGAGGGCAGTCGATTGCAAAAGAAAATCCCGACCATCACGAGAGCTGATCCAACCTACTCCGCAGCGCTCCGACAGGGCGGCCGGGATATTCCGGAAAGGGGAGAGGTTGAATCCGGACCTGTGACTCCGAAACCCGCAACCGTAGCTGAGCCGGAGATACGAACCATTGATACCCAGATCGAAACGGCGGAGGTACCAAATACAGTCAACTCGGAAAGCACTGGCCGCAGTCCAGCTCCAAAACCTTCCGCGCTACCTCGGACCAAGAGCCCGACCCGGAAGATCGGCATCAGGGTCAATGCCCTCGAACGGCAGGAAGCGGCATTGCAGGCCTGTGGCGTCGAGCCCGCACGTCGCTGGCTGTCGAAGCCGCCACCCTCAGCTCATTTGCCTCGAGTGTCAGACTGCGGAATTTTACTCCGCGACGGTCAGATCATCCGACCGATTCCATGGGTATTTTGTCTCCGGGATTCACAGTTGGCGCGGCGGCGCTTTTGGCATGATGACGACAAGCACGAGATTGTCACATCGGTGTGGATTGGCGGTGCGAGAGTAACCTAAGTCGCGCTGCGTCATGAGATTTGACGACAACAGATTTTTGCATAGCGGCATGAGCGAAAGAAAAAGGGGCCTTTGGCCCCCTGCAAACCAGGCGGCGGTTTTGCGGCTGGCAGGACGCGCGCGATGTCCGCCCCCTCGCCTCAGCCCGAATGTTCCTGCAAGGGGTGTTGCGCGGCATGTCCAAGGGCCAGTTGGCGGCGGAGCTCCTCCATGAACGTCAGCAGCAGGCCGGAATGCGGCACGCCCTTGCGTGTCAGGATCTGCGCGCGCACCTCGCAGGCCGGGCTGAATGGGCGTGTGACGAGCCCGCGGCACAGATAGGGTTCGGCGGAGTAAGGGTCCACGACTGTCATCCCCATGCCTTCCGCCACCAGCGCCGCCGCGGTCTGGCAATAGCGTACCTCGACCCCCGGGCGGTAAGTCCCCCCCCCGAGCGCAAAGCCCCGCGATACCAGCCGACCGAGTTGTGAGGCCTGATCGATCCCGACAATGGGAGTGCCAGACAACATTTTGGCTGTGACGAAGGGTTCAGCTGCAAGCGGATCGTGTTCCTGCATCAGAACAACCATCTGACTGCGTGCCAGAAGTTCGGAATTGACCGTCTCGGGCCGTTCATTGTTCAGCACGAGGCCGATGTCAGCCAGTCCCATCTGCACCGCATCCAGCACGTTTTCCAGACGCCGCACATCATAGCTGACCGTCACATCGGGCCGTGCGGCGTTGAAACTACGCAGTGCCCGGGGTCCAAGAGAGTACCCCAGTGGTGGCGTCGAGATGACGCGCAAGCGTCCAATCTGCCCCGAACGCAAGTTTTGGGCCCGCGTCGAAAACGATCGCAGGATGCCGAAGAGCGGACGGATCTCTTCAAACAGATCCCGCGCCTCAAGTGTCGGGGACAGCCGCCGCCCGGTTCGCTCAAACAGGGAAAGGCCCAGCTGATTTTCCAGCTGCCGCAACCCGGTCGAAACAGCCGGCTGGGATATCCCGAGAAACTCTGCAGTCTCAACGGTGGTCGCACATTGCATCATCCCCGCGAAAATTTCGAGCAAGCGCAGCGAGACATCCGGCAGATCGCCGTTGCGCGTCATGGCGGACCCACGCTGGGGCCGCCGCCTGTGACCGGGCTATAATTCATTCCGTAGGCTCCTTTACACCCGTCTGAGACGCGATCAGCCCATAGTGTTCGATCCGCCGATGGGCGTCAAAGTTGAAGACCGTGGACTTGCCGAAAGCGCAGGTGTCAAAATCCGCTTCGGCCACGATCAGTTCATCCCCTTCGCCTTGCGCCTTTGCAATCACGAATCCGTCCGGGTCAACGATGATGGATCCGGCGAACATGTGGTTGCCGTCTTCCAGACCGCACTTTGCGACCGCGATGGCGTAGGTGGAATTCTGGTAGGCCCCGGAACACACCGACAGTTCGTGGTGATACATGCGCCGCTCGACCCCCTCGATCTTGGATAGGTTGTTCTGTGACGGGGTGTTGTAGCCGATGGAGACCAACTGTACGCCCTTCAGACCCATCACTCGCCAGCTTTCCGGCCAGCGGCGATCATTGCAGATCGACATGCCCATGATGATGCCCTGGCTGCGCACGACGTTGAAGCCCGTGTCGCCGGGCAGGAAATAGCGCTTCTCAAGATGTTGGTGGCTGCGTTCGGGCTCGTACTCGGCATGGCCCGGCAGGTGGGTCTTGCGATAGCTCAGCACAATCTCGCCATCCGGGGACACGATGACCGAGGTGTTGAAATGCTCTCCCTTCGGCGTCAACTCGCAGTAGCCGAAGGTAAATCCCATGCGATAGTCCCGCGCCCGGTCGAACAGGGGCTGCACTGTGGCGTTCGGCATCTCCGTCTCGAACCAATGGTCGAACTCAGCACGGTTCTTGACATAAAAGCGCGGGAAGAACGTGGTCAGCGTCATCTCCGGATAGGCGATGAACGTGACACCTTTGGCGTGGGCGTCGTCCATCAGAGCGATCATGCGGGCGACGACATGCTCACGGGGCTCGTCCTTCTGGATCCCGCCAATCTGGGCGCCCGCTATAATCATTTTGGTCATTTGGCTTCCTTTTCAGTGCCGTTTACGGTGAAATGACGCGGTGAACGAGAAATCACGGACATCAGCGGCGCGGCATTGCGAGCTATTGAGTAAGGCATCCCACCGCTAGCGCAGTCGGGCCAGATCACGCCGACGGATGGTAGATTACATTCGTTTGCACGAAGCCGGGCCATTGTCATGGCGCAGCTCCCGGTCCGTAGTTGATCTGCGTGGCTGATGAATTTCTAGTATAAATCAGGATCAAAAATCGACTAGATGTATCACCAAATTATATACATTGGGGCCGTGTTTGATACGAGTGTCCAGTAGTTCTGCTTGCTTGAAAGCCTGACAATTCCCAACCATCCGCACCGCTCTGACGGCGCTCCGGCGCAGTGAAAATGCGCGCATCCGCCGTCCTTCCATCCTGGGAAGTGCCTTTTCCATCCGCGCACTTTGCGCAAGAACGCGGCAGGGGCGTCCCACCCATGGATTTGTTCCCGGAATCGCAAAACCCCTGCAATGCGTACCTACACAACGCCTTGCCACACCTCAGCGGAGATACAGAATGAAAATGCCCCCTTTCCCGATCGAACTGATCGATTGGAACACCGTCGAACCAGAACGCCACCCGGGCGAAGCGGGTCATGCCGAATGGCGCGTCAAGTCCTTCGGCGAGGGCGACAGCCGCATCCGCGTACGCATTGTCGACTACAGCCCCGGCTACATCAGCGATCACTGGTGTCTGAAGGGCCATGTCATCTACTGCCTTGAGGGCGGGATGGACACGTATCTGAAGGACGGCCGCGTCCTCAGCCTGCGCCCGGGCATGAGCTATCAGGTCGGCGACAATGCCGAGGCGCATGCCTCGCGCACCGCAACCGGGGTGAAGTTGTTCATCGTCGACTGAGCGGGGTGGTTAGACGGGCCAAAGGACCAGTCCTGCCGCGTCTACGATCAATTTTTGATCACTTCCTGAAATCTGACCCATAGCAAGACAGGCGGCTCCTCTCGTCCGGCAGGCCCCAATCCGACACTAAGTATTTATAAAACAACGATATTCCGAGATAAAGTATACGATTTTCTTATATTCGTACAACTAATATTCGATTTTCATTAGGTAGCCGGTCTTTCAGATCTGAAAAGCACCGCCTCAGCAGGGATTCCCTCGTGCCAGTTTCCATTGTCCTCGTCTTCACAGCCGTCGCCCTTGCAGCAGGGACAGCAATAGCCTACCTGATCGGCGCTTCGGCCATTCTGACTTTCTGGGCGGTAGACAAGGCGCAGTACATGGCGGTCCTGCCCCAGCGCCTGTTCAGCCAGCTGGACAGCTTCGCATTTCTGGCAATGCCCCTGTTCATTCTTGCGGGCGATCTGATGAATCGCGGCGGCGTGGCCAGCGCGCTGATCGACCTCAGCATGTCAGTCTTCGGTCGGTTGAAAGGCGGACTCGGCCACGTGAATGTCGTCACCTCGGTCTTCTTCGCGGGTGTCTCAGGTTCGGCCACCGCAGATGCCGCCGCACTCGGCAACTCACTCGTGCCAGAGATGGAGCGGCGCGGCTACACCCGCGAATACGCCTCGGCGATCACCGGCGCGTCGTCAATCATCGGGCCGATCATACCGCCGTCGTCGATCATGATCTTTTACGGCGCCCTGATGGGGACCAATGTGACTGCACTATTTGCGGCGGGCATCCTGCCGGGGTTGTTGCTTGCTGCCGTTCTGATGGCGATGAATACCTATTTTGCTTACCGCGACGACCATCCTGGCGGCACCGGTATGGAACTGCCATCTTTCCTCCCCTCCCTCATTCGCGCCGTTCCGGCGCTGATGCTGCCGCTGATCATCCTCGGCGGAACGCTCTTCGGCTTCATGACCCCGGCCGAAGCCGCCGCTGTTGCCGTGCTGGCCGCGATCCTCGTCGGACTGCTCTACGGCCGTCTGACGCTGGCGGATCTCAGGGCGTCCCTGATCCGGACCGGCGTCATGCTGGGCGGTCTGTTCATCCTGCTCTGCGCCATCTCGACGTTCTCCTATATCGCGGCACTTCTACAATGGCCGCAGGCGATCCAGAGCTTGGTCGAAGGCTGGGGACTCGGCCCCCTTGGCTATCTGATGCTGATCAACGTGATCTTCCTTGGCGCCGGCATGGCGATGGACGTCAAGGCCGCCGTGGCGCTGTTCGCCCCGATCTTCGTTCCCCCCGCGCTGGCAATGGGGGCGGACCCCGTCCACCTCGCCGTCGTCATCTGCTTCAACATCACCACCGGCCTTTTATCGCCGCCTCTGGGTGCCGTTCTGCTGATCCTGTCGACGGTGGTGAAACTTGACTACTGGACGCTGATCCGCGCCACGTTGCCCTTCCTTGCGGCGGAAATCATGCTGCTGATCGTCCTCACCTACGTTCCGAATATTTCACTGTTCCTGCCGCATCTGCTCGGCCTGAACTGACCCTCTTCTCAACCCAAGGAGCCTCCTCATGAAAGCCGTTTCGATCCTCGCCGTCAGCGCGTTGACCCTGTCCATCGCCGTCGCCGCCCAGGCCGCCGACATCAAGATTGCCTTCAATTCGGTCGACGACCCCGCAAGCAGCGGTGAGGCGACCTTTGCCCACGCTTTTGCCGACGCGCTGGAAGGCACCGATTTCAAGGTCGATCTCTATCCCTCCGAGACTCTCGGCAAGGAAAAAGAGCGCCTCGACCAGGTCTCTACCGGCCTGCTGGAGATTAACCTCTCGGCGATCTCTACCGCCTATGCTGTCTCCCCCGCGCTGAAGGGCATCACCTTGCCGTTCTACTTCGACAGCAACGCACAGCTTGACGCGATTGTGGCGCAGGGTCCCCTGATGGAAACGATCAACGCTCCGCTTCTGGCGATGGGCGTGAACATGGTCGGCATCAACTTTATCGGCACACCGATGGGCATCCACAACGCGAAGAAGGATGTCGCCACTGTTGCCGATCTGGCAGATCTGCGCTTTCGCGCCCTCAACCCCGAGCAGCTGGACCTGATGGAGGCGCTCGGCTCAAACGGTACGATCATCGCCTGGGCCGAGGTCGCGAATGCCATCCAGACCGGTGTGGCAGACGGCTATTTCAACCCGCCCAGTTCGGCCATCCGCGGCGGTCACACAGGTTTTCTGACCCATTACACGCCGGCCGACCTGTTCCCTTCGACACGTGCGATCCTGATGTCGGATGACTGGTACAATGGTCTGTCGGACGACGAGAAGTCACAGATTGACGAAGCCATCAAAGCAGGCCTCGACGCGAACCGCGCCTGGCTGGCGGACTGGACCACCGGCGTCGCAGCAGTGCAGACCGAGCTGGGCGTGACCATCACCCCGCTGGCCGCAGGCGAGCGCGACAAGATGAAGGCACTGGCAGAACCGCTCTGGGCCACCACCCTGACCGCTGATCAGCTGGCGCTTTGGCAAGATGCCAAGGCAAGTGTTGAATAACGGAGGTATCATGGCGTCGGTCCGTTCCATCGTCTTGGGCGCCAGCCGCGCCCTTGACCGCGTGGCAAGCGTGGTGACTTGCACTGCGATCGTCCTTTTGACGGTGGTTGTCCTGCTGCAGGTCGTGGCGCGCTATGTCTTTCACCAGCCCCCCGCCTGGACAGAGGAACTGGCGCGCTACGCGATGATCTGGGCCGGTCTGATCGGCGCCACCATGGCGTTCAAACGCCGCTTTGACCCGGCGCTGGTCAATGGCGTCAAGAACGCGCCGACGTGGGTCCAGGTCGGTGCCGAAGCGATCCGCTCGCTGGTGGTGCTGATCTATCTGGTTCCGGTGTTTCTGTTCTGCTTTGTGGGGCCGGGAATGAACGTCGCGCGAGGTTTCCTGCTGCGCCATTCTCACACCATGGCCGAAGCGTTGCCCTTCAGCACCGTCTGGGTCGCCATCGCGGTGCCGATCATGATCGTGGTGATCTTCGTGCATCTGTCGGCCCGCTGGGCTGGGGATGACACCGGCGTCGAGCCGATCGAAGCGCCGGACTGACTGACACTGGTCGGGGCGGTTCCGCCCCGGCATCCCCTTCATGGAAAGACAGCAATGACCTACGACCTGATCCTGCGCGGCGGCCATGTCTGCGATCCGCGCTCTGGCGTGAACCGTGTCGCCGACGTCGCCTTTTCCAACGGCAAGGTGGCCGAGGTCGCTCCCGACATCCTCACCCCAGGCAAGAGAGAAGAAGATGTCACTGGCCTGCATGTCCTTCCCGGCCTGATCGACAGTCATGTCCATGTGTCTGGCTGGATGGGCGGGGCGGCGGGGCACAGGATGCTTGCACTGGCCGGTGTGACCACGGCGCTGGACATGGCCGGCCCCATCGAAAGCGTGATGCAGATTGCCGCCAGTACCGGCACCGGCCTGACGCTGGCCTGTATCGACTATGTCCGCCCCGGCCATACGGTCGACACGACGAATCCGCAGATGGCCGAGTTGCGCGACGTTCTGGCCCGTGCCCGCCGCTCAGGGGCCGTTGGCCTGAAGGTGCTGGGCGGGCATTTCCCGCTGACCTCCGAGGCCTCGGCTCGCGTGATTGAGCTTTGCGGGACTGAGGGCGCCCATGTCGCCTTTCATGCCGGCACGCTGGACACCCCGCAGAACCTGCATGGATTGCGCGAGGCTTGCGCGCTTGCCGGTGGCCATCCCCTGCACATGCCGCACGTCAACTCCTATTCCCGCGGCTTCGAGGGCCCCGCGATCGAGGAAGCCTATGAAGCCACGCAGATCCTTGCCAGATATCCCAACATCTGGTCGGAAAGCTATCTGGCGCCGATCAACGGAAATTCCGCCAAATGCGCCAATGGTATCCCCGAAAGCGTGGCCACTCAGCGCAATCTGATCGCGGGCGGATACGAGGCGACCCTACAGGGTCTCGAACAGGCACTGCGCGATGGCTGGGGCCATATCCACCTGCTGGAAAACGGCGTAACTCGTCTTGCCACTGGCGACGTGGCCGTACAAGCGTGGCGCGACGCCGAAACTGATATCGGGATGAGCTACTATGTCAATCCGGCTGTCTGTTCGATCAACCTGGCACTGCTGAAACGTCCGGACGGACAGTTCCCGATCGATGCGCTGGCCACCGACGGCGGCGGCCTTCCCCGCAACGATCTGTGCGAGCGTGGTTTGGCCCTGGTGCACCTGAACGGTCTGACCCTGTCGGATTTTGTGCACAAGACCTCGACAGAGCCCGCCCGCATGATGGGCCTGTCGGCGCGCAAGGGGCATCTGGCACCGGGCGCAGATGCAGATGTCACCGTGATCGATCTGGAACGTCGCAAACCTTTGCTCAGCTATGGCCACGGTCGCGCCATCCTGCGCCACGGTCAGGTTGTGGGACAGGGCACGACGATGATCGTCCCGCCCGAAGGTATTGCCGCCGCGCAGGCACTGGGACTGGACACGATCATCGCCGTTCCCGGCAGCTTCCATCCCGTGCATGCGCCGACCGGCAGCTGATCACGACGCACACACGGCATCGTCCGAATGGTAGAGATGGGGAACAGAAAAATGTGTGGCGGGGCCGCATTGCACGGGTGGTCTGCACCGTTTCGTTTCCGTTCACTCAGCCACCTGCAACCGCTTTTTCGTCCCGCCTCATCGTCCATAGGCCCTGTCCAACCGGGATCATCGGACAGAGGGCTGTGGTCACGTTAACTTGAATTCCTCTTCGGGCAAAAACCATCACGCACATTGGCCTTCACGGCGCACAGCAGACGGCTTTGGGTCCAAAGGTGGTCATGGGGTAGGGGGGCTGATCCTTGGTCGGTACCCGGGCATAGCGTACCAGGGGCATGAAACCGGGACATTTGCAATTAAATCTATAGCAATAAACGACCCATTGCGCCCGTACGGGAGGTTTCCCTATTCCTCCGAACGCCAAATCAGGGCATCATCATTGAGCCCAGTTTCGGCAATCTGCTGGTTGATGTTCATGCGACCGTCGAAGACGAACAGCACCCAAGCGGTCCTATCATGCAGGGTGTAGAAGATGTTGTGTCGACGTTGGAAGATCAGCCGTCGGATGCCACGTGCAGCGTGCCAAACATGGCCTATTTCCGGGTTCTCACCGATAGCATCGCGGATAAACCGGTCGATGTCGCGCTGAAACGCATCAGCCAGCTGCTCCGAATAGAGCCGGTCATAGTCCCAGATTGCCCAGAGACAGTCCTCTGCCGTCTCAGTCAAAACGACTTTCATGCTTCAGAAGCACGCACCCGGAAACGTGAAAGGCGCTGCTCAAGTGCAGCATCGGTCATTTTCACCACGCGACCAGCAGCTACATCGGCCAAACCCGCTGCAATGCCCCGCTCGATCCGCAAGGACACGAGTTCTTCCCAGTCAGCAACCGAGACGGTGACAGCGACAGGCCGGTCCTTCTTGGTCAGCAGCACAGGCTCTCGCTGTGCTGCATCGAGGAACCGGCCGAACTCTTTGCTGGCAGTTGTGGCAGACATGGTTTTCATGGTGGGCCCCTCAGACTCTTGTTGCTGTTCCGGATTATACGGATTTTCCGGGACAAGGGAAGTCGCGTTCCGCGATTACAGACCCGCAGCTTTGGTCAGGTTCACCCGGAACCGATCTCGACGGCGTTGATAGCGACGGGTCATTTCGGCAGAGGCGTGACCAAGGTGTTTCTGGGGGGTTGTCACATTAACGGGCCTGAGGTTGCTGGTTTATTGATCTGGGCGTAGGCGGTGTCGATGCAGACACAGAAGATCAGCTACAAGCGCCACCGCTCTCCGCCTCAGATCATTGCTCATGTTGTCTGGCTCTACGCCCGGTTCAACTTGAGCCTGCGCGAGGTCGAGGAGCTGATGCTGGAACGTGGCGTGGACGTTTCGTATGAAACGATCCGGCGCTGGACCGTCAAGTTCGGCCCCCTGATCGCCCACGTTCTACGGCGACGGCAGCCTCGTCCTGGTGATGTCTGGCATCTGGACGAGGTCGTCGTGAAGATCGCGGGCCGGTCATGCTGGCTCTGGCGCGCCGTCGACCAACACGGAGTCGTTCTTGAGGAAATCCTTCGATCGAGGCGAGACAAGCGCGCCGCAAAGCGGATTTTGATCAAGCTGATGAAACGTTGGAGCTTCGTGCCAAAAAGGATCATTACGGACAAATTGCGATCCTATGGTGCCGCAAAACGTGCGGTCGCGCCTGGCCTTGATCATTGGTCCCACAAGGGCCTCAACAACCGCGCTGAAAACAGCCATCTGCCATTTCGAAAACGAGAGCGAGCAAAGCAGGGCTTCCGATCACCGGGCGGCTTGCAGCGTTTCGTCTCCATGCAGTCCGCAACCCGCAATCATTTCTCTGTCCCAGCCCGCCGTCGTTCCGCCCTCACTATTCGCTACCACCGGCTCGAAGCTTTCAAGATGTGGAAATCCGCGGCGAATGTCGCTTGATATACCATCGGTACCACGACTTGCCGAATGCGCGAGTTAACGTGTCAACACCCTTCGAGGCAGTATAATTTACATAAATAACCTTACGCGAAATTTGGTAATATTTTGTTTCGAAATGATAAAGTATCATAACTGAGCCCCTTTTGTGCTCAGGGTTCACTCCGCTCTCGCCTCACCCAAGTTCAACCAATAGCGCGTGTGCCGCCGCTCACCTGTTCGTTTGAGCGCACCCTTCTCGACCAGGTCCTGCAAATCCCGGGTCGCGGTCGCGCGCGAGGTGCCGGTGATCTTGAGATAATTATCGGCGCTGAGCCCGCCTTTGAACCCGGCGGGCCCTTCCCTAAATATACGTGAAATCGCTTTGTCCTGGCGCTCGTTGAACTGTCCGCGGTGGCGGTCATAAAACTGCGCCTTGCTGATAAAGAACCCGACCCGGTCGAGCGTGACCTGCTGGGCCTTCAGCACAATCTCGGCGAACCAGACCAGCCACCCGGTCACGTCCAGCGTCTTTTGATGGAATTCGAGCTGGTCGTAATAGGCCTTGCGTTCTTTTTCGATGGTAAAGGCAAGCGATATCAGGCTCGGTTGGCCAATGTTCTGCGCCAGCGACTTTTCAGCCAGGGCGCGGCCCAACCGGCCATTGCCGTCCTCGAACGGATGGATACTTTCAAAGTAAAGGTGGCCCAGCCCCGCGCGTGTCAAGGCGGGGCGCGGTGTTGCGCCGCCGGGTCCGGTCGTGTTGAACCAGTCAACATAACGCTCCATCTCGGGCGCGACCTGATCCGAAGGCGGCGCTTCAAAATGGATCGTCGGTCGGTCAAGGCGGCCAGAGACGATTTGCATTATGGATCTGTTTGATCAAAAAGACAGCCGAGATGAGCTTGGGCTCGGATCAGTCAGGGACGCACTGTCAGACCTTCTATTTTCAGGAACAAGTACAATTCAAACACGGTTAGCGTCACGACCGTTGAGCACCACCGCTGCACCCGCCCGGGCAAGCCCGCGGGCCAGCGTCAGCCCGATGCCTTGCGACGATCCCGTGACCAGCGCCCGGCGCCCGGCGCCCGGACAGCCGAACATGCTTTCGATGACAGAGGCCATCAGTGCAGCGCCTTGCAGGCGACTTCGATGCGGTCACAGCCGTCGTTGAGGATCTTCATTGAGGTGGCGGTAGAGATGCGGAAATGCGGTTCCATCCCGTAAGCCGCCCCGTGGATCGACGCCACCCCGGCGCTTTCAAGCAAATAGATCACAAAATCCAGATCGTTGCCGATGGTCTTGCCCTCGGGCGTCGTCTTGCCAATCATTCCCGAACAGTTGGGATAAAGGTAAAAGGCGCCGTCTGGCTTAACGCAGCTCAGCCCGTCGATGGCGTTCAGCCGCTTCCAGATATGCTCGCAGCGTTCGCGGTAAACCTCGACCGTGGCCTCAACGCTCGACTGGTCACCGGTCAGCGCCGCCGCCGCCTGGCTGATCGAGGACGGGCAGGACGAGGACTGCGACTGCAGCTTGTTGATCGCGTCGATCAACACCTTTGGCCCGGACGCATAGCCGATCCGCCAGCCTGTCATCGCGTAGGACTTGGACACCCCGTTCACCACCAGCGCCCGCCCCGCCAGCTTGGGCACAGCCGAGACGATGGAGCAGACCGGAAAATCCGCATAGCAGATCCGGTCATAGATCTCGTCGCAAAGCACAAAGATCTGCGGGTGGCGTTTGAGCACTTCACCCAGTGCCTTCAACTCGTCGGCGGTGTAGGCCACGCCCGTCGGGTTGGACGGAGAGTTGAGCACCACCCAGCGCGTGGCCGATGTGATCGCCGCTTCCAAAGCTGCGGGAGAGAGCTTGAACCTGGCCTCTTCCCCGCAGGGCACAATCACTGGTGTGCCACCATTGGCGATGACCATATCCGGGTAGGACACCCAGTAGGGCGCCGGGATGATCACCTCGTCACCCGCTTCCACGGTGGCGGTCAGCGCAAGGAACAGGATCTGCTTGGCACCGCCGCCGACACAAATCGCGTCCAGCGCGCAATCGATGCCCAGACGGCTGGAATAATCGTGTTGGATTGCCTTGCGCAGCGCTATTGTGCCGTTGACCGGAGTGTATTTGGTGTCACCCGCGCGGATAGCGTCAATAGCGACGGTCTTGATGCTGTCGGGCGTGTCGAAATCCGGCTCACCCACGGTGAGATCGACGATGTCGCGCCCTTCAGCTTTCAGATCCCGCGCCTTCTGAGCAGCAGCCGTACTCGGAGAAATCTTGATATCTGTGACACGGCGGGCAAGTTTGACGGTGCTCACGGGAACCTCCATTGGTAGATTGTCATGCAGGGTTATCTGCCAAAGAGATTAGCGACAGCCCGCACTGATCCCCTACGCCCGAGTTGATCTGGGGCCGTAACAAAAACCGATGGGATCAGAGAGGTCCGGTCAGATCCAAGGATCGTCCGGTCTTACTTGTTCGCAGGCACCAGTGGGAGGTGTTTGCGAGAGGCTGCCCGATGCTCAGCGATCCCGTTTCCCAAAGTTCAGAAAGCCTTGAGCGTGTTTATGCAGCCAGATCGCCGCACCGGGCATGTTGATGACGCTGGGCATCCCGGCCAACACCGCGACCGCCGTGCTGACAGGGCCTTTCTGATCCAGAGTCACACACCGGGTCGCGCGCTCTGAACCCAGCAGGCAATGCTGACCTACTCGATCATCATCGGTTTCGTGATGATAGACATCGTGATGGCTTCATTGCATTGGGTGGCGCTTGACGAACTGTACAGGCAGGCCGACTTCATCTCGCTCAACTGTGCGCTGGCGCCCGTAACCCGTGGCCTGATCAACCGGCACAGTATCGCCAAGATGAAGGACACCGCCGGTGCCGTGATCTCTGCACGTAGCGGGATCATTGGCCAGACGGCGCTTTACAAGGCGCTGACAATCGGCACGCTCGGGGCCGCAGGTAGCGAGGTCGATCCCGAAATCCCGATGCGGAAACTCGAAAACATGGCCTTTTCGCTGCTCCTGACCCGGATCGGCCCTCAAGGTGGAACCTGTCAACATATCAAACCCCAATGTGACATACGCTGTCGCAACCACAGTGCGTCAATGATAGTTTCATGTCACTATGGTCAAAAGCATTCATGGAGACGGACATGGCCGGCAGACCAACAATCAAGGATGTTGCCCGTGAGGCGGGTGTCAGCGCCACGACCGTCGATCGGGCCCTGAATGGGCGCTCTATCGTTAGGGAAGATACTCTGCGCAAGATCGCGGATGCCGCACACCGGATCGGCTATCACGGCAAGGGGATCTTTCAGAGCAGGCTGGAAAAGCCGCTGCCCGAGGTGCGGCTCGGGTTCATCCTGCTGAAGAAAACCCAGGAGTTCTACAAGAACTTTGAACGGGAAATTCATCACGCCATCGCCGAACGGCGCGATGTCAGGGCCACAGCCGACATCCGGTTTTCCTCGTCGCAATCACCGCAGGAATTCGCGGAACTGCTCGCGTCGCTTGGTCGGACCTGTGATGCAGTCGCTTGTACGGCGGTCAATGACCAGAGACTCAATCAGGTGGTTCAGGATCTGAGGGACCGGAACGTGATTGTGATCTCTATCCTCAACGACTTTGCCCAGGGCATACGGCACAGCTATCTGGGCCTTAATAATATGAAGATCGGGCGCCTTGCCGCCTGGATGATCACCAGGACGGTGCATGACCCCGGCAAGCTTGCGGTCTTTGTCGGCGGCAACCGCTGGCACGGTCACGATCTTCGCGAGGTCGGCTTTCGGTCCCTGGTGCGCGAAACCGGACGGGGGTTCACCGTGCTTGATACACTGGTGAATCTGGAAACCCGCCAGGTCACCTACGAAGCAACGCTGGATCTGTTGCACCGGCATCCGGACCTCAAGGGGCTCTATGTCGCCGGTGGGGGTATGGAAGGCGCCATTGCCGCGCTGCGCGAAGTCCACGACCGGCCCAAGGTCGCGCTGGTGGTGAACGAGGTCACGGCAGAAAGCCGCAACGCCCTGATCGACGGATACGTGGTCATGGCAATTTCGACACCGCTGCCGGAACTGTGTCGCAAGTTGGTGGACCTCATGGTCAGGTCCACCAATGGCGAGGAAGACAGCGCCTCGGGACAACATTTTCTGGAACCGAAAATTGTCCTTCCTGAACTTCTGTAATGATGCAATTACGTCATTTAGTCTGCTTGATTACGTCATCAATGGCAGAAAGTGACTCTCTGTGAATTGACCGAATCCTCATCATGGACGCATGGTGGCTGCGCAACCCGTGAGCATATGACGAACAAAGACGTCAGTGCTTCGCGGCCGGAGGAACATCATGCAGACGGCACTGAACCATATGACAACACCCCGACTGGGGTACGCGGACTTTCTTGATCTTGCCGCCCGGCTGGGCTGCGTCGGGGTCGAGGTGCGCAACGACATTGCGCGCCCGTTGTTCGATGGCATGGACGCCGCCGACGCCGGCAAGCTGGTCACCGACAAGGGCCTGCGTCTGGTCGGGCTAAGCCAGGTCTACCCCTTCAACACCTGGGACACCGAGCGTGAGGCCGCCGTTCGGACGCTGATCGCCACGGCGCAGAAATGCGGTGCGGAAACCATCAGCCTGATCCCGCGCAATGACGGCACCCAGACAGCTGACGGCGAACGCCAGGCAAATCTGCGCACCGCGATGACCGCCATTCTGCCGATGCTGCAGGACGCGGGCCTTGTCGCGCTGGTTGAACCCTTGGGCTTTGGCCGTTCTTCTCTGCGGTCCAAGACTGAACTGGTCGAGGCGATCACCGAGATTGGTGGCGAACACTTCAAGCTGGTGCATGACACCTTTCACCACACGCTGGCCGGTGGCGGCCCGATCTTTCCCGGCCATACCGGAATCATCCATATCTCGGGCGTGGTCGATCCAGCCCTGGGGGTGGATCAGATGGAAGACGAACACCGCGTGCTTGTCGATGCCAGCGACCGACTGGGCAACACTGACCAGATCGCTGCGCTGCTGGCCGCCGGGTATCAGGGGCCGGTTTCCTACGAGTGCTTCTCGCCGCAAACCCATGCGCTAACTGATCCGTATACCGCGATCAAACGCTCTTTCGATTTCATTTCCTCGCAGCTTCGGGAGAAAGCCGCCTGAGGGTGTGATTTTTGCCCCGTTTTTCAGGGGCTTCCGGAGTAAATGAAGGTGCGCCGGACACCACTTAGGGAGGACTCCAATGAAAAAGACCATTATCGCCGCAGGCCTTGTCTCGCTTTTGTCGAGCACGGCCATGGCCGAAAACGTCGGCGTGTCGATGGCGTTGTTCGACGATAACTTTCTGACCGTTCTGCGCAACGGCATTCAAGATCTGGCTGACGGCATGGATAACGTCGATGTCCAGATCGAAGACGCCCAGAACGATGTGGCCAAGCAGCTTGACCAGATCAACAACTTCGTCGCCTCGGGCGTCGATGCGATCATCGTCAACCCGGTCGACACCTCGGCGACCGAGGCGATGACGCAGGCCGCCACCTCGGCGGGCGTGCCGCTGGTGTTTGTGAACCGCCAGCCGATCAACGTCGACATGCTGCCCGACAATCAAGCCTTTGTCGCGTCGAACGAAGTCGATTCCGGCACTCTGGAAACCATCGAGGTCTGCGACCTGCTGAAGGCTGCGGGCAAGGACGAAGCCAACATCTATGTGATGATGGGCGAGTTGTCGAACCAGGCGGCCGTGCAACGCACGGCGGACATTCACGACGTGATGGCGGCAGGCAAGTGCGCCGTGACGCTCAACATTATCGACGAGCAGACCGCCAACTGGTCACGTGACGAAGCGCAGGATCTGATGACCAACTGGCTGTCCACCGGCGAAGCATTCGATGCCGTCATTTCCAACAATGACGAGATGGCGATCGGCGCGATCCAGGCCATGAAGGCCGGTGGGATCGACATGGATGTGGTGATTGTGGCCGGGATCGACGCCACACAGGACGCCCTGCAGGCAATGCAGGCCGGCGACCTTGACGTCACCGTGTTCCAGAACGCTGCGGCTCAGGGCTCTGGCGCGCTGGACGCCGCGCTGAAACTGGCCCGCGGCGAAGATGTCGAACGGAAAGTCTATGTCCCGTTCGAACTCGTGACCCCGGACAACATCGGCGACTACATGTCCCAGAACTGATCTGTTTCAGCACACGGGCCAGAGCGGCGCGACCGCATCGCTCTGGCTGATTTCGGACTTTGTGCCGGACTGCGGGGGAGGGACCAATGGCAGATCAGACTACCCACGGGGTCGGAGGACTGACCTTCGACGCCAGGAAACGGGCCTGGCCCAACGAGATGAACGTATTCATCGCGTTGATCGTCATCACCCTGATCTTCGAGGCGCTCGGCGCCATGATGATGGGTCAGAGCTTTCTGTTCGACACCAACGACCGTTTCGCGACCATCTTCAACGAGGCGCGTCTCAAGATCATCATCCTTCAGGTGGCGATCATCGGCATCATCGCCATCGGCTCGACCCAGGTGATCATATCCGGCGGGATTGATCTTTCGCCGGGGTCCATCGTCGGCGTCACGGCGATGATCGCCATGAGCTTTGCGCAGACCGCGCTGGTCAACGGCAACCCCAATCCCAAGGCCATCTTCAGCGAAACCTGGATGGATCTGCCCGTGATCATCCCTATTGTCGTGGCGCTGATCATCGGCATGGCGGCGGGAATGACCAATGGCCTGCTGATCGCCTACACCCGGATTCCGCCGTTCATCGCCACCTTGGGCATGATGGTCGCGGCCCGTGGTGCGGCCAAGTGGTGGTCCAAAGGCAACCCGATCTCCTTCCCGACCGACCAGTTCGCCAAGATCGGCAACGGCATGAGCGGCTGGGCCCCGGTGCTGATCTTTGTCGGGCTCGCTATCCTGTTCCACCTGATCCTGAAATACACCGTCTACGGCAAGCACACCTATGCCATCGGATCGAACGAAGATGCGGCGCGTATGTCCGGCATCAAGGTCGCGCGTCACAAGGTGCTGGTCTACACCATTGCCGGGATGCTGGCGGGTCTGTCGGCCATCGTGCTGGCCTCAAAGAACCTGACGGCGCAGGCCGGTATGGGTGTGATGTACGAACTTGACGCCATCGCAATGACCGTCATCGGGGGCATCTCGCTGGCCGGTGGGCGCGGTTCTCTGGTCGGGACGGTACTGGGGGCGCTGATCTTTGGTGTCATCATCTCGGGTTTCACCTTCCTGCGGCTCGACGCCTATTATCAGGAAATGGTGAAGGGTTTCATCATCGTAGCGGCCGTGGTCCTCGACCAATGGCGTCAGCGCCGCGCCGTTTCGCGGTCATAAAGGAGGGCACCATGAGCGATATCATTCTCGAAACCCGCGACCTGACGAAACACTATGGCGGCGTGCACGCGCTGCAGGGGGCCAACTTTGTCCTGCGCAGGGGCGAACACGTTGCGATTATGGGCGACAACGGGGCTGGCAAGTCGACCTTTGTGCGCCAGATCACCGGCGTCGAAAAACGCACCCGCGGTGAAGTCATCTTTGACGGCAAGCCGGTGCATTTCGAATCCCCGATGGATGCCCGCGAAGCCGGCATCGAGACGGTATTCCAGACGCTCGCGCTGGCGGATGAACTGGACGTGCCGGACAACCTGTTCCTGGGGCGCGAACTGATCCGCTTCAATCTCGGGCCGTTCTCGATCCTCGATTACAAGGCGATGCGGGAACGCACGATGCAGGCGCTGGAAAAGACCGGGGTCAAGATCCCCAACATCCGCAACACCATCCGCAACATGTCCGGCGGTCAGCGTCAGTGCGTCGCCATTGCCCGCACCGCCACCTTCCACTCCAAGCTGACCATCATGGACGAACCGACCGCCGCCCTGGGCGTGCAGGAAACCGCGCAGGTCGAAAACATTGTCCGCACCCTGAAAGCCGCAGGTGAGCCGCTGATCCTGATCAGCCACAACATGCGGCAGGTCTTTGATTTGGTGGATCGCGTGGTGGTATTCCGGCGTGGCCGAATCTGCGCCAACCTCGATATCAAGAACGAGAAAATCAGCGGCGAAGATGTCGTGGCCTATATCACCGGGGCCAAGACACAGGCCGAATACGAAGATGCCGCCTGACGGCTAAGACAGGGCCGCCCGCGAACAGATCGCAGGTCCTGCAACTGCCGCTGGCCGATGGCTCCTCCCCCATCGGCCAGCACCCTTCAGAACACCCCGGCGAATGGAGCAGCCTGCGCATTCGCCCCTTCAGACATGAGGTCAAGATGACTGTACGTTTTGCAATTCTCGGCGCTGGCCGCATCGGTCAGGTCCACGCCCGCGCCGTCGCCTCTACCATCGGGGCGACTCTGGTCGCCATTGCGGACCCGATGGCGGACGCGGCCAAAAAGGTGGCCGACCAATATGGCTGCGACATCCGAACCATCGACGAAATCGCGCAAAGCGATGATGTCGACGCCGTGGCGATCTGCACCCCGACCGACACCCATGCCAATCTGATCGAACAGTTCGCCAAGGTCGGCAAAGCGGTGTTCTGCGAAAAACCCGTCGATCTGAGCGTCGCGCGGGTGAAGGAATGCCTCAAGGTCGTCGAGGCCGAGGGCGCCACGCTGATGGTCGGCTTTCAGCGCCGGTTCGATCCCGATTTCATGGCTCTGAAAAAAACCATCGACGACGGTGTCATCGGCGCGGTCGAAATGATCACTGTCACCAGCCGCGATCCCGGCGCCCCGCCTGCTGACTATATCAAGCGTTCTGGCGGCATCTTTCGCGACATGACGATCCACGACTTTGACGTTGCCCGCTGGCTGCTGGGCGAAGAGGTGGCGACGGTGCAGGCCTCGGCCTCGGTGCTGACCGACCCGGCAATTCGGGAGTTGGGCGATTATGACAGCATCAACGTCATCCTGACGACAGCCACCGGCAAGCAGTGCACCATCACCAACACCCGCCGCGCCACCTATGGTTATGACCAGCGGATCGAGGTGCACGGCTCCAAGGGCTCGGTTTCGGCCGAAAACCATCGTGAGGCAAATATCGAGGTGGCGACCGGTGTCGGCTATACTCGCCCGCCGCTGCTAAACTTTTTCATGTCCCGCTACACCGCCGCCTATGCCAATGAAATCGCCGCTTTTGTCGATGCTGTGGCCAATGGCGCCGCAACCCCGACCACCGGGGCCGACGGGCTGAAGGCGCTGGAACTCGCCGATGCGGCGTTGAAATCCGCCGAAACCGGCGCGGCGGTGCAGCTCTCCTGAACCGGCCCGCGATCGGCCTGTGATCGGCCCACCACATCGACATTTAAGAAGGCACGACCATGCAAGAACAGTCTAAATCCCTTGGTGTCGCCCTGATCGGCACAGGCTTCATGGGGAGATGTCACGCCCTTGCCTGGCGTTCGGTGGCCGCAGTCTTTGGTGGGCCGCATCCGCGCCTGGAATACCTCTGTGACGACACAGCCGAAAAGGCGGCGAGCTTTGCGGCGCAGTTCGGCTTTGCGCGCGGCACGACCGACTGGCAGGCCGCCATCAACGATCCGCTGGTGGATGTGGTGTCGATCACCACGCCGAACGGGCTGCATCGCCCGATGGCCGAGGCGGCGCTGCGCGCGGGCAAACATGTCTGGCTGGAAAAGCCGATGGCCCTTACCCTGAGCGATGCGCAGGCGATGGCCGATCTGGCGGCGCAGCACCCCGGTCAGGTCACGATTCTGGGCTACAACTACACCCGCAGCCCGGCGTTTCAGGCAGCGGTGCAGATGATCCGCCGCGGTGACATCGGGCAGCCGCACAGCTTTCGCGGGGTTTATGACGAAGACTATTGCGCCGACCCTGCCCTGCCCTGGACCTGGCGGATGACGCAGGAAAATGGCGGACTTGGTGCGCTTGGCGATCTGGGGGTGCATCTGGTCAGCCATATGCTGCCGCTGATGGGGGACGTGACCGAAGTGACCGGCATGACCCATATCGCGATCCCGAAACGCCGCTCGGACGACGGCGACAAGCCGGTCGAAAATGAGGACAGCGCCATCGCGCTGCTGCGCTTTGCCTCTGGCGCGCAGGGGCAGTTTTCCACCTCGCGCGTGGCGCGCGGGCGTAAATGCCGTCTGCAATGGGAGGTCCACGGCACTCTCGGAACACTGGTGTTCGATCAGGAAAACATGAACGAGCTCTGGGTGCATCGGAATGGCGAGGCGGGATTTACCCGCCATCTCACCGGGCCGGATCAGCCGGACTTCGCCGCCTTTTGCCCGGCTCCCGGCCACAACTTCGGGTTTAACGAACAAAAGGTCATCGAAGCCCGCGACCTGTGCCGGACGATTCAGGGCGGCACACCCTGCAGCCCGGATTTTGCAGAGGGCCTGAAAATCGAAAAAATCGTGCATGCGGTTGCGACGTCTGGCGGCCGTCCCGTGCAAATCGAGGAGGAGGCCGCATGAAACAGCTGGATCTGATCACCATCGGCCGCAGTTCCGTCGATCTTTACGGCACGCAGGTTGGCGGGCGGCTCGAGGACATGCGGTCCTTTGACAAATATATCGGCGGCAGCCCGACCAACATCGCCTGCGGCACCGCGCGGCTTGGGCTGAAATCGGCCCTCATCACCGGGGTCGGTGACGAACACATGGGCCGTTTCATCATCGAGGAACTGGTCCGCGAAGGTGTGGACACCCGCGGCGTCAAAACCGATCCCGACCGGCTGACCGCGCTGGTGCTGCTGGGCATCCGCGATCAGGACCAGTTTCCGCTGATCTTCTATCGCGAAAACTGTGCCGACATGGGGCTGACGGTCGAAGACATCGACGAAGGTTTCATCACCCAGGCGCGGGCGGTCGTGGCCACCGGCACCCATCTCAGCAACCCGGAGGTCGCCGCCGCGACCATCAAGGCGCTGAGCATCGCGAGTGACAATGGGATGCAGACCGCGCTCGACATCGACTATCGCCCCAATCTCTGGGGTGTTGCGGGCCACGGCGAGGGCGAAAGCCGCTTTGTGGAAAGCGCCGAAGTGACGGCCAAACTACAGGCAACGCTGCATTATTTCGACCTGATCGTCGGCACCGAAGAAGAGTTCCATATCGCGGGCGGCACCACTGACACCATCGCGGCACTGGGGGCGGTGCGGGCGGTATCGTGCGCCACGCTGGTCTGCAAGCGGGGCGCGGCGGGGGCTGTCGCCTTCACCGGTGCCATTCCCGACACGCTGGACGCGGGCGAGGCCGGCCCCGGCTTTCCCATCGAGGTGTTCAACGTGCTCGGCGCGGGCGACGGTTTCATGTCGGGCCTGCTCAAAGGCTGGCTTGACGGTGAGGACTGGCCGACCGCCCTGAAATACGCCAATGCCTGCGGTGCCTTCGCAGTTAGCCGCCACGGCTGTACCCCAGCCTATCCCAGCTGGGCCGAGCTGAATTACTTCTTTGAACGCGGCATCCAGCGCCCCGATCTGCGCAATGACGCCGCGCTTGAGCAGGTGCATTGGGCCACCAACCGGCCTCTCGACTGGCCCGAGGTGCGGGTCTTTGCCTATGACCACCGCGCTCAACTGGAAGAGTTGGACGGCGCGACGCCGGAAAAGATTGGCCGGTTCAAAGAGCTGTGCCTTGCCGCGACCGGGCAGGTCGCAGACAACAGGCCCGGCTACGGTCTGCTGTGCGACGGGCGTCTGGGGCGCGATGCGCTGTACAAGGCGGCGGGCACCGGGTTGTGGATCGGGCGGCCGGTGGAATGGCCCGGCTCACGCCCCCTGCGTCTTGAACCCGAGATCGGCGCGGATTTTGGCGGGCTGGCGCAATGGCCCCGTGATCAGGTGGTCAAGGTGCTGTGCTACTGCCATCCTGATGACGATGCCGCAACATGGGCGGATCAGGAATCGACAATCCTGCGCCTGTTCGCCGCCTGCCGCCGCAACCAGCTGGAATTCCTGCTCGAAGTCATTCCGTCCCGGGTCGGCCCCATCTCGGATGACACCACCGCCCGGATCATCCAGCGGTTCTATGACCTCGGGGTCCGCCCCGACTGGTGGAAACTGGAACCGATGCTCACCGATGCCGCGTGGGAGATTACCTGCGAGACGATCAACCGCAACGATCCTAACACCCGCGGCATCGTCATTCTGGGTCTCGGGGAATCCGAGGAGCGTCTGGCCAAAAGCTTTGCCGTTGCCGCACGCTATCCGCTGGTCAAGGGCTTTGCCGTGGGCCGCACGATCTTTGCCGAAAGCGCGGCGGCGTGGATGACGGGCACACTGAACGACGCGGATGCAATCGCCGCCATGGCCGGGAATTTCGCCCGTCTCTGTGCAATCTGGGACAGCGCCCGCGCTTTGGAGGAAACACGATGACCAGAACAATCCGACTGACCGCGGCGCAGGCCATGGTGCGCTATGTCGCGGCGCAAAAGAACGAGGACGGCGATGCGATCATTGCCGGCTGCTGGGCCATCTTCGGGCATGGCAATGTCGCCGGGCTGGGCGAGGCGTTGTATCACGCAAAGGACAGCCTGCCGACATGGCGCGGCCACAACGAACAGACGATGGCCCATGCGGCCATTGCCTATGCCAAGCAATCCGGACGCAAGCGGGCAATGATGGTGTCGTCCTCGATCGGGCCGGGTGCGCTCAATATGGTGACGGCGGCGGCGCTGGCGCATGTAAACCGTCTGCCGGTGCTGTTGGTCCCCGGCGACATCTTTGCCAATCGCGGCCCCGACCCGGTGCTGCAACAGATCGAGGATTTCGGCGACGGCACGGTCAGCGCAAACGACTGTTTCAGGCCCGTCAGCCGCTATTTCGACCGCATCACCCGCCCCGAACAGCTGCTGACCGCCCTGCCCCGCGCCTTTCGCACCATGACCGATCCGGCAGACTGTGGCCCGGTGACGCTGGCTTTCTGTCAGGACGTGCAGGCCGAGGCCTTCGACTATCCCGAAAGCTTCTTTGAACCGCAGGTCTGGCGCCGGCGGCGCATCCGCCCGGACGAGGGCGAACTCGCACGGGTCGTCAGCGCAATCAGGGCAGCGAGAAATCCGGTGATCGTGGCCGGTGGCGGTGTGCATTACTCCGGCGCCTGCAATGCCCTCAGAGCGTTCGCCACAGCACATAACATCCCGGTCACCGAAACCCAGGCGGGTAAATCCGCCCTGCCCTGGGACGATCCGATGAACCTTGGCCCGATCGGCGTCACCGGGGGCGAACCGGCCAACCGCATCTGCGCCCAGGCCGATCTGGTGCTTGGCGTCGGCACACGCTTTCAGGATTTCACCACTGGCTCCTGGGGGCTGTTCGCCAATCCCGCGCGGCGTCTGGTCAGCCTGAACGTCGCCGCCTATGACGCCGCCAAACATGGCGCAGAGCCATTGATGGCCGACGCCCTCAAGGGTCTGGAGCAACTGACCGCCGGGCTTGGCACCCACCGGGCACCGGCGCAGTCCCACGGGTTGAAAGCCGACTGGTTCGGCAAGGTCGACCCGCTGACCGATGCCCCCGAAAGCGGCAATCAGCCGCCCACCGACATGCAGGTGATCGGTGCCGTGCAGCGCGCGGCGAACAAGGACACCGTTGTCATGTGCGCGGCCGGCACCATGCCAGGCGAGCTGCACAAGCTGTGGAAGGCTGGACGGCCCGGCAGCTATCACATGGAATACGGTTTCAGCTGCATGGGGTACGAGATCGCCGGCGCCATGGGTATCAAGATGGCCGAGCCCGAGCGTGACGTTGTCTGCTTTACCGGCGACGGCACCTATATGATGGCGAATTCGGAACTGGCGACGGCGGCGATGATGGGCCTCAGCTTTACTGTGGTTGTCACCGACAACCGGGGCTATGGCTGCATCAACCGGCTCCAGATGGGCACCGGCAGCGCCGAGTTCAACAACCTGCTGGATCACGCGATCCACGAAACCCCATCCCGGATCGACTTTGCCGCCCACGCCGCCGCATTGGGGGCCAGATCGGTCAAGGTCACCTCGATCGCCGAAATGGAACAGGCCCTGGCGCAACGCAGCACTATCAAAGGCCCCTATGTCATCGTGATCGACACCGACCCCTACCCCAGCACGCCGCATGGCAGCACCTGGTGGGACGTCGCCGTGCCCGAGGTCAGCCAGCGCGCCGAGGTCAATACGGCCCGCGCGGTTTATGTGGAAAACAAGAAAACGCAGCGCGCGGATTAAGGACAAAACCCATGGGCGTGAAAATCGGAATATCTCCTATCGCGTGGCAGAACGACGATCTGCCGGACCTGACGGCAAACTACTCGATGGAGCAATGCCTGCGCGAGGCGCGCGAGATCGGCTATACCGGCGTCGAACGCGGACGCCGGATGCCGCAGGACACCGAAGGTCTGGGCCGCTACCTTGACGCGAACAACATCGCGCTCTGCGGGGGCTGGTGCTCGGGCAACCTGATGGTCAATTCGGTGGCGGATGAAATCGCCGCGATCCGTCAGCAGGTGGATCAGTTTGTGGCACTGAAATCGCCCTGTCTGGTCTATGCTGAGTGCTCCAACACTGTGCAGGGCGACATCGCAACCCCTGTCAACAACCGCCCGAAACTCGGCCGCGACGCCGTGACGGGTTATGCCGCCAAGCTGTCCGAGGTGGCCAAGTGGATGGCGGATCAGGGCATGGTGCTGGCCTATCACCACCACATGGGTTCGATGATCGAGGATCAGGACGACATCGACTGGCTGATGGAGGGGTCCTCGCCCGAGGTCACTCTGCTGTTTGATACCGGGCACCTTCACTTTGGCGGCGCTGATGTCCTGGGCACCCTGCGCAAGTGGGGTGACCGCGTGCAGCATGTGCATTACAAGGACGTGCGCGCCGATGTGACCACCCGCATCCGCGCCGAAAACAAAAGCTTTCTTGATGCGGTGATCGCAGGGGCCTTTACCGTGCCGGGTGATCCGCAGGGCTGCATCGACTTTGCTGCGGTTACAAATGAACTCGCCGCCATGAGCTATGACGGCTGGATCGTCGTCGAGGCGGAACAGGACCCGGCCAAAGCGCGGCCTTACGAATATTCGAAACTCGGCTATGATCACATTGCTGACCTCTGCGGCAAGGCGGGTCTGAAAATCGAAAGCTGACGGATGAAACTGTTTGACCTGCGCCAGCCGTTTTTCCTGCCGCTCTGGCGACGGGTTGCGACCCTTGCCGTCGCCGGAGGCTGGGCCGTTGTCGAACTGGTCAGCGGCAGCCCCGGCTGGGCCGCGCTGTTCGCCGCGCTCGCAATCTATTGTGCCTATGAGTTTTTCGTCGCCTTCAACCCTGATGACTACAAGGACCCAACCGATGACTGACTTGCTGCGCAAACCCTTTGGCACCCACGGCAAGGTGCATGACATCACGGCGCAGAATGCCGGCTGGCGCTATGTCGGCTTTGGCCTCTACCACCTGCGTGCGGGCGAAACGGCATCAGAGGCGACGGGCGACCGCGAGGTCATTCTGGTCATGGTCCAGGGCAAGGCAGCGCTGACCGCCGCCGGGCAGGACTGGGGCGTGCTGGGTGATCGGATGGACGTCTTTGAAAAGACGCCGCCGCACTGCCTCTACCTTCCCAACAGCAGCGACTGGCGCGCCACCGCCGAAACCGACTGTGTGATCGCCGTCTGCTCTGCCCCCGGCAAAGGCGGCCATGCGGCGCGGCGGATCGGGCCGGACGGCATCAGCCTGACCACCCGCGGCAAGGGCACCAACACCCGCCACATCAACAATATCGCGATGGAAAACGAAGACTATTGCGACAGCCTGCTGGTGACTGAGGTCTTTACGCCGGCCGGTCACTGGTCGTCCTATCCCAGCCACCGCCATGACGAGGACGACTTTCCCCGCATCACCTATCTGGAAGAGACCTATTATCACCGCCTGAATCCGGCCAGCGGCTTTGGCATCCAGCGGGTCTATACCGACGATCTGCAACTGAACGAAACCATGGCCGTCGCGGATGGCGATGTGGTTCTGGTGCCGCGCGGCCACCACCCCTGCGGCGCCCCCTACGGGTTCGAGATGTATTACCTCAACGTCATGGCCGGGCCCCTGCGCAAATGGCGCTTTGTCGCCGCCCCCGAGGTGGCCTGGATCATGCAGCGGGATGCCTGACACGCCGGCTTCCTAGAACGACTCGGGCACAAACAACTGCGGCGTCAGAAAGTGCTGCCCGGCGCTCGCCGCCCTGCCCTCGCGCGCGGCGGTGATCATCAACTCCACCAGATCGCGGCACAACTCTTCGAGCGGCGTCGCGATCACCATGGTCACGTAACGCTCGCTCAGGGCCTTGCGGCTGTCGGCGGTCAGTTCGTTTACGACCAGCGCCACCTTGCCGGGCGGGCGCACCTCGCGCAGCGCCGCAATCGCGCCTTCCATGCCGCCACCCGCCACATAGATGCCGCGCAGGTCGGGGTGGCGATTCAAAAGCTCAAGCGTCGCCTCATAGGTCACCTGCCGGGTTTCCAGGTTCACCACCGCATCCAGCATCCGGAACTCCGGCGCAAATTCGCGGATGTAACTTTGAAACCCGGTCTCGCGCAGCAGATGCCCGTGCCAGCGGTTGCCGCCGACAAAAACAGCAAGCTTGCCCGGATCGCGGACCTGCGTGACAATCATCCACGCCGCGATGCGCCCGACCTTGACGTTGTTCAGGCCCAGATAGTTCTGTCGCACACCCTGGGCAAAGTCGTTCAGCAGCGCAAAAACCGGAGTCCCCGCCTCGCTCAGGTCCGAAACGATGTCAGACAGGGTGGGATGGTTGATCGCCGATGTCGCGATCACATCGCTATTGCGGGCAACCTCGCGGATTTCGCGTGCAAAATCGTCGGGGGCCTGTGACGGGGCAAAGCGCAGCACAACGCGGCCCCGGATATCCGTACGCTGCGCCACGGCGCGTTGCAGCGCGCGGGCAAAATTCTGATAGAACTCCTGCGCGCCCTTGTGCAGCACAAAGCCAAAGCGCACCAGCGGCCGGTCCGCCTCGGTCTGCCGCGCCGCCAGCACGCGGGTCGGATAACCGATGCGTTCGGCGGCCTCCAGCACCCGCTGAAGCGTTTCGCGCCGCACATTGGGACGGCCGTTCAGAACCCGGTCGACCGTGGCGACACCGACGCCCGCCGCCGTTGCCAGATCCTTGAGGGTGAGTCGTTCCGCCATGCCGCGCCCTGATGTTATTTCATCAACAAGAGCCGCCATTTTTGATGTATTCTGATGTGATTTCAAGCCGGAACATCGGCGAATCCCGACAACACTGATACAGCCGTCGCAAGCCATTGCAGCCAACGGGAGACGAACATGACCCAGCGCGACTATTCCTTGCTCGGACCGGATGCCGAGCGCGCCGTGGAAACCGGTCTGGCCGCTGCCGACTGGTATCACACGGAAATTCCCCGCAAGGAAATCAAGTCGCTGATGAAGCGCGACGACTGGCCAGCGATCGGCGATACCATTCTCTTGTTCTGGCTGATGATCGTTTTTGCCGCCGAGGGAATCGCGCTCTGGCCGTCCCTGTGGGCGGTACCGTTCTGGCTGGCGTACGGCGTCCTCTACGGTTCGGCCATGGACAGCCGCTGGCACGAATGCGGTCACGGCACGCCGTTCCGTACCGGAAAATACAACGACTGGCTTTATCAGATCGCCTCGTTCTGTATGGTCCGCAATCCGGTCTCGTGGCGGTGGAGCCATGCGCGACACCACACCGACACGGTCATCGTCGGGCGCGATCCCGAAATCGTTGCCATGCGCCCGCCCGCGCTATTTCGCATCTTCATCAATCTCTTTGGCGTTATTGATGCGGTCCAGGGCTGGACGCGGATGCTGCTGAACGCCTCGGGCAAGCTCGACCCCGAGGAAGCCACCTATATCCCTGAATCCGAACACCCCAAGGTCATCCGCGTGGCCCGAATCTGGGTGGCGATCTATGCCGTCACCCTGACGCTTGCCGTGGCGATGCAGTCGATCCTGCCGCTGATGGTGATCGGTCTGCCCCGGCTGTACGGTGCCTGGCACCACGTGATGACCGGCGTGCTGCAACACGCCGGTCTGGCCGAAAACGTGATCGACCACCGGCTCAACAGCCGCACCGTTTACATGAACCCGCTCAGCCGCTTCATCTACTGGAACATGAACTACCACGTCGAACATCACATGTTCCCGATGGTGCCCTATCACCGCCTGCCCGAGCTGCACGCGATGATCGGACACGATCTGCCCGCCGCCAGCCCGTCGATCTGGGCTGCCTACCGCGAGGTGTTGCCGGTCCTGCGCCGCCAGTTGGCCTACCATGACGATTTTCTGATTCGGACCCTGCCCGACACCGCGCGTCCCTACCGCGCCGACCTGCACAAGGGCGCCCTTGGCCACAGCAGCGCCGACGCATCTGCATCAAACGCCGTTCCGGCAGAATAAGGAGAGATAGACCATGGCAAACTGGATCGACGCCTGCGCCGCAGACGATATCGAGGAAGAGGACGTGATCCGTTTCGATCACGAGGGGCGCACCTTTGCCATCTACCGCTCGCCCGATGACAGCTATTTCTGCACCGACGGGTTGTGCAGCCACGAACAGGTGCATCTGGCGGACGGGCTGGTGATGGATCACACCATCGAATGCCCGAAGCACAACGGCCAGTTCGATTACCGCTCGGGCGAGGCGCTGCGCGCGCCGGTCTGCGTGAACCTTGCCACCTACCCGGTGAAGATCGAAGGCGACCGCGTCCTGATCGAGATCTAGACGCCGCACCATGCCGCAAACACTGCCGCCCCGCGCCAGCATCTTCTGGCTCGGGGCGGTTTTTTGTGACGTGCGTGCCGTCCGTGGCGTTCAGACACCCATCCCGGACAGGATGGCGACCCCAGAAATCGGGAGCCGCCGCGACGGCAAATCACCCCATCCGTTCAGAGGCAAAGGAGCCGGGCGAAGGCGGAAACACCACCGTCTTGTTGCCGTTGATGCAGACCCGGCGATGGATATGCGCATGGATCGCGCGCGACAGCACCTGCGCCTCGACATCGCGCCCAAGCGAGATGTAGTCGTCAGCGGATTGCGCATGGGTCACCCGGATGGTGTCCTGCTCGATGATCGGGCCCTCGTCCAGATCCGCCGTCACATAGTGCGAGGTTGCACCAATCAGTTTCACCCCCCTCTCGAACGCCTGCTGGTAGGGCTTGGCCCCCTTGAATGACGGCAGAAAGGAATGGTGGATGTTGATGATCCGCCCCGACATCTTGCGGCACATCTCATCCGACAGGATCTGCATGTAGCGCGCCAGAACGATCAACTCGGCGCCGGTTTCCTCGACCACCTGCAGGATCCGTGCCTCGGCCTCGGGTTTGTTGGCCTTTGTCACCTTGATGCAGTGAAACGGGATGTCGTGGTTCACCACCAGTTTCTGATAGTCCATGTGGTTGCTGATCACCGCAACAATGTCGATCTGCAGGGCCCCGATACGCCAACGGTAGAGCAGGTCGTTCAGGCAATGCCCAAAGCGCGAGACCATGATCACCACCTTTGGCCGCTCTGCCTCGTCTAGGAATTCCGCCTCCATGTCAAAGGCCGCGGCGGTGGCCTGAAATCCGTCCGTCAGATCACTCAGGCTGCGGCCCTCTTCGGATTGGAAACTCACGCGCATAAAGAAATTGCCGGTGTTGGCATCGTCAAATTGAGCGCTGTCGGTGATGTTGCAGCCGTTTTCGGCCAGATATCTGGAAATCGCGGCAACGATGCCGCGCCGAGAGATGCACCGGACGCGCAGGGCGAAACTGGTCATTTTTGTCTCCGTTTCCCGCGCCGCAGGGTCAGCGGGCGCGGGCTGTTGCTATGGCTGATGCCCTGTCGAATGGTCCGGCGCTCAGCATGTTATGAGTCTTTTGGCTCGGGTCCGGCGCGGGCCGGTCAAAGGGAAACCGAACGCCCACTCTGCGCACTCTCGCGTGCAGCATCAAGGATGGCGAGCGTGCGGATGCCGTCTTCGGCAGTCACGGGCGGCGGTGTTGCGGTCCGCACCGCGGCTTCAAAGGCTTCGTAATAATCGTGATAGCGGCCCTGCTCTGACGGGATGCGCTGCGCACCCGCTGCTGAGAAAAGCGTGCCCCAACTGGCTTTGGGCTCAAATCCCCAGCCGGTCAGGTCCCGGGCCGGGCGCCGACCCGCCATGACCGATGCGGCCTGCACATCCGTGCCGTGGCTGACAAACGCCCCCTTGTCACCATAGGCGCGCAATTCGCGCAGAGTGACATGGTTGAGCTTGCTGGCCGAGATATGGCCATGCGCGCCGTTTTCGAACCGCAGGGTTATGACAAAGCCCGCATCGGTCCGCCCCTCGGGCAGATCCACAAAATCAAGCTGGGCATCGACCGTGCTGACCGGCCCCAAAAGCCAGGTCATCTGATCCACCAGATGGCTGCCAAGGTCGCGCAACAGCCCACCTGTCGGCCCGGCCTCCAGAGTAGATGCTTCGTCATAATCCATCCGGTTGTGGATGCGCCAGATCTGTCCCAGCCGGTCGTCGCGGATAACCTTGGCCAAAGTCTGAAGATCAGCATCATAGCGCCGGTTCTGAAACACACCCAGCGTCACACCCTTTGCCCGCGCGGCATCCGCCAGATTGCGCGCACCAGCGGCGTCCGGCGCAAAGGGTTTGTCGGCGACAATGTGCAAGCCGGCGGCAATGGCTTCCAGCACCAGATCGCGCCGCGTTTCAGGCGGGGTGGTGATGGTGACGGCGTCACAGACCCGGGCCGCGATCATCTCGGTCAGGCTGGAAAAAACCGGCACGCCGGGCCAGTCCTGCCTGACGGCCGCCACCGTTTTGGGTGCGCGCGCGACGATCCCCGCAAGCGTGCATTGGCGCGCCGCGTCAATGAAAGGCGTGTGAAAATACCGCCCGCCCGCCCCGTATCCGACGACACCGATCCGCATGGCCCTTATCCTTTTGCTGCTTCAAGAAAGGCATCAAATTCGGCGTCCTTGATGGACACGGTATGACCGGCCTCGGGATAGCCGCCGGTTTCGACATCCGCCCTGAAGTCCTTGAACGCCGCGATGCGTTCATTTTGCAGGCGTTCCAGTTCGGGGGCTAGATTGCGATAAACCTTGCCGTGGCGCGGCTTGTGGTTCTTGCCATAGCCGCAGACATCCTCGGTAAAGAGGTACTGCGCATCGGCGTATTTGCCGGCACCCATCCCCAGCATGACAAGCGGGGAATTTTCGCTGAGGTACTTCGCCACGCGGTCCGGCACGACTTCCAGTTCGGCGGCAAACACCCCGATGGAGTGCATCTTTTGCGCATGACGCCACAGCGCCAGCGCCTCGTCCGACGTCTTGCCCACAGCCCGCCAGCCGGTCCAGGTGATATAGGACGGGATCAGCCCGATATGGCCGACAACCGGGATGTGATTATCACAAAGCGCCTTTTGAATGTCGTAAGAGGCGGCGCAGTAGAACGCATCGCCACCCAGCGCGGAATAGTGGAACGCCGCGCGCAGATAATCCTCGGCGGTGGCCAGCGGCCGGCCCTCGAATCTGCCCGATCCGCCGTAGGGCAGACCCACCTGCACAAAGCAGTCCCCGGCGGCGGCGCGCATCGCGGCATCGAAATAGCGCGCCTCGATCGACAGCATGTGGATGCCCGCCGCATGGGCGGCGGCGGCTTCGTCGGGGGTCGAGACGAACAGCATCGAGATCTTTTCGCCCTTCTTCTTCATCGCGCGAATGTCTTCGACGTGCGGACGCTTGTGGTACATGCCCATGATCTTTTCCAAAGGTTAAGTCACGCCTTCAACAGGCGTTTGAGGGGGGTTGACGCATCCGCCAGACTGCCGGGGTCAACCGGAGTGGCGCGCTCGATCAGCTTTTCAAAAATCTTGATGTCTTTCGCGATCGCATTGCCGGGTCCGACCCCCGCCGCGGCGGAAACGCCCCCTGATAGGTCGCACTGGAACACGATATGAGTATCGTCAGAGGTGTCGCGTCTGTGGATGGGTGCGGACAGGTCGAACAGACCCGCGACCTGAAGCGTCAGGTCAAACTGATCCGACCAGAACCATGGGGCTTTTGCAAAGTCATCCCCTGCTCCCAGCATGGCCGCCGCCGCATGGGCGCCCTGATCCTGCGCGGCCTTCCAGCTTTCCAGCCGGACCCGGTTGCCGCGCCAGTCAAAGTTGCAGCAATCCCCCGCAGCATAGATATCAGGGGCCGAGGTGCGGAACGCGGGATCGACGACAACGCCGTTGTCACAGTGCAGACCCGCGGCTTGGGCGAGTTCGACATTCGGAACCGCCCCGACCCCGGCAATCACGATATCGAATGCCAGTGCGGTGCCGTCCGTAAGGGTGATCGTCATTGCGCAGGCCCGCAAGACACCTGTGCCGGTACGGATCCGCACGCCTTCGCGTTCGTGGCGCGCGTGAACAACAGCGGCAATTTCGGGCGGCACGGCGCGCCCAAGAATGCGCGGCGCCGCCTCGATGACGCTGACCTCGGCCCCGGCCCGGCGCGCCGTGGCCGCCAGTTCCAGACCGATGAATCCGCCGCCGACGATCCCGATCCGGGCCCCCGCCGTGAACTGCGACAGGATACGCCGCGCATCGCTATCGGTCCTCAGCGTCGCGCAGCCCTCCATACCGGGGAACAGGCGCGGCCGCGCCCCGGTCGCGATCAGCAGCCGGTCATAGGCAAGCGACGTGCCATCCTCGAACCCAACCTTCTTGCCCTCTACGTCAATGCCGACCACCTGCGCCCCCAGCTTCAGGTCAATATCAGCCGCTGCATACGCCTCCTTGGCCCGGATTTCCCGCGCCGCGCCGGTCAGATCCTTGGACAGCGGCGGGCGCTCATAGGGCAAAGCCTGCTCCGCGCCGATTAGGGTGACCGATCCATCATACCCCAGCTCGCGCAGAGTGAACGCCGCGCGAACGCCGCATTCCCCTGCCCCAATGATGACACTGCCCGCCATCTCAGAGCTGAACCATCACGCGGCCAGCCTCGACCCGTGTGGGATAGGTGTGCAGGTTTTCGCACGCCGGGGGGGTTTCGACCTCACCATTGGTGAAATCGAAGATCGAGGCATGTTTTGGGCACTCGATTGTGTTTTCCACCACCAGACCGTCAGCCAGATGCACATTCTCGTGGGTACACAGCCCGTCGGTGCAGAAATACGCATCCGCATCATTGCGATAGATCGCAAAGGTCCGGCCTCCGTGATCGAAGCGGATCACGTCTTCTGCGTCGATGTCATCGCTGGCACAGGCGTCGATCCATTCGGCCATGTCACGTTCCTTTCAAATATCCTGTGGTGAGTAGTCGGCGGGGGCTGCGGGCATGACGCCCTGCAGCAGCGCCAAGGATTTTTCCAGCCCTTCGAGACTGTTGAGCAGCACATCCTCATGCTCGATGCTGAGCCAGCCGTCGTATCCGGCCATTTTCAGCCGGTAACAGAACTGCCGCCACCATTCCTCGCCGTGGCCGAACCCCAGCGTGATGTATGACCAGCTGCGCGCCGGAATATCCATCAGCGAGCCGGTCTCGAGCAGCGATGTCACCGCCTGCACTGGCGGGTTCAGCATCGTGTCCTTGGCATGAACATGATAGATCGCCGGACCCAGAGCTTCGGCCGCGGCCAGCGGGTCGGCCCCCATCCAGAACAGGTGTGACGGGTCGAGATTGGCGCCGATCACCTGCCCGACCGCGTCGCGCAGTTTCAGCAGCGAGGGCACGTTGTAGACGCATTGATTGCCGTGCAGTTCCAGCGCGATCCGTTCGACGCCATGCTCCTGCGCGAGGGCGGTGATGTCAGTCCAGAACGGCAGCAGCTTTTGCTCCCATTGGTAGCGCAGCATCGCCTGCGTCTCTGGCGGCCAGCTTGAGACCACCCAGTTGGGCATCGTATCGCCCACTGCCCCGGCGGGCAGGCCCGACATGGTGCAGACCGTCCTGACCCCCATTTCGCCCGCAACGCGAATGGTGTTCTTCAACCCCTCGCCCTGCGCCGGATCGGTGGGGTGCAAGGGGTTGCCGTTGGCATTGAGGCTGATAATCTCAAGCCCGCGATCCGCAAAGGCGGCCAAGTAAGCCTTTTGCGCCGTCGCATTGCCCAGCATTGCCGCCAGATCGAAATGCGGAGCGGTGGACCAGCCACAGGTGTTGACTTCGACGCCGCTGACCCCCATGCGCTGCGCATGGTCGAGCATGCCGTGCAGGCCCAGCCCGCCAAGGCTGTCGGACACGAACCCCAGCTTCATGCGTAAAACTCCGGTTTCGCGATCATCTCGACCGGGCACTTGCGGCCCACGTTCAGTGCCTTAACGCCTGCCTCGGCCACTATGGCGGCGCAGTATCCGTCCCAGCAGTCTGCGCCGATCTCGGGGAACTGCCCGGTGCGCACAAATTGCACAAAGGCGCGGTTCTGCCGCCGGTAGGCTTCGGCATAGCGTCCGCGCCAGT
Source organism: Puniceibacterium sp. IMCC21224 (assembly GCF_001038505.1). Lineage (NCBI taxonomy): Bacteria > Pseudomonadati > Pseudomonadota > Alphaproteobacteria > Rhodobacterales > Paracoccaceae > Puniceibacterium > Puniceibacterium sp. IMCC21224. The sequence continues at coordinate 4,059,938 of NZ_LDPY01000001.1, forward strand.
CGGGCTCGTAGGCGGTTGCGCTGGTCAGGGCGGCATCCTGCCGGGTATAGGCGACAGGGTTCATGGCGATACTGCCCTGTTCGCCCACCAGTTCGGCACGGACGTCATAGCCATAGGCGGCGTTGTTGTTGATCTCGATGGTCACAAGCTGCCCGTCGGTAGTTTCAAGCGTCATCACGACAGGTGCGACACGCGCATCCGAACGCCGGGGCTGGGCGGCCGAGATTGTGGCGTATTCGCAGCCCAGAACGTGGCGCACCACGTCGAATTCATGCGGCGCGGAATTGGTGATCGCCATCGCGCCGGTGAAATCGGCAGCGGGCGTTTCCACATTGCGGTGAAAGTTGTGCATTATCAGCGCCCGACCCAGCGAGCCAGCCGCCAGCGCCTGCTTCATCTCGGCATAGGACTGATCATAGCGCCGCATGAATCCCAGCTGAACAAACCTTTCCCCCGCCGCCTGTTCGGCTGCCATCACCGCCAGACAGGCGTCAGAAGACTGCGACAGCGGCTTTTCGCAAAGCACCCTCTTGCCCGCGCGGATGCAGGCCAGGGACAGCGGTGCATGGGTGAAATCCGGGCTGGCCACGATCACCGCATCCACGTCATCGCGCGCGATCACCGCTTCGGGATCACTCGTGACGCCCTGCGCACCAAAGGCATCCGCCACGGATGTGACCCGAGTTGCATCCCTGTCGCAGATCACCTGAAGGCTCGCGCCGGGCAGGTCTTCGGCCACGATCCTTGCGTGATCCGCGCCCATGGCCCCTGCGCCGATGATGGCAATTCTGATGTTCATGTCCGAAACACTCGCTGAATAAAAAAGGAGGGCAGCTTACCAGGTGACGGCTGCCAGGGAAGGACTGTCCAGCACAAGTGGCTGCCCCCCAGAAACCGCCACCTAGGGAGAGGGAGGTGGCGGGTTGTCGGAATGGGCCTGCGCATAGCCTTCGATCTGCGCTTCGAGATCGGCCATGGTTTCGCCGCCGGCCATGAGGTCAGTGATTTCTTCGCGGCTGCGTTCACCCTTGCGGAAATCGGCGGCGATGGCGCCCCTGATCAGCACGGCAAAGTGGTCCCCCACCGCCATCGCGTGCATGACCTGATGGGTGATAAAGACCACTGCCAGCCCGCGCTTCTTGGCTTCGTTCACGATCCGCAGGACGTGGGCGGCCTGCTTGACCCCCAGTGCCGCAGTTGGTTCGTCCAGGATCAGCACACGGGCGCCGAAATGCACCGCGCGGGCAATGGCCAGCGACTGGCGCTCGCCGCCCGACAGCCCGCCAATCAGCCGGTCACCGTCATCGACGCGGGTGATGCCGAACTCCTGCACCGCCTTCACCGCGATCGCGTTGGCGGTCTTGCGGTCATAGACTTTGAACGGCCCCCAGCCTTTGGTCGGCTCGACCCCGACAAAAAAGCTGCGTCCGATGCTCATCAGCGGGAAGGTTCCGCCAAACTGATGCACCGTGGCGATGCCCATTTCCTGCGCGGCGCGGGGGCCGTCAAAGGTTACCTCTTCTCCATCCATCAGGATCGTGCCACGGGTCGGTTTGTGAACGCCCGCCAGCGTCTTGATCAGCGTCGATTTGCCGGCGCCGTTGTCGCCCAGCAGGCAAAGCACTTCGCCCTCCTTCACCTTGAGCGAGATTTGGTGCAGCACGTCGATCGGGCCAAAGGATTTGTCCACATCGCGCAGTTCCAGAACGGTCTTGGTCATGATGTGCCCCTCATTTCTTTTTTGGCGCATAGGACAGCGCCATGGTGCGGAAGGTGTTGTTCATCAGGACTGCGACCAGAAGCATTACGCCGATGATCAGGCTCGACCAGTTGCGATCAAAGCTGGTAAAATAGATGCCCTGATTGACCACCGCAAAGGTAATGGTGCCAAAGACGATGCCGACCACCGACCCGAAGCCGCCGGTCAGAACCACGCCGCCCACCACAACCGAGATGATCACGTTGAAGATATAGGACATCCCCGCCGACACCTGCGCCGAGTTGAACAGCAGCGCCTGGCACATGCCGACAAATGACGCGCTGGTGGCGGAGAGGATGAACAGGATGATGGTCAGCCGCGTCGTCGGAATGCCGGCGTTGCGCGCGCTTTCGCGGTCGCCGCCCATGGCGAAGATCCAGTTGCCGTATTTCGAGTAGTGGATGTAGAAAATATAGACCGCAGTCAGCAGCATCCACCACAGAATGATCACCTGATAGGTGCCGCCGATGAACTGCCCGAAGATCGCCTTGTAAAAGGCCGGGGCCTTGATGGCGACGCTGGTGGTGCCGGTGATCAGAACCGACAGGCCCAGCACCATGCCCGCGACCGCAAACAGCGTGCCAAGCGTGACGATCAGCGACGGCACTGCGGTGCGCACCACAAGCAGGCCGTTGATGGTGCCGACCACGACGCCAAAGCCAAGCACGGCAAGGATCGAAACCCACATCGGGAAATCGTAATGGCCGGACATGATGGCGACGATCATCGAACCGGCAGGAATCATCGACCCGATTGAGATATCAAGCTCCCCGGCGATCATCAGCAGGCCGACGGGGATCGCGATGATGCCGATGTTGGCCGCGACGTTCAGCCAGCTTGCGATGCCCGCAGGTTTCAGGAAATTGACGCCGCCGAAGATCAGAAAGAAAAGCACGACGGCGATCATTCCCAGAAAGGCCCCTGATTCCGGGCGGCGCAGGAGATTGCCAATTGACAAGGTGTTCATGAATTCCGTCCTCAGTTTGACGCTGTGGCCCCTGTGCCGGACCAATGTCCGCGGGACCGGGTGGTTTGACCCGTGACATCTGCCGCGGGCCGTTCCGGATTGCGGCTTAGCGGTAGCCTTGCTCGCCACCCTTCAGCGTGGCTTCGATGTTGGACGCGTCCACGATCCCCGGCCCCGTCAGCAGCGGGGAGGTCGCCATCGCAAGCCCGTAGTTCACATAGCCATCCGACAGGGTCACCGCGAGGAAGCCCTGCAACCAGGGCTGCTGGTCGATGGCAAACAGCTGCTCTCCGTCGCGAATGCGCTCAAGCCCTGAAACGTTCATGTCGAACGACCCCATCTGGACCGTTTCGGACTTTCCGGCCTGCTGCATGCCGATAAAGGCGCTGTCGGCGTCGCCGGACGAGATGGCAAAGACACCATCGATGGTTTCGTCGCCCAGCAGCGTCGCCTTGATCGCCTCGGCCACAGCCGTCGGATCGCCAAAGGCGCTCGAGGGCAGCGGCAACTGTTCCGCCTTGAGACCTGCTTCGGCCATGCCGTCGGCAATGCCCCGGCAGCGGTCTTCAAGGTTGCCGGCACCCGGCACCGTGTTGACGCAGATCACATGTTTGGCGCCATGTTCGGCAAAGTAACGCCCGCCCGCCAGACCTGCGGGGTATTCCTCGTTGCCGATGTAGTTGATCGCGCCCAACTCCTTGGCCTTGTCACCGCCGCCGGCATTGTACAGCATTACCGGGATACCGGCGGCCTTGGCCGACAGGATCGCCTCGTCCTCGGACCCCGGCACCCAGTTCGGCACGGCGATGATGTCCACCCCCTGGCTGATCGCGGTCCGCACAAGGTTCGCCGCGTCACCGCCGATGTTGTCATAAGTTTGAAGCTGCAGGTAGTTCACCGTGCCGCCGTGGGCCTCGACCACCAGCGTGGCATCGTCGATGCCCTTCTTGATCTTGGCAAAAAAAGCGTCGTCCGCCTTGCCGCCGATGATGGCGATGTCCGCCGCCGGGGCCGCTGTTGCACAAAGCGCGGCCACCGCGACGCCTGCCATAAGTCCCTTGAGATGTGTCATGTTCTCTCCTCCCATTTCCGTCCGTGGACGGGTTTGTGCCAATTCTGGCAGTCATCTCGCGGGGTGCGGATGCCTCGGCACCCCGATCTGGCTTGGCCGACTCTTTCCAGGGGATCTCCTCAGCCCCGCCTGAACAGTTTTTCCTCCGACGCGGGCCTATTCGGCCGGTGTGGCCCCTTTTCCGCTGTTGAGCTTGGCCTTTTTCCGGCGAAAGCGTTCCTGCATCGCCCGGTCGCCGTCTTTCGACCCGTCGTGCCAGGTGCCCATCCAGCGATCGAGGGGCATCATGCCGTCGGCATAGTTCACCTCGAAATACTTGTGGTGCAGGTAGTGGGCATAGGCATGGGTATCGAATGCGCCCTCGGCCCCGGTCTCGATCTTGTCAAAGCCGATGTGCCCGACCACGGCGCCTGTGCCTGCAATGTTCAGATGATAGATCGCCAGCAGCGGGTGGGACGGCAGGATCAGGTGCACGAGGCTGCCCGACCAGTAGAGCAGATGCTCGATCGGGTGCATCGACAGCGATGACCAGGGCGACGGGTTGACCGAATTGTGGTGCACCGAATGGATCCACTTGTAGAGCACCGGGATATGGATCAGCCGGTGAATGCAGTAAAAGTGGAATTCGTGCAGGATCGGCAGCACCAGGCCAAAGCAGACCAGCCAGACAGGATGTTCGGCAAAGGTTGCCCAGGGGCCCCAGCCATTGGCCCAGGCCCAAAGCAGCAAGACCTCGTAGGCGGTCCAGATCGGCAGGCCGGTCCCGAAGGTGCGGATGATGTTGTCGATGTTCTGGCTCTTGAACATGAACACGTCAGAGGGGTGCTCGGACGGGAACTTGCCGTTGTATTTGAAGTGGGTGCCCTGCTCGCGCTTCATGTAGAGCCGCAGCTCAAGCGAGCCGTAGAACAGCAGCACAATTGCCGAATTGCGTACCAGCAGATACAGCGCCCAGCCCCAGTTCAGGTTCACCAGCGTTTCGTGCGCTGGCGTCAGCAGAAACCAGAACACTGCGGCGACCGCAAAGAACAGCGCATTCCACGGCAGAAAATAGCTCGGCAGCCAGCGCAGGAACTTGAGAGGCCGCACCGGCCACACAAAGACCGGGGCGTTCTCGATGGCGTCATTCGGGCGCCAGTTGCCGCGCTTGTCCCGCGTGCCTGCTGTTGAATCGTCCATTGCACTCCTCCCCCAGACGGGTCTGGCCCCGCCTCTTTTCCGGTCCAGTCCCTTGCAATCCCGCCGGAAACGTCGGGCCCTGAAGTGGCCCGGTGTCAGTCCGGCGTGTTGACGGCACAATGGCCGCTGATGCCCCCCACCGCACCTCCGGAACTGATTGATTTACATCAGAGGCCGTGAAATGGTCTTTGGGAAAGGCCAGTCGAAGGGGCAGAACATGGCAGGACCGACCACGCCGCGCCCGAAACTCAAGGACGTCGCCCGCATTGCCGGCGTCGGCACCGCCACCGTGGACCGGGTGCTGAACGAACGTGGCAACGTCAGCGAAGAGGTCCGCCGCAAGGTGATCGAGACAGCCCGCGCCATCGGCCTGCGCCGTCAGTTGCCTCCCTCCTACAAGCCCCTGATCCGCATCAACCTGATCCTCGCCCGTCCGGAATTGCCGTTGCTTACGCGGATGGCAGTAGAGTTTCGCAACCTCGCAAAGTCCATTGACCGCCGTGTAAGCCTGCACATCACGACCCTGCCCGACGAGGCTGCGGAAACCGTAGCCGCCGCCCTGCGCGTCACGGACTGCGACGCCGTCGTCGTCTATGCGCCGAATCACATCGTAATCCGCGACGCCATCGACGATCTCCACGCGCGCGGCATTCCGGTGGTCTCAATCATCTCTGACCTGTCCGGGTCGAAACAACTGGCCTATGCCGGCACGAATCACCATGCCGCCGGTCGCACCACCGGCTTTTTCGTTGCGCAGATGAGTCCGCAGGCCGGGCCGGTGGTCGTTCTGTGCAGCCACTTGGGGTTTCAGCCACACGCAGAACGCATTGCGGGGTTTCGCGAATACCTTTTGGAGCACGCCCCGCATCTGACTATTGCGCGCATCGTCGAAGGGCTTGACGACCGCGTCCGCTCGCGCGCGCGTCTGGAGGCCGCGTTCCGCGAACTTCCGCAGGTTCTGGCAATATACAACGTCGGCGGCGCCAATCTTGGCGTGCGCGCCGCGATAGAGGCCAATATCCTTGCAAAGCGCCCCTTGTTCGTCGGCCACGAACTGACCGAACATACCACCCGAATGCTGCGCGAAGGTCTCATGACCCTGACCCTGGACCAGAATCCGCGCCTGCAGGCGCAATTCTCACTTGATGTCCTGATGGACCATTTCGGCTACCAAGGGCGTCCGGTCGCGCGCCCCTACACCTCTAACGTCCCCATCGTGCTTTATGGCCCGGAAAACATTCCCCCGACTGACTGATGGTTTCGCATCAGCGAAGAGCATGAGTCCCCCTGGTTCAGGCGCTAGACTGCGCAGCACGCGGCGAGCGCCAAAACCCATGGCGCGGGAACAGGGAGGCGCAGATGCAGGATTTCGCAACACGCAGAGCGGCGTGAGGTATCGCACATTTGGCCGGACGGGATGGCAGGTCTCGGAAATCGGGTTCGGCGGCTGGCAGATCGGCGGTGGCTGGGGTGCGGTGGATGACGATGCCTCGGTTCGCACGCTGCTGCATGCCTTTGAGCGGGGCATCAACTTTGTCGACACGGCCCAGCTTTATGGCGCCGGTCACTCCGAAACCGTGATCGGGCGAGCGCTGAAGCTTTGGCGCGGCAACAAGATCTACGTTGCCACCAAGGCCCAGCCGACGGTCTGGCCCGATCCCGACGACGACGCGCCCGCTTTTCGCGGTCGTTTCCCCGACTGGCACCTGCGCGAAAACGTCGAAAATTCGCTGCGCCGCCTTGGGGTCGAACGGCTGGATCTGTTCCAACTGCACAGCTGGGGGCCGTTCGGGCACCGCGAGCTCGACTGGCTGGAAACCCTGAACGACCTGCGCTGTGAGGGAAAGATCGACCAGATCGGCGTCTCGCTGCGCGACAACCGCCCAGACGAAGGCATGAACCTTGCCCGGCTTGGTCTGGTCGCGTCGCAACAGGTGATTTTCAACATTTTTGAGCAGCAGCCCCGCGATGCGCTGTTCCCCACCGCCCAGTCCAGCGGCACGGCAATCATCGCGCGGGTGCCGCTGGACAGCGGTTCTCTCGTCGGCCACTGGACGTCGGACAGCTATGCCGCCTGGGAAGACGGCTCGCAGCAGCATCAGATGTTCCGCGGCGCCCGCTTTGCCGAGACCCTGTCGCGCGTCGAGGCGATCAAGTCCGAGATCGGTGATGCCTTCCCGACCCTGGCCGAGGCCGCGATGCGCTATGTCCTGTCACACGATGCAGTGAGCCTGCTGATTCCGGGGATGAAAACACCGCAGGAGGTTGACATGAACGTCGCCTATTCCGACGGCGCGCGTTTGCCGGACGATCTGATCGCGCGGCTGGAACCACACGCATGGGTCAGGAACTTCTACCGATGACACGCCAGATAGAACGCCTTCGCCCACACCAGATCCGCGCCCAGCTTGCAGAACGTCCTGTCGTCTGGATGCCGCTCGGGACTATTGAGTGGCACTGCGAACATCTGCCCGTCGGGCTAGATGCACTCACCGCGCATGGCCTGTGCCTACGCGCAGCCGAGCGGGGTGGTGGGTTGGTGATGCCGCCGCTGTATTTCGGCACAGGCGGCGGTCACGGCGGCTATCCCTGGACCATCATGATGCAGGGTGCCTCCGAGATCGAGGCCATACTGACCCGGACCGCAGAACGGCTGGGTGCGATGGAGGTCGAGCGGCTGATCCTTGTCAGCGGCCATTTTGCCGATGAGCAGCTTGAGATGCTCGACCGGTTTTCTGAAACCTGGAACGCCGTCGGCACCGGGCCCCGCATCATCGCAACGGCGGTCAACCGCTGTCCCGGTGCCGACATGGCCCCGGATCACGCCGGCGCCTTCGAGACGCTTCTGATGCACGCCCTGGCGGCAGAATTGGTTGATCTGTCCCGCCTGCCCCGCCTCGATCAGGCACCTGACGCCTTTGACAGGCACGACCCGCAAAGCCCCGTCTGGGGCGTGATCGGCACCGATCCCCGCACCGTGGACCTGAGCGAGGGCGAAAGACTGATGGACCGCCTGACCGACTGGCTGACCCTTCAGGCGCTGTAGCCTTCGCGGGCATTGTCAGCGTGTCTTGTGCTGACACGATCCGCAACCGCGTCCCCCCTCCCCGGTCGCAGGCTTTGCCGCGCTCAATGAAATGTCAGCCCCAGGCGGCAATCGTGGCCGCCCGGTTTTGGCTGGCGTTTTGAAGCTGTCGGCCGAGGCGGAGAACAGCGTAGAGGCCCCCAGACGATGAAGACGCCGCTGAAAGGCTTGAGTGGCATTGCCAACTTAACGGCACTGACCTGTAACGGTCCCCAGGGGTGATTTTCTCAGGCGGGCATTTCGAGCGAATAACCGTGCTACAAGTCGAAGGCATCGGACCTTGCGTGGCGGCATGCGACGGTGGAGAGGCGGTAGCGGCGGGGTTTGAACATCGCGTTGATTTGATCGTGGGCCGCGAGGAACCTTTGCGTCTGTCGGATCGATTTGAACCGGCCCGTGACCTTCTCTCGTTTGCGGGTCGGCCGATGCGAACCCTCGATGCGGTTGTTGAGCCCTTTGTGTGCCCGATGATTTTCTTCAGGCGCAAGGGTCCGGATCGGTTTGATGTAACTGCTCAATTTGTCCGTCACGACGACACGCGGTTTGCCAAAGTGGGCGATCCGCCGCGTAAGGAAACGCTTGGCAGCTTTGGCGTTTCGGCGCGGCTGCACAAGGATATCCAGCAGGTCCCCGTTCGCATCCACTGCTTCACGCCGTTGATCGGAATGACGAATTCGTCTAGATGCCATTTGTCTGCAGCAGTGGGACGGTCACGCTTGATGCAATCGGCGAAATGCGGGCCAAATCGGTTCACCCACTTGCGCACGGTTTCCCGGCTGACGGTTACACCGCGTTCAGCCAGCAGATCCTCTACGTCCGCCGTACTGAGCGCGAAGCGATGATAAGCCCTTACAGCATAGGCCACGACTTCACGGGGGAAACGATAGCCCTTCAGACGCGGCATCTCAGCTGGTATCCTCATGACAAAACGCTAGTCGCGCTAAGGTGCGGTAGAAAGTTGGCAATGCCTTCGAAACTATGGGTCGAAAACAATGCTCTCACAGAGCCTTAGGGCCCAACAACATCGGCAGGTTACCCGAAGTCGACTTGTGGTGCTTCGCCCACAACCCCAGCATCCACCAGCTGCTCCCGATCGGGAAGGTCGCGAAGGCTCTCCAACCCGAACGCGACGAGAAACCGCTCGGTCGTCACGAAGGGGATTGCCAACTTCAAAACCCCCCTGAAGGCGCTGGAGGCGAAAGTCGCGGCAGAGGGCGGCATCCTGACCGAGGCACAGGTGCAGGCCCTTGAGAAGAAAAAGCACGATGACGAGGCTTGTGGTGAGATCGACACCGCTCACCCCGGCTATCTGGGGTCACAGGACACCTTTTATGTGGGCACGCTCAAGGGTGTGGGCCGGGTCTATCAGCAGACCTATGTCGATACCTGTTCCAAGGTCGCGCATGCCAAACTCTACACCACCAAAACGCCGATCACGGCGGCAGACCTGCTCAACGACCGGGTGCTGCCATTCCACGAGGAACACGACCTGCCGGTGCTGCGGATCATGACGGATCGGGGCACGGAATATTGCGGGCGCGTGGACAAGCACGACTTCCAGTTGTTCCTGGCAACCAATGATATTGATCACACCAAGACCAAGGTGAAATCGCCCCAGACGAACGGCCAACTGCGAGCGGTTCCACAAGACGATCCTGCAGGAGTTCTATCAGGCACCGTTCCGCAAAAAGCTATACGACAGCATCGCGGCGCTTCAGGCCGATCTGGATCAATGGCTGCATCCCTACAACCACGAGCGCACGCATCAAGGCAAAATGTGTTGCGGCAGAACGCCCATCGAAACTATGCTCGACGGGAAAGAAATCTGGCAGGAAAAGTTCGTGCACTGAACTTGGCCTGACAGACTCCGTCGAAAAAACGGCCAACTGTCATATCACATCTGAACCACTACGCTTTATGGGCCAGTCGTGCGTCAATGCAGATTATCGGGAGGCCCCGCTTCTCCAACTCGCGGGTCAGCCAAATCGATAGAATGCCACTCTCGTGGACAATACGTTCAGCATCTGGCGCGTGGATACTAAAAAAGCGGTAATCTGATCCGGATCAGACGGGACTTCACCGCGTGCGATAACGGCACCGTCCGCTTCAACAACACAGATCGAAACGGATTTGACGGATACATCGAGTCCTACATAAGATGACATGGTCGCTCTCCTCTACGGCTAAAGATTTGTGAGGCCAGTATACTTGTAAGCGTCGGTGACAAAGTCGGCCACGGTAGTGGCGGGATGAGCCTGCTGCGGGCGGTGTAAAAGTCGTCCACTTTTGCCCTTTCTGGTGACAGGGAGGGCGGGGGTATTTTCACCGTGGAACTTTACAGGAAAGTCCGTCTTGCTTGTCGAGACGGCAGGAGTGCGCGAGCGGCGGCACTACATTTCGGGATTTCGCGCGACAGCGCGAGGAAGATGTTGAGCTTCTCGGTGCCCCCGGGTGGGGTAATCCCCCCCGAAAGTAAGGGGCTGCGGAAGTAGAATTTTCTCGGCAAGATGAACGAGGAGATTCAGATGAAGACGACAAGATACAGGAACCCCAGATCCTTGCGATACTGCGCCAAGCTGAAGGCGGTGTGCCGGTGGCTGAGCTTTGCCGTGAACATGGGATGAGCTCAGCGTCCTTCTACAAATGGCGGGCAAAGTATGGCGGCATGGATGCGTCCATGGTCAGCCAGATGAAGGCCATGGAGGAAGAAAACCGTAGGCTGAAGCGGATGTATGCGGAACTGAGCATGCAAGCTGACTTGCTGAAGGAAGCCCTTGCAAAAAAGTGACCGGGCCATCTCAACGCCGCGAGATGGCCGAGAATGCAGTGGCGCGACGTGGGGCAAGCATCGCTCTGGCTTGCCGGACCTTCGGCGTCAGTGAGACCTGCTATCGTTATGGCCCAAAGCTGCGTGCCGAGAATGAAGAGATCGCCGATCTACTGACCGGGCTGACGGACGCCCGGAAGACCTGGGGGTTTGGGCTGTGTTTCCTGCACCTGCGCAACGTCAAAGGTCATCCGTGGAACCACAAACGCGTTTACCACATCTACTGCGAGTTGGAACTGAACCTGCGGATCAAACCCCGCAAGCGGTTGAAGCGGGACAAACCTGACGCGCTGGCGGTGCCTGATGCGCCAAATGTGACCTGGTCAATGGACTTCATGGCGGATCGGCTTGGCGATGGCCGGGCATTCCGGCTGCTGAACGTGCTGGATGACTTCAATCGCGAAGGCCTGGGCATCGAAGTGGATTTTTCCCTACCCGCTGAACGGGTCATTCGCAGTTTGGATAGGATCATCGAGTGGCGCGGCAAACCCGGGACGATAAGAGTAGATAACGGCCCAGAATACATCAGTGGCAAGCTGCTGATCTGGGCTGAGAAACGGGCATCACGCTCCAGCACATCCAACCCGGTCAGCCGCAGCAGAACGCCTACATCGAGCGTTACAACCGCACCGTCCGACATGAATGGCTGGACCAATACATCATCGAAACTATCGAGGAGGCCCAAGATCACGCCACACAATGGCTCTGGACTTACAACAACGACCGCCCGAACATGGCCATCGGCGGCATCACACCCGCCCAGAAACTGAAAATGGCCGCGTAAGTTCTACGAATGCACCACGTTAAAAATGGGGGGATTACCGGTCGGCGGAAGCATCCGCTTCAGCACAGCAGCCTTTCGCTCCGGTGAATATCCCACGTCATCGTCCTATCCCGCCCACCTGAAAAATAGAGGAAAAGTAGAGCCGCGGACAACTTCCCTGACACGGGGGGCTTGCAACATCAAAAACAAGCAGCATAATCAATCATGCAACCGAACCAGAGCCTCCAATGCTCAAGCCCCTCTGATGTCCCATTTTATATGACGACGGACATCAGAAGGCTGCGCCCAGATCAATGGTTTCTGACGCTAGGACTTGCCCGTCTATTTGTCGGATCTGACTACCGAAATTCACAATGGGATGTCGCGCAGCAGTTTCGAGATCTCCTTACGCGTTGTGTCGGATGAGATCTGCGGCAGACGTTCGCGAAGGGTCCGGCGAATCCTAAGTCCCTGCGGTTTCAACCGGCCCTCGAAGCATTGCGCGCGAAGGGTACAGATCGCGTGATCAAACACCGTTTCATCGTTTTCGAAGTTCAGGAGATCCGCGATATGCTCGATGGCTGCTTCGGACAGTGAAAGCTCTTCAAGCCTTGTCGCCCGGTCGGGCATGTCGTCGCCCGGCACGATGGGAGCCTTGTATGCAAGATAGCCTAGGGCGGTGAGCGCATTGATGCGGATTTCGGGTTCCGGATCATCCAACAGGTTCAGCAAGTTCGCTTCGACATCTGACCTGGGATCAGTCTTGTACAACTTTGCGGTAGCGGATCCGATGGCGATGTCGTCATCCAGGTAGCGGATCTCGTCGTACCAGTAACGGCGCTTCATTTCCTCGATCTCGGCTTCGTTGAACTGTACGTGGTCGCCGATTTTCAGTGAGGCGTCTCCGTGGTACACGAAAACCGACCATTTACAGGCGCGCCAGCCATGAGAACCCGGCTGCTGCACGGTGGTCCAGATCCGTGAGGCCGCGAAATCGTCGGTCAGAGCGACCGTGGCGAGATAGGCTTGGGCCGGGTCGGTGTACCAGCGCAAGGGTCTTGGCGTGTCCTCCAATGCAGGGGCGTAGAGATGCATCTCGGTCGCCTCCACCATCTCGGGCCAGGCAACCGAAGACGCGGCATATGCCTTTAATCCGTCTTGTTCCGCGCCCGCCCCGGACGCATAGACCACATCGTCGACGTCCTGGTGCGCGATCCAGGTGTGGCGACCGGTGCCGACCAGCACTTCGACGATGTCATCGGTTGCGACACGGCCTTCGGCCGCGGAAATCCCATGTGCCTCGGGGGTTTCGAGGATTGCCTCGATGTCGGCCCAGACCAGCGGTTGTATCGTATCTGTGACCACGGTTTCTAAAGCGTCTTTATCACTTTGGCGGACTTGTCGAAGACTTCGTATTTGGTGCCGTCGCTGGCCATCCCCTTCTCCTCAAAATTGTCCTTGGTTTCCTTCAGGTTTTTTTCGCCGGGCTGATAATGGCCACTGAAATTGTCTGCCCGCGCGATTTTCCCTTGGTCGTCCGTTTCGCATTCGCCCGCGCCGATGACAGGCTGCGCCTTTCCAAGCATCGAGTGTGGCAATGTCCGGGTCCCGCGACGCTGGTTCACATCATTCTTGGGCCGAGGCGAAAAGGTGAAGTTGCCCTCGGCATCCTTAGTGTAGACCAGCTCGGCGTTCTTCGGCAGCTTTTTCAGCGGCGTGTACCAAAAGTTTGTCGCATCTTCCGGGTAGGGAGCGTTGACCTTGAAGAGCGCGTGCGCCTGGGATCGACCGTTCAGCGTCGATTCCTCGTGGTTCCAGCCATTCTTTTCGTCGCGGACCAAGCTGTCTTCCTTGGGTTCGCGGTTGTCCTGTTCCGGATCGTAGGCAGCCGCGGCTTGTTTCTTCTGTTTCTTCTTCCCCATGGTTCATATCGTGTTTTTCTTGTTGTGCATGAAGAGATCGGAACGCCGCACGACGTTCTGGCCATCTGCCTTGATATCGAAGGAATAGCTTACGGGATCCGCCTGTCCCTTGATCATGCTGGATTTCACGCCCAGCAGCGATCCCGCCTCGTCCCCGGTCGACGGCATTAGCATGGAGGATTTTACCGCGATCGGGCATCCGTCACATTTCACCGTGCTGGTGCCTTTCATCAGATTCGCGGACATGGCGATATTGGGATAGGGCGTCGGGACCGGCCCCCCCGGCGTCGGCGTCTTGCACACATCGGTTTGTGACTTCACGGTGCCCAGGCTGGACGCATGGATAACGGTTTCTGGGCTGTTGGCTGTCACGGTAACCGGCATACGGGCCTCCTAGTGTGGATGTACGACAAGTCGGACGTCGGATTCGTTTTCATTCGCGGCAATCCGCACCTTGGCGCGCCAGACAAGGGTCAGGCTGGGCGCATCCAGATCGATCAGGCAGGTGTCGAGAACGCCCGGCACCTGGAATCTACCCCGACGCAGGCGTCCTTCGAAGGCGATCCGCATCCGCGGCAGGGACATTTGAAGATCTCCGCCCGGCAGGCACTGCGACAGCGCGACCCTTTCGCCGCCCTGCAAGAATCCGGGATAGGTCATATCCGCACGGGATGAGTTGAAATACCGGATGTCGATGTCCAAAGGCCAAAGCGGACGGCGATAGGTCATCCACGTGTCATCGTAGCTTCCGGCGAATGCAATGCGCGGTTTCCATCCGCGGTCGACAAAGCCAAGACCGTCCGGCGTCCCGTGACCTGGAGAACACGGCGCGTCAGGCCTTTCGAAATTCGGCATGATCGAAGGGGTGTGCGAGTCCGCCGGTATCTGTCCGCAGCCGATCGGATTTTCTGCAAGCACTTTCCCGGTACTAGTCTTCCCACCAAAGCAGCGCTCCCAAGCGATCGGCATAGCGCGAAACGGTCGGGGTTGATCGACATGCGACCCTCCGATTTCGCGATGTATCCGGCGATCGCCCGTGACGCGTATTCTCTTGTGCCATCGACCTATTCTGAACGACGGAGTGAGCATGGTTGCCACGTGATCGCGCGGGGCATGTATGCTTCCGATAATCGCGATGTCGGTCGTGTGTTTTACAGGTGCCCAGTCGCTGTCCTCGATCATGCTAGAGGCTCCAAGCGCACCAAGCCAAGACGGACCCTCGCAGATGTCGCGCTGCGTTTCGGAGGGCGCTAGCGAGCCATCCGCGCCGATGGCGAAGGTTGCCTTCAGCAGAAAGATCCGCGCGTGACCACCATCGAGGTCGCGAATATCCTCTTCGTCGTCGCGAAATGGTGTCGCATTCAGGATCGTCACGCCGAGCCTTCCTTGCCAAGAATGACGCAACTCCTCAGGCCGTCGTCGCTGCCCGCGATCACGGCTGCATACGGTCCGCTGGCATAGCCCTTTCGCCATGCCATGTCGGCCAGTCCGACAAGGATTGGCATTGTCGCCGCTCCGACGTCGCCAATGCAATCTGCAGGATGGACGATCGTCAACTCCTCGAAAAGACGGGACCAAAGCAGTCCCCATTCATGGAACTTGCCCTCTTCGCCATTCAGGTCGATGTAGACAGAGGCGATGTCGGATGCCTGCAATCCGGATTCGTCCAAGGCGGTCATTACGGCGGATGTATAGCCTTCGGACACATTGGGAATATCTCCGAAAAGCGTTCCTGGCTCGGTCGCCGTGCCACATCCGAGCACTGCCAGGCTTTGGCGCGAAGTTGATCGTCCCGTGAGCACGATTGCGCCACAGGCTTCTCCTGGGATCAGACCGCGCGGCCGCGTCGTGTCCCGGACCCGGTCCTCCTGTTCCAGCGACTCGATGATGTCCAGGGACAGCAGCGAATCCAGCCCCACGATAAAGCGGGGCGTGTCCGGGTCGATCCTGATGACGTTCTGCAACCTTTTGAGAATTAAACCCAATCCGGCCGGCCCGGTCTCCGACACCTCGATATTCACGCTTGGGCGTGACTTGCGCAGACGGTCGGAGAAATCGTTGACTTTGTTTCCGCCGAATCGCGAAGGGTGGCGGCCTGCAAGGGGGGCGAGGAACGTTATGCTCGCCCGTTCCACGCGCTGCAGGCCGGAGTCCTGGGCCGCCTCGTTCAATACGTTCGAGAGCAGCAGATCGGCTTCTGGCAGGGCTTTTTCGAAGAGGGGCAAAGGAGCTGTCGTCAGAGGAGCGCCCCAGCGATCAAAAAGGTCTGCGCTCTGAACATAGCCGTCAAGTCCGCATCGAATCGCGGCACAGCTTGCTGCAGCCGAGCAGCCGACCGGCGTACACATCCCTGTACCGTGAATATAGCCTATCACCAAGAGCCGCCTCTTTCAGGCCTAATGTCAAATCCGGAATCGGGCTTATCGCCGGCCGCAAAAATCGACCTTTCCGAATTATAGCAAAACTTCGGTCAAATGGCTCATAAAATCACGCTTAGCAACTGTATCTTTCAGTGTGTCGAGGGTGCGGCAGCGCTCGATCGCGCTCATCACCTTCAACTGATCGAGGCTGATATGGCCCGCGTTGGCCGCCCGCCAAGCAGCGCCGTCGTGCTGTAAGCACGCCTCCGGCGTGAAGGCGCGGAAAATATCCGCAACCTCCAGCTTTGGCCGAGACACCGCAGTCTAAGAGGCGCCTTTCTTGCCCTTCCTGCGCTTCGCCGCGGTCAGATCGTCAAGCGGGCTTACCACCGCCGAGATCATGCCTGTGGCGACGCTGGCATACCGCGCCGTCGTGGTCAGTTTGGTATGCCCGAGCAGCGCCTGTATGACCCGGATGTCCACGCCACGTTCCAGAAGATGCGTCGCAAACGAATGGCGCAACGTGTGCAGCGTGACCGGCTTGATGATGCCTGCCGCCCGCGCCGCCTGCTTGAACAGCCGCGAAATCTGACGGGGAGGCAGGTGCCTGCAGCAATAGCCGGGGAAAATGACCCGCTCAGGCCCCGCCACGCCTGCATCCTGACCAACAGGACGTTCTTTCCACCACTCACGCAACAGTCCCAGAATATTGGCGGGCAGCATCACATTGCGATCCTTGCGACCCTTCGCCTGCACGATGCGGATGATGTTTTGGGCACCATCGATATCGCCGACCCGCAACCGGACGACCTCGCCGGCGCGCATGCCGCAGCCATAGGCCAGCGACAGCATCACCCGTGCCTTCAGGCTCGTGCCATGAGCAGGAGGCGCTTTACCTCGTCGCGGCTCAGAACCAGCGGCACCTTGACGGGCTCCTTGAGGCTGAAAACCTCCGCCACAAGATCATGCCGTCGGAGCGTCACGCGGAGCAGAAACTTCACCCCGGTCATCGTCTGGTTGCGCGTGCAGATACTCGTCCCACTCTCGATCAGATGCTGCTGGAAATCCCGCAAATCATCCGGTGTCGCTGTCTCCGGGGAGCGCCCAAGCCAGGCCGCAAACCGCTTGCAGGCCCGCAAGTGGCTGGCCTGCGACGCCGATCCGAGGTTGCGCGCCGACATATCCGCGATCATGCGCGCGCGAAGGGGTGTCATCGGTTTGGAATGCTGAACATTGATGGGAAAATCCTCTGTTAATCGAGGCAAGATCACCTCGACCAACAGCACGCACCCAACCTCGGAAACCGCGAAACAAAACCCGCTTCAGCGCAACGCCCGACACACAGAGCCAATATCGCGAAGCGATTTAGTGCTCGAGCCCAAAATGATCAATGCTGCACGGAGCACGAACGTCAGCTATTCGGATTCTACGGCCAGGCGTCTGACCAAAACCAAGATCAGTATCACTGCAATGAACAGAAACACCGCACCGACAATCCACGCGATAGGTGTAGAGTAAATTTCAGCGACAGTTCCGGCCAAAACCAGACCCAATGCGGCCCCCAACTGTTGTATCAGCGATCTCAGAGATAGCATGGTCGACCGCTGACGGTCTTCTACACAGCGATGCAGAATGCTGTTGGCCGGCGTCTCAGAGACACCAAGGACCACAGAATACAGGACGAATACTGTCACAAAGCCGATGATACTGCCTTGCAACGCCAATGCGATCTGAACGCCCGCCAAGCAAGCAAAGGTCGCAGCCAGCGTCATGGCGTGCCGCCGCCTGAAAATCCGGCTGATGTGCGCAGACAGAGATGCGCCGAAAGCGATGGAGAAGAAATAGGTCGCAGTGACGACACCGATGACGGTGTTGGCGTAGCCCTCATCCAGCATGGGTTTTGCATGGGTCGGCCAGATCACCTCGACTGGGTTGGTTGCCATCAGAAAGAAGGCCAACGCTGCCAGCAGTATCGACAGAGCGGGATGTTTAAGAGCCAAAAGGCTCGCGTCCTTTATCACCGTTGGGACATTGGCGAAGCCGTGCAGGAGAGCAGTAACGTCTCTGGGACGCGGTTTTTCGACAATGGCGAACATCGTGAACACAAACACGCCCAACATCACACCAAAGCTTGCCAGGTAGGACACATCATAGATGCTGAACCCGAGGCTTTTTGCGACCTCGCCCAAAATATCGGGCAGAAGACCTCCCACGACGGCGCCAATGGCCAACCCTACGGCGTTAGCCCATTGCGCTTTGGCCAGTGCGGGCTGGACATCCACATCAGGTGCTGCGGCCTTGAACGTTTCGACAAACCACGCATCAAGCGTGCCTGACCTGAGCGCGCGTCCAAAACCGATGAATGCAAATGAAAGCGCCAGAACATGGAAATCACTGGTCGAGAGAAAGAGCACGAGCGAAATCAAGCTGGCGACAACCGCCGTCAAAAAGACCGGCTTGCGGCCAATGCTGTCGGCGAGACCACCGAACGGCAGCTCCATCACCATCGTCGTGAGCGAGTAGACCCCGAAGAGAAGCGAGATTTGAACCAGGTCCATGCCACGGTCAGTCAATGCCAGTGCAACAACGGCGACTGTCAGCCCCATCGCAAAACGGTCAAGGAACTGGTGAATCTGAAACACGCGAATGTGCCGTCGCGCTGACGGGTTCAGTGCTGCAAAAGAGAACTCTATTTCGGAGGCCATCTTTGCAGCATCGACGTTGCTGTCGACATCCACAATACCTCAGGTGAGCCGGAACCTATACCGCGCACGACAAAGCGGACGTTCGAAAAGGCGCACAGAACGGCAGCAAAGGTCCGCCCTGCCGAGCTTCACCCTTCGAAAATACTGCGCGATCGATGAATGGCCGGTCTCGTGAAGCTGCACCGCAGCGTTCCAGCGTGAAGGCAATGGCAGCATTGGGCCGACACCCTCCCAAATAGCTTAAGACTCACAAATCTTCCCGCCATTTAACGGCAGTCATTTGGAGCCAGCTGGGCAGGAGCGGCTTCAAAGTTGTTGTCAGATCTTCACTGGAGGCGCTTCGGATCAGATTGAGGACCTGTTTGTCATCGCGGCTCAGTGCTCGTTTCGGCCAGGCGCCCTTGATGCCATCAACCGCCTGCGCGAATCCCTCGGTCCATCGGTACGCTCTGCGTCAGCATCGGATAATGTGTCGACGAGGTCCAGAACCGATTCCGGATCATGGGAGAGAGGCGCCGCCCATCGGTCCGCCCACAACAGCGTTCCTCTCGGATCACCTGTAGTTGGCCGATCCATAAGACAAGTTGTCCGTCGTCATATAAAATGGGACATCAGAGCGGCTTGAGCATTGGAGGCTCTGGCTCGTTTGTGTGATTGATTATGCGGTGGACTTGCCACGCAAAAGTTCCGGTCTCTCAGCTCATGTTAGGCAGCCCGTCTCTCGAAAGCCAAGGGACTTTTCCCGCCAAGGGATGAATGCCGTCTTCGCGGGTTGTAGAACCCATTGATGTATTGGAATATTGCTCCTTCTGCTTGTCTGCGGGTCGCCCATTTCTGACGCCAGATCAGTTCGGCTTTCAGAGATTTGAAGAAGGTCTCGACCATGGAATTGTCATAACAATTTCCCTTGCCGCTCATTGAGACCAGAAATCCATGCTGCTTCAGACTTTTCTGATAGTCACCTGAACAGTATTGAGAGCCACGATCCGTATGATGGATACAGCCTTTGGGTGGCTTTCGCAGCCCTACTGCCATGTCTAATGCCTTGATGGCCAGGTCCCGCTTCATCCGGTTACTGACCGCCCAGCCAATGACCCGGCGGGAGTAAAGATCGATGATCACTGCCAAATACAGCCATCCCTCGCTCGTCCAGATGTAGGAAATGTCCCCTGCCCATTTTTGGTTTGGGCCATCAGCAGAGAAGTCCTGATCAAGAAAGTTGGGGGCGACATTGAAGGCGTGATTGCTGTTAGTCGTGACTTTATGTTTACGGGTTCGAATAACCTTGATCGCGTTCTCACGCATCAACCGGCCTACCCGGCGGTGCCCGACAACAAGACCGAGATCGCGCAGTTCCTCCGTCATGCGAGGTCGGCCGTAGCTTTGCAGGCTAAGGCGGTGTTGTTCTCTGATATGGGCCAACAGCACCATGTCATCTCGCTGGCTTCGGCTGATAGGGCGGATCTTCCAGGCGCGAAACCCACGGGAAGTTACCCGCAAAACGCGGCATAGAAACTCAATGGGCCAGATCTTCTTCCAGGTGTCGATAAAGGCAAACCTCACGCCTTTTGGCCTGCGAAGAAGATCGTCGCCTTCTTTAACACTTCCCTCTCCTCGCGGAGTAGCCGGTTCTCTTTGCGAAGGCGGGCGTTCTCCTTCTCCACATCCTCATGCGGGCCGGACATCAGGTCATCATTCTGATGGTGTTGAACCCACTTGTTCAGTGTCGAAACACCAACCCCTAAATCAGACGCAATCTGAGGTCGCGTCAGTCCACTGCTTGTTGCAATGCGAACCGCATCACGTCTGAACTCGTCGCTGTATCTTGGTGCCAATTTGTGTCTCCTTCATTGCGAATATCGCTCGAAAGAGACCGGAACTAAATCGGGACAAGTCCAGACAGGGGCTGGGGAGGTGGAGGAATGAGATACCCTGCAACCGAGAAGCTTGAGATCATCCGCACCGTTGAAGGTTCGCATCTGCCCACCAAAATGACGCTGGATATGCTGGGCATTCCGCGCACGGCTTTCTACCGCTGGTATGATCGCTACGTCGAGGGCGGGTTCGATGCGCTGGCCGATCGGTCTCCTCGACCAGGGTCGGTCTGGAATCGAATACCCCAAGACCGGCGCGATGACCTGATCGAGTTTGCGTTAGAACATGAGGCGCTGACGACACGTGAACTGGCGGTCAAATACACCGATGAGAACCGGTATTTTATCTCGGAATCATCGGCTTACCGCATTCTTAAAGCAGCTGATCTGATCACGGCGCCGGACTATGTGGTGATCAAGGCCGCGGACGAGTTCACGGACAAGACCACGGCCATCCATCAGCTCTGGCAGACCGACTTCACCTACTTCAAGATCATCGGCTGGGGCTGGTATTACCTGTCCACCATCCTCGACGACTACAGCCGCTACATCATCGCCTGGAAGCTTTGCACAAACATGCGGGCCGAGGACGTGACGGACACGATTGAACTGGCTCTGAGCGCATCGGGCTGTGACCAAGCCGTCGTCCGGCACAAGCCGCGCCTGCTGAGTGACAACGGGGCCTGCTACATCTCTGGCGACCTCGCCAAGTGGTTGGGAAATCAAAAAATGGGCCACGTTCGCGGGGCACCATTCCATCCGCAAACCCAGGGCAAGATTGAGCGCTGGCACCAAACTATGAAGAACCGGGTTCTGCTGGAAAACTACTACCTGCCCGGCGATCTCGAACGCCAGATCGGGGCCTTCGTAGAGTATTACAACAACGCGCGATACCACGAGAGTCTCAACAACGTCACGCCCGCCGACGTCTACTTTGGGCGCGACAAAGCCATCCTCAGAGAAAGGAAGAAGATCAAGATACTGACAATCCGCGAACGCCGCTTGCAACACCAAAAACAAGCCGCATAATCAATCACACAAACGAGCCAGAGCCTCCAATGCTCAAGCCGCTCTGATGTCCCATTTTATATGACGACGGACAATGGTAGCTTGTAACTGGCCGATGCCTGTGAGCGTGATTGCTTATATGAGGTTTCGGAAGGGGCAGTGGGAGTTCGTAACTTCCCACTGCCGCTCTTTGCCGCGTCGTTAACGGATTGCAGTCCTAGACGCTTATAAGAAGATGGTAGCCGTCACCTAAATATTATCCAGACATTAACAAGCCGTTGACTCTACTGTCCAGCTTAACCGATCTAGCCAGATTGCTGTCATAATAGTTCGGGCCTTCCGGCTAGTTAAGTATATAGGTCCCTTTCCAAAAGTAGCTCACAACGTAATCTGAACCAAAAAAATACGCTCAAAATCCGAATGCGCGAGAATTGAAAACCCAAACTTATAAGGTGGAAGCAATAACAGTGCGAGGCTCATCGCCATTCACTATCTTGATGGCGGTTACAATTGATAGTCGTCGCAGGTCTTCTACGCTCTCAGGGGAAAAAAATGCTGCATGAGGAGTGATGATGAGTCGCCCATTGAGCCACTCATCTCCATCGGTCCAAGCGCGAAGCAAAGGATGATTTAGATTGGGCGGCTCTTCGGCCAAGACGTCTAATCCAGCTCCCGCCAAACTTCCATCCTTCAATGCACTGAGCAGGGCTGAAAGATCAACAATTCCTCCGCGAGCTGTGTTAATTAGGATTGATCCCGGCTTGAAGTAAGCAAGAAGTTCTTGATTAACCAGATTTTTGGTACTCGATGTCAACGGGCAATGAAAGGATATGATGTCGCTTTGGCTGACAAGGCCCTGCAGAGAGTCGATCCGGTCCAAGCCGAGCGCAATGTCCTGTCCCGGTGCCGCATAAGGGTCGTAGAAACAGACGCGGATGCCAAAGGCCTTGGCGCGAAGCGCCAGAGCCGTACCAATCCAACCTAGGCCGACGATGCCAAGAGTTTGTCCCGAAAGGCGTGCTATGGGTGCGTTAGGGACCGCGAAGGGAGACCAAGCGCCGGTCCGCCTGATGCGCTCGGTTTGGACTGTTATGCCTCTGCGAAGATCGAGGATAAGTGCCATAGCATGATCAGCAATCTCTCGGGTGCCGTAATCCGGCACGTTGCAGACGGGTATTCCGCGCATAGCGCAGGCGCCGATGTCAATATGATCAGTGCCTACGCCCGCTTGTATCACGGCGCTCAGGGCGGGAAACTGAGATAGCTGGCACTCACTCAGCTTGTTCCGGCTGCGGCAATGAATGATCGCCACAACATCCGAAAGAAGCCCCTCTGGAAACGCGCCCTCTGACGGGGCGAGCGTGAGAAAGTTGTATTCGGGTCCTGCGATCGATGACTCGAGTGCCAAATCGGTGCCGAATTGCGGGTCTATGATGGCGATAGTAGGCATGTGAAAAGTCCAGTTAGAGATTTTCGTCGTAACAAGGGCTCAAGATGACAGGAACACCGGAACGGGTTCCAAAGTCGAAGCAGGTTTCCCCGGCACACAACTTCCAGGGTCCCGGCGTTGCACCCGATGCGGCAAGCCGAAGCGTCCGTTGCGGCAGAAGATTCGGCTTCCAAACCCACATTCCGTCGTCAAGCCTCGCACCCGGTCCGGGATCGACACCGGTGGCCGAGCCTGAGATCCGCGCCTGTGTCGGAACTAGGCCTTCGGAGGTGACAGCCCAATCCTCCTGCCATACGATTTTCTCAATCGAATGTTCCCACGACAGGGTGAAGCTGGTCGCTGCAACTACAATTGTCTTGGCTGCCAGCGCGATGCACAGGTTCATGAAACACGCCCCTTTCGAACCGTTGCCGGGGTTCTGCGAAGCGCCGACAGTAGAAACCCAGCCAGCAGCAGAAAACCGATTGCGTTGGACAGCATGCCTGCTGTTACAAACGCGATCGCTCCGAGTACCGCGAGCACGCGTTCTGGCCAGGTCAACGTCCGTCCGAGAAAGCCAATGATCGCCGCGCCCCAGAGGAAAACCGCTGCCGCGGTCTTCGCGATCACCACCGCCACCGCCGGAATGTAGCCGATGCTCTCGGCCAGCGGTCCGCCGTCCTGAAGCATGAGTGCTGGAGAATATACCGCGATGTAGGGCATCACGAAACCAGCCGCGGCGACCTTGATCGCCTGCACCGAAATCTTCAGGCCATTCTCCTTCGCGATCGGTGCCGCAGCGAAGCAGGCCAGGGCCACAGGAGGCGTGAGGTCCGCGAGGATGCCGAAGTAGAAGACGAACATGTGGGACACGATCAGTGGCACACCCAGTTCCAGCAATGCGGGTCCGGCAATGCTCGACGTGATGATGTAGTTCGGGATAGTCGGTATCCCCATCCCGAGGATGATGCAGGTGATCATCGTCAAGATCAGGGACAGGATCAGGCTCTGATTGCCAACCGCGACGATGAATCGACTGAACGTGGTAGCCGCGCCGGTCAGTGACAGCACACCGATAATGACGCCGACCATGGCGCAGGCCACGGCGACCGGCAGCGCCGTTCGCGCCCCCCCGGCCAGAGCATCGCGACAGGCGATAAGGGTCTGCCGGCCGCTCGAATGGGTCAGGTTCCATGCCGCGAGCAGGCCAAGCAACCCGAGGACCGGGTAGAGCCCGAACTCTAGGAAGGCGGCACAGCCTGCGCCGATCGCGATCCAGTAGATGAAGCGCAGCACGGTGCTGGAAAGGCCGACGGCGGCCGCGGTGCCCAAGATCACGACAAGAGTCATTGTCAGCCCGACGAGTCCAGCGAACAGAGGGGTGAAGCCCGCAAACAGGAGGTAGACCAGGACGGCCAGAGGCAGGAGCAGGAACCATTCACGCCGCACCGCCGCGAGAGCGGAGGGACGTTCGGCCTCTGACAGCCCGGTAAGCCCCAGACGCCGTGCTTCGAGGTGCACGATCCAGAAGGCGGAGCCGAAGTAGAAGACTGCCGGTATCACGGCGGCCAGAACAACCTGCGCATACTGTATGCCCAGGGTCTCGGCCATAATGAAGGCGACAGCGCCCATGACCGGCGGCATGATCTGCCCGCCCATGCTGGCGGTGGATTCCACCCCGCCAGCGAAAGCGGGGGAGTAGCCGAAACGCTTCATCAGGCGAATGGTGAACTGACCCGTGGTCACGACGTTGGCGACCCCCGATCCCGAAATTGTGCCCATCAGGCCGGAGGCAATCACGGCAACCTTGGCCGGCCCTCCGGTGCGATGCCCGACCAGGCCCAGCGATACGTCCGTGAAAAGCCGGATCATGCCGGCCCTTTCCAGGAACGATCCGAACAGGATGAACAGGAAGATATAGGACGACGAAACGTAGATTGGCGTGCCGTAAATGCCTTCCGTCCCGAAGGTCAAATGATCGATGATCTGCGAAAAGGGAAACGGCCTGTGGTCGAGCGGGCGGAGCAGGTATTCGCCCCAGATCGCATAGGCTAGGAATACAGCGCAGATGAGTGGAAGCGCCGGCCCCATGACGATCCAACTCGCCGCGAAAACAGTCATCAGCAGAACAACTCCGACGACGACGTCCATGGTCGTCGGTAGGCCCGCGCGAATGATCAGGGCCTCGTATTGCGTCGTCTGATATAGGGCGACCACTACAGCCAGAAAAGCGCAGGCCCATGCGATCGCCGCCCAGCCGCGTCCAAGGCCTCTCGTAGCCCGGTGAAGCGGAAAGGCGAGGAAGCAGGCGAAGGCGACGTGGATGACCCGGACAAGCTGCGACGGAAGGTCCACAAGATGTGCCGCCGTTAGGATTTGGAAAACGGAGAAAAGGATCGCTGTCCAGAACAGCATGCGACCCTCCAAAGAGTTGCCGAACGGTTGGTCGTCCGGCCCCGGGATTTCGGGAGCAATCCGCTCGGCATGGGGCGTGACGGAGCCTTGCTCCGCCACGGCGTTTCTATCGGATGCGGGATATGGCGATGTCATCGTTTCATGTCCCCGCACGTGGGTGCAGGGCAGTCACGACGCACCACCACTGCGATTGGACATTCCATCATTGGACAAGGCCTTGTTCGCGGTAGTAGCGCTCGGCGCCTGGGTGAAGCGGCAGGGGCATCCCGCGGGTCGCATTTTCGAGGGCGATACCCTTGGCCGAGTCGTGCGCAGCGCCGAGCGTGTCGAGATTCTCGAAAACGGTCCTGGTCAGATTGTAGACTAGTTCATCCGGCAGATCGGCGGATGTTGCCATCATGTTCGCAACGGAGATCGCGGTCACCTCCTCATCCTGGCCAGGGTAAGTGTCAGCGGGAATGGTGGCCGACACATATGGCGCGCCCAGTTTTTCGGCCACTCCGGCGGGAATTTCGACAAGCTGCACGCCAACGCTTGACGCAAGATCCTTGATCGAAGCCACGCCAAGCCCAGCCGACTGGAGTGTCGCGTCGATCTGGCGGTTCTTGAGTAGCTCGACCGAGTCCGCGAAAGGCAGATATTCCACACGATCGAAATCGTCATAGCTGATCCCCGCCGCCGTCAGAATGACGCGCGCACTAACTTCCGTCCCGGACGCCGGCGCGCCCACCGAGACGACATGCCCCTTCAGATCCGCAAGCGTCCTTATGCCGGATCCTTCGCGGGCCACGATCTGGATGTAGTTCGGGTAAATCGCTGCCATACCACGCAGCTTGTCAAGCTTCTGGGGAAAGCCGATTTCTTTATTTCCCTCCCAAGCATAGGCGAGGGTATCGCCGCCCGTGAAGGCAACTTCGCCCCGTCCCGCCTGGAGGAGATTAAGGTTCTCGACGGAAGCCTTCGTCGCCTGAACGGTAGCGCGGACACCGTCGATCTGTTCGCTGTAGATGCCCGCAAGTGCTGCTCCGACAGGGTAGAAAACCCCCGAGCTACCGCCCGTCAGAATGTTCACGAAGTCATCCGCACGCGCCGTTCCGGCTACCGGCATGGATAGGCTTGCTGCTACAAGCGCCATACCCTTGATGTTGATTTTGATATTCATATTTCCTCCCGCTTTCCGTCGGTGCCCCGAGACGACCCCTCAGCACCGCCTTCAAACTGGATCGATATGCGCCTTCAAAACCAGCGAATTGACTTCATGGACCGCGAATAATATTCCTATACGGATTTTTCTTCGGTAATAGGTCATGTGATGGCTACAGCATTGGGCGCGATTACGTTCAAGCAATTAGAGGCGCTCTACTGGGCGGCCGCACTCGGCAGCTTCGCGGCCGCCGCGTTGCGGCTGAACACCACACAATCCGCCATCGCAAAACGGATCAGAGAACTCGAGGTTGCGCTCGGCTGCACCGTGTTCAGACGTGCCGGTTCTAGCATCACCCTCACGACGCGCGGCGACGAAATTCTCGCCATCGCCAACGAGGTACTGATGCTGCGCAACAGGTTTGCAGAGGCCGCAGGAGGGCAGGGGCGGACTAACAGAGTCGCTCGTATTGGCATAACTGACCTCACGTCGATGACATGGCTCGCACAATGGTTGCGGGCCGTTCAGGAGCAGGAGCCCGGCCTCATCGTGCTGCCGGAGGTCAACGTCAGTTCTCGGCTTGTTGAAGGGCTGATTGACGGCAAGCTCGACCTTATAATCGTGCCGGACGCCTTCAGAGACCTTCGCTTCGAACGCATTCCTCTTGGAAAGGTCGAAAATGGGTGGTTCGCCAGTTCCCTCTACACTGAGCGGACCTTCATGCCGTTGGGAGAGATCGTATCCCAAACGGTTGTGGCGCAGACGGCCGCGTCAGGGTCTGGTCGCATTTTTAACGCTTGGCTCGCATCGACGGATGCCGTCCTCAAGCAACCGATGTATTCGAGCAATCTTGGTGCGATGATATCGCTTGCAATATCCGGCGTCGGGATCGTCATGCTTCCCAGATACAGCCAGTCGGAAATTGTGGCCTCTGGCCGACTTTTCGAGCTCTCGACGGACTTGGCGCTTCCGAGTGTGACATACACCGCATTGCACCGGCGGCATTCTGAGGACGATCCTGTTTCAGTCCTGATCGGACAAATTGTCGAAGCCTGTGACTTCGACCGGCCCATCTGGTCACCGCCAGCGGTTGTACCGCGCCGGTGATTGGAAATTGGCGCGATCGTAGGCAACCGCTCTGCGTCGACGGCTAAATGCCGATGGCCCGATAAGCGTTGGAGATACGTTCGATGGCGACGCGATAGGCGGCCGTCCGCAAATCCCTCGCACCTGTCGCCCATCGAGCTGACAGCATTGCATACGTCCGGCGCATCAGATCATCCAAGCCAGACCGAACAAGGTCAATTTCAGACGGCCCGCGCAAGAACGTTTCGGCATCTTCCGGCGGAAAAGTTCGGCCCGTCATCACTTCCAGAGACCGGGCTAGACGCACATGGCCAACTTCTTCTCGCCTCCGCTCCATCATGCCGAATGGAATGTGGTTGACGTTTTTGACCCACTCAAAATAGCTGACCGCTACGCCGCCGGCATTTGCAAACAGGTCAGGAATGATGACAACGCCGCGGTCTCGTAGCATCCCATCAGCCTCCCAGGTGGTCGGCCCATTTGCGGCTTCGACAACCAGACGGGCAGCTATGCGGGACGCATTCTCGGCATGGATGACCTGCTCATGCGCTGCCGGGATCAGGATGTCACATCTATCTTCCAGCGCGGCATCCCCGTTCGGAGCGAAACTGCCGCCCGAAAATCCCTTCACGCCCCCTGAGCTAAGCAGATGCTGCTTCAAGGCTTCGATGTTGAGGCCGTCAGGATTGCGAATAGCCCCGTCATGCTCGATCACCGTTGTCACGCGAGCGCCGTCCTCCTGCGACAGGAAAAGCGCCGCATGATACCCGACATTGCCAAATCCTTGAACAACCACTGTTCGGTTCGAAAGTCCTTGCTCCTCGAACCCCGCGCGCCGGAAATCCCGCTCGGTCTCAAAAAACGCTTGGAGCGCATACTGCACGCCCCGACCCGTCGCTTCCGTACGGCCTTCGATGCCATTCCCTGCGAGCGGCTTGCCGGTGACACAGGCCGATGCATTGATGTCGTCCGGGCGGAGCCGACTGTATTCATCAGCGATCCACATCATAGTCTGCTCGTTCGTCCCCATGTCAGGGGCAGGCACGTTCATTGAGGGGCTCAAAAATCCATGGCGTACCATTTCGGCAGTAAACCGACGGGTTATGCGCTCCAGCTCATGCTCTTCCCACTCCGACGGGTCTATCCGGAGTGCGCCTTTGGCGCCACCGAACGGCAGTCCGAGCAAAGCACACTTGTAACTCATCAAGGCGGCAAGTGCTTCGACCTCGTCCTGAGTAGCGCCGGGCGCGTAGCGAATGCCCCCTTTGGCGGGATTCTGATGCGTTGAGTGAACCGAGCGCCAGCCCGTGAAGGTGTGCATTCTGCCGCCAAGGCGCACCCCGAAACGCATGGTATAGGTCGCATTTGCGACACGGATCTTTTCGGCCAGACCGTCTGGAAGATCCAACGAGCCTGCCGCGAATTCAAACATAGCGTCGACGTCCGCCAGAAACGAATGTGTTTTCATTATTTTTATCTCTGTGAAGTGAATTGAACTTGGCACCCGGACATTTCAAGCGGCCAAGGTCGCCCGGCGGCGTCGGCGGACCTGTATCTGCAGGATCATCAGCAGAAGAGCAGTCGCGGGAATGTACCAGATTTCTTTCGGGAGCCGGTCGCGAGCCAATTCGATCGCGGAAAGACGCACATTGGCGTCACCATAAAAATCGAATCCACGCAAGGCGGAATAGGCCCGGCTGCCGGGAAGCGGCTCCTCCAGCACAAGCTGGTTTTCGCTGACCACAACTGCAATGCCGGCGGACCGAAGTCTCTGAATGCCCGAGGTTTCTATTCCGGATTCGATGTGGGAACCGGGGTCTTGTACCGAGTCAATCAGTTGCGCGAGATACACCTGTCGACGTATCTGCTCCGGGACCCTTGCATCCGGGCCCATAATCACCAGTCGAAGGGATGCTTTCTGCGCCGCATCAGCCGCTTCGGACAGGATCGGTATGCCTGTGACTGTCTCGAAGGGCGGGTCGACAAGATCCAGCCAGAAGCCCGGTCGAAAGAGCGTGAAGGCGATCAGGAGAAGCGCAGCGGATTCCCACAGTCTCGACCGTATCAGCAGCCAGCCCTGGGTGGCAGATACAAACAGCAACATGGCCAGAGTTGCCGTCAACGAGATGAACACCGCCTGCCACCAGACCACGTCGATTAATAGAAGCTGGGTGTTGAATATGAACAGGAACGGCAACAGAGCTGTCCGGATGTCGTAAAGGAATCCCTGGACACCCGTCCGCAGCGGGCTACCGCCCGAGATGGCGGCGGCCGCAAAAGAGGCCATTCCTACTGGTGGGGTCACATCGGCGAGGATGCCGAAATAGAACACGAACAGGTGAACAGCGACCAATGGAACAATCAATCCGTTCTGCGCACCAATAGAAACGACAACCGGCGCCATCAGGGTCGACACCACGATATAGTTCGCTGTTGTCGGCAGCCCCATCCCGAGAAGGATACTCATCGCTGCAACCAGCAGCAGCATGAGCATCAAGCTGCCTCCCGCGAGATATTCGACAAACGAACCGATCACCTGATGCATTCCGGTGAGCGATACAGAGCCGATAATTACCCCTGCAACGGCAGTCGCCACTGCAATCCCGATCATGTTACGGGCGCCGAATACGAGGCCGTCGCGCAGATCTCTGGCCCCGTCGCAAAGCGCCGCCCGCAGGCCGGCGGTGCCAGAGCCGCGCAGCAGCACCTTCAACGGCTTCTGTGTCACCAGGATTACGACGAGAAGCTCGATTGCCCGTAACGCTGACAGCGTCGGGGACAAGCGTTCAAATAGGATACACCAGATCAGCACGATGATAGGGAGAAGGAAGTAGGCGCCGGTCGTCAAGACATCACCCGCCCGCGGCAACGTTTCGGCAGCCCACTCATCGGGGTCCAGATCAGGTCGGCGCGCGGCCAACCAAATCAATCCCAGATAGCAGATCGTCAGGATGACTACAGCCACGACGGGGACCGCTGCGGGCAGGGAGCGGGCCAACTCGGACAATAGCAGTCTGACCAGGCCGATCAGCCCGAAAATCAGGACTACGATGCAGATCGTACGTCCCCATCGGAACAGCGCGCTGTGTCGCGGTTCTGGTCGGGGCAGGCCGTTGAGCCCAAGCTTGAGGGCTTCGAGATGAACGATATAGAGCAGCGACAAATAGGTGATAGCCGCGGGTAAGGCCGCATAATAGATGAGGGTCGCGTAGGGAACGCCGGTGAATTCTGCAATGAGAAAGGCGGCTGCGCCCATGACAGGTGGGGTCAACTGACCGTTGGACGACGCCGAGGCCTCAATCGCACCGGCCTTTTCGGCTGACAGCCCGGTGCGTTTCATCAGCGGAATGGTAAAAGTGCCTGTCGATACAACATTGGCGATCGAAGATCCTGAATAGATCCCGGAAATCCCCGAAGACAGTACGGCAGCTTTCGCAGGGCCTCCGCGCAAATGGCCCAGAAGCGCGAACGCGAGGCGGATGAAATAAAGGCCTGCTCCCGCCTTTTCCAGCAGCGCGCCAAACAGCACGAACAGGAAGATCATCGACGCCGAAACGCCCAATGCCACGCCGAAAACGCCTTCCGACTGCATCCAGTAATGCCACATGGCCTTGCTGAACGAGGCACCCTTCCAGCGTATGACCTCGGGCAACAGGTCGGAATACCCCGCAAATGTATAGAGCATGAATGCGCCTGCCACGAACAGCAGCGGCGGACCGAGCGAGCGGAACAGCCCGATGGCCACTGTCAGCAGGCCGATGCCGGCAATCCACAGATCCAGATCCGTCGGTAATCCTGCGCGCGCGGAGATCTGGTCGCGAAAATAGAACAGGTACAGACAAGACGCCGCCCCGAGAGCGGCGAGCAGCCAATCCGTGACGGGAATGGATGTTCGCGCAGACCAGCTTGTTGACGGGAAGGCGAGCATTGCCAGCGCCAGAGCGAACGCAAGGTGGATTTGGCGTACCGCCTGTTCGTTCAGCGTCAGGTTCCAGCCTGTCAGCGCCGACAGCGTGAAAGGCAGGGTCGAGGCCACGTAGATTTGAAACAGCGACCAGAGAAGCGCCAGTGACGTCACGATCACGCCAGCCGTGCCCACCGGATGCCGCGCCCCGGTTTCCGACCCAACGATGTCGACAGATTTTTCGACGGTGTCGGTCGTCGTGACGGGCACACCGATGTTGCCATCGGTTGTCTTTGAATTGGGAGTCATTCTTGGATTATCCTGCAGGAGTATCGCCCGCGAGCCCGCACAGAGCATCGCAGGCGAACCAGTTACTTCCAGCCGCGTTCTGCGTAATAGGCCGCCGCGCCCGGATGAAGCGGCGCGGACAGGCCGTTCACGCTCATGCCTTCAGGCTCGAGACCTCCGAGTGCAGGATGCAGGGCCTTGAATTCATCAATGTTTTCGAAAACCGATTTGACCAGTGCATGAACCGACGCATCGGGTTCTCTGGCAGACGTGATCAGCGTAGCGCCCACACCGAATGTTGCCACTTCATCGGCATTGTCCTGATACATCCCGCCAGGAATGGTTGTCGCAGCGTAATAGGGGTATTGATCAATGAGCGACTGTATCTCGGCGCCCGAAACAGAGACCAATTCGATCGGGCACGTGGCCATGGCTTCCGTTACGACGGCGGCTGGATGGCCGACGACAATGGCGCCAGCGTCGATCTTTCCGTCGCACAGGGCTTGCGGCAATTCCGAACTTTTGAATTCCGCACCCAATGTGAAATCCGCGGACGTCAATCCGTAGGCATTCATGACCAATTCCATCGTGGCACGGCCACCTGAACCGGCTTCGCCCAGATTGACCTTGTGACCTTTCAGCTCGGCAAATGTCTTGATACTGCTGTCCGCGCGGGCAAGAACCGTAAATGCTTCCGTATAGAGCGACAACACTGCGCGTTCGTCCTCGAACGGGCCCTGATCGGCGAAACTGCTTTCTCCTTTCAAGGCAAAATACTGCCAATCTGACTGGACCACGCCAAAGTCCAACTCACCAGCGCGAACGTTGTTGATGTTGTAAATCGACCCTCCTGTTGATTCTACCGAGCAGCGAATTCCAGTCTCTTTGCGGTCCTTGTTCATCAAGCGGCAGATTGCGCCGCCGATCGGATAATAGACCCCGGTGATGCCGCCCGTTCCGATGGACACGAACTCTTCAGCTTGTGCGCTTGAGCCGGCGATTCCGATAGCGAGGCAGACGAAGGAGCCTTTTAGAAATTTGATCATGGTATTCCCTGTGTGATTATGGGTACGGGGCCTGCGCCCCTAGCCAGCATCAGAGAAATCTCAATATGAAGCGAGCGACATTAAGGAAATTCAGATATCGCCAAAAGGAATGTTTTCCGGGAGAATTTCAGGGTAGCCCTATGTTCCCGGCGTCGAAGTCGCAGCATTCCGATCCAAGCGTCACCACATGCCGAAGAAAGTCGTCGCCCGCGCTCTTAAGATAGTGGATACCATAAGGTATTGGGGGCAAAGGTGGAGACGACTGCAGAGCCACGAGTCTACCGGACTGTACGAAATGTTCGCAGATGCGTGCGGGAAGATAGGCAATCCCGAGCCCTGACAGGGTCAGGGCCAACTGGGCTGAGAAACTGGATGTCGAGATCTCATTGTCGATCGTGACCCGCAAAGAGGTCAACCAAGCCTCGACCATTGAGCCCAAGCCCGATCCATCGCGTTGCCCGATCACTGTCCGGTGGCGCAATTCTTCCGGGGTCAGGGTTTCCAATCCGGGAGCATACGTTGGCGCCCGCAGCCACTTAAGTTCCACGGTCGACAGCACCGTAGTCTCGATCTCCCGCGTCTCGAATGCATTGGGAACGATCGCTGCGTCCACGCTTCCGTCGCGTAGCTTTTGCATCAGCGAAATTGATCCGTCGACCACAGGTGTTACGGTCGCGCCTGGATAGCTCTCGCGAATTCTGGTCAGCAGCCGGGGCAGCCAAGTGATGGCAGTTAGCTCTGTGACGCCAAGTCGCAGCGTCCGAATGTCGTGTTGCGGGTGGACAGCGTCCATTAACCGATCACGTTGGTAGAGAACTTCGGAGACTTGTGGCAGCAGGCGGGTGCCATCCTCGGTCAGCAATATTCGCCTACCGTTGCGGTCGAAAATGTCGACACCCAAGGCATATTCACCTTCTTGGAGGCGTTTCGAGATTGCCGATTGCGTGGTGTTCAGACGGTGCGCCGCTTCTCCAACACCCCCAAGCTTGGCCACCCAATAAATAGCTTCCAGTTGCTTGAGTGTGATCATCTACCGCACGCTCTCCGTTGAGCTCCGTAGCCAGAGCATGGCGTCGCAGGTCACTGTTTCAGACGCCCCGCGAAATCAGCCAGACGGTCGCAGGCTGCCGCGAGAACGTCAATGCCGCTTGCAATCGAAAGTCGGAAGGCCGGGCTGACGCCATAAGCTGATCCCTGCACGCTTGCTACCCCGTGATCCAGCAGCTCCATCACCACGGCTGAATCGTCGCTGAGAACCCGTCCAGAAGGACCGGCGCACCCAATCCATTCAGAACATCCAACATAGACATAGAACGCCCCTTGGGGTTCAAATACCGATAGGCCGGGTACGCTAGACAATCGCTGTACGACAAGGTTCTTACGCGCTCTGTATGCGTCGACCCATTGGGGCAGGAAATCGAGGCCGGAGGTAAGCGCCGCCCGCGCCGCTTCCTGGCTCACCGCCGCCGGGTTGCCACTGTTTTGCGATTGCAACTTCGCCATGGCAGCAACCAGATCCGACGGGCCCGCGGCGTAGCCGATCCTGAATCCCGTCATGGCGTAGGTCTTGGAGACACCATTCACAGTCAGCACCCTGTCGGCAAGATCAGGGTTTACCGCAGCAAACGAGCCCGCAGCGCGGTCAGTGAAGCGGATATGCTCGTAGATCTCATCAGTCATAACCATTACGGAGGGATGGTCCCTCAGCACCCCGCCGATCTGCTGCATCGTTTCAATGTCGATCATCGTTCCCGTCGGGTTGTTGGGAGAGTTCAGCATCAGCCATCGCGTTCTGGGGGTCAGAGCCCGGCGCAATCTGTCGGGATCGATCCGGTAACCGTCGCTGGCAAAAGTTTCGACGACGACAGGCTTGGCCCCGTGATAAAGCGCGATGTCAGGATAAGACACCCAATAGGGAGCCACGACCACAACTTCATCTCCAGGCTCAAGTGTGGCGGCCATTGCATTGAAAATGACTTGCTTGGCGCCGGCTCCGACGATCACCTCATCGGGTCGCACCTTCAACCTGTTCTCCCGGAAGAATTTCTCCACAATTGCTTGTTTGAGGGCCGCAGTTCCGCCGGGCGGAGTATACCGAGTCGCTCCCGCGGACATAGCCTCGGCGGCCGCTTGCAGAATATGCTTAGGTGTGTCGAAGTCCGGCTCGCCAGCCGTCAAGTCACAGATGTCCCGACCTTTTGCGATAAGACCGCGAGCATGGCTCATGGCGGCAATGCTCGGCGAGGGAGCAATTCGGCCTAGCCGGGTAGATATCTTCGTCATTGGTCGTCCTCCACGTTGTCAGCAAATGATCAGGCGAGGGATATTGCGTCAAAGGAAATATTTTTCGGCGACACATTCCTTTAGAGAATTTAAAATCGGGCGATCATATTCCCTTCTGGAAAAGTAATTATTCTTAATAGTCCTTTGACGAATGACCTTCACCGATGTTGGGTCGTCGACAAGGTTTCCTTCGGCTGTGTGACTCGCTCGTGAGGCTCTGGCGCATTGGCGGGCGAAACCA
This sequence comes from Puniceibacterium sp. IMCC21224, assembly GCF_001038505.1. NCBI lineage: Bacteria > Pseudomonadati > Pseudomonadota > Alphaproteobacteria > Rhodobacterales > Paracoccaceae > Puniceibacterium > Puniceibacterium sp. IMCC21224. Next base: position 4,095,295 of record NZ_LDPY01000001.1, read on the forward strand.
GCACCAACTAAAAGGACATCAAGTAGATGGATTTAGGACTGACAGATAAAACAGCGCTGGTTCTGGGTGGTGGAGGTGGCTTGGGATCGGCCATTTCTGCGTGCCTCGCCGCTGAAGGTGCCAATGTGGCCGTCGCCGATCGGGATGCAGAAGCTGCCACACGTACGTCAGAAGCGGTTTTGGCGGCTGGCTCAAGTTCGATCGTAATTCCCTGGGATTTGGCTGATCTAGACCAGATCAACGAAAATGTGGCCACGGTCGAATCGCAGCTTGGGCCAATCGACATCCTCGTGGCGCTAACTGGTGGCCCGCCTCCGGGCGAAGTTCAGGGCCAGGAATTCAATTCTTGGCGTACGCAGTTCGATGCCATGGTGCTGTCTGTCATTGGCATCTCGGATCGGGTTCTTCCAGGAATGCGCGGCAGAAAATGGGGACGCATCATTACGTCGACATCATCGGGCGTCGTTGCCCCAATTCCTAATCTTGGAATTTCAAACTCATTGCGAAGCACACTAGTCGGATGGTCCAAAACCCTTGCCTCCGAAGTCGCGCGTGATGGCGTGACTGCAAACGTAATCGTGCCCGGTCGTATCTTGACCCCACGCATTGCATTTTTGGATCGCAAGAAAGCTGAACGCGAAGGCAAGACCGAGGAAGATGCCCGAGCCGCGAGCCTCGCAAACATTCCCGCTAATCGCTATGGCAACCCATCCGAATATGCGGATGTGGTCGCATTCCTCGCTAGTGAGCGGTCTTCCTATGTAACTGGTAGCGTCATCCGAGTAGATGGCGGTTACATTCCATCTATCTGAATGACAGGACGTCACATGACCTATGCAGAACAACTGGCGGCGCTAACTGAAGTTTCAACAGCTACCATTACAACGGTACTGCTCAAGAAAGGGCTGCGGAACATTTCACTACGTGGACCTTCACCACGCTTGCCGGGACAGCCCCGAATTGCTGGTCCAGCGTTCACAATGCGCTTTGTTCCAATGCGTGAAGATCTGGCGACGCCAGCGGCGTGGTCCTCCCCAACGTCAACGCGGGTCGCGGTAGAGCGCGCTGCGCCGGGTTCCATAGTGGTTGCTGGCGCGCTCGGGCATCTCGATTCCGGTATATTCGGCGACATCCTTTGTGCCCGGCTGAAGCAGGTGGGAGCTGCGGGGCTTGTAACGGATGGTGCCATACGCGATATCGTAGGCATCAAGGAAAGCGGTCTTCCAGTCTGGGCCTCGGCAGTTGCTGCGCCGCCCGCGATCAGTGGCCTTAGCTTTGTCGGCTGGGATCAGGCAATTTCCTGCGGTGGAGTTGCGGTGTTTCCCGGTGATTTCATTGTAGCTGACGAGGATGGAGCCGTAGTAATCCCGAAAGACTTGCTCCCGGATGTTGTAGAGGTTTCGCTGCAACAAGAAGCAGAAGAGGCGTGGATTTTGGAGCGAGTTCTCGGTGGTGCGCCACTTTCCGGACTGTATCCCATGAACGCAGAGACACGAGATACTTACATGAAGCAATCCAAAAAGAAAAAATGAAAGTGGCTAGAAATTAGGGCGGGTAATCCTTGAGCGTTTTGTCTCCAGCATTTTAACGAAAACTGCTTCACAAAGGGTTCATTTGCCGAGAGTGCATAAGTGACCGCAAAAGGTTTGCCGCTGTGGAAAGATTTTCGCGGCGAGGCGGATAGTGCTTGTTAGCCCTCTTCCCCTTTGCGGGTAGGTTCAAGGTGGCATCAGTAAGCTAGCGCCACCTTGCTCCATCCGAACGATTGAACGGCCCAGAATGTTTGCGAGACGGATCATCCCGTGACCTGCGTATCGGCAGGCATCTCATTCCGGCGATCTCGCGCCGCTCCAAGATTTCCTCTTTGCACCTTTGAATGTAATATATATCGCGTGGCGATATTTCGCGCAGCGTGTCCGTTTCAACGGCATGAACTTGCGGGACCGTGTAGCACTAAACATCCAGGAGTTGAGACGCGCCCGCGGCCTCAGCCAGGAAGAGCTTGCTCATCGGGCCGACGTGAGCCGCGGCCATATGGGCAAGGTCGAGAACGCCAAGTTCGCCGCGTCGCTCGATCTGCTCGAACGCATCGCGAAGGCCCTGAAGGTCGACCCCGCCGAACTCTTTACAAAACGCTAGCTGCTTCCTGCCAGCCATTGATCGGTTCGGTCCCGATACGCCGCAATCGCTAGTCTAACGGTATGGCAGGAGTTCTATGCGCAAGAAAAAAACAGGCTGGCCCTTTCAGGAAGGGTTTATCATCGACGGAACGCAGGAAACCCACGTGTTCACCGACTACCGCTGGAACGATGGATCCGTGAGTCGGCGCCAGTTTGTCGATCCGGAAAGCTACGACGTCAGACTTGTCATCGTGCGGCCGTTTTCATTCAAGCCGCCGGGTGGCGAGGATCAGTAGGAGAACCACTCCGAATGGCCCATGTTACCCTCAAAGTCGCCATACTCGACCATGATGCTGCGGGAATAGAAGCGAAAAATGCCGCCGCCTGTCGGGAACGCGATCTCCTGCCCGCTTGCGGAAACGAATGTCGCGGGCCATGGGGTATACGATCCGTAGACCCGCTGGATGTAACGGCAGGTGCGGTTCTCGCGATCGCAGGAACGGACCGACCAATCCCACTCGCGCGGCTCGTCGCGCGGTTCGTAGGACCGCCCGGTGAACCAGATCACCTGGGTCCGGTTCAGCCATTCGTATTCCGGCAGGTTGGTGTCGAGCTCGCCCTCGCCACCCGGACGACCGAGCTCGACCGGCACATGGGCGAAGGTGCAGACCCCGAAGGGCGGCAGGCTCGGCCAGGGCGTGATCCGACGGATCATCGTGGAATACGCCCGCGCGCAGACCGCGCTCGGGGGGAAGCCACCCGCCATGCAGAGCATGATGGCGCAGTCGATGTCATAGGCCTGCGCCTTCTCCGGCGCTCCGAACGCCGCTATCGCCCTCACCGCCCCTGTCATCGCCTGTCGTCTCATGCCACTCTCCCGCAAAAGTTGCGGCACTATCGTGCATTATGTATTTATCTGTAATATGTCTTATTGACTCGATATGACTTCATGGATTTAAGCGCAGGAAGTAGAAGAGCTCTCATGGGGAGAGTCCGAACATGCCGATAGCGCGCAACCAGATCCTGATCACCATCGATGGTGTCAAAGACCTGTCTGAAAAGGGCATCGCGTTCCGCTGCCGGTATGAACTCGTGGGGTTCACGGACCATGGCAAGCCGCGCTACCAGTGCATCTACCTGTGCAAGGGCGAGCCGGAAGCCATCCTGGTCTCTACCCGCATTACCCCCTACGGGCCCGAGGCCCGAGCCGCGGTATTTCATCATATGGCCGGGGCTCTTCAAACATCATCTCGAGTTCGGTGACGGGCGCGATCTGCGCTTTGGCCCTGACTATAAGCTCATCCTCGAGGAGCGCGGCTGACGTCATCGCCTTCGGCCGCGACGGGACGGCCCGGACCTCCGGCTGGACCTTCCACGGAGAGAGGTCAGCCTGGGCTAGGCTGAATGAATCAGCTGAGGCCGGGCTCTTTCTGGCCTCGTTGGACGCCACGCCACCGTCCGGTCGCGACGACATCTTCTCCCTGATCCAGACGGCTGCCAACCGACATGAACGCAATCGCGCTCTGCGCCAGGTGCGTACGACTGGCAGATCCTGTTCCGCTCCCTGGTCGAGGCTGAGAGTAGCTGCAACACGGCCGCCGTAAGCCTCAAGGTCGCCTATGGCATCGGTCAACTGACGCCCGGTCCAGCTCGCCCCCTCGGTGTGTGTTCGTTGATTGCACCGATCTGCGGACTAAGACGTGCGCCCAAACTGGACTTGTCCCGATTTAGTTCCGGTCTCTTTCGAGCGATATTCGCAATGAAGGAGACACAAATTGGCACCAAGATACAGCGACGAGTTCAGACGTGATGCGGTTCGCATTGCAACAAGCAGTGGACTGACGCGACCTCAGATTGCGTCTGATTTAGGGGTTGGTGTTTCGACACTGAACAAGTGGGTTCAACACCATCAGAATGATGACCTGATGTCCGGCCCGCATGAGGATGTGGAGAAGGAGAACGCCCGCCTTCGCAAAGAGAACCGGCTACTCCGCGAGGAGAGGGAAGTGTTAAAGAAGGCGACGATCTTCTTCGCAGGCCAAAAGGCGTGAGGTTTGCCTTTATCGACACCTGGAAGAAGATCTGGCCCATTGAGTTTCTATGCCGCGTTTTGCGGGTAACTTCCCGTGGGTTTCGCGCCTGGAAGATCCGCCCTATCAGCCGAAGCCAGCGAGATGACATGGTGCTGTTGGCCCATATCAGAGAACAACACCGCCTTAGCCTGCAAAGCTACGGCCGACCTCGCATGACGGAGGAACTGCGCGATCTCGGTCTTGTTGTCGGGCACCGCCGGGTAGGCCGGTTGATGCGTGAGAACGCGATCAAGGTTATTCGAACCCGTAAACATAAAGTCACGACTAACAGCAATCACGCCTTCAATGTCGCCCCCAACTTTCTTGATCAGGACTTCTCTGCTGATGGCCCAAACCAAAAATGGGCAGGGGACATTTCCTACATCTGGACGAGCGAGGGATGGCTGTATTTGGCAGTGATCATCGATCTTTACTCCCGCCGGGTCATTGGCTGGGCGGTCAGTAACCGGATGAAGCGGGACCTGGCCATCAAGGCATTAGACATGGCAGTAGGGCTGCGAAAGCCACCCAAAGGCTGTATCCATCATACGGATCGTGGCTCTCAATACTGTTCAGGTGACTATCAGAAAAGTCTGAAGCAGCATGGATTTCTGGTCTCAATGAGCGGCAAGGGAAATTGTTATGACAATTCCATGGTCGAGACCTTCTTCAAATCTCTGAAAGCCGAACTGATCTGGCGTCAGAAATGGGCGACCCGCAGACAAGCAGAAGGAGCAATATTCCAATACATCAATGGGTTCTACAACCCGCGAAGACGGCATTCATCCCTTGGCGGGAAAAGTCCCTTGGCTTTCGAGAGACGGCCTCCTAACATGAGCTGAGAGACCGGAACTTTTGCGTGGCAAGTCCAAACCGGCTACCATACGTCCAAATTCCCTTGGCGAACCAGCAAATGAAGTTACCGTCAAGCGCCTGCGCAGCTGGCTCTACCGCAACAATAATCCTGGGGCTTCACCCACGAAGTAGTGAGTTCCGCTGCCATTTTCTGAGCGCCAAAGCCAGAAAGTATCTCTAGATAGAAAATACCGGTAGAGTATTTCGCCCCGATCTCATTGGCCAGGGCCACCGGACGGAAAATCGGTCCAGCCGTTCGAAATTGTATCTGAGCTAATGCGACCTACTTTTGTTAGCCGTTCTATCAACCATTGAGCGCCCGGGCCGAACTGACCGCCGGTGAGATAGGCACAGCCCATGACCAGGCGAGCGACACGAGAGTCGAATTCTTCCGGTCGGATGACCTTCAGCCGTCCCCGCTCAATGTCATCTTCAACCATATGGAAGGGCATGTTGCCCCAGCCGAGGCCGGCCAGCAGCATCGACTGCTTGGCACTAAGGTCTGCTAAGCGCCAAGTTCGCGCGGAGAGGACGCCATAGTCCCGCCCCGCAGTCAGGGCGGAGCGATCGGTCAGCACCAGTTGCACGTGCTGCTGCAGGACATGCGTCTCGATAGTTCCTTCGATCGCCGCGAGTGGGTGATTGGGAGAGACGACCGGAACGAGGTCGATGGCCAGCAGTGGAAAGCTCTTGAAAGCGGCCGTGTCACTAAAGATGAGTGGGAGAAGACCGATCACGCACGTTCCGTCGAGCACCAGTTCTGCTGCCGCGCCAAGCGGCTGCACGTAGACGCGCGGTTGGATGGTTGGAAACGTCATTGTGAAGGCGCGGAGCGCTTCGACAATTGGGGGAACCGGGAACATCGAGTCCATTACGATCGTCAACTCGGCTTCCAGCCCGCTAGCCAGACTCTGCGCAGCCTGCTGAAAAGCCTCCGACTCTTCGGCAATGCGTCTCGCACGCCACAGGAGCGTGTTGCCTGCGTCGGTCAGCGTCGGACGGTAGGTGGTTCTGTCGAACAGCGGCAATCCGATTTGCGCTTCGAGATTCTGTATCCCGTAGGTCACGGCCGACCGAGCACGATTCAGGCTACTCCCCGCTTTCGTAAAGCTTCCTTCGTCAACGACGGCAAGGAACAGGCGAATTTGATCGAGCGTAAGGGGAATCATGTTCGAATAATTAGTCCGAGTTGGTCGAAACTTCGACAGTTTTTTTGGGCGGCAAATCGCGATTTTAAAACACTCGAAAACCTTAGCTGCATTGGAGATCCCAAATGACTTCACTTCTCGCCATCAACGCCAGCCCTCGATACGATCTATCGACCTCCCGCAAGCTCACGTCGCTTTTCGTCGAAAAATGGCGGGCAGCACACCCAGGCGGCGAGGTGGTTGAACGCGACCTGATCAAGACCACCCTGCCGTTTGTCGATCTGCCTTGGATTGGCGGCGCGTTCATGCCTCCGGAGCAACATTCGCCGGAGAGCGCCGCCGCGATCAAGATATCCGACGATCTGGTAGCCGAACTGCAGGCAGCCGATCACATCATCATCGGCACGCCGATGTACAATTTTACCATTCCGGCGGTACTGAAGGCCTACATCGACCACATCGTCCGCGTCGGCGTTACCGTGGTCGATAACGTCGGACAGCTGACCGGCAAGAAGACGACCATCATCCTGGCCAGCGGTGGCGACTTCAGACCCGGCTCGCCATTTGAGACTTATAATCAGGCGAGCGGCTATCTCCGTCAGGTCTTGGGCTTTATCGGGTTGAAAGATCTGGACATCGTCCTGGCGGATCGTGCGCGCGCCGGGGACAGAGGAGAGAACGCCGTCGAACAGTTCGGCGAAGCTGTCAGCTTGGCTGCCGCGTCCTAAAGCTTGATCTCTCAAGGGGTTTGACATGAAAGTTGGGTTCATCGGCGCTGGTTGCATGGCTACGACCATGGGGCGTCACTTGATTAATGCCGGCCATGAGGTCGTCCTATCCAGTTCGCGAGGGCCCGAGGCGCTGGCAGTGCTCGTCGCCGAACTGGGACCAGCCGCCAGCGCAGGATCCAAACAGGAAGCAGCGGAATGCGATGTGGTAATTCTCGCTACGAATTGGGCAGATGCACCAGTAGCGCTCAAGAGGATCGAGTGGAGCGGTCGCATACTCGTCGATGGAACGAACGCCCACTTGGGCTCAGAGCCGGACATCAGCGCTGACGGCGTCGCGAGATCGGTTGCCGCTCTGGAGGGCCGTACGTCAAGTGAGACAATTGCTGCAATGGCACCCGGAGCCAGGCTGGTGAAGTCAATCAGCAATATGCCGATGGCATGGATACAGGACTTTTCGCCGCAGAAGCCGAAGACTGTATTGTTCGTGTCAGGAGATGATCGCGATGCCAAAGCACTCGTAGTCGAACTCATAGACTCAACGGGCTTGGTTGCGCTCGACCTCGGCTCTCTCTCTGAGGGCGGCAGGATGCAACAGCTCGGCGGCCCTCTATCAGCTATTGAATTGCACTTCGTCCGCCGCATTGTTCGCTAGGCCAAATTTGCGACGCGTGGCCGGTCTATTCCGGAACTGGTCGTTCCCTTTGAAGGATCCAAAATGTTTTCCGATGGACTGACGTTTGTAAGAGAAGTGGCCCGCATCGAAGACCCTCAATTTGTGCCGGGAAAAGTCGCCGGACACCGTGCGCGCCGCTTGATCGACGCACCGGATGCGGCATTCACCGACCCTTTCGTGCTGATGGCTGAGGATTGGTCTCCCCCGGGATTGTTCGGTTTCCACCCACATCGCGGAATCGAGACAGTTACCTTCGTCATCGAGGGGACGATTAAGCATCGCGACAGCGCCGGACATAAAGGAATCATTCATGCCGGCGATGCTCAATGGATGACAGCCGGTCGCGGCATACAGCACGAGGAAAACCCTCCGGTCGGAACTACCGCTCATACTCTGCAACTCTGGCTGAATTTACCCGCGGCCTGCAAGATGGCTGCTCCGCGGTATCAAGATTTGGTCGCGTCCGCCTTGCCGGTCCGAAATGAGGATGGAGTCGAGGTCAGGATTTTTTCCGGAGCCCACGGGGATATTGTCTCGACCACCCTCAACCATCATCCTGTTACGATGCTCGAGGTGCAAGTCGAAATCGGCGGGGCGTTTAGGTATTCTTTTCCAGCGACCGAGAATGCCTTTGTTTATGTCCTCGAAGGCACAATCGAAATCGGATCCGCGCACAGCCTTTTGAAGACTAGTCAGCTCGGCTGGTTGACGCGGTCGGAAGAGTCGGGACCGTCAGACCTTATTATTGCAGCGAAGGGCACTGCCGGCCGCTTTTTGCTTTTCACCGGTCAACCAATTCGGGAGCCGATAGCATTTGGAGGGCCCTTCGTCATGAATACGCAAGAGGAGATCAAGCAAGCTTTCACCGATTACCGTGCCGGGCGCTTTTGAAGCCCCAGTTATTTTTCCACCTTTAAAGGAAACACCAATGTACGACAAATCCAAGATTGCTGAATTGATCCAGTTCGCAGGGGTCGATGTCGGTTCGATCGTCATCGACGTTTATCCAGGCAACGGAGACTGGACCCGCCTCTTCTCTGACGCTGTGGGATCAAAAGGCCTTGTCTACAGCTTCGTCCCGGCCGAAGTGTCACACTTCAAGAACGATCCACTCGGCCTCATGCAAGCGCTCGCGAGGGAGCCGGGTAGAGAGAACGTAGAGGCCGTCTCAACGAGCCTTGGGGCTTTGCCGGAACTCATGCAGCCAGCAGACGTCCTATGGCTGCACCTGTTCTACCACGATCTCCACACCGGACTCATCCAGAAGACGGGGGCAACGGCGGCTCAATTCAACCGGGCGGTCTATGAACGGCTGAAGCCGGGTGGGTCCTACGTGATCGTCGACCACGCTGCCGCCGTTGGAGCAGGCGCGAATGAGACTCAGTCGCTGCACCGTATTGAGCCTACGTCCGTTCGCGAGGAGGTGGAGGCCGCAGGCTTCGTACTGGACGCTGAAAGCGCTATACTCGCAAACAAGGGCGATCCGCACTCGGCTAATGCGTTCGATCCCTCGGTCAAAGGCGAGACCGATCGTTTCGTATACCGGTTCGTGAAACCCTAACTTAGCTACTATTCACCTTCTGCTGAGGGTCTTGTCCGACAGGCATTGTTCTGAATCCCGTCACTTGACGAACTTGTGAGGACGGCGTCCACAACGACATGAGTGAGATGATCGGCCCGAGGCGCAAATGAAGGTAAGTCTGCGAGCCATCCAAGGGCAGACATCAGGCCAAACAGATCGTCCCCATTAATATCGGAGCGCGCCCGGCCTTCGCGTTGGGCGCGGGCCAACAGCCGTGCGCTCGCTGAGTGAACCTCAGCACATGATGCATAAAGTGCGGAATCCGGATTCATGTGTGCCGCCGCCATCATCGCGACTACGCCCCGCTGGCCTTGGGCGAACGCTATCCATTCGTTGAACCAAGACAAAATCGCGTCGTCAGACCGCGGCGAAGTTTCAAGCTCGTTCGCCCTCTGCGAGAGCGCGTCCAGTTTTGTACAAACTAATGCTTCAAACAAGGCTTCACGCGTCGGAAAATGGCGAAGCAGCGTAGCGAGCCCGACGCCGGCGCGGCGGGCGATATCGCGCATGGACGCGCTGACACCGTGTTCGTCAACGACGTCACGCGCGACCGTAAGGATAAGGTCGTAATTCTTTCTGGCGTCGGCTCGCATGTTTCGCCTTGATAAAGGGTTCAGTGATCCATATAAGCGGACCAGTGGTTCAATAGATAGCGTGCGCTTTTGCAAATGGCAACCGAGATGCCGTTCGACAGCTTAAACGCAGAAGCCACAGAACGTACCGACATGAGATTTGTCGTCTCATGAGACGTGGCCGCCGACATCGGCAGCGACGCCTCAGCCGGTCAAATCATCAAGGAACAACGACATGCATGTTTTCGTTACTGGCGCGACCGGTCACGTTGGATCGCACCTTATCCCCGACCTGATCGCAGCCGGTCATGAGGTGACCGGCCTGGCACGGTCTGAAAAGTCAGCAGGAGCCGTATCCGCGCTTGGCGCAAAGGTACATCGCGGAGACCTTGCCGACCTTGACGGGCTGAAAGCCGCGGTCGCGGAATCCGACGGTGTCATTCATCTCGGCTATAGGGCCGACCTTATCGGATCCGGTGGGATCGTCGCGCTGCGGGATTCAGAACTGTCGATTGTGCGTGCGCTTGGCGATGCGTTGGCGAACAGTGGAAAGCCGCTGGTTGTGGCGGGGAATATCGGCACGCCCACGAACGTCGGCCGCGCGGGGCGTCTGGGCGCACCGGTCAGCCTGGGCCGACCGGCGACCGAAAATGATCCCGCACTTCCCTGCGGTCCGCTGGACGAAGGCACACTCGTGTCACGCAATATCGTAGAGCATACCGTGCTTGCACTCGCTGGCAGGGGCGTGCGCTCCTCGGTCGTGCGGATTCCCCTCATCGTGCACAGCGCGACCGGTCGCTTGCAGATGATCGCGCTTTCAAAGCAAAAAGGGTCGGTCGGCTATCCCGGAGAAGGTAACAATAGGTGGCCCGCCGTGCACGTCCTCGACCTCTCAACTTTGCTGCTATTGGCGCTCGAAAAGAGCCCCGCTGGCAGAACTTGGCACGCAGTCGCAGACGAGGGGATTCCATTCCGCGATTTGGCAGAGGCCGTGGCTGTCCGCATGGGTCTGCCCGCGGTCAGCATCCCCGCCGATGAATTGATGCTACCGGGATACTTCGGAGGTATGTCAGCTGTCGTCACGGGCGACTTCCCTGCATCAAATGCCATCACACGCCAGTACCTCGACTGGGTACCTACGCAGCCTGGCCTTCTCGAAAGTCTGAAAAACGGTCAATACTTTCCGGCCAGCTAAGTTGAGCCGACAGCGGGCGCTTCACTCCAAGCGCACAGATTCCTGCCCCCTACAACAAGCGAACAAAGCGGCTTTCGTGCCCCATCCAAGTCACCTCTTGCCAAATGGATCGGCGATCCATATATCTGGATCAGTGCTCCGAAAGCGACCAAGGCATGGACGCGCTCAAGAAATGAAAAGGATACGAGACATGACAAAATTGAACGGAAAGATCGCCGTCATCACCGGCGGCAGCAGCGGTATCGGTCTGGCGACTGCCAAGCGCTTTGTAGAAGAAGGTGCAAAGGTCGTGATCATCGGCCGACGCGAAAAAGAACTGGCCGAGGCTGCGGCACTGATCGGTCCGAACGTCACGACGGTTGTGGGCGACGTCTCACGGCTTGAGGATCTGGATCATCTCTTTGCCGTCGTAAAAGAAAAGCACGGCCACATCGACATCCTCTTTGCAAACGCAGGTGCAGGCACGATTGCGCCGCTTGCGGAAGCCTCCGAAGCCCACTTCGACAAGACCTTCGATGTGAATGTAAAGGGTATGTTCTTCACGGTGCAAAAGGCCCTTCCCATCTTCCGGGACGGCGGCTCGATCATTCTGACCTCCTCGGTCTCGAATGTGAAAGGACTGCCGGGGTTCAGCGCCTACGCAGCAAGCAAGGCGGCTGTGCGTAACTTCGCGCGGTCCTGGACGCTGGAACTGATCGGTCGCAATATCCGCGTGAACACGTTAAGCCCGGGAGCGATAGAAACCCCCGCGCTGGAAACAACGACGGGCCTGACCCGTGAGCAAGCCGAGCAGGCAGCTGCCCAGTTCGCTTCGCAAATCCCGATGGGTCGACGGGGCCAGCCAGAAGAAATTGCGGCGGCGGTCACGTTCCTCGCCTCTGATGACAGCTCCTACGTCACCGGGATCGACCTTCCCGTCGATGGGGCTTGGGCACAGGTCTGACCAAGACGCGTCCTACGACTGGCGGACCTATGTCCCGTCAGTCGTAGGAGATCAACCTTCATGAGCTGAGATCTCCGTAGGGCCGTGTCTAGGCTGCGCGTCAGATCGCACTGCGCGGAACGGACTTCGAAGCTTCGATCGTGTCGCATCCCCCGCGTGGCCCGAAAGACTTACACTTTTCATTTAGGAGAATGACCATGAATACCATCAGTATTATCGGCGCCGGAACCATGGCCACGGCGATTGCAGGCCGTGTCGCCAAGGCGGGACACACCGTAGAGGTCATCACCCGTGACGTTGCAAAGGCGCAGGCACTTGTCAGCAAGCTTGATGCGCGGGCTGTCTCCGGGACGTATGGCGCCGCGCCGCTGGGCAACATCGTCGTCCTCGCGGTGCCATATGGCAGCGTGGCCACAGTGGCGGCTGATTTTGGCGGCGCGCTCGACGGCAAGGTGATCATCGACATCGCCAACCCCGTCAACGCGGACATGACGGGACTGGCCACGCCAGCCGGCAGTTCCGGTGCACAGGAAACAGCAAAAACCCTTCCGTCAGGCGCTCACGTCGTGAAGGCGTTCAACACGATTTTTGGCCACGTCCTTACCCAGGGCGACCGTCTCGATGCTTTCATCGCGGGTGACAATGCCGAAGCAAAGGCGCGCGTATCAACCTTCCTCGGAAGTCTCGGGCTTCGCCCAATGGATGTCGGCGGCATGCACATGGCCATGACGCTTGAGGCGCCTGGCCTAATGATGATTGGCCTCGCCAAAAACGGTGCCGGGTCGTGGAATCTCGCCATCAAGGCCGAAATTGGCTGAGCTAGCGGCGACTGCAGGCCGATCCACAGCGCAATCGACATCAGGAAAAGGGAGCTCCTTCCATGAGCATCGAACAAAATATCCGAACTGTCCAGGCCTTCTTCGCGGCGATAGGTGCGGGTGACAAGGAAGTCCTGTTCGCGCTAGTCGACCCAGAGATCGAGTGGATCATTCCCGGCGATGGCTGGCCACTGGCGGGAACGCACCGCGGGCACGCGGGGTTGACCGCATTGCTTGAGACTGCATCGAAGGAGATGGAGACCTCCTTTGCAGAGCCTCCCGAGTACGTCGCGCAGGGTGAACGGGTTCTGGTCATCGGCACCGCGGAGGGGACCGTGACGGCCACCGGCAAGGCTTGGGTGGATAACTGGGTCTTCACCATCACCGTTCGAGATGGCAAGCTGACCAACATCCGTGAGTATATCGACACGCAAGCACTTGCGCGTGCCTCCAAATCGGCCGCGGGCCCCAGTCCCTAAGCCTCAGGGCGACGAGTCAAGCCCGTCCTCAGGCCATTTGTGCGGCCTCCGCTTTCCTCGATTTACGATCGTCGGGTCCAAGAGTTTAGCGCGATGGTGGCGTAGATGCGGAATTTCATAGCATCTCCACAGACGCCGTCGTGCTGCCTGCCGATCTTAATCGTTATTGCGTCAATGTTGCCGACCAACCGCCGAACGTCATTCGCCTTTTACGGATAGCCCCGCAAGAAGCGGGGCGTAAACGATGAGCCTGCGCGATATGAACTCTATCAACAGCCTGACACGCATCGTCTTGCGTGCCTCCCCCTGTGTGAGAAGCCAAACCGTCCCGTACATATGCAGTTCGGTTTCCGGCATTCGCATCAGTAAAGGGTCGGCATCGCCAGCGAAGCACGGTAGTGCCGTCATCCCTATACCTTGCCGTACTGCCGCGATCTGCGACTCAAAGTCCGTGGTCCTGAACAGAGCACCCGATGTGCGCGCCTCCCCCTCACGTGTCCAGTCAGGTACGCCATGACCACTAATGGAGATCCACGCGGGATCCGGCCCGCCCGCCCGCCACTCTGCAAATCGGTCGCGGGACAGGTAGAAGCCGCCGAACAGCTCTGGTCCCTTCAGACCATGTAGATTGAGTGGCAAGTCTTCGCGGTCGTAGACGACTCGAATGGCCACGTCGGCCTCGCGGTTGGTCAAATTTGCCAATTCGCCGGACGACAGGACTTCCATCTCGATGCCCGGATGCAGGCGTGCGAAATCGGCGAAATCCGGCATGAGCAGGTGTCCTGCGAGGGGCGCCGGCAGAGTCACCCGCAAAAGCCCGCGAACACTCTGATCGCGCCCGAAGACGCGCGCTTGCAGCTGGTCCGACGACGCTTGCATCTGGTTCGCAAACTCGAGGACCTCCTCGCCTGCATCTGTCAGTCGATAGCCGGAAGGTAGCTTTTCGAACATCTGCGCCCCGAGGTGGTCCTCGAGCTGAGCGATGCGCCGCAGTACGGTTGAGTGGTTGACCCCCAGGCGCTTGGCGGCAGCCCGCACCGAGCCTCCGTGCGCCGCGGCCAGAAAGTATCGAACGTCATCCCAGTCGATCATGGTGCAATCCGGCACCGCATGGTGCTCTTTTCAAAGTCAGTGTTTATGGCGTTGTACGTGAATGTCAGTTGCAATCATAGCATAACCCAGTAGGCGGATGCCCTTTTGCGCGGCGACCTAGTCTCTGTCAACTGTCGTAAAATCGGATGAATTTTGCACCACCGGTATGCGCACTTCGGCACTGAGGACCTCACTCCAGTGAACCTATGTTGGGGTTGTCGGGGCGTCGCCCCAATACCAACAATAGGATGAATTACATGACCAGATTGAATGGAAAGACCGCCGTGATCACCGGTGGTGCCTCCGGCATCGGCCTTGCGGCTGCCAAGCGCTTCATCGATGAAGGCGCATTCGTCTTCATTTTCGGCCGCCGCCAGGAAGTCCTGGATGCCGCTGTCGCCGAGCTTGGGACCAATGCTCACGCGGTGAAAGGGTCGGTCTCGGACGAAGCCGACCTAGATCGACTTTTCGCAGCGGTGAAGGCCGAACGCGGGACCCTCGATATCGTCTTCGCCAATGCCGGGGCGGGAGGCCCGCTCAAATTAGGCGAGATCACTGCCGCGCACATCGACGAGACCTTCAACACCAACGTGAAGGGTACGATCTTTACAGTGCAGAAGGCAATTCCTTTGATGGGTCAAGGTGGATCGATCATCCTGACCGGATCGAGCGCCGGCACCACGGGTGCTCCGCAGATGACAGCCTACAGCGCGAGCAAGGCAGCAGTGCGCAACCTCGCCAAAACTTGGGCAGAGGATCTCAAAGGCACCGGCATCCGGATCAACGTTCTGTCGCCCGGAGCGACGGCGACCGATCTCGCAAAGGCCGCGCTGGGTGAGGAAGGCCAGAAGATGTTTGCCGCAATGACCCCGCTTCAGCGCATGGCCGACCCGTCGGAAATCGGGGCTGCGGCTGCATTCCTCGCCTCATCCGACAGCAGCTTCATGACCGCCAGTGAACTCGCCGTCGACGGTGGCTTGGCTCAACTGTAAATCCCCTGCGCCCGCGTCGCTTCGGTCTACTATCCGGAACGACGCGGGACCAATAACTAAAAGGACCATGCTATGAACTACGCAATCATCGGTTTTGGTAACGTTGGCCAGGCGCTGGCCAAGGCTTTTGCCCGTGAAGGCATTGAAGTATCCGTTGCTACCACACGCGACCCCCAAAGCTTCGCGTCCGAGGCGGCTGCGATCGGCCCCAGGATCATTCCCAAAACGCTGGCAGGAGCCGTCAAGGCGGACGTCATCTTTCTGGCCGTCCGTTTCGAGGCGCATACTGATGTCGCAAAGGCGCTGTCCAGCTGGAAAGGCAAGACTATTATCGACGTGACCAATGCCTACGGTGTGCCGCCAGAGGACCTGGGCGGGCTGCCTTCCTCCAAGTTCATCGAAGCGGCCTTCACTGGTTCAAAATTGGTCAAGGGCTTTAACCACCTGGTTGCTCCCACGCTGGGCCAAGGTCCGGCCGTCCATGGCGGCAAACGGGTCGTGTTTCTGTCGAGCGATTATGAAGACGCTGCAGCAGAGATCAGTGAGCTTGCAGAAATGCTCGGCTTCTCGCCGATCAAACTTGGCGGGCTATCTGAAGGCGGGCTAGTTGTGCAAGCCCGGGGAGATACCTGGGGTCGGCTTATTTTCAAGGATCTGGTCAAGTTCGACTGATAAAAATTGGTGTCCGGTCGACAACGCCGGAGCGCGCGATGGGAATCAAACTGGATTTCGACGAAGCGAAGCGGAGACTTTCCAACGCTTTCGAAAATAACACCCGAACAGTGAGGTCATACTTGGGCGCGATCGGCGGCGACGATAGGGTCGCTCTGCTGGCATTGGTTTCAAAAGGCATTACAAGACATCGTCAAACACGACCGTGCCTTACTGATGAAGCCAGCGACAGCCCGATGATAGTAGTTCCAATCGAGCCGATAAGTAATTCGGGGACATGCCATAACGTTTGCGCAAAAATTATCAGCGAGAGTACAAGAATAGACCAGAAGGCACCGTGCTCAAGATAGCGAAACTCGGTCAGGGTCTTTTTCTCAACCAGCATTACTGTCATTGATCGAACGTACATCGCACCAATACCGAGGCCGATGGCAATTAGAAACAGATTTTGCGTCAAAGCGAAGGCTCCGATCACTCCATCGAAGCTAAAGGACGCGTCGAGGACTTCGAGATAAAGAAACGCACCAAGTGCGCCGCGTCCGATTGTTCCGCTTGAATCCGCAGTGTCAAGTACGAGTCCCAGCATGTCCACTAGCAGGAACGTGACGAGTCCACATATGGCGGAGAACATGAAGCTTGCCGAATCGTTTTCGGGCAACGCGACAGAAATCATGAGTGCAGGTATAAGGACAATTGCTATTTCGAAACCTCGGACAGAGCCGCAACGCCGCATCACCACTTCTGCTGGAGCAATCCAATCAATATCCTTAGCCTCGTCCACGAAATAGCGCAGCGAAACCATCATGAGGAAAGCAGCGCCGAATGCTGCGATCGTCAGATGGGCATCGCCAATGATCATTGCATACTCGGCGGGTTTGCGGGCCGCGAGGACCAATGCCTCGATTGGGCCAATGCCAGCGGCGATGACGACGATCAACAAAGGAAACACGATACGCATGCCAAATACCGCAATCAATATGCCCCAGGTTAGGAACCGCCTTTGCCATAGCGGCGACATTTCTTTCAGTTTGTTGGCGTTTACGATAGCGTTGTCGAAGGAAAGCGAGATTTCCAGAATTGTGAGGATTGCGCCGATCAGGAAAAAGCCGATCGCCCCCGAGATGGTTCCGCTAAAGCTCCAACCGAGCAAGAGTGCCAAAAACAACCCCCCAAGAGTTACCAAGAAGGCTCCGCGGAAATATCGAAAAGTTGACATAGAAGGTCCTCAATTTAATCTAGCCGCGTAGGGATCCACCTAGGTGCAGAGATGCAAGGAAGGCGCGCCCCTGATCAGGGCAAAGCCGTCGTGTAAGATTCTGAAACACATAGGGATATGACGGGGCTGCTTGGGAGGTAAGTGTCCGAGCGGGCGCGCCGATCTGCAGGCACACGAGATATGTTTAACTCGTTGTCCGGTGGACGATCTTAGGCCGCATCTCCAAGCCCTGCTCCCGTCGCACTAAGCAATTGCCGGGTGTAGGCATGCGTCGGACGCTCGTAGACTTGGTCAACCTCGCCCTGTTCGACAATCTCTCCCTTGTTCATCACCAAAACTGAGCTTGCGAATTCGCGGATTAGAGCAAGGTCGTGCGCGACAAAAATATAGGACAGGTCGAAATCACTGCGCAGTTCTTTTAGCAAGGCAATGACCTGTGCTTGAACAGACACGTCGAGCGCGGAAACGGCCTCGTCGCAGATAATCAGTTCAGGTCGGAGAGTCAGAGATCGCGCGATTGCAATCCTTTGGCGTTGACCGCCTGAGAACTGATGCGGATATCGGCCGGCGTGTGCCGGGCTGAGCCCCACGCGTTCCAGCAATTCGCCTACGCGGCGGGGCCACTCAGATCTTTCTAGAATTCCAGGATGAATAGCCCAGGGCTCAGATATTATCTGAAAGACGCTCATTCGGGGATTAAGCGACGCGGTCGGGTCTTGAAAAACGAACTGTACGCGCTTGCGGAAATCATACATCTCGCGCGCGGAAAAGCCAGACAGCCCGCGCCCGTCGAACAGGATCTCTCCCGATGTCGGACGATCTAAGCCGAGCAGCATCCTGGCGAGCGTGGATTTTCCAGACCCGGATTCACCGACGACGCCCAACGTCTCGCCCTTGTCCAGCCGGAAGTTTGCACGGTAAACGGCCCGCACACCGGTAGTGGAGTCGCCGTAGGTGCGGCAGAGGTCGCGCGCCTCGACAAGCGGTGTGACGCAGCGGCTTGAGACGCGATGAGGAACCGAAAATCCCCCTCTGCCCGGCACCGCGTCGAGCAACTTGCGAGTGTACTCCTGCGCCGGGGCACGCAGGATGTTTTCAACCGGGCCCTGTTCGACCACCTTGCCGCTTTGCATGACCACCACCGTATCGGCAGCCATCTCGACAACAGCGAGGTCGTGGGTAATTACCACCATCGCCATGCCAGTCTCGACTTTGATCGACTTCAACAGGTCGAGGATTTGCGCTTGGACGGTCACGTCGAGCGCACTTGTGGGCTCGTCAGCGAGCAACAGCTTCGGTTCCAGCGCAATGGCTGAGGCGATCATTATGCGTTGCCGCTGGCCGCCCGAGAACTGATGCGGATAGTCTTTCGCCCGCCGCGCCGCATCGGGGATACCGACGCGATCAAGCAACTCGACTGCGCGGCGGTTAGCCACGTCCTTTCGGACGCCATGAACACGCAAGGTTTCGGCAATCTGCCAGCCGATGGGATAGACCGGGTTCAGTGCCGCGAGCGGATCCTGAAATATCATCGACATCGCCCTGCCGTTGAGGCGCCGACGCTCTTCCTGCGGGGTCTTTAGCAGGTCGTGGCCCTCGAACAATATCTCTCCGTTGGGGATGACAGCCGGCGGTGTGTCGATCAAGTTCATCACGGCCGAGGCGCTGACGCTTTTGCCTGAACCGCTCTCGCCTAGGATGGCCAGTGTGCGGCCGGCCTCGACCGACCAGCTGACATTCTCAACTGCGCGCACCAAGCCGCGTGTTGTAGGGAAATGAACCGACAGGTTGCGAATGGACAACAATGTGGGTTTCATTGAGCGTCTCCTCCAGTTTCCAGGCGCCAGCGCTCTGCCGGATCGCTCGCGATGCGCAGCCAGTTCGCCAGAAGGTTCAGCGATAGCGCCACCAACATGATCGCAAGGCCGGGCCAGAACGACAGCCACCAGGCCGAGCCGAGGTAATTGCGTCCGTCGGCGACCATCAGGCCCCAGGTTATTTCAGGTGATTGGATGCCAATGCCGAGAAAACTGAGCCCGGATTCAACAAGCATGACAAAAGCCATCTCCAGCGCGGCGAGGTTGATGACCGTCGGCAAGATCATTGGCGTGACATGGCGCAACAGGATGCGCTTCGTAGAGGCGCCGGTGGCAATCGCCGCCTGAACGAACAGCCGCTGTTTGATTTCTAGCACCTGCGCGCGCACGACCCGTATGTAGATCGGCAGCCGCGAGATCGCGAGAACAAGGATAACGTTCTTCACGCCAGGTTCCAGCGCATACAAGACAATCACCGCCAGCAGCATTGATGGAAAGCTCATGATTGCGTCCGCAAGACGTAGCAAGGTTGCCCCGATCCAGCCCCCCTTGAAGCCCGCGATCAGGCCAAAGAAGCTGCCTACCACAAGCGCCAGAAGCACGGCGGAGGCTGCAATGACAATGGTATTTTGGGTCGCAACAATGATGCGCGCCAAAAGGCTGCGGCCAAGCGCGTCGGCACCTAGGAAGAACAGCCAACCATCCCCGAGCGAGAACGGCGGCGCATTGCGGGCGCGCAGGTTCAGCGCACTGGCTTCAGTCGAGAGCCAGTGCGGCCCGATGATCCCGATGGCAACGACAACGAGAAGGAAGATCATCGAACCCAACGCAAAGCGGTCGCGACGAAGGGTGCCAAACAACGCGCGCAGATTTTCCATGCGGTTGGGATGGGTGATGTAGTTCGGGGTCGGCCTGTACATGTCAGCTATGCCTGATGCGGGGGTCGATCAGCGCGTAGGCGATATCGACGAGGATATTCAGAATAAAGATGGCCAGTCCAATCACGAGGACAGCCGCCTGGATGATCGCGAAGTCGCGTAACAAGACCGAGTCGATCATCAGCTTGCCAACGCCAGGAAATCCAAAAACGACCTCGACAATAACCGCGCCATTCAGAATTCCGGCGGCTTGATCGGCAGCGACGGTGACGACCGGCAGCAGCGCGTTGCGTAAGGCGTGCACGAAGATGATCGTGCTCGGCCTTACGCCCTTGGCGCGGGCGGACTTGACATAGGCTGAGGACAGCGCCTCCAGCATGGAGGTCCGCACCACCTGAACCATCACGCCGGTAGGACGCAGCGCGAGGACAAGGATCGGCAGCACCCAGTGCGCCGGCGTGCCAGTGCCCGACGTCGGTAGCCAGCGGAGCGTTACGGCAAAAACCAGGACGCCGACGATTGCCACCCAAAAATTCGGAGTCGAGGCGCTGATCAGTGAGATCAGGCTAGCCAAACGGTCAAACAGGCCCCCCGGACGCCACGCCGCAAGCGCTCCAGTCAGGATCGAAAGCAGGAGGATCACCGGCATCGCCACCGCCGCAAGCGACAGCGTAGTGCCAAAGGCGGTCAGAACGACCTCAAGCGCGGGGCGAGAATATTGCAGCGAAGTGCCGAGGTCGAGTTGCAGGAAACCTGCCACAAAGCGTCCGAACTGGACAATCTGCGGATCGTCGAAGCCGTGCAGTTTGTTGAATTGGGCCACCTGGTCCGCAGTGGCATCGGGCGGCAGATAAAGATCAGCGGGCGAGCCAGTCAGGCGAGCCATAAAGAACACCAAAACCACCAAAGCCACCAGCGACACGATGCTCTGAACGCCCCGGCCGATAACGTATTGTTTCACTATCGTCTCCTCCCTCGTCGATTACGGCCCCACCCCTTACGGGCAGGGCCGTTGGATTGGCCTAGCGATACTTCAGCTCGGACAGCTGCAATTCAGCGGCGTTGGCGATGGATGGCGTAAAGTCGATCCGCGGATTGATCCGCATGTAATTCACCATGTGGAACAGGGGCACATCCGACACGATATCCTCGTAGATCATCCGCGTTGCCTCATTGTAGGCGACCTTTCGTTCGTCGCCCGACAATGCACCTGCCTCGACGATCAGCGCGTCCAGCGCAGGATCGTGCAATTCGCTCTGCCGACCGTCGCTATGGTACTTGAAAAACAGGGTAAAGGCCGCATCCCCAGAGTTATTGTCGTGCTGCGTCAACAACATGGTCGGCTCGCGATCCTCGGAAAAGGGTTTGTTCGCAACGTCAAGCCAGAGCGACATCTCAAGGGATTCGATTTGCACGGTAAAGCCGACGGCGCGCAGCATCTGGGCCGTCGCTTCGACCAGTTCGTTGCTGTTGGAGAACATGTTCCCCCGGCCAACAAGCCGGATCTCTGTATCGACCGGCACGCCGTCAGCGCGCGCTTCGGCAAGCAGACGCATCGCCGCCTTGGGGTCGTATGACCAGGGTTTCAGGTCGGCGTTCCAACCAAAGACATTCGGCCCGATCTGCTGCGTGGCAAGTTGTGCCTGATCACTAATAATCGTGCCGAGGAATGCTTCGCGGTCGATGGCGAGGTTGACCGCCTTGCGCACCCGGATGTCGTTGAGTGGTGGTACGTCCACGCTCAGCCGGAACATCGACGTGTCCGAGTTCGGGTACACCTTGTCCATTTCAGGGTCATCGGCATCCTGCGGCGCGATCGAGAAAGCAAGGTCCGCCTCCCCGGTCTCGACCATAGCGGCGGCGACAGAGGATTCCGAGCGCCACACATAGGTCGCTTCGTCGATTTCCGGCGTGTCACTCCAGTAAGTGTCGTTGCGGGCCAGCTTTACGTTCGTGCCCTGCGTCCAGCTTTCGAACAGATAAGGGCCAGTGCCGATGGGGGTCGCAGTATACTCTCCCTTCGGCGTGTTTGGCGAAGAGATCGCCAACTGGGCCAGAAGGGTTGGAAGGATCGGAATTGGCGCACCAGTCCTAAAGCGAACGGTGTAGTCGTCAATCGCTTCCGCCAAGATATCGTTCCCGTCAAAATATTTGGTCCGGGTGATGCAGGTCAGGGCCGGGTCGAGTGTACGTTCGAGCGTATAGACAACGGCATTTGCATCAAATGGCGCGCCGTCATGGAAACTGACGCCTTCGCGCAGATGAAAAACCCATTCTGTCGGGCTGGTCTGCTCCCAGCTCGTCGCCAGGCGTGGCAGGGTGGACGCATTCTGGTAGTCCAATTCGACCAGCGTTTCGACAACGTTCTGCTTGATGATCCGTCCGACCAATGAACGTGGCGTCTCGCACGGATCCAGCCGGTCGGGACTGCCGGGCATGACGATGGTCACGCTTTGGCTATTGGCTTGGGCCAGGAGCGGCGTATTGCTGCCGATCGCGATGACCCCGGTCGACAGTAGCAGGGCCCACTTACCCCAGTGTTTCACATAAGTCATTGTGAATTCCTCCTATTCACGCTTCTATATTCTACCCGGCACTTACCCGCCGTGCTCACCCCACTAACCGATGGCTAATTTAATCAGCTGCGATTACGCAAATCGGCGATCTTGGTGATCTCGGCAGCCTCCAGTGCGCGCACATCATCGATGATGCGTCGGGCCGTTGCGGGCGACAGTGCAATGACGCCGTCGGCGTCGCCGACGACAAGGTCGCCCGGGTTTACCACCGAACCGCCGCACGCGATGGGTTGGTTAATCCTGCCCGGACCGGTCTTGTAGGGGCCCAGATGCGAAACGCTTCGGGCGTAACAAGGGATATCCATGCGGGCGATCGTCTCGACATCGCGAATTGCTCCGTCGACCACGAACCCCGCAACGCCGATGGCCAATCCACGCTCGGCGACGATCTCTCCGATCAATGCGCGCGTCACGTCACCGGCACCATCGACAACGATCACGTCGCCCGGCTGGGCAATTTCGAGAGCATCGTGGATCGCTTTGTTGTCGCCCTCGCGGGTCTTGACGGTGAGGGCGGTTCCCACCATCCGCCCCCCGGCATGATAGGGCCTAAGGCCACACAGACCGGTAAGGCGATCAAGGATGTCGCTGATCAAAGACGTCGCAAGCGTTCCATATGCCGCGACAAGATCCGGCTCAATCCGTGGAATGTGTTTCGAATCCAGCAAGTTCATCGTCCGCTGCCTCCTCCTAAGCGTTGAGCGAGTGCTAAATTGATTGTCTGCGGAAAAAAAGTGAATTAACCTCACCATATAGTATTCTAAAATAGAATGTATCGAGGTTCAATGTTCACCATCAAGCAGTTGGAAGCACTTTGCGCGGTCGCGGCCGTGGGCGGGTTCGAACTGGCCGCCGGACGGCTGAATGTCTCGCAGTCCACGATCTCCAAGCGGATCGCAGAAATCGAGTCGCGTTTTTCCGAACCGCTGTTCGACCGTTCCGGTCGCGCAGCGGTTTTGACCAACCAGGGGCGCGACGTGCTCGAGATCGCGCAGCGGATGGTGCATATGAATGACGAACTAATTGCCCGCGCCCGCCATGATCACGCAACGCCCGGACGCTTTGCCATCGGCGTCACTGATCTGGTGGCGTTGTCGTGGATGCCAGAATTGGTTGAAATCTTCTTGCAGCAATATCCGGACACCACAATTCAACCCGAGATCGATCTGACCCGAAACCTGCTCGACCGCCTGCAGCGCCGCGAACTGGACCTTACGATATGCCCGATGTTTCTGGATCAGCCGGAGTTTGTCCATTTCGCGCTGGGGAATGTTGAACTGTGCTGGCTTGCGAGCCCTAGTATTGCAAAAGGCCGCGGCGTCCTGGAGCTGTCTGAGTTGCTCGATCAAACACTGTTGACCCAATCAAAACAGTCGGTGCTTTTCAACGCGCTCAGATCTGTGACCTCAAACGAGAAGCTGCCTTTTCGCCGTTATATTCACTGTAACAACACCGCCGCCTTGGCGGAACTCGCTGCGGCGGGGCTAGGCGTGACCTTGCTCCCGGCGGCCTTTTTCCGTCGTCACCTCGACAGCGGAAGGCTCGTCATCATCAAGTCGGAGATCGAAATGCCCGAGGTCGAATATTTCGTGTCGTTTCACGAATTCTACTACCGGGATTTTTCCGAAAAGATACTAAGTATATGCCAGAGCATTTGCGATTTTAGGACCTGGCAACAATGAGCTAGGCCAGACATCTGGTCAGGCTCAGCCTGATAGATTCACACGTGATTTCTTCGGTAGGTTATATTGGTGATAGAGCACGCGGATTTATCTTGAGCACACATCCAGAAATCGGTCGAGAATAACTCGCGATACTTGCGGAAAAATAAAGAAACTAGACTCACTCCCAAGGTGCCCCCCTCCCCTCACGATCTGCAATTCACTGTTGAGGGCTTCGGATATACATCTGGACCTGGGGAGAGGAACATAGGGATCGTTGTCGCTGGCCCAGCAATGGATAGTCTTGTTTGTGTTCTGGAGTATTCTCGGCCAGTCAAAAGGCGTTTCGAAGAAGGTGCGATTGATTGCATCGTAGTCGGGAAGATCAAGAGCCCCGATAAACCCTGCGGCCAGGCACAATCCTTCGAAACCCGACGCAGATCGTTCCGCCACACGCAGGCAGAACGCCACTCCAAGACTGTGACCGACGAGCATGGTCGGCCTGTCGGGCAGCGGCGTCACCGCGGCGTCGTAGACGTCGAACCAGGCTTTCAGCGATTGCCCTGCGGGAGTCGGGAATTGAGGGCGCAAAACCTCAATTCCCTCCCGTGTCAACGTATCGTCCAGCCAGGGAAACCAGTTCGTATCGCGACCACCGTGCGCGCCATGCACGATGATCACTCTCATTCCAGGTCGGGCCCGGCTGTCGAACGTACGTGTCATCTCAACCTCTCCCGTCCTCAGGTCAACATTCCGAACGCCAAAAGTATCACGCTGATGGTCACGCCAGTGGTCACCAGAACAAGCGCACAGAAACCCATGATATCCTTGGCACGCAGACCGGCGATCGCCAAAGCGGGCAAGGCCCAGAAAGGCTGGATCAGGTTCGTCCAGGCGTCGCCCCAGATGAAGCCCACGATGGATTTGGGGACAGAGGCCCCCAGTGCTTGGGCGCTCTCGATCACGATAGGCCCTTGAATGGCCCATTGTCCCCCGCCCGACGGAACGAAGATGTTGAGCAATCCCGCAGAGAGGAACGTCAGGAGCGGCAAGGTCGTTTCGGTTGCGAACTGGGTAAAGTAGGTCGCGATGTCGCTCGACATACCGGAAGACGCCATCATTCCCATGATACCCGCATAGAAAGGAAATTGGATGATGACACCGGTTGCGTTGCTGGTTCCTTCAGTCACGACCCTGAGATAGGTCCGCAACGAGCCGTGAAGCAGGATCCCCGCGAAGATCAGGACGAAGATGACCGCGTCGAGGTTCAGGCCGCCGCCGCTGGCGAAATACCACACGGCCGTACCCAACCCCAGCAGCGCGGTGAGCAGTCCGAGGACCCGGCTGCGTTCAAGACGAGATGACGGAACGGGGGTGGCCTCCACCTCTTCCACCACCACCTCGGTGTGCGCCGGTTTGAAGCCGACGGGAGAGTCGATGCCCTTGCCCGCAAAATGAAGCGTTGCAATCACGACCGCAGACACCGCAACCGTAATGGTAAGGTTTACGCCCGAAAAGATCGTCTGTCTCACTGGGATCAATCCTCCGGCAGCTTCCTGAAGGAAGTTGCCTTCGGTCGCCATGATCAGGGTCGCCGCGCCCGAAAGCCCGCCGTGCCAGACCATGAACCCGCTGTAGGCGCCGGCGATGAGCAGGCGGTAATCCACGCCTTCGACACGTGACACCAGTTCACGGGCAAGAATTGCGCCGATGACCAAGCCGACGCCCCAGTTGATCCAGTTGGCCACGAGGGTGCAGAGCGTGACGAGGATCACGGCTTTCGCGGGAGTTGTGGCAAGTGCCGCGATCTTGTCGACCAGCCGCCGAAATGCCGGGCTCAGGGCGATGGCATAGCCCGTCACCAGCGTTAGTGTCATCTGCATTGCAAAGGCATGAAGCTTGAAAAAGCCTCCGTACCAGGCCTCCGCCATGGCTGTGGGACTCTGTGCTTCGAGGAGCATGCCCGCGAGAAAAACCAGCATGGTGAGAACCACCGCCAGGATCAGGGGATCCGGCATGTAGCGGTCGAACATGCGGACGAGGCCGCGATTGATTGTATTCATGTTACCTTCCTGTCTTTTATATTGTGGGAGGAGCACGGCGCCTGCTTTTGCATCGGGTCGCCGAAGTGGTGCACGTCCGTATAGGCCGCCGGACCTGCGCAGGCCGGAGGGCTCCGCGCGATGGCGGATTGCAAAGGGTTGCGGATTATTTCAAGATCGGTGGCCGCCGCGTTTTTGCGACGTAGCTATCCGGGATACGTTAAGGATCAGACATCGGCAAAGCGGGCCATCACAGCGGAACCTTTTCAAATCGTTTTGCCAGAGACTGGTTCTGCGCCACGATAGCGGGATCGGGTGGGATCGGGCCGCGCAGCCTAGCGGCGATCTCTTGGTCTACCATCTCAGGCAGAACCTGCGGAAAAACCGGGCCGCCGATCGAATCACCGGGGTTCAAACCATGCGGCCAGGCGACCTGCAGCTCCTTTCCCGTGGGCGTGTAGCGGGCATCGTCGCCGCACCAGCGCGTCGCCAACGCCCGGCGGTTCACGGTTTTCCCCGAGGTCCCACGCGAGCCGTGCAGCGTAAGCGCATGGAAGAGGACGGCATCGCCTGGCTGCATATCCCAGCTCGCGATCTTATATTTGCTGCGCAGGTCCTCGGGATCGGGCGTAGCGTCCATCTGTGCGACCGACTTCACGATTCCTCCGACGCCAAGCGGACGGAACCGTTGTGGCCAGCGATGCGACCCCACGACAAATTCCAGTCCAGACCGGTTGGCACTCACCGGATCGACCGAGGTCCAGACCGAGGCGATCTGATTTCCCGTCAGTGGGAAGAAAGTGAAATCGTGGTGCCAGGGCGTGCGCTCGGAGTTGTAGGCCTGCTTGACGAAAATCTGGTCGCAAAAGAAGTTGAGCCTGTCAGTCCTCAGCACTTGTTTGACAAGATGAGCCGATGGCCCAAAAAGCGAGAAATCGCGCAGATGATCGTTCGTATGCCAGGTATAGGCATCGCTGCGGAACAGGGGCTCGGCCGGGGTGGTCGTGGCGGCCTCGTCGATCCCGCAGACCTCGTTCAGACCGTGTCTAAGCTTATCGACCCATTCGGGCGAATAGAGGTTCCGGACGATGATGACACCATCGGACCAGAACTGTTCGATCTCGGCATCGCTGAGAAGGTTGGGCGGCTGGCTAGGCTCTCGCATGGTCAGTCCTTCTTTGGGGGTGGGAGAATTTGGTCTCAAGTTCAGATAGACAAGTCGTCCAGCAGGTTTTTCAAAACCCTTCGTTGGCTGTCCGGCAGCGGAGCCTGCGGCGGGATCGGGTCGCCGATGTCGTAACCTTGCAAGGACAGGCCGGCCTTGACGCAAGCGGCGAGGTTGAAGCGGTTGAACACCTCGTTCAGCGCCCAGAGCTTTTTCTGAATCATCAGCGCCTGATCCCATTCCCCGGCGACGCAAAGGCGATAGAGTTGCACGCATTGCTCCGGCACGAGGCAGGCCGGGCCTGCCATCCAGCCGCGCCCGCCGATCATCATGACGGCGGTGGGGATGTGAGACGAAGCGGCGAAAACGTCGATCTGCCCTTTGGTGCGTGTAAGGATCGACAACAGCCGACCGGTGTTGGACGAGGCATCCTTGATATAGTTTATGCGCTCATGCGTCGCGAGCCGCGCGATCAGGTCGAGTGACAGGTCAATCCGCTGGAAATTGGGGTTGGTGTAGATGACAATCGGCAGATCGACGGCATCGGCGATCGCGCGGAAGTATCCCTCTACGTCGGACTCGGTCAGTGGGAAATAGGCGTCAATGACGGCGATGATGCCATCGGCACCCAGACCCTCATAGGTCGTGGCCTGGGAAACGGCATCCGCGGTGCTTGTCGACGACACTCCCGCGATGACCGGGACGCGCCCTTTGGCCGCCTTGACCGTCGTTCTGACGACGTCCGCCCGCTGGGCCGCATCGAGATAGGCAAATTCGCCGGTGGATCCCAGAGCCGCCAGGCCATGCACGCCCTTGCCGATGAGGTCGTCGCACAGGGTTGCCAGAACATCCCGGCGTACCGTGCCGTCACCGTTCACAGGTGAGACGATGTAGGGAAAGACGCCTTCAAACTGCGGCATGACGAACTCCTGAAGCGGCTGGTGTGAGAAAGGATTTTATGTCGCGGGTCTGGTCGCCGATCCTGTCGGGGCAAACGGCCACGTGTCCGGAAATCAGCCGACGCGCCACCATATGCTCGGCCGGTTGGTTGACGGATTCCACGGCAAAGAGCGTGTCGTTCCGGAAGCTGAACAACGAGAACCGGTTCTGATCCGGCGCGCCCCGCAGCACCTGAAGGTCGGCCTTGCCGGTGAGGCCCGCAATCTGCAGCTTGTCATTGCCCTGATCGCTCCAGAACCATGGCAGCGCGGTATAAGGCTCGGGCTGACCGGTGAGCCGAAGTGCCAACGTCCGGGCGTGGTCATTGGCATTCTGGACGCTCTCAAGCCGGATCGGGGTCGGGAAATAGGGTGTCGGAAAGTTGGCGCAATCGCCGACAGCCGAGATGGCGGGGTCCGATGTGGAAAGATACTGGTCGACCACCACGCCATTCGCGGTGTCCAGCCCCGCGCTCTCTGCGAGCGCCGTATCGGGCAGGACGCCGATACCGGCGACGACAATGTCCGCTTTGAGTTCGGCGCCGGACGCAAGCCGGATTTGCGTATGATTCCCGACCTTGATCATGTTGACGATTTCCGCGCCAAGATGAAATCGGACGCCCGCCTCTTGATGGCGCCGCAAGAAAAAGGATGAAACCTGCGCGGATGCGGCGCGGCTCATCAAGGCCGGAGCCATGTCGACCACATCGACGACCTTGCCGTGTTCCGCGGCGAACGCCGCAAACTCGAGCCCGATGAACCCTGCGCCGATGACACAGAGCCGGTTTGCCGAGGGCAGCATGGCACGCAGTGTTTCGGCATCCTCGATCGATTTGAGATACCGCACATCCCCGTCCGGGGAGGAGAGACGCCGGGTAAAGGTGCCCGTCGCCAGAACGAGGTGATCGTAGGCAAGCTGGGCGCCGGAGTGTAGGCTGACGTTCTGCCTGACTCGGTCGATGAAGGCGGCCCGTTCCGTGACCATCGTGATGCCCTGCTGCGCAAAAGCATTGTCCTCGCGAAAAAACAGGGCCGCGCGGTGGCCGGATTTCAGGAACCCCTTGGACAGTGGGGGCCGTTGGTACGGCTGCTCCGCCTCGCCGTTGATCAGAACGATCTCTCCTGCGTGGCCGTTATTGCGCAGAGAAAAGGCGAGCTGACATCCAGCGTGTCCCGCTCCCACTATCACGATGCGCAACTTCGAGGGCATATCCGTCTGACCCGACATCAGTACTGGGTCGCAGGAATGTGCAGGATGAGGCTGTCGATGTTGTCCGACAGTTCGATCTGGCAAGAGAGCCTGCTGGTTTCTTTCAATTCCGAGGCAACCAACGACAGCATCTCCATCTCCTCTTCCGAGGCTGGCGGCAACTTGTCCATATCGGCCTCGTCGACGTAGACGTGGCATGTACCGCAGGACAGCGCGCCGCCGCATTCCGCCTCGATGCCGCGCACGCCCTTCAGCCGCGCGACGTTCATGGCCGAGGTTGGAGTCTCGGTCAGGTGCTCTTCGCGTTCGCCCGCCGGAAGTACGAAAGTCAGTTTTGTCATTGCCGCATCTCTTTTCTCGCCTGTTCAGGCGTTTTCGATTGCCGGGCCCTGCACGGGCTTTGCCGCCAGCTGGTCGGCCAGCAGAATGTCGCGGGCCTCGTTCGGGTCCAGCGCATGCTCTACAATCAGGTCGCTGCACTCACCGATCATCCGGTCGACCCCATCCATCATTTTGATCCGCTTGTAGATATCGTCGGCATGCAGGCCCATGCTCTGGCCAATGATCTCCATGACGTTGATGATCTCGAACGACACGTTCTTTTCGAAGTGGCACAGTTCCCGGTGGCAGGCGTGGAACACGGTCGCCAATGTGGTCACGCCCGCTTGCGCTGCGGCCCGAAACTCGATCTCGCGCAACTCATCCTTGAAGCGGGGCGTGACGGTCAGGTAATTGGACATGAGACCGACCCGTGGAACGTCCAGTTCGACGAGCTCCACACCTGGTATCGCGGCGAGGATATTCTTGACCGCCCTGGTCACGCCGCGAAGGCCTGGACGCTCGTTCAGCGCGACCGTCTTTTCGACCCTCTGGGTGAAATGTGGCCGGAGCCGGTCGAGGTTCTCTTCAAGGTATTCATAGAACGGCTGCAGGCCGAAAGTCCGGTCGTTTTTCATCTTCTGATAGTTCGGGATGATGATCTCGTCGAATTGGGATTGGCAGCTGGGGCACCATGACACCTGGGTCTTGGCCTCAATGTCCTGAATCTGCGCAAGCGTGCTAAGGCCGGCCCGGCCCGACGTTTCGCCATCGCCGGAGCGGAACTGATTTATCCCGCAACAGGCGGATGTGCCTCCGATCACCTGATAGCTGGCTCCGATCCGTTCCAGCACATCGAGACAGAGAACGAGGATGTGCGGTGTCTTGTGGATGTTGCAGCCGGTATAGAGGGCGACATCGGGGCGTTCGACCCGCTGTGCGCCCTTCGGGGGCTGAAGACGGTCGATTTCTTGCTGCGGTAGCTGAAGCCGGGACACGATCCGCACGGTCTTGGCCATGGCGCGGAAGGATTTCATCGCGTTTGCCTTGACTTGCGGGCCGGCGTCCGTCCGTATGCGCGCATAATTGGCCAGCCGGACCAGCATCCGCGGGTCCACGCCGTAATCACAGGCTTCGGCGCAGATGCCGCTGCTGGAACAGGCCGATGCCCAGGTTGCGGCCTCGGCCGTGCCCTTGCCGCCGCGCAGCAGGTCAATCATACCGTGCAGCACCTGAGTCGGCTCGGCATCATCGATCCCGATAGCCTCCGTCATCGGGCAGGCGGTGAAGCATTTGCCGCAGGCCTCGCAGGCGTTGGCAATGTCGTCCATCGTCGCTTCGATCGCTTCGACAAATTCCATGTCTCAGGTTCCTTTGTCCGTTGTGGGCGCGTCAGCGCGCTGTCCAGCCACCGTCTGCAAACAGTGTCGATCCTGTACAGAACGACGCTTCGTCGCTTGCGAGAAACAACATGGCCGCAGCGATTTCGTCTGGCTTTCCGAGGCGGTTGAACAATTGCCGCTGCTCGAGATGCGCGCGCAGCGTCTCCGGCTCGGCGCTCTCCTTGAACAAGGTGTCGTAGTAGGGGGATTCGACCGTACCTGCACCGACACAGTTCACGCGGATCTTGGCATCCGCATGATCAAGGGCCATGGCGCGGGTCAGTGCGGCGACGGCGCCCTTCGAGGCGACGTAGGCCGCCCTGTTGTAGATCCCCACAACCGAGACCGCCGAGGCGGTGTTGATGATGGAGCCCCCGCCCTGCGCCGTCATGATCGGAATCACCGCCTTGCATCCAAAGAACACGCCGTTGACGTTGGTCGCCATCAGCCGATTCCAGTCATCCTCGGGCGTGTCGACGACAGTGCCGCCGATGCCATAGCCCGCGTTGTTCACCAGAATATCGATCTTGCCCCAGGTCTCTTCGGCCGTGTCCACCATGGCCGCGACCTGATCGTAGTTCGACACATCCGCCTGGACCGAAAAGGCGCTTCCGCCCGCCGACACGATGTCTGCGGCGGTCTTTTGACCGGCGTCCTTGCTGATATCGGCCACACAGATCGCCGCGCCTTCCCTGGCAAAGGCCAGGGCGGCGGCGCGGCCTATCCCAGAACCGGCCCCGGTGAGGATGGCAGTCTTGTTTTCGAGGCGCATGTCAGTCTCCTGCGGGGTGGCGTGGCAAAATGTGATTGGCAGCGCCGGTCTTGCTTGGCGCACACGTCTGAAGGGATGAGCGAGGCTTTGTGACGCTCGCGGAGGCGCGGCACTGCGGGGCAGGTCGGTGAACGCCCGTGCCCCGAAAAATCGACGAATTCAGGCCGACGCCGCGCGTTAGCGCCCCAGAATGGCTTGTTCTGTCGTTCTTACATGTTTGGAAAGTGCGCTTTTCAGTGCCTGTGCATCGCGGTCGCGCAATGCCGACACGATGTCGAGGTGTTCTAGATGGCGTGCAATAGCCTCGGCGGGGTTGGCCCCGCGTTCCGCCAGATAGGCCACCACGTGCAACTGCATCTGCAGCTGCGCATAGAAACGGTTTAACGTCGGGTTCTCTGCAAGAGCCACGATGGCCGCGTGAAAGACAGAGTTCTCTCTCACGAAATCCGCTGTCGTGCCGACCGATCCCAATCGGTCCACCGACTTCTGCAGGGCGTCCAGATGCGCATCGGTCACGTTCTGGATGGCCCCATCCGCGGCAAATTGCTCCAAGTTTAAACGCAGCGCGAACAGTTGTTGCGCCTCTCTTCGGTCGACTGGCTTCACGACCGTTCCGCTGCGCCCTGAGACCGTCAGAAATCCTTCGCTCTGAAGCCGATTGATCGCTTCGCGCACCGGTGTCCGCCCGATATTCAGCCGATCTACCAACTGATAGACCGAGGTCTTCTCGCCCGGTCGCAGGTTCCGTGTGAGCACAAGATCGATGATCTGATTGTAGGCGAAATCTACCGCCGAGAGTTCCGTCTCTGTTGGTTCCGCCATGATGATCTGCAAGTTCCAAATTCAGTTGAGTTCGCATGCGCCGAGCCAACCCAGTCCAACCGGCTGACCCTACTCCAAATTCATCTTTTCGGGCATCGGACGCAAGCTTTTGCTCGACACCTAGGAGCAGATTTCGACCGCTATGTTTTGCTAGTGACACAGCCAAAGACAGGGCTGGCTTGGTGCCGCAGGGAAGAGCAGCAAGCAAAGCAGAGTTGTCACCGGAGCGACTGGTGTTTGCTGCAAGTCTTATCATGAGATGATTCCAAACCCATCGAAAACGTGATGAGATCAATAACATGTTAATCTGACATGTCAAATGGATTTTGTTTCATACATGGTGGCAGCTTTGCCCGGCCGATAGGCTTGCCGGAACTGCATCAACCAGCATCATGTCGGCAGCCCTCACGACTGACCAAAGACTGAAACATGTTTCCGAAGGATCTGACGAATGAGCCGCAAGGCCGCAGTTGGGTCATCCCAGCTGCGATAACCCGTCGGAGGGGTCACATTGCTTGACCGAAATCTCGTGACGCAGAAGGACCCATTGCCGTAGCCCAGAGGCTAAAGCTCTGATCTAAATTCTAAAGTTTGATTCTCGCGTGACGTTCAAGTGCTTCGGACAGCAGGTCCACGAACCGCCAGACCTTGTCAGACGATTCATTCTGTTTCGTCGTGACGGCAATCACGTCCCCGTTCTGACTGTACTTAGGCATGATGACGGACAACCTCCCTTCGGCGACGAGCGGCGCGATATCCCATTCCGACCGCAGCATTATACCGTGCGCCGCAACGGTCCAACTAAGAGCCACATCCCCGTCATTGCTGTTCAACGTTCCCTTAACGCGAACCGAATGGATTTCGCCGTCTGATTCCAAGTTCCACGAATCGAATGCCTCGTTCTGCTGACGCAGCGTGATGCAGTTGTGCTCTATCAGTTGCGACAATCGTGTAGGCGTGCCTGCCCGACGGAGATAGTCGGGAGACGCGCAAAGATATCTTCGATTCCCCAAAAGGCGTCGGCTTACCTCGGCGTCCTGACCTTCCGGCGCGAGCCGGATTCCGAGGTCATAGCCATTCTGGACAAGGTTTTGCGCGGTATCGCTCAGGATGAGCTGAACATGCACTCCGGGATGGAGTTTGACAAACTCGGAGACGATCGGTGCGACTAAGGTGCGCCCGAATTTTATCGTGGCGTTGACGCGCAAGACTCCGGTCAACTCCCCGGGTGCGCCGCGGAGTTTGTCTTCGGCCGTGCGTATTCGGCCCAGGATATCGAGTGCGGTTGCATAATAGGCCTCGCCCTCCGCGGTAAGCGCGAAGGTCCGGGTACTGCGGTTGACCAGCTTCACGCCCAAGCGGTCTTCCAACCGCCCCAGTCTGCGGCTGACAGCGGACGGAGTTACGTAAAGCTCCAATGCGGCTTCACTCAGGTTCTCCTTTCGCGCGAGATGCGCGAAAAAATCCAAGTCTGAAACGCTCAAGTGACTAACTCCCCATTTATGTATTAGATGCACAGCTAGAGTGATAATTCTGAACTTTACTGAATACAAAGCAATACTGATAATCACCCGAGTCGGTCCGCACTCCCTTCTCGCCGAGTGCTGGCCAAGCAATCCAGGGAGGACTACGAGATGACCATCAGGAAGATCACCAATACGCTTGTCACTTGCGCGTTGATCGCATTCACGGGCCAGACTTCGGCATCGGCAGAGGAAACCAAATATCCTTCTGGCCCTGTGAATTACATCATTCCCTTCGCGCCGGGTGGCGAGAGCGACACGGCTGCGCGCTTTCAGCAGAAGTACTGGCAGAAGATCACCGGGGAAAACCTGATCATCCAGAACCAGGCGGGGGCGGGCGGCGCTCAGGCTTGGTCGCAGCTCAACGGTTTGGCGGATGACGGCTCGACGATCATGATAACCAACTTGCCCCACATCGTTCTGCAGCCGGTCGCTGGCTCGGCCGGGTACCAGACGGAAGACATCACGAACGTCAATTTCTTCCACTATACGCCGGATGCCATCATTGTCGGCAAGGACAGCCCCTTCCAGACGCTTCAGGATCTGATCGACTACGCCAAGAAGAACCCTGGCCTCGTCACCTTCGCAGGTTCGGGTACCAACAGTGCCAACCAACTGGCACAGGTTAAGTTCGACGAGCTGGCAGATATAACCACAACCTACATTCCGTTCGGCGGCACCGCCCCTGCGGTCACGGCCGCACTTGGTGGGCAGGTTTCTGCCGCATTCGTCTATTCGACCTCCGGTGTCTCGCAGGGTGAGTCGGTCCGCGTCCTCGCCGTGGGGGCCGAAGAGCGCCTGAGCATCTATCCTAATGTCCCAACTTTTACCGAGCTTGGCTTTGACATGATCGGCGGGTCATACCGTGGCGTTGCAATCCCAAGCTCCGCCTCGGAAGAGGTCCGGCAGGAGGTTTCTGATCTCGTCTCGCAGATCAACGCCGACCCTGAATTCCGCGCGCAGATGGAGCAGGTCGGTTTTGTTCTCATCGATGTCCCCTACGCGGACGTTCCCAACTTCATGGCTGAGCGCACTGAAGAATATATGGAAGGCGCACGTGCCCTCGGGATCGTGAAATAGGGCATAGCTGATGGAAATCCTAAGTTACCTGCTGGGGGCACTGACCCCTGGCAACCTCGGCCTTGCGCTTGCCGGGGTTGTCCTTGGCACCATAATCGGCGCACTGCCAGGCCTGTCGGCGACAATGGCCGTGGCCGTGCTGGTCCCTTTCACCTTCGTGCTGGCTCCGGCCTCGGGCCTCGTCGCACTTGGCGCGATCTACACTGGCGCCGTTTATGGCGGGGCATTTGCAGCGATCCTTGTCAACACGCCGGGGACACCATCCTCGATTGCCACGACATTTGACGGCTATCCGATGGCGCAGAAGGGGGACGGGGGCCTCGCTGTCAGCATCGCGACCCTCGCGTCGGTCATCGGCGGGATCGTCGGCGCGCTGGCGCTCTTGTTCGTCTCGCCCCCGCTGGCGAAGATCGCGCTCGCCTTCGGCCCGGCAGAGTATTTCTGGCTCGCCGTTTTTGGCCTTACGCTCGTTTCGGCACTCTCCGTCGGAAATACCGTGAAGGGATTGATGGGCGCCTGCATCGGGCTGCTGTTGTCCATGGTGGGCGTTGCTGTGGTCGGCGGCGACATCCGCTACACCTTCGGGATGCAAAACCTTTTGGGCGGCATCGACATCACTGCGGCGTTGATCGGCCTTTACTGTGTCCCGGTCATGATCGACCTGGTGATGAACCCTGACCCTCATATCAAGCCCACCGAAGGAAAAGACGGGTTGCGCCTCGGCGAAGCCTTTCGGCTGGTTCTCGGCAGCAAGGTGAATGTGCTGCGCTCTTCCGTGATCGGGACAGTGGTGGGCATCCTTCCCGGCGCGGGTGGTTCGATCGCGGGTCTTGTCTCCTATACTGAGGCGCGGCGTGCATCCTCACATCCGGATTCATTCGGAAAAGGGGCTCCCGATGGCGTAATCGCGACGGAAGCGGCCAACAACGCCACAGTTGGCGGCGGCTTCATCCCGACGCTCGTTCTCGGGATCCCCGGCACACCCCCCGATGCGATCATTCTTGGTGCTCTGCTCGTGCAGGGGGTCAAGGTCGGGCCGTCGCTCTTCACGTCCGATGCGCCGATTGTGTATACTTTCATCTTCGGCCTTTTGATCGCGACGATGCTGATGCTGCCGACCGGTCTTTTCATCGGGCGCTATGCCTATCGCTTCATTACGCGTTTTCCCAAGTCACTGCTCGTCCCGTCGATTGCGTTCATGACGATTGCAGGATCCTACGCTGTCCACTCCAGCATGCATGATGTGCAGGTAATGGTCACGCTCGGCCTCGCCGGATGGGTGCTGAACCGGTATGGGATTCAACCTTCGCCCATCGTTCTGGGGCTGGTGCTGGGGTCGATCGCCGAGCAGGGCTTCGTCCAGAGTTACTTGATCGGCAATGCAACCGGCAATGTCCTTGGCATCTTCTTCGCGCGTCCGATCAGCATCGGCATTATTCTGGCCGCCATCGTAACAGTAGCGTTTCCATATTGGGCGGCGCCACGACAACGCAAGGCCGCCGCGGCCGTTGTGACCGAGGGCGCACCTGCGGCGTTCGCCGCGACCGGGCCGGAGACGAGCCCGGACGCGAGACCAGGCAACGTGATCGTTATTCTGACGTGCCTCGGGATTTCCGGCGCGGCGCTACTGCTGTCAAGGGAAATGACGCCGATGGGGTCGGTATTCCCGCGAACCATCGCCACCGTTCTCGCAATCCTCTCGGCGCTGACTCTGATCGGGACCATCCGCGCCCGTCTCTCGGGAAGGACGATGAAGGTGGAGCATATTGATGCGTCGAACTCGCCGGTTCGCGGATGGGTGTTCGTGGCCACCTCTCTGCTCTGGGTCTGGCTGATCCCGATCCTCGGGTTTGCCACAACAGCGGTTGCCGCATTTGGCGTGCTCATGCCAACAGCGGAGTTCGGCCACGGCAGCCTGCGCACTTGGCTTCAGCGGGCCCTGATCGCAGGTCTGCTCATCGGGGGATTTTGGCTTTTGATGGCGCGGGTCTTGCTGCTGAGGATGCCGTCGGGGCTGCTCTATTGAGAAAAGGAATTGCGCGCAGGGCCCCTCATACGGACACGTAAATCTGGAGAGTGCATATGACTGAACAAAAGACGCTGTATCGCAAGCTGGTCGACACCCACGTGGTCCGCGACCTGGACGCCTTGGGCGAAAGAGTACTGCTCTACATAGACCGGACCGTTCTTAACGAATACACCTCGCCGCAGGCCTTCAGCGGGCTGCGTGAGCGGAATCGCAAGGTCTGGCGCCCAGAAGCAGCGCTTGGCACCGTTGATCACGTGAATTCGACATTTCCCCAAAGGAATGGCGAGATGCCCGATACGGGTGCGGCCGAACAGGACCGGTATTTCGCCCGGAACTGTGAAGATTTCGCGATCGAGCTCTATGACGTCCTCCACCCGATGCAGGGCATCGAACATGTTGTCATGACCGAGTCAGGTCGCATCCTCCCCGGAATGGTGGTTGCCGCCGGCGACAGCCACACAACCACCTACGGCGCTCTAGGAGCTCTGGGGTTCGGGATCGGAACCTCGGACATCGAGCATTATCTGGCCACCCAGACGCTGGTATACAAGCGGCTCAAGGCTATGCGCGTGACGGTGAATGGTAAGCTTGGCGTCGGCGTACGGTCCAAGGACATTATCATCGCGCTTATCCGCCAGATCGGGGCGTCGGGGGCCGCGGGGTACGTCATGGAGTTGACCGGTGACGTGATCCGCGACCTGAGTGTCGAGGCGCGCTTGACCGTCTGCAACATGGCCGTCGAGGCTGGGGCACGGGGCGCCATCATTGCCCCCGATGAAAAGGCCTTCGATTACCTGAAAGGAAAAACGCATGTGCCGAAAGATGAGATGTGGGATGCTGCCTTTGCCTTTTGGTCCACGTTGAAAAGCGACGATGGCGCGGTATTCGATCGCGACGTCGTTATGGATGCGGATGATATCGCGCCCATGGTGACCTGGGGAACCAGCCCGGATCAGGCGGTTCAAATCGGCGAACTCATCCCGGATCCGAAGACCGAAGGCGACGAAGGCCGCCGCCGCGATATGTTTCGCGCGCAAAGCTACATGGGCCTGCGCGCCGGCAATCCGATCTCGGGAACAGAGATCAGCCATGCCTTTATCGGCTCCTGCACCAATGCCAGGATCGAAGACCTGCGCGACGCTGCGCGGATTCTGAAGGGCCGCACGATTGCACCAGGGGTCCGCGGCATCATCGTCCCGGGATCGACTGCGGTGCGCAATGCCGCATCGAAAGAAGGGCTGGATCGCATCTTCCTCGATGCCGGATTCGAGTGGCGGCAATCGGGATGTTCGATGTGTCTTGCGATGAACGACGATATTCTCGCCCCATATGACCGCTGCGCGTCTTCGACGAACCGCAACTTCGAGGGGCGGCAGGGCAGCGGATCTCGCACGCACCTGATGAGCCCGGCCATGGTCGCGGCCGCGGCCGTCACGGGCCATATCACCGACAGCAGGCAGTTTTCACAGGAGGACTCATAAGTGGAATCTTTTATCCGGGTCAGCGGACCAGCGGCGGCCCTTCCGGCGGCCAATATCGATACCGACGTCATCATGCCGAAACAGTTTCTGAAGAGGATCGACCGTGCCGGTCTGAGCGAAGGGCTTTTCCATGACCTTCGCTTTGATGCCAAGGGCCAGACGCGGGAGGATTTCATCCTGAATCGACCGGAAACGCGCAGCGCGACATTTCTGATCGTAGGTTCTAACTTCGGCTGCGGCTCCAGCCGGGAACATGCAGTCTGGGGATTGATGCAATATGGGATAAGAGCGCTGATAGGCACGGACTATGCCGGGATATTTTTCGACAATTGCGCCCGCAACGGGCTTCCCGCATTGTCACTGTCAGAAGCGGAGATTATTTCTTTGGTTCGAGCGACAGAGACACAACCGGGGGTACGGTTGACCGTCGATCTCCAAGCGCAGCGGATCGAGACGCCCGTTGCGACCATTGCGTTCGACATCGACGCAGCCTTGCGCAAGCAATTGATGGAAGGGCTCGACGCGATCGATCAGACGCTGGGATACAAGGACGATATTGTGACGTTTGAGGATTGCCATTTCGCCGCCAATCCGTGGCTTGGAGCGAGACGATGACAGAGATTTCCGATCTTGGACCTTCGCCATTTCTGAACGGCTTCACTCTGCACGACTTCGTACCTGCTGTGGGTCCCCGCATTCGGTTTGCCAAGGCAGGGACCGGCGAGCCGCTTCTCCTGCTTCACGGGCATCCGCAGACCCATGTGACCTGGCGCAAAATCGCGCCCGAACTTGCCCGGAAATACACCGTCATTGCGATGGATCTGCGAGGCTACGGCGACAGTGACAAGCCTGAAGGGGGCCGCGATCACATCACGTATTCGAAACGGGAGATGGCGAAAGATCCGATCGCGCTGATGCGGACACTGGGGTTCGACAGTTTTCACGTCGTCGGCCATGATCGAGGAGGTCGCGTGGCACATCGGATGGCACTCGATTTTCCAGATGCAGTGCGCAGTGTCGCCCTTTTCGACATCGCCCCGACTGCAACGATGTATTCGTTGACCGACAAGAACTTTGCGACGCGGTATTTCTGGTGGTTTTTCCTGATCCAGCCGTATCCTCTGCCGGAAAAGATGATCGGTGCGGAACCCGAATATTTCCTGCGTCACCACATCGGCAGCCAGATCAGGAACGAGGGCGCGACGGAAGAGGCGGCCTTCCGCGAGTACTTGCGCTGCTACTTGGATCCTGCAACCCGCCACGCGATTTGCGAAGATTACCGGGCTGCCGCAACCATCGACTTAGAGCATGACAAGCAGGACGATCACAACAGGATTCAGGCACCTGTCCTAGTGCTATGGGGCGCAAAAGGCTTCGTCGGTCAGAAATATGACGTTCTCCAGACTTGGCAGGAGAAGGCTTTCAGCGTCTCAGGACGGGCCTGCGATTGCGGCCACACTCTTCAGGAAGAGGCGCCCGAAGCGGTCTTATTAGAACTTAAGAATTTCTTCGCTCGTCAAATTCATTGAGATATAAGTTTTGACATGGCAAGTTTGCAATTTGATCGACTGATTCATTATTTGGCTGAGGATTCGAGGCGTTATGCGAGAATTATCGCTACCCCCAATACTGCTGGTTAATGGATCATAATATCGCATTTGTCGTCAAGCTGCTTTTTATTCGTACAGCCACGCTTAATGGATTGGAAATTCTCAATGCCACTTCGGATTGTTTTGCAGTGTGTCGGGTTCAAAAACTTGGCGGCATTCAGGAAGCCGCTTCATGGCTCTACGTTTATTCTCTTTCAGGCTGTTT
The DNA here is from genome assembly GCF_001038505.1 of Puniceibacterium sp. IMCC21224. Taxonomy (NCBI): domain Bacteria; kingdom Pseudomonadati; phylum Pseudomonadota; class Alphaproteobacteria; order Rhodobacterales; family Paracoccaceae; genus Puniceibacterium; species Puniceibacterium sp. IMCC21224. The sequence continues at coordinate 4,135,964 of NZ_LDPY01000001.1, forward strand.
CGCCATTTCCCAGCGAGACCCTGAATGCTGCAAAGACATGCTAATCTGCCTTCGATAAGAGCGACTGATAGTCAGAATGATAGCGAAACGGTACATCGAGTGTCCTGCCGTCAGGTAGAGAAATCGACCTGGCGACCTCGCCTACGCAGATTAAGGCCTCCCCACACCTCCGAATGTAACATATATCGCGTGGTGATATTTCGCGCATCGTGTCCGTTTCGCGGGCATGAACTTACGGGACCGTGTAGCACTGAACATCCAGGATTTGAGACGCGCCCGCGGCCTCAGCCAGGAGGAGCTTGTTCATCGGGCCGATGTGAGCCGCGGCCATATGGGCAAGGTCGAGAACGCCAAGTTTGCGGCCTCGCTCGACCTTCTCGAACGCATCGCCAAGGCGCTCAATGTCGACCCCGAAGTACTCTTCGCGAAGCGCTAGTCCGCTTCCTGAGGCTTTGATCCCGTCCCCCACGCGAAAGACATAACGGCAAGAACGGTACGAGTGGCGCGGGTACATGGCGAAGAGAAAGACAGGTTGGCCTTTTCAGGAGGGGTTTCTGAACGACGGTGCGCAGGAGCTTCACCTGTTCACCGATTATCGTTGGAATGACGGTTCGGTGAGCCGCCGCTGGCATGTCGATCCGGAACGCTTTGATGCAGATCTTGCCGACCTGCGCCCGGTCACCCTGAAGGCATCGGGCGCTCTGGATCAGTAGGAGAACCACTCCGAGTGGCCCATGTTGCCCTCGTAGTCGCCGAATTCGACCATGATGCTACGAGAATAGAAGTGCCAAAGCCCTCCACTGGTCGGATAGGCGAGCTCCTGACCGCTTTCCGAGACGAATGTCGCGGGCCAGGGTGTGTGGGACCCGTAGACCCGCTGGATGTAGCGGCAGGTCCGGTTCTCGCGATCGCAGGAGCGGATCGACCAGTCCCATTGACGTGGCTCGTCGCGCGGCTCGTAGGAGCGCCCGGTGAACCAGATCACATGAGTGCGGTTCAGCCATTCGTATTCGGGCAAATTGGTGTCGAGCTCGCCCTTTCCGCCGGGCCCGCCCAGCTCAACCGGCACATGGGCGAAGGTGCAGACCCCGAAGGGCGGCAGGCTTGGCCAGGGCGTGATGCGGCGGATCATGGTGCGATAGGCTCGCGCGCAGACAGCACTCGGGGGAAAACCACCCGCCATGCAGAGCATGATGGCGCAGTCGATGTCATAGGCTTGTGCCTTCTCAGGGGCTCCGAACACCGCCATCACCCCCATTGCAGCTGCCATCGCCTGTCGTCTCATGTCGCTCTCCCGCAAAAGTTGCGGCAACTATCGTGCAATATGTATTTTTCTGTAATATGTCGTATTGACTCCATATGTCTTTATGGCCTTAGTGTCGTGAAGTAGAAGGGTTCTCGTGGGGAGAGTCCGAACATGCCGATAGCGCGCAACCAGATCCTGATCACCATCGATGGTGTCAAAGACTTGTCCGAGAAGGGCATCGCGTTCCGCTGCCGGTATGAACTCGTGGGGTTCCCGGACGATGGCAAGCCGCGCTACCAGTGCATCTACCTGCGCGAGGGTGAGCCGGAAGCCATTCTGGTCTCGACCCGGATCACCCCGCACGGGCCCGAGCCGCGGTATTTCAACATATGGCCGGGGCTCTTCAAACATCATCTCGAGTTCGGTGACGGGCGCGATCTGCGCTTTGGTCCTGATTACAGCATCATCCTCGAGGAGCGCGGCTGACGTCATCGCCTTCGGCCGCGACGGCACGGCCCGGACATCTGGCTGGACCTTTCATGGCGAGCGGCCTGCATGGGCTGGTCTGGATGATAGCACTGAAGCCGATGTTGTTCTGGCCTCGCTGGACGCCACGTTGCCTTCCGGTCGCGACCACATCCTCTCCCTGATCCAGACGACTGCCGTCCGCCACCAGGGGAACCGCGCCCTGCGCCAGGTTGGTCTGGGTGCCGACGACTGGCAGATCCTGTTCCGCGCCCTGGTCGAAGCTGAAAGCAGCTATAACCCGACTGCCGTGGGTAATCCCCCCATTTTTAATGGGGTGCAGCCGTAGAACTTACGCGGCCATTTTCAGTTTCTGTGCGGGTGTGATGCCGCCGATGCCCATGTTCGGGCGGTCGTTGTTGTAAGTCCAGAGCCATTGCGTGGCGAAGTCTTGGGCCTCCTCGATGTTTTCGATGATGTGTTGGTCCAGCCATTCATTCCTGACGGTGCGGTTGTAACGTTCGATGTAGGCGTTCTGCTGGGGCTGTCCTGGTTGGATGTGCTGGAGGGTAACACCTTGTTTCTCAGCCCATTCCAGCAGCTTGATGCTGATGTATTCAGGGCCATTATCGACCCGGATCGTGCCGGGCTTGCCACGCCATTCGATGATGCGATCGAGGCTCCGGATCACGCGTTCAGCAGGCAATGAAAAGTCGACCTCAATGCCAAGCCCTTCGCGGTTGAAGTCGTCCAGCACGTTCAGCAGTCGAAACTGACGACCGTCGCTCAGCCTGTCGGCCATAAAGTCCATCGACCAGGTCATGTTGGGGGCCTCGGGTACCGCCAGCGCGTCGGGTTTATCCCGCTTTAGCCGTTTGCGGGGCTTAATCCGCAGGTTCAGTTCCAGCGCGCAATAGATGCGATAGACCCGCTTATGGTTCCACGGATGACCTTTGACGTTGCGCAGGTGCAGATAGCAAAGTCCGAAGCCCCAAGTCTTCCTCGTATCCGTCAGCCCGACAAGCAAATCGGCAATCTGTTCGTTCTCATCGCTCAGAAGCGGGCTGTAGCGATAGCAGGTCTCGCTAACCCCAAAGGTGCGGCACGCCACGGCGACACTGACCCCGCGTCGCTCTACCGCCGTTGCGGCCATCTCTCGTCGCTGAGATGGCCCAGTCACTTTTTTCCAAGGGCTTCCTTGGTAATCCCCCCCGAAAGTAAGGGGCTGCGGAAGTAGAATTTTCTCGGCAAGATGCATGAGGAGATTCAGATGAAGATGACGAGATACAGTGAGCCGCAGATCCTTGCGATCCTGCGCCAGGCCGAAGGCGGTGTTCCTGTGGCCGAGCTTTGCCGCGAACATGGTATGAGCACAGCGTCCTTTTACAAATGGCGGGCGAAGTATGGCGGGATGGATGCTTCAATGATCGCGCAGACCAAGGCGCTTGAAGACGAGAACCGACGCCTGAAGAAGATGTTCGCAGAGTTGAGCATGCAGAACGAGTTGCTGAAGGAAGCCCTTGGAAAAAAGTGACTGGGCCATCTCAGCGACGAGAGATGGCCGCAACGGCGGTAGAGCGACGCGGGGTCAGTGTCGCCGTGGCGTGCCGCACCTTTGGGGTTAGCGAGACCTGCTATCGCTACAGCCCGCTTCTGAGCGATGAGAACGAACAGATTGCCGATTTGCTTGTCGGGCTGACGGATACGAGGAAGACTTGGGGCTTCGGACTTTGCTATCTGCACCTGCGCAACGTCAAAGGTCATCCGTGGAACCATAAGCGGGTCTATCGCATCTATTGCGCGCTGGAACTGAACCTGCGGATTAAGCCCCGCAAACGGCTAAAGCGGGATAAACCCGACGCGCTGGCGGTACCCGAGGCCCCCAACATGACCTGGTCGATGGACTTTATGGCCGACAGGCTGAGCGACGGTCGTCAGTTTCGACTGCTGAACGTGCTGGACGACTTCAACCGCGAAGGGCTTGGCATTGAGGTCGACTTTTCATTGCCTGCTGAACGCGTGATCCGGAGCCTCGATCGCATCATCGAATGGCGTGGCAAGCCCGGCACGATCCGGGTCGATAATGGCCCTGAATACATCAGCATCAAGCTGCTGGAATGGGCTGAGAAACAAGGTGTTACCCTCCAGCACATCCAACCAGGACAGCCCCAGCAGAACGCCTACATCGAACGTTACAACCGCACCGTCAGGAATGAATGGCTGGACCAACACATCATCGAAAACATCGAGGAGGCCCAAGACTTCGCCACGCAATGGCTCTGGACTTACAACAACGACCGCCCGAACATGGGCATCGGCGGCATCACACCCGCACAGAAACTGAAAATGGCCGCGTAAGTTCTACGGCTGCACCCCATTAAAAATGGGGGGATTACCCCTTCAGCAACTCGTTCTGCATGCTCAACTCTGCGAACATCTTCTTCAGGCGTCGGTTCTCGTCTTCAAGCGCCTTGGTCTGCGCGATCATTGAAGCATCCATCCCGCCATACTTCGCCCGCCATTTGTAAAAGGACGCTGTGCTCATACCATGTTCGCGGCAAAGCTCGGCCACCGGAACACCGCCTTCGGCCTGGCGCAGGATCGCAAGGATCTGCGGCTCACTGTATCTCGTCATCTTCATCTGAATCTCCTCATGCATCTTGCCGAGAAAATTCTACTTCCGCAGCCCCTTACTTTCGGGGGGGATTACCGGACAGCTGCGATACAAAGCTGAATTGCTCATGGGTGGCGGCATCCGACACAGCGGCGGCTTTGAGTCGGATTCTTTGATCGTCACTGCGCATACATTCGCAGCCTTGCGCGCCCTCTTGCTTCCGCAGTGCTTCCGAAATGTTTGAACGCAAAAATCCGCCCGGTAGGGCGGCTTCTAAGCGACTGTTAAGTCAAAGTTTTTGGTTGCGGGAGTAGGATTTGAACCTACGACCTTCAGGTTATGAGCCTGACGAGCTACCGGGCTGCTCCATCCCGCGACAGTTTTATGGCGCTCCGATTTTGGATATGCCAAGGCGATATCGCTGAACATCGTTGAGAGATACACATTTGTTCAGGGACTTATTAGGTCTGGCGGTGACCTACTCTCCCACGTCTTAAGACGCAGTACCATCGGCGCTACGGCACTTAACGGCCGGGTTCGGAATGGATCCGGGTGTTTTGCTCGCGCTATGACCACCAAACCAAATAAATCCCTGAACATCGGATGCTTGCGCACTCGACAGGGTTGTTTTCCTCAATCAACGTTGTCCAAGTCGTTCCACTTGGTGTGTATGCTTTTGTTCCAGCGAGCCAAACCTGGCTATTACTGGATCAAATCAAGCCTATCGGGCCATTAGTACCGGTCAACTGAACGCGTTACCGCGCTTACATCTCCGGCCTATCGACGTGGTGGTCTACCACGGCCCTCAGGGATACCTTGTTTTGAGGGGGGCTTCCCGCTTAGATGCCTTCAGCGGTTATCCTGTCCGAACTTAGCTACCCAGCACTGCCGTTGGCACGACAACTGGTCCACCAGTGGTTCGTTCACCCCGGTCCTCTCGTACTAGGGGCAACTCCTCTCAAGTATCCTACACCCACGGCAGATAGGGACCGAACTGTCTCACGACGTTCTAAACCCAGCTCACGTACCTCTTTAAACGGCGAACAGCCGTACCCTTGGGACCTGCTCCAGCCCCAGGATGAGATGAGCCGACATCGAGGTGCCAAACACTGCCGTCGATATGGACTCTTGGGCAGTATCAGCCTGTTATCCCCGGCGTACCTTTTATCCGTTGAGCGATGGCCCTCCCACTTGGGACCACCGGATCACTATGGCCGACTTTCGTCTCTGCTCGACTTGTCAGTCTTGCAGTCAGGCTGGCTTCTGCCATTGCACTCAACGAGCGATTTCCGACCGCTCTGAGCCAACCTTCGCGCGCCTCCGTTACGCTTTAGGAGGCGACCGCCCCAGTCAAACTACCCACCACACAGGGTCCCGGATCCGGATAACGGACCGCGGTTAGACATCAAGCAGAACAAGGGTGGTATCTCAAGGGAAGCTCCACGCAAACTGGCGTTCACGCTTCAAAGCCTACCACCTATCCTGCACATGTTCGGCCTAATGCCAGTGTGAAGTTGTAGTAAAGGTGCACGGGGTCTTTCCGTCTAACCGCGGGAAGCCTGCATCTTGACAGGCAATTCAATTTCGCTGAGTCTATGTTGGAGACAGCGGGGAAGTCGTTACGCCATTCGTGCAGGTCGGAACTTACCCGACAAGGAATTTCGCTACCTTAGGACCGTTATAGTTACGGCCGCCGTTTACCTGGGCTTCAATTCAGAGCTCTCACCCCTCCTTTTAACCTTCAGGCACCGGGCAGGCGTCAGACCCTATACGTCGTCTTACGACTTCGCAGAGCCCTGTGTTTTTAGTAAACAGTCGCCACCCCCTGGTTTGTGCCCCCAGCCTCTAGTTGCCTAGAAACCGGGCCTCCTTCTCGCGAACTTACGGAGGTATTTTGCCGAGTTCCTTCAACATAGTTCTCTCAAGCGCCTTGGTATTCTCTACCAGTCCACCTGTGTCGGTTTAGGGTACGATCTAGCGATGGAGCTATTTCCAGGAACCTCTCAACGGCCCTCCAATCCGATAAGGAGGAACAATCTTCGAGATCCGTCACTTCCATCTGGCCCAGGAATATTAACCTGGTTCCCATCGACTACGCCTTTCGGCCTCGCCTTAGGGGTCGGCTTACCCTGCTCAGATTAGCTTTAAGCAGGAACCCTTGGACTTTCGGCGAGAGTGTCTCTCACACTCTTTGTCGCTACTCATGTCATCATTCTCACTAGTGATCTCTCCACCGGATCGCTCACGCGCCAGCTTCACAGAAAGCTCCGCGTCTCCAATACCTCCCGAAAGAGGCAAAAGAGACATGGAACTATGTCACACTACGCTCTGCTACCATGCCTTACGGCATCCTAAGCTTCGGCTCATGGCTTGAGCCCCGTTACATCTTCGCCGCAGGACAACTTATTTAGACCAGTGAGCTGTTACGCTATCTTTAAAGGATGGCTGCTTCTAAGCCAACCTCCTGGTTGTTTTGGTCGTCCCACCTGCTTTCCCACTTAGCCATGAATTAGGGCCTTAGCTGTAGGTCAGGGTTGTTTCCCTCTTCACAACGGACGTTAGCATCCGCTGTGTGTCTGCCATCTAGTACTCCCGGGTATTCGGAGTTGGTTAGGATCAGTAAGCCTGTGGGGCCCCATTACCATCCAGTGCTCTACCCCCCCGGGGTATTCGGATGACGCTCTACCTAAATAGATTTCGCAGAGAACCAGCTATCTCCGAGTTTGATTGGCCTTTCACCCCTAGGCACAACTCATCCCGACCTTTTTCAACAGGTGTGGGTTCGGACCTCCAGTAAGTGTTACCTTACCTTCATCCTGGTCATGCCTAGATCACTCGGTTTCGGGTCTGATCCATCTAACTCAACGCCCTATTAAGACTCGCTTTCGCTGCGCCTACACCTAACGGCTTAAGCTTGCTAGATAGACCAAGTCGATGACCCATTATACAAAAGGTACGCCGTCACAAGACTGGACACTAATAATAATCTTCTACTTAAGCGGGACACTCACCCGAATTGAACGGTCTCAATTCCCGGATTGATGTCATAGATCCCTGCGTTGGACCGGTGATCGTAACTGACGCTATAGCGCCAGCCTTCCCGGCCTTCGTAACCCAGACTCAATTCCCGATCTAAATTCGAACCGGTCCGCCAAGGTCAAATCCGCCATTATCGGCGTAAAGACCCGCATTGCATGCAGTTCCGCATAGAGCGGGCTGCGTCCGAATTGGTAGGTATAGGTTGAGCCAAAGCCCACCCAGGTTTCGCCATGCTCACCCACCGAAAGTCCAACCGCATTTCCAAATGGCCCACGTTTGCGGCCCAGATCGTAACGCAGGATAGACTTCAGAGGCGCTTTGGCGCGCCGCTCCAGAACCTGGGCCTGCGGAGATTGCCAGCCTTGGGGTCGTTTCCGACTTGCCAAGGCATCCTGCCTCCGTGCCGCAATGATTCATGGCCCATATCCGTCAGTCCGGCTATCAGCATAAGCACTGCAAAGTTCCGTCAGCCATGTTTCTCGTCCTATCGCTTCCGCTGCCGGAGAACAGTACTTCTGCTCTCTTCCAGCCGTTTCTACAGGACAATCTCATGGCCCCAGATTGTTATTAGAGTCCAGTCAAGCTCCGACTGATTGTAGGCGTTCGGTTTCAGGTACTGTTTCACTCCCCTCGTCGGGGTGCTTTTCACCTTTCCCTCACGGTACTGGTTCCGCTATCGGTCAGTAAGGAGTACTTAGCCTTCGGAGGTGGTCCTCCGATCTTCGAACAGGATTTCACGTGTCCCGCCTACTTAATACGTTCCATTGAGCTTCCCATACGGGGCTGTCACCCGCTATGGCCGACCTTTCCAGGTCGTTCTGGTCACTCTCAGGACTCGGCTGGTCCCCGTTCGCTCGCCGCTACTAGGGGAGTCTCTATTGATGTCCTTTCCTCCGGGTACTTAGATGTTTCAGTCCCCGGGTTTGCTCTTAAAACCCTATGTATTCAGGTAATAAGTACCTGTTTCAGCCATTATAAGCAGCCCGAAGGCTATTATAACAAACTGTCAGGTGGGTTGCCCCATTCGGAAATCCATGGATCAAAGCTTATTCTCAGCTCCCCATGGCTTATCGCAGAGTATCACGTCCTTCATCGCCT